>CAVRZB010000004.1:0-496392 GCA_963725515.1 uncultured Solirubrobacteraceae bacterium | reverse complement strand
TGAAGACAAGCTGAGCGTCGTCGGACACCTCGACGAGCTCCGCACGCGGCTGATCGTCTCGCTCGTCGCCGTGGCGATCGCCTTCGGCTTCTGCTTCTGGCAGAACCATGCGCTGCTGCGTCTGATCGATCGGCCGCTGGCCCATCAGACGCAGCAGCAGGTGCGCGACGGCCACGGGCCGCTGGGCGCCACCTACGAGGTGCAGCGCAGCGCGCGCGACCTGGCCGTTCAGCTGCGCACCGTGGTCAGCGTCCTGAACGGACCCGGCCAACATCTTCCAGCCGCCGCGCGCGCCTCTCTACTGCAGGCCCAGGGCGGCCTCAACCACGACATACTGCGCCTGTCGGCGCCGCCGCAGGGCGACCGGCCGGTAACCCTGGGCATCGGCGAGCCGTTCACGACCACGCTGACGGTGTCGGTGATCTTCGCCCTGATCCTGTCGCTGCCCGTGGTTCTGTGGCAGCTCTACGGCTTCCTGCTCCCGGCGCTCGAGCCCGAGCAGCGGCGCCAGATGCGCCCGCTCATCCTCTCGATCCCGGGGCTCTTCATGCTCGGAACGGCGTTCGGCTACTTCGTCGTGCTGCCCGCCGCCGTGCATTTCTTCCAGAACTTCAACAGCGCGCAGTTCAACGTGCTCGTACAGGCGAGCCAGTACTACAAGTTCGCCGCCACGATGGTGCTGGCCATGGGCCTCCTCTTCCAGGTGCCGGTCGGCATCCTGGCCATAACCCGCGCGGGCATCATCACCCCGCGCCAGCTGCGCAAGAACCGCCGCTACGCGATCCTGGCCTGCGGCTCGGTGGCCGCTCTGCTGCCCGGCGATCCGATCACGATGCTCTGCGAGACGGTGCCGCTCTATCTGCTCTTCGAGCTGAGCCTGTTCCTGGCCACCGTCGCCGAGCGACGCGCGGGCGCCCGCGCACGCAGCGTCGAGCCGGGATTCGGCCAAGCCGGCTAGATGATCCGGTTTCCGGGGGCGCGATACATTCGGGCCCCCGTGCCCCGCGCGCCATTCACCTCGCCGCTCGCCGAGGAGCTGTCCTCGGACCTGCTCGAGCGCTTCCTCCGCTACGTCCGGATCGACACCCAGGCCCGCCGCGAGCGCACCGGATCGCCCAGCACGCCGGGGCAGCTAGAGCTCGGGCGGCTGCTGGTCGACGAGCTGCTCGGGGCCGGTCTGAGCGACGCCGCACTGGATCCGAACGGGTACGTCACCGCGTCACTCGAGGCCACCGGAGAGAACCGTGAGCAGGCCCCGGCCATCGGACTGATCGCCCACGTCGACACGAGCCCGGACGCCCCCGGGCGCGGCGTCGAGCCGCTCGTCCACCGCTCCTACGACGGAAGCGTGATCGAACTGCCCGTGGGCGGCACGCGACTTGACCCCGAGGCCATGCCGGAATTGGCTGCCAAGCATGGTCACGACATCGTCACCTCGAGCGGCGATACCCTCCTCGGCGCCGACGACAAGGCCGGCGTCGCGGCGATCATGTCCGCGGTGCGGTTCCTCGCCGCGCACCCGGAGCGGCCACGGCCACGGCTGCGCGTGGCCTTCACACCGGACGAGGAGATCGGCGAGGGGGCGACCCTCTTCGACCTCGAGCGCTTCGGCGCGAGCTGCGCATACACGATCGACGGCTCGGAGCTCGGCGAGCTCCAGGACGAGACGTTCTCCGCGCTCGAGGCGATCGTCACCGTGACCGGCGTCGACGTGCACCCCGGGCAGGCGGCCGGCAAGCTCGTGAGCGCGCTGCGCCTGGCCGCACGGATCGTCGACCGCCTGCCAAAAGACACCCTGGCCCCCGAGACGACATCAGGTCGCGAGGGGTTCATCCACCCCTACGGGCTCACCGGGACCGTTGCCCGGGCCGAGATCCGCGTGATCGTGCGGGACTTCGACGACGAGCAGCTCGACGCTCACGTGGCGCTGCTGAAACGCCTCGCGCACGACGTGGTCGACGCCGAGCCCCGCGCCCGGCTGCAGTTCGACGTGCGCGAGCAGTACCGCAACATGCGGCGCCACATCGAGGCGGCCCCGGAGGTCGTGCAGGCCGCGGAGGCGGCGATGCGCAACGAGGGGATCGAGCCGCTGCGCCGGCCCATCCGGGGCGGGACGGACGGCTCGCGTCTGAGCGAACGCGGCCTGCCAACCCCGAACATCTTCGACGGCGGGCACGAGTACCACTCGGTGCGCGAATGGGCATCGCTGCAGGACATGGCCGCAGCCGCGGCCACGATCGTTCGGCTCGCGGAGATCTGGGCCGCGGCCGGGTAGGCTGCGCCCCATGAGCCCGTCCGGTCCCAGCTCGCTCGCGTCGCTCGACGGCGAGATCCTGCCCGCCGCCCAGGCCACGATCCCGGCCACGGATGACGGCCTGATCCGCGGCGACGGCGTGTTCGAGGTCATCCGCGTGTACGGCGGCCGTCCGTTCGCGCTCGAGGACCACCTTGTGAGACTGCAGCGCTCAGCCGAGAATCTGCGTCTGCCGCTGGATCTCGAGGCGATTCGCAGCGATGCGCACCGCCTGCTCGCCCAGGCCGGCGCCGGTCCTGATCACGAGTCGCTGCGCATCGTGCTGACGCGCGGCGGCCGCCGGCTGCTGCTCACCGAGGCGCTGCCCGATGGCCCCGAGCGCGTCCGGCTGACACCCGTGACCTACGCCCCCACCCGGATTCTCGATGGCATCAAGTCGCTGTCCTACGCGGCCAACATGCTGGCCAGTCGCCTCGCGCGCGAGCGCGGTTTCGACGAAGCGCTGCTGGTGACGCCCCACGGGCGCGTGCTGGAGGCGCCGACGAGCTCGATCTTCTGGGTCAGGGAGGGCGCGATCCTGACGCCGCCGCTCGAGGACCACATCCTCGCCTCGATCACCCGCGCGCGCGTCATGGAGCTGACCGGCGCCGCCGAGAGCGTGTGCACGCTGGACGAGCTCGGCGCGGCCGACGAGGTCTTCCTGGCCTCAACGATCAGGGAGGTTCAGCCGGTGACCTCCCTCGACGAGCGCCGCTTCGATGCCCCCGGACCGGTGAGCGCAGCGACGGCCGCGGCGCTGAGCGCGCGTATTCACTCGGAGCTTCGCAGCTGAGGGTCCTCACCGTCATCGGCAACCGGCCGCAGTTCATCAAGGCAGCGGCCGTGTCACCCCTGCTGCGACGCGACCACGACGAGATCATGGTCCACACCGGTCAGCATTTCGACGACGAGCTGTCGGCCGTGTTCTTCAGCGAACTCGGGCTGCCGCCGCCCGAGCACGAGCTCGGGATCGCGCTGGGCTCGAACGTGTCGCAGACCGCGCGCATGCTTGCGGCGCTTGAGCCGATCATGCGCGGCTCGCGCCCCGACGTAGTGCTCGTCTATGGGGATACGAACTCGACCCTCGCCGGCGCTCTGGTGGCCGCTCAGGGCGCTGTGGCCGTCGCCCACGTCGAGGCCGGCATGCGCTCCTTCGATCGAGCCATGCCCGAGGAGCTCAACCGTGTGCTCACCGATCACGCCGCCGACTTGCTCCTGTGCCCATCCGAGCTCGCGGTCAAGAACCTGCGGCGCGAATCGGTCGCCGGCGCGATCGAGCTCGTCGGTGACGTGATGGTCGACGTGGCGCTGCGGGCCGAATCGGGCGCGCAGGGACGCGCCCACGTGCTGGCGAGCTACGGTCTTGAGCGCGGCGGGTTCGTGCTCGCCACCGCGCACCGCGCCGGCAACGTCGACGACGCGCACCGGCTGAGGGCGCTGGTCGCTCTCCTGCTGGCGATCCCCCACCCCGTGCTGCTGCCGCTCCACCCCCGCACGCGGGCCCGGCTCGAGGCGGCCGGCCTGCTGGCCGAGCTCGAGGCCGGTGGCGGGGTCAGAGTCGTCCCGCCGCTCGGCTACCTCGAGTTCACCGCTCTGCTGCACAACGCGCGCGCGGTGCTCACGGACTCGGGCGGCCTGCAGAAGGAGGCCTACCTGGCCGGTGTCCCGTGCGTGACCCTGCGACCGAGCACGGAATGGACCGAAACGGTCGAGCACGGCTGGAACGTGCTGGTCGACCTCGACCGCGAGCGGGCGCTGGCCGCGCTCGAGCGTCCGGCGCCGGCCGAGCGTCCGGCGCTCTACGGCGACGGTCATGCCGGCGAGCGCGTCGTCGCGGCTCTTACACTCCGTTACGCATGAGGCCACCGCGATGACCGAGCAGCCGCTGCGCATCGGCGTCGTGGGCCTCGGCTACTGGGGCCCGAATCTGGCGCGCAACTTCGCGGCCATCGCGGGCTGCGAGCTCGTGTGGTGCTGCGACGCCTCGCCCGAGGCGCGGGCGCGCATCGCGACCCAACTTCCCGGCGTCCGCCTGACGGCGGACCTGGCCGAGCTGCTCGACGACGCGACGCTCGACGC
This sequence comes from uncultured Solirubrobacteraceae bacterium, assembly GCA_963725515.1. Classification (GTDB taxonomy): domain Bacteria; phylum Actinomycetota; class Thermoleophilia; order Solirubrobacterales; family Solirubrobacteraceae; genus Palsa-465. The sequence continues at coordinate 492,020 of CAVRZB010000004.1, read as the reverse complement.
CGTAGCGGTGGCCACGCCGGTGCCGACCCACGCGGAGATCGCGATTCGCGTGCTGGAGGCCGGCAAGCACTGCTTCGTCGAGAAGCCGCTCGCGCAGTCGGTCCCCGACGCCGAGCGCGTGCTGGCCGCCGCGGCCGAGTACGAGCGCATCCTGATGGTCGGTCACCTGCTCGAGTATCACCCGGGGGTGCGCAAGCTCAAGCAGCTGGCCGACTCTGGCGAGCTCGGCGAGCGCATCTATTACATCTACGGCAACCGGCTGAATCTCGGCAAACTCCGTGCGGACGAGAACGCGCTCTGGAGCCTGGGCGCCCACGACGTCTCTGTGGTACTCGCCCTCGCCGGCGAGGAGCCGCGTGAGGTCGCCGCCCACGGCGAGTCCTACGTGCGTGCGGGTGTCGAGGATGTCGTGTTCTGCTTCCTGCGCTTCCCCTCGGGGCTCTCGGCGCACCTGCATCTCTCGTGGCTCGATCCTCACAAGGAGCGCCGCTTCACGGTCGTCGGCTCACGCCGGATGGCCACCTTCGACGACATGGCCGTCGAGGGCAAGCTGACGATCTACGACAAAGGCTTCGACGAGGATGTGCGCACCTACGGCGAGTACATCACGCGCACGGGCGACATCTTCGCGCCACGGATTCCCAACGTCGAGCCCCTGCGCCTCGAGTGCGAGCACTTCGTGGAGTGCGCACGGACGGGGACCCAGCCGCGCTCCGACGGGGCCAGTGGATTGCGCGTGGTGCGCGTGCTCGAGCAGCTCCAGCGCTCCCTCGACGCGTCGGCCAGGAACTCCGGTGCCGATGAGCGCTAGCCCCTTCATCTCCGCCGAGGCCACGATCGCTCCGGGCGTGCAGATCGACCCCGGGGCGATCGTCCACGCGGGCGCGCAGATCGCCGCGGGCGCGCGAATCGGGTCGGGCGTGGTGGTCCACGCGGGCACCCGCTTGGGCGAAGGCTGCACGGTCGAGGACGGTGCGGTGCTGGGCAAGCGCCCGCGGCTGCGCGAGTCCTCCAACGCACCGCGGGGGGAGCTCGACGCGCTCGTGGTCGAGGACCGAGCGATGATCTGCTGCGGGGCGGTGGTCTGCGCCGGCACGATCATCGGCGCCGGCACGATCATCGGCGATCAGGCGCACGTGCGCGAGCGGGCCACGATCGGCGAGCGGACCGTGGTCGGAAGGGGATCGGCGATCGAGTTCGGCGCCCTCGTCGGTGCCCGCGTCCTGATCCAGACCAATGTCTACGTGACCGCGGACAGTGTCGTCGAGGACGATGTGTTCCTCGGCCCGGGGGTGCTGACCAGCAACGACGACACGATGGGCCGCCATCCCCGCGGAGAGGGCCTCCGGGGTCCCGTTTTTCGGCGCGCCTGCCGGGTGGGAGCGGGGGCCGTGCTGGTGCCGGGCGTGGAGATCGGCGAGGAAGCTTACGTGGCCGCGGGCGCCGTGGTCACGGCTGACGTGCCGGCTCGCGCCGTGGTGATGGGCGTCCCGGCCCGCGCCGTGCGTCAGGTCGGCGACGCGGATCTGCTCGAGAACTGGCGCTGAGCGCCGGGAACCGCCGGCGGCGGACGCCGGAGGCCTGGCTCAGCGACGCTCGAGCACGACGACCGGGATCGTGCGGTCGGTCTTGCGCTGGTAGCCGTCGTAGTCGGGCCAGACCTCGGCCATGTCCCGCCACAGACGCTCGCGTTCCTCGCCCTGCGCGTCCGATGCGCGCACCGGAATCGTCTCTGCCTTGACCTGGATCGTCGCCTCGGGATTGGCCTGCAGGTTGCGGTACCAGGCCGGATCTGCCGGCGCGCCCCCCTTGGAAGCCACGACGACCCACCGGCCCCGGTGCTCGCGGTGAATCAGCGGCGTCGTCCGTTCCTCACCCGAGGAGTGCCCGATCGTGCTCAGCAGGAGGATCTTGGTTCCGTTGCGCCACGTGTAGCCTCGCTCACCGTTCGTCTCGCGATAGACGCGGACGTGCTCCTGCCCGAACAGGTCCTCTCCGAATGGATTGGGGTTCTCTGGCGCCATGGACAGAGCCTAGCGCCCACCCGCTCGGCCTGGCTGGCCGGTGTGTCTAGTCCTTGCCCAACGCTTCAACTTCCGGCGTGCTTGGTGCCGATGAATGAGCATGCGGCGATTTCCCGCACTCGTGCTCAGCGCCCTGCTCGGCCTGGCGGGCACGGCCAGCGCCTCGGTCCAGCTGAGCTCCACGGCATACACGGCGGGCGAGACCCAGGGCCGGGCCACGATCACCGTCACCCGCACGCCGGCGCTCGGCGGCGATGAGTACGTCCGCTACGGCACCCATCGGCTCGACTCGTTGCCCGGCATCGACTACCAGGATGTGGGTGGGACGCTGCACTTCGTCGCAGGCCAGAGCTCGGCGTCGTTCACGATCCCGATCGTCCCGCACAGCTTCATCGGGCCGCCCGCCCACGTGGCCGTGTACCTCTTCGGGTCCTGGCCCGAGGACCTTGGACAGCCGAACAACGCACGGCTGGCCATCGTTCACGACGCTTCGCTCGATGTGCGCAACCCACTCAACCCGCTGGCCCTGAGCCCCGCCCCCAGCAACGGAAACCCCCTCCAGGGCGCCCGCTTCTACGTCGACCGCTGGGGATCTCCGGCCGGGCAGTCCGAGCTCGCGTTGCTGCACTCGGCGCCGGCCACGGCCCGCGCGCTGTCGGTGATCGCGGAGCAGCCCTGGACCGTGCGCTTTGGCGCCTGGAACGGCCCGGATCCCAGCCAGGCCGTATTCACCTCGCTGGAGAAGTCCTACGACGCCGACCCGGGGGCCGTGCCGATGATCGCCACCTATCGGCTCGTGGCCCGGCAGTGCGCCGAGGGCGGCGCCGCCGACACGACCGCGCAGCAGGCTTCCTACCGCCATTTCATCGACGGCCTCTCCTACGGCATCGGCAACTTCCGGGCCGTCCTCTTCCTGGAGATGGACTCGCTGATCACCAGTCCGTGCCTGAAGCCGAACGCGCTCTCCGTGCGCCTCGCCGAGCTGCATTACGCGATCAGCACGCTCGCGCGCAACCCGCACCTCGTCATCTACGTCGATGCCGGGGCCGGCGACGCGCTCAACTGGCGCAACGCCGCCGGACTCCTGAACCGCGCCGGGGTGCACCAGGCGCAGGGCTTCTTCCTGAACTCGACCCACTTCGACTGGACCACTTCTGAGCTCGCCTATGGCCAGCGGATCGCCCGCACGCTCGGCGGCGTGCACTTCGTCGTGAGCACCGCGACGAACGGCCAGGGCCCGCTCGTGCCGCACAGCCGCGTGCGCCAGGGCAACGAGGTCCTCTGCAACCCCGCCGGGCGCGGCCTGGGTCCGCGGCCGACCGGCAGCACGGGCTACCGGTGGGCCGACGGGTTCGCCTGGATTGGCAACCCGGGCGAATCGGGCGGAGCCTGCGTGCCGGGCGCTCCGCCGACGGGCGCCTACTGGCCGGCCTATGCCGCCGGGCTGGTCAAGCGCGCCAACTTCAACATCACCGGTCCGGGCAGGCGCTTCCTGCTGCGCCGAGCGGGCTGACCGGACCGGACCCGCGCCCTAGCCCGAGGACACCTTCGAGCGCTCGGCGCCGGTCATGCCCTGGCTGGCCTGCGTCCAGATCACCTCTTCGCGTCCCGGGCCGACGCCGATCAGGGCGATCGGCACGCCGGTGAACTCCGAGATGTACTGCAGATATTCGCGCGCGGCCTGTGGCAGGTCGCTCTCCGAGCGGCATTCGGTCAGATCCTCCGACCATCCCGGCAGCTCGACGTACTCGCCCGAGGCGTGGTGCAGGACCGATTGGTGGTAGGGGAAGTAGTCGAACTCGGCGCCCTCGGCCCCCCGGTAGTGGGTGCAGACGCTGATCCGGTCGAGGCCGGAGAGCACGTCGAGCTTGGTCACGGCCAGCGCGGTCAGCGAGTTGAGGCGTGAGGCGTATTTGAGCGCGATCAGGTCGAGCCAGCCCACGCGCCGCGCGCGCCCGGTCGTGGTTCCGTACTCACCGCCCCGCTCCCGAATCAGATCGGCCAGCTCGCCGTCGAGCTCGGTCGGAAAGGGTCCGGCGCCGACGCGGGTTCCGTAGGCCTTGGTGATGCCCCAGATCTCGTCGATGTCCTTCGGACCGACGCCCGCGCCGATCGTCGCGGCACCGGCCAACGGGTTGGAGGAGGTCACGAACGGATAGGTACCGTGGTCCAGGTCGAGCAACGCGCCCTGCGCACCCTCGAATACGACCATCGCGCCCTGATCGAGCTGTTCGAGCACGAGCCGGCTGGTGTCGGCGATGTGCGGCTCGAGCCGGTGCCCGTAGAGCAGGTAGTCGTCGGTGATCGTCTGGAGGTCGAGCCGCGGGTCACGCTCAAAGGGGCGCAGCGACAGCCGCTTGGGCTCGAGCGCGGCGACGATCTTCTTCTTGAGGATCTTCTCGTCGAGCAGGTCCTGGACACGGATCCCGAGTCGAGCCGCCTTGTCGGCATAGCAGGGGCCGATCCCCCGGCGGGTGGTCCCGATCTGCAGCCGGCCCAGCTTGGCCTCGCCCGCGTGGTCGAGCATCAGGTGGTAGGGCATGATCAGGTGGGCGTTGGCCGAGATCCGCAGCGACCGCGTGTCGACGCCGCGCCGGCGCAGCTCGTCGAGCTCGTCGGTCAGCACCTTCGGGTCGATCACCACGCCGTTGCCGATCACGCACAGCTTGCCCGGGTGCAGAATGCCCGAGGGCATCAGGTGGAGCTTCCAGGTCTGCCCGTTGCGGACGATCGTATGGCCGGCGTTGTTACCGCCCTGGAAGCGCACGACCGCGTCGGCCTGCTCGGCGAGCAGGTCGGTGATCTTCCCCTTGCCTTCATCGCCCCATTGGGCGCCGACGATCACGATTCCGGGCATTGCGGGGTCAGTGTAGGGGTGACGTGCTCCGGCGGTGCGCGTGCCCGGTCACACCGGGCGGGGGTCGAGGCGACGGTCGTGGCCCTCGACGGGCAGCTCGTCGCACATCTCGGTCAACCGCGACACCGTGCGCTCGGTGATCTGCTCCCGGAGCGCCTGGCGGTCATCGAGATTCGTGGTGATGACGATCGAACGGTTGTCCTCGTAGCGGGCATTGACGATCGAGTAGAGCTCCTCGAGCACCCAATCCGTGGTGCGCTCGGCGCCGACGTCGTCGAGGTGCAGGAGATCGACCGAGGCCAGCCGGTCGAGCAGGTCGACGTGCGACCGCTCGGCGCGGTGACCGTCGCGGATCTCGTTCAAGAGCCGGGGCAGCGAGTAGATCGCCACCGAGCGCCCGGCCTTCAGCGCCGCCTTGGAGACCAGCATGGCCAGCGTGGTCTTCCCGGTGCCGACCGGACCCATGAACCACAGGCCACGCCCGGCGTCGAGCTGCGCGTCGATGTTGCGCACGAAGCGATGCACGGCCGCAACGACCTGCGGATCGATGTCGGTCACCGGCGGCCGCTCGAAGGCCACGTCCTGGTAGCGCCGCGGGATCACCGCCGAGAGGCTTCGGGCCTTGGCCAGCGCGACGCGCTGCGGTCGACACCGGCAGTCGTACGCGGTGTTGGTGGCCTCGTCATAGCGAAAACCTGTTCCGTCGCAGAGATCGAACGGACAGGCGTCGCTCATTCGCCGAACCGCGCTCATCCGCTGAACCGCTCACCGGCGTAGTTCATGAACTTCGGGTACTCCTTCTGGAAGCGTCAGAACGACGTCCCCGACGGGCCCGTTTCGGTGCTTGGCGATGATGATGTCCGCCTCGCCGGGCCGCTCGGACTCCTTGTCGTAGTACTCCTCGCGATAGATGAACATGACGAGGTCGGCGTCCTGCTCGATCTGGCCCGATTCCCTGAGGTCGGAGAGGATCGGCTTCTTGTCCCCGCCGCGCTGCTCGACGGCGCGGCTGAGCTGCGACAGCGCGATCACCGGCACCTCCAGCTCGCGCGCGAGCGACTTCAGGCCACGCGACTGATCTGGCCGACCTGCTCGACGCGGCTCTCGACGCGTCCCTCGTGGCGCATCAGCTGCAGGTAGTCGATGATGATCAGGCCGAGGCCCTGCGGTCGAGCTGGTGGTGCAGGCGCCGGGCCTTGGCGCGGACCTCGAGCACGCCGGTGTCGCTCGAGTCGTCGATCCACAGCGGCGCGTCCGACAAGTCGCTGGCAGGCCTCGAGGATCTTCGGCCAGCGGTTCTCGGCCACGCGCCCCTTGCGCAGGTCCTCGCCCTGGATCCGGGCCTGCGAGGCGACGAAGCGCTGCGCGAGCTCGGACTCGGACATCTCGAGCGAGAACAGCGCCACGGCATGACCCTGCAGCGACGGCGTTCTCGGCGATGTTGGTCACCAGCGCCGACTTGCCCATCGACGGCCGCGCCGCGAGCACGATCAGGTTGCCCGGCTGGAAGCCGCCGGTCAGGTCGTCGAGGTCCTTGAAGCCCGACGGCGTGCCGGTCAGCGCGGTCTTCGAGATCGACAGGCGATGGAGCTTGTCGGTCTCCTCGTCCAGGATCTCGGCGATCGTGCGGAACTTCTTCTGGCGGTCGTCATGCGCGACCTCGAGCACCTGCTCGCTCGGCCCGCTCGACCAGATCGCGGGCCGGCGCCTCGCGTGAGAGCACGCTCGCCTGGATCTCGTACGAGGTCGTGAGCAGCGCTCGCAGCTGCGCGTTGTCGCGCACGATCCGGCCGTACTCGCGGGCATGTCCCGCGGCCGGCACCCAGCCGGCCAGCTCGTCGATCGCCTCCGGGCCACCGACCTCCTCGAGCTTGCCGTGCTGGCGCAGCGTCTCGGCGACGGTCAGATGGTCGATCTTCCGGTCGCTCGGAGTGCAGCTCGAGCATCGCCGCGAACACGGCTCCATACTGCTCACGGTAGAAGTGCTCGGGCCGCAGGTGCTCCTCGACCAACAGCGGGTAGAGGTGATGCTCGTCGAGCAGCACGGCCCCCAGAACCGACTTCTCGGCCTCGAGGTTGTGGGGCGGAACGGCTAGCTGGGCGGTCGCGCTCACGGGCATCCGAGTCTAGGTTCGGCGGCGGCGGCCACGGAGAGACGGATCCCGCAAATCGCGGGAACTCTTCGACGGCCTGGACTGCAGGCGCCCCAGCGACGGGCGCCGGGACGCTCTCAGCGCGCCTCGACCACCATGGTCTTGATCGTCGCGGTCACGCCGTCGGCCACCTCGACGACCACCATGTACGTGCCGATGTTGCGGATCGGCTCCTCGAGATGGACCTTGCGGCGATCCACCCGCAGTCCGCGGGCCTCGCGGATCGCGTCGGCGATGTCCTGCGGCGTGACCGACCCGAACAGCCGTCCGTCATCGCCCGCCTGCTGCGGGATCGTGAGCACTGTGCGCCCGAGCAGCACGGCGCTCTCCTGCGCCCGCTCCTCGGCCTCGCGCTTGACCCGCTCCGCCGCCTCGCGGCGGTGCGCGGCGGCCTCGATCGACCCACGCGTGGCGGGCTCGGCTAGCTTGCGTGGCACCAGGTAGTTGCGCAGGTACCCGGGCGAGACGTCGACCACGGCGCCGCGCTCACCCAGCGAGTCGACGTCTTGCAGCAGGATTGCCTGGGGCATCGTCTAACCGGGCCTACCGGTCGCGGTCGCGGTCGCGATCTCCCCGACCGCCCCGCTCACGATGATCACTGCCGCCCTCGGCCACATAGGGCAGAAGGGCGAGCTCGCGCGCGCGCTTGACGGCGCGCGCGACCTGGCTCTGGTGACGGCGGCACGCGCCCGTGATCCGGCGCGAGCGGATCTTGCCCCGCTCGGACACGAACCGGCGCAGCAGCGACAGGTCCTTGTAGTCGACCTGGTCGATCTTGTCGCGACAGTACGGGCACGGCTTCCGGCGACCGGAGGTCGGCCCGCCCTTCCTATCGCGCCGGCGAACCGGACGTCTGCGCTGCTTTGCCACTGGTTACCTCAGTCTTCTTTGCCTCAGAACGGAATATCGTCGTCGCCGGCTCCTGCGGGCACCGGTGCTCTCTCAAAGTCACCGGTGTCGATCGGGACGTCGCTCTCCCCCGTCTGGCTGGCGGTTCCGGAGAACCCATTGCCGCTGGGGTTGTCATCGCGCCCGCCGAGGAACTGCACGGAATCAGCGATGATATCGATTGACTGGCGCTTTTGTCCGTCCTGGGTCTCGTACTCGCGCCATTCGAGCCGTCCGTCGATCGCCACCGGGCGTCCCTTGGACAGAAAGCGACTGCAGTTTTCGCCCTGCGCGCCCCACACGGTGACGTCGAAGAAGTTGGGCTTGTCCTCCCACTCTCCCGTGGCGTTGTTCTTGCGCCGCGTGTTGCAGGCGATCCGCAGCTTGCAGATGGCCATGCCCCCGCCGGTGGTGCGCAATTCAGGGTCACGCGTGAGGTTTCCGGTCATCACGACCCGGTTGATGTTGGTGGCAGCCATGCTCATGGCTCCTTTCCAGAGATCGATGAAAAGCCTGTACGCGAGTCTAGGCGCGGCGCGGTCGGCAACCGGGGGACTCGCCGGAAAATGGGCAGAAACGTTTCAGCGAGGAACCACAGCCGGCACAAACGGGCACGGTCTCGTTGCGTTTTGCCGTGTCCGGGCGAGATCGGGCTCCGGGCGAGATCAGGCTCCGGGTGCAAGCCGGCTCCGGGTGGGATCACGGCTTCCGGGTGAATCACGCTTGCGGCGCGGATCCCCCGGCGGGCGCCGCTACCCCGAGTTCGGGGGCTAGGCCGCCGACTCGACGTCCGACGAGGCCGCGGGCGTCGCGAGGGCGACCGCGGGGCCGGGGTCAGGCGGCGGGGGCGTGCCCGACAGGACCTTGATGATGCGGAAGCGCAGCACGCCGTCGGCGATCTTCAAGCTGTGCGAGAGCGACTCGAGAAGCGCCGTGGGACCCGAGAACTGAAGCAGGTGATACTCGGCGTCGGTGAGATGGTTGATCTCGTACGCCAATGGACGCACGCCCCAGTCGTCGTCGCGCTCGATCTTGCCGCCGGCGCCCGTGATGGTCGCTTCGACGTCGGCGCGAATCTTCGCGCGGCGCTCCTCGGGCGCGCTCGTGGTGAGCATCAGCATGAGGTCGTAGATGGTGGGCGGTTTGGCCATGGTCGATCGTGCCCCGAGGGCGGCGGTCGACTATAGCTGAACGCCCAACCCGAGCTCGACGCGAACGAGCTCGCGCCTCAGACCGTAAATCCGGTCTCTGTGCTGAGGTCCTCGGAGGCCAGACGCTGCGGGTCTTCGAGGCTCCCGGACGCCAAGCTCTCAGTCGTCCGGGTGGTTGATTCGGCGAGCGCCACGATGGCGCCGGCGAGCAGCAGCGCCATGAGCGTCACGGCGGGCATCTCCCAGTCCCAGTCCAGCGGAGAGTGCGCCAACCACACCACAAAGCCGGCGACCGGGCCGGCCGCGAGCGACGGTGACGCCCGCAACGCATCGCGGGCCGCGAGCGCGATGCCGGCAAGAAACGCGAGCAACAGCGCGAGGCCCACGATCCCGAGTTCAGCGAGCGTCTGGATCGGCAGGGAGTGTGCGTCCTGCGAGAACTCGTTGGTCGGCCGGTAGCGCAACCAGTACACGGCCCAGCCCCCAGCGCCCACGCCTCGGATCGGCTCGTCGCTGAAGGCGCGCAGGGCGACGGCCCAGTTCGAGTAGCGGCTGGTGCGGAGCGTGACGAAGCGCGCCGTCCGGGCGGTCAGTGGAACCGTGGTGTTCTCCTTCGCGCCAACCACGATCGCAATGCCTAACCCCGCGAGTATCACGACGAGGGCGATCAAGGGCGTGCGTCGCGGTAGTCGCAGCTTGCCCGTCCGCTCGCCGCGGGAGATGCCGATGGTCGCCACCGCAGCGATGGCCATGATGATCGCTAGTAGCACGAGCGCGGTCAAGCCCTGCGCCGCGCGCGAGGACGCGCTGCTCCTGAGCCCGACCACGCCCGGGAATGGCGCCGCCGCGAGGGCACCGAGTGTCCCGGCCGCGATCGATAACACAGCGCCGCGGAGCTGCTCTCGGCGTTGGACGAAGACCAGCAGAGCCACCAGCCCCGCGGCGTAGGCGAACAGCGCACCGCGTGAGAAGGTGAGATAGAGACCCATCCCGAGCGGTGCGGAGGCGGCGGCGCCAGCAGCGCGGAGCCGGAGTGAGCGAGTGGGGTCCCCGACTAGGCGTGCGCATAGCACGAGCCCGATTGCCGCGACCTCGCCCATCGCGTTCCAGTAGGTGAGGGGCTGCTCGAGACGTCCCTGCGCGGTCACCGAATGCTGGAAAGTGAGCAGACCAGGGAGGAATCGCTCGGAGAGCCCGTAGCCAACGACGATCAACGCGCCGAGAGCGAGCGCAGGCTCGACCGCCTGCTGCGCTCGCCGATCGCGCAGCAGGGCCGCCGCCGCCACCAGAGCGCCCACGTAAAGCACGACGCGTTGGCCAGCGTGATACGCACTCCCCGCGATCGGCGCCCAGAAGGTGGACAGGAGCGTCCATGCGGCAAGCAGACCGAGCCCGAGCAGGGCAAGTGTCTGACCACGCCCGCGCGGTAACCCGGCCCCGGCGAGAATCGCCGTGGCCACCAGTATCCAGACCACCAGCCCGGCCCAGGCCCGTGGTGTATCGAAGTAGCCACCTGCGAAGAAGGCCAGCGCCACCGGTCCGGCGAGCAGTACGAAACGTGCAACGGACAGGACATATCGGCGCATGGGCGGCAGCGTACACGTGGCTTCCGGGAACCTCGCCTGGCGGCGCGGATCGCGGGTGTGGATGCGATCAGATCTTTACGGACGAGAATCCGTAATACATCACTACGGGGATCATCGCGAGCCAAAGAGTCGCAGTCATGAGCGCGACGAGACTCGTGCCGCTGCAGCGCGAGCTTGGCCCGTGAAGCCTAATCGATCCGAGATACGGCAAACACAAGAGCGCCGCAAGCACAATCGCGATGGACACGCGGCCGATCGAACTGTAGGAGACCCACACTTTCCCGCTCGCTAGGACGGTTATGAAGACCACGTTGACGAGCAGGCAAAGGCGCTCCGTCCGTCCCACACCCCGCCGGAGATCGACCATTGCGACGCCAGCGGCGAGCAGGGCGGGGGTTACTACGAACAGAAGATCTACGGGTTGTCGCGTCGCCGTGAACGAAACCTGGAAAGCACCGACGAAAGGTGCGGTGAGGTCGTTGGCGCTGGCGCGCGGGACTCCCAGCCAAGACCAGGTGGCAAACGTCCAAATACCCACGGGCGCGAGGGTCAACAGGGCAAACGGAATGGCCTGCACGAGCCGTGTGCGATGCTCCTCGAGGCGTCCCAGAGCGTTCGGACGACCGGCGAGGATCGACAGCCCGAACGTAAGTGCAAAGACAAGCGTGGTCTCACGAGCGAGCGCCGCGAGACCGAATGTGATGCCTGACCAGAGGAGCCCCCGGCGACCGCCGAAATCAAAGAGATAGACCGCAAGAGCCACGAGACCGTATGCGAGCGGTTCGGTGAGGTCACGCTGGAGGGTGATCAACATTCCCGGGTAGACGCCATAGATCAGCGCAAACCAGGGCGATACTCCCTTCCGCTTCAACCACGCTCCCAGCGCGATAACACCCACCCCAACGGCGAGCCAGTTGATGATCAGCATCGTCCAAGGCACCAACGACGGTTGCTCAAGCGCCGTGAAACGAGCCGCGATCGGGTACAGGATTCGCTCGTAGCGATAGGACGGGTCGTCTAGGTAATAGCGCGCCTTTGAGGGATCCAACGCGATGTAGTAAACGAACTGGCCATCAAAGCCTTGGCCCTGCTGGGTGACGTCGTGGTTCTGCGGATAGGCGTAGTGAGGGTCGTAGCGGATGATTGACGAGGCGTGGCTCCGTGTGACGAAGTTCGGACCGATCTTTATGAAGTCGCGGGCCTGGTGGCCAGCCGCAAAGAAGAGCGTGATCCAGATAGCATGGAGCGCGAGCACGACGAGGCCGACTCGCACGGGAGACGCCGAGCGAATGAATTGCGACATGGGGTTCACCGGGATTGGCCTGGACTGGCTGTAAGCTTGGTCCGCCGAAGGCGGCAGTACGCCGCGACGACGCTCATGCCTAGGGAACCCGGCGGGCCGAGCACGCAGTTGCGAGCGCGGGCATTGCGACCGGCCTCCCCATCAGTCGACCAAGACTCGGGAGGCCCTCCGCACGCGGCGCATAGTACCAACCAGCGACCTGGCTAAGCTCCGCTGACAGACGTCAATGGACCGCAGCCGGACCAAATGACGCAGCGTTTGATCGCGCCCGGTGCGCGCCGAGATTTTGCCGCGAACCCCAAGAGTGACCCGCCGCACACCACCCTCCGACCTCCCGGTCCTCGCGTTCCCCGATCAGGCCGCCTGGCGGACCTGGCTCGAGGGTCACCACGAGACGAGCCAGGGCGTGTGGCTGAAGATCGCCAAGAAGTCAGCCGCCGAGGCCAGCGTGAGCTATCCGGAGGCGCTCGATGAGGCGCTCAGCCTCGGCTGGATCGATGGGCAGAAGGCAGCCCTCGACGACGGGCACTGGCTGCAGCGCTTCACGCCCCGGACGGCGCGCAGCAAGTGGTCACAGGTCAACACCGAGAAGGCAACGCGACTGATCGCGGCCGGCCGGATGCGGCCGGCTGGGCTGGCCGCGGTCGAGGCCGCCAAGGCCGACGGGCGGTGGGCCGCGGCCTACGAGCCGCAGAGCCGCGCGACGGTGCCCGAGGATCTGCAGCGAGCGCTCGACGAGAACCCCGCGGCCGCGAAGTTCTTCGCCACGCTCAAAGGCCCCAATCGATACGCCGTCCTCTACCGGATCCGCGAGGCCAAGCGCCCGGAGACCAGGGCCGCGCGGATCGCCAAGTTCGTGGAGATGCTGGCCGAGGGCCGGACGCTGCACTGAGGCGCGAACTGTCCCTACGGCGCCGCCTTCTCGCGAATGTCCCTGAGCTGATCGTCGATCCAGTCCCCCGGGTCGCGCAGCGTGACGATCGACTTCAGGCCCTCATGGCGGCGCTCGCGCTCGACTGCGGGCATGGTCAGGGCCGCGTGCAGGGAATCGGCGAGCTCCTGGATGTCAAACGGATTGACCGAGAGGGCGAATTCGCCGAGCTCCTCGTGGGCACCGGTGTTCTCGGAGAGGATCGACACGCCGGCGTGCTCATTGACCATCGGCCCCTCCTTGGCCACGAGGTTCATGCCGTCGAACATCGCGTTCACCATCAGCACGTCGTAGTGCTTGTAGGCGGCGACGGCCTCCTCGAGATCGTCACGCAGCTTGAGCTGGATCGGCATCCAGTCCGGCGAGCCGTGGCGGTGGTTCACCACCGCCACCACCGCCTCGATCCGCTCAAGGTACTCGGCGTACTCGGCGACGTCGGTCCGCGACGGCATCAGCTGGGCGATGAAGGTCACGCGCTCGCGGAATTCGGGGTGCTGCTCGAGGAAGACGTCGAAGGCGCTGAAGCCGCGCAGCACATTCTTGGACAGGTCGGCTCGGTCCACCCGCAGGATCAGGTGGTCGCGCCGGCGGCGCAGGAGCTCCGCCTCTAACTCCAGTGTGCGCGGACGCCGGGCCACGCCCTGCACGGCGCTGGAGTCGATCGGCAGCGGATAGGCCCGAACCCAGACCTCGCGGTCGCCGACCTTGACCGTCCCGGTCTCGAAGTCGACCTCGCAATCGAGCAGGTCTTCGCAGCACTGGAGAAAGTTCTTGCGGTAGGAGCGGGTGTGGAAGCCGACGATGTCGTTGGCCAGGATGCCGTCGAAGATGTCCTGGCGCATCGTCGCGGGCAGCACGCGCCAGGAGTCCGACTGGGTCCACGGAATATGGACGAAGTGGTGCAGGAAGGCATCGGGACGCTCGCGGCGCACGAGCGCGGGGAGCGTGTAGAGGTGATAGTCGTGGATCATCACGACCGGCTCGTTGACCCCCTCGATCTCCTCGAGCACGGCGCCGGCCAGGTCCTCGTTGACGACGTTGTAGCCAAATTCGAAGGCCTCGGTCTCGTTGCGGCGGATGTCCGGCGCGTTGGAGAGATCCCAGAGGTAGTGCTGGATGAACCACAGCATCGGGTTGGCGATGATGTTGTAGAAGCTGTCGTAGGCGTCGGGGTCCGAGGCGACCAGCTTGACGCGGTACTCGCCCCCGCCCGGAGCGTGCACGGGGAACGGCCGGCCGTCGTTGCGCTCGGCCACCGCGACGTCCTCGTCGGTCATCGCCGAGGCGATCCAGGTCACGTCGCGGTGGGAGGCCAGGCCGGTCAGCGCCGTGACCAGGCCGCCGGTTCCGCGCCGTACCTCGCCGTCCTCCTGGAAGGTCACGGGCCCGCGGTTCGAGACCAGAACGAGCGGATCGGCGGGGGGACTCACGGGACTAGGTGCCCAATTGGCCGAAGAGATCCAGCCAGTCGCGCAACAGACGCGGGGTCAGGAAGCGTTTGCGCACCGATTCCTTGCCGGCCATCCCAAGTCGCTTGCCGAGGGTTGGGTCGGCCAGGATCTCGAGCGCGCGCTGAGCGCACTGCTCCGGAGTCGAGACCAGAAACCCCGACTCGCCGTCCACGACCTGGAGCGGGATGCCGCCGACGTCACCGCCGATGAACGGCCGGGCCTTCCAGATGGCCTCGGAGACGGTGAGGCCGAAACCCTCGCGGGTCGACTTCTGGATCACGACGTCAGAGTAGGACTGAAAGGCGTTGACCTCGATCGCGCCGACGTTGTTGAAGTTGTTGAGGATGTGGATGTCCGGGTCGCCGTCGGCGTGCGCGACGGTGGCGTTGAAGTAGTCCCAGCCCTCGGGATCGTCGGTCGCCATCGAGCCCACGAGCGCGAGCTGGACCTCGGGCATCTGCTGCTTGACGATCCGGTAGGCGTCGATCACACCGAGGGGATCCTTCCACGGATCGAACCGCGAGACCTGGGTGAGCAGCGGCCGGTCCACGTCGATACCGAACTGGTTGCAGATGTAGATCGCGTCGTCGGGCGAGAAGGCCATGTTCTTCGGCGCCAGTGGGTCGATCGCCGGGGGGATGATGTGCGCCCCGTTCTGCATGCCGGCCGGCACATAGTCCTGGACGTGAAAGACGGAGGCCGGATAGACGTCGAGGTACGGCAGCAGGTTCTCGAGCGTGGCCGGGTTCGGACTCGACAGGTCGATATGGCAGCGCCACACCCATGAGCGCGAGCGATCGGGGACGAGCGAGGCGAGCGCGGCCGGCTGCGGGTCGTGAATGATGACCACGTCCCAGCCGTCGGTGATCTGCTGGGCGTTGATCTCGTTGAAGTGCCGCCAGGTCGCCCACTGATCGCCCGAGAGGTCCTGGGGGTTGCCCTGCAGCGCGTTGTGCATCACCTTGGTCGCGTTGAAGAACTCCTCGCGGCCGTAGATGACCTGCCACTCGGCCTCGAGCCCGACGTCGAGCATCAGCGGCACCAGCGTGTAGAGAATCTCCGAGACGCCGCCGCCGAACGCCGTGGCTGACACGTGCAGGACTCGCTTGCCCTCCAGTGCCGCGGCGCGTTCGCGGATCTCCTCGACCAGCGGGCGTCCGACGATGCTCGCGTAATCGGAGAGGAACTTGTGACCTACGGCGACGGTTTGGAGCATGGCGGCGGCAGGAAGATATCGGGTCGGGGGGCCGCGACCTCAACCCCACATCGAGATAAGACGCGTGATTCCGGCATCCACCTCACGCACGAGCTGTTTGTGCAGGGTGCGGTTGGCCGCCGAGATCGAGGACATCTGGAATTCGTGGCCGGATCCCAGCAGCGGCCGGTCGTCGAGCGGCCGGCCCCATCCGTCGCTGAGCACGCCACCGGCCTCGATCAGGCAGAGCGCCGGAGCCGCGAGGTCGTAGGGCGAGTTGTTGAGGACCTGGCCGTGGCCGACGCGCTCGAACTCCGCGCGCAGGCCCGGGACCTCGTCGACCATCCTGGAACCGACCTCGATCACCGCGTCGAGCTGTCCGGTGACGATCCGGGTCATCACGAACGCCTGCGAGCCGAGTTCGAAGGTCCCCCCGCCGACCGAGGAGGCGTCGATCAGCTCGGCGAGCACTTCGGCCGTGGCCCGAGCCGGGCGGCCGCGAAACCCATACCCCCAGAACATCCGGCCGATGTCCGCGTTCGGGCTCAGCCGGACGGGGCGCGAGCTCTCCACGACCCCCGAGCCGCGACGGGCCACAAAGCGCTCGCCCGACTTGATCTCGACCACGCAGCCGAGCTCCACGTCGCGCATCAGCGGCTGTCCATCCCCGATCGGCGCGAGCGCCACGGCCACGCAGGCCGATTCGAGCCCGGCCATGGCCGGGCGCGTGCCGTCGATCGGATCCACGACCAGGACGTGGGTGGCGTCCGGCGGCGCGATCAGGCCACGGTCCTCCGAGTAGAGGGCCATCCGAGGTGCGCGCTCGGCGAGAAACCGCTCGACCTCGGCCTCGGCCTCGGCATCGATCGCGAACGTAACGTCGCCGCCCGCCCCGTCGCCTGCGTGGGCCCGGCCCGCGTGCGCGCCGAGCTCCGGCAGCACCCGGTCACGTACCCGCAGCGCGAGTTCGAGCACGAGCTCACGCACGCGCCGCACCCTGCCATGCCGCTGGCTGCACCGCGGGCTAACCGCCCGAAGGCCGGGTTCCGAGCGTAACCTGGACATCACGCTTGGACTTGCCGCGCCAGACCTCGAGCGTGACCGACTGCCCGGGGTTGGCATCAGTCACAGCGGTGACGAGATTGTAATCGTGGTTCAGGTCGCGACCGTTGAACTTGCTGACCACGTCGCCGCCCACCATGTACTGCTGAACGTCGAAGGTGATCCGTTTGGTACCGCCCCTCAGACCGGCGCGCGCCGCGGGCGAACCGGGCGCGACGCTGCCCACGATCGAGCCGTGGTTCACGGGCAGACCGAGATGCGCAGCCAGCTGTGGGAACAGGTCCTCGCTGGAGATGCCGAGATAGGCGTACTTGACCGTCCCGGTCGAGCGAAGCTGCGCCACCGAGCGCTTCACCGCGTCCACGGGCACGGCAAACCCGATGCCGGTCGCGCCGCCGCTCGAGTCCGGAGCGATCTGCGAGTTGATCCCGATCACCGCGCCACCCGCGTTGACCAGCGGGCCGCCCGAGTTGCCATGGTTGATGGCCGCGTCGGTCTGGATTGCACCGAGCGTCGCGAACGTCCCCTGGCCGCTCCCGGGCGAGCCGTTGAGCGAGGGGATGGCCCGGTTGGTGGCCGAGATCACCCCCACCGAGAGCGAGTTCTGCTCGCCGAGCGGCGTACCCAGCGTGGCCACGGGTGATCCGACCACGAGGCCAGAGCTCGTGCCGAGGGCCAGCGGCTTGAGGTTCAGCCCGGACGGATTCACGTGCAGCAGGGCCACGTCGGCGTTCGGATCGGTGCCCACGATCGTCGCCGGAACCTCGTTGTCGTCGGCAAAGCGAACGTACACGGCGCTCGCGCGCTGCAGGCTGGAGCCACCGGTCGCGTTGGTCACGACGTGGGCGTTGGTGACGATCTCACCGGCCTTGGAGATCACGAATCCGGACCCCTGGGCCGCCGTGCCCGAGCCCAGCCCAGGCACGCTCGAGCTACCGCCGGGGAACGTGCTGATCACCTCGACGACGCCCGAGGAGTCGTTCTGGAAGATGGTGGGCGCGCTGAACTGGGCGTGATCGGCGCTCTGAACGATCGTGATCGGGGCGGACGCGCCCGAGCTCGAGGTCGACGACGCGCTGTGCGGTGCACTCCCGCCGCCGCCGCAGCCCGCGAGCAGCGCCGCGAGCCCCGCAGCGACCAGGCCCCCTCTGCGTGCGGCTCGCGACCTCACGCGGGCAGCTCGAGCGTGAAGACGGTCTCGCCGGGCGCCGACTCGACCGAGAGCCGCCCCGACATGCGTTCGGCCAGCTCGCTGGCGATCGCCAGGCCCAGGCCCGAGCCCTGAGCGTCGTCCGCGGTGAAGAACGGCTCGAAGAGCCGCGGCATGGCACCGCGGGCGATTCCGGCGCCGTCATCACGCACGGCGAGGCGCACATGGCCGTCGTCGCGCCCGGCGGTCACGACGATTCGCGTGCCTGCACCGGTATGAGTAAGCGCATTGTCGATCAGGATTCGCATGATCTGGGCAACACGCACAGGATCGCAGAGCGCTTCGATCCGGCGCGCCGTGAGTCGCAGCTCGAGGTGCGCATCGTGCTGGGCGAGGGTCGGTTCGAACTCGCCCGACACCGACCTGGTGAGCTCACCGAGGTCGACGTGCTCGGGCCGCAGCTCGAGCGAGCCGGCCTCCAACCTCGAGAGGTCGAGCAGGTCGACCGACAGCTTTCGCAGCCGCTCGACCTGTGCGCGCAACTGCTCGACGAAGCGCCGGCGCGTCTCGGCGTCGAGGTCCTCGTCCTCCAGCAACTCGACGAACCCGCCGAGCGAGAAGATCGGCGTGCGCAACTCGTGCGAGGCCGTGGCGATGAACTGCTTGCGCGCCGACTCGAGCTGTGCGAGCTGGCGCTGCATGTCGTTGAAGGCGACCGCGAGCTGACCCAGTTCGTCATTGGAGTCGACCGGGATCGGATGACCGAAGTCTCCGGCCGCCACCTGCTCGGCGGCGAGCTCGAGCCGCTTGACGCGCAGGGCGAGCCAGCGCGCCACGAGCAGGCCGCCGACGACGACCAGCAACAGCGCGATTCCCCCCGCGACGAGGATCTCGTGGCGCACGATCGCCACGTTGCGGACGATGTCCCCGACCGGCGAGGAGTAGACGATCACCGCGCCGACGTGGCCCCGGTAGAAGACCGGATAGGCCGCCTCGGCGACCAGTCCCCCCGGAGCGGATTCGACGCCCGTGGCCATCCGCCCGGTGGTGGCGGCGCGATAGGCCACAGGGACGGCGAGCGCGGGTGCGGCGAATCGATTGCTCGAGTCCGACTGCAGGGTCAGCTGCGGCCCAGTCGGAGCGAGCGCCGACCCCACCGAGTACAGGATCACCCGGTCGCCAGAGCTGAGCGCGGCGAAATCCACCCGGCCCTGCACCTGCGGGGGGCGAAAGGCGCCGCCGACCGTGCTCCTGATCGGACCCGAGTAACGCGCCGCGGACGCGGCCAACTCGCTCAGCTTCTCATCGACGAGCCTGGTCTGCAGACCCGGCGCCACATACAGGTAGAGCGCGCCGATGGCCAGCAGCGTGATGCCGAAGAAGATGAGTGCGAGGCGGTTGCGCAGCGAGCGCATCGGAGGTGTCTATCGTCTGGCGAGCGTCAGGGCTCGGTGTCGCGAAAGCGGTAACCCACGCCGCGCACCGTGAACAGATATTCCGGATCCTTGGGGTCGCGCTCCACCTTCTCGCGCAGATGCCGGATATGGACGTCGATCGTCCGGGGGTCACGATAGGCCGAGTCGCCCCAAATGCGCGCCAGCAGCATGTCGCGCGTGAAGACCCGGCCCGGCGCGCGCGCCAGCGCGGAGAGGATCTCGAACTCGACGAACGTCAGCTGCGCCTCGTTGCCGCGCACCCGGACGGAGCGCTTGGGGAAGTCGATGCGCAGCTCCCGGACCTCGAGCGGCACCTCGTCGGGGGCGGTCTCGGCGGGACGGCTCATCTCGGTGCGACGCAGCGCGGCCTTGATGCGGCTGGCGAACTCGCGCAGCGAGAACGGCTTGGTGATGTAGTCGTCGGCGCCCAGCTCGAGGCCGACGACCTTGTCGATCTCCTCGGATTTGGCCGTCAGCATGATGATGGGCACGGAGCTCTGGCTGCGCAGCCTTCGGCACACCTCGAGACCGTCGAGCTTGGGCAGCATCAGGTCGAGCACGACGAGATCGAAGGGCTGCTCGGCGAAGCGCGCTAGCGCCTGATCGCCGTCCGTGGCCTGCACGACCTCGTAGCCCTCCTTGCGGAGCGGATAGGACAGCAGCGTCTGAATCGACTGCTCGTCATCGACGAGCAGGATGCGGGCTGAGCGGTCGGCCAAGGTTCCAGTCCTCGTTCTCGGTGAAGGGTACGACGAGGCGACCATGGGGATCGCCCGTCCCGGTTAACCTCTAGATGCATGCTCGACCCGCGGATCTACCGGGCGGTGTTGGTGCCGGTGGCGCTTGCGCTCGTCGTACTCGCCTTCTCCCTCTCCGATCAACAGGGCGGGCTCAGCACGAACCTCGCGCCGGACGCCTTCAACGCGCAGAACGCGTACTCGACCATGAACCGGCTGGCGCAGGACTATCCGAACCGTGCACCGGGGTCGGCCAGCGACAACGCGCTGGCCCAACAGGTGAGCCAGGTGCTCACGCGCCACGGCTACGCCACCTCGGATAACTCGTTCGCCGCGCACACGGCCGCCGGCGTCCGCACGATCCAGACGATCACGGGGGTGCGGACGGGCTTCTCCGGCCGCCCGATCGTCGTCGTCTCCCACCGCGACGCCCGCGGATCGCCCGCGGTGGCCGAGATGTCGGGCACCGCGACGCTGCTCGAGCTGGCCCGGGTCCTCTCCGGCCGAACGCTGTCGCGGACGGTCATCCTCGTCTCCACAAGCGGCTCGGTCGGCGCGGCCGGGACGACCGAGCTGGCCCGCACGCTCGGTGGCAGTCCGGACGCCGTGATCGTGCTCGGCGACCTGGCCGGAGCCCGGATCCGCTATCCGACCGTCGTGCCGTGGTCGAATGCGCCCGTCTTCGCGCCGCCGATGCTGCGCAACACGGTCGCCGGAGCGCTGGCCTCCCAGGCCGGGATCCAGCCCGGCGGGCTGGGCGTGGGCGGCCAGTTCGCGCGGCTCGCCTTCCCGCTGACGATTGCCGAGCAGGGGCCGTTCGGGGCCCATGGCCAGGCGTCCGTGCTGCTCTCGGCCTCGGGTGAGCGCGGGCCGGGAGCTAACGATCCGGGCTCGCTCGTCCGGCTGACCGCCTTCGGGCGCACCGCGCTGCAGACGATCAGCGCGCTCGAGGACGGCCGTGACATCCCTGCCCCGAGTGCATACCTGGTCTGGGACAAGAAGCTGCTGCCGGCCTGGACGATCCGGCTCCTGGTGCTGACGCTGATCCTTCCCGTGCTCGCCGCCGGAATCGACGGCTACGCCCGCGCCCGTCGCCGCGGCCATGCCGTCGGACCCTGGGCGGGGTGGGTGCTCGCTGGAGCGGTTCCCTTCGTGCTGGCCACGGCGCTCGTCTTCGGGCTGAAGCTGACCGGCCTGCTGCACCCGACGCCGCCCGGTCCGGTCGACGCCAACGTCGTCGCGCCGCACGGCGGCGGCATCGCCATCATGATCCTGCTGGCCGGCGTGATCGCGCTGGCGCTCGCTTTCCTGCGCCCGGCGCTCGCGCGCGTCGCGGGCGCGCGAGGGGACTGCGCCAACGGCGGGACGGCCGTCGCGCTCCCGCTCGTGATGGGCGTCGCCACGCTGGCCATCTGGATCGCCAACCCGTTCGCCGCGGCGCTCGTGGTGCCGGCACTGAACCTGTGGATGTGGGCCATCGCTCCCGACCTCGAGCTGCCCAGATCGGTCCGGGCCTTGCTACTCGGGCTGGGCATCGTGCCGCTCGTCCTGATCCTTGGTTACTACGCACTCACGCTCGGCGTCGGACCGATCGGGCTGGCCTGGACCCTCGTGCTCATGGTGGCCGGCGGCCACCTCGGCCTGCTGGCGCTGCTCGAGTGGAGTCTCGTTCTCGGTTGCACGGCCAGCGCCGTGATCACGTCGATCCATGCCGCCCGCCGTCCGGGCCGCGTCGAACGGCCGATCACCGTGCGGGGGCCGGCCACCTACGCGGGTCCGGGCTCGCTCGGCGGCACCAAATCCGCCATCCGCCGATGAGGAGACTGATCCGCGACATCTCCTCGGTCCTGATCATCTCGGGGCTCCTGCTCGTGCTCGATGCCGGGGTCACGCTCGTGTGGCAGGAGCCGGTGACGGCCGCGATCGGCCTGATCAAGGCGAGCCAGGTCAACAAGCGCTTCCTGACCTACCAGCAGGCGCCGCTCAGCGCGCTCGATCAGCAGGCCCTGCACAGCCTCAAGACGCTGAGCGCCCGCGTCAGCTACCTGGCCCGCCAGGAGCAGCACGCGGTGCCGACCGGCGACGCGATCGGGCACATCGACATCCCCAAGATCGGCGCGAGCTTCGACATCATCCAGGGCACCGACACGGTGAGCCTCGAGAAGGGACCCGGTCACTACCCGGGCACGGCGTTTCCGGGCCTCGGCGAGACGGTGGCCATCGCGGGACACCGCACCACCTACCTGGCGCCCTTCCGGCGCATCAACGAGCTGAGCCCGAACGACGAAATCGTGCTGAACATGCGTTACGGGCGCTTCACCTACGTGGTGCAGAAGACCCAGATCGTCCGGCCCACCGACGTGTGGGTGATCAACAATGTGGGCTATGACAGGCTCGTTCTGTCGGCGTGCAACCCGCTGTACAGCGCCGCACAGCGGATCATCGTGTTCGCTCGCCTGGCCGAGATTCAGCCCCGGGGGGCGTCCAGGACGCTGGCATGAGATCGCGCAGCGTCGAGCCACTCGGACGAATTGAGGTATCTCTCGCCCTTGGATGGGTATCCGCCGCTTTGGGGTCAAGACCCTATGGAGCGCGAAAGCCGGATGGCCGATGCTGTTCGTGCGGAAAGGCAGGACGACATGGATGAGGAGCGGGAGATGCGGAAGGCCGAACTCAGGCGACGGATTGCACAGGGGGAGTACAGGGTCGAGCCGAACGTCGTCGCAGACGCGATCATCCGCCGCGCCCGCGAGCGGGCCGCGCAACGGTGGGCCGTTCAGAACGTGTGCTCGTATCCGGAGAGCGGCTCGTCTCCGGAGTCCACGAAGACCGCCCCCGGCGGCCCCGAGACGACACGCCCGACCGTTGTGAAGCCGGCCCGGAGCCACGGCGTCCGCAGGGCGGCGTTCGCCTCCTTCGGAATACAGGCACACAGCTCGTAGTCCTCGCCGGCGGTGGCCCCGAACCTCGCGGGGTCGCTGCCGAGCTGCGCGGCCACGTCGGCCACGCCATCCGCCAACGGCAGCGCGGACAGCGACAGCTCGATCCGGACGCCGCTGCGGCGAGCCAGGTGCTGGGCATCGGTGGAGAGTCCATCGGAGATGTCAATCATCGCCCTGGCGCCCGCCGATGCGAGCGCGCGGCCCTCCTCGAGGCGAGGCTCCGGGCGCCCGTAGCGCGTGCGCAGGGCGGCCCCGCGCTCGTCGGCGAGCGTGGCGCGCCGCTCGAGCAGGGCGCGCCCTGCCCCCGACGCGCCGAGCGTCCCGGTCACCCCGACCAGATCGCCGACACGGGCGCCGTCGCGCCCGACGAGCGCCCCCGGATCGGCGCTCCAGCCGACGACCGTCACCGCGATGACGAGCACTGGTGCGACGGTCACGTCTCCGCCCGCGATCGTGGTGTCGGTTCGTGCGGCCAGCGCCCGGGCACCGCCGACGAGCGCCAGCGCCTCAGCCGTCGGGGTGCCGTGCGGCAGGGCGAGCGAGAGGTAGGCCTCGCCTGCCCATGCGCCCATCGCGGCCAGATCCGAGAGCGCCGCCGCCAGTGCGCGATGTCCGATGTCCGCGGCGCTGAGCTGCCCGCGCACGAAGTGCACCCCCTCGACCAGGGTGTCGAGCGAGGTCACGGCGTATCCGCGGGCCCGCACCACGGCGGCGTCGTCGCCCAGCCAGCGCACGACACGGGGTCCGCCCGGCGACAGGGTGGCCTCGAGCGCCTCGATCAGCTCGAGCTCACGCACGCAGCGTGGCGCGGCGCGCGTACGCGGGGCTAACGGTGCCGGTAGACGATTCGCGCGCGGTCGAGGTCATACGGCGAGAGCTCGACTCGAACGCGGTCGCCCGGCAGGATGCGGATGCGAAAACGGCGCATCTTGCCGGCGACGTGGCCGAGCACGACATGGTCATTGTCGAGCTTGACCCGGAACATCGCATTGGGCAGAGCCTCGACGACCTCTCCCTCGAGCTCGACCTTTTCTTCCTTGGGCACGCGCTGATCCTATCGCCGATGGAGGCCTGCGCCCCCTGAGCCGCCGTTCCCGCTTCCGGTGGAGGGCGGCTTCGTGCTCCCGCCCGGCCCCGGCTGCGGGGGATGGGCGTACAGCGTCGGGTTGTTGTACGGGTTGGTGCTCGTCGGCGTCGTGCCGGTCGGCGCGCTGCCGTTGCCGTTGCCGTTGCCGTTCCCGTTGCCGTTGCCACCGCCGTTCCCGTTGCCGTTGCCACTGCCCGAACCGCCGGTCGTCGCATAAGTGCCGGTGAAGGCCGTGCCCTGGAACGGATGCGTGGGCGGCGAGAAGTCCCCGCAGTAGCCTCCGATCGCCTTGCTCATGTAGTCGTGCCAGATCGGCGCGGCCAGAGTACCGCCGAAGCCGGGGCCGAGTCCGTTGACGTCGTTCATCGAGGTCGTCCTGTCGGGGTAGCCCACCCAGACCGCCGTCGAGAGCTTGGGGGTGAACCCGACGAACCACGCGTCGGTGTAGTTGCTCGTCGTGCCGGTCTTGCCGGCGGCCGGACAGCCGATGTCGGCAGCCGTACCGGTCCCGCTGCTGATCACGCCCTTCATCACGTCGATGGCCGCCGCCGCCTCGCCGTCGCTGAAGACCTGGGTGCGTGGCGGGTCGCCCAGATTCACCACGCTGCCGTCGGCGAACTGAACCTTGGTGATCGCGGTCGCCGGGATGTGATAGCCGCCGTTGTCGATCGTCGCGTAGGCGTCAGCCATCTCCAGCGCCGAGACGCCATAGCGCAGTCCGCCGATGCCCTCCGCCGGGATCGCGTCGAGGTGCGAGGTGATGCCCATCTTGTAGGCCATGTCCCGGACCTTGTCGGGTCCGACGTCGGCGTCGAGCTGGGCGTACACCGTGTTGTCGGAGATGATCAGCGCCTTGGCCAGGCTGATGTCGCCCTGGTAGCTGTGCTCCGAGGTCTGCACGTGGTAGGTCGGATACCCGGGCAGCCATCCGGGCAGCAGCTCGTGCGAGTTGTAGTAGGTCTGGTTCGGGTCGGCGTTGTAATCGTGGATCGCCGCCATCAGGACGAACACCTTGAACGCGGACCCGGTCTGGCGGTGGGCCTGGGCGGCGTAGTTGAAGTTCGTGTTGTCATAGTTGGACGAGGAGGCCATCGCAAGGATGTGGCCGTTCGACGGGTCGATCGTCACCAGCGAAGCGGCCGGATCACCCGGCTGGCCCTCGTTGTTGGCGATCGCCTGGCGGGCCTCCTGCTGCTTGACCAGGTCGATCGTGGTGTAGACCTTCAGGCCGCCCTGACGCACCCTCGTGACGCCGAACTTGTCGAACAGCGCCTGCTTGACATAGTCGAAGAAGTACTGCTCACGATGGACGTTGTAGCCGGTGTTGTGGTGGACGCCGAGCGGCTCGCGGTCGGCGGCGTCGGCCTGCGCCCGCGAGATGTAGTGCGACTCCACCATCGCCCGCAGGACATCGTGGCGGCGGTTGATGGACGCCTGCGGGTTGAGGAACGGGTTGTAGTCAGACGGCGCCTGCGGCAGACCGGCCAGAAGCGCCGACTGGGCGAGGTCGAGCTGCCAGACCGGCTTGTTGAAGAACGTCTCGGAGGCGGCGTCAACGCCGACGGCGGTCTGTCCGCCGACCGTCCCGTAGGCAACGTCATTGAGGTAGTTGACCAGGATCCATGCCTTGGTGTGGCGTTTCTCGAGCTCCTGGGCCAGCTTGGCCTCGATGATCTTGCGTTTGAGTGTCCGCGTGTCCGCCTGGGCCCGCGTCAGATAGATATTGCGCACCAGCTGCATGGTCAGAGTCGAGCCGCCCTGGATGCTCTTGCCCCCGCCGAAGACGTCTTTGACCGCCGCTCGCAGGATGCCCTCGTAGTCGATGCCGCCGTGCTTGTAGAAACGGCGGTCCTCGATCGCCACGGTCGCCTGCTTGAGCGGCCGCGGAATCTGGTTGCTGTGCACGAAGGTCCGCAGGATGTCGGAGTTGATGTACCCGAGCACGGTTCCGTCGGCCGCGAACACCTCGGAGGTCTGGCCGGGATCACGGGGTTTGAGCTGACTGATGTCAGGGGCCGACTGGGCGACGCCGACCACCCATCCGACCACGGCCAGCGCACCGACCGCCGTGCCGCACACGGCCAGCAAAAGGACCATCACGAGCACCCGCTTGAGGGGGTGCCCGCGGTTGCGCTGGCGGCGGCGCTGTCGTTCGCGTCTGCTCATGAGGGGCGTTCAGGTGCCGGTCCGGGGTGCGCGCCGAGCGCTGAACCGGGCCGACTGGGGACAAGTCAGTGTAGCCACCCGATTGCTTCGCAATCCCCACCGGCCCTCCTCTTCCGTGGGCGCCGGCGTGCGCCGCGGGGCGCTGCGACGGCCCCGACCGGGACGCGAAATCAGTCCGACGACCTCGCGCCCAGCAAACCGGCGGCACCCAGGGCCCGGAGTGCGTCCAGCCGCAGCTGAGCCTCCTGCGCCGCGCGCTCGGAGACGTGCACGGACGGAGCGCTGGCGGTGATGTGTACGCCCTCGGGAGTCACGTCGGCGATTCGCACGGAGATTCCGGGCTCAAGGCCGCCGATCACCCCGACGGCCTGCACGCCATCGGCGCTCAGCGGCAGCCAGATCGACACCTCGGGCCGCACGTGGGCATCGATGATCGTGTCGTTGCGCAGCACGCCCGAGGCCAGCCGCTCATTGGGGATGAACACGCGCCGGCCATCGGGCGTGCGCAGGATCGTGTAGTTGAGCTGCACGTCCTCGATCACACCCGAGACATCCTCGATCGTCACCTGGTCGCCGATCCGCAGCGGCTGGGTGAGCGTAAGCATCACGCCGGCCACCAGGTTGGCGAGCGTCTGGCGGGCCGCGAAGCCGACGACCGCCGCGATAATCGCGCTCGAGGCCAGCACACCGGCGGCGAGCCGGTTGAGGCCGCCGAACTGCGAGAGGGCGAACAGGACGCCCAACAGGGCAATGCCCAGCGCCACGAAGCGCCGCAGGAAACGCACCCGGGTGTCGATCTCGGGCCGCAGATGTCCCCGTGCCGCGCGCCGCGCGAGCCACCGATCGACGAGCAGGGCAGCGGTCAGCGTCAGAGCGATCGTGAGAATCGCGCTGAGTACGTGGGCGTGCCGTGAGAGGAACGTCACCCCCGGCCTCAGCAGGGTGCTCATGCCAGGAATGAGAACATCGGCGCCGGGCATGCTCGACGAGCCTACCGGCAGCCACGGAACCGAGTCAGCGACACGCGTGATGTGGCGCGCTCTGTGGACGTCCCGCCTGGTGATCGTGGCAAGCGGCGTGCTGGCCGTGCTGTCGTTCGGACGCGCCGGCGGCACGGAGGGCTTCGACCCGGCCCGGCTCACGGCGCCCTTCGGCTATTTCGGCAACCTGGTGGTCGCGCCGCTCGCGCGCTGGGACTCGGTCTGGTACCTGGCCATTGCCCACGGTGGCTACGACCACGAGGCCGCCCGGACGGCCTTCTTCCCGCTCTATCCGCTGATGATGCGGGGGCTGGGGATCGTGATCGGCTCCGACCTGATCGCCGGCGTGCTGATCTCCACGGCCGCCTTCGCCATCGCGCTCGTGCTGCTGCACAAGCTCACCACGATGGAGCTCGACGAGCATCACGCGCGGGTCACGGTGATGCTGCTCGCCTTCTGCCCGGTGGCCTACTTCTTCTCGGCCGTCTACAGCGAGTCGCTCTTCCTGGCGCTCTCGGTTGGAGCGATCTACCAGGCGCGACTGGGGCGCTGGGCGGCCGCGGGCGCACTCGGCGGCCTGGCCGCCGCGTCCCGCAACAGCGGCATCGTGCTGATCGTGCCCTTGCTGCTGCTCTATCTGTACGGGCCGCGCGCAGACGCCTTGCGACGGACGGCCCCGACGGGACGGCTCGGCGCGCTGGCGCCCCGGCACCGCATTCGCCCGTCGATCGCCTGGATCGCGCTGGTCCCGGCCGGGCTCGCCGCCTACGTCGGCTGGCTGGCCCTCAGGTACGGCGACGGCCTCGCACCGTTTCACGCCCAGCAGGTTTGGTTCCGCCATTTCGCCGGCCCCTTTGGCGGCGTCTGGAGCGGTGCCGTGGCCGCCTGGGACGCGCTGCGACAGATCCTCCACGGACCTCCGCCGCCGCTCTACTTCAAGGCCGCCGGCGGCGAACCAATGATGGTCGCGGGGCAGAACCTCTTTCTCTTCGGCTTTCTACTGGCCGGAGTCGCGGCTTGCCTGGGAGCGCTGCGGCAGCTACCGATCGCCTATGGCGGTTACGCCGTGGCCGCACTGGCGATGCCGCTGTCCTACCCCGTCACACCGCTCCCGCTGGCCTCGCTCCCTCGCTATGAGGTGGTGCTGTTTCCGCTCTTCATGTGGGCGTCGATCTGGCTCGAGCGGCGCCGCTTCACCGGCTATGCACTGGGCTCCTTCGCCGTGCTGCTGGGGTTGTTCACGGCCGAGTTCGCGACCTGGCGGTTCGTGGCGTGAGCCCCCAGCCCCCCCAGGCGGTCCTCTTCGACGCGATGGGAACGCTGGTCGAGCTGCTCCCGCCGGCGCCGCGGCTGCGGCGCGAACTGGCCGAACGCTTCGGCGTGGAGGTCAGCGCCGGGCAGGCCCGCCGCGCGATCACGGCCGAGATCGCCTGCTACCGGTCGGACCTTGACCACGGCCGGGACGCGGCGGGCGTCGCGGAGCTGCGAGCACGCTGCGCCGAGGTTGTCCGCAACGCGCTGCCCGGCTCCGCCCGGCTCGAGGCGGTCTCGACGGCGGAGCTCACCGAGGCGCTGATGACGTCGATCCGCTTCGCGCTGTTCGCCGACGCGCGGCCGGCCCTCGAGGCCGCTCGGCGCCGCGGTGCGCGACTGGCCGTGGTCAGCAATTGGGACGCCTCGCTGAGCGAGGTCCTCAGAGGGCTCGGCGTGATGCCGCTGCTTGACGGCGTGGTCAGCTCGGCCGAGGCGGGCGCCCGCAAGCCGGCGGCCGAGATCTTCCAGCGCGCGCTGGCGCTGTGCCAGGCCAGCGCCGAGCGCTCCATCCATGTCGGCGACAGCCTCGAGGAGGACGTTCTGGGGGCGCGAGCCGCTGGGCTCGAGCCGATCCTCCTGCGGCGCGCGGGCGGCAGCGGACCCGCCGGGGTTCGCACGATCCGCTCGCTCGGCGAGCTCAGCGCTGAGGGCCCCTAACCTTCGCCGTAGCGAGATGTCCAGCATCCCTCCTCCACAGGCCGCGACCGAGGTGCCGGCGCCCGCCCCCGAACCGGACTCACCCAGCGAGGCGCGCGGCGAGTTGACGGTGCCCTGGAGCGCCTGGGCCGCCCCGGCCGCGGTGGCGGTCGGATTCGGCGGTGGCGTGCTGGCCACGCTGGTCGTGGCCATCGTGGCCAGCGCGGGCGGCTCGAGCCTGAACCACCCGACCCCCGCGGTCACGATCATCGGCGACGTCGTGTTCGACCTCTCCTTCGTCGCCGCAGCGCTCTATTTCGCCTCGCTGCACGGGCGACCACGGCCTGCCGACTTCGGCTTCCGCTTCGCGCCGCTCGGCCTGGCCGTCAAGTGGTTCCTGATCGCAGGCGTCGGCTACTACGCGCTGACCGCCGTCTACGCCTCGCTCCTCGGCCTGCACGGCGGTGACAAGCTGCCCAGCGACCTCGGCGTGAACCGCAGCACCGCGGCGCTCGTCGGCGCCGCCCTGTTCGTCTGCGTCGTGGCGCCGATCGCCGAGGAGTTCTTCTTCCGCGGCTTCTTCTTCGGCTCGCTGTTTCGCTGGCGGGGACCGTGGGTGGCCGCGATCCTCACCGGTCTGCTGTTCGGACTCGCGCACACCGGGTCGGCATCCCCGCAGTACCTGGTACCTCTCGGGTTCCTGGGTTTCGTGCTCTGCATGGTGCGCTGGCGCACTGGTTCGCTTTATCCCTGCATGGCGCTTCATGCCACGAACAACGGGCTGGCCCTCGGGATCAACCAGTTGCACTGGAGCGCGGCCGCGGTGATCGCCCTGATCCTGGGCGCCAATCTGGTGGTCGCGCTCCTCACCTGGCCATTGGCCGACCGAGGCGCGCCCGGCCGCCGTGCAGTGGTTACGTAGGCACCACCGGGTAGGATTCCGCGCGTGACACGGCTCGGTCGGGGTGTGATCGTAACCGCGCTCTCTTTGGCTCTGCTGCCCGCAGCCGCCTCTGCGAGCACCTCTGCCGCGCCCGCGGCCGGCTCGACGACGCCCGTCTCCACCACGCCCGCGCCCACGCCGAAGCCCAAGCCCAAGCCCGCCAAGGGCCAGCTGCTGGTGACCCTGGCCGGGATCTTCCACGTCAGCGGCAAGCCGGTCACGATCACCAACCGGGCGATCCGGGTCAATGGTTACGTGAGACCATTCGTCGCCGGCCAGACGGTCACGGTCCAGGCATCGGTGGGCCGCCGGTTGATCCATTCCGAACGTGTGCGGGTCGCCCGCTCGCGGGGCGGCACGTACGGCCACTTCTCGGTCCGCTTCGCGAGCTCGGCGGCCGGGCAAGTGTTCGTGACGGCCGTGCACGACTCGAACGCGAGGCTCCAGCGGCTCGTGGCCGGCACCAACTTCGCCGCGCTCACACCCAGCGCCGGCTTCGGAGCCAACGGCCGCTTCGTCCAGCTGATTCAGGGACGCCTGTCGCTGCTGCACTTCTACATCCCGCAGACCGGCGTCTACGACACCGGGACCGGCTGGGCCATCGACGCCTACCACCGTCTGCGGGGCTGGGGCACGAGCCAGAATCTCGATCGCGCCACGGTCGCCGGCCTGCTCGAGAAGGTGGGCAGCTTCCGGATCCGATTCCCACGTGAGGGTAAGCATGCCGAGGGCAACCTGTCCAAGCAGCTGCTGGCGCTGGCCTTCGGTGGGCACGTCTACAAGATCTATCCGATCAGCTCGGGCAAGCCCTCCACGCCGACCGTGCTCGGCCACTTCAACGTCTACCGCAAGGATCCGTACTACCTGCCGGACGGCATGTACTTCTCGGCCTTCTTCTACGGCGGTTACGCCATCCACGGCTTCGATCCCGCGCCGGACTATCCGGCCAGCCACGGCTGCATGCGGGTGCCGATCCCGGACGCCGTCTCGATCTACAACTGGCTCCAGTTCGGCAACGGCGTAGACGTCTACTACTAGCCGTCGGACGGTTCGGGCGCCACTACAGACCGAGGGGGTCAGCGGACCCCGTGCGGTGTCGACCGCGGGCCAGGCCGCTGGAGTAGCGCGCCAGGTACCCGAGCCCCACACCGTAGAGCAGCAGGGCGAACAGGGTCGGGACGACATGCCTCACCCAGATGCTCGAGTCGTGGCTGACCAGCGCGTTGAACGGCGAGGTCAGCTTGCCGGCCGCGTCATCGATGAAGCGTCTCGGCTGACCGTGATGGACCGGCGCTTTCGACGGGGCCGGCACGAGGCCGTGATTGTTGATCTCAACCTGCTGGTGAATCGACGCGGTGTCGATCTGGTCGCGCGCGAACATCAGGAACGAGATCGAGACGAGCCCGCAGCAGACGACTGCGATCAGCACAAGTCCACGGTGAATCACATCGATCTGTATCGGCCGCTTGCCGCAATAGCATGAGGGGCGTGAACGATCATCGTGCAAATGCCCGCGAGCGGCTCATCCACGAGCTGCGCACGCAGGCGCTGGTGGTCGGTGAGGTCGTGCTGACGAGCGGTCGCACCGCCCAGTATCTGGTCGATGCCAAGCGCGCCATCCTGCGACCGGCGGGCTTCCAGGCGCTGGCCGAGCTCGTGGCCGCTCAGGCGCAGGAGTGGGATGCGGCCGCCGTCGGCGGTATGACCTTGGGTGCGGACCCGATCGCCTGCGCAGCGCTGGCGGGCGGAGCCGACGTGAAGGCCTTCTTCGTGCGCAAGGACATCAAGCAGCATGGTCTCGCCCGGCGCATCGAGGGTCCGCTGCTCGAGCCCGGCGAGCGGTGCATGCTGGTCGAAGACGTGGTCACCACCGGCGGTTCGACGATCCGCGCGCTCGAGGCCGTGCGCGAGGAGGGCCATGAGGTCTGCGGCGTGCTGGCGATCTGCGATCGGCTGGCCGGCGGCGGCGAGGCGATCGCCGAGGCCGCGGGCGCGCCGTACGTGGCGCTGACGACGATCGACGACGTCTACCCCGAGCGGCCCGACCGCGGGGCCTGACCGACTCAGCGGCGGCGCGTGGCCGCGCGCATGTGGGCGCACAGCGCGTGCTGGCCCGGCGCGGTGTGAATGGCCCGGATTCGCCAGCCAAAACCAACTGGGTGGAACAGGACGATCGGGCGCCCGGAGCGAATGTTCCGCCCCGGGTGGTAGCCGACACGGCCGACGTTCACCCCGAGTTCGAAGGCCATCACGCTCTGGAAGGCGACATCGGTGACCGGTTGCCCGCAGGCCCTGATCCTGGCGGGACCGCCGAGGCGCCCGATGACGGCGCCGAGGCGATTGATCTGCCGCGTGCGTCCGCGCTCGTGGTAGAGATCCTTGCGCTCGTCTCGCACGCGGGCCACGGCCGCGGGAATCATCGTCCCCGCGAAGGCCAGCGACAGGAGGACGCCCGCCACGCCCACGGGACTCTTGAGCTTCGGCGGATCGGCCAGCAGCCACCCGACCGCCACGCCGGCGAGCACACCGACCACGGCCGCCGGCTCAAACAGGTAGCGCGGCAGCGCCGGCCAGCCGTGAAAGCCGAAGGCGATCTCCACGATCACCCACGCCGCGGTCCCGGCGGCGAGGATCAGGGTGATCCGATCTCGGCGCACCACGGCCAGCACGACGGCCAGCAGCGCGGCCAACTGCACGGGCAGGAAGTGCAGATCGAAGAACCGATCGAGCACGCCGGCCAGCTGGCCGTGATGGAGCGCCGAGGGCGAGTGCTCGGCCAGGTTTCCGGCGACGAAGAAGCTGTCGGCCGTGAGCGCCGGGACGCCGAACCAGAGCACGGGGATCGTGGCCAGGGCGAGGACGATGTAGAGCCGCATGGCCGGCTTCTGGCGGAACATCCACAGCGCATAGAGGCCGATGAACGGCCAAACCTCGGGTCTGCCGAGGGCCGCGAGCACGCCCGTCGCGATCGCCCAGCGGGGGCGTCCCGAGAGCTGGCAGTCGATCGCCGCGAGCACGAGCGTGACGACCACCACATCTGACTGGTCGCTGAGGATGTAATGCGCGTAGTCCCGGATCCCCAGCACCGCGGCGCCGGCGACCACGGCGGCACAGACCGCCGCGTAGCGCCGGTCCGGACGGGCGTTCGTCAACCGGTAGGCGATGCGTCCGGCAAAGATCGCGCCGGCCAGACCGAAGCTGACCGCCGTGATCATCCACAGCCAGAGTGCCGAGCGGCCGAAGAGCGCGTACGGAACGTCGAAGATGTAGGGAAGCGGCTTCCATGATGGCGCGCCGTTGGTGTCGAGGCTCAGATGAAGGGTCTGATGGCCCCAGACGAGCCAGCCGAAGGGATCGAAGCCGGGACGCGTCCTGGCCCACAGGATGAGCAGCGTCGAGACGATGAGCAGACCGATCGTCGTCGCCCAGCCCGGGTGCTCGCGCACCAGGAAGAGCGCAGGCAGGCGCCCGCGATCACCATCGCGTGCGTTGGCCAGACCGGGCACCGGCCGTGCTTCGATCGTCCGCTCCGACACGAGAATCGAGCACGCTAGCAGGGGTTTTCTTAACGACAGGTGTGAATTTGCCCATCCTGCCGATTGATGCCCCCGGCAGGAATCGAACCTGCATCCCGCGCTTAGGAGGCGCGTGCTCTATCCATTGAGCTACGAGGGCCCTCGCGCAAGCGTATCCGGGCATCGGTCGTTCGTTTAGCGCCGGTTAGGATCGCGGCGCCGGCCACCAGAGGTGTGCTATCCCCCACTCAGGTGAGGGAGGGAACCTGCTGGCGACGCGGAACATCGGCTGACCGGTGAGTACTGGCAACCCGCAAATCCTCGTCGAGGCCGAACAGGTCGCAGAGGAGTCGGCTGAGCTCACGCCCGAAGGCGCGCAGATCACCGCGCGCTCGCCGATGGAGCTGTTCTGGCGCCGGTTCCGCGCCGACAGGGTCGCGATGGCATCGCTGGTGTTCATCATCCTGCTCATCCTTGCCGCTGTGCTCGCGCCGCTGATCGTGAGCCTCGTCGGGGCGCCGGGGCCGAACGTGCAGAACACCGGCGCGCTCGATCAGTTCGGGACGCCGACGGGGCCAAGCTTCGCGCACCACCACCTCTTCGGCATCGATCCGCTCGGCCGCGACGTCTTCGCTCGGGTGCTGTACGGAGCACGAGTGTCGCTGCTGGTCGCGTTCGTCGCCACGGGGCTGTCGATGATCATCGGAGTCGTGGCAGGAATGGTCGCCGGCTTCTTCCGCGGCTGGACCGACACGCTCATCTCACGCACGATCGACGTCCTGCTCGCCTTCCCGATCCTGCTGCTGGCGCTCGGTCTCGCGGCGGCGTGCTCGAATGCGGCGGGGTGTGTGGGCGGCCTCATCAAGCCGGGCCTAGGTGTCGTGATCTTCGTGATCGCGTTCGTGAACTGGACCTACATCGCGCGGATCGTTCGCGGGCAGGTGTTGTCGCTTCGGGAGAAGGAGTTCGTCGAGGCGTCGCGCTCGCTCGGCGCATCGAACCGCCGGATTATCTTCAAGGAGATTCTGCCCAACCTGGTGGCGCCGATAATCGTCTACGCGACGCTGATCATCCCCCAGAACATCCTCTTCGAAGCGGCGCTCTCGTACCTCGGAGTGGGCGTGCAACCGCCACAGGCCAGCTGGGGCGCGATGCTCTCGGATGCGACTTCGATCTTCGACACCGCCTGGTGGTACATGCTGTTCCCCGGGGTCGCGCTGCTCCTGACCGTGCTCGCGTTCAACCTCGTCGGCGACGGTCTGCAGGACGCGCTGCACCCCAAGGCAGCGGACAGTTGATCAACGGGGGAGGAGACGTGGTTTTGACAACAGAAAGGACACCCATGCGAAAGTTGTTGAGGTCGTTGCCGTTCCTGGCGACGGCGGTCGCGGCGGTCGTGATCGCCGGCTGCGGTGGCAGCTCCAGTAGCAGCAGTAGCAGCACGAGCACGAACAACGCTGCCGGCAAGAACGGTGGAGCAGTGACGGTCCTCGAGGTCGCCGGTGGTGTCGACAGCCTCGACCCGGGCTATTGGTACTACCAGACCGATTACACCGACCTGTACCAGCCGACTCAGCGCGCGCTGTACGGGTTCAGGCCGCAGGACATCACCACGCCGCAACCGGACCTCGCCACGAGCCAGCCAATCCTCGCCGACGGCGGCAAGACGCTGACGTTCCACATCCGTCCCGGCGTGCACTACAGCGCCCCGTTGGCCTCTCGCACCGTCGTCGCCGCGGACATCAAGTACGCGATGGAGCGCTGCTTCGCGGCCAGCGTCGGCAACGGGTACGCGTTCACGTACTTCTCGAACATCGTCGGCGCCCCGAGCAAGCCAACGACCACGGTGCCCAACATCTCGGGCATCGAGGCTCCGAACGCGAGCACGCTGATCATCAAGACGACCGTCCCCGTGGGCGTGCTCACCGTCCCGAACGCGCTGGCGCTGCCCTGCACGGTTCCGATCCCGCAGGACTACGCGGCCAAGTACGACAAGGGCGCTCAGTCGACGTACGGCATGCATCAGGTGTTCACCGGTCCGTACATGATCTCCGGAGCCGGCAGCGGAACGGTCCCGAGCTCCGGCTACCAGACGGGCAAGCTGCTGGCGCTGGTGCGCAACCCAAGCTGGGTCAGGTCGACCGATCCGATCCGGCCGGCGCACTTCGACTCGATCACATTCAAGGGCGGAAACGACATCACCGTCGCCAGCCGCCAGATTCTGAGCGGTCAGAGCATGATGAGCGGCGACTTCGCCGCTCCGCCCCCTGCGATCCTCAAGCAGGGGCTGACGACGCAGCAAAGCCAGTTCCAGATCGCGCCGAGCGGCGGCAACCGCTACATCGCGCTGAACACGACGGTCAAGCCCCTGAACAACCTCAACTTCCGCCGCGCGATCGCGGCGGTGATCAACCGTAACGCGCTGCGCCTGACCCGAGGTGGTCCCGCCATCGGCACGGTCGCGACGCACTTCATCCCACCGCAGATGCCCGGTTTCGATCAGGCGGGCGGGAACGCCGGTGACCCTGCCAACGACTTCTATGCGAACCCGAACGGCAACGTGGCGCTAGCGGAGTCGTACCTGAAGAAGGCCGGTTATCCGAGCGGCCAGTACACCGGGCCGCCGCTGCTGACGGTCGCCGACAACTCGCCGCCGGCGTCGAATACGGCCCAGGCGGTGCAGTCACAGCTCGCTCAGATCGGGATCAAGCTGACCTTCCGCGAGGTCCCGCACGCGACGATGCTGACGAAGTACTGCGAGGTCCCGAAGGCAATGGTGGCGATCTGTCCGACGGTCGGCTGGGGGAAGGACTTCTTCGACTCCCAGAGCATGATCACGCCGGTGTTCTACGGACCGAACATCGTGCCGTCCGGCAACACCAACATGGCGCAGGCCAACGACCCGACGCTCAACAAGCAGATGCAGGCGGCGGAGCAGCTCACCAACACGACGCAGCGCGCCACCGCCTGGGCCAACCTGGACAAGGCGCTCACCAGCCAGGTGTACGTGGTGACGTGGCTCTGGGACAACGAGGTCGGGTTCCATTCGACGAACGTCCACGGCGTTCAGTGGCCGTTCAACAGCAACGACTGGGACCTGACGGCGAGCTCGCTGAAGTGAGGCGGCAGCCGAGCTAGGTACACGGCTGGAGGCCCCGCCCGATCGGGGCGGGGCCTCCAGCCAACGCAAGGAAAGCCATGGCCAAGTACATAATCCGACGTCTGCTATGGGTGATCGTGCTCCTGTTCCTGGTCACCATGCTGACGTTCGTGGTGTTCTATCTGCTGCCCTCGGCTGACCCCGCGACGCTGCGGGCGGGCCGCCAGCCGAGCCCGGCGCTGGTCGCGCAGGTCCGTCACAACCTGGGCCTCGATAAGCCGTGGTACACGCAGTACTACAACTACATGAAGGCACTCATCCTGCACTTCGACTTCGGCTACAGCTATCAGAGCAATGTGCCCGTGAGGACGCTGATCTTCAGCCGGCTGCCGGCGACGATCTCGCTCACGGTGGGAGCCGCAGTCGTCTGGCTCATAACTGGAATCGCAGTCGGAATCATCTCGGCCGTCAGGCGCCGGTCGAAGTTCGACCGCGCCGCGATGGGCACCGCGCTGGTGGCGATCTCGGCGCCTGTCTTCTGGCTCGGGCTGCTGAGCCTATATCTGTTCGCCGCCGACATCGGCAAGATCCCGATCTTCCCGGGCGCCGGTAGCTACGTGCCGCTGAGTCAGAACCCGGAGAAGTGGTTCACGTCGCTGATCATGCCCTGGTTCGTACTCGCGGCTTCGTTCGCAGCCATCTACGCTCGTCTGCTCCGCGCCAACCTGATCGAGACCATGTCCGAGGACTACATTCGCACGGCGCGGGCGAAGGGCCTGACGGAGCGGCGCGTGATCTTCCGCCACGGAGTCCGGGCCGCGATCACGCCGATCGTCACCGCGGCGGGGCTCGACGTCGGCGTGCTGCTCGGCGGCGCGATCCTGACCGAGACCGTTTTCAACATCCCCGGCGTCGGGCGACTCGCCTACGAGTCGATCCTCGCCGGCGATCTCCCGATGATCCAAGGCACGGTGCTCCTCGGCGCGTTCTTCATCGTGATGGCAAACCTGTTCGTCGACATCATGTACTCGTTCATCGATCCCCGAGTGCGGTACTCGTGAGTGCCGATCGGACACCACTTCTCGACGTGACCAACCTGAGCGTCGCGTTTACGACCGACGACGGGATCGTGCATGCGGTCGACGGCATCTCCTACTCCGTGATGCCCGGAACCACGCTCGGCATCGTCGGGGAGTCGGGCTCCGGCAAGTCGGTCACCTCGCTCACCACGATGGGGCTGACAAGGGGCCGCTCGACTCACGTCTCGGGCACGATCATGTTCGAGGGCCGGGACCTGCTGACGATGCCGGGCGAGGAGCTCCGAAAGGTCAGGGGCGACGAGATAGCAATGATCTTTCAGGATCCGCTCTCCTCTCTTCATCCGTTCTACAAGGTGGGCTACCAGCTGTCGGAAACGATTCGGGCCCACCGCGACGTGAGCAAGGCCGCAGCCAGGGACCGTTCGATCGAACTGCTGGAGCTCGTCGGCATCTCCGATCCCGACCGCCGCGTCGACCAGTACCCGCACGAGTTCTCCGGCGGTATGCGCCAGCGCGCGATGATCGCGATGGCGCTCGCCAACGAGCCGAAGCTCTTGATCGCCGACGAGCCCACGACGGCGCTGGACGTCACCGTCCAGGCGCAGATCCTGGCGCTGATCGCGGAGCTGCAGAGCCGCCTCGGGATGGCCGTGATCATCATCACCCACGACCTCGGGGTGGTGGCCCAGATCGCCGACGAGATCGCGGTCATGTACGCCGGACGGATCGTCGAGCACGCGGACACCAAGCGCTTGTTCGCCTCGCCGGAGCACCCCTACACCTGGGGCCTGTTGAAGTCGATCCCGCGCCTCGACACCCCCCGCAGCGAGGAGCTGGTCCCGATCCAGGGCCGCCCACCGAGCCTCATCAACCGTCCCTCGGGCTGCTTCTTCCATCCACGTTGTCCGTACGTCTCAGAGGAGCACAAGAAGATCGATCCGAAGCTCGAGCCTCTGCCCGGCGATTCAGAGCATGAGGTCGCCTGCCTGCTCCCAGCGCCTGTGCGCGCAGAGATCTGGCGTGGGCTCAAGGCCGGGGCGCCGCCGGAGGAACTCCGCCGGCTCGCGGTGCCGGCGGCCGCGACAGCCACCGCGGCGACGCCTTGGCCGCCGCCGGCCGAGGGAGCGGATGCATGACCCCTCCGGCGGTCGGAGAGCCCTTGATCGAGGTCCGCAACCTCGTCAAGCACTTCCCAATCACGAGCGGGATCATCTTCCAGAAGCAGGTCGGCGCGGTGAAGGCCGTCGACGACATCTCATTCGACGTTCTCAAGGGTGAGACGCTTGGGATTGTCGGCGAGACGGGCTGCGGCAAGAGCACGACCGCGCGCCTGCTCGTGCGCCTGCTCGACGCGACCTCGGGCGAGCTGCGCTTCGAGGGTGAGGACATGACGAAACTCAAGGGCGCCGCCCTGAAGGCCCGGCGCCGCGAGGCGCAGATGATCTTTCAGGATCCGTATTCCTCGCTCAATCCGCGCAA
Source organism: uncultured Solirubrobacteraceae bacterium (assembly GCA_963725515.1). GTDB lineage: Bacteria > Actinomycetota > Thermoleophilia > Solirubrobacterales > Solirubrobacteraceae > Palsa-465. Next base: position 452,894 of record CAVRZB010000004.1, on the reverse strand, counting down.
GCCGATCGGCTCAATCATCGCCGAGCCGTTTGTGATCCACGGGATGCTGAAGGGTCAGGGCGAGCGCAAGAAGCGAGTGCAGGAGCTGATGGACACGGTCGGCCTGAACCCCGAGCACTACAACCGATATCCGCACGAGTTCTCGGGCGGGCAGCGACAGCGGATCGGCGTCGCCAGGGCGATCGCGCTCGAGCCGAAGCTGCTGGTCGCAGACGAGCCCGTGTCGGCGCTCGACGTCTCGATTCAGGCGCAGGTGCTCAACCTGTTGCGCCGGCTGCAACGGGACATGGGCCTGACCCTGATCTTCATCGCCCACGACCTATCCGTGGTGCGCCACATGTGCGACCGGATTGCCGTGATGTATCTGGGCAAGATCGTGGAGCTGGCACCCAACGCGTCCCTCTACGGCTTCCCCCGCCATCCGTATACGGGGGCGCTGATGTCGGCGGTGCCGGTACCGGACCCGGCCGGCACCAGCCACGATCGCCAGCTCCTGACCGGTGACGTCCCAAGTCCGGCCAATCCTCCCTCGGCCTGCCGTTTCCACACCCGCTGCCCGAAGGCGCGGCCGCTCTGCTCCGAGCAGGAGCCGCCGCTCGAGGACAAGGGCGAGGGCACCGAGGCCGCCTGCCACTATCCGCTCTCGCGCGAAGAGGTGGCCGATCAGCTCCCGGCCGCGCTGGTTCAGTCGTCCTCTTCGACGTAGAGCGACTCGGCGGCGAGCTCATCGCCGCGCTTGCCCCAGAGCTTGACCTCGAGATAGTCCGAGCGATAGTTGTCGGCCGCGATCAGCGTGAAGCGCTCGTCCACGAGCTCGCACTGGTCGACGGCGAGGTTGGCCAGCTCGGCCGTGACGATCGCGCCACCGGGCAGCAGGGGCACGCCCCAGACCAGCGTGACGTCGGCCGTCTTGCCCTCCTCCCCGCGCCATGACGAGATCACGTCGTCGTTGAGGTCGAGCTTCCAGTCGGGGTTGTTCTCGGCCAGCTCGGTGGTGAAGTCGGCGCGGGCCTCGAAGTCGTTCGGGCCGCCGGAGCCCTCGCTGAAGGAGACGTACCCGAACAGCTCATAGCCCTCCTCCGTGCGAGCCACGGCCGGCACGTAGGTCCGCCCGGCATACGTACGGTCGGGGAACCAGGCGATCTCGCCCGGCTCTCCGATCTCCTCGCCCTCCGTGTCCATCTCACGACAGGCCGCCAGGAAGTGCTCGCGCAGCGTGTCGGCCCAGCGGCCGTAGGGCAGCGTCTCCTGGGGCGGCTCGGCCGCGAAGCTGATTACGAATCGATCGGTGGGGGGCATTCCCGGCAGCCTACCTGTGCCGGCGCCTCCGACGGGCGCCGCCCGGCCGCGGCTAGAAGGCCCCGCGACGCGTGAGCACGGCGGGAATCGTCTTCAGCAGAATCGACAGGTCGAGGAAGATCGACCAGCGCTCGAGATACAGGAAGTCGAGCCGCACGAGATCGTCGAAGTCGAGCTCCGAGCGCCCCGAGACCTGCCACAGGCCGGTCAGCCCGGGCAGGACGAGATAGCGCTTCTTGTGCCAGTCCTCGAGCCGCTCGAAGTCGCGCATCGGCAGCGGTCGCGGCCCCACGAGCGACATGTCGCCACGAACCACGTTGACGAGCTGCGGCAGCTCGTCGAGCGAGAAGCGCCGCAGCGTACGGCCGATCTTCGTCAGGCGCGGATCGTCGCGGATCTTGAACAGCGCGCCGCTCTGCTCGTTGAGCTGCTCGAGATCGACCTGCACCTCATCGGCGTCCACGCGCATCGTGCGGAACTTCAGGCAGTCGAACGGCTCGCCGGAGATTCCCGGACGCACCGAGCGATAGATGACCGGGCCGCGCGACCCGAGCTTGATGGCGATCGCGATCGCGATCAGCACCGGCGAGAGCAGCAGCAGCAGGCCGATCGACAGGACGAGGTCGAACGTGCGCTTGACGAAGTAGTCGAAGCCCTGGAAGACCGGGGGCCGCAGCGTGAACAGAGGCACCGCATCGCCGGGCACGAACTGGGCACGCTGGATCAGGATCTCCATCGTGGTCGGCGCGAGGTGGACGCTCACACCACGGTTGTGGCACACCTCGACCAGCTCCACGGCCTGATCCTGGGGGAACTCGGGCGCGGCGATGATCACCTCCTGGATGCGCTCTCGGCCGAGCACGTCGGGCAACTCGTGGAGCTCGCCCAAGGAGCGCAGGCCGTTCTTGGCACGCGGAGTGAGGGAGATGTAGCCGACGACCTCGACGGGCGTGCGCGTGCGCCCCGCCAGCGCGTGCGCGATCGCGTCAATGTGCTTGCCCGAGCCGACGACGAGCGCACGCCGGCAGTACCCCGCCCGCTCCAGGAGCCATCCCGTGAGACGCATGTGCAGGTAGCGCAGGCTCGCCACGTACACGGTGCCGAAGAACAGCGAGCCGAAGAACAGGTAGTAGCTCTGAAAGTGCTCGCCGTTGGCCAGCGCGAAGACCAGGGCGATCACGGTGACCTGGAACAGTGCGCCGGCGATGCCGCCCACGCCGGGTCGTTGTTGGCGCTCCGAGTACAGGCCGGCGCGAGCGAACATGAGCACGGTCACGAGATAGGCGAACCACAGCCAAGGCTTGGTGGCATGCCAGGCCAGGTGCAAATTGACCTCGCCGCGCAGGGCCTGGCGGGTGACCAGCGACGTGAACAGGGCGGCGGCGACGCCGATGAAGTCGATCACGAGCAGCGACCCGACGCGTGTGATCAGACGGAATGTCTCCAAGCGCAGCAGAAAGGAAAGCAGCGGAGGACGCTTCCGCCGCACGTCGCGCGCGGGCAAACCGGGGGCGAAGCTCCCGGTCCCGGTTGCGGCCATCGGCCGTCTCGGGGGATCGCGTTGATTGGTCGTCACGTGGCCTTCAAACCTGTCGGGTGTCCCCAACTCGGTAACGGATTGCTCGTATCGAAGTTACGGGATCTTTTCTGCCCTCAGCCGAGCCTCTCTCGGTGCCTTCAGCGCGCGGCGCCCACAAGCGCCTCTGTGCCGGAACGCTCGATCGTGCGACGCAGACCCTCGCGCAGATCGACCTCCGGTTCCCACCCCAGGATCTCCCGCGCGAGCGTGATATCTGGCTGGCGCACCTGCGGATCATCCGTGGGCAGCGCCTCAAAGACTACCTCCGACCGCGATCCGGCGACATCGATCACCGTCCTGGCCAGCTCGAGCAGCGTGAATTCGTTCGGATTGCCGATGTTGACGGGCTGGTGATGCCCTGACTCGGCGAGCGCGATGATGCCGCGGACCAGGTCGTCCACATAGCAGAACGAGCGCGTCTGCGAACCGTCGCCGAACACGGTTATCGGCCGGTCCTGCAGCGCCTGGCGCAGGAACGTCGGGATCGCCCGACCATCGTGCGGGCGCATCTTGGGCCCGTAGGTGTTGAAGATGCGGACGATCGCTGTGTCGACACCCTGCTGTCTGTGATAGGCCATCGTGAGCGCCTCCGCATAGCGCTTGGCCTCGTCGTAGACACCGCGCGGACCGATCGGATTGACGTGGCCCCAATAGGTCTCGCGCTGCGGATGCTCACGGGGATCACCGTAGACCTCGCTGGTCGAGGCGATCAGAAACCGGGCTCGGTGCTTCTTGGCCAGACCCAGGGTGTGGTGCGTGCCATAGGAGCCGACCTTGAGCGTGTGCAGCGGCAGGCGCAGGTAGTCGATCGGCGAGGCGGGAGACGCCAGGTGGTACACGAAGTCGATCGGCTCATCCACGAAGTAGGGCTCGATGATGTCGGTGTTGATGTTCACAAACCGGTCGGTGCGGATGTGCTCGATGTTCGCCAGCGACCCCGTCTCGAGGTTGTCGACAGAGATCACGCGATGGCCACGCGCGAGCAGCTCATCGCACAGATGAGAGCCGAGAAATCCGGCGCCGCCGGTCACAAGACACGTGGACATAGCCGGGGAATCTACAGTGGCTGGGGTTCCGGCAGCTCATCGCCCGCCGTCAGCGGGCTGGCCGAGGAACGCTTCGCGGCGGCGTGGTCCTCCGTGGTGACGTACCGCGGGTGGTGGCAGGCGGCGAGATGGCCGGCGCAACGCGCACCCTGAGCTTCCGGTTATGGCGCCTTCGGCAAGTGGCTCCGGCCGCCCGGGACGCGAGCCCGGGAGCGCAGACGCCGCTGCTCGCCGAGGCGGATCGTCACGCGCTGCGCGTCGAGATGCTCGAGCAGGGCCTGCGCGAAGCGGCGCGAGGTGCCCAGCTCGTCGCGCACGCCGGCGAGCGTGATCGAGCCGCCCGAGCGCTCGGCCAACGCGATCACGCGGTCCTGAGCCTCGGCGATCGAGTCCGGATGAAAGTGGAGCGTCCTGGAGACGCGGACCGCGCGGCCTGCGGCCCGCAACGTGGCCAGGTCCTGCGGGTCGAGCTCAGAATCCGGCGGCGGTTGCAGGCCGGCGGCACGCAGGCGCTGCTCGAGAAGCTCTTGGGCGGCTGACAGCACGATTCGTGGGGCGGGCTTACGCGAGCCCCACGCATCGCCCTTCTCGGCCGCGCCGGTGGGCCTTGAGGGCCGGGCGTCGCGCCGATCAGCCTCTGACCGGCTCCCCGAACCTTCGCGTTCTCCCTCTTCCAGCCGTGTCAGCCGCGCCAGGGCGTCGCGGCCGGGTCCGTGCTTCTTGACATCGGGGTCAAGGACGGTGCCGCCGCCGAGCGTGTCGGGGGGGGCGATGCGGCGCACGACGAGGCGGTCGCCGGCCGCGGCCATCAGCGGCTGCTCGAGGCGCAGCTGCCAGTATCGGCCGCCCAGCCAGGCCAGACGCGCGGGGGTGTCGCGGGTGCCGTGGTGGACCTGAACGCGGTCACCATGCTGGGGCGGATCCTCACCCAGCTCGAGCGCGGTGTCGATGACGTACGTGGCTCGCAAGCCCGAACCGGGCGCGGCCAATGCGGCGCCGCGTTCGACCTCGCTGACCGCCACCCCAACCAGATTCAGAGCCACGCGCTGTCCGGCTGCGGCGACGTCGAGAGCCCGGTCGTGAACCTGGATCGCCCGCACGCGTGTCCGCCGCCCAGCCGGCAGCAGGACCAGCTCATCGCCCTTGGTCACCGTCCCCGACCACAGCGTCCCGGTGACCACCGTCCCCGCGCCGCGAATCGTGAAGACGCGGTCGACGTGCAGCCGCACCGGTCCCCCGAGCGCCGCGCGGCTGCTGAGGCGCGCGGCCGCCGTATCGATCGCCTCGCTGAGGTCCTCGAGGCCGGCGCCGCTCAGCGCGCAGACCGGGATCGCCTGCGCCGCGGGAAGCAGCTCCGCCGCGGCGAGCATCGCCGGCTCGGGGTCGGCGAGGTCGGTTCTGGTGATCGCCACCACTCCGGTATCGACCCCCAGCGCCCGCAGGACCGCGGCGTGCTCGCGGGTCTGCGGCATGACGCCGTCGTCGGCGGCGATGCTCATCAGGTACATGTCGACGCCGGTCGCGCCGGCCACCATCGCGCGCACGAAGCGCTCATGCCCCGGGACGTCGATCAGCGAGACGGCCTGGCCCGAGGGAAGCTCGAGCCGCGCGTAGCCGAGCTCGATCGAGATGCCCCGCTTTCGCTCCTCGGCCAGGCGGTCGGTGTTCGTGCCCGTCAGCGCCTGCACGAGCGCCGTCTTGCCGTGGTCGATGTGGCCGGCGGTCCCCAGCGTCAGCGGACGCTCGCTCATCCGCCGGCCGTCAGCCCGAGCGCCGCCCGCGCGGCCACGCCGACACGCCGCGCCTGCTCGTCGGTCAGCGTGCGCGGGTCCAGCAGCAGCCGGCCCTCGTGGATCCGACCCACCACGGGCGGCTCGCCCGCTCGGAGCCGAGCAGCCAGGCCGTCCACGTCGTCGGCCCTGAGCGCGACGGCGGGGCCGCGGAGCTCGAGCAGGGGGAGTGCGCCCCCTCCGACCCGCGCCGTCGCCTCGACGATCTCGACCTCGGCCCCGATCGCTTCGCACATCAGGCGAGCCCGCGCCGCGAGCTCGTCCTGGCGCGCCGCGAGCATGGCCAATGCGGGGATCTCCGCCCGCGCCCGGTCGGGCTCGCGGTACAGCCGCAGCGTGGCCTCGAGCGCCGCCAGCGAGAGCTTGTCGATACGCAGCGCCCGAGCCAGCGGATGCGCCCGCGCCGCCGCCACCGCATCGGCGCGCCCCACGATCAGCCCCGCCTGCGGCCCTCCGAGCAGCTTGTCACCGGAGCAGCAGACCAGTGCGGCGCCCGCGGCCACCGAGTCGCGCACGCGCGGTTCGTCCTCGAGCGTCGAGATCTTGGCCGCGATCACGCCCGATCCGGTGTCGTCGATGACCGGCACACCGAGCTCGCAGAGCTCCTCGGTCGCGACGTCCGTCACGAAGCCGAGCGTCCGGAAATTCGACTGGTGAACGCGCAGGATCGCTCCGACCGGCACCGGCGGCGTCTCGAGCGCGGTCTCGTAGTCCCGCAGCACGGTGCGATTGGTCGTACCGACCTCGATCAGCCGCGACCCGGATTGGGAGATCACCTCAGGGATCCGAAAGCCACCCCCGATCTCGACCAGCTGCCCGCGCGAGACGACGATCGCGCGCCCCGGGCCGGCCAGCGCCGCCGCGGCGAGCAGCACCGCACCGGCCCCGTTGTTGACGACGATGCCGTCCTGCGCTCCGGTGATCTCGCGCAGCAATCCGGCCACGTGTGCGTGCCGCGAACCCCGCTCACCGGTGCTGAGATCGAGCTCGAGGTTCGAGTAGCCCCGGGCCACGGTGACGAGCGCCTCGCGGGCCGAGGCCGCGAGCGGCGCGCGCCCGAGGTTGGTGTGCAGGATCACCCCGGTCGCGTTCAGCACGGGGCGCAGACTCGGGCGCTCGAGCTCGGCCAGGACGGCCCGGGCGCGCGCCAGCAGCTCCTGTCCGGCGCCGGTTGCGGCCCGGCCGTGGGGCGGCGGGCTCGCCAGAACCTCGGCCCGCCGCTCGTCGATGGCCCGCCGGGCCGCCGCCGTGCGAAGGGCAATCGGCCCCTCCAGTGCCGAGGCGAGCTCGTGCACCGCCGGCAGCGACCTCAGCCCGGTGTCACTCCGCGCACCCACCGGCCGTCCTCCTTCTTCCAGATCGGCGCTTCCGATTTGATCCGATCGATGATCTCGCGCGCCCCCGCGAAGGCCTCGCCGCGATGCGGGGCCGAGACGGCCACGGTGACCGAGGGCTCCGAGAGCGGCACGGACCCCGCCCGGTGCTCGGCCGCGGCGCGGCACAGGCCGTGGCGTTCGATCGCCTGCGCGACTATCTCCGACATCCGCAGCGCCGCCATCTCGGCGTAGGCCTCGTACTCCAGCTGCTCGACCTCGCGGGTCACACCCATGAACGTGACCACGGCGCCGGCCCGCGGGTCCCGCACGAGCTCGAGCAGCCGATCCAGCTCGAGCGGCTCACTGGTCACGCGCACGTGCGGCGCCCCGCCCGACACCGGCGGGATCAGGGCGAGCTCGTCTCCGGCCCGCAGCCTCGCCTCGCCGTCCGCGTATTCGCGATTGACCGCCAGCACGAGCGGTACGCCCTCCGCCAGTGCCGCCACGCGATCGAGCACGTCGCGGACCCGGGCGCCCTCCGGAAGCTCCAGTTCGAGCTCCTCGGCGCCCGCCCGCTCGCGCAGGATCGCGAACAGTCGAACACGCACGTGCACCTCGCGAAGGCTACCCGCGCGGCGTGGAGTGACCGTGGAGACAGTCTGTTGGCGCCGGGTTAGCGCTGCTCGTCCGCGGCCGCGGGGTTGCCTATCCTGCGACACGAGGTTGGCGAGAAGGGCCGAAGGATCTACGAGAGGACGAAGCATGCGTATTTGGGGAAGTCGTTTGTCGGCTCCGCTTTCAGTGGTTTGTATGGCCGCAGCGATCGCGGGTTGCGGCAGCAGCAGCTCGAGCAGCTCCGGTGGCTCATCCACCACGGGCTCGACGCCCGCCGCAAGCGCCAACTCGGCGGTTGTGGCGCTCGTGCCGGCCGCGACCAAGTCGAAGGGCACGCTGACCGTGGCCGCGGATGCGAGCTATGCGCCGAATGAGTTCATCGCCACCGACGGGCACACGGTGATCGGGATGGACGCCGACCTCGCCAAGGCACTCGGCGCGACGATGGGTCTCAAGGTCAACGTCGTCAACGCGACCTTCGACAGCATCATCCCGGGGCTCACGGCGGGCAAGTACGACATGGGCGCCTCGTCGTTCACCGACACCAAGGCGCGCGAGAAGACGGTCGACTTCGTCGATTACTTCTCGGCCGGAACGTCCTTCTACACGAAGGCCTCGGGTGGGACCACGGTCAACGGCCTCGCCGACCTGTGCGGCCTCACGGTCGCCGTCGAGAAGGGCACTACCCAGAAGGACGACGCCACCGCCCAGGGCGCGAAGTGCACCAAGGCGGGCAAGCAGGGTGTGACCGTGCTGGTCTTCCCCGACCAGAACGGCGCCAACCTCGCGCTCTCGAGCGGCCGCGCCCAGCTCGTGATGGCCGACTCACCGGTCGCCGCCTATGCCGTCAAGAAGTCGGGCGGGCAGTTCAAGCTCGTCGGCACGACCTACGGCACCGCCCCGTACGGGATCGCGCTCCCCAAGAGCCCCGGCCTCTCCAAGGCGACACTGGCCGCGCTCAAGGCGCTGATGGCCAACGGTCAGTACACCGCGATCCTCACGAAATGGGGTGTGCAGGGAGGAGCGATCACCACGCCGGTGATCAATGGCGCCACGAGCTAGGCGCCTGACGTAGGCTCCCGGTCACCGATGGCCGTGGAGAACGACACGCGGACGGGACGGCCCGAGGACATCAAGGCCGTCCCGGTCCGCCGTCCCGGGCGGTGGATCGCCGCGGCGATCGTGCTGGTCGTGGGGGCGTCGATCGTCCGCGCGGTCGTCACCAATCCCCGCTTTGAGTGGCACGTCGTCGGCCAGTACCTGTTCGACTCGCGGATCCTGCACGGGGTCCTGGTGACGATCGAGCTGACGGTCATCGCCATGGTCATCGGTGTCGCGCTGGGGATCGTGCTCGCGGTGATGCGGCTCTCCCCCAACCCGCTCATCTCGGGGGCAAGCTGGCTCTATATCTATCTGTTCCGCGGCACGCCGCTGCTCGTCCAGCTGCTCTTCTGGGAGTTCATCTCGGCCCTCTTCCCGAAGATCGCGCTGGGGATCCCGTTCGGGCCGGCGTTCATCCACGTGAACGCGAACACGCTGATCACCCCGTTCGCGGCGGCGATCCTGGGTCTGGCGCTGAACGAGGGCGCCTATATGGCGGAGATCGTGCGCGCCGGATTCATCTCGGTCGACGAGGGTCAGACCGAGGCTGCGCTGTCGCTCGGGATGAGCCGCCTCCAGACGATGCGCCGAATCGTGCTTCCCCAGTCCATGCGCGTGATCGTCCCGCCCACCGGCAACGAAACGATCTCGATGCTCAAGAACACGTCACTGGTCAGCGTGATCGGCTACGCCGAGTTGCTCTATGAGGCCCAGCAGATCTACGCCGCTACGTACCAGACGATCCCGCTCCTGATCGTCGCCAGCATCTGGTACCTGGCCATGACCAGCGTGCTGTACGTCGGCCAGTACTTCATCGAGCGCCGCTTCGGCCGCGGGTTCTCGCGCACCTCGGGCGCCTCCCGGGGTGAGTGGCGGGCGCGTTGGCTCAGCTTCCGGGGAGCGGCACCGTGAGCACGCCGATGGTCAAGGCCGAGGGCGTCCACAAGCGCTTTGGCCGCCTCGAGGTGCTCAAGGGGATCGACCTCGAGGTCCAGCCGCGCGAGGTCATGTGCCTGCTCGGTCCCTCGGGCTCGGGCAAGTCGACGTTCCTGCGCTGCATCAACCACCTCGAGAAGATCAACTCGGGCCGTCTCTCGGTGGACGGTGAGCTCGTGGGCTACCGCCAGTCCGGCGACAAGCTGCACGAGCTGCGCGACCGCGACATCACGGCCAAGCGGGCCCAGATCGGCATGGTCTTCCAGCGCTTCAACCTGTTCCCCCATATGACCGCGCTCGAGAACGTGACGATCGGGCCGATCCGGGTGCTCGGCCGGTCGCGCTCGGAGGCGCGCGAAAGCGGCCGGGGGCTGCTTTCGCAGGTCGGCCTCGGGGACAAGCTCGACGCCTACCCGGCCCAGCTCTCCGGAGGACAGCAGCAGCGCGTGGCCATAGCGCGCGCGCTGGCCATGCATCCCAAGCTGATGCTCTTCGACGAGCCGACCTCGGCGCTCGACCCCGAGCTCGTCGGCGACGTGCTCGATGCCATGCGCCAGCTGGCCGCCGATGGGATGACCATGATCGTCGTGACGCACGAGATGGGCTTCGCGCGCGAGGTCGCCGATACGGTCGTCTTCATGGACGGCGGGGTGGTCGTGGAGTCCGGCAAGCCCAGTGAGGTCCTGACCGCGCCCCGTCACGAGCGGACCCGCTCCTTCCTCTCGAAGGTCCTCTGAAGCCCGCCGCGGGGTAACCTCCGTGGTCATGGCCACGACCCCCGAGCACCGCACCATCGCCCCGATCGTCGGCCCCGACGATCCGCGTCACTTCACCGATTCGGGCATCGAGATCGCGCCCCTCTACACACAGGACGACCTGCCCGAACGGCTGCCCGAACGCCTCGGCGAGCCGGGCGAGTACCCGTTCACGCGCGGCGTGCACCGCGACATGTACCGCAAGCAGCTCTGGACGATGCGCCAGTACGCGGGCTACGCCAGCGCGAAGGAGTCGAACGAGCGCTACCGCTACCTGCTCGAGCACGGGTCGACCGGGCTCTCGATGGCCTTCGATCTTCCCACGCAGCTCGGCCTCGACTCCGACGATCCCCGCTGCCTGGGCGAGGTCGGCCGCACGGGCGTGGCCATCGACACGATCGACGACATGCGCACGGCTTTCGACAGCATCCCGCTCGACCAGGTCTCGACCTCGATGACCATCAACGCCCCGGCCGCGGTGCTGCTATTGCTGTACGAGCTCGTGGGCGAGGAACAGGGCGTGTCCTCGGAGCAGCTCAGGGGGACGACCCAGAACGACATCCTCAAGGAGTACATCGCACGCGGGAACTTCATCTATCCGCCCCGGGGCGCGATCCGCCTGACCACCGACCTGTTCGCGTACTGCAACGAGCGGGTCCCGAAGTGGAACACGATCTCGATCTCGGGCTACCACTTCCGCGAGAAGGGCTGCTCCGCCGTCCAGGAGGTCGCCTTCACCCTGGCCAACGGCATTGCCTATGTGCAGGCTGCGCTCGACGCCGGCCTCGAGATCGACAAGTTCGCTCCCCGGCTGGCCTTCTTCTTCAACGGCCACAACAACGTCTTCCAGGAGGTGGCCAAGTTCCGCGCCGCCCGCCGGATGTGGGCCGAGATCATGCGCGAGCGCTTCGGCGCCCAGGAGGAGCGGTCCTGGCGGCTGCGATTTCACACCCAGACGGGCGGCGTCACGCTGACCGCCCAGCAGCCCGAGAACAACATCGTGCGCGTCGCCCTGCAGGGGTTCGCGGCGGTCTGCGGCGGCACGCAGTCACTGCACACCAACGGTTTCGACGAGGCGCTCGCCCTGCCCACCGAGCGCGCCGCCAAGATCGCGCTGCGCACACAGCAGATCATCGGGCACGAGTCGGGCGCCGCCGACACCGTCGACCCGTTCGCGGGCTCGTATTTCGTCGAGGCCCTGACCGAGGAGATCGAGACCCGAGCCACCGAGCTGATCGACAAGGTCGACGAGCTCGGTGGATCGGTCAACGCGATCGATTTCATGAAGACCGAGATCGAGGAGTCCGCTTTCGGCTACCACGAGCGCTACCGGATCGAGCAGGACATCGTCGTCGGCGTCAACAAGTTCGTCGAGGACTCTCCCGAGGTGCCCGACATCCTGCGCGTCGATCCGGAGTCCGAGCGCCAGCAGGTCGAGCGCTTGAAGGGGTTCAAGGCGAACCGCGATCAGGAGCTCGTCGACCGTCGACTGCAAGAGGTGCGCGAAGTCGCGGCCGGTGAGGACAACCTGCTCCCGGTGCTGCGCCAGGCGCTCAAGGACCGGGCGTCGATGGGCGAGGTGTGCGGCGCGATGCGCGACGTCTTCGGCGAGTACCGCCCCACCCTTTGAGCGCGCGCCGCGCTCGACGATACGGTTCGAGCCGATGCTGATCCAGGCCGTCGCCTTCTCGCAGGTGGTGCTCGCGCTGCACATCGTGGCCGTGGTGGCCGCGTTCGGCGTCACCTTCGCCTATCCGCTGTTCGCGGTCGCGCTCGCCCAGCTCGAACCGGGCTCCCGGCCCTGGTTCCATCGCACGCTCCAGACGGTCGGGCAGCGCCTGGTCAACCCCGGGCTGGCCGTCGTCGTGATCGCCGGCATCTATCTCGCCTCGGACCTGCACCAGTGGAAGGCGTTCTATGTGCAGTGGGGAATTGCCGTCGCACTCGTCCTGGGCGCGCTCGAGGGCGCCGTGATGATCCGCGGTGAACGCCAGCTGGCCACGCTCGCCGACCGCGACGTGGCCGCATCGGCCGGGGGCGAAGTCAAGTGGAGCCCCGAGTATGAGGCGCTGATCAGGCGGCTGAGCGCCGTCGGCACGCTCATGAGCGTGCTCACGGTGCTCACGGTCTATCTGATGACCGTCAGGGCCGGCGCCTGACCACGGGGCGGCGCCGGCCCGTGACCGGAGCAGGCCGGTGTGTGCGTGTGTCCACCAGCGCCCTGCAAGCCTGCACCCGCGGAAGGAGTCACGGCGAGCCGGGCGAATCGACGATCCATGACCGCTACGCACGAAGCCAGCAGAACCCTGGTCAAGTCCCCGCCCGAGCTATGGGCTGAGCTGAGCGATCCCGCGTCGCTGGCCCGCCACCTCGGAGACTTCGGGGAGATTCGCATCACGAGACTCGAGCCCGAGACCGCCGTTGCCTGGGAGGGCGATCGTGCAAGCGGCACGGTGAGGCTCGAGCCTTCCGGGTGGGGAACGCGGGTCGTTCTCACGGCGATCCCGCTGACCGACGAGGTCCCGGCCCCGCCCAGTCCGGCGCCACCGCCCCCGGCACCCCCAGCGCCGGTACCCGACCCCGCGCCGCCGGCTCCCGCCCCGACGCCCAGCCCTCCGGGACCGGCGCCCGACCCCGAGCCCCCCGCGCCGCTCCCCGACCCCGAGCCGCTGCCCCCCGCGGCGCGCAAGCCCGGCGTCCTGGCCCGGATCCGTCGGTTCCTGGGCGTCCGGCCGGCTCCCACCCCGGTGGACAGACCGTTTAAAGCGCCGAGGACGACGGACACCATCGAGGCTGTGCCGGGGCTCGAGACGACCGTGCCGCCGCCGGCGCCGAGCGCCTCTGTGGCTCCACCCGAATCCCCGGCCGACGCTGCTCCGCCCGAGGCGGCCCTCCGCACCGCCGCCGAGGCCGACGAGCCGGAGGCGATTCTGAGCGCCGCGCTGGACAGCCTCGGGCAGGCGCATCACCGCCCGTTCTCGCGGTCCTAGCGACAGCGCCACGGGGGCGCAGCCGGGCCGGGAGCCTGGGCGCGGCGCGTCACAGATACACTCGCCCACCGGATGCGCGACAAGGCCCCGGAGACTTACGCTGAGAAGCTCGCCCAGCTACAGGAACTGCGCGACGAGGCGGCTCACGCCGGTTCGGCCAGCGCCGTCGAGAAGCAGCACGCCAAGGGCAAGTACACCGCGCGCGAGCGTGTGGAGAAGCTGCTCGACCCGGGTTCCTTCCAGGAGCTCGACACCTTCGTGCGCCATCGGACCTACGACTTCGAGATGCAGAAGAACCGGCCCTGGGGCGACGCCGTGGTCACCGGGCACGGGACGATCGACGGCCGCCGCGTCTGCGTCTTCAGCCAGGACTTCACGGTGTTCGGTGGATCACTCGGCGAGGTGATGGCCGAGAAGATGTGCAAGATCATGGATCTGGCCGCGAAGATCGGCTGCCCCGTGATCGGCATCAACGATTCCGGTGGGGCCCGTATTCAGGAGGGCGTCGTCTCGCTCGGAGCCTACGGCGACGTATTCGTACGGAACGTCAAGTGCTCGGGTGTGATCCCCCAGATCAGCCTGATCATGGGGCCATGCGCCGGCGGGGCCGTGTACTCACCGGCGATCACCGACTTCATCTTCATGGTGAAGGAAACCTCGCACATGTTCATCACCGGGCCCGACGTGATCAAGACGGTCACAGGTGAGGAGGTCGAGTTCGAGGAGCTCGGCGGCGCGATGGCCCACAACACGAAGTCCGGCGTGGCCCATTTCGCCTCCGACGACGAGGATGCCTGCCTCGAGGACACTCGCTACCTGTTCTCCTTCCTGCCCCAGAACAACCTCGAGATGGCGCCGCGGGTGCAGCCCACCGACGATCCGCTGCGCATGGATCCCGAGCTTGATCACGTCGTCCCGGACAATCCCAACAAACCCTACGACATGCGTAACGTGATCCGGCTGATCGTCGACGACGGAGAGTTCTTCGAGGTTCACGAGCACCACGCGCGCAACATCGTGTGCGGCTTCTCGCGCCTGAACGGCTATTCCGTCGGCGTGGTCGGCAACCAGCCGGCGCAGATGGCCGGCGTGCTCGACATCGACGCCTCCGCGAAGGCGGCGCGCTTCGTCCGCACGTGCGACGCGTTCAACATCCCCTTGATCACCTTCACGGACGTGCCGGGGTTCCTCCCGGGGACGAGTCAGGAATGGGGCGGGATCATCCGCCACGGCGCCAAGCTGCTCTACGCCTACACCGAGGCCACCGTGCCCAAGATCACGATCATCACCCGCAAGGCCTACGGTGGGGCATACGACGTCATGGCCTCCAAGCACATGCTCGCCGACTTCAACTTCGCCTGGCCCACCGCCGAGGTGGCGGTCATGGGCCCGGAGGGGGCGGTCAACATCATCTACCGGCGCGACCTTCAGGCCTCGCCCACGCCGGACACGCGGCGTCAGAAGCTGATCAACGACTACAAGGCGCACTTCGCCAACCCCTACGCGGCCGCCGAGCGGGGCTACATAGACGACGTGATCGTGCCCCACGAGACGCGCCCCAAGATCATCAACGCGCTCGAGACCCTGCAGACCAAACGCGAGCCGGGCCCCAAGCGCAAGCACGGCAACATCCCGCTTTAGGCCTGGGCACCGCGGCCGCCGGCTAGAGCTCGACGGTTTGAGCCTCCACCCGCCCCGAGCGCCAAGCGTCCAACGCCGCGGCGGCGACGGCGAGGTCCTGGATCGCCAGGCCGGTCGAGTCGAACAGCGTCACGGCTTCGGGCCCGGGGCGACCCGGGGCGGCTCCGGCCAGCACCGCGCCGAGATCGGTCACGCGCTCACGGTTCACCAGGCCGGCCTCGATCGCGCCGGTCAGCTCTCCACCGTGCGAGGCCTGCTCCCATTCATCACAAAAGAGCGCGCACGAGGCGACCGCACCGACGCTGGCTTCGGCCTTGCCCGGCCCGTCGGCGCCGAGCATGTTCAGATGCAGGCCGGGGCGCAGATCGCCCGCATCGATGACGATCTCAGCCCCGGGCGTCACGCAGCAGACCACATCGCAGCCGAGCGCCTCGTACCTCGAGCCGGCACTCCAGCCGAACTCAGCCGCAAGTGCCCGAGCCGCCTCGGGGCGCGGGTCGTGGCAGACACCGGACGCATATCCGGCGGCCACGAGACAGCGAGCGCTCCAGGCTCCGTGCAGGCCACATCCGACGATCCCGGCGCGCTCGGCACCCTCGCGCGCGAGCGCCCGCGCCGCCACGGCGGCCGCGGCGCCGGTACGCAACGCGGTCACCGCGCGCGCGTCGAGCAGCATCAGCGGCTCACCGTTGCCGGCATCCGACAGGCAGACGACGCCGGTCACGGTCGGCAGGCCACGAACCGGGTTGCCCGGGAAGGAGGTGACCCACTTGAGCAGCGCGAGCCCGTCGCCCCGGGCCGGCATCGCCCTGAAGTCCCCGAGGGGCGGGCTGTCGAGGTAGACCTTGGCCGGCATGATCCACTCGCCCGATTGATGGCGCAAGAAGGCCTCGTGCACCCGCTGCACGGCGTCCGCGGGCGAGACCGCCTCCAGCACGGCATCGTGGCCGAGAACGGGCAACTTTCCCATGGGCCGGGCACGATACCCTCGGGCGCTAGATGAACCGTCGCCCGAAGCTAAGGATCGTCGCTCCCAACGCATCGCCCGAGGAGGCCGCGGCCGTGGTCGCCGCGCTCGAACGGTTCATGCGCGCTACCGCGCCGCCGCCGGTCACCCCGGCGCCGCGGCAGAACGCATGGCAGCGGATGGCGCTGCACGAGGGCGTCGAGCGGGAGCGCTCGCTGCCCGCGCCCTGGGCCTAACGCGGCTATCGGCGTCTTGCCGCGCGCCCTTCGGGCAGAATCGACCTGACTCAAACGTTCAACGCATCCACCAGATGCGACTGGACCAATGGCGTCGTAGCCGTGAGGGCGCTAATGGGGAACCCATGGCCGACCGATCTGGGGAGGAGATGAGCCGAGCGAGCCGCCACCACCTCCCGCGGGCAGGCCTCGCGGTGCTGATCGCTGCGCTGGGCATCTCGAGCGTCTTCGCCGCCGGCGCGGGAGCTGTCGTGACCCGCGACCCCCACGGCCAGTTCTTCGGGGTCACACCTCGCGCCGGGGTCAGCCCGGCGGCGGTGGTCTCGAGGGCGTCGACCAAGCGCAGCAGTGGGCCGAACACCTCCTCGGACAACGGCAGCCTCAGCTACCACGGGGGCTCGGTGCTGCATTCGAGCGCGCCTTACCTCGTCTACTGGGATCCGAGCGGGCACGTAGCGAGCAGCTCGCGGGCGCTCTACCAGCGCTACCTCCACGACGTGGCCGCCGCCGGGGACGCCGGCACCGTCTACGCCGTCGACCGCCAGTTCACCGACGGCAGCGGCTTCGCCGGCGCCGCCCAGACGTTCAACCCGGCGACGCAGGCGATCAACGACACACAGCCGTATCCGGCGCAGGACACAGTGAATTGTCCGGCCACTCGGGTCGCGCCCGCGTATCCGACCTGCATCACCGATGCCCAGCTACAGACAGAGCTCGCGAGGCTGATTGCCGCCGACCGACTGCCGACCGGCGTCGGGGCCAACGCTCCGATCTACTTCGTCGTCACACCGCCCGACGTCAACATCTGCGAGGACGGAGCGACGTGCGCCGACAACACGTTCTGTGCCTATCACTCGGTGTTCGGCGATGGCGGGGCCTACGTCCTCTACTCCCCGGTGGCCATGCTCGTCCTCGGCCAGACCCCGAAGTCGTGCCAGTCCGACGGCAACAGCGTGGTGCAGAATCCGAATGGCGACAGCGGCCTCGCCGACGTGGCGCTCAAGTACCTGAGTCACGAGGACAACGAGACGATCACCGACCCGCTCGGCACCGGCTGGTGGGACCCCGTCAGCCAGAACGAGAACGGTGACAACTGCAACTCGATCCACGACAACCCCGCCGCATTCACGCCGACGCTCGGGGGCAGCGCGAGCGCCGGCACGCTCTTCAACGAGCTGATCAACGGCGATCGCTACTACCTCCAGGGCGAATGGAGCAACGGGGATCTCACCTGCAAGCTGCGGCCGACACCGAGCGCGATCGCCGCCTCGTTCAGCGCACCTGCCGGAGCCGTGCCGTCCACTGCGGTCAGCTTCGACCCGAGCGCCAGCTCAAGTGCCGCGGGCTACTCGAGCGTCACATGGAGTTTCGGCGATGGCGGCTCGGCATTCTCCGCGGGCGCCAGCGGGCCGTCGACGATGCAGCACACCTACACCGTCGGTGGCACCTACACCGTGTCGCTGACCTTGGTCGATCAGTACGGGAACCTCTCGACAGCCAGCCACAGCATCACGATCAGCTCGGCGCCGGTGCCGTCGTTCACGGTCTCCGGGTCGCCCGTTTCCGGGACCTCGGTGGCCTTCGACGGGACCGGCTCGAGTGATGTCAACGCCGGAGCACCGATCACCGCCTACGCCTGGAATTTCGGCGACGGATCGATCGGCTCGGGCGCAAGGACGCATCACATCTATCGCGCCGCCGGCACCTACACGGTCACACTCACGGTGACCAGCAGCCTCGGGCTCAGCGCCAGCACATCGAAGCGGCTCGTGCTCGACGAGCCGCCTGCGGCCACGTTCTCGTCCCCCGGGAGGGTCGCCGCGGGTGACACGGTCGCCTTCAACGGTGCGCGGTCCAGAGACCGCGACGGCTCGATCGTCTCCTACCGCTGGGCCTTCGGCGACCATCACACCGGCTCCGGACGCGCGCCCCGGCACAGCTTCGCCCGTGCCGGCCATTACACGGTCACGCTGACCGTGCGCGACAGCGCGGGCCTGAGCGCCACCGTCTCGCATCGAATCACCGTCGTCCGCGCGCCGATCTCCCACCTGGCCGTGGTCAGGAATGGCAGGGGCACCTTCATCCAGGTGTCGCTGCGGGGGCCCGGTGTGCTGAGCGTCGGCTCGAGCCGTAGCCGCGTCCGGCGGGCGGGCAAGATCAGCGTCAGGATCTCCCCCGGCCGCGCGGGCATGGCCGCCCTGCGGGCGCGCCACAGGTTGACGCTCCGGGTGAGCGTCAAGTTCGTTACGCGCGCCGGCGTGACCAGCACGCGGACGCTCTCGGTCAGCTTCCGCGGCTGATCCGCCACCCGTTCGCCGCGGTCACGTTGCGCTGAAACCCCTGCGCCCAGCGGTAAATAGCAATATCCAGATAGCCTTTTGGTACATTCAGGAGCGCCGCGGCACGACGCCACGATCCAGGCCAGCGCCGGTCACGACCAGAGGAAGGCTTCATGGAGCCCGCATCGCTCGACAGTAAATCCGCCGACGCCCCACTCCGCGAGGGCTCGATCGAGAATCCCATCCGGGTCGAAAACGTGCCCGGGCACGTGATCCCGATCCTGGAGCGCGAGTTCGACGACTTCGATACCGAATCGACCCGTTTCCTGCGCGGGGACGTCGAGGAGACCGACTTCATCAAGTTCCGCCTCAAGCAGGGCGTCTACGGCCAGCGCCAGCCCGATGTGCAGATGGTCCGGGTCAAGCTGCCGATGGGGGGCGTGACCCCCGACCAGCTCGATGCCTTCGCCGACGTGATCGAGAAGTACGTTCCGCTGCGCAAGGGCCACATCACTACGCGCCAGAACATCCAGATGCACCATGTGCCGCTGCCGGACGCGGCGCAGCTGATCCGTGAGCTCGGCGAGGCCAATCTCTCCTCGCGCGAGGGCTGCGGCAACACGATGCGCAACGTGACCGGTGATCCCCGGGCCGGGGTGCTCGAGGGCGAGCTCTTCGACATCACACCCTACGCCGGCGCCTATGTGCGCTATTTCGTGCGTCATCCCACGACCCAGGCCATGCCGCGGAAGGTCAAGACGGCGTTCACGGCCACCGACGAGGACAACGCCATCACCCGCATCCACGACATGGCCTTCGTGCCCCGCCTGCGCGACGGCGTCCGCGGTGTGGAGATCAGGGTCGGCGGAGGCACGTCGATCATGCCGCGCCTTGCGCCCACGCTGTACGAGTTCGTCGAGCTCGACAACGGCGACTACCTCAAGGTCACCGAGGCGTGCATGCGGATCTTCGATCGTCAGGACTTCCTGCGCGTCAATCGCGCCCGCGCCCGCATCAAGGTGCTGGTCGACAAGGTCGGAATCGACGCGTTCCGCGAGATGGTCGAGGAGGAGCTGCGCGGCGACTGGGTGGGCGAGCGCGACTTCTCGCTCGACCAGATCCTCTTCGAGTACGACGAGGCGCAGCGCGCGCCGGCCCGGCCGGAGGGTGTGTCGAGTCCGAACGGCGATCAGCGCGAGTACACGCATTTCCTTCAGTCCAACGTGGCCCCTCAGCGTCAGCCGGGCTTCGTCACGGTCGAGATCAAGGTCACCCGCGGCGACCTCGACCCCGAGCAGCTGCGGGGAGTCGCCGAGATCATGCGCGACCATACGGGCGACTCGGCACGTACTACGGTGCACCAGAACCTGGTGCTGCGCTGGGTCCGCGAGGAATCGATCTACGACGTCTGGCGCAGGCTGGGCGAACTGGGACTCGGGGAGGCGGGCGCCGACGAGGTAACCGACGTGGTCAGCTGCCCCGGCACCGACTCGTGCAAGCTGGGCATCACCAGCTCGATGGGACTCAACCAGGCGGTCAAGGACCGGATCGTGGAGATGGAACTCGATGATCCCCTGACGCGGCAGATCCACGTCAAGATGAGCGGCTGCCCCAACGGGTGTGGTCAGCACCACATCGCCGACATCGGCTTCTACGGAGCCTCGATCAAGGTCGGCGAGCACACGATCCCGGCCTACATTCCCCACGTCGGCGGCAGGTACGAGGGGGGGGAGGTCCGCTACGGCCAGCGGCTCAAGGCTCGCCTACCGGCCAAGCGCGTGCCCGAGGCGGTCGAGCGCTGGATCCGCTATTACGAATCCGAGCGTGAGGCCGACGAGGCCTTCCACTCCTTCGTCGACCGCGTCGGCGCGCCCGAGTTCGAGGCGCACGTCAAGGATCTGACCCTCCCGGTCGAGTTCGGGCTCGACACGATGAACTTCTTCATCGACTGGACCAAGAGCAGCCCGTTCGAGGTCCAGCGCGGCGAAGGCGAGTGCGCGGTCTGACCGCACGGCGACGATGGCCACCACGACACCCGATCTGGAGCAGGCCTCGGCGCAGGAGGTGCTGGCCTATGCGGTGGAGCGCTTCCACCCGAGGCTCACCATGGCCTGCTCGTTCCAGAAGGAAGAGTCGGTGCTCGCCCACATGCTCAGCGAGATCGAGCCGTCGGCGCGGATGTTCACGATCGATACGGGCGTCCTGTTCCCCGAGACACTGAGCACCTGGCGCGCGTTCGAGGAACGCTTCGGGCTCGACATCGAGGTGCTCGACGCGCGCAGCCCCGGCGAGCCGTGGACGGCCGCGCGCTGTTGCGGAACGGCCAAGGTCGACGCGCTCGAGTGCGCCCTGCAGGGTGTCGAGGCCTGGATCACCGGCATCCGCCGCGAGCAGGCGCCAACGCGAGCCGCCGCAGCGAAGCTCGAGCGCGATGAGCGCCGCGGCATCTGGAAAGTCAACCCGCTCGCCGATTGGACCGAGAAGGACCTCTGGCGCTACATCCACGCCCACCAGTTGCCGTACAACCCTCTGCACGACCTGGGCTACGCCTCGATCGGCTGTGCTCCCTGCACGATGCCCGGCGCGGGCCGGGAGGGTCGCTGGGCCGGGGAAGACAAGACCGAGTGCGGAATTCACGAGTAGGCCCTCGATGAACCCGTTCAAGTTCGAGCTCTCGCACCTCGAGACACTTGAGGCCGAGTCGATTCACATCTTCCGCGAGGTCGCCTCCGAGCTCGAGCGTCCCGTACTCCTATTCAGCGGCGGCAAGGACTCGATCGTCCTGCTGCGGCTCGCCGAGAAAGCCTTTCGGCCGGCCGCGTTTCCGTTCCCGATCATGCACGTCGATACGGGGCACAACTTCCCCGAGGTGATCGAGTTCCGCGATCGCCGGATCGCGGAGATCGGCGAGCGGCTGATCGTGGCCAGCGTGCAGGAATCGATCAACAGTGGCCGCGTCGTCGAGGAGATCGGCCCGCGCGCTTCCCGCAACCGGCTCCAGACCACGACGCTGCTCGACGCGATCGAGGACCACGGGTTCGACGCGGCCTTCGGCGGCGCACGGCGCGACGAGGAGCGAGCGCGCGCCAAGGAGCGGGTCTTCTCGTTCCGCGACGACTTCGGCCAGTGGGACCCCAAGCGCCAGCGTCCCGAGCTCTGGTCGCTCTACAACGGCCGCATCCACAAGGGCGAGCACGTGCGCGTTTTCCCGATCTCGAACTGGACCGAGCTCGACGTCTGGCAGTACATCGCCGCCGAGGAGCTCGAGATCCCCTCGATCTACTACTCGCACGAGCGCGAGGTCTTCCAGCGCGACGGAATGCTCTACGCGCACAGCGAGGTTGTGGAGCTGATCGACGGCGAGCAGCCGTTCCCGGCCTCGGTCCGCTACCGCACGGTCGGCGACATGTCGTGCACGGGCGCGGTGCGCTCGACGGCCTCCAGCCTGACCGAGGTGGTGTCCGAGATCGCGGCCACGCGGATCACCGAACGTGGTGAGACGCGGGCCGATGACCGGGTCACGGAGGCGGCGATGGAGGACCGCAAGCGCGAGGGCTACTTCTAGTCATGGCGGGCGCAGCCACCAACGGCCACGCCGCGACGGCCACGCGCCTCGGCGAACTGCTGCGGATCGCCACGGCGGGCTCGGTCGATGACGGGAAATCGACGCTCATCGGCCGGCTGCTCTACGACTCCAAGCAGGTCCTCTCCGATCAGCTCGAGCACGTCGTACAGACCTCCGAGCGCCGGGGCGACGGCTACCTCAACCTCGCGCTGCTCACCGACGGGCTGCGGGCCGAGCGTGAACAGGGGATCACGATCGACGTGGCCTACCGCTATTTCCAGACCGCGCGGCGCAAGTTCATCGTCGCCGACACCCCGGGCCACGAGCAGTACACGCGCAACATGGTCACCGGCGCCTCGACCGCAGACCTGTCGATCGTGCTGATCGACGCGCGCAAGGGCGTCAGCGAGCAGACCCGGCGTCACGCCTACATCAGCTCGCTGCTGCGCATCCCTCACCTCGTCGTATGCGTCAACAAGATGGATCTCGTCGACTACGACGAGGCGGTCTTCGACGCGATCGTCGACGACCTCACCGACTGGGCGGCGCGGCTCGAGATTCCGGACATCACCTTCGTCCCGATCTCCGCGCTGCACGGCGACAACGTCGTCGATCGCTCTGAGAGCATGCCCTGGTACAACGGCGCACCGCTGCTCTATCACCTCGAGCACGTGGTTATCGCCACCGACCGCAACCTGGCCGACGTGCGCTTCCCGGTGCAGTGGGTGATTCGGCCGATGAACGACGCCCATCATGATTACCGCGGTTACGCGGGCCAGGTCGCCGGCGGCGTGCTGCGGCCGGGGGACGAGGTGATCGTGCTGCCCGGCGGCGCTCGCACGCGGATCGCCGCGATCGACACCTTCGACGGGGAGATCGACGTCGCGTTCCCGACGATGTCGGTCACGCTGCGCTTCGCCGACGACATCGACGTCTCACGCGGGGACATGATCGTGGAGGCGGAGGACCCCCCCGCCATGTCCCGCAACCTCGAGGCCATCGTGTGCTGGATGGGCGAGCAGCCTCTGCGCCCGGGCACCCGCTACGCCATCAAGCACACGACGCGAACGGCGCGGGCGATCGTCGAGGAGCTCGAGCACCGCATCGATGTCAACACACTCGAGCACGAGCCGGCCGTCGAGCTCGGCCTGAACGGCATCGGCCGCGTCAAGCTGCGCACGAGCGCGCCGCTGCTGGTGGACAGGTACTCGCGCAACCGCACGACCGGCAGCTTCATCCTGATCGACGAGGCCAGCAACGACACGGTCGGCGCCGGGATGATGCTGGCCGCCAGGAAGGGCCGCTAAGAGCGCCCTGAGGCTCGGTTAGGAGCGCGTTTTGCTTGCCGGATCTGCACGCGCTCGTCTTTATATTTGAGCGCTTATGGTCGATTTGACGACAGCGCGGCAGCTGCCGCGCCGCCAGCTCGTGGGGCCCCTCGTGTTCATCGCCGCCTCGGTCGTGCTGATTGCGCTCGTCGGGGTTCCCTACCAGCGCGACGTGCTCGCCATCTGGCTGCTGCTCGGCCTGCTGTGCTTCTCGCTCTCTGACCTGCGCGGCTACGCCCGCGGCGTGGTGCTCGAGTGGATGCCCTTCATCGCGCTGCTGATCGCCTACGACTCGCTGCGCGGATCGGCCAAGGGACTCGCCGGCGTGCACTATCTGCCCCAGATCCAGGTCGACCAGTGGCTGTTCGGCGGCGCGGTCCCCACCGTGTCCCTCCAGCACGCGCTCTGGAATGGCCATGTCGTCTGGTACGACGTGATCTTCTGGGGCACGTACCTGACGCATTTCTTCGCCACGCCCTTGATCGCCGCGGTCCTCTGGAAGATCGACCGCGGCCGCTTCCGGCGGTTCGTGGTGATGGTCTCCGCGCTGTCATTCGCCGGACTGCTGACCTATGCGCTCTACCCGGCCGCGCCACCGTGGATGGCCGCGCGCGATCACTTCATCGATCCGGTCACCCGCATCATCCCGCAGGTCTGGCAGGCCCTCGGGCTGCACTCGGCGGGATCGCTCGTCGAGACGGGCTACAAGTACGCCAACGACGTGGCCGCCGTGCCCTCGCTACATGCCGCGTTCTCGCTGCTCGTGGCCGTCACCCTGTGGCCGCGAAAACACAAGTGGCTCCGGCCCCTGGTGGCGCTCTACCCGGTGCTGATGGGCTTCTCGCTGGTCTTCGCCGGCGAGCATTACGTCAGCGACATCCTGCTGGGCTGGGTGTACACGGCCGTGACGGCGCTGGCCGTCGCCTGGGTGGTGCGCTGGTGGCAGGCCCGACGCCCCAAACCGGAGCCGGTGCGGGCCAAGAACGAACCGGCATACGAGCCGGCCGGGTAGCGACGGCCGCCTGAGCAGCGCGGGCGCTAAAGTCCCGCGCCGCCATGTTCTCGAAGATCCTGATCGCCAATCGCGGCGAGATCGCCGTCCGCATCATCCGCGCCTGCGAGGAACTCGGCATCGCCACGGTCGCCGTGTACTCCGAGCTCGACCGCGACGCCACGCACGTCCAGCGCGCCGACGAGGCATACCTATTGGGCCCCGGTCCGGCGTCGGAGAGCTACCTCAACATCGAGAAGCTGCTCGATGCGATCAAGCGCTCGGGCGCCGGGGCCGTCCATCCGGGGTACGGGTTCCTGGCCGAGAACGCGGCCTTCGCCAAGGCCCTCGACGACAACGGCATCACGTTCATCGGCCCGCCGGCCTCGGCGATCGAGGCGATGGGCTCGAAGACCCGCGCGCGCGAGCTGATGGCCAAGGCGGGCGTCCCGATCGTCCCGGGCACGACCGAGCCGGTCGAGACGGTGGCCGACGCGCGCAAGCTGATCGACGAGACGATCGGCTACCCCGTCGCGGTCAAGGCGGCCGGCGGCGGTGGCGGCAAGGGATTCCGCGTCGCGCTGACCGAGGACGAGCTCGAGGCGGCCTTCGAGGGGGCCGCCCGCGAGGGCGAGAAGTTCTTCTCCGACGCCACCGTCTACCTGGAGCGGTACCTGCCCGACCCGCGCCACGTCGAGGTCCAGGTCCTGGCCGACAATCACGGCAACGTGGTCCACCTCGGCGAGCGCGACTGCTCGCTCCAGCGCCGCCACCAGAAGCTGATCGAGGAGGCACCGGCGCCTGCCGTCGACGAGGATCTGCGGACCCGCATCGGGCAGATCGCCACCGAGGCAGCCGCCGCCGTGAACTACTCGGGCGCGGGCACGATCGAGGGCCTGCTCCAGGACGGCGAGTACTTCTTCCTGGAGATGAACACGCGCGTGCAGGTCGAGCATTGCGTCACCGAGATGGTCACCGGCATCGACATCGTCAAGGAGGGAATCCGGGTCGCTGCGGGCGAGAAGCTCTCCATCAAGCAGGCCGACGTCGAGCTCCGCGGCCACGCCATCGAGTGTCGCATCAACGCCGAGGACGCGAGCAAGAACTTCGCCCCCGCGCCGGGCAGGATCGGCGACTACCGGGAGCCGGCCGGGCCCGGCGTGCGGGTCGACTCCGGCGTCGGACCGGGCTCCGAGATCACACCGATGTACGACCCGATGGTCGCCAAGCTGATCGTTTGGGACGTCGATCGCGAACAGGCGACGGCCCGTATGGTGCGCGCGCTGCGCGAATACGAGATCGGAGAGCTCAAGACGCTGCTGCCATTCCACGAGGCGATCCTCCAATCCGAGCAGTGGGCCAACGCCGAGACCTGCCGTGATCTGATCGAGGACCGCAGGTGGCTCAAGCAGCTGGCCTTCGAGAGGCCGGCCGAGCAGCCCGCGGACGACGAGCCGGATGAGGAGCCCCCAGTCGAGCAGAGCTACACGGTGGAGGTCTCGGGGCGGCGCTTCGACGTCAAGGTGATCGGCCCCCCGTACGCGGGTGGCACCGGGGTGCTCAACGGCACCGCGGCCGCCGCCGCGCCGGCCGCGCGCAAGCCCCGCCGCGAGCGCAGTTCGGGTGGGGGCGGCGGCGGCGGGAACACGCTCGTCTCGCCCATCCAGGGCACCGTCCTGAAGGTCGCCGTGGAGGCCGGCGGAGCGGTCGAGGAGGGCGCGCTCGTCGCGGTGATCGAGGCCATGAAGATGGAGAACGAGATCACGGCGCACAAGTCGGGCAAGGTCACCGAGTTGCCGATCGCCGTGGGCGCCTCGGTGGCCACCGGTGATACGCTCGCCGTGATCGAGTCCGCCGC
Source organism: uncultured Solirubrobacteraceae bacterium (assembly GCA_963725515.1). Classification (GTDB taxonomy): domain Bacteria; phylum Actinomycetota; class Thermoleophilia; order Solirubrobacterales; family Solirubrobacteraceae; genus Palsa-465. The sequence continues at coordinate 426,602 of CAVRZB010000004.1, read as the reverse complement.
GGGCTAGCAGCTAGGCTGCGCCGCCCGTGCGGTGCAGATTCTCGTCGTGGATGCGCTGTTGGGCGGGTGAGCTTCGCCCCGGCGGCAGTCGCGCCATGCGGCCGGCGCACAGTGCCTCGATGTAGGCCAGATCCTCGCTCAGGATCTGCTTGGCGCGCGTGGCGTCCAGCGGGCCGCCATGCCCGGGGATGACCGCCTCGGCCCGCTCCACCACGGTCCCCAGCAGCTCGAGCGTCGCGGCATAGCCCTCGATCGAGCCGCCGTCGGAGATCATCGGAATCTCGACCGGCGAGAGGTAGTCGCCGCATACGAGGACCCCCGCCCACGGGATCCAGAACGCGGTTCCGTCGCCGGTGTGACCGGCCACCGGATACAGCTCGAGCTCGTGGTCGGCGCCGATCGAGAGCCGGCCCGGCACGGGTAGCCCCTGCACGCCGGCGAGCGCGAGCGGCCGCTCGCGCTTGATGTAGTGCTCGTCGTCAAAGGCACGCAGCTCGCGCTGGGCCTGCCCGAGCTCGGCCGACAGCCGGGCCGCACTCGATTCCCCGGCCCCGAGCGAGGCCTGCGGAAAGGCGATCCGGCCCAGCAGGTGATCCCAGTCGGCGTGGGTGCAGAGCAGCCCGGAGACCGGGAAGCCCGACTGCTCGAGCACGGCGGGCAGCGCGTCGAGCTCGTCGGGGAGCACCGGTGAATCGATCACGAATCCCTCCTCTCCGGAGCGGACCGCGCTGCACGTCGTCTGCCAGTAGCCGCTCACCACGACGATCACGTCGGCGTGGACGGCGAGTACGCGCAAGCGCCGCGGACCTCTCTGGGCTCAGGAGACGCCGAGCAACTTGGCCGCCTCGCGCAGCGAGGAGACCTCGGCGTCGGGCTTCTTCTGGCCCGATTCGAGCGTCTGCTTGTTGCGGTTGACCCAGATCACCGGGACCTTCTTCTTCAGGCAGGGCTCGACGTCGTGGTAGTAGCTGGCGCCGATGTGCACCCAGCCCTTCTTGCCTCCGATGCGCCGCTCGCACTCGGTGAAGTGGGCCGGATCCGGTTTGTAGGAGCGCACCTGCTGCGCAGTCACGACGAGATCGAAATCGAGCGGGATGTGACGCCTGGTCTGGCCGAGCAGCTTGTCGTCGATGTTGGAGATCAGCCCGAGCTTGTATTTCTTGGCCAGCTTGGTCAGCACCGGATTGGTCTCCTTGAACGGCTTCCAGCGCTGGACCGAGTCGGGGAGGAAGCCCGAGCGGGAGGGCTCGAGCGGCCAGCCGAGCTGCTTGGCGATCTGCACGGCAGTGCGGCGCAGCACCTCGGCGTAGAGCTCGTAGGAGCCGGCCTGGATCTGCTGCTGGATCTCGTGAAACAGCGGGATCAGCTCGTCGCGTTCGATCGTGAAGCCGTCACGGTCGGCTTCGGCCTTGAAGGCGTCGTAGGCGCCGGTCTCCCAGTCGATCAGGGTGCCGTACACGTCGAAGGTGACAAAGGTCGGGTTTTTCGGAATCGCCATGGGGCGGGCATTATGCCCCGAGCGGCGATCAAATAGACTGCCGACCCCCCATGGACCTTCTCGAATACCAAGGCAAACAGCTCTTCGCCCGCCACGGAGTCCCCGTTCCCAGCGGCAAACCAGCCCGTACCGTCGAGGAAGCGGTGGCCGCCGCCGACGAGATCGGATATCCCTGCGTCGTGAAGGCGCAGGTCCAGATCGGCGGCCGTGGCAAGGCCGGCGGGATCAAGCTCGCTGCCGATCGCGAGGAGGCTCGCCAGCACGCCGAGGCGATCCTCGGGATGGACATCCGCGGCCTCACGGTGAAGGAGGTTTGGATCGAGGGCGCGTCCGAGATCGCCTCCGAGTACTACGCCTCGGTCATCTTCGATCGCTCGGCGAAGGCCCCCCTGGTGATGCTCTCGACCAAGGGCGGCATGGACATCGAGGCGGTGGCCGATCAGGACCCCGACGCCATCGCCCGCCTGCACGTCGACCCGCTACTCGGCTTCCAGGATTTCCATGGCCGCCGCCTGGCCTTCGAGGCCCACGTCGATGCCGACGTCGTGCGTCCGGTGGGGGCGATGCTGGCCAAACTGTATGACGCCTTCGTGGCCGAGGAGGCCACGCTGGTCGAGGTCAATCCGATGATCGTCACGCCCGAGCGCGAGGTCAAGGCGCTCGACGCGAAGGTCACGCTCGACGGCAATTCCCTCTTCCGGCATCCGGAGAACGCCGAGCTCCGCAACCTCTCCGACGAGGATCCGCAGGAGATGATGGCCAAGGAGCGCGGACTGACCTACGTCAAGCTCGACGGCGACATCGGCATCCTGGGCAACGGCGCCGGCCTCGTCATGTCGACGCTCGACGTGGTGGCGCTGGCCGGCGGCAAGCCCGCCAACTTCCTCGACGCCGGTGGCGGCTCGAAGGCCGACGCGATCACCAGCGCCGTGGAGGTCATCCTCTCCAACCCCAAGGTCAAGGCCGTGCTGTTCAACATCTTCGGCGGCATCACGCGCTGCGACGAGGTGGCCAAGGGCCTGATCGAGGCCTTCAATCAGATCAACCCCCAGGTGCCGTTTGTCGTGCGCCTCGACGGAACCAACGACGTGGAGGGCCGACGACTGCTCGCCGAGGCTGCCTTGCCCAACGTGCACACCGAATCCACGATGGACGGCGCCGCGCGCAAGGTCGTCGAGCTGGCGGCCGGGGCATGAGCATCCTCGTCGACAACGACACGAAGCTCGTCGTCTCCGGGATCACCGGACGCGAGGGTACGTTCCACTCGCTGCGCAACCGTGACTATGGGACTCAGGTCGTCGGCGGCGTAACCCCGGGCAAGGGCCGGCAGGACGTCGAGGGCATCCCGGTCTTCAACACCTTCCACGACTCGGTCGCCGCGACGGGCGCCAACACGGCGATGATCTTCGTGCCGCCGCGCTTCGCCGCGGACTCGATCCTCGAGGCCGAGGACGCCGGCATCGCGCTGATCATCGCGATCACCGAGGGCATTCCCGCGCACGACGAGCTCCGCGTCTTCAACACAATCAAGAAGAACGGCCGCTCCCGGCTGGTCGGGCCCAACTGTCCCGGCATCCTCTCGCCGGGCAAGGCCACGGTGGGCATCATCCCCGCCTCATTCTTCAAGCAGGGCAACGTGGGCGTCGTATCGCGCTCCGGCACGCTGACCTACCAGATCGGCAACGAGCTCGCTCAGAGCGGCTTCGGCAACTCGACGATCGTCGGCATCGGCGGAGATCCGGTGCCCGGCACCGACTTCATCGACGTGATCGGGCTGTTCGAAGCCGACCCCGAGACCGAGCTGATCGTCATGTGCGGCGAGATCGGCGGCGACGCCGAGGAGCAGGCTGCCGAGTACATCGCCGAGAACGTCTCCAAGCCGGTGGTGGCCTACATCGCGGGTTTCACCGCCCCCCCGGGCAAGACCATGGGGCACGCCGGGGCCATCGTCTCGGGCTCCAAGGGCACGGCCGCGGCCAAGGCCGAGGCCCTCGAGGCCAAGGGCGTGCGCGTCGGGCGCACGCCGACCGAGGTCGCCGAAGTCGCGGTCTCGCTGCTCGGCGCGGCCGCTTAGCCGGCCTGTCCGGGGCTGGCATTCCGGCCGCCCACGCAACATGTCTTGCGCGGGTGACGAGGTCGGTAGGCTCGTGTTGAACAGCGATGATCGATCCGACCCCCCGAGCCGAGGATCTGGAGGCCGGCCTGGCCGAGATCGACCGGCGCCTGCGCCAGATCCAGGACGAGCTGAGCGAGGCGGAGCCATCGGCCGCGCCACCGCCGAGCCCGGACCGCCCCGAGCCCGAGCGGGCCAGGCGCCACGGGCGCTCGGGTCCACTCGCGGCGGTGCTCCAGCGGGCGGCGAGGACGGCCGCTCCGAGCCCGCCCCCCGAGGCCCGGCCAGAGCCCGAGCACTCGGCAGCCCGGCGGGCGCAGGACGCCCGCGCCCAACTCGAGGATCTCGAGCGCCAGCTGCACGCTCTGGCGGACCTCCGCGACACGCTGCTGGCTTCGATCCGTCAGCTGGTCGAGGGCTACCAGGCCGCAGCCCAGGTGCAACCGGGCACCTCGCCGCCCGCGAGCGAAGGCCCGGAGGACCTCGAGGCTCCCGAGATCACCGTCTCGGCTGGGCCCTTCGCGCACCTCGACGCAGTGCGGGCGTTCGAGCGTGCGCTCGCGGATCTGCCCGGCGTGCGCGAGACGTCGGTGCGGGGTTACGAGGGCAGTGACCGCGCCATCGTCGACGTTCGGCTCGACGATGACCGCCCGTCGCCATCGAGCGCGCGCACGTCGTAGTCTCTGCAGTGATGACGAAGCCGATCTCGTTCGCCCGCGGCGCTCCGTCGCTGGACATCATCGACGTCGACGGTCTGCGATCCGCCGCCGAGCAGGTCTTCACGCTTGACGCCGCCGGCGCGACGGCGTACGGGACCGCCGTCGGCTATCCGCCACTGCGCAAATGGATCGCCGACCGGCACGGCGTGGATCCCTCGCGGGTGCTGGTCACCAACGGCTCGATGCAGGCGGACGCGTTTCTGTTCGATGCACTGGTCAAGGCCGGCGACGCCGTGGTGGTCGAGCGCCCGACCTACGACCGGACGCTGCTCTCGTTGCGCGGGCGCGGTGCGGATGTGCGGATGGTCGAGCTCGAGACGGACGGGATCGACGTCGCTGCGCTCGAGCGGGTGCTGGTCTCCGGCCTCGAGCCCACCCTGGCCCATATCATCCCGAACTTCCAGAACCCGGCCGGATACACGCTCTCGGCCGGCAAGCGGGTGCGCGTGCTCGAGCTCGCGCGCGAGCACGGATTCACGATCTTCGAGGACGATCCCTATGTGGCCCTGCGTTTCGAGGGCGAGTCGCTGCCCTCGATGCTCTCCATGGATGGTGAGACCGTGGTCTACGCCTCCTCGTTCTCAAAGACGGTCTGCCCCGGGATCCGCGTGGGCTATCTGGTCGGGCCCGAGGAGGTGATCGCCCAGGTGACGAAGATCGCCACCGGCACCTACATCTCGCCCAGCATGGTCTCGCAGGCCATCGTGCACCGTTTCTGTGAGTCGGGGGCGCTCGAGAGCTCGATCGAGACGGTCAAGGCGGCGCTGCGCGAGCGCGCGTCCGTGCTCAGCACGGCGCTCGCGCGCGAGCTCCCCGACGCCCGCTTCGTGGCGCCTCAGGGAGGCTACTTCCTGTGGGTCGATCTGCCCCGCGGCACGGACGTCGACAAGCTCTTCGACGCCGCGGCGCGCCGCGACGTCCAGTTCGTCAAGGGCTCGGACTTCGTGCTCGACGGCGCCGAGGCCAGCCTGCGGCTGGCCTACTCGGGCGTGACCCCGGCGCAGATCGAGGAGGGTGTCGGTCGGCTCGCCGAGGCCTACGCGGAGGTCCGGGGCGAGGAGGCGGCTTGAGGCCGGAGGAGGCTCGCGACCTCGGCCGGCTCGCCGGCGCGGCGATCGGGGGCGCCGCCGAGCGGCTCCTCGAGATGCACGAGGGGATCGCCGGACGTGTCTTCGGCTCGATCGGACCGGCCGCCACACCCGTGCGCGCCACGCACGACCTGGTCGCCCGGTGCGCCTACACGGCCGTGGCCAAAGGCCTGGCCGGGGCGGCCCGGCTCGGCTTTGGGACACTGGGCGCGCTGCGCGACGAGCGCGACTCGATTCATGACACCCGCCGTGGGCGACTGGCCCTCGGCGCCCTGAACGGCGCCTTCGGCGACGTGCTGGCCGGGCAGCAGAACTCGCTCACGCTGCCGATGACGCTGCGCTGCGGGGGAGCTGATGTCGAGCTCGGCGCGGACGGCCTGGCCCGCGCCTATCCGCAGGCTTCCTCCCGGATAGCCCTGCTCGCCCACGGGCTGTGTGAAACCGAGGAGTCGTGGCACATCGGCGCCCAGCGGAGCCGCCCCTACGCGCATCGCCTGCGGGACGAGCTCGGGTACACGCCGCTCTACCTGCGCTACAACAGCGGCCGTCACATCTCCGTGAACGGACGTGAGCTGGCCGACCTGCTTGACCAGGTCGAGACCTCGTGGCCGATCGAGATCCGCGAAATCACCCTGATCGGCCACTCGATGGGGGCCCTGGTTCAGCGCAGCGCCTGCCACTACGGTGCCGAGCGCCCGTGGGTGGCCAAGGTCCGGCACGTGTTCGCGCTGGGCGCGCCGCACCGTGGCACGCCGCTCGAGCAGGTGACGAGCGCCGCCAGCGCCGCGCTGGCGCGGCTGCCGGAGACGAGGATGCTGGCCACGACGCTCAACCTCCGCAGCGCCGGGCTAACCGACCTCGGCCACGGCTACCTCGTGGACGAGGATTGGCTGCACGGCAACCGCGACGTCAGGACCGAGATCCCGTTCCTGCCCGGAGCCGAGCACTACTTCATCTCGGCCGCCGTCGCCCGGGATCCGGACTCTCCTGCGGCACGCGCCCTCGGTGACCTGCTCGTCCGGCGCCATAGCGCCTGGGCCCACGACGGCCCCGGGGAGCGGATGCGCTTCCCGATCGACAACTACCGCCACATCGGCGGCGTGAACCACTTCGAGCTGCTCAACCACCCGGCCGTCTACGAGCAGCTCAAGCGCTGGCTGGGCGGCCGCCGGATGCTCGAAGCGGCTCCCGGCTGACGGCCTACCGGCCGTAGCGGTCGCGCCCGAGCACGAGCTGCTCGGGCAGCGCGATCCGGGGCGGCGGCGAGGGATCGGCCAACACGGAGACCGTCTCACCGACGCTCACGGTGACCGAGACCGTGCCGCCGTCGGGTACGGCGACCGTCACGTGCTCGCCATCGTTCGCGGCGACCTCGCCCCGAAGGCCGGGCTCAAGACCGGCGTCCTTCAGGTAGTGCAGGAGGTCTTCGGCCTCGTTCTCAAAGCGCAGAACCGTGACCTTGGCGCCCGGCTCGCAATCGGCCAGGGGCACGCCGTCGATCCGCTCGCCGACGCGAATCGGGTGACCGTGCGGGCAGGTTCTGGCGTCGCCGACGGCGGAGCGCACATAGGCTTCGAAGCGAGGGGTCATGGCGTGCTCGAGGTGCTCGGCCTCCTCGTGGACGTCATCCCACGGAACCCCGACCACGTCGGTGAGGAAGCGCTCGATCATCCGATGGCGCCCGACGATCCGCTCGGCGTGCGTCCGGCCGGAGGGGGTGAAGCTGATCGCGCGGTCGGCCGCGCGCACGATGTAGCCGTCGCGCTCGAGCCGGCCGATCATCTCATGCACGGTCGGGGCCGAGAGCTGCATCGCCCGAGCCAGGTTGGCTCCGGTCATGGGCAGACCGGCCTCGAAGAGCCAGAACAGCGTCTGGAGGTACTCCTCCTCGGCCTCGGTAGCGTGCTCGGGCGCCATTGGTCAATCGTATCCGCGCAGGACCGGATCCGGAGGGCCGCTCGGCTACGATCGGCCTGAGGTGTCGTTGCCGCTGAAGCCCATGATCGAACCCCAGCTCGCGCGTTCGCGCGCCGAACTGCCCGAGGGCGAGCAATGGGCCTACGAGCCGAAGTACGACGGCTTCCGGGCGATCGTGTTCGTCGACGGTGAGGACGTGACGATCCAATCGCGCGCCGGCAAGGCGCTGGGGCGCTACTTCCCGGAGCTCGCCTTCCCCCCCGGCCGCTACGTCATCGACGGCGAGATCGTGATCGATGACCCGGCCGGCGACGGGCAGGACTTCGGCGCCCTGCAGCAGCGCATCCATCCGGCCCAGTCCCGCGTGGAGCGCCTCGCGGCCGAGACGCCCGCGCACTTCATCGCCTTCGACCTGCTCGCCCGCGACGATCGGTCGTGGCTCGAGGTCCCATTCCACGAGCGCCGTGCGGAACTCGAGTCGGTCGTGGTCGAGCCGATGGCGCTGACGCCGCTGACCCACGAGCGCGGGCAGGCCGAGCCGTGGCTGCACAGTGCCGAGGGCGTGATCGCCAAGGACATAAACGCTCCCTATCGGCCCGGGAAGCGCACGGCCATGGTGAAGGTCAAACGGGTGCGGACGATCGACGCCGTCGTGGTCGGCTACCGGCCGGGCAAGGAGCCCGACACCGTCGGCTCGCTGATCCTCGGCCTCTACGACACCGCGGGAGAACTGCACGTCGTGGGCCATTCATCCGGCCTGCGCGCCGGCGAGAAGCGGGCCCTGGTCGACAGGCTGCAACCCTACGAGACCGGCCACCGGGGTCACGGCGACCCCAGCCGCTGGAAGAACGAGAAGGAGCTCGAGTGGATCGAGCTGCGCCCAGAGCTCGTGGTCGAGGTCACCTTCGACCACGCCAGTGGTGGGCGAATTCGCCACGGGACGAAGATCCTCCGCTGGCGCACCGACAAGCCGCCGCTCGAATGCGCGCTCGAGCAGATGCAGTCCTGACCGACCGAGGATCTGACAGCTGAACGTGTCGCTCTCGGCGGCTATTACCCCTCCGGCCGGGCCCGGCTCGGCTGAACCCGCTTGGGCTCACCGCGCTGCTTGGCGAAGTGCGGTGGCCAGGGCGCATCGCCGAGCCCGCGCTCCTGCTCGTCGCGGCGGGAGAGCTCGAGCAGCGCCGAGAGCGAGCCGGCGTGCGCGTCCATGGCGGCACCCGGGTCGCCGCGCTCGGCGACACGCGCACGCACGGTGTCGAAGCGGAGCTCGGCCGGCTCGACGTCGGCCACCTCGTCCCACTCGAGCGGCGTCGAGACGCGCGCATCGGGCGTCGGGCGCACGCTGTAGGCCGAGGCGACCGTGCGGTCGCGCGCGTTCTGGTTGTAGTCCACGAAGACCCCGTGGCGCTCCTCCTTCCACCACTTGCTGGTGGCCAGGGCGGGCACGCGCCGCTCCACCTCACGGGCCAGGGCAAGCGCGGCGCGACGAACCTGGTTGAAGTCATGCTCGGGGTGGATCCGGACGTTGACGTGAATCCCGCGCGAGCCGCTCGTCTTCGGAAACCCGTTCAGGTCGTGATCGGCCAGCACATCGCGCACAGCCAGCGCGACCTGCCGCACGTCGTCCCAGCTGGCCTCGGGCGTGGGGTCCAGATCGACGCGCAACTCGTCCGGGTGATCAAGGTTGGCGCGGCGCACAGGCCATGGATTCCAGTCGATGACCCCGAGATTCACCGCCCAGACGAGGTGCGCAGCATCGTTGGGCAGCAACTCGCGCGCCGTGCGGCCGCTCGGGAACGTGACCTCCGCGGTCTCGATCCAGTCCGGCGCTGAGTCGGGCACGCGCTTCTGAAAGAAGGGCTTGCCGGCGGCGCCGTCGACGAAGCGCTTGAGCACCGTCGGGCGGTCGCGGAGCTGGTTGAGCAGCGGTTCGGCCAGCTCGAGATAGAACTCGACCAGGTCGAGCTTGGTGATCCCGCGCTCGGGAAAGAAGACCTTGGCCGGATTCGAGAGCCGGACCTCGCGCCCCGCCACCGTGATCGTCGTGTGCTCGGCCATCCCTGACAGGATGACGCGCATGACGGTCGCCGGCATTCCCACGACTGTTCTCCTGGCGCCCGATTCGTTCAAGGGCACGCTCTCCTCGAGCGACGTCGCCGCGGCGCTCGGTGCGGGCCTTCAAGCCGCCGGACGCCCCGTGGATCTGTGCCCGGTGGCCGATGGCGGCGAGGGAACGCTGGCCGTGCTGCGCGATGCGCTGGACGCCGAGACGCTCAACGCGGCCGTGCACGATCCGCTCGGACGCGAGCTCGAGGCTGAGCTCGCGCTCGCCGACGGTGGGCGGACGGCCATCATCGAGGCCGCGGCCGCCGCCGGGCTCGGACTGCTCGACCCCACCGAGCGCGATCCGATCGCGGCCTCGAGCTTCGGCGTCGGCGAGCTGATTGGCGCAGCGGTGCAGACCGGCGCCGAGCACATCCTGCTCGGCGTGGGCGGGACCGCGACCACCGATGGAGGGGCGGGCGCTGCGCGCGCGCTGCGCCGGCAGGGCGGTCTCGGGGGAGTGACGCTCACCGTGCTCTGCGATGTACGCACGCCGTTCGAGGATGCCGCCCACGTCTTCGGCCCTCAGAAGGGTGCCGGGCCGGCCGAGGTCCGTCGCCTCGCGCGCCGCCTGCGCGAGCTCGCCGGGCGGCTCCCGCGCGATCCCCGCGGACTCCCGATGACCGGGGCCGGCGGCGGCCTGGCCGGCGGACTGTCGGCGGCCTTCGGCGCCGAGCTCGTCCCCGGGGCGTCGTTCGTGCTCGACGCCCTGAACTTCGACGTGCGCATGCGCAGCGCCCGGGCGGTGGTGACCGGCGAGGGCACACTCGACTACGCAGAGCCTGGCCGGCAAGCTGGTCTCAGAAGTTGCCACTCGAGCCCGTCAGGCCGGCGTGCCCTGCCACGCGGTCGTGGGTCACCGTGAGCTAGACGATTTCGGGCTGCGTGTGCTGGACATCCAGGCCGTGCTGGAGGCCGGCACGCTCCGGCAGGTCGAGGCGGCCGGGCGCGCGCTCGCGGGGCTGCTCTGAACTTGCTCACTCTGCCGCGTCAGTCCCATCGCTTCGGGCCTCCTGAGTCTCGCTGGTTGGCCGGCCGAAGGCTGCCGAACGGCGACGTTTCAGTTTGATCAGCTCAGCGGCGGCTGGATTCCGGGCGCCCGCGAGGGCGGCGGCTGACATCCGATCGCGACCAGGTACGTCAGGAACGACTGCCGGTCTCGATCCGGGTGAAAGGGCTCGCCGCCGTCGCGCAACAGCTTGTCGATCCGCTCGAGGTCGTAGATCAGCGCGAGCTTGCCGGGCGGGTCGTCCCACTCCCCGCTGTCGTAACGCTCGACCCACGCCGCGAGCGCGGCCAGCGCTTCGACCTGGATCGCGTCGCACCACCAGTCCGCACGCAGCGCGAGCCGGTAGCGGTCGCACAGCATGCAGGCGTCGATCCACAACTGCTCGAACCAGCGCCATCGCTCCCTCGGGTATAGGCCGCGCCAGTCCAGCGGCCAGCGCGCACCCTCGGGTTCCTCGGCGGCGAAAGCGTCCTCGAAGCTCATCGGCCCGCGGCCAGACGGCGCAGGTGACGATCGCGGAACCACAGTCGCATGCGGACGAGCGCGGGCGCCAATCGTCCGTAGAGCAGCAGCGCCTCGCCCTCGCGTAGTTGGCGGAGTTGCTCGGGCGCGGCCAACGGCCGCCGGCGGCGGCCCTCCGAACGGGAAGCACCGCCCGCGCCGAACGTGCGCGTCAGATCGTTGACCTCGGCCTCGCCGCTGAGGCCCGAGAAGTAGCGCAGCGTCTCGAGGTCGGCTACGCCCGGGAGGAGCATCCGGGCGCGATGACTGTTGACAACCGTCTCGGCCTGCTGCCCATAGCGGCTCCGGGCCTGCGCCAGGTCGTGGAAGATCGAGATCAGCTGGATGTTGTGACTCGGGGCGGTCGAGGCGATCTCAGCCAGGTTGGGCAGTGGAGCGACGTTGCCGGCCTCGTCGAGGCACAGCAGGAATGGCCGCTCGAGTGCGCCCCCGTTCAGCGTCGCCCGCTCGTAGGCCCGGTCGACGATCTCTGAGATCAGGGCGACGAAGATCGGCCTGAGGAGCTTGGACGCCTTGGCATCGCCGACGAGATACAGCGTGGCGGCCTCGTCCAGGAGGCGATCGGGAGTGATCTGGCTCGAGGCCGCCGACCGCGCGACGCGGGCGATCCGGTAGGCCCGCAGGATGGTCTGGGCGGTGCCCTCGATCGACGCCCGCGTCCGATCGGCCTGAGCGTCAAACGCGCGGGCGGCGTCGTACGCCGCCCGCGCGTCGGCCATTCCCCGTTCGTCGCGAGCTCCGTCCACGAGCGCCGCGAGCGTGTCCGCCAGGCCGCGCAGGTCCTGGCCGTAGACCCAGCGAACGACGGCGTCCATACCCGCGCCCCGCGTCGCCGCGGCGTACAGCAGCGGGGCCAGGCGCTGCTCGGCGGCCACGGCCCAGAAGTCCCCTCCCTCGACGCCGCGCTGGTCGAGCTCCCCCGCGGCGGCCAGTCGCCAGGCCACCTCGATGGCGCCATCCCAACTCGTCGCCCCCCGCAGCGGCGACCACGTCTGAGAGGGCTGCCCGGCCAGCGCGAACGGGTCGAAGACCAGCACCGAGCCGAGCGCGCGGCGGCGCCTCAGTGTGGTGGCGAGCAGGTCGGTCTTGATCGACGAGGCCAGCACCGGGCCGCTCCACTCGAGCAGCGCCGGCACGGCGAGGCCCGCCGACTTGCCGGACTGCGGCGGGCCGAACGCCACCAACGCGTGCCGCCGCTCCGCGTAGAGCAGGCGCCCGCGCGCCCGGCCGAGCGACAGCCGTGGGTCGCGTCCCCGCGGGCCCCGCCGAAGCGCGCGCAGCTCGCCGCCGTCGGCCCAGCGGGCGCCGGCGCGCTCCGCTGCGCCACGTCGGCGCGTGCGTGCCCTGAGCCCCAGGGAACCCGCGCCAGTGCCCAGCCCGAGGACCAGGGCAAGCGCGGCGTAGGCGCCGGCGGGACCGGGCAGCGCCGAGCGCCCCGGGGGCGGCCACGCGGCCGCCGGGTCCTCGAGGTGGCCGGGCAGCCGCACCAGCACACCCATGAGCTGCTCCGCCCTCACACGTGGAGCCCCGCCGCCGAAGAGCGTCCCCGCCACGGCGCCCCACAGCCAGATCAGCGCGGCGAGCGCGGCGACCCCGCCCACCACGAGCACGGCGGCAAGGTCGCCGCCCGCGGAACGGCCGTCGCGGCTCACCCCCGCGCGCCCCCGGCACCGGTGATCTGCATTCCCGTGTCGGTGTTGGTCAGCCGGGCCTCGAGCCGCGAGCGGTAGTGCTGCACGATGAACGAGCGGGCACCGACCCGCCAGAGCGCCTGCCCGGCCGAGAGCATCGAGATCAGCTGCGACTCGCGCTCCGACAGCCCGAGCAGCGCGCGGGTCATGGGCACCTGACTCTCGTCCTGGTGGTAAACGACGCGCGTCGAGGCATCGGCGATCAGGCCCTCGGCAATCCGTGCCGCGCGCGAGCCCGCGTCGCCGGCGGTCTGGAGGTCGGCGAGCTTGTGCAGCACGACGAGGTTCATCACGCCGAACTGGCGGGCGAGCTTGAAGTTCGATTGAAACCACTCGCCGAGGCCCGTGTGCTGAACGATCTTCCAGGACTCGTCGGCGACGTTGACGAGCCGTTCGCGCCCCGGGCGCTCGGCCATGTTGGCCAGCAGCGCGCTCATCCAGGCCGAGGCACAGGCCATCAGGATGCCGACGGCGGGCGAGTCCTTGACCGCATGGAGGTCGAGCACGACGAGCCGTGAGTCGAGGTCGAGGCCGGGCGAGGTCGGGCCGTCGAACATGCCTCGCAGTGGTCCCTCGCACAGGTCCTGGATCGCCAGCGCGGCACGACGCGCGTCGGCCGCGAGCTCGGGCGCGTCGGTGCGCAGACTGCTCGCCATCTCCGCCGTGGGGGCGAACAGAACGCGCGCGATCTCCGGCAGCGTGGGCTCACCGGCTGCCCGGCGCCGGACGATGTGCAGCGCCTCTCTGAGCGCCGCCGCCTCAATCTGCGTCAGCGGACCGCCGACCGCCGTGATCGCGACGGCGCGCAGCAGCTCCAGCTGCGCGTGCTCCTCGGGGCGTGAGGCCAGCGGGTTCAGGCGCACGCCCCCGCCCGGCACGAGCGATATCGGGCGCACGCCGACGGCCTCACACAGGGGGCCGTACTCACGCTTGATGTCGAGCACGAATGCGCGCCGGCCGAAGAGCAGCATCCGCCACAGCAGCGTCTTGACCAGCGAGCTCTTGCCCTGGCCGAGCTTGCCGAGCACGATCGCGTTCGGGTCATCCAGCGCGCCCTCCCCATAAAGAACCCACGGGTCGTAACAGAACGCACCACCGCTCGAGTCACGGCCGATGAAGACGCCGCGGCCGCCCAGGCCCCCGGGCGCCATGAACGGATAGATGGCCTGCGCATGACGGGTCGTGCAGCGGTGGCCCGGCCGCTCGGCGCCGCGGGTTCTCACCGCAGACCACGGCAGAGCGGCAGCGTGAAGGTGAAGGCCTCGGCCTGCCGACCGTACATGCAGTGCAGCTCGAGGCGGGCGCGGGCGGCGTGCTCGAGCACCTCGGCGCTGGCCCGGCGCAGATCGTCGTGGTCACGCGCGGAGACGGTGACGAAACCACTGAGTCGCACCTCGGCGTGACCCGCGGCCAGCTCGGCCTCGCGCCGCGCGGTCGCCTCACGGGCCTGTCGCTGGCGCGCGGTCTCCGACTGCCCGAAGCGCCCGCGCAGCTCCTGGTCGGCCTGGTCGCGGGTGATCGCGGCCTCGACCTCGCGCGTGGAGCGCCCGGGCTCGACGGGCTCGAAGGTCACCGAGACGGTGCGAACCGTGCTCGAGCGACCGAGCAGAGCATCCATGAACATCGGCGAGACCTCGATGCGGGGCCAACCGGCGATCCAGTACGTCGTGTGAAGCGCGCCGTCGCTGCGATAGTGCTCCCAGGCCTCCTCGGTGCCCAGCGGCCAGGCGTTGTGCTCAGCCAGACCATCGCGCTGGGGGTCGGCGGTCTCGAGCGCCGCCAGCTCCGCGCGCACATAGGGGTCGAATGCCGTGCGCAGAGCCCGCGCGAGCTGACCGGCGCTGAGCGCACCGGCGACCGTCACCTCGGCCGCCTCGAGCCCCTGAGCCACGCGCTCGGTCTCATCGATCAGCGCGCGCAGGCCGGCGTCGCGTCCGTGGTCGCGCACGCGCCGCGCGTCGAGCTGAATGGCCAGCAGCACCTCGTGCTGCTGCGTGACGCGCGCGGTCGAGCCGATCAGCTCGAGGTAGGACTCGATCATCGGCGTGCCCCGCAGTGGCACCGCCGGATCCCGCTCGGCATGCAGCCACCGAGCGAGCGCGTCGCCCTGGGCCGGTGCCGTCCGCTCCACCCACTGGATCCGCCGGATCGGGGTGCTGGCCGCAGTCGCGAGAATCAGACCCCAGCGGGCCAATCGGCGCTCCTGGGCCTCCGCGTCGAGCAGCGAGAAGGCCTCGACGTGACACGCGAGCACGGCCGTCAGCCAGCGGCCACCCCGTTCGGAGACGGCCCCGAGCGGGCGATCGCGATAGTCGACCTCGACGATCCGGGCCCCGCTGAGCGCCGTCGGGACCACCGGCGCAGCCGGCCCGGTCGCGCCCGAGCGCTGGCCCCGTGTGGCCACCGGCGAGCGGAAGCGCGCGCGCCCACCGATCCGGCGCAGCGCGAAGCTCGCGACCAGCGGAGCCCATTCGTCGAGCGTGTGCCCGGCCACGGGAGCGCTGGCCAGGAGCAGCGCGCCACCGAACACGACGATCGCCAGCGCGGCGCCCGCGGCCGAGGGCATCTGATCGAGCAGCGCCATGGCCGCCAGGGCTCCGAGGCCGATGGCGGCGGCCTGACCGACGCGCACCGGGCCGATCAGTCCGCGCCGCTCGAGCGGGCCGAAGCGGTAGCTGAGACGGCTCGGGGTCATGCCGGGTCGTCATCGGAGGGCTGAGGACCGGGGAGGGGGCTCTCGTCCTCGCCGTCGTCGATCGGGGTCCCGCCTGGTTCCGGCGCAGATCGGTGGCCGGGCGCGACTGGCCCGCCGACTCCCTCCGGCCCGGCCTCCTCCGGCGCCCACCAGTCGGGCGGCGGCGGACAGTCGCCGCCGAGCTCGAGCGGCCGCCACGAGAGATCGGGCTGCTGCCACATCACGCCGAGTCCGGGCGAGCGCTCGGCGGGCGAGGCGGGCGAAGGGCCGCCGTCTGCGGCGGAGGGATCGGCGCCACCGCCCGAAGCGCGCGGCCAGGACGCCGGTCCAGCGGTCCCGGCCTGCGGCGGCCGGGGTCCCTCCGCCGGTGGGGTGGTCGCGCCGTCGCCCGCGATGGCCTCGCCCCCGCCCTGCGCGACTCCCGCCAGCACGAGCTCGCCCGCATCCTCCGCCGGCCGCTCATCGGCATGCGCTCCGCCGGCCGCGGCGGCGAATCGCGGCCCGGCGCTCCGCAGCTCCAGATCCTCACGCGGGTCCACGTGCAGCGCCGCGGCCTCGTGGCTCATCCCCGCGGTGAGCGCGCGGGCCCAACCGGCCGCCGGACCCACGAGCGCCCCCGGTTCCTCGGCACTCATGGCCACCGGGAACCGCGTCTGCTGACGCAGGGACCCGGCCGCAGCGCCGGCCAGCTCGGCGAGCGGCAGCAGGCGCAGGAGCGCCCAGGGAGCGAAGGCGCCGAGCAGCACCAGCACCGCTCCTCCGAGCGCTCCGGCCACGCCGCCACCGCCGCGACCGAGGGCCGCGCCCCCGAGGGCGAGGACCGCCACGATCGCGAATTTGGCCAGGATCAGGGCGACCAGAAGCTCCACGACCCGGATCGCCCAGATGCGGCGCGCGGGCCACACCATCGCGGCAAACACCAGCGGCAGCATCAGCACCACGATGTAGACGGCGGCCTCCCTCATGAGGAGCTCGAGCCACAACACGAGCGCGCCGGCCGCCGCGATCAGGCCGACGAGAAAGGCCAGGAACGGCGAGCCTCGGAAGACGCTCAGCACGCCGACCACAGCTCCGGCCCGAGTGAGGAAATGGGTGCTCTCGTGGCCGGCGGCCGCCGTGACCACGGCGCACAGCTGATCCGTCGCCACCAATACGAGCATCGTCAGCGGTGCCGCGATCCCGACCGAGACGAGCGCCAGCGGTAGGTATCCGAATGACGCTCTGGCCAGGAGGCTGAGATCTCCCCGGACCATCGCCTGGGTGGCGGCGGCGAACAGGAAGGGCAGCGTGAGCAGGGCGGCGATGGCGGCCATGCGCCAGTAGGCCGAGGAGAACCAGGTGGTCCGGAGCTGTGGCGTGGTGGTACGCGAGAGCACCTTGGCGGTCTCGTTGAGCGCGAAGTGCGCACCGCCGAGCACCCAGACCCCGACGGCGGCCAGCCCGGCCGCGGTGCTCACGGCCGATCCGCCCCCGCCGCCCCCGCCGCCCCCGAAGATCTCGTTCAGCGCGCCCCCGATATGGCCCGTGATCAGCTTCTTGCCGGCGCCCAGCAGCTTGCCGGGTGAGGCAGCCACGCCGCACAGCTTGCTGACCGCGCCTGAGCCGAGCTGAGCCACCTTGCAGACCGGCTTGAGCGGGTTCAGTGCTGCAGCGGGCGGTGCGGCGAGCGAGCACACCCCGGCGGTCGCCGCCAACACGACCGTGGCTCGGGCCAGGCGATGCTGGAGATCTACGCGCATCGTCATCGTGCCGTCGTGCCGAGGTGCTGGAAGAAGTTCACAAGCCCCGGAGCGGCGCCCACGACCAGCGCCGCCGCGCCCGAGACGAGTGCCGCCATCCGGCCGCGTGCGGCGTAGTGATGGTTGTGCGAGTGCGAGGCGATCGCCCACAGAGCCGCACCCACGAAGGCCCCGACGAGCGCCACGGCCAGCGCCCAGGCCTCGGCCCCGTTTACGAGTTGCTGAAGCACGTTGCTGCCGGGGAGGGCCTTCAGGTTGGGGTTAGCCGTAACGGCGAGCATCGTGACCTCCGAAGCACGTTGAGAATGAATGAGTCATATGGAAGCTATCACAGCCAAATTGGATCTGCTAGCGTATTTGATAGTCACTTAGTCTCAATTGGTATTCCAATGCAGAAGCCATCCATTCGGGATCGCTCATGACCCCAACCACGATCACCGCCGGCGCGCGCACCTGTCTCGGCGATGTGGAGGAGCTCTACCGGAGCCTCGCGCCGCGCCTGCTCCAGATCGTGCGCCTGGATGTGCGGGCCGGCGACGACGTGATCGAGGACGCGTGCCAGTTCGCTTGGGGACGGCTGGTTCATCATGCCGATCGGGTGCGCGCCGACACGGCGCTGGCCTGGCTCGCGCGCGTCGCGGTGCACGAGGCGCTGCGCCTCCTGCGCCGCGGGCGGCGAGAGATCTCGCTGGATGACACCGAGTGGCTCGACCGCCACCCGCTGCCTCGCTCACTCCCGTCGCCCGAGGTCCTGTGCGAGCACCGCGAGCGGCTGAGCTCGCTGGCCGAGCTGCCCGAGCGACAGCGGCGCATGGTCTGGCAGCACGCGCTCGGATTGAGCTACGGGGAGATCGCGGTCCACTCCGGATGCACGGTCCGCACGGTCGAGCGACAGCTGCTGCGGGGCAGAGGCCGGCTGCAGGCGATGGATCGCGCCGTGACGGCGCAGTAGGATCCGCCTGGAGGGTCGGCCACCATGGCAACCGAGGAGCGCACCACCTACTGCCGGATCTGCGAGCCGCTTTGCGGTCTGGTGGCCACGGTGCAGGACGGCGAGCTCGTGAAGCTCCGCCCGGACCGCGAGCATCCGCTGTCCCGCGGGTTCGCCTGTCCGAAGGGCATCGCGATGACGGCGGTGCAGAACGACCCCGACCGCGTCACCCACCCCTTGCGACGAATGCCCGACGGAGGCTTCGCGCGGGTGTCCTGGGACGAGGCGCTTGGCGACATCGCCGATCGCCTCCGGTCGGTGCTCGAGCGCCACGGCGGGGATAGCGTGGGCTGGTACTTCGGCAACCCCTCGGCGTTCTCGTACTCGCATCCGATCTGGGTCAAGGGCTTCATGGACGCGATCGGCTCGCACCACCTCTACAGCGCCGGATCCCAGGACGTCAACAACCGCTTCGTGGCCAGCGCGCTGCTCTACGGCTCACCGCTCGTGGTGCCCATCCCCGATCTGGCCCGCACCGACCATCTGCTGATCGTGGGGGCCAACCCGCTGGTCTCCCACGGCAGCGTGCTGAGCGCTCCGCGCATCAAGGACGAGCTCCACGCGCTCGTCGCCCGCGGCGGTCGCGTCGTGGTCGTCGACCCGCGGCGCTCGGAGACGGCCCGCGAGTTCGAGCACGTGGCGATCAGGCCCGATGCCGACGCGTGGATGCTGCTCTCGATGCTGCAGGTCATCTTCGCCGAGGGGCTCGAGGACACCCGCGCCATCGCCGCGCAGTCCCGCGGCGCCGACGCGCTGCGCACGCTGGTCTCGGCTCATCCGCCCGAGGCGACCGAGCCGCGCACGGGAATCCCCGCCGATGTGGTTCGCGTCCTCGCCCGCGACCTCGCGACCGCCGGTCATGCCGCCGTATACGGACGAACCGGCTCTTGCCTCGGTCGCCACGGCACACTCGTCTCGTTCCTGCTCGACGCGCTCAATCTCGTCACCGGCAACCTCGACCGTGAGGGCGGCGCGATCTTCGGCACCGGACCGATCCAGATCGAGGATCTGCTGCACCGCATCGGCGCCGCGAGCTACGCCAAATTCCACTCCCGGGTGGGCGGCCTGCCCGAGGTGCTCGGGTCGCTTCCGGCCACCCTGATGGCCAAGGAGATGACCACCCCGGGCAGGGGGCAGATGAGGGCCTTCTTCGTCTCCTCGGGCAACCCCGTGCTGTCGGTGCCCGACGGTGAGGAGCTCGAGCAGGCACTGGACGGACTCGAGCTCATGGTCGCGATCGACCTCTACGTGACCGAGACCACGCGCCACGCCGACTACGTCCTGCCCGCCACGACATTCCTCGAGCGCGAGGATCTCCCGTCCGCCTTCCTGACTTTCCACACCAAGCCGTTCGTTCAGTGGACCGAGCCGGTGCTCGCACCACGCGGCGAGGCGCGGCAGGAGTGGCAGATCATCGACGAGCTCGCGCGCCGCATCGGCACCACGCCGGCCAGCGTGTGGCCGTTGCGGGCGCTCGGACGGCTCGGCCTGCGGCTGTCGCCGGCGCGCCTGATCGACCTTGCGCTGCGGCTCGGGCCGCGGGGCGACCTCTTCGGTTTGCGTCGCGGGGGTCTGAGCATCGCGAGGCTGCGCGAGCGGCCCCACGGCATGGTTCTCGGCGACCACCATCCCGTTGGCGTCCTCAAGAAGAAGGTCTTTCACCGCGACAAGCGCGTGCACCTCGATCCCGCCGAGATCATCGCCGAGGTGCGGACGCTCGAGCAGCGGGCGACCCCCGATCCCGACTACCCGATGCTCCTGATCGGCCTGCGCGAGCTTCGTTCGCACAACTCCTGGATGCACAACGCGGAGCCGCTGATGCGCACCCGCGCGCCACACGCCGCGCGCGTGCATCCGGCCGACGCCGCGGCATACGGACTCGGCGACGGGGATACGTGCCGGATCGTCTCGGCGCAGGGTGAGATCGAGCTTCCGGTCAGGGCGACCGACGAGCTGGCCCGTGGAACGGTGGCGGTTCCGCACGGCTGGGGCCACAGCGGCGGGTGGCGACGGGCCGTCGCCGCCGGCGGCGTGAACGTCAACCGGCTCGCGTCATCGGATCCGGCAAGCCTCGAGCGGCTGGCCGGCATGGCCCACCTGAACGGCATCCCGGTTCGGCTCGAGCCGGTGGCGGACGAGGCCGATCGCGCCGCGCGCGCGGATGGGCGCACCGTGGCGACGCGCTAGGAGGGTCTACCGGTCGGCGTCGCTCCCGGGAACGGCGTGTCACCCGCCAGGGTCTCGCCGAGCCGCGTCATCGCGCGGGCGTTGACCCGTTTGAGCCAGACGCGCAGGAACGGCTGCACGATGCGCTCGACGAGCGGACCTTCGAGGTAGCGGAGCTCGAACTGAACATCCGTGCCGCCCCCGGGCAACGATCGCAGGGTATAGGTGCCGCGGGTCCGCCGACGGCCCTTGGCCCCAACCGATTCCTCGACGATCATCTCCGGCGCCTTCGCGCTGACCACCTCCATGTCGACCCAGTCCTTCGGACCGGGGAGGTTGGCCCGCAGCCGCGCGCGGGCGCCGACGCCCGCCGCCGGACCCTCGTAGGACCAGTCGACCAGCATGTGATCGGTGAACGGCTCGTGGTTGGAGAGCACGTCGAGAAACGCAAAGACCTCTTCGCGCGGGCGATCCACCTGGACTGAGACAACAATCGGGTTCATCCGTCATCGGCCTCCTGGCGAGTAGTGCGACACGCACTCACATGATGGCGCGAGGACTAGCGCAGGACCAGGAGCGCGGCCCGCGGGGGCCCGCAGGTGGCGATGCGCGCTTCCATGCGCACGCCGAAGGTATTGCTCGGGCGCACGGTGATGCGCAGTGCATCCTCATCGCCGCGCGCGGAGCGCGTGATGGCGACCGCGAGGCCGACGGGCTCGACGCCCTCTGCTTCAGCCGGAATCAAGAGCTCGGACACGTGGCAGTTGACGGCGTGGGCCTCGCGCACGCCGAGCAGCAGCTCGGCCCGGCGCGACATGGCCTGGACGGCGAGCGAGGAGTCGACCACCAGAAAGGCGTCGTCGAACCCGGGGGCGGCGTCGGAGCGCGCCTCGAGCAATAGCCCGAGACCACATGACCCGCACACGCGGGCGATCGGCGCCGGGGTCCCCGCGTCGGGGCGGGCACCGCAGTGGCCACAGAACCAGCTCCACTCCGCGGACCCGTCTGTCGTCGGCTCGACGACTCGCAACATCGGACGGGTGGCGGGGTAGGCAGCGGCCATGGCCCAAACATCGACAGTCGCCGGCCTCGGGGGCCGGCCAGCGCGATTTCATGAAGGTTTCCACCTCGATCCCGAAACCGCACTCCGACATGTGTCCAAAACGCTCGGGTTAGGCGATGGACGATCAGGCAGGCAATGATCCGTCAGACCTGGTCATGCGTATAAATCCCGAGGCGACGCACGGCGTCGCTAGCCAAACCCGTCATGCCCATCAACACTCCTGAAAGATGAAGATCGCGATCGTCGGCGCGGGTGTCTCCGGGCTGTCCGCCGCGCATCTCCTGCACGAGGAGCACGAGGTCACCGTGTTCGAGGCCGCCGAGTGGATCGGCGGCCACACGCACACGATCGACGTCGCCACCGAGACCGGCCGCCACAGCGTGGACACCGGGTTCGTGGTGATGAACGATCGCAACTACCCCAACTTCTCCCGTCTGCTCGGCAAGCTCGGGGTGCAGACGCAACCGAGCAGCATGAGCTTCAGCGTCTCTGACGGAGGCCGATACGAATACAGCTCGACGTCACTCAGCGGGTTGTTCGCCGAGCCGCGGCACCTTGTCTCGCCGCCCTTCCTGCGCATGCTCGCCGAGGTCCGGCGCTTTCAGCGTGAGGCGCGCGAACTGCTCGAAACCGACGGCGAGGGCCCGTCGCTCGGGGACTACCTGGAGGAGCGGCGCTACTCGCGCGAGTTCATTGACAGGCTCATCGTGCCGCAGGCCTCCGCGGTCTGGTCGGCCGACCCTCAGCACATGTGGTCGTTCCCGGCCCGCTTCCTGATTCAGTTCTTCGACAATCACGGCATGCTCGGGCTCCGTGACCGGCCGCGCTGGAGCGTCGTCGCCGGCGGCTCGCGCATGTACGTGGACGCGCTGATCAGACCCTTCCGCGACCGCATCCGGGCCGGCACGCCGGTGGACGTGATCTCGCGCACCGGCGAAGATGTCGAGGTCCGCGCGCGCGGCTACGAGCCCGAGCGATTTGACCGCGTCATCCTCGCCACCCACTCAGACCAGGCATTGCGATTGCTCGACGAGCCGACCGACCGCGAGCGCGAGATCCTCGGCTCGATCCCCTACCAGGCCAACGACGTGGTCCTGCACCACGACGCCTCGCTGCTGCCGCGGCGGCGCCAGGCCTGGGCGAGCTGGAACTATCACCTCGAGGAGGCCGCCGGGCCCACCCGGGTGACCTACCACATGAACCGCCTGCAATCCCTGAGCGCCGACCGCGAGCTCTGCGTCACGCTGAACCTCACCGACCGAATAGACCGTGCGGCGATCCTCGGACGCTGGACCTACGAGCATCCCGTGTTCACCTCGGCTGGCGTGGCCGCCCAGCGCCGGCGGGCCGAGGTGGACGGCGTCGACCGCGTCCACTATTGCGGGGCTTACTGGGGATGGGGTTTCCATGAGGACGGCGTCGTGAGTGCGATCGAGACGTGCGAGCAGCTCGGGGGCCGGCTCTGAGCCCGGCCAGCTGCATATATGAGGGCACCATGCGCCACCGTCGCCGCACCCCGCGCGAGCATGAGTTCGGCTATCGGCTGTTCATGACCTACCTCGATCTAGAAGAGCTGCCCGAGCTCTTCGACGGTCATCGGCTGTGGTCGGCGCGGCGGCCGGCCGTCGCCTGGTTCCGCCGGGCCGACTACCTGGGGGATCCGGACACGCCGCTGCCAGAGGCCGTGCGCCGGCTCGTGGAGGACCGCACGGGAGAACGGCCCACCGGCCCGGTGCGCGTGCTCACGAACATGCGCTACTTCGGCCATTGCTTCAACCCCGTGAGCTTCTACTACTGCTTCGATCGCGACGGCGAGAGCATCCGGAACGTGGTTGCGGAGGTCACCAACACGCCATGGGGCGAACGCCACGCCTACGTCTCCAGCGAACTCGACAGCCGTCAGACCAAGGAGCTCCACGTCTCACCCTTCTGGGGCATGAACTTCGACTACGAGTGGCGCATTGGCGAGCCGGGCGCCCGGCTCGAGGTCTCGATCGGCGCCGACCGCGAGGGCGAGCGCGTCTTCGACGCCGCGCTGTCGCTCGAGCGACACGTGATCACGGGACGCTCGCTCAATCGACTGCTCTTGGAGCACCCGCCGATGACCATGAAGGTGTCCGGGGCGATCTACGCCGAGGCGCTCCGGCTGCGGCTCAAGGGAGTCAGGACCCACCCGCACCCGCGAATGGTGACCAGATGATCGACCGCGCCGCGCGCGCGATCGTGCTCGCCTTCATGCGCCGCATCCACGACGGCCGGCTGACCATTCTCGAGGGCCGGCAGCGCATCGAGCTCGGCGAATCGAACGAGGTCACGGCCACGATGAGGATCCTCAACCCGCGGGCGTGGCGCGCCTTCCTGCGCGGGAGCTACGGGCTGGCGACGTCCTACGTCGACGGCGACTGGGAATCCGGCGACCTCGTCGCGCTGACCCGGATCGCCGCGCGCAACGTCGTCGGTCTAGATCGGCTGCGAGCCCGGCTGGCGCCGGTACGCCATCCCGTGCAGCGTCTGGCCCGCCGCGTGCACGCGCCGACGATCAGGCGCAGTCGGCGCCAGATCGCCGCGCACTACGACCTCGGCAACGATCTGTTCGCGCTCTTCCTCGACGAGACGCTCAGCTACTCCAGCGGAATCTTCACGTCTCCCGAGACGACCCTCTACGAAGCATCGATCGCCAAACTCGACGCCGTCTGCCGCAAGCTCGACCTGGGACCGGATGACCACGTGCTGGAGATCGGCACGGGCTGGGGTGGCTTCGCGATTCACGCCGCCGGGCGCTACGGCGCCCGCGTGACCACGACGACGATCTCACAGCGGCAGTACGAGCTGGCCCGGGAGCGCGTCCGCGAGGCCGGCCTGGAGGATCGGATCACGCTCTTGCTCAAGGACTACCGCGAGCTCGAGGGCCGCTACGACAAGCTGGTGTCGATCGAGATGATCGAGGCCGTGGGCTGGCAGTTCTTGGAGACCTACTTTCGCTGCTGCTCGAGGCTGCTGAAGCCCGAGGGTGCGATGCTCCTGCAGGCGATCACGATCGCCGACAGCGCCTACGAGGTGGAGAAGGGCGGGCGCAGCTTCGTCAACACGCTGATTTTCCCCGGCGGCTGCCTGCCCTCGGTGGCCGTGATCGACCGCTGCCTGCGCACCGACACCGACATGGTCCGGGTGCGTCACGACGACTTGACCGACAGCTACGTGAGAACCGTGGCCTGCTGGCTCGAGCGCTTCGAGCACGCCACGCCGGAACTGGCCAGGCGCGGCTACGACGATCGCTTCCGGCGGCTCTGGAGGCTCTACCTCTCCTACAGCGAGGGAGGCTTCGCCGAGCGCCGGATCCGCGTCGGCCAGTTCCTGCTCGCCAAGCCCGGCTTCCGCCCGGGCCTGCGGCGCAGCCGGATCAGCGCGCCCGTCCGCGCTTTCGCCGCCGGCGCTCAGCGGGACTGAGCTTGCGCTGCTTGGCGCGGGTCTTGGAGCCCGCGCGGCCGCCGGCGCCGGCCTCGGCGACCCGGTGACGCACGGGCGCCCGACGGCGGGCATCGCGCCAGATGTAGAACGAGATCCCCCCCAGCACGAGCATCGCGCCGACGGCGATCGCGATCGCGCCGGTACCGCTCAGACCCGTGTCGGTGGCGGCGGTCGTGCCGCCCAGGGTGATCGCCGGAGTGGTGGCGGTCTGCGTCTGGACCGGGGACGCCGGCAGGCCCGGCGTGAGCGGGTTGGTCGGGGTCGCCGCTAGGGCGGTGCCGGGCAGCGCGAGAACCAGGGTCGCACCGAGTACGGCGAGCCTCATCGCCGCATCCTAGTCTTGCTCCACGCGACGCGGCGGAGCACCACTGCCGCTCCGCAGCACCGCTACCGCTCCGAGGCCAGCGGCTGCTCCATGGCCGGGGTCTCCGGCGCCTCGCGATAGGGCTGCTCGGGCTCCGTGTCTTCCTCGTGGTAGACGCTCTCGGCGTTGACCGCCCAGATGTCGTGGTGGGTGCCCAGCAGGATGTTGTCGACGGCGCGCATCGCCGTGAGCATCGAGTGGTCGGAGTTGTTGTAGCGGTGCAGCCCGTTGCGGCCGACCTGCGTCAAGTTGCCGATGCCGTCGAGCCAGCCGCGGATCGCCATCACGCGCTCGCCGTACTCGGCGTCGTAGATCGGATAGGCCTTGTGGACGCGCACGGCGAAACCGAACTTGACCTTCTCGGCCTTGGCGAGACCGAGCTCCTGGATCTCGCGCGTGGCGAACTTGACGAGATCCTCGTCGTCCATGCTCCACATCTCGTCACCCTCGAAGCAGAAGTACTCCATGCCGATCGAAGCGTCAGTGTCGTTCGGCACCATCCAGGGGCTCCACGAGCGGAAGTTCTGGATCCGGCCCACCTTGACGCCTGGCTCGTGGATGTAGATCCAGTTGTCGGGGAACAGATCCTCGCCGTCGATGACCAGCGCGACGGTCAGGAAGTCGCGGTAGCGCAGCCCCCGGGCCGCGTCGCGCACCTCAACGGGTGCGTCGGGGTCCGCGATGCCCACCGTGGTGCGCAGCGGCAGCGAGGAGATGACGTGTGAGGGCTTCAGCGTCTCGCCGCCCGCCACGACCTCGACCACGCGTCCGTTCTCGATCTGCAGGCGCGTGACGGGCGCGTTCATGCGCACCTCGCCGCCCTGCTCGCGAATGTCCGAGGTCATCTGCTCCCACATCTGGCCGGGGCCGTAGCGCGGGTAGTTGAACTCGGAGATCAGCGACTTGATCTTGTTGCCGCGATTGCCGAAGAAGGCCGACTTGGCCGCGCTGAAGAAGGACAGGCCCTTGATGCGCTGGGCGGCCCACTCGGCCCGGATCTCGGACGTCGAGACACCCCAGACCTTCTCCGTGTAGCCCTTGAAGAAGAGATTGAAGAGACGCTTGCCGAAGCGATTGGAGACCCACTCCTCGAAGGTGTCCTCGCGTCCCTTCGGCTTGATCGCCGCCCACAGGTAGGACAGACCGCAGCGCGTGAGCTCGATCGGGCCGAGCTTGCGGATCACGTCCATGCCCTGGAGCGGGTAGTCGAGGAACTTCCCGTTCCAGTAGATGCGCGATTGCCGCGGGCGCTTGAGGAACTCCTCCTTCATGATCTCGTGCCAGAGGTCGTCGACCTCCTTGACCTTCGTGAAGAAGCGGTGACCACCGAGGTCGAAGCGGAAACCGTCACGCACCTCGGTGCGGGCGATACCGCCCACCTGATCGGTGGATTCGAGCACGATCACGGACTTGCCCTGCTTGGCGAGCAGGTAACCCGCGGTCAGACCCGCCGGGCCACCACCGAGCACCACGACGGGGTGCTCGGGCGTGATCTCGTTGTCGGCGGAGGGCGTCCCGCTCGTTGGGCTCTTCGTATCGCTCATGTTCTCAGGCGACCTTCCTGTAAAGCACCGCGCTGTCGGCTACGCAGCAGGCACCGCGGTAGTTGTGAGGGGCCCATGCGACCAGCTGCAGATTGCGATCGGCGGCGAGGATCGCTCCCCACTGAGCCGAACGCCGTCGCACGAGCTGCGTCCAGGACGCCTCCCAGCTCTGCGCGCCTTCGGTGAGCGGACGCACGAACAGGATCTGCTGTCCCGGCTTGAGAGTAGCAACGAGCGCCCCGAGGGTCCCGGCCGGATTGGCATTCTCCATTCGCTTCAGGGCATCGACCCAGTTCGCCGATTGCGGGTCCTTGCTCGCTCCGGTCGGATCGGCGAAGCGCAGGCCCCCGGGCAGGTAGTACCAGGCCAGTGGCACCTGCTCGGGCTGGCCGACGATCACCAGGTCGCCGGGGTGCATGTAGTTGGCCATCTCGCCGCCCACGGTGCGCATGTCGCTCTTGTACTTGGCGGTGAACGAGGCCGGATTGGCCCAGAAGATGACCACCAGGAGCAGCGCGATCAGGCCGATGCCGCGCGCCCGGGAGAGGCCGAAGGCGGCCAGCAGCAGGATGCTCGCAAGGATCGGCGCGAAGTACCGGTACTGCCAGGCTGGCGAAAAGCGCGAGACGATCCAGCCGAACAGCAGCGTGCCGAACGGCAGCAGGATGAGGGCGAACACCGTCAGGCTCTCACGCGAGCGCCAACGCGAGCGAGCGAACAGGGTGGCCAGGCCGATCGCGCCGCCGAGCACGATCGCCGCCGTTGCGCGATCCCCGCCGAGCAGGTTGCGGGAGATCTGCACCGGTGCGCCGAAGTTGGGCGTCGGATCCCAGGGCGAACCGGTGTGCGCGGCCTGGTAGAGCAGCGTCGGCAGCCAGGGCAGGAACAGCAGCCCGGCCGCGCCGAAGGCCAGCACGGCGTCGATCAGGATCCCGCGGCGGTCCTCGCTCGCGCTCCATATGGGCACCAGCGCCAGCGCAGCGCCCACGCCATAGAAGATCCCCCACGAGTGCGTGTAGAGCATCAGGGCCTGGCAGACCGCGAAGAGGATCAGGTACTTGCGACGGCGATAGACGAAGGCGTGGATCAAGGCCGTGGTGGCGAACAGGCCGAGCAGCGCCATCAGCGTGTACATGCGGGTCTCTTGCGAGTACGCCGTGATGAACGGGTTGAGACCGAAGATCACCGCGGCGAACAGGCCCGCGCGGCGCCCGAAGAGACTCCATGCTGCCCACATCCCGGCCGGGATGCAGAGCAGGCCGAAGACCAGCGAGAGTACATGCGTGGACGTCTCGCTGGAACCGAAGACGCTCATCCAAACGTGGAGCAGCAGGTAATAGAGCGGCGGTGAGCCGTCGTGGTGGAGCACACCCGGAATCGCGGTCAGCGAGTGCGAGGAGATCCCGACCGAGAGTGCCTCGTCCATCCAGAACTGACCGCCCAGGATCCGCGTGCGCATGAAGAGCGAGATCGCCGTGACCACGAACAGCACGAGGCCGACCTGCGCGCGTGGCGGTATGCGCTGCCACCACGCCGGGTTGGCGTCGAAGTTGACCTCGGTCATGACGTTGCGGGGTGCGGTTACGGTGGCCATCGGAATGTCAGATTACTTGCACTTCTCGTACAGGCTGAACGTGCGGGTCCGCGCGATGCGGCGATAACCCGCATCGTGCGGGAGCGGCGGCAGCACCGCCGTGCGCCGGCTTCCGTTGGCGCGCGCACGCAGGATCACGTTGGGCAACGGCGGCCTGATCGGCCCCGAAACGGGCGAGGCCTCCACGGCCAGCGTGTGCACGCCGAGCGTCCAGGCCACCAACGGCACCTGGAAGCCCTCGGTCATGACCGGGCCACAGCGCAAGACGCGCGCCGGGCCACCCGCGCGCCGCACCGCGAGCGCGACGTCGGTCCGCAGACGGGCCTGATAGTTGAGGGCCTTGTGCGTCGCCGGCAGGTCGACGACCTGCGAGCCGATCCACGAGGGAAAGAACAGGAACAGGGCGATCAGCACCGCAAGCACGGCCGGGGCCGCGGCCTTCAGGCCGGTGAGCCGGCGACCCAGCGCCCCCAGCTCGAGCGCCGACCACCCCCAGCCGATACCGCCGACGATGGTGATCAGGGCCGCGCCGAGGATCAGGTAGCGGTTGTTGCCCGAGAAGCCGGCCTGGGTCATCAGGGCGATCAGGACCATCCAGGCGATACCCAGGCCGCCGATGGCCAGGATCGCCCCGTCGACCCCGAGCACCGCAGCCAGCGGCGTGCCCGGACCGGCTGCCCGCCGGCGTCGCCAGATCCGGAATCCGGACACGAGCATCGCGGCGGCGGCGGCAACCTTGAGCCGCAGCAGCAACAGCTTCCAGGCGTGGTCCTTGAGCTCGCTGCAGAACGGGCAGCTGGCGAACGCGGGGCTGTTGCTGCGCGGATGCTGAGCACGATTGACGCCGCGGAAGAGGTGACCGGAGCCCCAGAGCTCGGGCAGGAACCAGAGCAGGGGCGTCAGCACGAACAGGCCGCCGACCAGGCGCCGCGCGCCTGGATCGGACCACCACAGATAGAGGCCATACAGACCCCAGAACGGCCAGATCTCCGGCCGGTCGAGCGCGGCGGCAAATCCGACCGCGAACGCCTGCCGGCGGTTGCCGTCGAGATGACGGTCGATCGCGATCAGGATCGCCGCGGCCATCAGGCCCTCGGAGTAGCCGAGCGCGTTGTCGCTGATGATCGACCCGGCCGAGAGAACCCCGACGACGGTCACGGTGCCCGCGAGCAACGTGGCGGCCACAGCCGTCAGGCGAACCATGGCCGAGGAATCGCGCGCGGCCTCGGCCACGGAGGCGCCCGGAACGATGCCGGCCACGACCCGCGTGAGGCGCACGGCGAGCCTGAAGCTCATCGCCACGGCCACCACGGCACCGGCCCGGGCGATGACCAGCCACATGTCCGGCGCCGCCTTCCCGAAGGGCGCGAACAGCGTCGTGAAGATCACCGGCAGCGGCTTCCACGATGGCCCACCGGTGGTCTGGAGGTTGAGGTGCACGATCTCGCGCCCCCAGATGATCCAGGCCCACGGGTCGTAGCTCGGCGTGGAGGGCAGCAGCAGCGATAGCGCCCCGATCAAGAGCGCGACCAGCACCAGGATCAGGTAGAGCCGGCCGCCGGTCGGCCGCCACAGTGACTGCAACGACGCGCGGCGCGCGCCGTTGACGGCGGCCGGTGCGGTCGCGGGAGACAGCTCTGGGCTTGAGACCGACACGTTCTCTATGTGGTGAGGTCGCCGACGCGGGTCCGCGCCGGCCCGCGGTGGGCGGCGATCGAACGGTAGGAGAGCAGTCGTCGGGTCACGGTCTGAGGGCGGATGCCGGCCCGCGGGCCGGCGCGATCTGTGTAGCTCGGCCCCGGCCCGAGCGGTGGGGACGCGACTGGCAGAAGGCAAGCCGCGGCGCGGCACGGGCGGCACGGCACATTCTAGAGCGGTGGTCGGTCGAGCCGCAGCCGCTCGGTGCCTCTACACAGCGGCGTTGCGGGCGTTACAGATCTGCGCTAACCGACGCGCCGCTTGAG
Organism: uncultured Solirubrobacteraceae bacterium; assembly: GCA_963725515.1. Taxonomy (GTDB): domain Bacteria; phylum Actinomycetota; class Thermoleophilia; order Solirubrobacterales; family Solirubrobacteraceae; genus Palsa-465. Next base: position 396,351 of record CAVRZB010000004.1, on the reverse strand, counting down.
GGCCACGATCCGGCCATAGGCGGCGACCGAGTCCGGGCGGCTCAGGCGCCCCGTGGCCAGCGCGGATTGCAGCGCCGACAGCACGCCGTTGGCGCTGTCGGTGTACAGCAGCACGTCGGCCCCGGCCCGTGCGGCCAGCACCCCCGCCGTGACCGGGTCATGGCCGATCGGCGTGCCGGTAAGCGAATCGGTGATGGTCACGCCCCGGAAGGCGAGGCGGCGGCGGAGCAGCCCCTGCACGATCGTGCGCGAGAAGGCAGTCAGCGTGCCACTGCGATCGTAGGCCCGGAAGCCGGCCGTCGAGAGCATCACCGAGTCGAGACCGCGCGGGATCATCGCGCGATAGGGGTCGAGGGCCGCGACCAGCTGCCTGCTGGTCGGGTGGAGCTCGTCGAGGCGGTTGTCGGTGTCGACCGCGGCCGAGCCCACGCCCGGGAAATGCTTGGCCGTCGCGGCCACCCGTTTGGTCTGCAGGCCGAGCGCGAACTGAGTGGCGTAGGACGCGACGGTGCGCGAACTGAACGAGAAGGCGCGGCCCTGTTGCCACACGAAGGCACCGGCGAACGTGGGCACGTCGGAGACGGGCGCGAGATCCCAGTTGATCCCGACGCTCTTCAGGTACTGACCGGTGGCGCGGCCCTCGTGTCCGGCCACGCCCGGGCCGCCCGCCGCGACCATCTGGGGCGGCGAGAGATCCGGGGGTCCGTTCGGGAGGCGCTTGACCAGTCCGCCCTCCTGGTCGACCGCGATCAGCACGGGGGGATTTCCACCCGCCCGGGCGGCGCCTTGGAGTGCACCGGTGAGCGCGCGCACCTGGGCCCGCGAGCCGATGTTGGCCGCGAACAGGATCACCGCGCCGACGCGACCCTCGCGCACGGTGCGCAGAAGAGACGGGCTCGGGCTGGTGCCGCTCATCCCGACCATGATTCGCTGGCCGAGCAGCTTCGCGGTTGAGCTGGGGACCGCCGCGACATGGGCGCCGGTCCGAGCCTCAGCGGCGCGATGGACGGCTGACGGAGGTGGTGCGGGCAGCGGGTGCGCTGCGGGGGCGACGGCCGCAGGCCCATGGATGCCCAGGGCCACAGCGAGGATGGCGAAGAGACCAGCCACTCAGCCCGACACACCAACCGCGAGGCAGTCTTCGATCACCTTCAACTCCTGATCGGATGCCTGGCGCGGGTAGAGCAAGGCGCTGCCGATCACCTCGGCGCCCTGCACCGTGCCGCCCATCTGAGCCTGCTGGGCCGCGCCAGGGGTCGGCAGGAAGGTCACCGTGGGGCCGCCGGGCGGCGAGTCGATCTGCAGGTCGCTGCGCCCAACCTCGACGACGCGGATGTGCGCCTGGCGCAGGCACGTGACGTGGCTCGTCCGCGGATCGTCGATGCGGCCGCGACCGAGCGGCTTGGCGCCGGCTGTCGCTGTTCCGGCGAGCGGCTTGGTCCCCGTTCCGCAACCCGCCACGGTGACCGTGGCGAGCGCGCACAGGCAGATGATCCTGAGCTGAGCCATCGCGCGAGAGCGTAGAGGATCACGTTCGATCGTCCTCTAGACTGGCCGCGCCCATGCCCGTATTCGCCGCGTTGACGGGACCGCTGCCGAAGACGGGTGTGATTGTCGTCGCCGCGCTCACCGCGGGCGTGCTGCTCGCCCGCGATCCGCGCACGCGTGCGCTGGCCTTCGCCGGAGCGCTGGCCCTGGCGCCGGTGTTGCTGCTCGCGGATATCTGGAGCTCGCCGCAGCTGCGGCTCGTGCATCGGCACCCCCTTCCGGCCGCGCTCGTCGTGATCGTCGCGCTCGGTCTGGTGATCGCGCTGGCCGTGGCGATCACCCGGCGCCCCTGGTTGTTGGGTGTGCTGGCCGTGGCGGCGCTGCCGTTCCGCGTGCCGATCGAGGCCGGGGGTACGACCTCAAACCTGCTCGTGCCGCTGTATCTGGTGGTCGCGGCGGGCTCGCTGTCCTTCATCGCCGAGGCCTGGCACGGGCGGGCCGAGGAGAACTCCGCCGGCTTGGTCGAGCGGATGCTCGCGCTGTACGTCGTCGTCTACGCGCTGCAAGCGGTGTACTCCACCGACTTCGAGAAGGCACTTCAGCAGATGGTCTTCTTCTACGTGCCCTTCGCATTGCTCTTCGGGCAGCTCAGACGTCTCGACTGGACGCCGCGCCTGATCCGCATCTGCTTCACGCTGGTCGTCGCGTTGGCGATCGCCTTTGCCGGCATCGGCTTCGTCGAGTACGCGACCAAGACGATCCTGCTCAACCCCAAGCTCGTCGTGGCCAACGACCTGCACACGTACTTCACGGTCAACTCGGTGTTCTTCGATCCGGACATCTTCGGCCGCTTTCTCGCGCTGGTGATGGTCGGGCTCGCGGCGGTGCTGGTGTTCGACGACGCCACACGCACGCCGTCCGCGCGCGGCGGCCCGGATCGCGCCGGGGGCGAGGGCGCCGCGCCGGATCGCGGCGTGGGCGAGGGCGCCGCGCCGGATCGCGCCGTGGCCGAGGGCGCCGCGCCGGAGCGCGCCGTGGGCGAGGGCGCCGCGCCGGATCGCGCCAGGGGCGAGGGCGCCGCGCCGGAGCGCCCCACGCGATCCGCGACCCTGCGGCGCATCGGACCGGTGATCCTCGCCCTCGGCGTGTTGTGGTGCGGGCTGGTGCTGACGCTCTCGCGCTCCAGCCTGGGCGCGCTGCTCGTCGGCCTCGGCACGCTCGCCGCGCTGCGCTGGCGCGTAACGCGAGCGCTGGTGGTTGCCGGCGTGGTGATCGCGCTCGGTGCGCTGGTCATCGTCGTCTCGCCCAAGACGTTCGGTCTCAACCAGGGTCTGAACGGCGCGTCCAGCGGCCGCGCGAATCTCGTTACGGGCGGGACCAACCTGTTCGCTGACCGGCCGGTGTGGGGCTATGGCTCGGGCTCGTTCGTGCACGAGTACCGCGTCCACAACCCGACGAGCTCGCAGACGCTCTCGGCCTCGCACACGATCCCGATCACGATCGCCGCCGAGCAGGGGGTGATCGGCGAGCTGGTGTACCTCGCGCTGGTGATCACCGCCGCGCTGACCCTGCTCCGCGGCGCACGCGCGGAGCCGGCGCGTGCGGCCGTCGCCGCGGCCTTCCTCGCGCTCGTGTTCCACACCCTCCTGTACGCAGACTTCCTCGAGGATCCGGTCAGCTGGGCCTTGCTCGCGGTCGGCTGCGCGCTGGCGGCCAGACCGGCGCGCGCTGTGGAGCAGGCCCCAGGCGAGCTAGCCGGTTCGCTGGCCTGAGCCCGCGGCCTGGGCGAGCAGGAGGAGCCCGGCGCCCGCACCCCCCGGGCGAACCGTTTGCACCCCCCAAATCGTTCCCCGTCCCATGCGTGCCACCGGGTTGGGTAACGAAATCCGCCCCTGACACGGTTTTCGTTACCCAACGAATCCGCGCTGAGCCGAGAGGTAACGATTTGGGGGGGCTGGTGAGGGCGGGGGTGTCCACCGCAGATTCGCGCCCGGCGACGGCAGCCCGAGCGAGAACCGCGGCTGAGAAAAGGGAATGCGATCCGGGCCACGGCCCCACATACCGGCGAGCCGCCCGGCCCTAACCCCATAGCCCCCCAACCCCCGGCCCCCCAACCCCCCCGAGCCCGCCAGCCCCAACCCTCCCGGCCTCCGTGCTTGGATCACGGCGACCGCGTCACAGCACGTGGGTCGGCTACCCCTACCCCCCGGCCACCACGCCACTCAGGTGCGACTTACCCGAACGGACGCCGCGCACCTCGAAGCTGACCTGGCCGTCCTCGGCCACCGCCTCGCAGAACGCGACCGTCGCGGGCAGCACGAGCGGCTTCTTGAACGTGACCGACACCTTGAAGGCAGCGGGGAGGTGGCCCTCCATCGCCGCCAGGCTGCGCGCCTTGGTCCACATCCCGTGCGCGATCGCGGACGGGAAGCCGAAGAGCTTGGCGCTCAGGGGATGCATGTGGATCGGGTTGCTGTCGCCGGAGACCGCGGCGTAGCGGCGACCGAGATCCCCGGGCAGCCTCCACTGGGCCACGAGCGGGAGTTCGCGCTCCGCGGCGCGCGCCTGCCGCCGCCCACCGCGGGACTTCGGGGGGCGGGCATCACCGCCGACGCGCAGGTTCACCGACTCCTCCTCCCAGACCAGCTCGTCGCCGACCCGCACCTCGGTCAGCAGCGGGAACTGCTGCCCGGCCGGGTGGTCGGAGATGGCACCGCCCCGCACACGGACCGACATCACCTCGGAGCTCAGCACGGGCCGGTGCTGGGTGATCTTGTTACGTATGTGGACTAGTCCGACGGCGCCGAACGGGAACTGCCCGTCGGTCATCAGTGCCAGGTGAAGCGGGAAGGCCAGGATGTGCGGGTAGGTCACCGGCAGCTGATCGCGAAGCGAGAAGCCGCACACCCGGTTGTAGGCCGCGAGGCGGTCCACCTCGACCACGACGTCGTTCATGGCCAGCTCGAGGTCGGGCATCTCGCCGCCCCCGCCCGCCACGAACGGCAGACGCGAGGCGCCGGGGACGAGCGCCGCCGCCGCCCGCGCGAACATCGGCAGCGTGCCCGGCGTCGAGGACAGCTCACGCGTGGGCATGGCTCACGCCCCCAGCAGGCTCTGCCCGCACACCCGCACAACGTTGCCGGTCACACCGCCGGATCCGGGCTGGGCGAACCAGGCGATCGTCTCGGCGACGTCGATCGGCAGACCGCCCTGGGAGAGCGAGTTCATGCGCCGGCCGGCCTCGCGGATGGCGATCGGCATCGCCGCGGTCATCTGCGTCTCGATGAACCCCGGCGCTACGGCGTTGATCGTGACCTGACGCTTGGCCAGCTCGGGCGCCCAGGCCTGCACGATTCCGATCACGCCGGCCTTCGAGGTCGCGTAGTTGGTCTGGCCGGCGTTGCCGGCGATGCCGCTGATCGACGACACCGTGATGACGCGGCCGTTGGCGTGCACCGCCTTGCGTTCGAAGAGCTCCTTGTCGATCCGCTGCGGCGCGACCAGGTTGATGCCGATCACCTTGTTCCACAGCTCGTCGGTCATTCGTCCGAGGGTCTTGTCGCGGGTCACGCCGGCGTTGTGCACGACCACGTCGACGCCGCCGCGCTCCTTCAACAGATGCGAGGCGATCTCACCCGGGGCGTCCTCGGCCGTGATGTCGATCAGCAGCGACGACCCGCCGATCCCACCCACCACGGCCTCGAGCTCGGAGGCCAGGGCCGGCACATCGAGTCCGACGACGTGCGCTCCGTCGCGCGCCAGGACCTCGGCGATCGAAGCTCCGATCCCCCGCGCGGCGCCCGTGACGAGCGCGACCTTGCCGCGCAGCGGGTGCTCCCAGTCCACGGGGCCCTGATCGGCGCCGCCCACCGGCGCGCCGATCCGCACCACCTGACCTGAGACGTAGGCCGACTTCGGCGAGAGACAGAACCGCAGGGTCGATTCGACCGCCTCCTCGCCACCCGGCGCGACGTAGAGCAGCTGCGCCGTCGCCCCGCGCTTGATCTCCTTGGCAATCGAGCGCACGAGCCCCTCAAGCGCCCGTTGCGCGATCGCCTGCGGGGGCGAGGCGCCGGCCTCAGGAGGCGTGCCCAGCACGATCACCCGGCCGCCCCGCTGCACACGCCGCATCACCGGGTGAAAGAACGCCCAGGCCTCGCGCAGCCGCTCGCTCGAGGAGATTCCGCTGGCGTCGAACACGAGCGCCTTGAAGCGATCCTCGTCGACCGCGGCCTCGGGGTTCCAGATGCCGGCGTCCAGCCCCGCGTCCGCCGCGGCTCGACGCACCCCGTCCTCCAGAGGCGTCCGCACCGAGGCATCGATCGCCCGCAGCACCCGTGCGGCGGAGCCCGCGAGCCGACCCTCCCGCGCGGCGCCGAGCAGCACCGGACCGTCGACCACCGGCCGCCCGGGCTCGTAGCGCTCGAGCTCGACCGGCGAGGGCAACCCGATCTGCTTGGAGACGATGCGGCCGACGGGGGTGTTGATGAGCTGCGTGTAGCGATCGGTCATGCCGGGCGCTCCATGATCGCGGTCACGCCGAGCCCGCCGGCCGCGCAGATCGAGATCAGACCGCGACCCGAGCCGCGCTCCTCGAGCAGCTTGGCCAGGTTGGCCACGATGCGGCCCCCCGTGGCGCCGAACGGATGGCCGGCGCCGAGCGAACCACCGCGTACGTTGAGCTTGGCCCGATCGATGGCCCCGAGCGACTCGTCCAGGCCCAGCCGCTCGCGACAGAACACCGGGTCCTCCCACGCCCTCAGCGTGCACAGCACCTGCGACGCGAAGGCCTCGTGGATCTCGTAGAAGTCGAAGTCCTGGAGCGCGAGCCCCGCACGCGCCAGCAGCCGCGGCACGGCGTAGGCCGGCGCCATGAGCAGCCCCTCGCGCTTGTGCACGTGGTCGACGGCGGCGGTCTGGGCGTCGACCAGATAGGCCCGCACAGGCAGGCCGCGAGCCGCGGCCCAGTCCTCACTGGCCAGGAGCACGGCCGAGGCCCCGTCGGAGAGCGGCGTCGAGTTGCCCGCGGTCATCGTCCCTTCGGGGCCGCCGAAGACCGGCTTGAGCTTGGCCAGCTTCTCGAGGCTCGAGTCCGGGCGCAGATTCTGGTCGCGCTCGAGTCCCAGATACGGGACCACGAGGTCGTCCTCGAAGCCGCTGTCGTAGGCCGTGGCCAGCCCATGGTGGCTGTCTACGGCGAGCTCGTCCTGCTGCTTGCGTCCGATGCCCCACTCGCGGGCCATGATCGCGGCGTGCTCGCCCATCGAGAGGCCGGTGCGAGGCTCCGCGTTGCGGGGGATCTCGGGCACGATCTGCTGCGGTCGGATCCTGGCCAGCGCGCGCAGTCGCGCCGAGTTGCTCTTGGCGCGATTGACCTCGAGCAGCACGCCGCGGAGATCCTCATTGAGCGCCAGGGGCGCGTCCGAGGTGGTGTCGACGCCGCCGGCGATGCCCGCTTCGATCTGCCCCAGGGCGATCTTGTTGGCCACGAGAATCGCTGCCTCGAGGCCCGTGCCGCAGGCCTGCTGAACGTCGTAGGCCGGAGTCTCGGGGGCGAGCCTCGTGCCGAGCACGGACTCGCGCGTCAGGTTGAAGTCGCGACTGTGCTTGAGCACGGCCCCGGTCGCCACTTCGCCGAGCGTCTGACCGGCGAGGTCGAAGCGATCGATCAACGCGTCCAGCGTGGTGGTCAACATGTCCTGGTTTGAGGCGCTCGCGTAGGGGCCGTCCTGGCGGGCGAACGGGATCCGGGTCCCGCCGAGCACGGCCACGCGGCGGACACTCGAGTTCATCTTCGCTGTCTCCTAGGTCTTTGTTACTCGACTGTAGGCTAGTCGCGCTGGCCGGTCGCCGTGGTCAGGGCGCCACCGCCTGTCGCGCGCCGGACGAGACCCGGCAGGAGGATCCGGCTGGCCGCTGCGAGCCAGTAGGGACGCGGCACGTAGCGCTCGGCCCTGCCGCCGGGACCAGCCTCCAGAATCGCCTCGGCCACGACCTCGGGCTTGGACACGAGCCAGCGCGTGAGCGCCCTCTCGGTCAGCTCGCGCGCAGGGAACCCCTCGGTCTCGACGAAGCCGGGGAGGACGAGGCCAACATGGATACCCTGCCGCCGCAGCTCGGTCGTCAGCGCATCGCTCCAGCCGATGAGCGCAAACTTGCTGGCCGAATAGGCTCCGGAACCGGCTCGCGACACCCGGCCCGCGGTGCTCGCTACGTTGACGATGGAGATGCGCGGGCTGACGCCCGCGTGTTCGCCGTCGCCGGGACGGGCGGTCGCCGTCTCCCGCAACAGCGGCAGGAGTGCTTCGGTGAGGCGCACCGGGGCCTCGAAGTTGAGCTTCATGTGGCGCTCCACGTTGGCCCAACCCGACGCTTCGAACGTGCCTCGCCAGGCCGCGCCCGCGTTGTTCACCAGCAGGTGGAGCGCACCGTGTTCGCCGCGCACGAGATCGGCGACGCGAGCGGGGGCGCCGGACTCGGTCAAATCGAGCGCCAGCACGCTCGCGCCGCCCAGCTCGGCGGCCAGCGCGCGCAGCCGCTGCGCTCGCCGCGCGACCAGCACGAGGCGCCATCCCTTCCTCGCCAGGACGCGGGCCGTCGCCTCACCGATTCCGCTCGATGCGCCGGTCACGAGCGCCACACCTTGAACCGACATGCTGGATTCCATACGCATAGGCTCTCAGGAACCGATGGGCGAGAGCACGCTGGCGCTGATCACGATCCCATTCTTCACGGGTGCGATCGGCTATGTGACCAACTGGACGGGCGTGCTGATGCTGTTCTACCCAGTGCAGTTCCGCGGTCTGCGAGCCGCGCCGTTGCGCGCGCTCGCGCGCCTCCTGCCGCGCAGGATCCAGCAGATCCCCGGCGTCATGATCGGGGGCATCGGCTGGCAGGGGATCGTGCCCTCGCGCGCGGCGAAGATGGGCAGCCTGGCCGTCGACAGCGGCATCGCCAAGCTCGGCCGGCCGTCCGAGTTCTGGGAGCAGCTCGAGCCCGAGAAGATGGCCGAGCAGATCATCGAGACGACGCGCGACGACATGCGGGCCACCGTCGACCGGATCATGGCGCGCGAGCAGCCCCGCCTCTGGCAGGACCTCCCACCGCGAGTCAAGGAACTGGTCTACTCACGCGTCCAGCAGCAGCTGCCGGCGATCGTGCACGAGCTGACCGATCAGATCGGCAGCAACATCGAGCAGCTTGCCGACGTGAAGCTGATGGTCATCCGGCGCTTCGAGGAGCAGCCCGAGCTGGCCAACCGGATCTTCCTGGACATGGGCGGCCGTGAGCTCAAGTTCATCCAGAACTTCGGCTTCTTCTTCGGCTTCGCGCTCGGCGTCCCGGTCGCCATCCTCACGCACTTCGTCTCGGCCTGGTGGTTGCTGCCGATCCTCGGCGTGATTATCGGTTACCTCACAAACTGGCTCGCGCTGTGGATGATCTACGAGCCCACCGAGCCTCGGAGGCTCGGGCCCTTTCGGATCCACGGACTGTTCATCCGCCGCCAGCCTGAGGTGGCCGACGTGTACGCCCGGATCGTCGCGGACGAGATCCTGACGATGCGGAACTTCGGCGAAGAGCTCCTGCGTGGTCCGCGCGCCGACCGCACGCGCCAGATGGTCGAGGCCGCCATGCAACCCGCGGTGGATCGGGCGACGGGTCCGGCACGGGCCGCGGTGCGCGTGGCCCTCGGCCCGCGCGAGTACGACGCGATCTCGCGCTCGTTCGCCGTCGAGCCGGTCGAGCAGATCATGACTCCGCTGAGCGACCCGGACTTCAACCGCCGGCAGAGCAGATCGATGCACCGGCTGATCGCCGACCGGATGCGCGAAATGCCTCCCGCCGAGTTCGGAGAGATGCTCCACACGGCCACCAAGCAGGACGAGTGGCTGCTGCTGTTGCACGGCGCGGTGCTCGGGTTCGGCGCAGGACTGATACACCTGGCCATCTTCGGATGAACGACGAACCGCATAGCGAACCGGACCCCGGCGTCGTCGACGTGCTGCCGGGCCTCGCGCGGATCGCCGCCGACGCCTGGCTCCGCACCGCGATCTGGGGACTGGAGGCGTGGCTGCGCACCGGCACCCGCGTGGCCCGCGCCGCCACCTCACCCGAGGAGGCCGCGCGCCTGGCCGAGGACTTCGGGGCGGGCCTGCGCAACTACGCCCGGGAGCTGCTCGGCATCGCCGACCTCGACGAGCGCGTGCGCCAGCTCATGCCGCCGCAGATGGGGCCGGCCACCCGCGCGCGGGGCCGCCGCCACGAGCCCGCGGCCACGCTGTCGCTGCGTGAGCAGGGCGCCGAGCTGCTGCGTGACTCGGCCGACGTCAACTACGAGGAGGGCGCCCACCCGGCCTACGAGCGGATCCTCTCCGAGCTCGCACCCGACGAGGGCCGGATCCTGCGGCTGCTGGCCACCGAGGGCTCGCAGCCGGCGATCGACGTCCGCTCCTCGAACCTGATCGGTGTCGGCTCACAACTGGTCGCCCCAGGCCTCAACATGATCGGCGCCCAGGCCGGCCTGCGGCACGTCGAGCGCGTCCCCGCATACCTGAACAACCTCAATCGCCTGGGCCTCGTGTGGTTCTCGCACGAGCCGATCGGCGACCCGATGCGCTACCAGGTCGTCGAGGCCCAGCCCGAGGCGCTGGACGCCATCAAACACGCCGGCCGCGCTAGGACCGTGCATCGGTCCCTGCGTCTCACGCCCTTCGGGCAGGACTTCTGCGAGGTCTGCCTGCCTCTGGACACGGCCGAGATCGAAGCGCTCGGCCGCTGACGGTCAGCCCCTCGCCTGGCCCGAGCTGATGTCGGGCGGACGCCTCGTGCTGGCCGGCGATCCCTTCCGCGCTGCGCTTCCCAAGCCTCTTCCGCCTGCCGACGGGCGACCCGGTCGTGCCGTCGCGCTCAGCCGTCGCCGCGCGGGAAGAGCGATGAGTTGGGCTCGTAGCCCGCGGGCACCACGCTCTGGGCGAGTGGCAGGTGGGTCCGCACGATCACGCAGTACATCCGGCGCCGGTTGACGCTCGGCACGCAGGTCCGGTACATGCTGCCCGGCTCGATCGGCACCGTGCTCTCGTACTCGACGTTGGCACGGAACTCGGCCGGTGCACGGTAGCCGATGAAGGCCTGGGCGCGGGCGATCGCGTCGCGCATCGAGTTGCGATGGCTCACGACGGTGGAGTGGTGCGCGATGCCCACGGCCAGGACGGCGGCCGCCGCGCCCGAGAGCACCAGCGTGCCGGCGTAGTCGCGGGCCACGATCGAGGGCAGGTCCGGCCGTGCGCGGCGCAGCAGCCACCCGAGCGGCGGTCCGAGCACGACCACCGCGATCAGGTTGAAGACGAGCGCGGCGAGCAGCGCCGCGGGCAGCGTCTCCGTCTCGCCCGAGGGGGGAAGCGCGTTCCCGATCACGGCCTCGATCGCCGTCAGGGCGATGAACGTGGGCCACATCCAGGCGCCGCGCCGGCGCCAGCGGATCCGGGTGAGCCACGCCCCGTCCATCTCATCGACAGCGTAGCCGCGTTAGGGTGACGCGACATGAGCTGGCGACATACATGACAGGTGGCGCGCTCGTTACGGGCGCCGGGCGCGGGCTCGGTCGGGAGATCGCCGGCGCGCTCGCCCGACGGGGCTATGCCGTGCATGCGACCGACCTCGACGGCGAGGCCGCGCACGCCGTCGCGCATGAGCTTGGGGCGCCGAGCTGGGGCTCGGCGCTCGACGTCGCCGACGGCGAGGCCTGTCTCACCGCCGCACGGGCCACCGCCGCACGGGCCGGATCGTTGGACGTCTGGGTCAACAACGCCGGCATCCTGCGCACGGGTCTGGCCTGGGATGCCGACGAGGCCGCCCGGCGGCTGCTCCTCGACGTCAACGTCGCGGGCACGATGAACGGGACGATCGCCGCGCTCGAGCTGATGCGCCCGGCCAACAGCGGCCACGTGATCAACATCGTCTCGCTCGCCGGCCTCGTCGCCGCGCCCGGCGAGACGGTCTACGCGGCGACCAAGCACGCCTGTCTGGCCTTCTCGATCGGCACCCTCAGCGACCTGCGCCGCAGCGGCGTCAAGGGCGTGCACGTGAGCGCGCTCTGCCCGGACGGCATCTGGACACCGATGCTGTTCGACAAGGTCGACGATCCCCATGCCGCGGCCTCGTGGCAGGGCGTGCTGCTGCAGCCGGCCGACGTCGCCCGGCGTGCGGTGGAGCTCATCGACCGACCCCGGCCGGTCGTTGCCTTCCCTCGCTGGCGTGGCGGCCTCGTGCGCATCTTCGATGCCTGGCCCCGGGTCTCCCTGACCCTGCTGCCCCTCGTGCTGGCCGATGCCCGACGCAAGCAGCGGGCGTGGGGACGCCGGATGGCGCAGCGTTGACTTAAGGACGGCCGTTAATTGGAGTAAGCTCGCGCCGTGCCCCATCGGCGGGCCTGACCGGCGATCCCGGGAAGGCTCGGACAGCGGGACGGATGGAGATCCCATGCGTCCCTTGATCGAAAGGGAAGCGCGAAGATGGCCACGCAGACCGAGCCGCCCACCCGGGGCCTCGAGGGAGCGCAGAGCGGACACCTCGTCCTTGACGATCGCATCGGCCTGTTGCGGGCGATGCTCCTGATGCGCGGTCTGGAGCAACGCGCGATGTCCCTCTACCGCCAGGGCAAGGTGCCCGGATCCTTCTATGACGGTTTCGGGCAGGAGGCGGTGTCGGCGGGCCCGGCGTTCGCGATGGCGCCCGAAGACCGGCTGTGCGTCCTGCATCGGGACCTGGCCGCCCACGTGATCCGCGGCGTGACGCCGGCCCGCATCCTCAGCCAGTACCTGGGCCGCGAGCAGGGCGTCACCCGAGGCCGAGACGGCAACGTGCATTTCGGCGACCGGCGCCTGGGCTGCGTGGGCATGGTCTCGATGCTGCCCGACATGATGCTCGTGGCCACCGGCATGGCCATGGCCTTCAAGTTGCGCGGCGAGCGTCGCTGCGCGCTCACCTGGTTCGGGGACGGATCGACGTCGCGCGGCGACTTCCACGAGGCCATGAACTGGGCCGCCGTGCAGAAGCTGCCCGTCGTGTTCGTGCTCGAGAACAACCAGTACGCGTACTCGACGCCGCTCGACAAGCAGTTCGCCGTCGACCCGGTGCAGCGCGCCGCCGCCTACGGCTGTACCGGCGTGACGGTCGACGGCAACGACGTGGAGGCCATGTTCGAGGCCACGCACGCGGCACGCGGGCGAGCGCTCGCCGGCCAGGGGCCGACGCTGATCGAGGCGGTGACGATGCGCATGCACGGACACGCCGCCCACGACGACATGAAGTACGTGCCCACCGAGCAGGTCCAGGAATGGCGCCGGCGCGATCCGGTGGATCGCGCGGAGGCCAGGCTCCGAGAGCTCGGTTTTGACGTCGAGGCGCTGCGCGCGCAGGTCAGCGCCGAGATCGATGCCGCTGCGGACCAGGCCCTGGCCGGCCCGATGCCCGATCCGTCCACGGCGCTCGATGGCGTCTTCTGCACATCCGAGGCCGAGCCCCTGGGCGATGGCCTGGCCCCGTGGAGTGGATTCTCATGCCCGTGATGACCTACCTCCAGGCGATCTCAAGCGCCCTCCGTGATGAGCTCCGGGACGACGAGCGCGTGTTCATGATGGGCGAGGACATCGGGGTGTTCGGCGGCGCCTTCAAGGTGACCGACGGCTTCGTCGAGGAGTTCGGCAGCGAGCGCGTGATGGACACCCCGCTGGCCGAGTCGGGAATCGTCGGCACCGCGATCGGTGCCGCCGTCGTCGGCATGCGGCCGGTGTGCGAGATGCAGTTCGCCGACTTCATCTCCTGCGGCTTCGACCAGCTCGTGAACGTGGCGGGCAAGATGTACTACCGGCAGGGGCTCGCTGTCCCGATCACGATCCGTCTGCCCTCGGGTGGCGGATTCTCGGGGGGGCCGTTCCACTCGCAGAATCCCGAAGCGTGGTTCATGCATTCGCCGGGCATCAAGGTGGTCGCCCCCGCTACGGCCCACGACGCCAAGGGGCTGCTCCACGCCGCGATCCGCGACCCCAACCCGGTCTGCTTCATGGAGCACAAGCACCTCTACCGGCGCGTCAAGGATGACGTCCCAGAGGGGATCTTCGAGACGCCGATGACCGCCCGCATCGCGCGGGGGGGGTCGGACCTCTTGGTGATCGCCTACGGCGCCATGGTGCACACGGCGCTCGAGGCCACCGAGGATCTGGACGGCGCCTCGGTGCGCGTGCTCGACCTGCGCTCGCTGGTTCCGCTCGACGAGCCGGCGATCCTCGAGTCGGTCGCGAGATGCTCGAAGGTGGTGATCCTCGACGAGGCCAACGCGACCTGTGCGCCCGGCGCGCAGGTCGCGGCCGTGATCGCCGAGCGCGGCTTCGAGGACCTCGACGGACCGATCGTGCGCGTGTCCACGCCGGACGTCCCGATCCCGTTCTCGCCCCCGCTCGAGCAGGCCGTGCTGCCGAGCGTCCAACGCGTGAAGGAGGCCTGCCTTGAGCTCCTCGCCTACTGAGACCTCCGCCGCGCCCGTCGACGTCACGATGCCGCAGATGGGAGTGTCGGTAGCCGAAGGCACGATCGTGGCGTGGCGCAAGGCGCCGGGCGAGACGATCGCCGCCGACGAGACGATCTGCGAGATCTCGACCGACAAGATCGACACCGAGGTCCCAGCTCCGATCAGCGGCACGGTCGCCGAGATCCTTGTGGCCGCCGACGCGACGGTCACGGTCGGCACGGTGCTCGCCCGCATAACACCCGCGGGCGGCGGCGGCCCAGCCCAGCCACGGCAGCCTGCCCCGGGCCGGGACGCAGCGCCGCAACCTGCCCAGGGCGGTAACGGACGGCCGCAGCCCGAGGCGGTCGACTCGCTCAATGGCAGCGCCCGCCGAGCGCGACGCTACTCGCCGGTTGTGCAGCGGATCGCCGCCGAGCACCGGATCGATCTCGACCGCGTGAGCGGAACGGGTCGCGGCGGCCGGGTGCGCAAGCAGGACGTGCTCGCCGTTGTGAACGACCAGGAGCAGGCTGAGGCGAGACCGCAGGACCCTCCGCTGCATATCGAGAGCCCCTACCGGCCGGATCCGCTGCCGCAGGCCAGCGCGGACGCCCCGGCGACCGAGCTCTCACGCATGCGCCGCCAGATCGGTCGTCACATGAAGCACTCGCTCCAGACCGCCGCTCATTGCACGACCTGGATCGAAGTCGACATGAGCCGCGTCCAGAGCGCACGGGCGGAGCTGCGGTTGACGGCGCTGGCCTTCGTCGCGCGAGCGACGGTCGCCGCGTTGCGCGAGCACCCAGCCCTGAACGCCTGGATCGAGGACGAGCGTTACACCGCTCACCAGGCGATCCACCTCGGGATCGCGGTGTCGCTCGGCGAGGACGGCCTCATCGTTCCCGTCATCCACGACGCTCAGGATCTCTCGGCGGAGGGGCTCGGAGCGCGGATTCGGACGCTGGCCTCGCGGGCGCGCGCCGGCGAGCTGACCCCCGACGAGGTGCGCGGCGGCACGTTCACGATCACCAATCCCGGTCGGTACGGCTCGATCATGGCCACACCAATCATCAACCAGCCACAGGTGGCGATTCTCGATCTGGAGGCGATCGTCAAACGCCCGGTCGTCGTCACCGACGCCGAGGGCAACGACTCGATTGCCATCAGGCCGATGACCATTCTTGGGCTGAGCTGGGACCACCGGGCGCTCGATGGCGCACTAGCCGCCCAGTTCCTGGCCAGCGTCAAGCGGGTTCTCGAGGGCTGGAACGGCGCGAGCTGACCCGCCACCCGGCTCAGCCGGCCAGCCAGTCACGGACGCGGGTCGGGCGGGCCAGTGACGAGAAGTCTCCGGCGTCACGAATCCGCTCGGCGGCGGCGGCCATCGCCTCGACAGCCGTCCACGTGAGCGAGCCGCCCACACTGATGCGCTGCGCGCCGGCGCCGACGAGCTCGTCTCTGGACAGGTTGCCCAGGGCCAGCACGTTGAGGGGCTTCGAGACCTCGGCGCGGACGGTCCGGATCTGGTCCGGCGTCCTCAGACCCGGAGCGAATAGGACGTCGGCCCCTGCCTGTGCGTAGGCCTGGAGGCGGGCGATCGTGTCGTCGAGGTTCTCGATGCCGTGCACGTGATTCTCGGCCCGGCCCGTGAGGGTGAACGGAAACGGCAGACGACGGGCCGCCTCGGCCGCCGCGGCGATGCGCTCGGTGGCCAGGTCCGGGTCGAAGATCGACCGGCGATCCCGATCCCAATCCTCGATCGAGCCGCCGACCGCGCCCACCTCCCCCGCTGCGGTGATCGCCCGCGCCGCGTCCTCTGGCGCCGGGCCATGCCCGTCCTCGAGATCCACCGACACGGGAAGACTGGTGGCGCGGGCCAGCGCGCTCGTGTGCGCCAGCACCTCGTCGAGGGTCACACCACCATCCGGGCGGCCGAGCGTGAAGGCGAAGCCCGAGCTGGTCGTGGCCAGGGCGGGGAAGCCCAGCGCCTCGAGTACCTTTGCCGACCCGGCGTCCCATGGGTTGGGGATGACGAACGGCTCACCCGCGTGCAGTGCACGGAAGCGTGCGCCCCGCTCCGCCTGTGTCTGATTCACGGCGGTCATTCTGGCCCCTCACCAGCGGCCGGTCAACGCCGCGTGAGCGGCGGGCGGGCTCCCTGCCTACTCACCTCTTAGCCCCATCTTCACGACCCCTTCGCCCCGAGCTCGATCCTCTGAGCTGTGGATCTCACGCTTCCATCACCGGCTCATCGCAGCTCGGCGCTGCGTCGCATCGGCTCCAGTCGGATCTCGCGCTTCGCGGCGATCGGCGTCGCCAGCACCGGCGCGTACGCGCTGCTCTACCTCGCCCTGCGGGCCGCCTGCGGGGCGGCGGGCGCCAATGCCACGGCGCTCGCGCTGACGGCAGTGGCCAACACGGCCGCCAACCGGCGCCTCACGTTCGGCGTGCGCGGGCGCGCGGGCCTCGTGCGCCAGATCTCCCTCGGTGTGCTCGTGTTCCTGGTCGCGCTCGGCGTGACGCAGCTCGCGATCGTGCTCATGGATCTGCTCCTGGGCCGGCCCACGCGCGCCGTGGAGGCCGCCGTCCTGGTGGCCGCGAGCGCACTGGCGACCGCGATCCGCTTCGTCGCCTTCCAGTGGTGGGTGTTCGCCTTCACACGCGCCGCCGACGAGGTGCGCGCCGCGGACGCTCGATCGTCCGCGGACGCACGGGGCTGAAGCGCTCAGTCGGCGATCAGACGCTCGAGCGCCTGACGCACCTCGGCGTCGCGGGCCGCGGCCTCCGCATCGGTCCAGCGCCAGCTCACGCCGCCGTCGATCGCAAACGTGGGCCGCCGGTGGTCCTGGACCCGCTCCACCAGCATCTCGACGGCGACCACTCCCTCGAGCAATGCCTCGTCGACCACGCGGGCCCTGCCGTGCGCGCTGACCGCGGTGTCCCCGGCCGCCAGGATCGTCAGCGCGACGCGCGGGTCAGCTCGCAGCCGCGCCAAGGACTCACGGCCGGTCGCCAGCGCGAGCAACGCGCGAGTGGGCCCGGCGCGCAGCGCCACGGAGACCGGGATCGCGTGCGGCGAGGCGCCGTGCGTGGAGAGGATCGTGACCGTTCCGGGAGGCCAATCAGGCAGCACGACTAGCCGCGGCGCCAGACCACGAGCAGCCCGTCGCCGACCGTCAGCAGCGCGTTGTCGACACGCTCGTCGCGCTGCACGTGGTCGTTGAACTCGCGCAGCGCCCGCGTCTCCGCGTCGGTGGCGCGCTCGTCGATCACCTCACCATGCCAGAGGACGTTGTCGGCGACCAGCACCCCGTGCCGGGCGAGCTTGGGCAGCGCCGCCTCGTAGTAGCGCAGGTAGTCGATCTTCGCGGCGTCGAGGAACACAACGTCGAACGGCCCCTCGAGCGTGGCAATGACCTCGTTCGCGTCACCCTCTATGAGCTCGATCAGCTCGGCGTACTCGCTGGCCCCGATGTTGCGGCGCGCGATGCCGGCGAGATGCTCGTCGTACTCGATCGTGACCACGCGGCCTCCGGGCGCGAGACGTGCGGCCATCGACAATGCCCCGTGGCCGGTGAAGGCGCCCACCTCGAGCACCCGCTTGGCCCCGGTCGCCACGACGAGGGCCTCCAGCAGCCGCGCCTCGACACGGCCGGTCATCATCTGCGGGCGGGGGGTCTCCTCCTGGGTCGAGCTCTCGACACCGGCGAGCTCGGGCGACGGCAGCGTCGTGTGCTCAGCGGCGTAGCGCTCGATCGCGGGGGTGATCATCTCGGTCATGCAGTTCCTCCGGCCGGGGTTCGGGGCGTTGGCATCCAGCCTGCTGCGGCGGGCGCGCCCAGACGATTGCGCAGCCGGCCGATACCCTCTATCTCGAGCTCCACGAGATCCCCGGGGCTGAGCGTACGGCCGAGCTCGGCGCCGCACCCACCGCCCACCGTGCCGGACCCAAGCAGCGTCCCGGCCGCCAGCGGCTCGGCGGCCGAAGCCCATGCGACCAGCTCGCCGATCGACCACATGAGGGTTCGGCTCGAACCCTCGGACCAGAGCTCGCCGTTGACCCGTGCGGTCATCGCGAGGGCGCTCGGCAGGACGTCGAGCGAGACGATCCGCGGGCCGACGGCGGAGGCGAAGTGCTTCCCCTTCGATGGGCCGAGTCCCCCGGTCATCTCTCGCCTCTGCATGTCGCGGGCGCTGAAGTCGTTGAACACGGTGAGGCCGAGGATGTGGTTCGGCGCCTCCTCGGGCGAGATATCGCGACCGCCGGTCCCGATCACGATCCCGAGCTCCAGCTCGTAGTCCATGTGCGCGGTGTAGTGCGGCCAGGGAATCTCGTCATCGGGACCCAGGATCGCGTGGGCATGGCCGAAGTACGACACCGGCAGCTCGTAGAGGACCGGCGCCGGGTCGGTGCCGCGCAACCTGCGCGCGGTCGTCACGAAGTGTTGCTCGAAGGCCATGAAGTCGCGGTACGCAACCGGGTCGATCGGCGCCAGCATACGGGCGGAGCGCGGCGCGAGGGCACGCTCATCGGCCGCCGCGACGGCGGCGCGCGCGGCCTGCAGGAAAACCGCTCCCGCAGCCAGGGCCCGGCTCAGACTGCCAGGCACCAGCGCCGCCGCGAGCCGGCGAGCCGCAGCGTCACTGGCTCCTGATCTCATCAGGCGCCGACGCTCCGCGCTGCGCAGGTCGATCCACCGCTCAGGCGCAGCGCCGTCCGCGACGACGATCCGTGGCTCGGGCCCGTCGGGACCCTCAATCATCACGCGGCCGAAATGCACAGCGAGCGCAGTATTCCAACTCATCGGGGTCGCAGTCCCGGACCCGGAAGCGTTCGAGCGGCGCGCGGCCCTGAGGGAGCGGGCTGTCGGCGAGGCGCCGGAGAGGGAGTGGCGCCTCGCCGAGCCGGAGAGGGGAGGAAAGACCTCTCTCGGCCTGGGCACCGTCGGATGATGCCCCCGGCCAGCGTGCAATTACCCCGAATCGTGCCCGTGAAACCGACTTTGCGGTGTGCGTCGGAGCATCGCCGGGTAGTCCGTTCTCGTCCCCGGCCGACTGGAGCAGCTATGGCCAAGGATCACGGTCCGAGCATCAAGGACGACGAGCAGTACGAGGGCCTGCGCAAGAAGGGCATGAGCAAGTCCCGCGCGGCGGCGATCGCCAACACGCCCGACGCCTCCAGCAAGGGGGGCAAGCACTCGGGAAGTGGCATCGCCAGCAGCCAGAGCCGTAAGAGCAGCGGGCCCGGCAGCGGTGGCAACCGCGCCCAGAAGCAGGCCGCCGGCAGAAAGGGTGCCAAGAAGTCCAGCTGAGGCACGGCCCCCGCCCGCGCAGGTAGGATGGCGGGCGTGTCGGATCCGCGCCCGAGCTTCTGGTCTACGCGTAGACGGCTCCTCGCGCTGACGTCGGCGGCGCTGGCGACGACGCTGGGCGTGGCGGCGGGCGCCGCGGCCGAGCCGTCTAAGGCGCGCGTCCCGAAGCCGCCCAAGCCCCCGGCGGTGACGACCAGGACGCCTGTGAAGGCGGGCTCGACCTACCTCTCCCTCGGCGATTCGGTGACCTTCGGCTACGAGGAGCCGGCGGTGGTTCCGACGCCGGATTACCAGAACGCGGCAAGCTTTCTCGGCTACCCCGAGCAACTCGGTTCCGAGCTGCACCTCAAGATCGTCAACCCGGCCTGTCCGGGTGAGACGTCAGCGAGTTTGATCAACTCCGCCGCGCGGAGCAACGGCTGTGAGAACGCCTATCGCAAGCTCTACCCGCTGCACGTGAGCTACAAGGGCTCGCAGCTCAACTACGCCCTCGGCTATCTGCGCAGCCACCCGCAGGTGCGGCTGGTCTCGCTGATGATCGGCGCCAACGACCTGTTCCTCTGTCAGGAGTCGACACCCGACGCGTGCACCAATCCGGCCGAGCTGAAGGCGACGCTGACCAAGGTCTCCGCCAACGTGCGCCAGATCGTCTCGGCACTGCGGAATCGCGCGCGCTACCGCGGCCAACTGGCGATCGTCAACTACTTCTCGCTCAACTACGCCTCGGCGTTCATCAGCGGCGCCTCGGCGGCGCTCAACCAGGCCGTCGACACCGCGGCCAAGCCGTTCCACGTGGTCGTCGCCGACGGCTATGGCGAGTTCAAGGCCGGGACTCGCATCTTCGGCGGCAGCACGTGCGGGGCCGGGCTTCTGACCCAGCTCGGCCAGCCCGGAAAATGCGGCGTGCATCCGACCTACGCCGGCCAGGCCCTGCTCGCGCAGGCGCTGGCGAAGGTCATCCGGCTCTGAGCCCGCTCGGCCTCTCCTGGCCGCGGCGATTCGAGACGACGGGTTGCGGGTACGTAACGGTTCGTCCGCGTCGAAGGAGGAGGGTCTCGTGTCTCGGTCAACCCGTTTGCGCGCGCGTGGGTGGCGTCTCGTCCTCACGGCGGCCATCGCCGCGCTGCTGACGCCCGCGGCCGCCACGGCCTCGGCCGCCGGGCCGTATGTGTCGCTCGGCGATTCCTATACCGCGGGTCCGCTGGTGCCCTCGCCGACGGGTAATCCGATTCTCTGCGGGCGCTCGACCAACAACTATCCCTCGGACGTCGCGCGGTCGCTCGCGTCCGCGAGCTTCGCGGATGTGAGCTGCTCGAGCGCCACTACGGCGGATATGACGAGTCCCCAGAACCTCTACAACGTGCAGACCAATCCGCCCCAGTTCAATGCGCTCGGCTCCACCGACCGGCTCGTCACGGTCGGCATCGGCGGCAACGATGCCGGGCTGATCGGCGTCGCCGAGGAGTGCGCCCAGCTCGATGCCACCGCACCCTTCGGCGCGGCGTGCCAGAACCATTACAACCAGGGCGGGAGCGATCCGAACGTGGCCGCGATCAAAGCCACCGGGCCAAAGGTTGCGGCCGTGATCCAGGGCATCCACGAGCGCGCACCGCAGGCCCGCGTGCTCGCGGTCGGCTACCCGGACGGGCTTCCGACCAACGGCTCGAACTGCTGGCCGCTCGTGCCGTTCTCGTCCGGCGACATCAAGTACTTCAACTCGCTCGAGACACAGCTCAACCAGGCGATCGCCTCGGCGGCCGCTGCCAACGGCGCGACCTACGTGGACACGTTCAGCTCGAGCGTCGGCCATGACGCCTGCCGGGCGCCGGGTATCGCCTGGGTCAACGGCATCGTGCCCACCTCGCCCGCCTATCCGCTGCACCCCAACCAGCTCGGCGAGCAGAACATGGCGAACCAGGTCCTGGTCGCGCTCGCCCACTGATCCGACACGCGGGCGGCGGGGCGCGGGCGGCCGCACTGGTCGGGCAGGAGCTGTCTCAGTTCGGACGAAAGCGGCACCATCGCCGCTACTCCGCCGCGGATGGTGCGTTATGCACTCTATGGACCGATCCCCTTCAGTCACGAAGAACGGGCGTCGCCCGGGCATCTCCACGCGTCGGCGGCTGCCGGGCCACGGTGTGCTCATGCTCCTGGCCCTGCTCGTCTGCTCGAGCGCCATCGCGGCGCCGGCGGCCGGCGCCAAGGCCGTGACCTATCGCGGCTACCGGATCCTCGTGCCGGCGAGTTGGCCTGTCTATGACCTGAGCTCGCATCCAGCGGTCTGCGTCCGCTTCGACCGCCATGCCGTCTACCTCGGCCGGCCGAGCTCGCGGCTGCGCTGCCCCGCGCATGTGGTCGGCCGGACTGAGGCGATCCTGCTCGAGCCGCTGGCGGCTCACAGCGCCGGCGGTCCGCGACAGACGGCCGGGCTGGCGCCGGCGAGCCCGGCCGCGCAGCCGCACGAAGGGTCGCTCGCCCACCCAGCGGGGCATGGGGTGCTTGTCACCGCCACCTGGAGTCGCCAGCCGGCGATCGTCGCGCGGGCGCTGGGCATCAGCTCGGTCGGTGCGCTCAGGACCACCTCCGCGCCGGCGGCACGCGGCCCGGTGGCGAGCGCGGCTCGCACGGCCGCGGCGGCCGCCCCCGGCGCGGTCTACACGGGACTCGGGTTTGATCCGTGCTCGGCTCCGAGTCGCGCGCAGATGTCGGCCTGGTCCTCCTCGCCATATCGAGCGATCGGCGTCTACATCGGCGGCACCAACATGGGTTGCTCGCAACCCAATCTCACCACATCGTGGGTGAGCGCCGAGACGAGCGCCGGATGGCACCTCATCCCGACCTACGTCGGCCTGCAGGCGCCGTCGAACACCTGCGGCTGCGCCCCGATCAATCCCGCGCGCGCATCGAGCGAGGGCACGGCGGCCGCCGCCGACGCGATCGCCCGCGCGCAGGCGGTCGGAATCGAGGCCGGGAACCCGATCTATCTGGACATGGAGGGCTACGGACGGGGGGGCACCAACACCTCGGCGGTGCTCGGGTTCCTCGCCGCCTGGACCTCACGGCTTCACGCCGGTGGCTACAAATCCGGCGTCTACAGCAGCGCTGCCTCAGGGATCGCCGATCTCGTCGCGCGGGTGGGCACGGGGTTCACCGAGCCCGACGACCTCTGGATCGCCGACTGGAACGGCAGCAGGTCGACCAGCGACCCGTACGTGCCGAGCAACGATTGGACGTCCCATCGACGTCTGCACCAGTACAGCGGCGGCCACAACGAGACTTACGGCGGCGTGACGATCAACGTTGACGGTGATTACCTCGACGGACACACCGCGGCTGCCGGACCGGTGGCCCCGCGCGTGCCTTCCGGGCCGCCCGTGGTGACCCCGCCCACGGCTGCGCCATCGCTCAAGGTGATGCCGAGCAGCGACGGCACGATTCATCTGTACCCAAGCTGGCCCGGAGCGGCCGCCGTCGAGGCCTGGCGCGTGCTCGCGGGGACCACGGCCTCGCCGATGGCGCCGCTCGGTTCGAGCTTCCCCGACGCTGGGCCCCAGACCTCGGTCAGCGAGCGCAGTGCGTTCCCGTACTTCGCCGTGCAGGCGCTCGGACCCGCCGGACAGGTGCTCTCGACCTCGACGCGAATGGCCACGCCGCCACACCTCGCGCTCTATGGGCGCACGATGTTCTCGGCCTCGAACGGGCTCGGCGGCCTGCCGGCCGGCTGCTTGACCGGCAGCTCGTGCCGGATCGTGACAACGATCTTCGTGGGGCGGACGGTCATAGCCCGGACCGGTTCGGAATCCCTGTCCGCCGGCCGCGGAAGCGTGCTCTACTTCAAGCTCTCGGGCGCGGGACGTCGGATGCTCGCGCAGGCCCACGGCCGGCGGCTGGTCACCCGGGTCACCGCGCGCGACGCTTCGGGCGTGAGCGCGACGTCGAGCCTCAACCTCGTCGGGTTCAGTACGAGCGGGCGTGGGCCGGCCCGCAGCCTGCAGCCGTCGGGCACGGTACGGATCGTCGGCACGACCGACTTCGTGTCCTCCGGTCAGGTCGGAGGCATCCTCGCGGGCTGCTTCGGCACTGCCCCGTGCCACCCGACGACGAGCATCTCGGTCGGCCACACCGTTATCGCGCGGACCGAATCGGAGTTCCTGGGCGCCAACTCGCTCGGCTACGTGAGCTTCTCGCTCACGCCGCAGGGCCACGCGCTGCTCGCCGGGGCGAAGGGCAATCAACTCGGAGCCCACGTCACCATGACCGACGGGGCGAACGTGGCCAGAGGCGTCGTCGCGCTGGTCGGGTTCAGGTAGGTCGGGTCCCTGGGCGGCAGCTAGTCAGTCCACCAGCCGGGCTGCATCTCGGCCTCGTTCTCGGCGTGGCCGCCGAAGGCCAAGAGCTCGAGACCCTCGGGTCCGGCCTCCCATTCCCGCATCGCCTCCGGCGGGCAATAGACCACGTCCCTCGGCGCCACGTCGAAGACCTCGTCGTCGACCTTGAAGCGACCCGATCCGCCGACGACCACGTAGATCTCCTCGACCTCGCCGTGCCGGTGCCCGAAGCCGACCCGCTCCCCGGCATTCATGCGGTAGTTGGTCAGGCCGATCCGCTCGGCACCGACCGCGCTCCGGACGAAGCGGGCTTGGCCCATCTTCCCCATCCCGAATTCTGGTGCCAGATCCTTGACCTCGTCGAGATTGATCTTCGCGTGTGAGCTCATGAGGTGACGCTACCCGCTACGGGACGGGATGATGCAGCCCGTCCACGATGCTAGCCACCGTCGGCGGACGGGTGGGAGAATCCTGCGTATGGCCGGGACCGAAAGCGACCTGCTCACCCGGGGGCGCGCTGCCTTCGAGCAGCGTGCGTGGCAGGCCGCGTTCGAGGAGCTGCGTGCCTTGGATGCCGAACGGCCCCTGGGCGCCGAGGATCTCGAGCGACTCGGCGAGGCGGCCCGCTGGTCGCGCCACTTCGACGAGATGCTGGACGCCTTCGAGCGTGCGGCGGCGGCCTACGACAGCGCTCGAGCTCGGCGCTCGGCGGCCCGCGTCGCCGTCAAGCTGACGCTCGAGCACCACGCGCGGCACCGCGACGCCCTGGCCGCCGGCTGGTTGGCCCGTGCCGGGCGGCTGCTCGAGGGCGAGCCGAGCTGCCGCGAGCACGGCCTGGTCCTGATGTGCATGGCCCAGAGCATGTTCCTGGCCGGCAACGGCCCGGCGGCGCTCCAAATGAGCGAGCAGATGGTGGGGCTCGGCGAGCAGCTCGGGGACCGTGACATCGAGGCCCTGGGACGCCTGACGCTGGGGCACGCACGCCTGCTTACCGGCGAGGTGGATGACGCCACAACGCTGATCGACGAGGCCATGGCGGCGGCGCTGAGCGGCGAGCTCGAGCTCTGGACGACCGGGCAGATCTTCTGCTCGACGATCTTCAGCTGCCGCAATCGCGGCGATCTGGGCCGCGCGGGAGAGTGGAGCGTCGCCTCGCTGCGCTGGTGTGAGCGACAGTCGCTGAGCGGATTCCCTGGGCTCTGCCGGTTTCATCGCGCCGAGGTGATGCGCTTCCGTGGCGAGCTCGACCGCGCCGAGCAGGACGCCGCCGAAGCGATCGAAGATCTACTGCTGGCGGCGCCCCGCTGGGCGGCCTGGGGGCTGCACGAGCTCGGTGAGATCCGCCGCCGGCGCGGCGACCGCCCCGGCGCGCTGGAAGCCTTTCGACACTCGTCAGAGCTGGGCTTTGACCCCCAGCCCGGCCTGGCGCTCCTGCGGCTGGAGGAGGGCAAGCCCAAGCTTGCCCGGCGGGCGATAGCGCAGGCGCTCGCGGACGACAACGGTCTGGCCCGCGAAGGCCGCTGGCTCGTGCTACCCGCGGCGGTCGAGATCGCGGTGGCGGCGGACGATCCCCAGCTCGCCGCTGCGGCGGTCAGCGAACTCGATCAGCTTCAGCGGTCGCTCGGCACGGTCGCGGTGCGCGCCGCCGCAACCGTGGCCCGGGGACACGTCGCGCTGTGGGAGTCGCGAACCGAGGACGCGGTACGGGAGCTTCGTCAGGGGATTCGGTTGTGGTCGGAGGTCGATGTCCCCTACGAGGCGGCGCAGGGCCGCGAGCTCCTGGCCAAGGCCTATACCGAACTGGGCGATCCCGACGCCGCCGAGCTCGAACTCGCCGCCGCACAGGCGAGCTTCGAGCGCATCGGCGCCCTGAGTGCCGCGCGGCGCGTCGCCGTGGCACTCTCCGGGGCGGCCCCGCCAACCGCCGTGAGAACCTTCATGTTCACCGACATCGTCGACTCGACGCGGCTACTCGAGGTGCTCGGTGACGATCAGTGGGAGTCCCTGATGACCTGGCATGACCGCACGCTGAGGGCGTGCTTTGACGCCCAGGCCGGCGAGGAGGTCAAGCACGAAGGCGATGGGTTCTTCGTGGCCTTCGCCGAACCGGACAGCGCGCTTGAGTGCGCCTGCGCGATCCAGCGCGCGCTGCGCGATCATCGACACGACCACGGCTTCGCACCACGCGTGCGGATCGGCATTCACGCCGCCGAGGCCACCGATCGCGGCGATGACTACATCGGCCGGGGGGTGCACACCGCCGCCCGCATTGCCGCGGCGGCCGGCGCCGGCGAAATCCTGGCGAGCCGGGCGGCGCTCGACGCCGCTAGCTCATTCCACGCAGCCGACGAACGATCGCTTCAGTTGAAGGGACTGGCACAGCCGGTGGCCGTCGCGAGGATCGCCTGGGCCGACGACTGAGCGTCGGCCCGCGGCCGGGTTTCATTGCAGACGGTCGGCGACCGCGCCGGTCCGGCGCCGATAGCCCGCCGCGACCTGGACGCTGGAGTGCCGCCATTTGGCGCCACCCCTGATGGTTGGCACCCCGTCCGCATTGAGACGGTCCGCGATCTGCTGGAGCGTCATCCCGTCTGCGCGCATGCGGGTGATCGCGTCCCTCACATCGGGGTAGTCAGCGACAGCCGCGCGACCCGTGGAGCGGCGGGCGTTGCGCGCCGCTTCGAGTCCCTTCCGGGTTCGCTCGCTGATCCGCTTGCGCTCCCAGCCCGAGACCTCGACAAGCAACTCGGCGGCAAGCCGACCGTCCTCGCGGTCGGTGTCGAGCGCGTGCAAGGCGGCCACGAGACGAGCCTGGAGTCGGGTCAGCCGACGGATGATCGCCCCCAGCTCGATCGCCGAGTGTGTCAGCCGCGCAAGGTCGGCCACGATCAGCCCCGTCGCGTCGCCGGCGGCGATCCTGTCAAACGCATAGGCCAGCCCCGGCCTATCGAACGCCCTGACTCCGATCGGCTCTCGCTCGGTGACGACCTCGAGCAACGCCAAGCCGCGGCGCTCGCACTCGTCCACTATCTGTTCGGCCTGGTCCTTCAGCTCCGGACTGCTAGCACCGGCGAGCGCGGAAACGCTCGCGTAGCCGATCACCGTCGCCATCCCAGACTCTGGTTGACCAATCTGCCCACTCATTGCTGCCCCCAATGACTCTGGAGGATTCGGGTGTCCACCCTGTGGTGCTCCTCACGCTCGCAGGCGCCACTCGGCTCATGCCGACCGACCCACTGCACATATGTGGAAAAGCGAGAATCATCTGCCCCATCACTCGCTGAGAACCCAAGCCCTCTGTTGTTACAGACCTGTTAAGTACTCCTTTGAACGACTCCAAACCAGCGTGAAACTTACTCGAAGTTCACGATCCTTGCGCAAATTGCGGCATTTTCGTCAATTTTGCAACAGGTCTGTCATTATTTTCGGCGGTAGGCGTACGCGGCTACCCAGTCGATCTGAGCGTTCACGTGCGCCGGCGTTCTTCCGCTTGGACAGGGGGCGTACGGGTCCCCGCAGGTGCCGGCCTGAGTCTGTAGATCGAGCTCCATCGGCAGATCGGGAACGGCCCGGTTGGTGAGTGCGGCCCAGCGGCGGCCGTCGATCGTGTAGACGAGCCGACCGGGCGTCCATTCAACGCCGAGCACATGCCAGTGAGCAAAGTTCCCGCCCAACGTGCGCTGGATCTGGTTGTCGCCCGACCCGTAATGCAACGTCGCCGACATGTGATCGCGGCCTCTCGTTTCGCCGCCGTTCTCGGCGAAGTCGATTTCCGGCGGCCACTGGTCTCGCGACGGCCAGAGCAGCGCCACGACGGCGACGCCCTGGCCCGGGTCCACGCGGAGCCGAACCTCGTACTTGCCGTACGTCTGTGAAAGCGCCGGCGCACTCGAGACCCCTCCGGATACCCAGCGACCGCCGAACCTCCGGTCTCGATAGGTCTCGAGGTTGAGGATGCCGTGGCTCACCACCACATGCGACGGCGCCCACAGCCCACCGGGGTCACCGCCGGGTTGCCCCGAGTAACGGCCCCAGCGGTTGGACCTGAGGCCGTGGCTGAAATCGTCAAAGAGAACCCGGCGCCAGGCACCATGAGTCCCACCCGACGGCAGCGCGAGGGCCAGCGCCGCAACCGTGCCGGCGCTGGCCAACCCCAGCGTCACGGCAACCACGAGCGTGCGCGAGCGGCGCATGGTCAATCCCGGAACCCGATCACCCGTTTGATCTGCCGACGGGCGAATCTGTCCGCGGCGGTGAGCGGCACGCGCTCGAAGCGGTACCCGGTGTAGTGAAGATCGGCCGCACCGAAGCCCCGTTTGTTGCGGGCCAGCGCCGAGGTTGGTGCGGAGTCGCCGAGATGGAAGAAGCGATGACCCGCATCGCAGGCTTCCTCGAAGGCCAGGCGGTGGATCAGCTCGCTCGCCCCGGTTCCCTTCACCGCCTCCTTGTTCATCGCGGCGCGCCACATGGTGCTGTGATGACCGTTCACCAGCACGATCATCGCCGCCACCGCCTCCCCCGCCCGCGAGGCCACCCACACGCGGCAGGCGGGTCCGAGCCGGTCGGCGACCGTCTGGAACTTCTCCGCCGGGTCGCGGCGCGCCGCTCGCCACCGAGCCAGCCACAGGGGCTCGTTCTGCTGCCGGGCCCAGCGGTCGACGGACCTCCGGTACAGGGTGTCGAACACCGCCATCAGACGGCCCGTATCGTCTCGTTCAACGCTCACCCCCCTGCGCTCCGCCTTGCGGCAGTGGCTACGAACCGTGGACGAGAACCGGTTCTTCCAGACCGTCTCGAAGCCTCCGCTGAGATCGACGGTCTGGCACATGTGCTCGGTCGTCTCGACCCCGGCGGGCACGCCCGCGCGCCACGCCGCCGCCGTACCCGGCGCGGGCCGCACGCCGACGAGCAGCGCCGGCTGGCTCCTCAGATCGGTGACGATCGCGGCGATCTCCTCGGCCCGCGCCTGATCGCTGGTTGCGACCAGGCCGCCCGTGCCCCAGCCGAACGGCATCGACGTGAGCACGCCCGCCGGACCGGACCAGCGCCGCCGGGCGAGCGGCAGAATCAGCTCCTCGCCGTCGGCGGTTGCGTAGGCGCGCGTCGCATCCTCATAGCGCCCTGAGGCGGTCAGGCAGTCCATCCACTCGGGCGTCTGCGAAATGAGTGCTGTCGGGTCGCGCCCCAGGGCCCGCCGCCACGCGGAACGCGCCCCCACGCCAACTCCTGTCAGCTCGATGCTCATAGCGCGGCCATCACCGAGAGCACGTTGCGACGCTCCCACAGGCGGTAGCGGGCCCCGACGCGGCGCGGCTGCTGGCGGGCGTGCATCGCCGTCTGACGCAACCAGTAGAGGAGCAGCGCGTGGCGCTCGCTCAGCGACCCGTCGCGGCTCCATATCTCCGCGCGCTCGAGCGCGAGGCGCTCTGGCGCGGACCATTTACGTTCGCGCAGCTGCTCGGCGAGGACTTCCCCGAGCTCACGGCGGGTGCGCATCCCGCGCGTATTGAGCAGTAGATGGAGGACGTCGTGCAGTGGGAGCTCGAGCGGCGCCCAGGCGTCCCAGTCAACGATGCCCGCCGGCGCGTCGTCGTTTTCGCCGGCACCCGGGCCCGCGCAGGCAAACAGGAGGTTCCCGAGCCAGTAGTCGCCGTGAATCGCGCCGGCGCACCCAGCCCAGCCGGCCAGCCCGGCGTGAAGCTCGTCCCGCATCCGCTCGGCCCGCCGGAGCGTGGCTCCGCGCCAGGTGGATCGGGACTCGAGCTCGCGCAAGTGCGCGTCGACCCATAGACCGCCGCGGTCGAACTCCTCGGGCAGCCGGGTCGCGGTGGCCTCGTGCAGAGCGCAGATCGTCTCGATCCCGGCTCGCCACGCCCCACCCGGCTCTCCGGAGGTCATGCCGGAGCGCGTTATCGGACGCCCCTGCAGGAACGAGTCAACCCGGTAGGCCTGACCTTCGATCTTTCCGCCCGCGTAGCTCCGGGGGATGAGGGATCGCCACGTCCCGAGCCGCTCGTCGGCGTGCAGCGCTCCGAGCGCCGTCGTCTCCCGCTCGAGTCCGCGCACCGCGCCCGGCGTGAGCGGCAGCTTGACCACGACGTGGGGTGATTCGCCGCGCGGTCCCAGGAACACGACGGCCATTCCGGTGGACGTCAACTCAGTCCGCAGCACCGCCGCGCTGTGACTGCCCGTCGGCAGTGACTCCCCGTGCCTGGCGAGAATCTGCAGCGCGAGCGCGCGCGGGACCCGATCCCACCGCCAGGGCGTGCGCGGGGCGAAGGCCGCGCGCAGCGGTCCCAACCGGATTGCCGGAGCCCCGACGGTCACGAACGCCCCTGCCAGCGCTCGGCCAGCCTCCGCCACATGATCTCCGTTATCTCGGCGCGGACGGTGTCCGCGTCAGCCGAGGCGTCCACGATCGTCAGCGACGGCACGCGGCCGCGCAGGCGCCCATAGATCTGACGCTCGGACTCGAGCTCGTCGGGCGGGTTCTCCTGTTTTCTCCCGTAGGCGACCGACCCGGGAACGTCGAGCACGATGGCCACCTCGGCGGCGGGAACCGCATGCGCCAGGAGCCAGAAGTACGGCCGCTTCGCGAACAGCAGCGGCGGCCTGGCCGGCAAGAGCGCCTCGTAGACGTAGCGGTCGAAAATCACCACTCGGCCGCGGAGCTGGTGGTACTGGGCCAGCAGGTACCTCGACCAGATCCAGACCGGTCGGGCCAGGATCTCGGCCACCGTGCGGATCCGACCGCGCGACGCGGTCGTTACCTTCCACAAGCCCATGTAGACGATCATGGTCTGGAAGGGAAGCGTGCGCTGGAGTCCCGTCGCCGCCGTCGATTTGCCGACCCCGTTTGGCCCCAGAAGCGCAAGGCTGAGGCCTCGTCGGCGCCGGATCAGAAGCGGCTTGCGCACCAGATGCACCGTGCCGGTCGCCAGCGCCGCCAAGCGCTCGCCGATCGTCCGCCGCCACCTCAGGGCCGTCGCCAGCCGACGGCCCAGCCGGGCGAGATCGTCCCAGGCTCCGGCGCGAACCGCCTCGATGAAGACCGACCGCGCGAAGGCGGGGCCCGCCGCGACGCACACCGTGACCCCGAGCGGGGACTCCGAGGCGCACCCGACGAGCCGCTGTAGCTCCGAGCGACGGTTCGTCGCCACGAAGCCCTTGTCGAGCAGGCAGTGCAGCAACACGAGCCAGAACGTGTCACTGCCCGTGGGCACAACCATCGACCCCGAGCGCTGCCTGCGCCGCAGGACGTGGTCGGCTGCCTCGGGTAGCTGCCATGAAGATGGCGAGCGGAACGAGACGGCGGTCGAGACGTCGAGGATCAGCCATTGGTCCGACGGTCGGTCGTACGCCATGAGGATCAGATCGGGCGCCGAGCGCCAGCCCGGAAGGGCGACGAAGCCGGCCTCCTCCGCGAGCTCTCGGAGGGCGGTTGCGTCTGCCTCGTGAACCAGAAGATCGACGTCACCGCTGGGCGCTGCAGGGTTGGAAGGGACACGTAGCAGCGTCCAACGCACCCCGCGGGTCTCCAGGCCGTGGAAGAGCTCCTGCAGAACCGGGTGAAGATCACCGCCACCTGGGTTCGACCCACCCGTCTCGGCGCGCGCGCGCGCTCCCTCGATCGCGCGCCCGCGGCTGGCCGCGGGCGCGGACGGCTTGCGAGCCGGCCGGTCGGGACCGGCGTCCAACGCACCGCGCCAGCTCAGCAGCAGACCTGCCGCCACGATGCACTGCGAACCGACCCATACGACCCCCACGCCACCGATGCCCCAGGCGTGCAGCAGCGGCGTGGCCAGCCCGAGCGTCAGCGCCGCCTCGGTGACGAGCGCAAACACAGCGCGGCGCAGGCGTCGCTGCACGCGAGCAACGCTCACGGCCAGCGAGAGCACGAAGTTGGGCAGGGCCCCGAGCGCGAGCAGGCGCAGAAGGGTCGTGCTCTTATCCGCGTAGTTGGGTCCGAAGAGGGCCAGCAGATAGGGCGCGAGGACGACGAGCAGCGTCACCGACGGGATCAGCACGCGCGCGCCCTGCACGGCTGCCTTGCGCGTCAGCGACGGCAATTCCGCACGATCGTTCGTGCCGTGGAGAATCAGCGAAGTACCAATGTTCTGAGCGAAGGCGTAGAGCGGGAGGGCAACCGCGTAGGCGAGCGCCCAGTACGCGTTGGTGGCCGCCCCGGCGGCGGCCGTGATGATCACCGGCATGAGGTTGGTGGTCGACAGCCACGCGATCGAGCACGCGTAGTCGGCGGCGAAGTAACCCGCGAACGCGCGGTCGCGGATATTGGCCACGACGGCCGGTGCTCGCGCGGCCGCCGGCCGCATGAGACGGAGGAAGATCAGCAGGTTCACGCCGACGACCGAGACCAGCATGGCGATCGTCCACGAGACGAAGATCCCGTAGATCGGAACCAAGGTCACGAGCGCGGCCAGCAGGGCGAGCTTGAGCAGCGAGAAGACGGCGTTCTCGATCGGCACGAACACCGCGCGGCCGAGCGCGATCAGAACGCTGTCCTGGAGAACGAACAGGCACCAGGCCAGCGTCGAGATCAGGAACCACGCCTGCAGACCGTGATCTGAGCGCAGAAATTTCAGCCTCGGGCTCCACGCCCCGACCCCGAGGATGAAGACGACGGCGGCGGCGGCCGCCACCGTCAGCGCGACGAGGTAGGAGACCGCCACGCGCCGCTGGGTGCGGGAGCCGCTCTCGGGCAGGAAGCGCACAAGTATGTTCGGCAGGTTGAGACTGGCGATCCCGGCCAGGAACATCATGCTCGAGATGAGCGCCGAGTTGAGCCCCACGGCGCGAGCGCTGTAGGTCTTCGCGGCCAGGATCCAGTAGAGCAGTCCGGTTAGCGCGGTGAACGCCGAGTTGATGGCCAGGGCGTAGCCGTCGCGGTGCAGCGGAACCCGAATGTGCTCGCGCAGCTGGCGACGCAACCGCCGGCTCGAGACATCCGGGCCGACGACAGTCGTGGCCACGAGGTCGGTCCGGCTCATCGGCGGACTCAGGCCCCCTGCCCGGACGCACTCGACAGGCGAACCTGGCGCCGTCCCTCGCGAGCCACGCCGACCAGGAAGGCGACGCCCGCGATCAGCAGCGACGAAGCGATCGCCACGGCGCCGGCGGCGGACTGGCGATCACGACGTCGCAGGCCCTGGACGAGCAGCGCCGGGACCGTCCTGGCCACCAACCGGCGCGCATAGCCCCGCTCAGGTCCGAGCGCCGGACCCGTGTAGAGGCGGTGCAGACGACCCTTGGCCAGCCCCTCACTGAGCGAGCGACGCACGAGCAGGCGCCAGGAGATGCGAGCGGCTGGGACGAAATGCCGAACGCGCGCCTCGGGCACGTAGCGGATCCGATCCGGCCCGTGGAGCCGCTCGATCCGGAGCCCAAGTTCGGTCTCGTCGCAGGTCTCCAGCGCATTGCCCCGCTTGCCGAACGTGGTCGCGAAGCTCCCGGCTTGGACCAGCTCGCGACGACGGAAGGCCATGTTGCAACCGATCGGATTGCGAATCGGACCCGCATCCTCACGGTGGCCACGGTATGTACACCCGACGATCCACAGCAGCTCATCGCGCAGCCAGCGGCGATCGGCTCCCCAGCGCGGTACCACCGGACCGCCGACGCCGAGCACCTCGGGGCTCGCCGCAAACGCCCGCATCAGGGCCGCCAGCCACTGGGCGTCGACCGCCGCGTCGTCATCGACGAACGCCACGATGTCCGAACTGGCGGCTTCGATGCCCAGGTTGCGCGCCTCGGACAGGCCCTGGCGCTCGGTCTCGAGCAGGCGGGCCGCCGGCGGCAGCGAGCTGGCCAGCTCCGCCGTAAGACTGGGATTCGTGTCGATCACCACCAGCAGTTCGTCGGGGCTGCGCGTACCGGCCAGGAGCGAGTCGACACACTCGCGAAGCAGGCCCGCCCGCTCTCGCGTCGCCGTGCAGACGACGACGGACACGGTCAGCTCCGGGCGATTCTCGGGCGTCAGCACGGCGGCCTCCTCGACGGCTGGAACCGGGCTCGGTGGCGACGGGCCAGGCGGTAGACACGCGTGCGCAGGCGCTCCCTGGTCCATGACATCGGGACGCCCTCGCCGGAGAGCACCTCGGCGATGCGCTCGGCCGGTGTCGACGCCATCACCGTCCAACGCGCGATCCCGTACGGGTCGTCGGCGAGATGAGACACGGCGTTCTTGACGGCCACCGCGGAGCCGTAGCCGGCGTCGATCACGGCCTCGCGTACGCGCTCGTCGTACGCGCCGTGTGGATACGCGAATGAGTCGACCGTCTCGCCCGTGACCCGCTCGAGCTGGGCCTTGCTGGCGGCGAGCTCCTCGGCGAGCAGGCCCGATGGGAGCTCGTCCAGATGGACGTGGTGAACCGCGTGAGCGCCCAGCTCGACCCCGAGGCGAGAGGCCATGTGGGAGATTTGGCGGCGCGAGAGGCGATCGGCCGTCCCGATCTCGCTCGTTGTCACGTACACCGTGGCGCTCAGGCCCCGGCTGTGCAGCAGCTCAACCGCGTCATACGTGTCGTCATAACCGTCGTCGAACGTGATCGCGACAGGACGCTGCGGGAGCTCCTGCTCGCCGCGCAGCGCCGCCGCCAGCATGGTCACCGTAATGGCCTGGCGACCGCAGTCTGCGATCGCGTCGACATGCGCGGCGAATTCGCTCCGGGATACCGCCCCCCACGAGCCGGTGGGCGGCGGCTGATCGGCCACCGAGTGGTAGAGCAGGACGGGTATCACGGGGGTGTTCGTCGGTATCACGGGGGTGTTCGGTATCACGGGGGTGTTCACCTCGGGTCGGCTAGGCCGGACGGCCCGTGGTCTGGGTGCCACGGCCGGGCACATATCGGAAGATCCACGCGCTTGAGCGGCGGAATACGAGTTGGAAGGCAGGCGAACTGTCGAGCGCCCGCACCAGGCTCGCGACCGACCCGGCCGGCAGCAACCCGTTCAGGCGCGCGTAGTTCTCCTGGCTGAGCGTGAGCACGACGTACGTCGGGTGAGCTCCCTGCCCAGCGATCAGCCGCTCGAGTCGCGGAACGTCAGCAGCCCCCAACCGGTGCCCGGTGAACGCGGCGTCCTCGAGCAGCGAGGAGGGATCGCCCAGCGACACCAGCGGGTAGCGAGCGGTCAGCCGATCGGGCGCCGTGGGCGCGAGGTTGAAGCGCACCGATCCCGCCGGTGCATGCAGTTCGTACCACGTCGCGGCCTGCACGTCGGCGGAGGGGATGCGGTTGGCCAACTCCTGTCCGAAATAGGCGAACAGCAGCGTCACGCTCAATGCGGCGGTGGCCAGCGCCAGGCGTTGGCCGCTGATTCGCAGGCGCCCTTCTGCGGATCCCGGCCGCACGCACGCCAGGGCGCCCAGGAAGGCCAGCCAGGGCAGGGCGAACAGGAAGGCGCGATACGGTCCCTCGCCGCCGTAGGACTGCAGACCCACCGCGAGGACCGGGCCGCAGATCAGGCAGAGGGGCACCACATCGCGCTTGCCCGCACGCACCCGCGTGAACAACCCAGCCCCGGCCAGCGCCACGGTCAGGAAGGTCACGACAGCCGGTGCGTAGAAGCCGAAGGCCGCACCCGGAAGTGCAGCGGTCAGGTCTCGCCCCGCCGCTGCGGCGGCGGTGCTCGACCCCGGTTGGATCAGGGTGAAGTGGCTACCCACGAAAGGCCATGCCAGCGTCAGCCACCAGAGCTCGACCAGCACCATGACCGCCGGTATCCAGAACGGCACGCGTCGCGTCACGAGCGCGAGCGCCGCGACCTCGAGGATCAGCATCACCGGCGACAGTTGATGGCTCGTGACCACCGCGAGGAAGCACACGCCTCCCACCAGCAGCGCGGCTCGAGGCCGCAACGGCGGGCTCGAAATCTCGTCCTCGGGTGCCGGCCCGGGCAGGACGCCGTTGATCAGCCGCTCGGCCCGCGTGGCCAGCGGCTCGATCCAGCGCGCGCGCGGCCGGCTCGGCGCCGGAGCGCAGCGCAGGCAAAGGCCGAGGACCACCACCGACAGCGCGAAGCCGAAGGCCTGCGGGGCCAGATAGTCCTGTCCGACCCAGTTGCCGAGCACGAATATGAAGCTGGCCGTCCAGAGCAGTCGCTCATCGCGCGTCAGGCCCCGCAGCGCGAACCTCACGGCGAGCACGTTGATCACGTTGAAGAAGACCTGGGCGAACCCGGCGTAGGCGATCGGCGCCAACCCGCCGACCTTGCTCAGCCACGCATTGGCCGCGAAGAATGCCGGCCAGTTGTTGTAGATATCGATCTCCCGGTCGACGTGCCCGGTCGCCGCGATCAGATTGATCACACCGAGGTGCTTGTAGACCCAGGGATACCGCGGCTCGTCGTACAGCAATGCGGTCGTGCCGTGCAGGATCAGGACGAACACGAACACGTACCCGCCGAGCAGCCGGGCATCGACGCTGCGGCTTGTGACCGCCGCGACGAAGCCGCCGAGCGTGAGGGCCAGCGCGAGGAAATATGTCAGCGGCAGAACGCCGAGCAATCCCGTCCCGCCCATGCCGCCGAGGCGGGTCTCGAGCAGCGCCGCCGCCCAGGCCAGCAGCGCGACGCCCATCGTCGCGACATGGATCGCCGTGCTTGCTCGCATCGAGCCCGCGGGCATCCTGGCCCGCGCGAGCGCCGCGCGCACGTGGGCGCCCGTGGGCAGCGACAGCCCCGCCGTCCTCAGCGCCACGATCAGGGGCAGCGCACACGCCACCGCCCCGAGCACCAGGAATGAACGCGGCCACCAGGCGCCCAGCCACAGCATCGACTGAGCTCCGACCGCGATCACGCCGAGGCTCGTGCCGAGCACCAGCCCCGGCTCGAGGCGGCCGCGCGCGGCGGTCAAGATCGCGGTCCCGGGAGCCAGAACCGCCCAGGCCAGCACGACCGGCATCCGCACATAAGTCGGCAGACCGAGGGCCACGACGAGCGGTGCCACGACCGACAGCGCGAGGCACCCGATGATCGCCGTCAAGGTGGACCACGACAGGGCGGCGGCGCTGTCGCGGCCCGTGTCCCAGATCGGCGCGGTGCGCTTCCCGAACCACAGCAGCCTGACGCTCCTGCCACCCGCCAGGACCACCTCCCCGGTCGTCCGGTCAACACGCGCGGGGCGCTCTCGGTCGGTGCCCGCGACACGCCGCAGGACGGCAAGCAGCGCGCTGAACATATACGCCAGCGGTCCGACGAGCATCCCGACGCGCTCGAACCACGTCAGATGGTGGGGATAGTGCGCTGGTTTGTTGGCGTTCTTGCGGGAGTTGGGGTCACGCGCGTAGCGCACCCCGGCGGGGACCGCCCGGATGAAGTCGCTGCGCCCCGGCCCGGCGACGACCTGCTTGGCGAGCATTGCCCCCAGGCCGACGCCGTACTTGTAGACCTGACGGCGCAGACGAGGCATGCCGTCCGGGTGGCGGTGCCAGACCATCGCCCTGGGCTCGTAGGCGACCGCGTACCCAGCCCGCAGCACGCGGATGAAGATCTCGAGGTCCTCGCCGCCAGAGGCCGGCGTTCCCGGACCGAGCACCGTGTCGAAGCCCCCCAGCTCGCGCGCCACGTCCGCCCGCATCATCGTGCTGGCGCCGGAGCCGATCGAGCCCGCGGTGTACGGGAACAGTGGATCGTCCCGCCGTGAGTCGGGGAACCTGTAGGTCGCTCGACGGAACCCCTTGCCGAAGCTGGCGAACTGCTCCATGAGCAGCTGACTGTCGCTCTCGAGCTCGAGCGGCAGGATTAGGCCGGCGACACACGCGATGTCCTCACCGCCCCTCAGGGCTTCGGCGTTTGCCCGGATCCAGCCCGGGTCGACGATAACGTCATCGTCGGTGAACGCGACCAGCTCACCAACGGCCCGCGCCAACCCGGCATTTCGGGCCCGCGAGGCACCCGGGATCGGCTCCTCGACGTACCGGATGCGCCGCTCGCCCGGGAATCGGTCGGCCAGCATCAACATCGTGTCGGACCACTCGGGTCGGTTCTCGACGACGATCACCTCGTAGTCCTCGTAGTCGCTCCGGAGGATCGAGCGCAGGCAGCGCTCCAGCGGCTGCGGATTGCAGCAGGTCGGGACTACGACGCTGACGCTCGGTGGCGGCTGGAGGTTGTCATCGACCTCGTCGACGGAATCGGCAGCACCGGACAGCGCCTGTACGGATAGCGCCGTCTGCTCGTCATAGGTCTCGCGCAGCTCGAGCTGGAGGCGGCGTCGCAGCCCGCGGGCGAGCTGACGGCACGACACGCGGCCGTCGGCACCGACGCTGAAGGTCGCAACGGCGAGCGGCGCCCCCTTGAGTCGCGCCACCGCAAGCAGTGAGCGGTATGTACCGCCCGAGCTGTCGCGCTGCAGCATGAGATCGTCGAGCGGCGACTCGAGGTCGATCACCCGCACCGCGACCGGAGCCGTGAGCGCAGCCGAGCCGTCGAGCGGGATCACTTCGCCGGGCGGGACGGACGGCGATCGTCTGACGGTCCCAGTGGCCACGCTAATCGGTGACCGTCAGGTCTTCAATCGCCTGCGCCCCCGCGCGAAGCTGCACCGGATGACCATTCGCCGCTGCGCCGGCTCGGTCGCGGCCAGACCTGCCCTCATCGAGCATCAAACGCTCGTACAGGGCCCAGGTCGAGTCGATGACCGAGTCCCAAGACGGAAACTCGCCATTCAGGCGGACGTCTCTTGAGCGATCGTGCCGGCGCGCCCCATCGGTGATCGCGGCCGCCACCTCCAAAGGCGAGCCCACGGCCGGGACCAGGACGATGCGATCGTCGGCGAGTCGCGCGGCCAGCTCGCGGTGGACGGGAATGTCGGATGCGACGACGCACGCTCCGGCCGCGATTCCGTGGCTCAACTGTGAGCCAGAACCATGCTCCTCGGGAAGCGCGAGCACGATGCTCGCGGTACGCAGCCAGCGGTAGAGCTCCGCTTCCGCCAGCGCTCCCACGAAGGTCACGCGCGAAGCAACCTGCAGGTCGGCGGCGTAGGCCTGCAGACGATGACGGTCGGGACCGTCGCCGGCGATCACGAGTCGGAACGCGGGGCTCAGGCTGGCCATCGCAGCAATCGCCCGACCGACCCGGTTGGGTCGCTCCAGGCGTTCGGCGCTCAGAATGATCACCTCGTCACTTGGAAACGGCCGCGACGCCGCGATCGCCTCCAGGTCGACGCCGATCGGCACGATCCTGGTGCGGCCCGACGCCGCCGGATATCTCGCGCAGAGCCGGTCACGTTCGAACATCGAGCTGCACACGACCTGCGTCGAGCCCGCCACCGCGGCACGCGTCGCCCAACCGTGAGGCCAACCCAGGAGTCGCTCGATCGGAGCGTGCGGGGTGAACACCAAGCGGCGGAATCCGGCGTGTGCGGCGGCCATCGCGAACAGGCCCTGCGCGCTGTGCACGTCCGCCACGTCGAACGAGTCGGCGATCGCATGCAGCCGCTCCCGTAGCCCGGGAGCGACGGCAAAACGTACGGCGCCGACCATCGTGGGGTAGCGGTGAACCCTCACGCGCCGGGACTCCGAGGCTCGCCGTGGATCCCGCAGCGTGCCCTGAGTCAGGATCTCGACCTCGGCGCCGCGCCGCGTCAGCCGCTCGGCCAACTGCTCAACGTGCCGTCCCACCCCGCTGCGGTGCGGCACATACGTCGAGGCGAGCAGCGCGATCTTCATCCGGCCAGGAGCCGATAGGCGATACGCGGCAGGACGGAACGGCGCGAGGAGGCTGATACGCGCTCGAGTGCGATCGTGCGCAGGACGCGCGTGCCGTCGCGCACCGCGTTCAGGTTGCTTCGGCCGTGAATGCGGGGACGCTCAAAGCTAGGTACCTCGTGCACGACGAGACCCGCCTTGGCGATCCGGACGTTGATCAGCGTCTCCACCTCGAAGCCGTCGCAGTCGACCCGGATGTACGGCAGGCAGCTGGCCCAAAAGGCGTTGTATCCGTAACAAAGGTCGGTGTAATGCGTGCCGTAGAGCACGTTGACGATCGCGTTGAGCGCGCGATTGCCGAGGCTCCTGGTGAACGTGATGTCCGA
The DNA here is from genome assembly GCA_963725515.1 of uncultured Solirubrobacteraceae bacterium. Lineage (GTDB taxonomy): Bacteria > Actinomycetota > Thermoleophilia > Solirubrobacterales > Solirubrobacteraceae > Palsa-465. Next base: position 356,664 of record CAVRZB010000004.1, on the reverse strand, counting down.
GCTCGCGCCCCCCTGGGCGAAGCGTGAGCCCTTGACGAAGTCCGCGCCATTGCACAGCGCCGAGACGAAGCGAGGAATCTCGGCGGCATCGGTTGACCCGTCGGCGTCGAGCGCCACCACGATCTCGCCCGTGCAGGCCGCGAAGCCCTCGGCCAGAGCGTTGCCCTTGCCCTTGCCGCTCTGAGCCACGATGCGGACATCCGGGCGCAGCCGTCGGGCGGTTGCCACCGTGTCGTCGGTCGAGTTCCCGTCGACCACGATGACCTCGTGCAGCCCCTCGGGGAGCCGGGCGAACACGTACGGCAGGTTCCGCTCCTCGTTGAGTGCGGCGATCACCACGCTGACGGTGAGCCCGAGCTCGGCGAGGGTGGATGACCGCTGCCGCGTTCCCAAGCGAGCCGGGGCGACGCTCGGCTCCGGCGAGACGAGACGCAGCTCCGCGGAATTGGTGGACGATGTGGGTTCGACAGGTTTAAGCAAGGTTAACCTCCTGTGACCGCTCGATTATGAGCACTTGCAACCGGCCCGGGGGCGCATTTCGCAATGACGCTTCCGACCGGTTACGTCATCCCGGCCCGTCAATGGCTCAGAGGCCCGCTCGGCGCGTCCAGGTGCCCTCGAACGGAGCGACTCAGCCCCGCGCGATCACGAGCTTCCGCGTGAGGGAGCGGTGATGGTTGGCTCCGTCAACAGCAGCGAAATGCAGGACGAGGGTCACCGGCCCGCTGCCGCGCAGCGCGCGCGCGGGCAGGCGGAGATAGATCCTGCTGTGCGGCCCAGATATCTGTGTCTCGGTCTCGTAGAACGATGCGATCTGCGTGAGCCGGCGTCCGCGGCGCACCGAGACCTTGATGGTCACGTTGGCGGCACGGGTCAGGTGCACGGCGACTGGGAGGCCGCGACGGCCTACGGCGGCGACCGTGGACTTGAGGGCTCGGGCGTCGAAGGCCAGCGACGGTCCGGTCGGACCAACCGGCCAGCTGCGGGCGGCGCGGGCGAGACGCGCCGAGGACGACCCCGACCCGCTGCCGTGACAGGCGGTCGTGCCGCTATCGAACACCGAGCCGTTGAGGCGCTTGAATGCCCAGTCGTAGCTCGAGGCGTGGAGCGTGAGCACCAGCACGCCGAAGTCGCTCTGATCGAACGCCTGCAGGTTCGGAGGTGTGGTGAGCTGCGTGAACAGGTCCTCGCCGCCCGTACCGGCGACCATTTGGCGTACGCCGTTGCTGGCCGCGGCTCCAGTTGGATCCTGCAGCGCGTAGCGCTCGTACACGTGGTCGTGGCCGCCGAGCGCCAGGTCAGCGTGAGCGTTGTAGAGCGCGCTGAACAGGGGGCCGGTGCCGGGACTGTCGCCCGTCCAACTGGCCGAGAAGCGCGGATGGTGCCAATAGGCCAGCGTGCAGGCCGCCGGATGCGCCGCCAAGTCCGACTGCAGCCATGCCGTCTGCGCCGAGCTCGTCTCCCCCGCGACGACGTCGGCGCAACCCGAATCGCTGCAGCTCGAGTCGAGCGAGACTAGATGCCACGTACCCAGGTTGTAGGAGTAGTAGGGCGACGAGGCGGTGGAGCCGTGCGTCGCGGTGCCGAAGTAGCTCGAAGTAGCCCGCCGCGGTCGAGCTGGACGTGTACTCGTGATTGCCAGGGTCTGGGAACACGATCGGGTTGAAGATCGCCCCACGTCGCGCCATAGGCGCCGGCACCCGTGTACTCGCTCAGCAGACCGGCGTTGTACTGATTGTCGCCCAGCGTCAGCACCGCATCGGGGCCCTGCGCGGAGGCGAGATTCGCCGTCGCTCCCTGCTGGCAATCGTTGGTCGTGTCCCCGGGCGCACAGGCGATGTCGCCGACCGCGACCACCACCGGATCGTGGGACAGTCCGATGACAGCGCTCGCGACGGAGGTGGCCGCGGTGAAGCCGCCACCGTTGGTCGCGGTGACGACCACGCGGATCGTCGAGCCGACATCGCCCGAGCCGAGCGGATACGTGGACGCGTCCGTGCCGACGTTGTGGCACGAGTTGCCGCTCGCATTGCAGCGTTCCCACTGATACCCGAATGACAGTGGCGGCGTTCCGGTCCACGAGCCCTGCGATGCGGACAGCGTCTGCCCGGCCTTCGTCGTGCCGGTGATCGACGGCAGCGTGCTGTTGTGGGGCTTCAGTGCCGCAATAACCGCGGTCTGCCCCGAGATCGCCCCTGAGGCGCCCTGAGGGCCGTCGGCGTCGGTGCCGGTGACCACGACCCGGATCGTCGAGCCGACATCACTCGGTGTGAGCAGGTAGGTGGTGCCCGTCGCTCCGGACACCCCCTGGCACGACCCACCGCTCGTGTCGCAGCGCACCCACTGGTACGTGAACGAGATCGTGCCCTTCCACGTCCAAGAACCCGGATTCGCAGTCAACGTCGAGCCGTCCACCGTCGTGCCGGAGATCGTCGGCGGCGACGTGTTCTGAGCGCATCCGGCGACGATCAGCGCGCAGAGCGCGACGCTCAACAGGCCGACCGCGGCGCGCGGAGGCCGAGGGCGCGAACGGTGAGGAAGGCCACCGGCGACGGGGGCGAGCCTGCATAGAACGTTGCGGGGAAGCTGCACGGGAGCGGCGATTATGCGGTACCCCGATCCGCCCGTGGGGCCATAGGCGAATGACGCTTCCAACCGCTTACGTCATTTACGCAGAAGACCGTCAAGTAGACGAACGGGCCGCTACCCTCGGCCCCGCGAGACGGTCCGGAGGGCTTGTGCCCGACGCACAGATCGCCAGAGCACAATCAACCTTCAGGGGCACCCCACGGGCGCGCACACCGAACCCACCACCTCCTCAGCGCCGGCCACGACGCCCGTCTGTGCCCGGTGTGGCCAGAGCGCCGCGACCGAACCGTGGTGCGGCGGTTGCAGCGCCGCGCTCGCGGGGGGCGAGATCGAGCTGGGCGGAGGACGGGCGACTGACATCGAGCGGGTTTGTTCGTTGCTGCTCACCCTCTATGAGGAGCGCCAACCTGAGCTCGTTCCGCAGCTCTTCGTGACCGGCGCCGTGATTCGCTATCCGCGCACCGGAATCGTCGTCGGGGGCGTTGAGGCCATAACCACGTGGTTCGCAGCTGCCTTCACACTCGCGCCAACGTTCGCCCTCGATCACATATACGCCGACAACGACGCGGTATGGACTCGCTTCCGCGTTAGCTTTGGCGCCACGAGCCCCAGCCGACCCACCTGGTCGCACACCGCCCGGCTCACACTGCGTCAAGCACAGATCGCGACCATGGATGTCTATCCGCACGCCCCGCCGAGCGCGGCGAGGCCGCGAGTCCAGGCCGCTTCCCGGCCCGTCCGCCGGCGCTCCCTTCGCCCGCCGCTTCGAAAGCTCCTGTTCGGCGGCGGGTTCGTCTTGGCCATCGCGAGCGTGATGGCAACCTTCATCCCCGCGACCGACCTGAGCACCGGCGCCAACGTGACGGCCGGGTTCTCCTTGCTGAGCGCGGCTGCCCTGGCCGCGGGGATTCTCCTCATGGTCCTGGGCGCGAGGAAGCCGTCCGTGCCACCGCGCCCGAGGGCCCACGAAGAGGGCCCGGAGGACCAAGATCCTTCTTGGTCCTCCGGAGTCCGGGAAATGGGGGCGCATCCCCGGACGAACTGGAACCGGTCCCCTTCCGAGCTCCCTTAAGTATGCACCCCTCGATACGGCGCGAGAGGCAAACCGGCCGTCGCGAGGACGAGTTGGACCAACTTCTGGGTTGGCTGCGCGTTGATGAAGGTGGGGGCCACGATTGCGAGGTTTAGGCAGCAATTTGGGCTCGTCCGACTCGCGCGTGACGGTCTCGGGGGCGCGGCGCTCTGGGGGGGATCCCCTAGAGCGCCGTCCGACCGATCGCCGACACCTCCGCTGGCCATGACTTTTTGTCTGAGACGTCGCTGGACTATCTGGGCTCTGTGGCGCACACTTCAGGGATGGGTGTGACCGGAACAGCGATTGGGTTTCGCCAGGCACTGGACTGGAGCCCTGCCCTGGGGCAGACCGACGACGACCTGGTGGCTCGCGTGCGCGCTGGCGACGACGCGGCCTTCGAGGCGATCTTCGACCGCCATGCCCGGGGTGTGCTCGCCTTCTGCCTGCACATGCTCGGTAGCCGCGAGGCGGCCGAAGACGCGCTGCAGCTGACCTTCGTCTCCGCCTATCAGGCGCTGCGCGGCGCGGAGCGCGAGATTTCCCTTCGCCCATGGCTCTACACGATTGCCCGCAACCGCTGCCTGTCCGAGCTGCGCGCCCGCCGCGATGCCGTGGATCTCGACGGAGCGGCGATCGATCCGAGGCTTCACGAGGGCGTGGCTGATCAGGTTCAACGGCGTGAGGAGCTTCACGAGACGCTCGACGACGTGCAGCGGCTGCCCGCCGATCAGCGCTCCGCCCTGGTGCTCTTCGAACTCGGCGATCACTCGCATCAGGACATTGCCGCCGTGCTGGGGGTTCGCCGTGACAAGGTGAAGGCGCTCATCTTCCAGGCGCGTGAGGCGCTCGTGCGTGGCCGCCATGCGCGGGATCGACCGTGCGCGGAGATACGCGAACGGCTCGCCACCTCTCGTGGCCACATTCCTTCCCGCAGCGAGACCCGCGCGCACGTTGATCGGTGCCCGAGTTGCGCTGCCTTCGAGCGCGAGGTGAATCGCCAGCGCGCCGCCCTCGCGCTGGTTCTCCCCGTGCTGCTGCCCGTCGGTCTCAAGGCATCGATCCTCGGGACCGTGCTCGGCGGTGGCGGCGGAGTCATCGCGACCGGTGGTGCGGGGACATGCGGCGGCGGCGCGATCGCCGGCGGCACCGGGACGTGCGGCGGCGGCGCGGTTGCGGGCGGCAGCGTCGGCGGCGGTGCTGTCGGCGGCGGTGCGGTGGGCGGCGGCGCAGTCGGCAGCAGTGCAGTCGCGGGCGGCAGCGCAGTCGCGGGCGGCAGCGCAGTCGCGGGCGGCAGCGCGGTCGCAGCGGGCAGCGGCGCCGTTGTTGCCGGTGGCGGAGGGGCCGTCGGCGCAAGCGCCAGCGCGGCCGCCGGCCTGAGCGTGGGCGGCGCGGGCGCGGCCGGCACCGCCGTGGTCTCCGGCGCTCCGGCCGCAGCGGTCGCCACCGGACTCGCGGCCGTCGGCACGAACTACGCTGCCGTCGGGGTCGGCACCGGGCTGATCACCAAGCTGCTGACCGTCGCCACGATCGCGGCCAGCGCGGCCGGCGCGACCTACGGCGGCGGCCAGACCCCCGGGCCAAGTAGCGTGGCGTCGATCGTCCGGGAGATCTCGTCGATCGCTCCCGCGACACCACCGGTCGCCGCAACGACCCCATCCAGCCCGCCGTCCGAACCGACACCGGACCAGCCGACGACACCCGCGGCGTCGACGACACCGGCCGACCCGACGCCGGCCGCACCGACACCGGACTTGACCGGGACGCCCAAGTCCAGTCCGCCGGTTGCCACCACGCAGGACGCGACGCCCACGCCGGCGGCCGCCCCCGCACCGGCCGCGCCCGCTGCACCGACACCGACCGCACCGACGCCGGACCCAGCCGCCACCCCCGCTACGGCCACGCCCACGCCCGACCCGTCGGCCACGCCCACGGCAGCCCCGCCTGCACCGGATCCGTCGACCGCCCCCGCCACGGCCACCCCGACGCCGGACCCAGCCGCCACCCCCGCCACGACCACCCCGACACCGGCCACCCCGGCTGCAGATCCGGCGGTCGCGCCCGCGCCGGCGCCCGCATCTGACCCAACGGCCACCCCGGCTGCAGATCCGGCGGTCGCGCCCGCGCCGGCGCCCGCATCTGACCCAACGGCCACCCCCGCGCCGGACCCCGACGCCGCCCCCGCCTAGGAAGACCGCCCGACCAGGAGAGGTTCGTCAGCCCGCTGCCTGCCGGGAGAGGTTCGTCACCCCGCTGCCTGCCGGGAGCTCCGGCGGTTGGCGAGCAGGCGCTGAAGAGCGAGCGTGGCCGCGGCCCCGGCCACCATCATCGCCACGTTGGTGCCAAGCACGGCGAGTGCCCCAAGTGCCTGGGTGGCCTGTCCGAGACCGGCCGCCACCCCGAGATAGGCGGCGGCGGGGATCGTCGTCACGGATATCGCAACGCCGACACCCGAGCTCGCCCGTGTCTCGAAGGCCAGCATCCCGGCGACGCCAGCGGCGAGCGCGACCGAGATCGTCTCGTTATCCACGGTCACCAGGTTCCGAAGCACCGTGGCGTTGATGTTGAAGCCCGACGGCAGCAGGGACAGGTGGCGCTGAGCAAAGGTGAAGATCGCCGCGAAAACGGTCGCGACCAGCATCCCTATGGTCAGCGTCAGTAGCGCCCGGGCGGCCAGTCGCAGCGAGCGCCCGATGACTCCAACCGCCGTTGCGGTGATCGGCAGGAGGTCGGGACTGACGGCCATCGCACCGACGATCAGGATCGGGTTGGCATCGATCACGCCGTAGCAAGCGACCACGCCGGCAACCGCCATGAACGCGAGGTAGCGCGCGATCAGACGTGAGTTGGAGCCGGCCAGACCGACCACGTCAGCCCAGATCAGGCTCGTGTCGGCCCCGTGCTTGATGCCGCCACCGAGCTCCTCGATACGGGTCAGCGTCACGTCATGGTGGGGGATGCTGAGCGCCCTCAGCTCGCCCAGGATCTGATCGGTTGAGTCGTGGCTGACGCTGGCGTGAACCAGCGAGTACCCCGTCCTCACGGCCGTCTCGATCCGCACCCGGCTCGTCCCGTCGAGTTCGTGCAGACGCTCGGCTACGGCATTCATCGCGGGCGTCTGACCGAAGACCTCGAGCCCGATCATGGCCGGCTGAAGATCAGCCGGCCGTCGGAGAGGCGGCGGGCGGATCGCCCGCGAGCGCGGCCTGCAGGGCCCCCACATCCTCGCGCGTCAGACGGCGGCGCACGAGGCGGCCGCCGTGACCCTCGAGTGCGGCCACCATCGCGTCGACGTGCTCGGGAGCCGCCAGGAGGAGCACGGCCGAGGATCCCTCGGGCACATCGCCGCGAACCTCATCGAGAAACGTGCTCCGCGCCCGAGGGCTGGACCGTTCCTCGGCGACGCTCCCGGCCACGCCGCCGCCGACCATGCCCGCGGCGAAACCCGCCGGCCCGAACACTGCACCCGCCACCGCACCCGTGAGCGCGCCCTCGACGGTCTTGCGCCCGATGAAGTCCGCATCGTCACCCACGTCCACATAGCGCCCGGCGACCTCACCGCGCACGACGATCCGGTCCTTCCCATGGTGCTCCACGAAGGCCACCTCCTGTGCCCATGGAACCCCCGCCACCCGCTGGGGCGCGTCCGCGTAAGCGCGCTCGGCGCCCTCGGTATGCGCGAAGACCATCAGCGCGAGATCGAGATCAGTTGATCCCATGGCGAACCCGACGCTACGGGCAACCCGCGCCGGCGGCATCGCCCGAATCGGGTGACCACGCGCGGCCAGCCGCCACCGCCCCGCCCGCGCGCCGGGGAATCAGAACCGTCGACGCGCGCGTCGACGCTCACGTCGACGCACGCCACATACCGACACCGGCGAGAGCGGCCGCCCGAAGGGGTCGATGAACAACGTCACCGGCCCGGCCTGCGCGGGCAGATTACCCTCCAGCGCCTCGATCGCATAGACCAGATGCCCGTTCTCCAGCCGCGGTTCACGGATCACCACGACGGCATCCTCCGGAACCTGATCTCCGGGTTCGAGGAACGCGAGCACGGCATTCGGCGGGTCTTCCTCGAAGCTGTTCTCGCCTTCCGCCCAGAGGTCGACGAACTCGGCCGTCCCCATGTGCCCAACGATCCGCTTCGGCCTATCGGAGAAGTAGAGCGTCGATGGCGTCACCTGCTCGAGCGTGAGCGTCGTTCCGTCACTGGTCATTCCCTGAGCGGTCTGTACGAACATCGACTCGTCGGCCGCGAGCTCGTCGATCATCTGTTTGTCGCTCATCTGAGCCCTCCTCTGTCGTGGAGAATCGCCCCTCACCGTTGGCGAGGGATCAGCCGATCCATGGTTGCCGCCAGACGCGAGCGGCGCATCACCCCAAGCGGATGATGAAGTAGCTCGCCTCGAATGGTCGAGCCGGCTTCAGCGACGCCTCAGCCCGATCGACCAGCCGCGCTGCGGGCGGACCGTCGCCGCGTGAGCAGCCACCACGTCGTCACGAGGTCCTCGGTCCGCCGGAGGTCGAGACCCGTCAGTTCGCGGAAGCGGCCCACGCGGTAGCGGATGCTGTTGCGGTGCAGGTGAAGTCGCTCGGCCGTCGCCTCGATGTTGCGGTCGAGCTCCAGCAGCGTGCTGACCGTATCCTCGATCTCCCGCCCGGCCTGGCCCCGTTCATCGAGCTCACGAAGGTGCCGGGCGCTCAGGCGCGCCGCGAGCACGTCCGCTTCGGCCACGAGCGGCAGGGGCCCCAGAGCGCCCAGGTCGACGATGCCCGTGATGTCGAACGCGCGCGCGGTGATGAGCGCCTCCGCGGCCTCGGCGAACGACGCGTGCGCGTCCGGGAGCGTCGTCGCGGGCCCGACGGCCAGCACCATGCCGTCGAAGGCCGCAGGAACCTGGGGGGTCACGGCGAGGAGCCGTCCGTCGACGACGACCTGCAGCGCGCGGCGATCGGCTGTCGCACCCGAGCGCCGCACATGCGCCGCGAGCGCTGCGACAGCAGCCCCCGATCCGCAATCCGCGCAATCCGCGCAAACCGCGAAGTAGGGCCGGCCGACATCGAGGCCGTACGCCTCGCTGTCCGCCGCCAATCGTTCGAGCGTCATCCTCCCGGCCGCCAGATCGCGCAGGAAGTCGGCACGGCGCGCGGCGTCGCGGCGCGCAAGGGTGACCAGATGCTCACGCTGCGCGTCAGCGAGAATCGAGGCACCCATCGTCGCCCAGCCCCAGATCCGGTCCTGCATCGCGAACAGAGTGCGGTCGTCGATCTCGAGCTCGCCAGCATGCTCGGCCAACAGCGACATGACCCGCCGGGCGCCGAGTTGAAAGCTCGGTGGGTCGAGCGCTCTGCCCTCGTCAGCCCAGCGCCGCGCCGGCTCCCATAGTGCTTCGGCGTCCGCCGCCTCCAGAGACCCTCCCTCGCGCAGTCGCGCGAGTGCCACACCGAGGACTACCCGGATACCGTCGCGCAATGTGTCCAGCGTCTCCGCCTCGTAGGACGGAAGCTGCTCGCGCAGCAGCTCGCCGAGATCCGCGACGATCTCCTCCGTGCGCGGCTCGAGGAATGCGGCCGCGGCGAGACCGGCGACGCGCAACCGAGCCTCGGAGACCATGTGGACCGGTTGCTCTGAGCGCGAACTCACCAAACGACATCGTTGCAGGTCGCCGAGCTACTTTGTGCATAGCACCAAAGCGGGCCTATGGTTCGTTGGCGGATTATCCGTGGCGCCGACCGCCTACGTCATCGATCATGGACTTAGGACAAGAAGTCCCCCTCTGAAAGGGGTTTGATCATGACGCTCACAATTCCACCGATCATCGTCGTTCTGGCGTTCCCAGCCATGTTTGCGCTGATCATCGGCGCGGTCCTGACCATCATCGACCGGATCTCACCGTCTGCCCGGTCCGGCCACGACTCGGTCTGGAAGCGGCTCGGATCGCCGTAGCTTCGTGAGCCGCCGTGATCGAGTCCCGAGCACGGCGGCTCCGCATGGGCGGTGCCAGTCTGGAAACAGCGACCTCCGTTCAAGCACGGCTTGACTGGCGCCGCGACGGCGCGTTCCGGACGAATGCGGCACCAATGGTCAGTCCCAGCCAGCCGCCCGGCTGCGGTGGACGATGAGCCGCTCGGCTAGTTTCCGGTTGAGGTAGAGCTCCCCCTCCACCGCGCGGTGGATCGCCAGGAGTAGGTCGCTGTCAGCCGCCCCATCGCAGGGAGGAGATGAAGGCTGTCAGCAGGAGGAGTCGGCCACCCTGCCAGGAAAGCGCGCCGAAGCCTCCGGGTGTTGCCGTCGCCGTCTAAGGTTTGGTGCCGTTTCGGATGATCGCGGCCTGCCCTTGGCCGCCGCCGACGCAGAGCGCAGCGACGCCCCGCTCTGAGTTGCGGCGGCGCATCTCGTGCAGGAGGGTGATGAGGATCCGGCCGCCGCTGGCTCCGATCGGGTGCCCGAGCGCGATCGCGCCGCCGTGGGGGTTGATCCGCTCGTGGTCGATGTCCAGTTCTTGGAGCACTGCAAGCGACTGCGCCGCGAATGCCTCGTTGAGCTCAAACAGATCGATGTCGCTGAGCTGAAGCCCCACCTTGGCCAGCGCCTTGCGCACGGCGGGCACCGGGCCGATGCCCATGATCTTCGGCTCGACCGTCACCGTGCCGCCTTCGCGGCGAAACGCTGTGCGTAACTTTGCGAGCGTGTCGGCGGTGGTGCCGGCGCGGGGAGCCTCGTCGCTGTCAACAAGGCGGGCGCCGCCCGTTGCGGGCACCTCGATCGGCACGATCTCGTCGCTGAAGATCCCGTCGGCGATCGCACGCTCGGCCTTCTGCTGGCTGCTGGCGGCGAACTCATCCTGGTCTCCGCGGCTGATGCCGTACTGCTCGGCGGGATTCTCCGCGGTGATGCCCATGTGGATGTCGTTGAAGGCGTCCCACAGGCCGTCGTGGACCATCGAGTCGATCAGCGGGATTCCGTTTTTCGAGCGAGGGGTCTGTCCGGGGGTGGGGTGGCTTCGGTGGTGGTGTAGAGCAGTCGCCGGATGTGGCGTGCGAGGTGTCGTTTGAGGCAGCGGATCGCTTCGCGCTTGGTCTTGCCTTCGCTGTTGTCGGCGATCGAGATACGCACGAGTCAACGGATCGGTGCGGGCGCGTGAGAGGGCGATGATGTGCAGCGCACGGTTGAGCTGGCGATCGCCACCGCGGTGCAGCCGGGTAGCGCTTGGTGTTGCCAGAGCTGGCCGGGATCGGAGCGGTGCCGGCGTGGCGGGCGAAGCACGCGTCGGTCGGGAATCGCTTGGCACCGGCGGTGTGGCCGATGATGATCGCGGCGGTGACGGTGCCGCAGCCGTGCTCGGCGAGCAGTTGCGGGCAGTGATCCTTGATTAGTCGCGTGAGCTCGCTGTGGAGCTCGCCCTCCTCGTGGTAGATCTCGTTGATCGGTTGAGGATCGCTCGGGTGACGCGGACTTGTGGGCTGTGGGGTAGTCGCGCGAGTCCTCGCGCGAGCTTGGCGCGAATCTGCGGGCCGATCAGACCCTGGGGTCGGACTTGTGCTTCGAGCTCTGGTGCGATCTGCACGAGGTGCCAGCGCAGGCGGCTGGCGAGCCGAACGCGCTCGTTGACGAGCTGGTCGCGGTAATCGTTCAGCACGCGGATCTCGAGCGGCTGCTCGTCGAGGAACGCGACCGGCAGCGTGTCGATCCCTTCCCGGAGCGCGGCGCGAGCGATCGCGGTCGCGTCGATCCGATCGGACTTCCCCGCCTCGCGCACCGACCGCCTCGAGGTCTCGGTCAGCCCGGGCGCGACCCGGATCACCCGATCACCGCTGGCGACGAGCCCGCGTTCCAGGCGGCCGGACACATGCCGGCAGTCCTCGACCGCCCACACCCGCTCGGTATCGAGCTCGCCGGCGAACCGCAAAGCTTCGAGCGTCCCGTCGTCACTGGCCGGGATCGTCAACTGCCCGCGCACGCCTCCGGTCCCCGCATCCAGCGCGGCAAGCGTGTGCGAGCGCTTGTGTGTGTCCACCCCGAGCACGATCATCTGCACCGTCCCTTCGTTGGAGAAATGTGGCCGACGAAGCGGATCCCCGGCGGACACACCTCAGTTGGGGGCGATGCCACGCTCCTATCAAGTCACGCCGGTGATCCTCGGCGGCGGCGGGCGACACGGCAAAAGCCGCTCAGACCACAAAGATCGACAGGCGAAAAGAGCGCCAGCCCGCCGCCGTCCGAGAGCCAAACCCACCAGCCGGACGACACCGACCACCGGGACATCAGGCTCTCACTGAGGCGATCAGCAGGGTTGGGGCACCCTGGCCGGTTGTTCTTGCTTTCGTTCTGGCGCGGGTGCGCGGGCAGGCGCCGCCAGCACGGCTCCGAGACCAATCGTCGTCTCGCCCGTCCTACGCGGCAGCGCGGGCCGAGCTGGAGCGAAACGGCGGCCGTCGCTCGGTACCGTTAGGGCGCGTCGAGCCCTTCGCTCGCCCACGCTTCCGCCTGCTCGCGCTCTCGGTTCGGGAATAGCGTCAGCTCGCCGGGAATCGACCATCCGGCGAGCTTCACGAGTCGGCGGATGCTCTCAGAGTCCGTAACCACGGCGATACGCTCGAAGGAGCGCGGGTGGGCGAGCCCTAACAGAGCGTCCTGCCATGCGCCGCCGGCGGTGTAGCCGGTGAAGCGGTCGTCGAGCACGTGGATGAGCCGGATCTGCGGGTGCCGCTCCAGCGCCCGCGTGACCTCGGGTGCCGCGATCGCTTTGTAGTCGGCGGATTCGACCTTCCCGACCGCTTCGAGCCCGACGACCGCGTCGGGAAGCCCCTCGATCAGCTCGATCATTGGTGCTGCGTCAGCCGGCGAGTCCGGCCGATGCCTCCTTCAGTCCGGCTTTCAGCTCCTCGGCTGAGGCCTTGTCGATCTGGGCGGTCGAGGTGCGGATGGCATTCGCGAGCGCACCGGCGACGGCGTCGGCGCCGTCGTGCTCGTAGATCGCGATGATGCCGGCCGATCCAGGGGGAAGCGCGTCGTCCATCTTGTCGCCGATGCCGGCTTGCACGCGATGTCGCGCGAACTTCCCCGCCAGTGCGCCGGCGGCCGCGCCCACGGCGGTGGCTGCCAGCAGTGGCGGGGCGAAGAGCCCAACGACCAAGCCCGCGCCGCCGCCGAGCTTGGCGCCCTTGCGCCCCAGGTGGTCGCCGGTCTCCTTGACCTGCACCTCGCCCTCGTCGTCCTTGACGACGAGCGCCACGCCGTCGGTAACGATCTTGCCGTCGCTTGCGAGCTTGACGTAGGCGTCGAAGTCCTTTTCGGCCAGGTCGGGGATCAGGTAGACCGCGATCAGGACGTCCAGTCGCTGGTTGTCACTCATGGTGTTCCTCTCTCGCCTCTGTCTCAGGCGCTGGCCGCGTGTGCCGCCAGCGTCTGAGCCGCGTGCTCGTGCAGCGCCTTGAGGTCCTCGTCGCTCATGTTTGGGCCGATGTCGAAGATGACCTGCTTGATCTCGCCTGTGAAAGCGAACGGCGCTTTGTCGGCGTAGCTTTTGTCGACGACGAGGCCGTTGTCGCGACCGATGTCCATGCCGGAGTAGCCCGAGAAGCGGCCCGGAACGGTGTGCTCCATCCGCCCGCTCGCCACGGACTCTCCGTTGACGAGCAGCGTCACCTCGCCGCCCGTCGCGGGCTTCGGCGCGTCGGCCGTGAACACGAGCTCAACGTTGACCTCGCCTGTCGGCAGCGGCTGCTTGGCCGCCTGGGTGTACTCGAACACCCCGAGCATCGAGTAGGTGTGCTTGAGCTTCCCGTCCTGGACGAACAGCGAGAACCCGCCGAGATGGTCGGCCTCGGCGACGATCACCCCCTCGGCGCCGCCCTCCGGGACGACCAGGTCGGCGCTGATCGTGTAAGAGTGGTTGTAGATCCGCGGGATCATCCCGCTCGGGACGTTCTGGATGTCGCCGCGGAAGACGAACTTCGACTCCTCCGGGATCGGCGGGACGATGCCGAAGAACGATGTCATCCCACCGAGCAGCGGCAGGACGTGATTGCGCTCGGCCTCCGCCCAGAAGAGCTCGCTGAGCTCCCGCACCTTCTCCGGATGGTCAGCCGCGATGTTCTTCGACTGCGTGAAATCCTCCGGCAGGTAGTACAGCTCAACCGGCTCGTCATCCGGATTCCAGCCCGGGCCGAATTTCCGCAGCTTCTCCGGATCGAGGTCCCAAGGTATCCGCCGCAGCCGCTGTGCGAGCAGCCAGCCGTCCTTGTACATCCCCCGGTTGCCGAGGATTTCGTAGTACTGCTGCGTGTGCCGTTCCGGCGCGGCCGCGTCCGAGAGCGAGTCCGCGAAGGTGGCGCCGTCGAACGGCTGCTGCGCGATGCCGTCGATCGAGTCGGGCATCGGGATCCCGGCGAGGTCGAGGATCGTCGCGCCGACGTCGGTCACATGTGTGTAATGGCCACGAACCGCCCCCGTCTCGGCGATACCACCTGGCCACGACACGACGAGCGGATTGCGCGTGCCGCCCAGATGCGAGGCGACCTGCTTGCCCCAATCGAACGGGGCGTTGCCTGCCCACGCCCACCCGGCCGAATAATGCGGGGCGAGCTGATCGCCGCCCCAGGCCTCGAGACCGCCGTGCTTGAACAGGAGCCCCATCTGCTGCTCGGGCGTCAGCGGGATCCCGTTCAGCGTCGTCAGCTCGTTGAACGTGCCCGTGAGCGTGCCCTCCATGCTCGCGCCGTTATCTCCCCAAATCCAGATCACCACCGTGTTCTCCAGCTCGCCCATCTCGTCGATGGCGTCGACGATGCGGCCGATGTTCCAGTCAGCGTTCTCGGAGTAGCCCGCGTAGACCTCCATCTGGCGGGCGTAGAGGCGCTTGTGCGTCTCATCCAATGAGTCCCACGTCGGGAACGCGTCGTTGCGCGGCGGCAGCTCCGCGTCGGCAGGGACGACGCCGATCTCCTTCTGCCGCGCGAACGTCTCCTCGCGCATCACGTCCCAGCCCTTGTCGAACGCACCCTGGTACTTGTCTGACCACTCACGCGGCACGTGGTGGGGCGCGTGGCTACAGCCGGTTGCGACGTAGGCGAACCACGGCGTCGTCTGCTTCTCGGAGCGGACCCGGTGGAGCCAGTCGATCGTCTTATCGGCGAGATCGTCCTGGAAGTAGTACTGCTCGCCGGCCTTGGCCTCGGGGACGCCGATCATCTTCTGGTTCTCGGCGATCAAAGGGTCGTACTGCCCGGCCTCACCGCCAAGAAAGCCCCAGAAGTAATCGAACCCGAGCCGGGTCGGCCACCGGTCGAACGGCCCAGAAAAGCCCTGCTGGTTGTCCGGGGTCAGATGCCACTTCCCGAACCCTCCCGTCAGGTAGCCGTTCTCCTGAAGGATGCGCGGAAACGGCGCGCAGTCGCGCGGGATGGTCGCGTTGTACCCCGGGAAGGGGCCCGAGAACTCGCCCACCATGCCGAAGCCGACCCGGTGGTGATTGCGCCCCGTCAGCAACGCCGCCCTAGTCGGCGAGCACAGCGCCGTGACGTGGAATCGGTTGTAGCGCAGCCCGTTCTCCGCGAGCCGAGTGTAGTTCGGGGTCTGGATCGGACCGCCAAAGGTGCTCGGGTTGCCGAAGCCAGCGTCGTCGATCAGGACGAGAAGCACATTCGGCGCACCCTCCGGCGGCTGGACATGGCTCGCCTGGTTCCAATCGGGCGCCGAGCCCTCAAGCGTCCGCTTCGTCGCGCCCACGAACGGCGGCCGTCGGATCGGGAGGCTGACCCGGTCGATTCCTTCGTCCGACATGAGTCCACTCCTATCTCTATCAGTGTGCAAACTTCTGGGGCACGCCTTCGTAACGCAACAGACGCTAGGCCCGGGCCGCCGAAGCGTCATCATCCGATTCGGATGAGCCGAAACGAGCCGGTGATCGCCGCACTCCGTTCCGCGAAGCTCGCGGCTCCTGCATTCGCCACGGGACGGACATCCTTGGAGCGGCGCCGCTGGTCCCCGCTGTGCGGAAAGCAGGGCTGTTCTACGGTCGGACAGAGTGTCGCTTCGATCGAGGAGCAGCGTGAGCGACGCGGCGAATCGCCGGAGCGTCCTGGAGGCCGTCGCCTTCGGCTCCGACGAGCGAATCTCACCCAGCGACCGCCTGCGCGCGGTCGAGGCGCTCGGCGAGCTGCCCCCGCCGCCCAGCGCGGAGACCGTCGGTCTGACGGTCGCGGAGATCGAGGCCCAGGTCGACGGCTGGCACGCGATGATGCTCTCGGCCATGTTCGTGGCGTCCGGCCCCGAGGCCGTCGCGGACGGCGGGCTAGATCCGCAGCGCTACCCGAAGACTCGCGCCGCGCTGCTGGACGCCGTGGCCCGACTCGCCGAGCGCGTGATCGCCGAGAACGAAGCGGCCGGTCATTGGGGCGAGCCGCTGGAGCCGCTGCCCTCGCCCGAGGCCGACGCTCAGCCCGAGCCGGAGCCCGAGGAGGCCGACGTCGTGCCCGAGCCCGAGCTGGAGCGGCCCCGAATGATCCAACCGCCCGCGGGGATCATTCCGGGCGCGGGCTGGCCGCGCTGAGCGCGCGCTCGAACAGCTCGCCGCCGAACTCCCGGCGCTCCTCGTCGGTCATCTCCGAGACCGGCTTCTTCGGCCGGGCCATGATGAGGAGCTGCTCGGAGAACTTGTCGGGGTGCGGGACCTCGGGCGGCATGTCGGCCATCAGGGATCGACCCCGTCGTCGGTGGTCAGGTCCTCGGGCCAGGACTTCTTCGTGAAGTCGAGCGGCTCGCCGTTGACCATCAGCGTCCCGCCGGGGTAGGTGCAGAGGATCTCGCCGTGCTCGGCGGGCCAGCGCGTGCCGGGGTCGGTGGGGGCCTTGCTCGGCTGCGCCGCTATCGCGGCGCGGATCGTCGCCTCACTCGGGACCGGCCAGCCGTCGAACTCGCACGCGCCCTGGAACGTCAGGACCGCCCAGTTCTCCGCCTGCTCCTGCGTCTGGTCGCCGCTCGGGACGACCGGGCCGCAGGCGTCCCATAGCTCCTGCTGATCCTTGGTGAACGGTTCGGCCATCACTTGGGCTCCTCGGGCTTGCCGGGGTCGGTGGGGGTCTTGCTCTGGATCTGCTTCCCGTCATCGAGCCAGCCCTGCTCGCGGAGCACGTCGATCTCCAGCTTGCCCAGGTCTCCGGAGCTGACCGCGGCCAGGACCGCCTTGCGCTGCTCGTGCTCCGGCTGGCCGAGGACGCCGAGGTAGCCGAGGATCGAGTCCATGTCCGGCGGCCGGAAGGTGATCGGCCCCGAGAACTTGCCGGGGTGCAGGGGCTCGGGCATGTCGTCCATCTTCCAAGTGTCCCAGTTCGGAGCCCCTTGCAGAGCCCGATTTGCGCGCTGCCCGCGCCCGCTAGAGGTATGGCCCCGCCTCGGGCCTCGCAGGACGCGAGAGCGCTTGCCCCGCTGGCCGAGAGGGGTCCCTGCGCCCCCCGCTAGGCTTCATCTCGCAGGCTGGCCGGGACATACTGCGCCGCGCGGATGGCCCACCACTGGCTCGCAGTTCAGGAACGGCGTGCCCGAGCCCCGAGCCGGAGCGGCCCGCGCCTGATCGGGCCGCCCACCGGGATCGACCTGGCGCGCGGTTGGTAGCGAGCTAATCCTGCGGTAGGGCGGGAGCGGGGCAGCCCACGTGGAAGAACTTGCCTATGCGCCGCTGCTCTTCGGTCAGATTCGGGAACGACGAGGCTTTCAGGATGCCATCGGGCAGTTCCATCCAGAGCTGCTCGTAGACGCCGATTCTGCCTGCGCAATGCGCGCAGTGCAGAAATGGTTCATCCACCTGTCCATTCACGGAGCCGTGAGGGTATGCCTCGCGCGCCGCGCGCCATCCGCCGTTGTCCGCAGGCATCGGCGGGAAAGTACGGACCCGTGCAGAGCCCGATTTGCGCCCCTGACCGCGCGCGCTAGGGGTATGGCCCTACACGGGGCCTCGCAGGACGCGAGAACGCTTGCCCCGCTGGCCGAGAGGGCCTGGCCCACGCCTTCCGCGAGCATGTCCGTCGCCGGACATGCCCCCCTGCGTCCCGCGCTAGGCTTCGTCCCGCAGGCTGGCCGGGACATACTGCGCCGCGCGGATGGCCCACCACTGGCTCGCAGTTCAGGAACGTGCGCGATCGCGCGTTCACCCGCCAGTGAATTGGAGCCAGGAATGTCCCGACGTGAAGACCTCAGCGATGTGCTCGGCGACCTCGATCAAGAGGTCCGAGACCTCAAGGGCGCAGACTCGCGGCAGCCGCTACGTCGGCTCGGGCGCGAGCCCCGAGGCCATCGACCACGTAGCAGCGGGCGGCTCGTTCAAGTCGCTCGCGAGCGGGGAGCCCTACGAGGGCGGCGAGGCCCCCGAGTCCGGCCGGATCGTGGACCCCCGGACGCATGACGGGCCCGCGGGTAAGAGCTTCTCCAGGGTGCTGTCCGACATCGCCGCGCATCGCACGCAAGGAATGCGCAGGGTGCATTACGGCGACTCGAAGGCGCTCGCTGAGAGCACGGACTCGATCGGCGGTTTCTTGCTCACCCCCGAGCTTGCCAATTCCGTCGCCATGCTCATCCGGAACCGAGTCGCCGTGACACAGCTTCCCGTGACGCGAGTCACGCCGAAGTCGAAGCGCTACGACCTGATCGGGTTGGCGTCCGGCGCGGAGGCGAACTGGCTCACCGAGAACGCCGCGATTCCGTCCTCTACGCCGACATTCGAGGTCAAGGCGTCGATGGTCCCACGCCCGCTCGGCTCGCTCGTCGCGATCTCGAATCGGCTGCTCGCGGATGCCGTCGCCGGGAACCCCTTCACGGCGGGCAGCGCCGACGATGTGATCAAGAACGACGTCGCCGACCTGCTCGCGGTCACGATGGACGCGGGCCTCCTCCTGGGCGACTCGGCCGGTCCGGCCCCGAAGGGGATCTTGCGGACGACCGGGACGACCCCGGTCGCGGACGGCATCATCGGTGCGGACGGCTCGACGCCGTCCTACGAGACGCTCGTGGCGATCGTCTCGGCACTGCGCGAGCAGAACATGCCGTTCGTCAACCCAGGCTGGATCATGAGTGGCCGCACTCTCCAGACGCTCCAGACGATCGTCGACTCGCTCGGGCGGCCGCTGCTGAGCGGCGCGGGGCTGCTGACGATCGACCCCAACGGCGGCAACGGGACGTTGCTCGGGTTCCCGTACCGCGTCACGAACGCGATGCCCAACGACCAGACGCACGGCGCGGCCGACAACGCCTCGACGATCATCTTCTCCTCGGATTGGTCGGAGCTGTTTGTGGGTGACTGGCAGCTATTCAGCTTGGACTCAAGCACCGAGGCCAGCTACAGCCCGGACGGCGGGATGAGCTGGGTCTCGGCGTACCAGTCGATGCAGACGCTGTTCCGCGCGACGATCTGGACGGACCTAGCGATCCGCCGCCCGAAGGCCTTCGTGCTGGCCGGTGGCATCCTGCCCTAGGCCGCCTGCACCGGCCCGTAGCCTTTGAGGGGTGATGTACGACCCAGCCAAATGGGCACTGTACGGATCTCCTTGCAGGTCAGGTTAGGACTCGGACCCCTGGTTGCAGCCGTTGCCGGGGGTCCGAGTTGTTTCGGGTAGACCGCCGAAAACTCCCCCGCAAGAAGCCGGCGTTCCAGCCGCCCTCGCGGCAGGTCAGCCGGGCTCAGTCGGCACCCCAAACGACGATGAGTCTCACGCCGTCGCCCAGCGTGAACTCCAGCCCGTAGGCAGGCTCTCCGTCGTCGGCGAGCGGACGGGCGTCGTCCAGCTCCGTGATGTCGAAGCTCGCGCCCGTCAGGTCCTTCGTCCTCGGGCCAACGTCGTACAGGCCGATGATGTCCTCGCGTGGCATGGTCGCCCACACCTGGGCCCTGCGGGACTCGCTGTGCCAATGGCTGAGCACGCCCTTCGCGTCCAGGTCAGGGTGCAGGCGACCGGCGGCTTCGTTGCGGTGTGTAGGCGACGGCCCAGTCGATCCCGACGTAGACGTTGCCGCCGCCGCCGTAGTTCATCTGGAGGACCCAGTGCATCGGGTGCGCCGGGAGTCGTGAGGTCGAGGTCCCGATCAGCGTGGAGTCGACCCAGAACTCGACGCGGCCGGGGAGCCGGTTGATCGTGTAGATGTGCCAGGCCGAGGTGTCCATCTTCGGCGAGTTCCAGGCGTCCTGGTCCGAGCCCGAGGTCGCGCCCTCGTGGTGCACGAACGCCGTGACCGAGGTGTCCCCGGTGTCGAACTCCGGGAAGTCGATCTCGCCGTGCGCGGGCCAGATGTCGTCGTCGGGGAACAGCAGGAATGAGACGTGGTAGCCGGGCGCGTTCTGGAACGCCGCGCGGACGGAGTAGCGGCCGTAGAGCAAGCCCCCGCCCGGCGCGACGCCGCCGGGGATCTTCGGCTCGACCGCCGCGATCGAGCCGCCCGTGAGGTGCATCCCCAACACGCCCGCGCCGATCTGGACCGTTGTGCTCGGCAAGTAGGTCCCGCCGCTCGGGCTGCCCCAGCCGTCGGGGTAGGCGAACCAGTGCGCGTAGGCGCTCGGGTAGGGTTGGAGCCCGGCGCAGGCCTGGGCCATGACGTTCGGGTCGGACTGACAGCCGGAGAAGGCTCCGCGCGGGACGGTCTCCGGCGTCGCGTTCGGGCCGAAGTTGTCCGCGAAGACCTGACGCCAGCCGGTGATGTCTCCGGTCGGCATGGCCTGGCCCGAGAGGTCGGCGCAGCCGCCCATGAAGAACAGCGCGCCGAGGATGACGAGCCAGCGCCCGCGGCTCATAGGCCGAACGCCGCCCGCATCGAGTTCGGCTTCCAGTTCGGTAGAGGTCCGCGAGGTCGAACGCCCATCACTCGCCGCCCGGCTCGCGCATCGCTGCCGCTTCCTCCAGCTTCGGAGCGGCGAACGCCTGCTCGATCCACTCGGCCTCCTGCTCGCTCGGGGAGTAGTCCGCGTAGATCAGCGTCGTCCCGAAGTCCCGATGCCCCATCCACTCCTGCAAGGTCCGCATCGGCACGCCCTGCGCGGCCACCCGCGTCCCGAAGGTGTGGCGCAGGTCATGGAAGCGCACGTTGCGCTCCACCCCGGCGCGTCTGAGTGCCGCCTTGAAGCGCTTGAGCAGTTTCGAGCGGTCCATCGGTCGCCCGGTCGCCGGGTTGGCGAACACGAGATCGTCGTCGGCCTGGTAGAGCGAATCCTGAGACAGTCGCTCCAGCTCGCCCGCCACTCGGTCCGCGAGCGGGACGCTGCGGCTGGAGCGCTTGGACTTCGGGGAGCCGAACTCGCCGCGGACGTAGGACTGTCGCACGCGGATCCGTTCCGCCGTCCAGTCCACATCACGCCAGCGGAGTCCGAGCAGTTCGCCCTGGCGCATCCCGGTCATGGTGGCCGTCAGGTACATCGTGCGCTCCACGCGGCCGAGCGCGTCGTCCGGGGTCGCGCGCAACAGCGCCTCGACCTCCTCGGTCTTCAGGAAGTGCAGCGCGGCCGGTCCGTCCGGGTGGGGCCTGCGGACCCGCTTGACCGGGTTCTCGCCCGTCACCCAGCCGTCGCCGATCGCGAACTCAAGCACGGCGTGGAGCACGCGCAGCCCGCTTCCTACGGAGCTGGGCGAGAGCCCCTTGGCCGACAGCTCGGCGGCGTAGCGCTCGACGTCGCCGCGATCGATCTTGTGGACCGCGGTCGCGCCGAAGAACGGCACGATGTGCGTCCGCAGCCAGCTCTCGTACGCCTCGATCGTCGAGGGCTTGCGCCCCTCCATCCGCTTCGCCAGCACGAGCGCCGCGCCGACCTCCTGGATCGTGCGGCGCTCCGGGCGCTGCGGGCTGGCCGTCGTGGACCCGCGCAGCTTCTTGAACGCCGCCTCGGCCTCCGGCTTGGTCATCCCGTCCGGGTTGGCCTTCGAGCGCTTCGGGCCGAGGCTCTTCTGGATCTGCTTGCCGTCGTCGCGCCACTTCGCGATCCACGTCTCGCCGCCCCGTGAACTCTTGCGGGCGATCAGTGATCCATCACCACGGTCCCGCCGTTTGGTCGTATTCTGGTCTTGCATCGAGGGTTCCTCTCGGTGTCTGCCCCGGAGCGTCACCGCGCTGCCGGGGCTCTTTGTGTACCAACCAGTGTACCAAACACGGCGGTATCAGCGAGAACTCAGAGGAACCGGCCCGGTGGCGAATCCGCCCATTTGGAGCCGGTTTGCAGGGATTCTTCCAGTGGGCGGTACTGGTCTCGAACCAGTGACCTCCTGCTTGTAAGGCAGGCGCTCTACCAGCTGAGCTAACCGCCCGAGCGGGCCGATGGTACTGGCCGCCAGGTGTCTGAACGCGCGATGTCCTCGCCCGGGAGCGACCGCTAGCATCGATCGCGATGGATCTAGGTATTGCGGGGAAGGTCGCGCTGGTCACCGGTGCGTCGAAGGGACTCGGTCTGGGCATTGCGGCCGAACTGGCTGCAGAAGGTGCCCGTGTGGCCGTCAGCTCGCGCTCGCGCGAGCGGATCGAGGCCGCCGCCGCAGGCATCGACGCCCGCGCCTTCGTGCACGATGCCTCGGACGCCGAAGGCGCCGCCGGTCTGGTCAGCCGCGTCGAGGCGGAGCTCGGGCCGATCGACATCCTCGTCGCCAACAGCGGCGGGCCGCCCGCCGACGCGGATGCGCTGGGCTTCTCGCTCGACCAGTGGCGTCAGGCCTACGACACGCTGCTGCTCGGCGCGCTGGCGCTGATCGAGGCCGTGCTGCCGGGGATGCGCGAGCGCGGGTGGGGCCGGGTGCTCTCACTGTCCTCGAGCGTCGTGCGTGAACCCAGCCCGGTGCTCGTCCTCTCGACCGCCCACCGCGCCGGACTGCTGGCCGCGTTGAAGACCATCGCGCGCCAGATCGCCGGAGACGGAGTCACGGTCAACTCGCTGCTCCCAGGCCTGATTGCCACCGACCGGACCGTCGAGCTCGGCGCCAACCAGCCCGAGCGGCTGCGAGAGCTGCCGGCCGGCCGGCTGGGCACGGTTGAGGAGTTCGCCGCGGCGGCGGCCTTCCTCTGCTCCGCTCGCGCCAGCTACATCACGGGGACGGCGCTGCTCGTCGACGGCGGCGTGACGAGGAGCGTCTAGGTGTCCTATCTGACCCAGAGCCAGCGCGCCAGCCGACGTGAGGAGGCTCGGCGCCGGACGCAGCGGCGCCGCGTGACCGCCTTGGTCCTGATGCTGGGGCTGCTCGCGGTCGGCGCTGCGCTCGCCTTCGGCGGGAACGCCGGGCCGAGCGTCCGGCCGTCCGCGGCCGCGCCCGCCTCGCCGCGCCCCGCCGCGGCCGCGGCCACGGGCACCCACCGCCACCACCACCAAGCGGCCGCCAGCCTGCCGGCGATCGCGCCCGCGACGCCCGGCGTGGCCCACGTGTTCACCCATGGCCCGGCTCGGCGCGAGGTGGCACTGACCATCGACGACGGCTTCTGCGCCCCCTGTGTCGCCCGCATCGTGCGCGCACTCACGCGCACCGGCGCCCACGCGACGATCTTCCCCAACGGCACCTACGGCACGGCCTGGGGGCCCCAGGCCGCCGCGATCCGACAGCTCGTCGCCAGGGGCCAGCTCCAGGTCGGCAATCACACCTTCCTGCATCACGACGCGTTGCTCGAGTCGTCGGCCAGCTTTCAGACCGACCTGTCCCGCAACGAGGCCTGGATCGAGAGGACCTTCGGCGTCACGGCGCGGCCCTTCTTCCGTCCTCCCTACGGCGCCTACGACTCGGGCACGCTCGCCGTGGCCGGCCGGCTCGGTTACACCAAGGTGATCATGTGGTCGGGCACGGTCGCCGACTCGAGCGTCCGTACGGTGCCGTACATCCTGGCGGCGATCAAGCACTGGGCCCACCCGGGGGCGATCATCCTCATGCACGGCAACTATCCCGCCACCTCGATCGCCCTGCCCCAGATCGTTCAGCTGCTCAAGGCCCGCGGACTCGAGCCGGTCACGCTCAAGCAGCTCCTGGGCTGAGGGACCGCGCTTGCGAGGAGGGCCGAGGCGTAGGAGGCTTTGCACGTGGCTGGTCTGAAGATCGTCGGGCTCGGAGGCTCGCTGCGACGTTCGTCGCGTAGCCGCGCGGCGCTTGCGGTCGCGCTGGATGGGGCAGCTGCGGCCGGGGCAACGGTCGAGTTGCTCGACCTCCGGAGGCTCGACCTGCCGATGTTCAGCCCCGAGCTTGAGGCTCGCGCGCCCGCGATCGTCGAGTCGCTGATCGAGACCTGTTATGAGGCTGATGGCATGCTCTGGAGCAGCCCGATGTACAACGGCTCGGTGTCGGGCTCGTTCAAGAACGCGATCGACTGGCTGCATATGCTCGGGTCGCGCGAGCCGGCCTACCTGCATGACGAGGTCATCGGCCTGATCAGCGCCGCGGGAGGAACGCAGGGGCTCCAGGTCATCAACACGATGGACTTCTCGGTGCGCTCCCTGCGCGCCTGGGCGGTGCCCTACGCGGTCCCCGTCTTGGGAGCAACCTCGGTTTTTGCAGATTCGGGAGCGGTCCAGGACGAGCTGATCGAGCTGCAGCTGCGCACACTCGGGGAGGAGGTGGTGCGCGTTGCGCAGCGTTTCGCGCACGACCCCACGCTGCATCGATCGGCCGAGTGTCAATGCGCGTCCGAACGCGTGGCGCAGGCGGCCTGAGGCCGCGGGCCGCCGGCCTCGTCGCCTCGTCGGCTTCTCGGCTCGTCGCGTCGTCGGCTCAGGGCAGGTTCGGCAGCAGGTCGCCGTGGCGTGCTACCTCCTGCGGTTCAAACGACGGGCGGCGGCATGCCCGCCGCGCTCGCGGCGAGTGCCGGATCCCACTCGCACACCGTGCAGGCATGACGAAACACGGAGCGGGCGAACTCGAGTGCGAGCGCATGGGGGTTGGAGCTGGGGCGAATGTCGTCCCAGTCGAGCACGAACTCTCCTAGTGCCGGCTCCCAGCGTGCAGCCGGGGGCGAGAGCATCGCGTCGGCGAAATTCTCGGGCGCTGGGTGGGCATAGGCATAGAAAGCCGCCTTGCCGTATCCCGAGTCACCCGGCCACCAGCCGACGGCCACCTCCTGCGCGTTCATCGCGTTGCGCATGATGAAGTCCCGCGAGGGCGGATCGGCAGGCAGTCCAGAGAACAGGGTCACCGCCAGGTCGAACGATCCCCACCACGCGTTGACCGGCGTCGAGCGTCCACGGTACGGCGCGCGGAACTCGGCGAGCACAAGTGCCGCGCGAGTCGCGGCGGCAAAGTAGTCCGCCACCTGGCCGGGGTCGTAGCGCGCGTGCTCGTCGTCCTCATCGAGCGGCACGGTCCACGACACCTCCTGCGGTGTCGGGTTGATTTCCACCGCGCCAGCGAGCCGGCGAACCGCGGCGAGCACCTCACGTGTGACCGCTCCGACCGGCCGGTCCGGCGAGAGCGCGACGCTTCCCGTGCGCCCGTCGCTGTGCTCGATGAGCGCCTCGTGGGTCCGCAGATCGAGCGCGACGACCAACGCTCCCGAGCCGTCGGGCGCCGGCAGCGATGCCGTCTCCCAGCCCCGTGCCGTCAGACGCAGCGCCGTGTGTTGGAGCTGTGGCTCGGGCGGGGCGAGCATACCCGCGAGCTTGCCCAGTACCTGAGTGTGTGCGTGCAGCGTGTCGCAGCTCGCGCCCCACTGCTCGTAGGAGAGGCTGGGCCACTCAGCGGCCATGGCAGAACAACGTTACCTGCCTGCGCAACGGGTCCGGTGCAGCGCTCACGAGCCGCCCCAGTGGCTAGCCACGTGGCGCCGACGGCTGCGGGGCGGGCTTATCCCCCGGTTGATGTTCGTGCCCGAGGTGTCGATCCGGTCGATCACGTCCTCGGAGAGCGTGACCTCCGCGGCCGGGAGCTGGCGCTCGAACTGCTCCATCGTTCGCGGGTCGATGATCGCCGCGGTCACCGCGGGGTGGCGGACGAACGCGATGGCCATCTCGATCAGCGGCACACCGGCCTCCTCGGCATCGACCGGCTGAGACTAAAGCTCGCGGAGACGAAGACCGTCGGTCCGGACGGCGTCCGGATCCAGATCTACCAGCGCGCCGCGTAGCCAGACGAGTCGGCTCCAGGCGGCGCAGATGCTGAGGGTACGGGCGTACAAAATATTCAACCACCGGCGGCCAGCGAATAGGCTCGTCTGCGCCCGTTCGCCCTGCCTTTCCCACTCAGAACGGGCGCGAGCGCCCCGCTTCCCTGGACGGAGTGGGGCGTTCGTCTTCCACGAACGCCCGCAGCCGATCGCCGCAGTCAGTAGTACCCCCAGGGGGAATCGAACCCCCGCTACCAGCGTGAAAGGCTGGCGTGCTAACCGCTACACCATGGGGGCGGGGCAAGCCATTGTATTTCGGCGCATGACTCCGGAGCCCGCCGCGGGGCCGCCGAGAACCCGACGAGCAGCGGTCGCCGGTGGCGAGGTGGCTAAAGGGGCTAACCTCAGGCACGATCGACTCGCGCCGTTTCCAACGGTGCGTCGGCACAGGCGACCTACGCATTGGGGGTAGTGGTGACCACGCCAGCCGAGCGAGCCATCCTCGACCTGATCGAGGAGCACGACGAAAAAGGGCCCGACACGCCGGGGTGGATCCACACCAGGCGTCACCACTTCGAGCGCGGCATTCTGCTCGTCGCGCTCGACCGGGTCCGCAACGCCGAGGCGCAGGCCCGCACGTTCGACGTGCAAAGGCCCTCGGATGTGGATGGGCCGCTCGGCTTCTGAGGTTGGTTGACTTCGATGTTCCCCGGGCGTAGCGTGGCGCCACGGCTTGCCCAGGGTTCGACGGTCTTGACCTGACGACCCTGTACCCAGCGGCACTCCTTTCACCGTCCCAGGTGAGGAAACGAGGCACTCGGATGTCCGAACCTGTTCGTTGCGCGTCACCGCCGCCCGACGGGGAGCTCCGGGCACCGTTGAGGCTGGCCATCGCCGTCGGTCTGGTTCGGTGGTGGCGGCGGGGGACTGCTCGGCGGCGGGGGTGGTGGTGGCGGCGCGAATCTCGTGCCCCCGGGCGGTTCGCAGTCGGTCGACACGACTGGCCTGCCCATGGTGGTGATCTCCTACCTGCTGACGCCCACGTCGCAGAGCCAGTGCCGGAACGGCGGCTGGCGCAGCTGCTCGGAGTTCAAGAGCGAGCGCCAGTGCGTGGCCTTCGTCATGCGGCGGGGCCGTGCCGGGTGCCTGGCCGAGCGGGCGAAGATCGGCGTCGGGGCCTTTCGCGCCCGCTACGGACTGGGCCGCTACCACCTCTACGCGCTGCGCCGTGCATCCAACGGGCGAGCGGATAGCCTCAAGGAGGGCCGCGATGAGACGTGCTTTGTTACTTGCTGTACTCGTCAGCTTGTCTCTACCCGCGTTGTCTGCGGCCGCCGCTCCGCCGGTGACCTGCGTGGGCGACGGGCAGTGCCTGCGGTTCCTGTTCTGGTTTCCTAACAACCTCGGCAACCAAAAGTGGGACACGCTGGGGCAGGATGGCACCACCGCTGAGCTCCTCGGCCGGCTACAGCCGAGTGGCATTCAGACCACGTTCCAGCTGCCGTTCGCGGTCAGCGGTG
Organism: uncultured Solirubrobacteraceae bacterium; assembly: GCA_963725515.1. Taxonomy (GTDB): domain Bacteria; phylum Actinomycetota; class Thermoleophilia; order Solirubrobacterales; family Solirubrobacteraceae; genus Palsa-465. The sequence continues at coordinate 329,447 of CAVRZB010000004.1, read as the reverse complement.
CCGTGCAGTTCGTCACCTGGACATACAACCCTCCGCCCTCGCCGATTGACGTGGTCATAGCGGGCAGCGAGGACATCGCCGCCGGGCTGAGCGCTGCGACGATCGAGGCCAACCTGAAGCGGGTGTTCTCCTACCTGAGAGCGCATGGGGGCACGATCATCCCCGTCGTACCCCTGCCCAACGTGCTCGACGACTGGCCGCTGACCGTGGCCAACCTGCCGTTCATCAATCAGCTCGACCCCGCCACGCTCACCTCTGCGCAACAACAAGTTCGGCAACAGCTGCGCGCCTGGATCCTCAGCCAACCCAATCCGGTGGACACCAACTCGCTGGCGAGCCTGACCGACGGTCCGCCCTCCACCCCGACCTTCAAGGAGCAGGACGCGCTCGGCCAACTGATCGCGACCGCGGTAACGCGGGTTGACAACCACGCACCGAATCATCGGGCGGTCTCCCGGGGCAGTGCCTCCCACACAGCGCAGCGTTCCCGCCGGCACCGTCGCCACACACCGAACCGCGCACACCCAGCGAACGCACATCGACCACATCGAGTCCGCCTCGGTTGTGCGCTGGCCACGGGCGTCGGTGGGCCGCGCCACGCAGCGTGTGGCGGTGCCGTGCCCAGCAATATCCGCTGATGTGACGCCAGGTGCAACGCTGAGCGCGCGGCTTCACCGGAGCAAGCTGCTGGGTTTGCGCCGGGCTGCCACTGATTAGGAGGCCGAGAAGCTCCACGGCGAGGAGTCCTACGTACCCTGGACTACGGAACCCGAAGTTGGGACGTGGCGCCGTTTTAGCTTCGGAGCGCCGGGTAGACCAAACGCATTCCTCGCCTGAGGAAATGAGTCGGTCCCACGCATTCAACCGGCTCGGCGAGCGGCCTCCAGGGCATGGTAGGCCGCTCGTTCTACGTGGGCCTTTCTCCAGTGCCGCCGGTGGGGCCTCGGACCCACGACCTTCGGATTGAAAGTTCCCTGCGGCTCGTGATCCCCGGCGTTTACGGGGGCCGCCCGCACTAGATGGGGCCATCGGTCCGCGGCGCAGCCCGGGCCGGCGACGAAACGCCAGACGACGCGGAACGCCGCGCAATCCCTCGCGCCTCGGCTTCCTTGGCGCGAGGACGCTGGTCAGGTTTATGCTCTGCGGCCGGGTTCGCGATGGGGAGTCACCTCACTCAGGAGCAGATCGACGATCTCCGGGGAGAAAGTCGCTGGCCTCCGACGCTGGTGCTTGGCTTGGCGATTGCCGTCCCTTTGCTACTGCCCGATCGCTTCAGCCTGGTGTCGAAGTGGATCGAGCCGGCCCTGCTGGCGGTGCTACTCGTGGCGCACATCATCGCCGACCCGGGACGCATCGACCGGCAGTCGAGCGCCACTCGCATGATCGGCGTCGGGCTGCTCGCCGTGCTCGTCCTAGGGGCGACAACACAAGCGGTCGTGCTGACCGTCGAGTTGGTGAACGGCAACAAGGCGCTGAACAACCCCCACGCACTGCTCTCGTCCGGAGCACTGGTTTGGCTGGAAACGATCATCGCGTTCAGCTTCGCGTACTGGGAGATCGACGCAGGCGGCCCAGCCGCGCGCGCTCATCGCGCCGCGAAGTACCCCCACCTGGCGTTCCCGGAGCATATGAACCCCGCACTCGCCCCCCCGGGCTGGCGGCCGCTGTTTCTCGATTACCTCTACCTGGGCCTGACGAACGCCACGGCGTTCAGCCCGACCGACGTCATGCCGCTGCGGCACTGGGCCAAGCTGACCATGGGCGTGCAGGCGGTCATCTCGCTGATCATTCTCGGTCTGGTCGTCGCACGGGCGGTGAACATTCTCACCTGATGGGGAGCTGCGCCGGTTGCGCGGGCGATTTCGACACCGTTGTGAGCTGTTGCGAGTTCGCCCACGAGGTCTGAGCGGTCGCGGATCTCACGCTTCGACGACCGCACCGACATCGAAACACGCGATCAGCAATGCGAGCCCGTTCTCTGTGTGTGGGGTTCTCCAGTGCCGCCGGTGGGGCTCGAACCCACGACCTTCGGATCAAAAGTCCCGTCGAATCGATCTGACGTGGCAAGTCCCGCCGTTTGGAGCGGTTTTCGACGCTCAGACGGACTCTAAAACGTCAGAAATGTCTACGTTCGAGGCACTGTTGGAGGCACGGTTTTCGCCGGCGAACGCCGCCGTCAACTTGGCCGCGTGCTCTGGCCGGGGTACCGAGTGCAGGTAGCGCGAAGTCGTGGCGATGTCGCTGTGGCCGGCGATCGCTTGCACGTCGCTCACTGGCAGCGCGCGGATCGCCAACGAGCAGAACGAGTGCCTGAGATCGTGCAGGCGCAGCGGCGGCAGTCCAGCGCGCTCGAGCGCGGCGGCGTAACGCTTGCGCAGCGAGCTCGAGTCGAGCACGCCGCCCGTGGTGCTAACGAACACTCGATCACCGTCGCCCGTGAGGTGATCGCGGTGGGAGAGCCGATCGAGCGCGGCGATCACGTCGTCGGACATCGGAACCGCGCGCGCTTTGCCCGACTTCGGCACCTTGGTCGTCCGCGCGATGTCGGACCAGGCCCGGCGAACGTGCAGCACCTGGCCGGTGAAGTCGACGTCGCGCCACTCGAGCGCCAACAGCTCGCCGCGGCAATCGAGGCCGCCAGCAACGAGCACGGTGCCGACGATCGCGATCAGCGGGGGCAACCGCGCGCGAGGTTCACGACCACCCCTTTCGTGATGCGGGTGTGGGCCGGACACCGATCGGGCTCTCGCCAATCGTGCGTCGGCAAGGTGGCGGCTGCCGAGCGGGTCAGAGCGTGACCTGAGAGCCCATTGCGATGACTGGAGCCGTCCAGCGCGTCGATCACGACACGCGCATACTCGGCCGTTCCGGCCTCCGGGACGCGCTTGCGGTTCAGCCTCCCGGCGGCGGCGTGATCGCCGCCGAAGTTCTTACCGTTCCATATCAAGGTCCCTGCGTCTGTTGAAGGGGTGGCCTCGGTCTGCTCCAATTGAAGTCACTCTCCGGTTGGGGTACATCGTGTCGATGCACCCGCCCGACCGGTAACTGACGGCTAACAGCAATACCTAGCCACAAAGGAGAAGCCATGCCTTCCTCATTGGGAGTGCTGCGTCACTCCGCGCTGCTCGCGTTCGTGATTGCGGGAGCTGCGGCAGCGACCGCGAGTGCCCACAGCCACGGAGTTACTGGTCATGTCTACGTCAACGACAACACCGCGCCGGCGAACACGATCGCCGCATTTGACCGTCATCCAGACGGAAGCCTGACGCCACTCCCGGGATCTCCGTTCCCCGCGGGTGGCGCCGGCACGGGTGCGGGAATCGCATCGCAGGGCGCGCTGCAAATCACCGATAACGGTCGGTATCTGGTGGCGGTCGACGCCGGCAGCAATCAGCTCTCGGTGCTGCGCATACACCACGACGGCTCACTCCAGCTCGCTCGGGAGGGCGGTGTTTCATCGGGTGGCGCGCTGCCCGTCAGCATCGCGATCCACCATCGCCTGGTGTACGTCGCCAACGCCAGCAGCATCGGCCCCAACTACACCGGGTTCATCCTCGGCCATCACGGCCACCTTTACCCCCTCGCCGGCTCGACCGTCACGCTGCCCGATGGCTCCCAGCCCGGCGATGTGCTGTTCAGCAGCGATGGAGGCAAGCTCGTCGGGACACGCGTGGCAAGCTCGGAGATCGACAGCTTCACGGTCGGTTGGAACGGCCGCGTGAGGGCCGCGCCGGGATCACCATTCCCCGCCCAGGGCCTCGGCCCGTTCGGCAGCGAGTTCCGTCCCACCAACCCAAATCAGCTGTTCGTCTCAAACGCGCATAACACCGCGACGGATTCAGGCACCGTCTCTGCCTTCACCGACTCCAGCAACGGCACGTTGTCGTCGATTGGGTCCTCGCCGTTCGCCGATCTCCAGATGGCTCCCTGCTGGGTGGAGATCAGTCACGACGGCCGCTTTCTGTTCACGGTCAATACCGCATCCGGTTCGATCTCCAGCTACTCGATCACGAAGGACGGCACATTGGCGTTGCTCGGCAGCACCCCGGTCCGCGTCGGCGGCGGCGTCGGAGCGGTCGACGCCCGCCTGAGCCGCGACGGCCGCACGCTGTACGTCGACGAGAGCAAGATCGGCGAGGTCGGCGTGTTTGCAGTCCACGGCGGCAGCTTGACTGAGCTGGCCACCTCCCCGACCCCGTTGCCCGCCGGCGCCACGCCGGCAGGCATCGTCGTGAATTAAACCCGGTCCGATGGGCGCCGGGAGCAAGGGCGCTCCCGGCGCCATGGAGTCTTGCGGTGGAGATTCGGACGGGCCTTCCGTGGGGTGAGGGCCTCTGGCCAGCTGCCGTTGATTGGCCGTGAGACCTCAGCTCGCTTCGAAGCTGACAATTCACGAAGAAGGGCTCGGTGGCGCACTCCGGCGGCAGGCCACGATCCCGTTGATCCTCGGGGTCGAGCCGGCGTGCGCGCACCCGAGTGGGCCCCGTGGCCGCCGAGGAGCGCACGCCACCATCGGTGTTCGACGCGCGGGGCTCCAGCATCGGTTGTTAGGGCTCGCCGACGTCAGCGCGGTGATCGTCACGGTGGGCATCGTGCTCAACGTCGGCGAGCACCGGGCGTTGCTCCTGGCCCTGGCGATGCCGTTTGATCATCCCGTTCAAGGTCACCGGCCTCTACGACCAGGATGAGCCACTGCTCATGAAGTCAACGCTCGACGAGGTGCCGACGCTGACGCAGCTCACGGCGCTGTTCGCTTTACGATCGACCGCTGCGGATAGAGTCATGCGGCTACCCACCAACACAGGGATCCCGGCCTCTACAACCGCTGACTACGGGGGGAACTTCGGTTTAGGCGAGGTGTCCACCGATCGAGAACGCGCGAGAAGCAAGGCAGGCTCCCCGCAGCCGACGTCAGCAAGCACGACCACGGTCATCACGCTCGACGACCCCCAGGACTGAAAACGCCGCGGGGCTCCGCGTGATCTAACCGGCGCTGCGCGCCGGGTCCTCCGCCTGGGCGACCGCCTCCTGCGCGCTGAGCTCCATCATCTGTGCGGGCGGGTCCGGGACAGCGATCGTCGTCGTTACCTGGAGTCCGGAATCGACGTGGACCAGCTCGCCGGACTCGAGCAACCGCCAGCCGGGGCTGGAGTCCATGCGCTCGGAGGCGATCACCGTCGCTGGGAGGATCGAGAGCTCGCCGGAATGGACGCGCACGATTCCAGAGGCACTGCGCTCGTCGAAGGCCGCGCCTGGGTCAAAGCCGCCGATCGAGCGCTCGAGGATCCAGAGCTCGTTCGTATCCGGGTAGCGAAGCGCCCACAGGTCGGTCGCGGTCGTGATCAGCATGTTGAGCGAATAGAGCGGGAACTCGACTGCGATCTCTTTCGCCGCCGCGGTGATCCCGGCGCTGACGTTGCCGTCGGCCTCGTCGATTCGCTTCGTAATCAGGGCGAAGTAGAGTTCCGAGTCCGTCGTGCCGTGGACGAGCTCGGTGTGGCGCCCGAGTCGGCGACGCAGGCCCGTTAGGTTACCCAAGACGCCGTTGTGAGCGAACAGCCGCCCATGCTGCTCGAACGGGTGCGTGTTATCCACGCGCGGTTCGCCGGCGGTTGCGTGGCGGATGTGGGCGAGGAAGGTACGCGAGCGGACTTCATGGGCACCCGCGATGAACGTGTCGCTGCGATTCGCGGCCACCGGTTTGCGGTAGACCGACGGCGCGCCGTCCTCGCCGAAGGTTCCCAGCCCGACGCCATCTGGCTGACCCTCGCTCTGCAGCAGCAGGCTCGCGGGTGCGTCAAGCAGCCAGAAGGTTGCCTGGACCTCCCGCGTGCCGCCGCTCATACCGAAGAGCCTGCACAAGGCGTGAGTCTACGGCCAGCCCCGCGGGCGGAAGACAGCCGACGGGGGCGCAAGACCCAACCTCAGCTCTGGCTTGCCGATGCCACCCGCGGGCTCCGACTGGGCGGTCTCGTCCACCAGCCCGGCGAGCACCGCGTGCATAGAACCGCGCGCGAACGCGGCGCGCTGACGGACGGCGCCGTTGCCCTCGACCAGCACGCGCTCGATCTCATCAAGTGCTGATTCAGAGCCTAGATCGCGTGCGTGAGGCCTGGCGAGATCGACCGCCTCGCGCGCGATCTGGGTCACGGGTCTCATAGCCCCATCATGCCACAGCGTTGCGTCGAGCCCGTCGCGGGCTGCGCGGAAGCTTGACTGCATCAACACCTCACTCCGTTCCCACGGGCCAGGCTCCTCGACTGCTCTGCGCGCCAGCCCGTGTACCAGCGCCGCCAAACCCGCCGTGATGCTCAGCGACGATTGGCTGTCCATCGCCCTGACCTCTACCGTTCCCAGTGCGGGGTGCGGACGGATGTCCCACCAGAGGAACGTGTAGTCCCGCAGAGCGCCCGCCGCGGCGAGCGCCTCGACGAGCTCGGCGTACTCGTCGTAGGACCCGAACGCCGGCGGAATCTCAGAGCTTGGAAATGCCCGGAATACCTGGGCGCGGGCGCTCGCCAGGCCCGAGTCGCGGCCATGCCAGAACGGAGAGTTGGCCGCCAGCGCCTGCAGCAGCGGGAGGTACGCCCGCAGGCCGTTGCAGGCGAGGATGGCCGCTTCGGCGTCCGGCATGCCGACGTGCACCTGGAGCGCGCACGTCGGCGTGCGCGCTTGCAGGCCCCGCATTTCCGCGGCGATCACGCGGTAGCGCTCCGCTGGAAAGTGCACGACGTCACCGAACGCGCCGTCCGGGTGCAGGCCGGCGCCGATCCCCGTCGCACCGACCGTGGTCAGGCGTCCGCGCAGACCGGCCAACGCCGCAACGGCGTCGGATGCGTTAGCGCAGACCGGCGACACCAGCTCGACCACGCCGGCATACGCTTCGGGATGTACCGCGCCGTCGACCGGCGCCACCGCGAGTCGGTCGAGCACTCCAACGGCAGAGTGGTCGAGCGCGTGGGTGACCGGATCGACAAGCAGCAGCTCGTCTTCGATACCGAGCGAAAAATCCGCTCCGGACCCGAACTTGACAGCTGGGATCGCCGAGCTCATCTGAACCTAAGACACGGACCCATGACGAGGCCAGCAGTCATAGCCAACCGCGCCCCGGTCTCCTTGGGTACGGCGACCGCGACTGGCTCCTAAACACGTCCTCTCCCCGAGCCGGTCTGCGTGGCGTGAATACGCTTCAGCACCAGCGAGTCGAGTGGGCAACTGACCAGGCTACTCGGCGACGATATCACCTCCGCGGCGCGGTCGCGGCTCTAGCTGGTCGTGTCGGTAGAAGTAGTGTAACGGGCGCCCGTGTAGTGGTTCTGACCGCCGTGGCGTCCAAGCTCGTTGGCTCCACCACAGAGCTGTCTGAGAGGCGAGACACCACGATGGCCGAAGGTCAGAGGATGACGGTGCCGATGTCCGCATCAGCTGCTGATGGCCGAGTCGACCAAGGAGGCGCTCCGGAGCCCGCACGCCGAGCTCGTGTTCTTCGACGAGCTCTCGATCCGCGGGCGGGTCGAGCCGGTGAAGCGGTGGTCGGTGGCCGAGGGTGTCGCGGCCGTGACGCCGCAGCCGTGCAGGCCTCGTCCACCCGAGGGAGCGGGATAAAATAGGATGCCGACACGCCGAAAAGGACAAGGAGACTGAGATGAGCGCGGCAGGCCCACCGGTCGAGGTTCCGCCGGAGATCGTCGAATACCTGAGCGGACAGCGGACGCTGACGCTGGCCACCGTCTCCTCGAGCGGCGTGCCTCGCGCGAGCACCTTCCTGTACGTGAACGACGGGCCGACGCTGTACTTCTGGAGCCGGGCCGGGACGATCACCGCGCGTCACATCGACCAGAACCCCGTCGTCTCCTTCGCCATCGACCACTATTCCGAGGACCTCAACGCTACGCAGGGCCTGCAGGGCGTCGGCGAATGCCAGGTGATCCTCAGCGGTGAGCAGATCGCCCGCGTGGCGGACCTGTTCGGACAGCGGTTCCCGACGCTGTCGCCCGGATCGACGATGAGCATCTCGTTCTTCCGGATCGTGCCGACCGACCTGCAGCTGATCGACAACCGGGCGGCGACGCCGGTCGCGACGCGCGGCGACTCGAACGCGTTCGGTGCCGATTTCCACCGCGACCGGACATTCAGCGTCGTGGCCAACCTGCCGACGCAGGACGCGGAGACGGTCACCGCGGCGCTGCAACCGATCACCGCCACCGCCGGCCAGACGATCGTTCGCCAGGGGGGACCGGCTGACAAGTTCCTGATCCTGCTCGAGGGAGAGGCCGAGGTGATTCGGGAGGTCGATGGACAGACCGAATCGGTGTCGCCGCTGAAGCCGGGGACGCTGTACGGCGAGGTCGCGATCATGCTCGACCTGCCCCGGTCGGCCAGCGTCAAGGCGAGGACCGACGTCAAGCTCCTCGCCCTCGAGAAGGAGGACTTCCGCGAGCTCGTGGCGGGGTCGCTCGGCCTGTCGGTCGACTTCGACGAGGTCATCCGCGGTCGCCTCGACAAGCTCGCCGGCGCCTAGCCGGTACCCGGACCGTGCCCGGCTTCGGCAGCAAAGAATTCCGCTCGACGGTCGGCAGCTTCGCGACCGGCGTGACCGTGATCACCACGCGCGGCGAGCAGCATCCCTACGGAATGACGGCCAACGCGTTCTCGTCGCTCTCGCTCGACCCGCCGCTCATCCTGGTCTGCGTCATCTCCCGCTCGGAGGGGATGAACCAGATCACGGCCAACGGCTGCTTTGCCGTGAACATCCTGGCGGCCGACCAGGAGCCGCTGTCTCGGTACTTTGCCTCGCGCGACCGGCCGAAGGGCCGTGACGCGTTTGCGGAGGTCCCCCACCGGACGGCGGAGACCGGATCGCCGATCCTGGACGGCGCAATCGGATACCTCGATTGCAACCTGCACGCGCAGTACGAGTCGGGCGACCACCACATCTTCATTGGCGAAGTGCTCGACATCGGCTACGACCCAGAGGGGCTGCCGCTGCTCTTCCACGGCGGCCGCTACCGCGGCGTTCACGACATCTAGGAACTTAGGGTCCGCGACGGACGCTTAGCGCCTCAGAGCGGATGCCGCGACTCCAGGCCGTCGCCGGACGTGCCTGGAGTTCGCCGTCCACCTCGATATCGACCTGCTCGTTGAGGAAGCAGAGGCGATCGGCGATCCGCCGCGCCTCGTCGAACGGCTGGGCGTAAGACCAGACGAGGTTCTCGACGATCCCGCCGCCGGCCAGCTGCACCGAGTAGTACGCGGCGGCGCCCTTGTAGCCGCAGCGCGTGACCGTGTCGACCGGGACGAGGTGCGCGTGGACGTCCTCGCGCGGCAGGTACCAGCGGGTCGGCAGGTTCGACTCGAACAGCGCGATCGCGTTGCGGCTCTCGGCAAGCAACTCGCCGTCGAGCGAGATCCGCACGTGCCGCGAGCTGGGCAGGACGTCGAGCCGGTGATACGGATCCCGGGGGTGGACGAACATCTCCTCGTCCTCCTCGAACCAGCGGTCCACGCGGCCCCAGTAGAACGCAATCAAGCCGCCGAACCCGGCGAGCCCGCGATCGGCTCGGGGTAGGTCCAGGCAGCGTTCTCGATCAGGCGGTCGCCTAGTTCGATCGAGTAGTAGCGCGCGTCCCCCTTCCTCGCGCAGTGAGTGCGGCGCTCGGAGGGCACAAGCACGTCCGCCCGGACGTCATCGGGCGGGAAGTAGTAGACCGGTTGGAGGTTCGTCTCGGACATGATCGACGCGCGCACGCTGTCGGCGATCGTCACGTCGTCCACCATCACCCGGATCCGTTTCGCGGTCGGCTCGAGGTACACCGACCCACCGGCGGGCGGGTCGAAGTTGAACACGCCGGCCGGGGTCCGGCTCAGTGGACCTGTTCCCGTCATCAGTCCCATGTCGCGTCCCCACCCTACAGGCCGAGCATCGAAGCGATACGCACGCGCTGCATCTCGTTCGTGCCCGAGTAGATCGGGCCGCCGACCGCGTCGCGCAGCCCCTTCTCCATGCCGTACTCGCGCATGTAGCCGCGGCCGCCGAACAGTTGCACGGCGGACAGCGCGGAGGCCAGATTGGCCTCGCTCGTGACCAGCTTCGCCATCGAGATCTCGGTGGTGACGCTGCGTCCCTTGGCGAACCGCCGAGCGGTGTCGTAGAGGTGTTTGCGCGACGGTCTCGATCCCGATCTTCTGATCGACGATCTTGCCCGCGACGTACTGGTTGGAGGCGATCGGCACCCCGAACGCGGTGCGCTTCTTCACGTGGGCGATGCACCGCTCCATCCGCTCCTGCATCTCCCCGGCCATCATGATGAAGATGCAGAGGATCTCCCAGTTCATCACGTGCTCGAGGATGAAGAAGCCGGCGCCCGGCTTGCCGACGATATTGCTCGCCGGGACGCGGCAGTCGGTGAACTCGAGCTCGCAGAACGGGCAGGTGTTGAGCCCGAGCTTGGCGATCGGCGGTCCGACGTGGAACCCGGGCGTGTCCGTGGGCACCAGGAACGCGGTGATGCCCGACGCTCCGTCGCCGGTCTCGAGCTTGGCGTAGACGGTGATCACGTCGGCGATCGGGCCGTTGGTGATGAACGTCTTGCCCCCGTTGAGCAAATACCCGTCGCCGTCCGGCGTCGCGGTCGTGCTCATCGCCATCGCGTCGGAGCCGGCCGACGGCTCGGAGATCGCGTGGGCGCTGATGATCTCGCCGTCGATCAGCCGCGCCAGGTAGCGCTCCTTCAGCTCCTCAGAGCCGAACTTCTGCAGCGGGATCGCCGCGCTGACGACCTGGGTGGCCAGCGCGAACAGGAGCCCGGCGTCCCGGCACCCGTAGCCCAGCTCCTCCAGCACGTAGACGAGCGTGAGCGCGTCGTGGCCGAGCCCGCCCCACTGTTCGGCGAACGGGATCCGGATGACGCCGGATTCGCGGATCAGCTGCCACTTGTCGCGGTTGAACCGCTCGGCGGCATCGTCCTCGAGCACGCCTGCGTTGAGGGCCTCGTAGTACTTCTGAAGTCCCTTGCGCAGCGCCTTCTGCTCGTCGTTCCAGTCGCCGATGGGTGCGGGCAGTGCCATCGTCGTGATCCCTAATAGACCGAGGAGTGGATGCCGGACTCAGTGAGGCGATGGGCCTCGTCACCGGTCAGCGCCGGGGTGAACATGCAGACGAGCCGCAGGTCCTCGTGGTGGCCCTAGTAGACCGAGGAGTGGATGCCGGACTCGGTGAGGCGATGGGCCTCGTCACCGGTCAGCGCCGGGGTGAACATGCAGACGAGCCGCATATCGCCCTCGGGATTGGCGATCAGGTCGTGCATGTCGTGCTTGTCGAGGGCGTACAGCGTGCCCGGCACGATCTCGTGGCGGGTGCCGTCCATCTCGACGACCGCGCCGCTGCCCTCGATGCAGTAGCACGCCTCCAGGTGGTTCTTGTACTCCAGGCGCGACGTGGTCCCGGCGTTGACGATCGTGTCGGTGACGGTGTAGCCCATTCCGTCGGACTCGAGCAGGAACCGGCGGCTCACCCCGTTGCCCCAATCCACCGTCTTGACGCTGTCGAGCTTGCGAATCAGCATGGCGTGCTCCCCTTTGGTTGTGTTACTGAACCGGCTTTGCCGCCGCCGAGTCCGGGACGTGTCCCAGCTCGACCAGCAGCCCCTTGAAGTCTTCGACCACATCCCGGCCGGCCGCCTGAGCCGCCGCCACGCGGGCCACGCACTCGCTGCCGACGATCGCCGCGTCGGCCCCGACCGCGCCCAGACCCTCGATGTGCGCCTGCGTCTTGACCCCGAAACCCACCGCGATCGGCACCGTGCTGGCGGCGCGCAGGCGCTCCATCACCGGGACGAGGGCGGCGTGGTCTGGCGGTCCGACGGTGCCGCTGCGCCCGTACGCCGCGACCAGGTAGATGTAGGCCGACCCGTGCTCGGCCGCCTCGTCGAGCACGGCCGGCTCGGAGGTGGCGTAGCACGTGGTAACGATCGGCTGGCCGACCTCGCGCGCCGCGTCGTAGTACTGGGTCCGCAGCCGCGGCGGCAGGCCATGGACGAGCAGGCCGTCGGCGCCGGCCTGCTTGACCCGGGCCAGGAACTCGGGCAGCGGCGTGCGCTTGATGGAGTAGCTCCAGTCGGCGAGCAGCGCGATCTTCAGGTGCGTCAGCCCCGGGCGGACGCCGGCGATGAATCCCAGCACCGCGTCGGCGTCGACGCCGTCGGCCAGCGCCCGGCTCGCCGACTCGCGGATCACCGGCCCGTCGCTGGCGGAGTTCGGGAACGGGATCGCCAGCTCGAGGCAGTCGACCTTGGCCGCGTCGAGCATCAGCACGAGCTTCCGGAAGAGGTCGAGCGGCGGGTCCCCGGCGTTGAGGAACAGCGCGAGGCCGGGGCGACCCGGCAGCGGCTCGCTGAAGAACGCCACCGCGGCCTACCTCGCCCCCACGGCCCCGTGAGCGCGGATCCGCTCGATCAGCCGGACCGCCTCGCCGCTCGTCATCGTCTCCTCGGCGAGCTTCAGGGCGCCCGCCCAATCCTCCCTGACACCACCGTTGACCGCCAGCACCGCGGCGTTCAGGCGGATGCTCTCGATCGCGCCCGTCGGGCCGTCGCCGCTGATGAGCTTGAGGAAGTGCGGGACTGTGTCGTCGAGCTCGGCCACCGGCAGGAGGTCCTCGAACGGCCTGTCGGTCAGGCCCAGCTCGCCCGGGGCGATCACCCGCTCAGCGTCCGCAGCGCTGTCGAACACGTGGCCGTCGGTGACGCTCAGCAGCTCATCGCACCCCAGGTCGTTCCAGCACAGCCAGTAGTCGCGCGTGGGGTCTTCCTTAGCCAGCGCGCGGAAGACCGGCAGAACCGAGTGGTCGGAGACGCCGGTGATCTGCGTCGTCACGGGAACCGCGGCCAGGAACGGCCCGACGAGGTTGAAGAACCGCCCGACCGTCTTCATGTCGAAGGGCAGGATCTGGCGGGCCAGCAGCCGCAGCTCCTTCGGGTACACGAACGGCCCGGCGCAGGCGATCCCGAAGGTGTCGAGCAGCTGCTCGAGCTCCTCGTAGCTGCCGGCCATCCGGATCCCCAGCCGGTCGAGCAGGTCCACCGAGCCGGTCCGGGACGCGTAGGCGCGGGAACCGGTCTTGATCACCCGCGTGCCCATCGCCGCGGCGACGAACGCCGACGCCGACGAGAGGTTGAACGTGCTCGGCCCCCCGCCCGTGCCGACGATGTTGACCGTCGTGCGGGCGGGCGCAGCCGGCTGTGGGTTACCCGCCCGGAGCGAGCTGAGCAGCGCGCTGACCGATGCGCCGTCCGGCATCTGGGTGGTCAGCGACGAGAGCACCGCGACCGCCTCGCCCGGATGCAACTCCTTGGCGGCGAGGCGCTGCCAGAAGTCCGCCCAGACGTCGGCTTCGATCGGATAGCTGCGCGTGACCAGCGCGGCCAGCGCTGGCGATGGCGTCTTGCTAGCCACCGGCGCGCGCGTTGTCGACGAACTCCTTGATCGCCGTGACGGTGCGGAAGCTGTCGGGCCCGAGCTCGGACTCGTCGATCGTGATGTCGAACTCGTCCTCCATCCAGGCGACGAACTTCAGCAGGCCAAGGCTGTCGACGACCCCGCCGGTCAGCAGGTCGAAGTCCGACTCGAGCTCGTCGACGGAGATGTCCGGCATGAACTCCTCGACGATGTAGCCCTTGATCTTTGCGGTCTCGTCATCCATTTAGCTGTGCGTCCTCTCTAGTTCGGCCGTGATCGCTCTGCGATCGACCTTTCCGGTAGATGTCTTGGGGAGGGGTTCCGTCACGATCGTGATCTTCGACGGCATCTCGGGGCGGGCGAGCCTGGTCATGCAGTGCTGGCGCAACTTGAGGCTGTTCAGCGTCGAGTCCGGCTCCTTGCGAACGACGGCGCACAGGCGCTTGCCCGCGAGTTCGTCCTCGATCGCCATCACACCGACCTCGACGACCTCGGGGTGCTCCTGGATCGCCTGCTCGACGACCTGCGTCGAGACGCGGACCCCGCGCACCTTCACGTAGAAGTCCGCCCGGCCCTCCAGCGTCAGCGTGCCGTCGTCGTGGCGACGGACGATGTCGCCGGTGCGGTAGAACGGCCGCTCCTCCCCGTCGACCGCGGTGAACCGCTCCGCGTTGAGCTCGGACTTCAGGTACCCGCGGGTCTGGAACGGCGTCCACACGAGCAGCTCGCCGGTGCCGGTGCCCTCGAGCGGCGTCCCGTCCTCGTTCTGCACGCGCGCGGTCACCCCGGGGAGCGGCTGCCCGACCGGGATGTTGCTCGGGACGTTGCCGTCGGCCAGGCCGAGGAACTCGTGCATCAGGCTGTCGTTCGTCTCGGTGCAGCCGTAGACGTTGTAACAGCGGGCCCCCGGGAACAGAGTCGGCAGCTCGGCCAGCGAGGTCGCCGGCATCTTGTCGCCGGTGGTGATCACGTGACGGACCGTCGGGAACGTGTCCCCACCGGCGCGGTTGACGTCGATCAGCAGGCGATAGAGCATCGGCACGGCCTGCAGCACGTTGACGCCGTTGTCGTGGATCAGCGCCGACAGGTAGGGGCTCTGCGTCGCGCGGTCCTGATCGACCATCACCACCGTCCCGCCGTGCTTCAGCGTCGTCCAGATGTCGAGCAGGCAGAGGTCGAAGTTGAGCGGCGCGTAGTTGGCCACCACCGTGCCGGCGCCGATCCCGAACTGGTCGGCGGCCCAGTCGGTGAACGCGTCGATACCCTCCTCGCGCAACGGGACGATCTTCGGCAGCCCGGTCGACCCGGACGTCGTGAGCATGAACGTCACGCCCTCGGCCCCGGCCGCCGGCGGCCACTCCGACGGGGGCGCGTCGATCGACTCGGTCTGCGGCGCGTCGACGAGCGCCCGCAGGCTGGCGGCGCTGTCGCTCCGGGGGCCGGTCGGCGACAGCACGGTGCTGACGCCTGCCTGCGCGAACAGCTTCGCCAGCGTGTCGGCGGCGAGCTCGATCGACGGCAATAGGAACGGCCGGCCTGACTGCAAGCACGCCAGGATCAGCGCGATCGCCTCGGGCGACTTCTTCGCCCGGATCCCGATCGGCCGATCGGCCGGCAGGCTCGCCAGATCGTGCTCGATGAAGGCGCTCTCGGCCATGCTCCGCAGCTCGCCGTAGCTTGTCGCCTGCCCCTCCCAGATCAACGCCGGCGCATCGGGCGCCCGCTCGGCATGGGCGGCGAAGTGCGCGGCGAGTGATGTCACGGCCTCGGTGCTCACGCCGCCTGCGCGCGCCGGTGCCGCTCGAACGCGTCGATCCAGCCCTGGATGCTGTCCGCCTGGAGCAGGCCGGTGCCGATCAGGAGTCCCTTGAAGCCGCTGCTGACCAGCTCCGCAGCGATCTTCGGGTCGGTGATCGCGCTCGCGCTCGCCGGGACCGGCGTGCCGGAGTCGATCACGGCGTCGAGCAGCAAGCGGCTGCGGTCCAGATCGCCGGCGCCCCGTTCCTGCGTGCGGATGTCCTTGTTGTTGATCGCCACGATGCACTGCTCGGCGTGGACCACGGAGGCGAGCTCCTCGTGATCGGCGATCTCGACGAACGGAGTCAGCTCGTGCCGGAGCGTGGTCTCGATCATGTGCTGGAAGGTCGACTTCGGCAGGATCCGCGCGGTCAGCAGCACGGCGGAGGCGCCGATCTCCTTGGCCCGGATCACCTGCTTCTCGCGGGTGATGAAGTCCTTCTGCAGCAGCGGCAGGTCGGTCAGTCCGGCGACGTCGATCAGCATCTGCTCCACCCCGCCGAACCACCGGCCGGTGACCACCGAGATGCACGGCGCGCCCGCGGCGACGTACTGCGAGACGATCTGCTCGATCGAGCGATCGCCGATCAACTCGACGCCGTCGGCGTCCGAGCGCTTGACCTCCATGATGATCGGCAGCGGCGACGCCACCAGGGCGTCGATGAAGCGACTAGCCATTGGCCCGCCACGCATGCGTGATTGCGTCCACCCGCTGAGCGCTGATTCTCCCGTCGGCACCGCGGGCGTTGGTATCGACGTCAACGCCCATGAACCGCGGATGCTCCGTCAGTGCGGCATACCGGTCGCGGTTGGCTTCGGAAATCCCGCCCGCGATCAGGAAGGGCAGGTTGAAGCCCGCCGTGACCGCGGTCGCGACCTCGGGATCGAGCGCCAGTCCGGTGCTGCCCACGCGCCCGTCGTCGGCGACGACGTCGAGCAGGAACGCGTCGGCGCCGGCCTTCTCGTAGGCGCCGACCAGCGATCCCTCCAGGCACTCGCCGCCCTTGACGTGCAGGACCTTCAGCACCTTGACCTCCGGCGCCCTGGCCTTCAGCTTGCGCACCAGCCCAGGTGACTGGTAGCCGTGGAGCTGGATCCAACCGGCCTCGGCGGCCGCGAGCGCATCCCCGAGCAGTTCAGCGTCCTTGGCGAACGTCACCAGCACCGCCGCCGGCGTCTCGACCGCGGCCGCGGCGAGCTCGACCCAGCGATCGAGCGGCAGATCGTGCGGGCCTCCGGCGACCCCGTACCAGAGGCCGACGAAGTCGACCCCGACCGCTGCGAGGATGTCGAGCTCGGCTGGAATCGACGACTCCGCACACCTTCACTTTCGTTCCGTTGGCGGGCAGTCGAGTGATCATCGTCCCTTCCCTGACGAATCCGACTGTGCGCTCAACGCGTCGTTTCTCCCCCGCAGAAGTAGATCGCCGCCAGGCGGCGACTCTAACACCGAGGTTGCCACCTGAGAAGTGATTCTTTTCACCCCTGGACCGGGGTCTCCGCCGGGCATCTAATGTACGGATACGCCTTGCTAGGCCGTTTTCATACCCAGATTGGTCGCCGAGAGGCCCGCGCACACCGGGCCGCCATCTGCGCTTGCATGCGTACACGCGGTTAGTCATGATTGTGTGTCTACCGGCAATGCGAGGGGGTTGTTGGGGTGACTCATCGGCTGATCACGGGGCGCAGACAGGCGCGGGCACAAGCGACAGGAGGCGGTTTTGAGCAGCGATAGACAGCCGGCCGACCGGTACGACGTGGCGATCCTGGGCGGAGGCTTGGCGGGCCTGACGCTCGGCTTGCAGCTCAAGCACGCCCGCCCCGAGACGAGCATCTTCATCGCCGAGAAGCGCCCCGGGCCGGCACCCGAGGCTGCCTTCAAGGTCGGCGAGTCCACGCAGGAGATCGCCTGCAACTACTTCGGCGAAGTGCTCGGCCTGATGGACCACATGGAGACGCAGCAGATCCGCAAGTGCGGCCTGCGTTTCTGGTTCCCGGCGGGAGACAACGGCGACATCACCCAGCGGATCGAACGAGGGCCACGAGCTCACACACCGGTTCCGAGCTGGCAGTTCGACCGTGGCCGATTCGAGAATTTTCTCGGCGTGCAGAACGACGCGGCGGGAGTCGACCTGTTCGGCGGCAGCTTCATCACGAACGTCGAGGTCGGGGATCCCCACCGCGTCACGATCGTGCGCGGCGGTCCCGGCGGCGAAGAGTCGACGGTGCAGGCGCGCTGGCTGGTCGATGCGAGCGGCCGGTCGTTCATCCTCAAGAGGAAGCTGGGCCTGCTCGAGGACAACGGCCACATGGTCAACTCCGCGTGGTTCAGGCTCGCCGGCGGCCTCGACATCGAGGACTGGGCCGACCCCGGCGACGATGACTTCTTCGGCCGGATGTCGGAGCGGGGGCTGCGGCAGTTCTCGACCAACCACCTCTGCGGCAAGGGCTACTGGGTGTGGTTGATTCCGCTCGCCTCCGGGCCGATCTCGATCGGAATCGTTGCCGACGCGAACTTCCACTCGTGGGATCGGATGGACACGCTCGACAAGGCGCTCGACTGGATCCGTGAGTACGAGCCGCAGCTCGCGCGAGTCGCTCGACGGCCGCCGCGACCAGATTGAAGACTTCCTCAAGGTCGAGAACTTCTCCTACGGATGCAAGCAGGAGTTCTCCGGCACGCGACCGCTGGTGCCTGGTCGGGGAGGCGGGGCCGTTCCTCGACCCGTTCTATTCCCCAGGGTCGGACTTCATCGCCTTCTCGAACACGTTCTCAACGGATCTGGTCACTCGCGAGCTCAGCGGTGAGGACATCGCCGAGCGGGCGGCGGCCCACAACGACTTCTTCCTGAACTGCTACCGGGTGCACCTGACCCTGTACGAGGACCAGTACGTGTTCTGGGACAACCCGATGGTGATGAACGTGAAGATCAGCGCCAACAACATCTACTACTGGGGCTGCCTGGGGCTGCTGTTCTTCCACCGCAAGCTCACGGACCTCGAGCTGATGGCAGCCGTGCGGCCCGACGTCGAGCGCATGTGGACGATCACCCGCACGCTCGAGGCCATGTTCCGCGAGTGGCACGAACTCGAATCGCGCGAGTGGCGGCGGGCGATGGTCCCGACGCAGGACTTCCCGGCGATGTTCGACCGCCACAAGGACATGATCGCCGGCTTCGACGACGAGCAGCTGAAGGCACGGATCGCGGCCAACGCCGACCTGCTCGAGGCGTACGCCGTCCTCGCGTTCAGCCGAGCGGCGAGGAATCTCGGCGACGCCGCGCCTGGCGAGGACCAGAAGATCAACCCGAGCGCGATCAGCCTCGACCCAAGCCGCTGGGAAGCCGACGGGCTCTTCGACGGCTCCGGGATGACGATCGCGGAGGCGCGCGAGTCGCCAGCCGGGGGGATGGAGAACCTGTTCATGGAGGCGATCGCGACAGCCGGCCTGACATCTTGCCCTCGCCACTGAAAGTCGGCAGCAGGCTCGGCAGCTACGAGGTCACCAGCCTGCTGTCGGCCGTCGGCGTCAGCGCGGTCTATCGCGCGCGGCACGTCGTCACCGGAGACGAGGTCGCGCTGAAGTTCCTGCCGAGAGAGCTTGCGGCGGACGACACGCAGCGCCTGCGCTTCATCCGCGAGGCGCGGTTCGCCCGCGCGCTCGTGCACCCCGCCATCGTCCGCGTCCGCGACGTCGGCGAGACGAAGCAGGGGCTCTACATCGCGATGGAATACGTGGCCGGTCGGGATCTCGGCAGGTTCCTCGCCCAGCACGGTCCGCTCCCGCCGCCGCGGGTCGTCTCGATGCTCACCCCGGTCGCCGAGGCGCTCGACGCCGCCCACGCGGCCGGCATCATCCATCGCGACGTGAAGCCGTCCAACATCCTGGTCGCGTCCGGCGATGCCGATCACGCCGACGGGACCTGCCTGCTGACCGACTTCGGGTTCAGTGTCGCCCCCTCGCAGGACATCCGCCGCTTGACCCAGGCGGGCACATTCGTCGGCAGCGTCGCCTACGCCGCACCCGAGCAGGTCAGCGGCGAGACCTCCGACCATCGCGTCGACGTGTACGCGCTCGGCTGCGTCTTGTGCGAATGTCTGACCGGCGAGCCGCCGTTCCCTCGCGAGCGGCTCGCCGACGTGATCGCGGCGCACGTCTCCGAGCCGCCGCCGGCCGTGTCCAGCCGCGTGCACGGACTGCCGCTGGCGCTCGATCCGGTGATCGCAAGAGCGCTCGCCAAGGAACCCGCCGCGCGCTACAGCACCTGCCTGAGTTGATCGAGGCGGTCGCAGACGCGCTGCGCAAGCCGATCGCGCCCGCGCCGCGCGCCGGCGGTCCGGGGAGCAGCTGGTGCAACTCGACGTCGACTGGCACGCGCACCAGGCCGCGCTGCGGGTCGACAGCGGCGGTGACCCGCTCCAGTTCTACTGGGACGGTGGCCGTTGGGTTGAGCGCCAGCGCTGAGCGAGAGGCGCGTCGCCCTCGACGCCGACCCGCGGCACGATCGCAAACACCCCGGAGCGCGCGGTCAGTTCGCTGATCAGCCGGTCGGACGCCGGCAGCACCGGTCCAGACGCCGGCTTGCGCATCAGCCACGCAGCGACGGCACCGCCGACCAGCGGCCACGCCGAGCGTCACGAATCCCGTCCGCGCGATCGCGTACGCCAGCGCCTCGCGCACGGAGGCGGCGACCTGTTGCGCAACGCCGGGCGGGCAGCTGGTGCGCTCCCGACGGCGGACCGGATCCGACCGAGTGCGCGATCGCCGTCTGCGCCGCCGGCGGCAAGGGCAGGACGGCGAGATCCTGGGCGGCGCGCG
The DNA here is from genome assembly GCA_963725515.1 of uncultured Solirubrobacteraceae bacterium. Lineage (GTDB taxonomy): Bacteria > Actinomycetota > Thermoleophilia > Solirubrobacterales > Solirubrobacteraceae > Palsa-465. Next base: position 309,376 of record CAVRZB010000004.1, on the reverse strand, counting down.
TCCGGCCGACCGACTGTACGACCGCGCCGATGACGGCCACGCCGAACGGCGGCACCGATCTGTCGCGACATCGCGAAAACGCCCGACGCAGCTCCAGCGAACCGCGCCTCGGCAGACGCGATCGCCAGGCGCGAGATCGGCGCGCCGACGAGCCCCATCCCGATCCCGAGGACGACCATCACGGCGACGATCACGCCGTAGTCCGTGCTCGCCGTCAGCCGCGTCTCCACGCCGCCCGCGGCGGCGAGGAACGCCATCCCGACAGCGGTGACTGGCGATGCCCCGAAGCGCTCGGCCAGGCGGGCCGACACCGGACCGAGCAGCGCGATCGGGACCGTGGCCGGCAGGTACATCAGTCCGGCCTTCAACGGCGCTGAAGCCGAGCACCGCCTGCATGTAGATCGCCATGTACAGCAACACCCCGAGCACCGCAGAACATCAGCACGAAGCCCGCGATGTTGGTGCCGCGGAACGGCAGACTTCGGAAGATCGCCAGTGGCACGATCGGCGCCTCGCTGCGCCGCTCGATCGCGACGAACAGCGCCAGCGCGACAACCGAACCGGCCAGCAGGCCGATGATGCGCGCCGAGGTCCAGCCCCACGAGCTCGCCTCGATCACCGCCAGCACGCCGGCGGTGAGGCCGAGCGACAGCGTCACGATCCCCGCATAGTCGATCCTCCGCGAGGCATGCTCGTCGCGGGATTCGCGCGCGGCGAGCAGCGCGATCGTGAATGTGATCAGCGCGAGCGGGATGTTCAGGTAGAAGATCGCCCGCCAGCTCACGGCTTTCGTCAGGACCCCACCGAGCACCGGGCCGATTGCGAGCGCCACGCCGGTGACCGCGGTCCACAGCCCGATCGCGCGGGGGACCAGGTTGGGCGGGAAGTTCGTCACGATCAGCGCCAGCGTCGCGGGGATCATCAACGCCGCGCCGGCGCCCTGAATAGCCCGCCCGACGAGCAACGTCGCGTTGTCCGGGGCGACGCCACAGCCGGCGCTGGCGACCGCGAACACGGCGACACCGATCAGGAAGATGCGCCGGCGCCCGAAGATGTCGCCCAGCCGTCCGCCGGTCGCGAGCAGAATCGCGAACGAGAGCAGGTAGGCGTTCACGACCCACTGAACGGTCGAGAACGACGAGTGGAGGTCGCGCTGGATCGACGGCAGAGCGACGTTGACGATGGTCCCGTCGAGAACGTTCATCCCGAGCCCGAGCGACGCCGCGACGAGCGTCCACCAGTTGCGGGCACCGCCACGCACCCCGTGTCCGGCGGCCGGCGCCGGCGGTCGCGCGGGCGCCCCGGGTGAACGGCCGGCCGGTCTGGGCGCCGGCGATCGGGGCGCCGGCGGTCTGGGCGCTGGTTGTCGCGCGGGCCGGATGACCGTGCTCTCGACCTGCCGCAGCGCCGTCGGCTGACTGGCGTCGGGTGTAAGGATCGGCGCGGCGAACCGCACCGTCATCCGCGACAGCCCGAGCGTCAGCTCGGTATCGGAGTCCAGCCACACCGGGCTCGTGATCCGCCGGTCGCCGACGTAGGTGCCGTTGGTCGACCCGAGGTCCTCGACGAGCACCCGCCCGCCCTCGACCCGCAGACGCGCGTGGCGCCGCGACATCTCGGTGTCGCCCTCGACGGCGATGTCGGCGCCTTCCCGGCCGATGATCATCGCGCCCACCAGCTCGATCGTCGTGCCGGCGGCAGGGCCTTCGTTGATCTGGAGCTTGAACATACGGGAGTCGAGCTTGCCTGCCCCCGCCGGTCTCAGTTCAGGCTCGTCGAGCGCCGCGCCGAGGCGAGATCGACGGGCCGCGACAGTGCCTGGAGGGCTGGCAACTGCGCCAGCGCCGCCTCGCGCCCAGCCTCGCGATACAGCTCGGCAAGCTGAAAGTCGCGCCACTCGCCTGGCCCGAACCGCGGCGTGATCGCGACGTCAGCGAGCGCGGCATGACGCGCGCTGGTGTCGACCTGGCTGAGGTCCATCGCCTCGAGCAGCGTGTCGAGTGGGCCGTGCCGGCGCTTGCGCTGCGGCTCCGGCTCGGCCGCGGATACCCCGGGCCAGCGCTCGAGCGTCTCGGTGCCGAGCAGGTTCACCGACACCACGATGTCCGCGCCGTCCTCGATCACCGCCGCCGTCGGCACGGGCACGAGCGAGATCGCGTCGATCAACCGGTGTCCGTTGCGTTCCTGGGTCGGGAACACGCCGGCCACCGATAGGGCCGCCAACAGCGCCTCGTGCAACTGGCCCGAGCGCTGCGTCACGGGCGCTCGTGCGGTCAGATCGACGGCCAGGATCGAGAGCGGGATCACGGTGTCGGAGAAGTGCCGTCCGTCGGTGGCCGTGCGCAGCATCTCCGTCAGAAGCTCAACGCCGGCGGCGCCGACGAGGGAGCCGGCGAACAGCTTGCCGACGTTCTCCTCGCTGAAGGCGGCACCGAGCCTCGCCCCGATCGCTGCGGCATCGTTGCCGAGCGCGAGCAGAGACGCGACGAAGCCGCCGATGCTCGAGCCGCCGACGAAGTCGACGACGTAGCCGTTCTCCTCGAGCACCTGCAGGACGCCGACATGGGCGTAGCCCTTCGCGCCACCGGCGCCGAGGGCGAGGCCGAGCTTCGTGCGGGTCAGATGCCGGCCGATCCACGCGATGTCGGCGTCGGCGATCGGGAAGTCCGGCTGGCGCGGACACTCCCGTACGACCAGCTTCAGGGTGTCGACGTGCCACAGTCTGGCTCGCGCGCCGCGCCTCGTCCGACACCAGCACGATCTCGAGGCGCCGTCCCTCGGCCCCGCGCGCCACGCGGCCGATCTGCTCCGCCTCCGCGCCGTCGCCCACGAGCGCGACGACGCGATCGACCTCGTCCAGCAGGACCCCCAGCGTCTCGGGATCGAACGCGCTCGGAATCAGCACGGTGTCGCTGACACTGGCCAGATCATCGGAGCGCGCAAGCGCACCGGCGAACGACAGCGAGCGGTCGAGCACGGTCACGGGATGCGGGCTCGCCGCCCGGGCCGCGGCCGCGATCGCGCTGATCGTTCCGCGCAGTGACGCGCCCGCCACGATCCCGATCTCCTCCCCGCGGTTGCTGTTGCTGCGAGCGCTGGCGCTGAACAGTGCCGCGCTGCGCGCGCTGGCGCGGAACAGCCGCTCGCGCTGGCTCTGGATGACGTTGACCAGGATCTGCGGGAAGCGGGCCGCGAGCGCCAGCAGGCCGGGGGCGTCGAGCTCGAGCGTCTGCGTGTCGGTGCTCGCGAACACGGTGGCGGTGCGCTCGGTCCCGGTGATCGCGTCCTGCGCGCCGATCACGTCGCCCTTGCGCATCCGCAGCTCGATCTCGCCGCCGCCGGTGGTCGTGCCCGCGGTCCAGTTCACCAGGCCGGCGGTGATCAACCAGATCCGGTCACTCGGCTCGCCCGCAGCACACAGCTGCTCGCCGGCGACGAACTGACGTGGCCGCATCTGAGCAGCCAACGGCTTCGAGCTCGTCCCCGGCCAGGCCCTCGAATAGGCGGCTTCCGGCTAGAGCTGCCTCGCCTGTCATCTGCCTCGCCCCGGCGTCACAGGAACGGAGCGTAGGGGGGGCGTGGCAGTCCCGTCAAGCGGTGAGATCTCACATTCCGCCTACCCGACTTGCCGATAGGATGGGCACATGGGCGCGGTACAACCGAGGGGCGCATCCGGAAGCGTGCCGATCGTCACCGGCAAGAAGCTGATGATCTTCGCGGGGCGCAGCAACCCCGTCCTGGCCGCGGAAATCGCCAGGAAGCTCAGGATCGAGCTGGGCCACGTGACGCTGAAGACGTTCTCCGCGGGCGAGGTCTACTGCCGCTACGAGGAATCGATCCGCGGCGCCGACGTGTTCATCGTGCAACCGATGTGCGGCAACGAGGAGACCGGGATCTCAGCCAACGACGCGATCATGGAGTTGATGCTGATGGTCGATGCGGCCCGCGGCGCATCGGCGCAGCGCGTGATCGCGGTCAGCCCATGGTTCGGGTACTCGCGGCAGGACAAGAAGTCAGCGACCCGCGAGCCGATCAGCGCGCGGGTCGTCGCGGGCATGCTCGAGTTGGTCAAGACGAACCGCATCCTCACGGTCGACCTGCATGCCGGCCAGGTTCAGGGCTTCTTCCACAACCCGGTCGACCACATGACGGCGCTGTTCCTGCTGGCGGACTACTTCCGCAGCCTCGATCTCGATGATCTCGTGGTCGTTTCCCCGGACGTCGGGCGCGTCAAGCTCAACCACAAGTTCGCCGAGTCGATCGGAGCCGACCTGGCGTTGATGACGAAGGAGCGCCCGGCCCAGCAGGTCGCCGAGATCGGATACGTCATCGGAGACGTCCGCGGGAAGACGGCGCTGATCGTCGATGACATCATCGACACCGCAGGCACGCTGTGCGCCGCCGGCCAGGCGGTGCTCGACGCGGGCGCTGCGCGCGTCTACGCTGCATGCACCCACCCGGTCCTCTCCGGCCCGGCGTTCGAGCGGCTGGCGGGCGCGCGCTTCGAGCAGATCGTCGTGACGGACACGATCCCGCTTCGATCCGGCGCCCCGGACAACATCGTCGTCCTGTCCTGTGCGGATATCCTCGCCGACACGATCAGGCAGGTCTTCACCGACGGCTCGGTCAGCGAGGTTTTCGGGGGAGAGAACCAGCTCTTCTGAGGGTTTCGCACCGTTCGCGTCTCGCGGCGGGGGCGGACGTCGTCTCGCCCGACCGCGGGGACGATCGCATGCGCGCGTCTGGGGCTGTCCGCGGTCGCTTCAGGCGTCGCGAGGCTTATCGGCCGCTGTCGAGGAGGAGGTTGCGGCCACGCCATCGATGCCGCTTGGTGTTCGACGCCAACCCCATCCCGCTCAGCGAGATTTGCGACGCCCCCCTATGAACCGTGGCTCCGATGCCGCACCTGGCGCGGATGATCCTGTCGTGTGCGCGCATCGAAGCGCTAGGACGCAACCGCAACCTGCTCCAGGAAGGCCTCGGCCTTTTCGGGTGTCCCGAGCCAGTCGAAGAAGTCGGCTCGATTGTTGAACGCGTTGACCCACCGGTCTCTGATCTCCGGGACCTCGTTTCCTGCCGTCAGCACCCGGACAATCTCCTCGGGCATACCGCCGAGCAGCTTGTTGTTCCACTCGGTGATAAACCGCATGTCCGCGTTCCAGAAGTCGTAGAACGTCTTCTCCATGAACGCACGGTCGTACGGGGCGTCGCCGTGTGCGCGGATCGCCTCCAGATACGCGTCAGCGGCCAGGGCGCAGCTGTTGGCGCCCGGAGCCGTCAGCGGGTCGTTGACGACGACGGCGTCGCCGATTCCTAGCACCAGGCGACCGGAGGGCAGTTGCCCTACCGGCTCGCGGACCACCGGGGTCACTCCCCCCCTCAGGTTCGCGAGGGCGTCCGCCGGTTCGGCATGACGGCAGCGCTCGTACATCTGCGGCAGGTAATCCTGCAGCAGCTGCTTGGAGTGGGCGAGGTGTTCCTCCACCGAGTTGCCCGCCGGCCAGTTGTCCCACGGTCCTCCGGGGAAGTACTGGAACACCAGGAGGTGGGCTGGCCCAGTGGGAAGGAGCACCGGCAGCACGATGTTCTCGCCGCAACCCCGGACGATGGTGATGCAAACGCCGTCCCAGGGGGTTCGAGGAGTCAGTCCGTGGACTCCGCAAATCGCCACGGTCTTCTGCGGCTTGTCGAACGGAGACTTTTCAGGAACCTTGGGGAACAGGCCCGTGTCCCTGCCAGCGGCGACGATCACGAGGTCGTGCCCGTCGCGGTAGCGCTCAAGCTCGGGGATCCCCACCTGTGCAATCTCGAGGTGCCCGCCACGCTGTTCCAGCAGTTCCATCCAGGCCGGGTACTTCACTCGCTGGTCAACCGACTGTCCCGGTTGGTCCAGACGCGCCGACCAGTCGAAGACCGGGTCCGGGTCGTCGGGATTGAAAAGGGTGAACGCCTTGCCCTCTAGCTGGGGACACTCCTGCTGCCACAGATCGATGCCAAGCTTGCGCTCCGTCGCGAGCGGCGCGCCGAACATGGTTTGTCCGGAAAGCAGACGTCCGTTTCGCACGTCTTCCGCCGTACGGTTCGTAACCACGGTCACATCATGGCCGTCATCAAGCAGGCCAATCCCGAGTTGCAGCCCCGCCTGGCCGGCACCAACGATCAAGAAACTAGCCAATGCCTGCCTCCTTTGCCCCGAGAACGGGAGCGATTTTAGCAGGCGCCTGGGGTCGATTCCAGCAATCCTGGGCTATAGGCTAGGCGACGTCAGCGATCGGGATGCCCGCGGCCAGCGACAGTTTGCGTGCGTACTCGGTCCCGGTCTTGGGCCGGTCCTCCGGCGCCTTCTGCAGCGCGCTCTTGATCGCCGTGCAGACCTGCTCGGACACGCCGGTGGGGTTCGGCGGCTCGTCCTGCAGGTGTGCCCAGAGGACGCGCATGCCCTGACGATCGGCGAACGGAGGCAGACCTTGGATGCATTCGAACATCATGCAGCCGAGCGCGTAGAGGTCTGTCTCGCCGGTAACGGGTTCGCCGCGGATCTGCTCCGGGGCCATGTAGTCCATCGAGCCGAGCGCCTGTCCCGGAAGAGTCAGAACGCTGCCTTGGCTGTCCTTGGCCAGCCCGAAGTCGGTGACGTACGCGGTGCCCTCGGTGTCCAGAAGGACGTTGCCGGGCTTCACGTCGCGGTGAACCATGCCAGCCGCCCACAAAGCCTCGAGGCCGAGGGCGACCTGGGCGCAGATGTTGATGGCGGTGAGGAGGTCCAGCCGGCCCTCGTCGCGGAGCTTCTGCTCGAGCGACTGGCCGTCGATGAAGCGGGCGACCATGTACGGCAGACCCTCGTGCTCACCGGTGGCGAGGACCGGGACGACGTGCGGATTGCGAACCGTCATGGCGATTTGGGCCTCGCGAGCGAACCGCTTCCGGAACGTCTTATCCCGTGCGAGCTCCTCCTTGACGACTTTCAACGCGACACGGACTCCGTCGGGTCCGGTGGCGGAGTAGACCTTGCCCATCCCGCCGACGCCAACCAGCCCGTCGATGCGATAGGGCCCCATGGTCGTCCCCACGCGTGACTCCGGCACAAGCATTCGGTTCGCTCCTCGACCTCGACGTCACATGCCTTGAAGACAGGCAAACCTGCCCGCTGGGGAGGTATCCCCTTGCCCGACAGGATAAGACATTCGGCACGGAAGCTCAAAAGCAGGGCGTCGTCACGTCGGCCGGCCGGTCGGGACCTTGTGGACCCCGGACGGACTCGGAGCCCGGCGAAGCTCCTCGGGGATCTCGATCACGGCGGCCGAGAACTTCCGGGCCAGGGGCGGCGGGCCTCCCGTCGACGGCTGCGCCGGGAAGGCGGTGACCGGAAGCGGCACGAACGACGGCGCCACCGACCACGTCGGTCGAGCGGAACTCGCCTGCGTCCTCGATCCAGCTCAGCGAGATCAGCGGCAAGATCACCACCTTCGTCCAGATCGCCATCCACCAAGCGAGCCAGTAGAGCAGGATCGCCTCGAGAGGCGTGAGGCTGACGTGCAGCACCTTGGCGACGACGTAGACGATCACGAACTCGCCGGTCGCCAGCGTGAACGTCAGCCACGGCGGCTGCCAGCGGATGATGAACGGATAGAAGACCATGTCGAGCCCGACACCAATCACGAAGTAGACGCCGATCAGGATGATCCACCCGGGGTTCTGCGTGATCAGCGAGATGATCGTGGCGATGATCGCCGGCATGATCAGGATCGCCCACCGCGTCTGCACGCGGCCGTACACCGTGGGGCACATTACTCTTGGGCTCCTTTCTACGCCAGCTGCTTGGTCGGGGTGACGTTTCGAAGCGCGCGGGCCACGTCCCGGCCCATCGACGCCTGCAGCGCCAGCCGTCCCGCGAACGAGCGGCGCCGGAGGTGCTCCGCCCGCGCGCAATCAGAGACGAACCGTCGGCCGATGTACTTCAGGCCCGCGATCGTGTCGCCGTGCGGAATCACATTGTTGGCGATCAGGCCCATGCAGCACAGCCGAGAGTCCGGGCGGTCGAGCCCGGGCACGCCGCAGTTGGTCTGCAGCTTCATGCGCCCGTCCTGAACCGGCACGCCGTAGTGCTGGACCAGCCGCCGGAGGAGCGGGATCGTGAGCACGGACTTGTTGAAGCCGGTCCCGGCCGTCACCCCGGTCACGTCCAGCCAGCCCAGATCCTCGGTGCCGTCGCGACTCTCGACGTAGGTCCGCAGGCCGGCCCGGCCGGGTTCGACCTGCGGTGATCTCGCCGACGACAGCGTCGAAGCGACCTTCCTTGCGCCCGTCCTCGATCGTCTGCAGCCACGTCTTGCGCTCCGGGCGCGTCCCCCGCAGGACGTCGCCGAGGAACCGGATCCGCTGGTCGAAGGACAGCGAGGCGTAGGCGTCGATCCCCTGCGACTCGAACAGGCAGCGAGGGACGTTGAGATCCTGTGTCTCCGGCTGCGCCTGCCGCGTGAGGGCGAGCACCGAGCCACCGATATCGAGGATGTTGGCCCACTCGTTGACCGACGCGATCCCGGCGCCGAGCACGATGTAGCGCCCGTCCGGTGAGTACTGCTTGGGCTCGTAGGCCTGCACGATCCGGTCGGCGATCGCCGGATCCTTGCGTGCCTTTGCCAGGACGGGCGGGAACGACAACGGGCCGTGCCCGGGCGCGAGCATCACGTGCTTGGCGCGGCCCACGAAGTTCGCCTGCTCGTCGTAGAGGACGAAGTGCGGGGTCGGGTTCATCTCGCGCTGGAGCCAGCCGATGCGCAGCGACACTCGCGCGTCCTCCCACTTCATCCGCTTGGCCACGACGGCGGCCTCGGTGAGGATCTCCGAGACCCCCGGGTTGTACTTGCGCCTGATCGATCGGTACAGCGGCGCCGGCGACCGGTGTGCGAGCGCGTCGATCTGGGCGAACGTCGGCCAGTCGGGCGCGAGGAAGTGTGACTCGGACTCAGACCGCAGAACAGTCTGGCCCAGGTTGTAAGCGAACTGCTGATACGTGCCGACCGGGTTGTCGTTTGTGCCGAAGACCGTGATCTCGTCGTTGGTGAACCCGAGGTACCGGGCGGTCGTGTGGACGACCAATGACCCGAACCCCTCGCCGACGACGGCGATAACTGAATCGCGTGGTGCTTTTGCCCCCATGGCGCTGGACTATAAGTCGCCGCGCCGCCGGCGTGACAAGAGAAATCCCGTGAACTCGTCGTCGGTCGACGCATGACAAATGCGTGCCCGAGACGCTTGCTGCGCAGGTATGCTTCCGCGACGTGTCCGGACTTGATCCTGGAAGTCATCGAGGGGCCGGACGCCGGGAAGCGTGTCGTGGTCGACAAGCCGATCGTCGTCGGCCGTGATCCGCGTGCCGATTTCGTGCTAGAGGACCGTGAGGTGTCGCGGCGTCATCTCCGGCTCACGCCGACCGGCGACTACGTCACGGTCGAGGACCTTGGCTCGGCGAACGGCACGTTCGTCAACCACAACGAGCTCGTACGGGCCGGCCCGGCTCGACGCGGGGGACGAGCTGCTCGTCGGCGTGACCGTCATGCAGCTGCGCGACCGCCAGCAGGTGCAGGCCAGGCCCTCGGCTGTGATCGCCGTTCCCCAGGGGCTGGCGGCGGCTCCCAGGACGCCGGCCTATGCGGATCCGCAGAAGGTCACCGCCGACGTGCAGCGCGGAGCAGGGGAAGCATCCCCGAGCTCGAGAAGTTCCTCGATGTGCGCGTGCGTCGCCGTGCCGTGAACGCGCCGTGGATTCTGGCCGTGCTCGTCGCGCTCGTACGTCGGGGCCTACTTCCTCACCAAGATCACCCATTCGGCGGTCGCGGACGGGCCGATCGCCGGCTGGATCTACGTGGACGCCAACACCCCGACGCCGAACAAGAACGCCGTCGTGGCGATCCCGTACACGCGTCACCGGCTTTCCGATGGTCGCGCAGGCGACGCTCATATCCGACCGGCGGCTCGGGCACGCCGCTCGTCCTGCCGCTGCCCAACTCGGTCGGGACGACGGCCGGTGATCACCAGGTGCTGCTCAGCCCCGACCACACGCTGCTGTTCGCGGTCAATCAGGGGTCGAACTCGATCGCCGTGTTCCACGTCAACGCGCAGACCGGCGCTCTCACGCCGGTCACGGGCTCGCCGTTCTCCTCCGTTGGGATGGCGCCGATCGCGCTCGGGTACTCGAACGGGAACGCTGGTCGTGGCGAACCACGGGATCATCGCGCCGTTCAACCCGCTCGGCCCATCGCCTCCCGGTCCGTCCAACCTCGTCTCCTTCAAGGTGTCGCCGAGCGGCGCGCTGACGAAGGTGTCGAGCAACGCCGCCGCATCCCGACGGCCTGATCGACGCGACATGTCGCCGGACGGGAACACGATCGTCACCACCGGCTTCTACCCGGAGGTCCTTCCGGGCCAGCCGTTCCCGACGTTCGGGCCGCAGCTGATCAGGTCGTGTCACGCTGTCGCCCGCGGGAGCGCTGACCGCAGGTCGGCTCGACCTCGTTCCCGTCGACAGCTTCACCGCCGGCCTGGCGCGGACAGGTCCCGCCGGTCATCCCGAAGGTGCTGTACCCGCTTGCGTTCGGAGCTCGCGTTCAACCCGGATCCGACCAAGAAGTTCGTCTACGTCGACGCCGCGGTGGCCAGCCGCGTGGCCGTCTACAACTACAGCAATCCGGCGCTCGCTGCAGCTGGCGTCAAACGCGATGAACCCCGGGCTCGCCGTCGTGCTGGATCGTCGGTCAGCAAGGACGGCCGGTTCCTGTACAACAGCAACTCGGCCACCCAGAACATCTCGGTGTTCTCGATCAGCCCTGACGGTTCGACCCTGACGCTCGTCGAGCACCGTCCCGCTCAAGTCGAAGGGAACGACCGACTCGCTCGCGATCGATCCGACCGGCAAGTGGCTGTACATCCTCGGCAACCACGACGACGCCGACGCACCGCGGCCCGAGGGCACCCCGCTGCACGGCGAACTACCTCGACGCGTACAAGATCAACCCGACGACGGGCAAGCTGTCGGAGATCGCCGCGGTCCAGCTCCCAGTGCCGATGACCAACGTGCCCTACGGCGTCGACGTTCTTCCGAAGTCCTGAGGGGCCGGTCATGGTCCAGCCCCGAGGAGCGAATCCCCGGAGGGGCGGTGCGCCCGCTGGGGCGCGCTCAGCAGGCTCGCCGACGCGAGCTCAGCCGGGGACGCCGTGCACGGCGAAGTACACGATGAGCGCCGCCGCCGCGGCGATCGCGGTGCCGAACGCGGCCACCGTCGGCACCCACGAGCGCGACGCGAGGCCGCGGCTGCGCCGGCGCGCCGGCGGACTGAAAGCGCCGACCTCAGCGGATGTTCTTTGACGATCCCGGAGCCGGCGCGGCAGGCGCCGGGGCGGCTCGGCGGCGAGGTGTCGAGCACGGACTGCGACGACGCCTGCGGCTTTGCCGCGTCCGCTGGGACGCTCCGCGCCTGCGTGACCTGAGGGTCGGGGACCTTGTGCGCCTTGGTCGCCTGCACGTCCGGGATCGCGCGTGCCTTGGTGGCTTGCGGGTCTGGGATCGGCCTGGCCTTCGTCAGCTCGCGGGTCCGGCACCGACCTGGCCTTGGTCAGCTCCGGGTCGAGAGTCGGCGCTGGCTCTCGTCGCCTGCGGATCGGCGATCGGACTTGCCGCCGCCTGGGTCAAGTCGTGCTTCTCACCCCTCGTGGGAAGCACGCCGCGAACCTCAAACTCGGTCTGCCCGACGCGGATCTTCGCGCCGCCGCCGACCGTGACGGGGTCCTCGATGCGGCGTCCCGTTCACGAACGTGCCGTTCGCGGAGCCCAGGTCCTCGACCTCGAGATGTCCGCCCTCGAGCCGCACAGCGACGTGGCGGCGGGACACTTCGGCATCGTCGATCGTCAGGTCGGCGTTCTCCCGACCGATGATCAGTTCACCGGTGACCCCCACCGACTGACCCGCGCGCGATCCGCTTATGACCCAAAGGCTTGCCATAGTCGCGCCGCGGCAGACTACCGCGGGCGCCGGTCAACTGCAACGGCGAAAATGCCATACCGAGGAATCCCCGCAGCGATTACAGTTCGCCCACATGGCACGCTTCTGCACGCATTGAAGTCGTGGGCGGCAACGCCGCCGGAACATGGCTCGATGTCACCGACGAGTTGCTGATCGGCCGGCATGCCGATGACCCCGGACGCCTTGGCAATGACGAGGAACTCTCGCGCTACCACGCCCGCGTGAGCCTCGAGGCCGGCGAGTTGTGCACACTCGAAGACCTCGGATCCACGAACGGCACGTTCGTCAACGGCCGGCGGATCTCGGTGCCGCAGACGCTCAAGCAGGGCGACACGATCACGCTTGGAGACAGCACGCTGGTCGTTCGCGAGCTCCCCGTGCCGGCAGCGGCCAGTCCGTCCGGCGATTCTCCTGCCGAGGCCGAGGGTCAAGCCACGGCGAGCGCCCGCGGCCGCTGAGCCGGAGCCCACGCCCGAACCGAAAGTCCCGGCAGCCGGCCCCCAAGCGTGAACGCGAGGCAGAGCCGACGCCGCCGGCCACCGTCCCGCGACTGTCGCTCCGGCTCGAGATCGATTTTGCCACCAACGAGGCATTGATCTCGCTCGGGGACGACGCCGAACCCATCCGCATCGTGCTCGAGTCCGGCGCCTGGCGAATCGCGTAGGCACCGGTCCCGGCGGACCCCAGCCGCCGGTCGATGGCCAGCTGCCGATCGAGGGAGTCGAACTGGACGGTGCGTGAGTGGATCTCGATCTGTCCGGGGTCAGACAGGCCGGGGCCGATCAGTGCCGACGTGCGCGCCCGCAGTCGGTCTGCGGCGTGTCCCTGCGGACCAAATTTGCGGCCTTTTACGGATGCATTTCGGTCGTAGGTGCCCGATGTGCAGGCAACTTTCATCTGCTAGCGTCGCCGCACCGTAAAATCGGTGCACCGAAGGGCGCGTCGGCGCCGGCCACTGATAGCTGCGAGACCCGATCGAGGAGGGGGCTTCAATGTCGTCAGAGACGAGCATGCCGCATGGGCGTCTAGCACGCCGCGTAGTCGTGTTCTACGTGATCCTCGTGGCGATCACGGTGGCGGTCGTCGTCATCGTGATCGATAAGGGCCGCAATGAGAAAGCCCAGCCCGCGATCGCAGGTGGTTACGACGCGAGCGCTCCGAACGCGTGCCTGGGAGCGGTGCCGAAGCCGGTCGGCGGAGCGCCGCTGCCGCCCACAGCGCCCGCTCAGCCCGCCCCGGCCGGCCCTTCGTTCAACCTGGAGCAATCTGGTCAGTTCGTGAACATCGCCAACAATCAGGGAACGCTTTCGGGACAGCTGCGCCTGCATCCGGGCTCGGGCGCTGGCCGTCGCCTGACGGGAACGGTTGACTGCGTCTCCGGCGCAAAGCAACAGACGCTCGAAGCGATCATCGTGCCCGGGGCAAAGGCGGCGCTCTCGGGAACTCTCGGCGGGGCTCCGCTCACGGCGGTGCTGAAACGGGACCCACCTGATCCCGGGGCGGCCAACCCGCGGATCCCACCCGGAATCGGCGGCACGTACGCGCTGTCCCCCCGGTCGACGTGCTTTGGCGGCTCGTTCAAGCTGAACGGCGGCGGATCTAGCTACCAGGTCGCCGCGAAGTCAGTCACGCTCGGCCGGGTTGGCTACTCGAGAAAGACCGGCGCTGTCGCGGGGGACGTCGCCTGCACACGCGGCGGTCAGGTCCGCATGACCGCCACCGCCAACGACCTCCAGCTCCAGAACGTAACCCTGATACCGCTCGACGTCGCAAAGCCGGTCGGCTCGCCCGCGGCCGGCGCGAAGCCGGTGCTGACGACGCCCTCGGGCCTCGGCCCGGCGGGCGAGAAGTTCACCGCCACCAAGCAGCGCGCTGACTTCAACAAGCTGGTGGCCCAGTTCTTCCTCACCCTGGCGATCGTGTTGATCATCGCTCGGTTGTTCGGAATCATTGCGGTGCGAATCGGCCAGCCACGCGTGATGGGCGAGGTGATCGGGGGGATCGTGCTCGGGCCATCGGTCCTCGGCGCGATCTCACCGAATCTTCAAGCCGCGCTCTTCCCGACCGACATCCTGCCCGCGCTGGGTGTGGTCGCAAATCTGGGGCTGATCTTCTACATGTTCCTGATCGGACTCGAGGTCGACCGCGACCAACTCAAGGGCAGAGCCACGCAGGCGGCCGCGATCTCAAACGCCAGCGTGGCGCTGCCGATGCTCCTCGGGCTCGCGGTGGCGTTGCCGCTTTACAAGCTGATCGGGCCCAACAAGAAGTTCGTGGCGTTCGCCATCTTCATGGGCGTCGCTATGTCCATCACTGCATTTCCCGTGCTCGCGCGGATCCTCGCCGAACGCCGGATGCTCAAGCGACCGGTCGGCTCACTGGCGATCGCATGCGCCGCGATCGATGACGTGACGGCATGGTTCCTGATCGCGCTCGCAACCACGATCGCAGTCTCCGGGTCGTTCGGCGACGTCGTCAGGACGATCGCCGAAGCAACGGCTTTCGTGCTCGTGATGGCGTTCGTGGTCCGGCGGATCCTGGCGCGCATGGGAACCGCCTTCGACGAGGTCGGCCGCATCCCGGGCGGGTGGTTCGCGGCGATCATCATCGGCGTGTTGCTGTCGGCGTATGTGACCGAGGTGATCAACATCGCCTTCATCTTCGGCGCCTTCATCATGGGTATGGTGATGCCGCGCCACGCGCGATTGAGCGAGGAGGTCACGCGGCGGATCGAGGACTTCGTCGTGACCCTGCTGCTGCCGGTCTTCTTCGTCTACACAGGGCTGAAGACGAACATCGGGCTGCTCGACCGACCGGAGCTGTGGCTGATCACGATCGCGCTGATTGCAATCGCGATCCTTGGCAAGCTTGCCGGTGCGGCAATCGCCGCACGCGTGACCGGGTTCGATTGGCGCGCGTCTGCGGTGATCGGCACGCTGATGAACACGCGCGGCCTCACCGAGCTGATCGTCCTGAACCTGGCGCTCGCCGCCGGCGCGATCACGAACGCCCTGTTCGCGGCGCTCGTGCTGATGGCGATCGTCACCACGCTGATGACCGGTCCGCTGATGAAACTGCTAGACCCGCACAACAAGTTTGGGTCGGACATCGAGGACGACTTCGCGGAGGCGGCGCAAGTGGCGGCCAACGAGCATCCCGAGCTGAAGGTGCCGGACCGCGCGATCCTGGTCGCTTCGCAGACCGACGCCGCGCTTGATCAGCTGATCGCTCTGGCTGAGCCGCTGGCACGCTCGCAGCCGCCGCGAGAGTTGATCATCGCCCGCCCCGTTCGGCCGACGCGCGGGGCGGGCGCGGGCGTACGCGGCGGTTTGCAGACCGAGAACTTGAAACTCGAGCAAGCTTCACACCAGATCAACCAGGCCCGCGCGCGGCTGGCGGCCGACGGCGTGGCGGCCCGGGGTGTCGCGTTCAGCTCGGTCAGTCTCGGCAGCGATCTTGTCCACATCGTCGAGCGGCAGCCTGTGGACCTGGTCCTGATCGAGGGTCGCCGGCGGCTGATCGGCGAAGGCGTCCCGCTGGGAGAGGTGAGCGTGCTGCTGGAGAAGACGGAGTGCGATGCGGCGGTCCTGGTGGCGCGTGAAGACGTCCCAATCAAAGTCGGACCGGAGGGGTCGGTGCTGGTACCGTTCGGCGGCGCGGAACACGACTGGGCCGCGCTTGAGTTGGGCTCATGGCTTGCCGCAAGCACCGGCGCGCCGCTGAAGCTGCTGGGCGCAGCTGGGCAGACCGACGAGGGGAAGTCGGTCACCCGCATGCTCGCCGACGCCGGTCTGCTGGTGCAGCAGGCAACCGGCATCGCGACCGAGCCGTTGGTCGTCGCGGGCGGTCGGAACGGCATCGTCGCGGCGGCAGCCGGCGCGGGTCTGCTCGTCATCGGCCTGTCTGATCGCTGGCGCAGCGAGGGCCTTGGCCCCACCCGATCGGAGATCGCGAAGGCCGCACCCGCGCCGGTGCTGTTCGTCCGCCGCGGGACACGGCCGGGCCTGTTCTCCGCGAGGGAGCACGTGACCCAGTTCAAATGGTCGCTGGCCGGGACTCCCGCGGAACCGCTTGGTGATCTGCTCACGGCTAAGCCGAAACCTCCCGGGGGCCAAGGCTAAGCAGGGCCTTAGCTATAGACAGCCAGTTCAACGCTTCCCAGTCGCAGGTTGGATGGGGTACAAAGGATCGTCCGATACTCCAGATGGGCCCGCTACGCCTCACAGCACTCCAAGCTGGCCCCGCATACGCCTCCGAACGCTGAGCGATGCCCGAAAGTCGTGACACTCAGAGCAGCTCGCCACCTTGCGGTGCCGATGGCAGCGACGGTGCAACCATGCACCGATATATCCGGTCGCCGGACGCGAACCACCGGCTACCGAATGCGCCCGCGAGTCAGTGACCGTTCGCTCACGCGTCGACGGTTTGGCGCGCGGATGCCGCAAACGGAGCCTAGGACGCGGCGGCGAAGCGCTGCTCGCGCAGCCGGGACGAACTGACCTTCATGCCATCCTCATCGCGGACGAAGGGATGGACGTGGACGACGAGTCCGAGTGCTCGTAGGAAGGCGGGATCGCCTTCTCGATCGCGGCCGCAGGAGAAGTCCTCCCCAACGCAGAGAAGCTCGAGACCGAGCTCATCGACCAGCGCGCCGGCGAATGTCGCTGCCGAAACCTCAGCGAGCGCACGACCGAACGGCAGCACCACGACTCGATCGGCTCCAGCTGCCCGAAGGCGGGAGATCCGCTCGTCGATTGGGCAGAGATCGGGCAGCACAGCGCCATGAGCGAAGTAGCGCTCGGGACGCGGAGAGAACGTCACGGCAACCACATCCAGTCCTTTGCCCAGCGCAAGCCGACGGGTGGCGGCGACCAAGCTGCGATGGCCAGCGTGGACTCCGTCGAAGGTTCCCATCGTCACGGCACACGGCGTTCGGTGGGCCTGAAGAATCTCACCGATCGCGTTCCAGCCCACGTCACCCGAGACGAGAGGCCAATCGCTCATAAGCAAACTATCGCACAGGATCGATGACGGGCGCACACGTTCGTAACTAGCCGCTGAACCGAGCGTGCCAGACCGTTCCGAACGCCGAGTCCCAAGACGACCCCACGGCTCTCCTCTTCGTCACTGCCGACGCGAAGGACCCGGCAGCTCAGACCGATCCGCCCGCCGCATCGACGGCTTGGCGGCCAAGCTCTCGCCACCGATCCGCGTGTCGCTTGATCGTTGCCTTAGCCATCTCGAGGTGGGCGGCTCCGTACGCGGCGGCGAGTGCGAGGTGGTCTTCAACCATCACGTTGCTCCCGCGGGTCTGCGATCCGAACGTGCGGAGGAGAATGCGCTCGAGACTCAAACGGTGGTGCGCGGCCATCAGCGCGTCGTTCCGCGCCAGGCCGATGTGGTACTCGTGGAACGCGCGGTTGGCCTCGATGTCCGCCCAGATCGACGAACTCGTTCGCCTTGATGAACGACGCCGTCGCGTCCGCGTGCTCCCGAAGCCCGGCGACGTCGCCGTCGGAGACCGCTCCGACCGTTACCTCGGCAACGCCGAGCTCCATCGCGAGCCGTGCGTCGGTGGCTTGCGCCAGCGCTTTGCCGTCTAACGGCACGACCTTGTACCCGCCGCCGGATAGCCGCTCAACCGACGATTCGGCCGACAAGCGCGTAAGCGCGTGGTAGACCGCGGCGTGAGTCGGCGCGACGGCTTCCGCGACTCCCCAAAGGCGGTCATCTCGGCCTGTTCGGGCCCGCTCCTGCTTCGGCCGAAGTGCGAGC
The DNA here is from genome assembly GCA_963725515.1 of uncultured Solirubrobacteraceae bacterium. Lineage (GTDB taxonomy): Bacteria > Actinomycetota > Thermoleophilia > Solirubrobacterales > Solirubrobacteraceae > Palsa-465. Next base: position 291,581 of record CAVRZB010000004.1, on the reverse strand, counting down.
CGCGACCCTGCAAGCGCTCGATCGCGACCGCTACCGCTCCCACGTCGATGCGGTCGTGTGAGCGACGCTCTCCGCGATCATAGCTGAGCTGTCGGATAGGCCCGGACGCATTGCTGCGTCCGGCCCCTCCTAAGAACCCGGCGAGCGACCTTCACCGCACCCGGCTCAAGCAAGCCGGTGAAGATCCGGCGGCGCGACGCCCTACGATCAGCTCGTCCGGGGAGCGGGCGGCGACGGCGATCCGACGCCGGCACATTGCGGCCTGGACCAGCGGGCTAGTATGTCCACGCTAACTACGGCGAGCTTAGGGGTGACACAGGATGAGCGTTGATGTTCAGCTATCCGCCGAGGTGCTCGACTACCTGCGCGAGCAGCACACCCTGACGCTGGCGACTGCGTCGAGCGACGGCGTCCCGCGCGCGAACACGTTTCTGTTCGTCAATGATGGCCGGATCCTGTACTTCTGGACTCGGCCGAACAGCGCGTCGGCGCGCAATATCCGGGAGCGCTCGAATGTGGCCTTCACGATCGACGAGTACGCCGAGGACCTGCGCCACACGCGCGGCCTTCATGGTCTCGGGGAATGCCAGCCGCTCAGCGGCGTGGACATCGCCCGTGCTGCTGACCTCTTCGGACAGAAGTTCCCACAGCTGTCGCGGGGGAACACGATGAGCCTCACGTTCTTCTCGATCACGCCGTCCGAGCTCGTGTTCATAGACAATCTAGCCTCGCGCGAAAGCGCCTTCGATCTCGAGTTCGGCGCGCAGTTCCACGGCAGGAAGGTCTGACACGCACGGGCGGGGCCGAACCCGACGCGACTGCGGCGGGTGTGAATCATCACGATTAGGGCCGCGCCGCTCGCTGTCGCATTCCCCGGTGGAGCCCGCTCACGCGAACAGGTCGCCTGAGCGGTTGACCCCTCCAGCGCCTGAGCACACATAGCCTGAGCCCGAGGTCTGCGAGGGACTGGGGCTTGATCTACGTGTACGGCGATCTGTTCGACGCGGCGCTGGGCCGCCGATGTGTTGAGCGCCTGCAAGCTGCGTGCGCCCGCGAACCCGAGCGAGGCTAATGAGGTCCTCGGCTAGCAGCGGCACGGCGCGCCGCGCACACTTCTCCCACGGCGCGTCGGAAGCCGAGTCGACGACGACCTGACGGACGACGTGCCATCCCGCGTGGTGCGAATCGCAGCGCGCGACACGAACCGGGCGAGCGCCTCTGCCACCCCAGTGATTCCGGCTCGGCCCCATGGCCGTCGAGATGGCGTAGCGCCGCCCCGACATTACGGCCCTCCTGGACCGCCCTCGCGAGTTGGCACGCGGTCAGGCCCGGCTTGCGGATGCGTCGTCGACCCTTCTACCGTACTCGCCGCGCTTCCCGACCACCGGTTATGGCCGCTACTTCTCGTCGAGCTGCAGCGGTGCTCTACGAGCGCCCGGAGCCCTGGTGCTGTCAATCCGGGCCGGATCGTTCGGATCGCTTCTGCTCCCGCGTGGACGGGGCAGTCTGCCCGGGAGGTATCGGGCACCGTCCGACTGCTGCCTCGCCACGCCAAACCGGGCGTCTCATTGGGGTCATCGAGACGCTCGGATGATCGAGGAAGAGGCTCGCGGTCCCATCGCCGCGACGCTGTCCCGCCTCGTGTGGAGGAGCCGGCGCGACCAACACCCCTGCGGGGCACCTTTCAACCGGCGTGAGTGGTCCACTTTTCAACCGGCCTTGGCATGCGCTCCCGGTTCCGGCCGGATCGTGCGGTGCGCAGCACCCATGTGGCGATCGACAGGAGCATCCGAGCCACTTGGCGCGCGATCGTCGAGGACCGCGGGGACGATCCGATCCGAGCCAGGAGCGCCGGCTAACGCGACCCCCCCCAAAGTGGGGCAGGCACGCCAAACAGCCGGTTGAGGCTCCATCCAGCAGCGGTCAAGAGCAGAACGCCGACCAGCACGTCGAGGAGTTGAGCCGGACGCGCGAGCAGCCCGGAGGCCACGATGATCGTCGTCGCACCCGCCGGCGGATGCGCCGAGCGCAGCACCCGCAGCACACCGCCAGTCAGCGCAACGGCCAGCGCGACCGCGCCGATCCGTGGGGCGGTCATACCGGTGACGTACACGCTCGGCGAGTTCCACAGACCGAAGAGCACGAGCGACAGCGCGCCGGCGGCGACACCCACCGTGTGACCGATCATCGTATTTCGTGGTGAGCCGACCTCGGCCATCGGCGTCTCGAAGATCAGGAACGCCGTCGCCCCGAGGCTGGGGAACAGCAATGGCTGCTTGACGATCAGCGCCCACAATCCGCTCAGCGCGATCGCCAGCAGCGAGCAGACGAACGTGTACACGGCGTTCCCGTTGTTGCGCCAACGTTTGTACAGCCAGCGCTTCAGCCCGTACGACCCTGGCACCCCCACAAGAGAGCCCTGACGCTGGAAGGTCCGGACGCCGGAGTCGGCAAACTCCGCGATGAGGTCGATCTGATCGTCCGGCTCGAGCATCGCGCCAGCATCAGCCTACCCGGTAACATGTCACCGGTTCCAAGCAAGCGCCCCGGCGCCTTCGTGCCTGAGCCCACGACAATCACGCGCAGCCCGCTGCGTGATCTCGGGGCTTCCGCTTGGTCGCCGACCGGGAAGAGCGCGGCCTGTAGTCGTCGGCCGCGTTTTGTATAGGCACGGGCCGGTCTTCCGACGGACGCCCGAGGGATCCGCAATCGCATCCAGCCGCCACCGGTCGGCGCCGAAGCGAACTACCGCTTTCATCATCCGAACGTCGCGAGGCTCACGATCGAGATGGCGACGGAGGAGTCGTCCGGATGGACCCGACTCTCGGGTCGGCGCCGCACGATCGGATTCGCCCAAGCGGAGCGACGACGCCCTACCACTGGGACCGTCGCTGGTCAACCAAAGCAGCGACGACTGGATGCGTGAACGGCGACCATCGCGCTGCTGAAACCGGACAGAGGGAGTCACGACGACCGCGCTGGCTCTGCGTACCCGCGCCGACACGGATCCAGGTCGTGGCACCGTAGACGACGTCCGTCTCGCATCTCGCCAAGAACAGGGCTGAGCGGGACACCGCGTCCTGAAGCCGCCGAGCGACAAAGCGGCGATCACCGCGCTCCGAGTCCCGTGCTGATGTCGTGCAATCCACGCAGCAGGGCCGCCGGAGAGCCGCTGTCGAGATCGGCGATCGAGATCGGCCGGCTCCCCGATCGCCGTCGTGGAGTGCTGCTGGTTCTCGATCACGGGCGGCAGTCTCGGGGTCAGCTTTGCGGATTACGCCTGACCGTGCTGGTCCGTGAGAATCCGAATTAGCCGCGCGGGCCGCATCGGATGCCGCCCTCGGTCACGGCGCTCCCCTCCCGCATCCGGAATCGCTGCTCGTGCTTTACCTTCGGCGACGAGGCGGCGATACAGACCGCCTCGACCAACGCATGGGACGGCCGACGACCGGCGCCGTACAGATGGTGGCAGGGAGCGCACACGACCATCGCTTCTCCCGTCTTACCGGTGCCGCCACTCGGGCAAGCGCCCTGACCTGCCGTCGTGCAGCTACGGGTGATTGTGCCCGTCGTGTTGCGCACGATAAGCAGAGATTTCTAGGTGCCGCCGGTGGGGCTCGAACCCACGACCTTCGGATTAAAAGTCCGCTGCTCTGACCAACTGAGCTACGGCGGCCCCACCATGATCGCGCAAGAGCCGTCCGTGTCGCGTTGGCGCCCCGCCGCCCGGCCTACTCTTCGGGCACGTCCTGGGCGGCCTCGCGGCTGGGCGCCACCGTCAGGAACTCGTCGAGCCCCATCACATCGAAGATCCGCGCGATCTCGAGATCGCGGTTGACGACCACCAGGCGGCCGCCGTGGCCGCCCAGCCGGCAGGCGGCGCGCAGCAGCACCCGGCAGGCGCTCGCGTCGATGAAGGCACTTCCGCCGAGGTCGACGATCAGCCCCCGCGGCTTGGTCGCGACGAGTTCCGTGAGCCGCCGGTCGAACTCGTGCACCGTCGAGACATCGAGCTCTCCGCGAACCGCAAGGACCGGCGTCTGGTCCCCCTCCCGGCGGACCGTCTTCAGTGCAACAGATCGCATCAAACCGACGTGGCCTACCCGGCCTGGACGCCTCCAAGCGGCCGACGTCAGCGCCCGGACCGCGGTGCCGCGCGCCGCTGCAGGCGCCGTCCGGTGCCGCGCACCGCCAGTTTCGCCGTGGCGGCGGTCTAGTGGCGGAAATGCCTCCGGCTGGTGAAGACCATCGCGGCGCCGGCGGCGTCCACCGCCGCCACCACGTCGGGGTCCCGTACCGAGCCGCCCGGCTGAATGATGGCCGTGATGCCGGCCTCCATGGCCAGCTGCGGACCGTCGGGGAACGGAAAGAAGGCATCGGAGGCCATCGCGGCACCGGAGAGCTCGTGCCGAGACTTCTCGATCGCCAGGCGAACGGAGTCCACGCGGCTCATCTGCCCGGCGCCGATCCCCACCGTGGCCAGATCCTTGGAGAACACGATCGCGTTCGACTTGACGTGCTTGGAGACCTTCCAGGCGAAGGCGAGCTCGCTCCATTCGGCCTCGGTGGGACGCCGCTCGCTGACCACCTGCATCTCACCGCGCTCCTCGATGTCGAAGTCGCGGTCCTGGACGAGCATCCCACCGAGCACCTGGCGCAGCACGGGATCGACCATGGTCTGGGTGCGCTGCTCGCCGTCCTCAAGGACCCGCATGTTCGGCTTGGTCTGCAGGACCTCGAGCGCATCCTCCTCGTAGCCCGGGGCGAAGAGCACCTCGACGAACTGCTGCACGAGCACCTCGGCCAGCGCCCGATCCACGGGACGGTTCACGCAGATGATCCCGCCGAAGGCCGAGATCGGATCGCACGCGAAGGCCCGCTGGTAGGCCTCGAGCACATTCGCGCCGACGGCCACCCCGCAGGGGTTGTTGTGCTTGACGATCACGCAGGCCGGAATCTGGAACTCCTGCAGGACCAGCCGCGCCGAGTCGAGGTCGAGCAGGTTGTTGAACGACAGTTCCTTGCCGCCGATCTGCTTGACCATCGAGAGCACGTGGGTGCGCGCCCCGACCTGCGCGTAGTAGGCCGCCCGCTGATGCGGGTTCTCGCCGTAGGGCAGGTCGAACACCTTCTCGAAAGCGCGCACGAAGAGCGGCGGGAAGTCCTCGCCCTTCTCCTGGAACCAGCGCGTGATCGCGGTGTCGTAGCGCGCGGTGTAGGAGAACGCCTCGGCGGCGAGGCTCTCACGCGTCTGGAGCGAGAGCCGCCCCCCGGTCTCCCGCAGCTCGGCGATCACCGCGTCGTAGCTCTCGGGGCTGACCACGGGGGCCGCGTAGGCGAAGTTCTTGGCGGCCGCGCGGATCATCGTGGGACCGCCGATGTCGATGTTCTCGATCACCTCGCGGTCGTCGACGCCACGGCGCGCGGCCGTGCGCTCGAACGGGTAGAGGTTCACGCACACGAGGTCGACCGGCTCGATGTCGTGCTCCTCGGCGGCCCTCATGTGCGAAGCGTCGTCGCGGACCGCGAGCAGACCCGCGTACAGCTTCGGGTGAAGGGTCTTCACCCGGCCGTCCATGATCTCGGGGAAGCCCGTGAAGTCCGAGATCGGGCGCAGGGGGACGCCGGCTTCGGCGAGCGTCTTGGCCGTGCCGCCCGTCGAGACGATCTCCACGCCGAGCTCCACGAGTCCGCGCGCGAACTCGACCACTCCGGTCTTGTCCGACACCGACAGGAGCGCACGCGAGACGCGCACCTCACCCGGCGCGGCCGTCGCTAGTTCAGAGGTCTCGGCGGTGTTCTCCATCGTGCTCCCGACTCTACCGTGCGACGATCACGCGACGCGGGTTCTCGGTGTCGAAACGCACAGCCCCGCGCGCGATCAGGCGCACGGCCTCGGGCAGCAGCTCGTGCTCGATCGGGCGCAGGCGCGCCGTCACCTCCTCGGGCCCGGACGGATCCGCGATCTCGATCGAACGCTGGAGGATCACCGGGCCCGTATCGACGCCGCCGTCCACGTAGTGGACCGTCACGCCGAAGATCTTCACGCCATATTCGACCGCCTGCTCGACGGCATGCAGACCCGGAAACGCCGGCAGCAAGGCCGGATGGACGTTGATCACAGCCTGCGGAAAGCGCTGCAGGAATGCGGCGCTGAGGAGCTGCATGTATCCGGCCAGCACGACCAGCTCGACGCCGCGCTCGCGCAGCCAGTCCGCGATCGCCTGGTCCCGGGCGGCGCGGTCTTCGTGGGCGCCGATCTCGAAGGCCCCAATTTCGACCCCGGCCGCCCGCGCGCGCTCGAGCGCCGGGGCGTCCGCCCGGTCGGAGGCCACGGCCACGATCTCGACCCCGTCACGTCCCTGGGCCCGCTCGAGCAGGGCCTGCAGGTTGGTGCCGGCGCCCGAGGCCAGAACGGCGACCCTCATGCCGCGCGCAGCTTGGGAAACCGCCCGCCGGTCGAGCGCAGCTTCCCGGAGTCGAGCAGCTGATCGACCCGTCCGAGCACGTCCCCGGCCCTCAGGTGCGAGAACGTCCCGTACTGCGGCAGCCTGTCGTAGGCGTGCTCGGCGATGACCTTCGAGCGCCCGCCCCGCAGGATCTCCACCGCCCGCGTGCGGCCCACCGACGGCCGCGCTTCGGTCACGACCTCCACGATCGCGCCGTCGAGCGACTCGGGTAGCTCACCCACCGCGGGCAGCTCGCGGCCCGGCCGACGGACCGGCCGACGGACCGGCGCGCCCAGTGCCGGCAGAACCGCCGGGTCGCAGACGTCGCAGCAGCCGGTCTCGGACGCCGGCCTCGACCGGTCTCCGAAGTGGGCCAGCAGCGCGGCGCGTCGGCACTGCTCGGTCTCGACATATCCCCAGATGGTCCGGTACTGGTTCCATCTGATCCGCTCGGCGTCACGAGCCGATCCGCGGCAGACCGCCAGTCCGCGCCCGTCCCAGGCGTTGCGGAGCAAGCCCGTCGTCCGCTCCGGCGCGGACGGGAGCGGCTCGATCACCTCGGCACGGGCCAGGTGGCCGATGATCGCGCGCAGCGTGTCGCCGTCGGCCTTGGGACCGGCCAGGCCGCCGAGCTCGGACAGGGCCACGTCGAAGCGACCGTCGAGGCCGGCCCAGCGCAGCCGCTCGGCCACGCGCTCAAACGCCCCGTCCTCGATCTGCGAGCGCTGGATGAAGAACACGTGCAGGCCCTTGTCGCGCTGGGCCGCGAAGAGCAGGGCCCGCGCCGGTCGGCCGTCGCGCCCGGCGCGCCCGGCCTCCTGGTAGTAGGCCTCGAGCGACTGGGGCACGGTGGCGTGGCAGACCGTCCGCACATCGGCCTTGTCGACCCCCATGCCGAAGGCGTTGGTCGCGACGATGACACGCGTCTCGCCGGACATGAAGCGGGACTGGACCAGGGCGCGCCGCTCGCGGCCGAGCCCGGCGTGGTAGGCCGGCACCTCCTCGCCGAGCTCGCGCGCGAGCACGCGGGCGAGTTTCTCACTGGCGTTGCGCGTGCCGGCGTAGACGATCGCCGGCAGCGCGTCGGGTTCGCGCAGCGCGCCGGCGACTCGGCGCTCCTTCTCGGCATCGCCGCCGACGGGCACCACGGCGAAGCTCAGGTTCGGGCGGTCGAAGCCGGTCGTCACCTGCACGGGATCGCGCAGGCGCAGGCGGCGCACGATGTCACCGGCCACCTGCGGAGTGGCCGTCGCCGTGAGCGCCATCGTGGCGCGCGCGCCCACGCCCGAGGCCGCGTCGGCGAGCGCGAAGTAGTCGGGGCGGAAGTCGTGGCCCCACTGCGAGACGCAGTGCGCCTCATCGACCACGAAGAGCCCGACGCGGGCCTGACGGATGGCCGCGGCGAACGACGGTGCCGAAAAGCGCTCCGGCGCGACGTAGAGCAGCCGCAGGTCGCCGTTGATCGCCCGCTGCATGGTCTCATCGTTGACCGCTCGTCCGCGCTGCGCGTTGATGAGCTCGACCTTGCCGGGTGCGATCCGCTGGAGCGCCTGCACCTGGTCGTGCATCAGCGCGACCAGCGGCGAGACGACCAGCGTGAGATCCTCGCGCATCAGCGCCGGCAGCTGGTAGCACAGCGACTTGCCCGACCCGGTCGGCATCACCACGAGCGCGTCGCGGTCGGCCAGCGCGGCGCTCACCGCGTCTCGTTGGCCCGGGCGGAACTCGTTGAAGCCGAAAATCCGGTGCAGAGCATCGAGCACATCCATGGACGGCCGAAGATAGCGTCGGTCGCGGCGGCCCCGAGGTGCGTCGCCGGGAGTCTGGCGGCCGTCCGACCCCCCAAATCGTTACCTCTGGCGAGGCGCGATCACGGTTAGGTGACGAAAGCCGCCTCTCACACGGTTACCGTGACCCGGTCGACCGCCGCCGCGCCGACGTGCAACGTTTTTGGGGCTGAAAGCCGGTGCATCGCCGGACGGCCGCGCCGGCGAGTCCTCTGCTTCCAAGCCGCAGTCGACGCCGCCGCCGCCCGGGCCGCACCGGGCCGCCCGGACCCGTGGCGCTACGCGCGCACCAGCGGGAGCTCGGACTCGAGTGCGAACTTGCCGCTGGCCGCTTCCGTGCCCTCGATCGGGTAGTCGCCGCTGAAGCAGGCGTCGCAATGCGTCGCCCGCGAGCCCCCGACCGCCTCGTAGACAGCCTCGAGACTCAGGTAGTGCAGCGAGTCGGCGCCAAGCTCTGCGGCAATCTCCTCGACGCTCTGACCGTGGGCGATCATCTCCTCGCGCGTCGACATGTCGATGCCGTAACGGCACGGATGCTTGATCGGCGGCGCCGAGATGCGCAGGTGGACCTCCGCGGCGCCGGCCTCGCGGAGCATCTTGACGATCTGGCGCGTCGTGTTGCCGCGCACGATCGAGTCGTCGACGACGATCAGGCGCTTGCCGCCGACGACCTCGGGCAGCGGGTTGAACTTGAGCCGCAGGCCGTGGCGCCGCAGCTCCTGACCGGGCTGGATGAACGTCCGCGCCACGTAGCGATTCTTGATGAAGCCGTCGTCCTGCGGCAGTCCGGCCGCGCGGGCCAGACCCCGTGCGGCGGCGTTACCCGAGTCCGGGACCGGGATCACCAGGTCGGCCTCGACGGGCGCCTCACGCCAGAGGATCTCGCCCATCTTGGCCCGCGCCACCTGCAGCACGGTCCCGGCCATGCGCGAGTCGGGTCGCGCGAAGTAGATGTACTCGAAGACGCAGAACGCCCGCCGGGCATCGTCGACGACGATCCGTGACTCCAGCCCGCGCTCGGAGAGCGTCACGACCTCGCCGGGCTCGACGTCGCGCAGGTAGCGCGCACCGATCAGATCGAAGGCGCAGGACTCGCTGGCCACGCAGTAGGCCGGCCCGCCCAGGGCGCCGTCGTCGATCTCGCCCAGTGCGAGCGGCCGCAGCCCGTGCGGGTCGCGGAACGCGACCACTGCGTCGTCGGTCATGACCACCGTCGAGTAGGCCCCCTTCATGCGCGGCATCACGTCGGCGACGGCGTCCTCGATCCGCTCCGCCGGGTGCGTCTCGAGCATCGCCGCCATGATCTCCGAGTCCGACGTCGAGCGGAAGGACACGCCGCGGGCGCGGAGCTCGGAGTGCAGCTCTACCGCGTTGATCAGATTGCCGTTGTGGGCCAGCGCCAGCGCGCGGTGATCGTTGCGCACGATCGGCTGGGCGTTCTCCCACTGCGAGGAGCCCGTGGTCGAGTAGCGCACGTGGCCGATCGCCATGTCGCCGAGCAGCGAGCGCAGCATGTGCTCGTCGAACACCTGGGCCACGAGCCCCTGGTCGACGACGGCCATGATCGTACCCTCGCGACCCACGGTGGCGATGCCCGCCGACTCCTGGCCCCGGTGCTGCAATGCGAACAGGGCGAAGTATGCGAGTCGGGCGACGTCGCGTTCGGGCGCATAGATACCGAACACGCCGCACTCGTCGCGAGGTCCATCGCGATGATCAGTGGCTAGGGGCATGACGCTTCTCAGCATGCCGAGGCCCCCCTAGCGTACCAACGCGCGGTGGCGGTCCTCAGGCGTATGGCGACAGCCCACCCTCACGCGTGGAGGAAAGCTCGGAAACTGCGAGCTCGAACTCGGTGCCGGCCGCTGCCATGCGCAGGGTCGCGCCACCCACCGTGCCGATGATCCGCAGCCCCGGCAGCTGCGCGGCGAGCAGGTCGGGCTCGGCGCCCGAGACCACGAACGCGCGCCCGGGCGCCTCTCCGAAGAGGTGCGCCGCCTCGCCCGAGCCGGGTAGCTCGATCCTCGCCCCGACCCCACCCGCTATGCAGCACTCGGCCAGCGCCACCGCCACGCCGCCCTCGGCAATGTCGTGCGCGCTGGCCAGCCGTCCGGCGCGCGCCGCCGCGCGGACCGCGTCGTGTGTCGCCCGCAGGGCCTCGACGTCGGCGGGCGGGAGCTCACCCGCGGGCGCCTCGCCCCGCAGCTTGGCCAGCTCCGAGCCCGTGAGCGACGGCTCGAACGACCCCACGACGGCCACCGCATGGCCGTCCTTGACGAAACCGAGGCCCGCGGCCCGGGCCGGATCCGGCAGCGCACCGACCATGCCAACCACCGGCGTCGGAAAGATCGGCCCGCTCGGCGCCTCGTTGTAGAGCGACACGTTGCCCCCGACGACGGGCACGCCCAGGTCCTCGCACGCGCCGGCCAGCCCCTGCACGGCCTCAACCAGTTGCCACGCCACGTGCGGCTTCTCCGGATTGCCGAAATTCAGGCAGTTGGTCAGGCCGAGCGGCTCGGCGCCCACGCAGGCCAGGTTGGCCGCGCACTCGTAGACGGCCTCGGCGGCCCCCCGCCGCGGGTCGCAGGCCACCCGCCGGCCGTTGCCGTCGATCGACACCGCGACCGCCCCATGGCCGAGCTCGAGCACCGCCGCGTCGGCCTGGTCTGGTCGCCGCACCGTGCGCGACTGCACGATCGAGTCGTACTGCTCGAAGACCGGCCGGCGCGAGGCCAGGTTGGGAGCGGCGAGCAGCGCCAGCAGCAGCTCGGCCGGTGGCTCGCCGCCGCGCAACACTGCACGCGGCGCGCCGTACAGCGGCTCTGCGGGCGCCGCCGGCTCGAGGTCGTAGAGCGGGCAGTCATCCACCAGCGCCTCGACCGGGAGCTCGGCCTCGATCCGCCCGCCCGAGCGCACGCGTAGCGTCGCGCCCTCGGTCACCTCGCCGATCGGGCTGGCCAGTGTCTCCCAGCGCGCGCAGACCTTGAGCACCTCGTCGACCAGTTCCGGCTCGACCACGCAGAGCATCCGCTCCTGCGACTCGGAGACCATGATCTCGAAGGGCTCCATCCCCGGCTCGCGCAGCGGGACCCGCGCGACGTCGATGTCCAACCCGACCGCGCCCTTGCTGGCCATCTCCGCGCTCGAGGAAGTGAGCCCGGCGGCGCCGAGGTCCTGCAGGGATACGAGCAGCCCGCGATCGAGCAGCTCGAGGCAGCACTCCAGCAACTTCTTCTCCGTGAACGGATCGCCGATCTGCACCGAAGGCCGCTTGCTGGCGTCGTCGCCGTCGCCGAGCTCGGCGCTGGCCAGAACCGACGCGCCGCCGATCCCGTCGCGCCCGGTCAGCGCCCCTAGGAGCACGAGGATGTTCCCGGCCCCCGCCGCCGCGCTCCGGATCAGCCGCTCGCGCGGCGCGAGGCCGAGGCACATGGCGTTGACGAGGCAGTTCTGCTCGTAGGCGTCCTCGAAGTAGATCTCGCCCCCGACGGTGGCCACGCCGATCGAGTTGCCGTAGTGGCCGATTCCCGCGACCGCCCGCGAGAGCAGGTAGCGCGAGCGCTCGCTGTCCGCCGGTTCCCCGAAGCGCAGCGAGTCGAGCACGGCGATCGGCCGCGCGCCGACCGCGAACACGTCGCGCAGGATGCCGCCGACGCCGGTCGCCGCGCCTTGAAACGGCTCCACGGCGCTCGGGTGGTTGTGCGACTCCACCTTGAAGGCCACCGCGAGGCCGTCTCCGACATCGACCGCACCCGCGTTCTCGCCCGGGCCGAGGAGCACGTGCGGGCCCTCGGTGGGCAGCCGGCCGAGGAGCTTCTTGGAGTGCTTGTACGAGCAGTGCTCGGACCACATCAGCGAGAACATCGCCAGCTCGACGTGGTTCGGCTCTCGACCGAGCTTCTGCACGATCAACTCGTACTCCGCATCGGTCAGGCCGAGGGCCCGGTGGGGCGAGGGCTCAGGCGGGGATGCGATCGGCAACCTGAGCTCGGATCGACTCGAACAGCTTCAGGCCGTCGGCTGAGCCCGTCAGCGGATCGACGGCGTGCTCGGGGTGGGGCATCAGACCCATGACATTCCCGGCCGCGTTGCGTACGCCGGCGATGTCGCGCAGCGAACCGTTGGGGTTCTGTCCGGGCGCGTAGCGCAGCAGCACCTCACCGTTGGCCTCGAGACGGTCGAGCTCGCGCTCGGGGGCGTAGTAGCGGCCCGTCGTGTGCTTTACGGGGATCGACAGACGCTCGTGGGGCGCACACGTGCGTGTGATCCCGCTCCCGGCGTCCACGACCTCGAGCTCCACCTGGCGGCAGATGAAGCGCAGCGAGACATTCGTGAGCAGGGCGCCGGGGAGCAGGCGGGCCTCACAGAGCACCTGGAAGCCGTTGCAGATCCCGAGCACGATCCCGCCCGCGCGGGCGAAGGCGCTGACCTCCTCCATGACCGGCGAAAAACGCGCGATCGCCCCGGGACGCAGGTAGTCGCCGTAGGAGAACCCGCCGGGCACGATCACCGCGTCGACGTCTTGGAGGTCGCGGTCGGCGTGCCAGAGCATGACGGCCTCGCCGACGCGCTCGGCGGCCATCAGGGCGTCGACGTCGTCGCAGGAACCCGGGAAGCGGACGACGCCGAACTTCATCGCGCGGTTGCGCCGGTCGCCGCCTGTGCGAGTTCGATCTCGTAGTCCTCGATCAGGGGATTGCACAGCAGCTGCTCGCAGATCTCCGGCAGGCGCTCGAGGTCGTCGACGTCGAGCTCGATCATCCGGCCGACGTGCACGTTGGCCACCCCGACGAACCCGAGCGCCGGCAGCGCGCGCTCCACGGCCTGGCCCTGTGGATCGAGGATGCCCTCCTTGGGACGGACGAGCACACGGGCCCGCATGCCGTTCTCAGCTCCCCGTCCGGCGCAGCCACTCGGTGAACGGCTCGCCCGCGACCAGCTCGTAAGCCTCGATGTACTTCTCGCGCGTGCGGGCGACGACGTCGTCGGGAATCGCCGGAGCGGGTTCGGTCCGGTCCCAGCCGGTCGAGGAGGCCCAATCGCGCACGTACTGCTTGTCGAAGCTCGGCTGGGCGCGGCCGGGTTCGTAGCCCTCGGCAGGCCAGAAGCGGGAGGAGTCCGGCGTGCAGACCTCGTCGCCCAAGGTCAGCGCGCCGTGCTCGTCGAGGCCGAGCTCGAACTTCGTGTCGGCCAGGATGATCCCGCGCTCACGGGCGTGGTCCGCGGCATGCTCGTAAAGGGCGATCGATACGTCGCGCAGCCGCTCGGCCAGGGCGCGGTCGCCGATCAGTCGCACGGCGCCCTCGAAGTCGATGTTCTCATCGTGAGCCCCGTGCTCGGCCTTGGTTGCCGGCGTGAAGATCGGCTCGGGCAGCCGGTCTGACTCCCTGAGCCCGGAGGGGAGCTCGATGCCGCAGACGGCTCCGGTGCTCTGATAGTCCTTCCAGCCCGATCCGCTGAGGTACCCGCGCACCACGCACTCCACCGGCAGCATCTCGAGCTTCTTGACCGTCAGGCCACGCCCGCGAGCCTCGTCCGGAACGCCGTCGGCGAAGGAGATGAGGTGATTCGGGACGATCCCCGCCGTGCGCTCGAACCAGAACACCGACAGGCCGGCGAGGACCTTGCCCTTGTCGGGGATCGGCGTCGGGTGCACGACGTCGTAGGTCGAAATCCGGTCGCTGGCGACCATGAGGAGGCTGTCGCCGAGGTCGTATATCTCGCGGACCTTGCCCGAGGCAAGGAGGGGAAGATCGGCAAGCGGCGTCACGCGCCAGAGGCTAGCAACGGGTCCGGAGACTCAGGCGATCGCGTCGAGGCGAGCGATGATCTCGGGCGCGTGGCGCACGAACGGGGCGTAATCGAAGATCGCCTCGAGGTCGAGCCCGGCACCAGCCGGGTCCGCGGCGAGCAGCTCGGCCAGCGGCGTTCCCTCGGCCAGTGCGCGCTGTGCGAGGCGCTGCACCACCCGGTAGGCGTCGTCGCGCGCCATCCCGCCCTGCACCAGCGCGAGCAGCACCCGCTGTGAGAACAGCGCCCCGTGCGTGAGCTCGAGGTTCGAGCGCATGCGCTTGCGGTCGACCACCATCCCCTCGGCCAGCCCGATCGCCCGGCGCTGCATGTGGTCGAGCAGCGTCGTCGAGTCGGGGAGGATCACGCGTTCGACCGAGGAGTGCGAGATGTCGCGCTCATGCCACAGCGCGACGTTCTCCAGCGCGGCCTGGGCGTTGCCACGCAGCACGCGGGCCAGCCCGGTGATCTGCTCGGACTTGATCGGATTGCGCTTGTGCGGCATCGCGCTCGATCCCTTCTGCCCGCTTCCGAACGGCTCTTGGAGCTCACCGACTTCGGTGCGTGCGAGGTGGCGAAACTCAGTGGCAAAGCGCTCGAGCCCGGCGCCGGCCAGCGCGATGGCCTGCAACAGCTCGGCGTACCGGTCACGGGCAACGACCTGCGTGGAGACCGGCTCGCGCCCGAGGCCGAGGCGGTCGAGCACGCGCTGCTCGAAGTCGGGCGAGGTCGCCGAGTACGTGCCCACGGCGCCCGAGAGCGCGCCGACGGCGGCCTGGTCGAAGGCGCGCTCGAGCCGCTGGGCGTTGCGGCTCGCCTCGAAGGCGAAGCCGGCCAGCTTGATGCCGAACGTGGTGGGCTCGGCATGGATCCCGTGCGTGCGCCCCACGCAGAGCGTGTCCACGTGCTCGCGCGCGTGCGCGACGAGCACCTCGACGAAACGGCGCGCGTCGGGCAGCAGGAGCCCGGCGGCGCCGCGCAGCTGCAGCGCCAGACCGGTGTCGACTACGTCGCTCGAGGTCAGGCCGTAGTGGATCCAGCGCCCCGCGGGCCCGGCCGAGGCGGCCAGTACGTCGACGAACGCGGCCGTGTCGTGGTCGGTGACCTTTTCCCGCTCGTCAATTGCCTCGACCGTGAATCTCGCCGAGCGGATCGCTTCGAGCTCGGACGCGCTGGGGCCCTCCATCTCCTCGCACGCGGCGACCTCGACCTCGCGCATCGCCTCGAAGCGCGCGTGATCGGACCAGATCGCCGCTAGCTCGGGCCGGGTGTAGCGAGTGATCATGCGCTGCAGCCTAGCCGCGATATCGCGCCGCGGTCAGCCCGTCCGGGCCGTGACGGAGCGGCTCAGGCGGAAAGGATGCGGGCGGCGAGCACGGCCGCGTTGCGCGCCGCGTCGATCCCGACGCAGGCCACGGGCACACCCGGCGGCATCTGCGATATCGAGAGCAGGGCGTCGAGCCCACCGGCCACCGACGTGCGGCTGGTCAGCGGAACCCCGATCACCGGCAGCTCGGTGTGGGCGGCCACGACCCCGGGCAGCGCGGCCGACAGGCCGGCCCCGGCGATGATCACCCGTAGTCCGCGCAGCTTGGCGTTCTTGGCGTAGTCGGAGACCTTGTCCGGTTCGCGGTGGGCCGACATCACGCGGACCTCGCACCGTATGCCGCGGGCATTGAGCTCCTTCTCGGCTGCCTCCATGGCCGGGAGGTCGCTCTTTGAGCCCATCACGATGCCGACGTGCGGCGAGTCGACCTCGAGCTCCTCGAACTGCTTGGCGGTCTGAGTCAGGGTCTCCGGCGGCGCCGGCTGGGCGGGCACGTCGGTCACGAGGCGACCTCCAAAGCGATGTCGTGGCGAAGCTGCTTGCCGGGGAACCGAATCATGTCCGCGGCAGCATAGGCGGCCGCGCGGGCGGCGGCGGCGTCGCTGCCCATCGCCGTGACGTTGAGCACCCGTCCGCCCGCCGTGACGAGCTCGCCGGTCGCCGAGCGCGCGGTGCCGGCGTGGGTGACCTGAACGTCGGCCGGAACGGCCTCGAGCCCGGAGATCACGTCGCCGCTCGAGGACGACGCCGGATACCCGGCGCTGGCCAGCACGACAGTCACTGCGGTCTGCGCCGCCCACGCCAGGCGCACCTCGGCCAGACCGCCGGGCACGCTCGCCGCCTCGAGCAGCGTGAGCAGATCGGAGCGCAACCGCGGCAGCACCGCCTGGGTCTCGGGATCCCCGAAGCGGACGTTGAACTCGAGCACCCGGGGGCCTGCCGGGGTCATCATCAGCCCGGCGTAGAGCACGCCCTGAAACGGCGTGCCCCGCCGGGCCAGCTCGTCGAGGACGGGCTGGTGGACCGCCGCGCAGATCTCGGCGCCACGGCGCTCGTCGATCGCCGGCACGGGCGAGTAGGAGCCCATGCCGCCCGTGTTCGGGCCCTGGTCGCCATCGAAGATGCGCTTGTAGTCCTGGGCCGAGGCCAGGGGCAGCGCGCGCACGCCGTCACAGAGGGCGAGCAGTGACAGCTCGGTCCCCTCGAGATGCTCTTCGACGATCACCCGCTCGGTACCGAAGCGCCGCTGCACGAGCAGCTCCTCGAGCGCCGCGCGGGCCTGCGCTTCGTCCTGCGCGATCACCACGCCCTTGCCGGCGGCGAGCCCGTCGGCCTTGATGACCACGGGGTAGCGCTCGATCGCGGCCATCCCCGAGGGCACATCGCCGACGACCGTGTAGGCGGCTGTCGGCACGCCGGCGGCCGCCATGATCTCCTTGCAGAACGCCTTGGATCCCTCGAGCGCAGCCGCGGCGCCGCTCGGCCCGAAGCACGGCACGCCCTCGCGCGCGAGCGCATCGGCCAGCCCGGCGACGAGCGGCGCCTCGGGGCCGATGACCACCAGATCAACGCGCTCGGCGCGCGCAACAGCCACCAGCCCATCGATGCCCTCGACGCCGACGTCGAGCACCCGCGCCTCGTCGGCAATCCCCGCGTTGCCGGGCGCGCAGACGATCTGCGGTCGGCGGCTCGAGCGGGCGAGCGCCTTTACGAGCGCGTGCTCGCGCCCCCCGCCACCGATGACCAGCACGCGTGGAGGCGGCGGCGGGGCGGCCGCGGCCGCCTCCCCCGGATCGCCCGTCTCAGAGCGCGTCAATGAAGTCGTCGACGGGGATCGCGGTCAGCGTCTCGTATTTCGCGGTTCCGCGTGAGCTCAGCTCGAGGGACACGCGTGAGATCGTCCGCTCGTCCGGCGCTTCGACGACGTTGACGAAGTCGAACTGCCCGAGCGTCGCCCACTGTCCCTTGACCGTCGCCCCGAGCTGCTCGATCTCGCGGTTGACCTCGCGGATCCGGGCGGGGTTGTTCTTGATCGTCTGGACGCCCTCGGGCGTGAGCGTGCAGAGCATGATGTACGTCGGCACTCGAAGCCTCCTTGATCGGCGTGATGGGTCACTTGTACCCGATCCGCCGACCCGGGGACGGTTTCCCCGCCTCAGGTGAGAACGGCCTCGGCCGCCGGCGAGCGGGCCAGCACGAGCTCGCCGTCGACGGCGTCGACCCGAACCGTGTCGCCCGGAACGAAATGTCCTTCGAGGATCGCCAGGGCCAGGGGATCGACGAGCCGCTTCTGGATCACCCGCTTGAGGGGCCGGGCGCCATATGTCGGGTCGTAGCCCAGATTGCCCAGCAGCGTCGTGGCGGCCTCGGTCAGCTCGATCGTGATGTCGCGCTCGCGCACACGCTGGATCAGACGCTCGACCTGGAGCTCCACGATCTCCGAGATCTGCTCGCGTGTCAGCTGGCGGAACTCCACGATGTCATCGAGCCGGTTGACGAACTCGGGCTTGAAGTGGGCCTCGACCCCGGCCCGGCCACCCGGGATGTTCGAGGTCATGATGAGGACGGTGTTCTTGAACGAGACGGTGCGTCCCTGGCCGTCGGTCAGCCGCCCGTCATCCATCACCTGGAGCAGCGTGTTGAAGACGTCGGGGTGGGCCTTCTCGATCTCGTCGAGCAGCACGACCGAATACGGTCGACGTCGTACGGCCTCGGTCAGCTGACCGCCCTCCTCGTATCCGACGTAGCCCGGGGGGGCACCGACGAGCCGGGACACGGCGTGCTTCTCCATGTACTCGGACATGTCGATCCGCACCATCGCGTCCTGGGTGTCGAACATGAACTCGGCCAGCGCGCGCGCCAATTCGGTTTTGCCGACGCCGGTCGGACCGAGAAACAGGAATGTCCCGATCGGGCGGTCCGGATCCTGGAGCCCGGCGCGTGAGCGGCGCAGCGCGGCGGACACGGCCTCGACCGCCTCGTCCTGACCGATCACCCGGCGGTGAAGACGCTCCTCCATGTGCACGAGCTTCTCGATCTCGCCCTCGAGCAGGCGTGAGACGGGCACGCCGGTCCACTTGGCCACGACCTCGGCCACGTCCTCGGCGTCGACGAATTCCTTGAGAAACTTCGGCCCTTCGCCGGCCTGCGTAGCCGCCTGCTCTGCCGACTCGGCCTCGGCGAGGCGCTTCTCGAGCTCGGGGATCGTCCCGTACTGGAGCTCGGCCGCGCGACCGAGGTCGGCTGCGCGCTGGGCGCGCTCGAGTTCGATCCGGGCCTGCTCGAGCTGCTCCTGGAGCTCTGCCACCGCGCCGATGGTCTCCTTCTCGCGCTGCCATTCGGCGTGCATCGCCGCGGAGCGCTCGCGCTCCTCGGCCAGCGCGCGTTCGAGCTGCTCACGGCGCGCGACGGTGCCCGAGTCGTCTTCATCGGTACCCAGCGAGGCCAGCTCGATCTCCAGCTGCATGATGTGCCGGTCGACCTCGTCGATCTCGATCGGCTTGGAGTCGATCTCCATGCGAATCCGTGATGCCGCCTCGTCCACGAGGTCGATCGCCTTGTCGGGCAGGAAGCGGTCCGCGATGTAACGATGGCTGAGCGTGGCCGCCGCGACAAGCGCCGAGTCCTGGATGCGCACCTTGTGGTGCACCTCGTAGCGCTCCTTGAGCCCGCGCAGGATGGCGATCGTGTCCTGGACGCTCGGCTCGCCGACGTAGACGGGCTGGAAACGCCGCTCGAGCGCCGGGTCCTTCTCGATGTGCTTGCGGTACTCATCGAGCGTGGTCGCGCCGATCGCGCGCAGCTCACCGCGGGCGAGCATCGGCTTCAGGAGGTTGGCGGCATCCACCGCGCCCTCCGCGCCCCCGGCGCCGACGATCGTGTGGAGCTCGTCGATGAACAGCACTACCGTGCCCGCGGCGTCCGCGATCTCCTTGAGCACGGCCTTCAGCCGGTCCTCGAACTCGCCGCGGTACTTGGCCCCGGCGACCAGCGCGCCGATGTCGAGGGCGATTACGCGACGGTCCCTGAGGCCGTCGGGGACGTCGCCGGAGACGATCCGCTGCGCTAGGCCTTCGGCGATCGCCGTCTTGCCCACGCCCGGCTCGCCGATCAGCACCGGGTTGTTCTTGGTGCGGCGCGAGAGCACCTGGATCGTGCGCCGTATCTCGTCGTCGCGGCCGATCACCGGGTCGAGCTTGCCCTCGGCGGCGGCCTCCGTGAGATCACGGCCGAAGCGCTTGAGCGCCTGGAACTTGTCCTCCGGATTCTGATCGGTGACGCGGTTCGGGCGTACCTCGGAGAGCGCCTTGAGCAGCTCCTCCTGGGTGGCGCCGGTCGAGCGCAGCGCGTCGCCGGCCGGGCCGCGCTGCTCGGCCAACGCGAGGATCAGATGCTCGGTCGATACGTACTCGTCATCGAGCGATCGCGCCTGGGCCTCGGCCCCGCGCAGCACCTGGGCCAGGTCGCTCGAGCCGGCGGCCGGCGCCGAGGAACCGCTCAGCTTCGGCAGCGCGCCAAGGCCCAGGCTCACCTCGGCGCGCACGGCCGCGGGCTCGACGCCCAGCTTGCGCAGCACTGGGACAACGATCCCGCCGTCCTGCTCGAGCAGGACCGCGAGCAGGTGCTCGGGCGTCGTCTGAGGGTTGTGGCGCTCGTCCGCAAGCCGCTGCGCGGCCTGCAGGGCCTCCTGGGACTTGATGGTGAAGCGATCTGGGTTCATCTAGGCAATCCGGTTTCGGCATTGGAAGAATTTGCAGATCTAAGTCTGCGCGACTTAGATTATGACACGCCCCACGCGTTCTGACAAGGCCCGCCGACCCCAGCTGCTCGAGCCGCGACGCCCCGTCACCGGAGCGCGTCTTGTCGCTTGCGGCGCTCCCGCTTATCCTCGGGGCATGGACACGGGGTATGCCGGCATCCGATCGCCGGCGATCAGAGCAGAGCCCTGGCAACTGCTGGAGCCACTGCTCGAGTGGAACCAGCTCGTGCTGGCCGAGCGTGAACTCGAAGTGCTGCGGGCCGTTGCCGTTGGCCTCAGCCGGCATAAGCCCCCGGTCGCTCGCGGTGTGTCAGCGGACGCCCTCGTTGAGGACGTCGAGCCGCCCACACCCGGACTGCGGCTGCTCTTCACCGGCGACCCCGGCACCGGCAAGACGACGGCCGCGCGCGCCCTGGGCGGCGAGCTCGAACGACGCATCCTCCGTGTGGAGCTCGCCGACCTGCTGCCCGAGCCGCGTGCCGAGGCTCAGCGACTGGTCACGCAGCTGTTCGTCGCCGCCGAAGCCGCGGACGCGATTCCGCTCCTGGTGGCCTCACACAACTGGCTCGGCGAGCGTCCACGCGTCATGGGCCACTACGAGCGTCGCATCGCCTTCGAGGTATCGGGGCTCTACGAGTACGTCGAGCAGTACCCGGGCCTGATCATCTTCGCCGGCCGCCACGCTCGTGAGGCCGATGAACTCCCGGCGGAGCACTTCGACTTCGAGATCGAGTTCGCGATCCCCGGAGAGGCCGCCCGCCGACGGCTCTGGCGCTTGGCGCTCCCGCACGGCGCGACTCTGCAGCCCTCCGCGCTCCGCCACCTGGCGAGCGCGTTCGAGCTCGCGGGTGGGGCGATCAAGGACTGCTGCGTGGATGCCGCGGCCTACGCCCAGCGGGACCGCCGGCCGGTGGAGCTGGCCGACGTCGCCGAGGCTCTCGAGCAACACTACGGGCCGATGCCGGACGCGCGCACGCGCGGAGCGCTCTTGCAGCTTCGCGCAATGGCCGCCCCGGAACCGTCTCTCGTAGACGCCCTACGACCGACGCCTGCCGAGCAGAGCGGGCGGGCGGCCCGGGGACGGGCGGGGGTCGGCGGGCGACCCGCCGGCCCGCCGGCGGTCTCGCCGCGGCGGCGTTGGGCCGGGATCGCGCTGGGGGCGATCGCGACTGCGGCGGCGCTGGGCTTCGTGGTCGCCGACGTGACCGGTGGTGGCCAATCCCAGGCCACATCGCAGCCGCGTCCCGCAACCGCGTTGTCGCACCCAAGCACGAGCTACGCCGCGGCACTTAACGCGGTCATCGGCAGGCTGAACAACCGGCGTGCGCGCGAGGGCGTGGCCCTGCGGAGCGCCCGCAACGCTCAGGAGCAGTCCCGGGCCGCCGCGGCGCTCGCCACCGCGCACGCGGACGCGGCGTCCGCCCTGGAGCGATTGAGCGCAGGAGACGCCGCGCGCGGAGCAAATGCCAACCTCGCCAGCGCCCTGGGCACGACCGCCGACGCCTACCGAACGCTGGCGCGCTCAGCGGCCAACGGCGACGCCGGCGGCTACCAGCAGGGTGAGGCGTCTTTGGCGCGCGCCGCGGTGGCGCTGAATTCAGCCTTCGCGGCGCTGCAGCGGCTCGGCTACAGCGTCAGTTGAGTGGCCGCGGCCACTCGGGCTCTCAACCCCCGCCGCTGCTCGTGCCCGTGCCGGAGGGCGACGAAGACCCGCTGCTGCCGCCGCTGGCGACGCCGGTGCCCTGGGCCGGTGCGCTCGATGCGGGAGGCGTACTCGGCGCACTCGGGCTTGCCGCCGGGGCAGGACTCGGCGCCGGGCTGGGCATGGCGGCAGGAGGCGCGGCAGTGGGCGGCGGCGAGTAAGAGGTGCTGGGAGCGGGTGCAGGAGCCACCGGCGTCACGGCCGCCGGCGCGACACTCGGCGCCGGTGCGGCCGGATGCACGACCTTCGGCGTGGCCCGCGGCTTGAGGGCCGGAACCGCTGGCACCGGCGCCACGTGAATGACCTTCGCCTTGACCGGCGCGGAGCTCGCCACGGAGCCGATATGCCCGGCGGTTGCGCTGGGGGTCGCCAACCTGCCGGACGTAGCCAGCACGTAGGCCCCGGTGAACACCGCGACCATGAAGCCCACGACGAGCACCCAGCGCCACAGCGCGCCGTTATCGGCGTCATCCTGCGACGAATGCACTCCGGCGCCGACGCGCCGGTCACCGAGTATCGAGCCTACTTCCACGCTGGCCCCGACTTTCCTTTGACGTTCCCGGCGTTGATCATACGCCGCTGAAGCTCTGGGCGGGAAAAGATCGCTTTTGGGACGTCTTGTGCATGGTTGCGAGGTGATGCTCAGAGTTAGCTAGGATCGCTTGTCCTTCTCGGATTTGGGGCGTGATTGTGAGACTTGGCAGACAGCGTGGGTGGGGCGGCTCCCACCGGTTGATGCAGCGGAACTTCGGTCGTGGATTCACGGCGGGCGCATTGACGGTGCTCTGCACCGCCCTGAGCTGGGCGTTCCTGGCGTCGGGGGCGCTGGCGCTTTCGAACAACATCACCGTGCAGGTGTCGCCTACTTCGATCGTCGCCGACGGGACGACGACGACCACAGCGACCGCGACGGTGAAGGACTCGACAAATACCGTCGCGGTCTTGGGTGACGCGGTGACGTTCTCCCCGAACCAGGTCGGCGCGACGATAGATCACCTGGACGGAACCTATTCGGCAACCATCAAGAGCTCCACGACCGCCGGCCCCGTCACGGTCACGGCCGCCGACGCCAGTCCCGCCTCAGGCACGACCACTCTGACCCAAACGGCGGGTTCGGCGACCACAATCACGGTGGCGGTCCTGCCGACATCGATCGTCGCCGACGGAACCTCAACTACGATCGCCACCGCCACGGTGAAGGACGCAAACCTCAACCCGGTCACGACCGACAACATCACCTTCGCCCCAAACCAGGTAGGCGCGACGGTCAACCATGGTGACGGCACCTACACCGCAACGATCAAGAGCTCCACGACCGCCGGCAACGTGAACGTCACCGCTACCGACGGCAGCGTAACTTCAGCACCATCGGTCCTGACCCAGACGCCGGGCCCAGCCAAGAACATCACGCTGGCGCTTGCGCCGACGTCGATCCTCGCCGATGGAGCCTCCACGAGCACCGCCACCGCCACCGTCACCGACGCCAATGGCAACGCCGTCGCGAGCGACAACGTTTCCTTCTCCCCGAACCAGGTAGGTGCCACGACCAACCACCTGAACGGAACCTACTCGGCGACCATCAAGAGCTCCACGACCGTGGGGCAGATCAACGTCACCGCGAGCGACACCACAGCCGGCTTGAGCACGGCGACTCCCCTGAACCAGATGGCTGGCCAGGCCGCGAGTGTCACGGTGCAGCTCTCTCCCGCTGTCATCCTCTCAAACGGCATCTCGCCGACCACGGCGACGGCTACCGTCAGGGATGCCCAAGGGCACCCTCTCTCAGGCCAGAACGTTCTCTTCTCCTCAAGCGACTCGGGCGAGACTCTGGGGACGGCGCGGGACAACGGGGATGGCACCTACACCGCGACCATTACGAGCTCGGCCGTCGCCCATCGAGTGACCATCACTGCCACTGATCTATCCGTCTCCCCGAACATCGTCGGCCAAGCGCTCTTGAACCAGACGACGAACTCGAGCACGACATCGCTGCTTGCGCTCGAGCACACACTCGTCACGAACCAGGGCGTGAGTCTGGTCGCCACCGTCACGTCCAGTTCGAGCTCTGCGCCACCCTCGGGCACGATGGAGTTTGACGATCACGGGCTCCCAATCAGTGGGTGCGCCAACATCCCCGTCGTCACGAGGGACCAGACCAAGATCATCACCTGCCAGGCGTCCTTCGCGGCAGCGACGTCACCGGGACGGATCACTGCCGTCTTCAAGCCAGCCACGGGGTCCAGTGTTGCCGGCTCGACGAGTGCCACCGAAGTTATCACCGTCGGGCGGACCTCAAGCTCGACCGATCTGCAGCTCTCGAGTTCGACGATCAATCCCGGCGGGAGCGTGACCTTCACGGCCACGGTGACTCCCGGAACTTCCGGGCCCACGGCGCCAACCGGCTCGATCGTGTTCCTGGATGGCAAGAGCCCGATCGGCACGTGCAAGCACCAGCCGCTGACCAAGAGCGGCGGCTTCGTCACCGCGACGTGCAAGGTCACCTATAAAACGATCGGCAAGCACAGCATCAAGGCTGGCTATGGCGGAGACGCCAACTTCAACGGCTCGACTTCGTCCGCGCAGGGGTTGAACGTTCACCCGACGCCGGCTCACTGCTGCGTCACCGCGGGGATGCACTGGACGTTCTTCTTCAGCCCCTCGTACACGAAAGTGCTCGCGTTGATCGTGAACAACGTGCCGCCCGGCGCGATCGTCATCGTCGGCTGCCACGGCCGGGGCTGCCCATTCAAGAGCACCACGATCGCCGTCAAGGCAACGCGGTGCAAGGCCACGAACAAGCACAACTGCCCGGTGCAGCGTCCCGTGACGATGCAACTCGCCGGACGCTTCCGCGCGCGCCATCTCGGCGTTGGGACGAAGATCACCGTGCAGATCGTGCGCAAGGGGTGGATCGGCAAGTACTACGGCTTCACGGTCCTTCCGCGGCGCGGCCCGAGCAACAAGAAGGGCTGCCTGGCCCCCGGATCCAGCCGTCCCGGCGTCGGCTGCTGAGCGCGCCTGACGCGGACCGGCCCACGCGACGGGTCTCACCCCGCCGTCAGGTAGCTCGTCCGCTCGGCCGGGGTGAAGTTGCGCGTCGTGTTGCGCTTGGCGACGGCCAGCAGCTTGGGAAGATCTCCGCACAGGTCACATGGATAGGTGGACACGCCGTTGATCGTGGTGCCGACGAACTGCGAGCCGTCGGGGCTCAGGTTGCCCCGCACCGCGAAGGCCTTGAAGAGCTGCGTACCGTCCGCCGGGCCCCAGGCCTCGAGGGCAAAGTCGCCGACCGTCATGAGCACCCGGGAATCCCGCGTGAAGGCGACGAACACGCCCGTGCTGCCGGTCACGAAGCCGTAGGTCGATTCGTCGGCGTGCCGAAACTCTGGCAGCGGGCTGGGTGAGGGCAGTCGCCAGAGGTAGGCGCTCGCCGCCGTGCCGACCGCGAGCAGCTTCCCATCGGGGCTGAAGGCGACCGAGTCGGCGAACTTGCCCTCGGGATTGAGCAGGCCGACCTGGCGTCCCGTCGTGGTCTGGTAGAGCTCGACGTGGTTGTCCACGCCCACGAGGGCGATTCGCCGGCCGTCCGGACTGAAGGCCATGGCCTGGCCCGAGAAGCTCGACGTGCCGGGGATCTGGGGCTGCAACGCCGTGCGCGTGTCGAAGGCGCGCAGGGGGCGTCCCGCGGGGGCGTCCCAGAGGTCGATCGTGGCATCGCCGAGCTGGGCGCCGAGCGCCGGTGAGGCCGGGATCTTCGGCAGGTGCAGAATCGCCAGCCGCCGGCCGTCGGCGGAGTAGGCCAGCGCGGCCACGATCCCCGTCCCCGGGAGCGCGTTCAGGTGACGCCCGGTGCGGGGATCCCACTGATCGGCGCTTCCGTTGGCGCCCGCGGTGAGCAGGCGGTCGCCGGCTGGATCGAGCGCCCCGGCGACGGGCGCGCTGCCCGGCGCGCTCGGCGACATCTGGGCCAGCGCGCCGCCGGTGCCCGCGTCGTAGGCCGTCGCGGCCACGGGAGAGATGAAGGCCCCGCGCGGCGGCCCGACCAGCGCGGCGATCAGCCTGCCGTCGTGGCTGGCGGTCGCCCCGGCGAAGCCGTAGCCGGCCGGAGCTCTGAAGGCACTCACGAGATGCAGGTCGTGCGCTCCCAGCACGCGCCCCTGGCCGGATCTCTGGACCTCGACGATCTTCGAGCCGTCGGTGGTGAAGCCGATTGTCGCCGTTACGTCGCGGCCGGGCAGGGTGGCCGAGGGCCGGGGGTTTGGCGTGGCCCACAGACGTGTCGTACCGTCGTATGACGTCGTCGCGATCGCCGTGTCCCCCAGCCCGAAGGTGGCGGTGCGGATCCGCGCACGGTGCCCGGCCAGGACCTCGAGGAAGCTGCCGTTGCTCGCGTTGTAGATGCGTGCGGTGCCGTCGTCGCCCGCGGCCACTACATAGGTTCCAGCGCGATTGAAACTGATCGCGTCGATGGTCGCGGGTTGTCCGATCAGGACATGCGCGAGCCCGTTGTCGAACTCGTAGACGTGCCCGAGGTCGTCCCCGATCGTCGCGTACGCGAGCATGTTGCCGTCGGGGCTGAAGCTGGCCGCCGAGGCGGCCTCCGGGAAGGAGATGACCTTTGCCCCGGTCCGCGTGTCATACACGAACGTGCCCGGCTGGGCGATGCTCGCGTCGAGCGCCTTCGCCCGTTTGCCCGCGGTCGCGGCCGTGGTCGTGTAGACGAAGCGCCGGCTATCGGGGCTGAAGGCCACGCTCCCGATGAGCTCCCTGCTGTGGGCCGAGTGGAGCAGCCGCCCGGTGCGCGGATCCCATGTGTCGACCTCGGCCGGGGGATTGGCCTGGTTGAAGTCCTTCACGTCGCATTGCGCGAGCACGGAATCATCAGGAGCCCAGGCGAAGCACGTCACGCCGCCGCCGGAGGGCGGATGGAAGCGCGCCAGCTCCCGACCGCTGGCCACGTCGAAGACATGGCCCACGTAGTGGAGATCGACAGTGGCCAGACGCGCACCATCGCTCGAGAGCGCGGCGTGGAGCCCCACGCCGGGGAGCCGGGCGATGATCGCCCCGTTGGCCGCGTTGTAGACCGTCGGCCGGGCGCCCCCGATGACGAGGCGGTCTCCACGCCTGTCCCAGCCGCTCTGCCCCGGCGAGGCGGGCGCGGTCTTGAGGCTGAGCGGCGGCGTTGGGCTTCCCGGCCGATAGACCCGCGCCCAGGTGCTCGGGTTAGTGACCAGCAGGCGGTCACCGCCGGGACTCCAGACCGCGTCACCCGCAGAGTTCTGATCGAGGTTGAAGGTCTGGCGCACGTGGGACTCGGCCAGCGCCTGGCGCAGGGCCTGCTCGGTCGCCGTGCCCGGCGCCACCTCGGCCGCCCGCGTGGCCAGCAGCACGCTGAGCTCCGGGTCGCGGCCGGCCTGGTTCTGCGCGTTGGCGTCGAGCTGGCGTGAGTACGCCACGTTGCGCTCGTGGATCGCCGTAGAGCGCTGAACCAGGGCCACGACGGCAAGCACGATCGCCACCACCAGGGCGATGCTCACGGCACCGACCACCGTGCGCTGCCGCCGCACCGCGGCCTGGCGCCCGGCCAGTACGAACTCGCGCTGCAGCTGCGTGGGCTGCGGCTGCTTGTCACCCACGGCGACCAGCCAGGCCTCGGCCTCGCTGAGCTCCGAGCCGCGCAACAACAGGCTCGAGTCCCGCCCACCCGCGTCCCAGCGACCCGCCTCGACCCCGAGTCGCGTGTGCGTCCGGACGTGCTCGAGATCGGTCTCCACGGCGACCACGAGCAGCCCGAGACCAGACTCGAAGTCGTCCTCCTCGCGCAGGAAGATCCAGTTGCGCGCGGCGGCTTCGGGCGGGACCGGCGCCGCCCCGGGCTCGCGCCGGAGTACCGGGACGATTCGCTTGCCCTGGTCGACGGCGTGACCGAGCTCGCGCGCACAGACCGACGAGCTGACGCTGTCGGGCGAGATCACGTAGATGAACCCGTCGGCGCGCTCGACGCCGACCCGGATCTCGTCGAACCACTCGGCGCTGGGCGGGATGTCCTCCCAATCGACCCACACGTCGTAGTCGCGTCGCGTCAGGGCGCGGTGCAGATGCTCGACAAACGGCTTGTCGGTGCGCGAGTAGGAGATGAAGACGGCCGGCACGAGCGCGGGCAGTCTATGCGGGCCGGGCGGCGGGATCTGCCGCTGGCCGCTGCTAGCTTCGGATCGCCTCCCGGCGGCCTGCCGTCTGGCGCTGGATGTTGCCCTCCGGATCGACGATCACGCCGTACACCGTGGCCACGATCTTCCGCCGGTCGGCCAGGGCCGTTGCGATCGCGCGCCGCAGGGAGGTCGAGAAGCGCAGCACCAGGGTCCCGCGACCGCCGTGCGGTCGGTTGACGATCGGGGAATCGACGAGGAAGGACCGGCGGCCGATCTGGACCTTGGCGAACGCGGCCATGTAGCACGCCCGCGTGCAGGTCACGGCGGCCAGGAGCGCGTGGTGCGCCGCCGGGCGCTGGTGAGCGGGCAACGAGAGCTTGACGCCACCGACGACGTAGGGGAGCATGGCGACGGAGCGAACCGCGAGCTGGGCGATGTCCACGCTGCCCCAACCGGAGGCCAGGTCATAGCCCGTTTTCGCGCTGCAGCACCCGAGGGGGGCCCCGCGCCCACCGATCAGGAACGGGCCGACGTCATTGCCGATGGCCGTCACGTCGGAGAACACGCTCGTGCGCGCCCGCGATCCACCCAGCCTGTACAGCAGCGGGTTGGCGAAGCCCACGTCGGCCCGCCCCGCGCGCCGCAACTGCTCATCGATCAGGGCGAGGCCCCCGGCGAGCAGCGGCGTGGCCGCGCTCGTGCCGCCCACGCTCAGCCACGGGTTCGAGTTGATGCTGGTGAGGCAGTCCTGCGCGGCGGTGCAGTAGACCGCGTACCCGGGCACGAGGTCGGCCAGCATCGAGACATCGGGCACGCCGCGCGAGTCAGAGCGGACAAAGCCCTTCTGATAGGCCGGCCGGAAGAAGAGGTCGCTCAATCCGCCGCCCCCGGCCGCGACCTGATCGGTCGTGTCGTTCCAGACGACCTGGCCGGCGATCCGATTGGCTGCGTTGAGCGCCAGATTGGTTCCCCCGACGCCGGTGACCCACCACGAGGAGGCGGGGTAGTTGACGCCCAGCTCGTACCGCGGCGAGCCGTTCGAATCGGTGCAGTCCGCCGACCCATTGTCCCCCGTGGCCGCCAGGTAGCTGACCCCGGAAGCGGTGGCCAGTTGCAGCAGGCGCTCGGCGGCCTGAATGCCGGCCTGACCCGTGGCCATGGCCTGATCGTGCTCGCACAGCCCGAGCGAGGCCGAGACAACCTGCGGCTTGCGGCCGCGAACCTGGAGCGGCGCGACGAGCGCTTTGAGCACGCTGGCCGGATCGGCCGCGGTCTCGTAGACGTCGATGCCGCTCAGCTCCGGCGCGGCAGCGTCGAGCACCTCGAGATCGAGCGTCGACTCTCCACCGGCGGGCAGGCGGTTCGTGACGCTGCCCACGCCGAAGGTGGTGATCGGCGGCGTGCGCAGGTTGAAGCACTGGGCGAAGGCGGCCACGTCACCGGGGTTGAAGCCGTCGATCTCGATCAGTGCCACGCGCTCACCCTGTCCCCGGGTGCCGGCCGACTGCAGCGGTGCAAAGTCGTAGGCCGTGAGGTACTGGTTGGGGGTGAAGCCGGCGTAGGCGGGATGGGCGCCGGCGCCCGCGCTCAGACCCGCGGGGCAGCCGGCGGGCGATCCGGAGCGTGGCCCCTCCGACGATTCCTGTACCGCGGCGTGGGCCCGCGGCGCTGCTCGGCCGGTGCCCGGCGGGCTCGTGCGCACGCGTGTTGCGAAGCCGCTCCTCGGCGCGCAGGCGCTGCGTATCGAGGCCGACCACCCCCTCGACCAGGCCGCGTAGCGCGCTCGGGACGCCGGGCGTGCCCGCCGGTGCGACGAAGCGCGACCCGGCGGCGGAGCTGAACCTGGCCAGTCGCGTCCCGAACAGGCGCTGGGCCAGCGCGGCGGTGACGGTCGCCTCCGCCAGAAACCCCGTGGCGTCGACGCTGACCGCGCTCGCCCCCTGCTCGCGCAGGTAGGCGATCACGTGAGCGCGGGTCGCGGGCGCGGCGCCGAAGCGGCGCGCCAGCTCGGCCACCGATTCGTATCGCCCGTACTGCGCCGTGCCCGGAGTCGAGACCGCCGAGGCCAACTTCTCCAGGCCCGCCGCGTCGACCTTGAGCGGCAGCACGATCTGCAGTGCGGTGCCGGCCGCGACGGACCCGAGACGCGTGATCTGACCGGACGCGCTTGCCGCGGTCGCGGCCAGGATCGACGTGCTCACCAGGACGGCCAGCGCCCCGCATCGACTGGGGAACGAGGTCCCGCTGAAACCCACAAATCCATAGTGGCAGAATCATCCGGCGCCGACGCAGGGAAGCGTCGCCGGCGAACGGGCCGCTCGATTCGCCGCTTACCGGGATCTCAGCTGCCGGGCTCGCCGCGCTTCACGTGCAGCTTGAACCGCTTCACATCGCCCTGCCGGACGAGCTGGCCGCCACGGGTGTACGGGACGATGTCGGCGCGCAGCTCACGCCGCAGCGCCTCGAGCCGTTCGACCTCGTTCTTGAGCTCGCCGGCGCGGCGCTCGAGCGATGCCACCCTGCGTGCCATCGACTCGAGCTGCTCCTCGAGCTCGAAGACGCGCTCGACCCCCGCGAGGTTCATCCCGAGCTCGGCTGTCATCTCCTGGATGCGCCGCAGGCGCTCGACGTCCTCGCTCGAATACAGGCGCGTCCCCTTGGGCGAGCGCTTGGGCTCGATCAGCCCGCGGGCCTCGTACATGCGCAGCGTCTGCGGGTGCATGTCGGCGAGCTCGGCCGCGACCGAGATCATGAACACGCCACGGTCGGATGAGACCTCGATCCGCGCCGTCGAGCTGCGCACGCGTCGGGCGCTCATGATGATCCCGCGCTACCGCCGCTCGGGCCGCCGGCGAACAGCTTGGCCCGCGGATTTCCGTTCATCACATCCGACAGTCTGTCGACGGCCTCGGTCTGCTCCGGTGAGAGCGAGGCCGGCACGTCGATCACGAAGCGATAGCGGATGTCTCCGTTGCCCTTGCCCGAGAGCTTGGGCGGACCCTCGCCGCGGAGCCGCTGCACCGTGCCGTGCTTGGTACCGGCGGGCACGCGCAGGCGCTTGGATCCGTGCAGCGTGGGCACCTCGATCACCCCGCCACGGATCGCCTCGGGGATGGTCAGCGGAACCTCGACCTCGAGGCTGTCGCCGGCGCGCTTGAACACCGACGAGTCGCCGACACGGGTGATCACATAGAGGTCGCCGGGCGGCCCGGTCTCGCCGCCCACGCGCGTCCCCGGCTCGCCCTTGCCGGCCAGCCGGATGCGACTGCCCTCGCGGACGCCGGCCGGGATGTTGACCCGCAGCCGCCGTACGCTGCGCTGCGCGCCGGACCCGCCGCAGGTCGGACACGGATCCTCGATCACGGCGCCCGAGCCACCGCAGTTCGAGCAGGGCTGGGAGATCGAGAAGATGCCCTGGCTCTCTGACTCGACGCCGCGGCCGTTGCACACCGGGCAGACCTTCGGCGACGTGCCGGGCTTGGCCCCGCTGCCATGACAGGTCGGGCAGGGCTGCGAGGTGGGGACGGCCAGGGGCACCTGGGCGCCGTTGACCGCCTGCTCAAAGCTCAGCGAGACCTCGGTCTCGAGGTCCCGCCCGCGCTGCGGCGCCCGCGTGCCGCGCGCACCTCCCGCGCCGCCGCGGCCGCCCGCGGGACCTCCTGCACCACCGAAAAGGTTCGACAGGATGTCGCCGAAGCCGCCGCTGAAGGACCCGGCGTCGAAGCCACCCGGCACGTTGATGCCGAACGGACCGGTGCCGCGGTCGTACTGCTTGCGCTTCTCGGGATCCGACAGCACGTCGTTGGCCTGCGAGATCTCCTTGAAGCGCTCCTCGGCCTTCTTATCGCCCGCGTTGCGGTCCGGGTGATACTGGCGCGCGAGCTTGCGGTAGGCCTTCTTGATCTCGGCCTCCGAGGCGTTCTTGCCGACGCCGAGGATCTTGTAGTAGTCGGGCCGCTCAGCCATCTCTTACTCCTCGACCTAGCCCGCGACGACCACACGCGCCGGCCGCAGCACGGCCTCGCCGAGCGCGTAACCGCGCTGGTAGACCTCCACGACCGTGCCCGGATCCGTGCCCGGTACAGGATGCTGGGCCATCGCCTCGTGCCGCTGCGGATCGAACGGCTCGCCCTCGGGGGAGAAGCCCTCGATGCCCACGCGCGCGAGCGCGGCCACGAGCTCTGAGAGCACGAGCTTGATCCCCGAACTCAGCGTGTGGGCGGCGCCGCCGTCGTCGGACGCCTCCCCACCCGCGGCCGCCAGTGCCCGCTCGAGGTTGTCGATCGCGGGCAGCAGCTCACGCGCGAGCTTGCTCACGCCCCGCTCCTGCGCCGCGGCTGCCTCGCGGGCTGCGCGCTTGCGGTAATTCTCGAAGTCAGCCTTGGTGCGCCGCGCGAGCTCGAGGTATTCGTCGGCCCGCTCGGCCTTGGCCACGAGCTCCTCGAGGTCGAGCTCGACCTTGCGCTCGTGCTCGACCTCAGCCGTACCGGCGAGCGGGGACTCCTGCTCCTCGTCGGTCAGACGGGCGCCGGCGTCCTCACCGTCGGTGGGCGTGAAGGCATCCTCCGGGTCGGCTGCGGCGCCCGCACCCGAGGCCACCGGAGCGGCTTCGGGAGCGGTTGCGCCATCCGATTTCTCGAAGGGGTGGCGGTCAGGGCCCATTTACTTCTTGCCCTCGTCCACGACCTCAGCGTCGACGACATCCTCTTCCTCGGCGGCTGCGCCGTTGCCGGTCGCGCCGGTGCCGTCGGTGGACTCCGCCTGCTGCTCCTGGGCCCGCTGGTACATGGCCTCAGAGACCTTGTGGAAGGACGCCTGGAGCGCCTCGGTCTTGGCGCTGATGTCGGCCGCGTCCTCGGACGTGAGCGCGTCGCGCACCGTCTTGATCGCGGTCTCGATCTCCTCCTTGGAGGAGGCGTCAACGGCGTCCCCCAGCTCCTTGAGCTGGCGCTCGGCCTGATAGGCCGCGTTCTCACCGTTGTTGCGCGCCTCGGCCAGCTCGCGCTGACGCCGGTCGTCCTCGGCGTGCGTCTCGGCGTCGGTCACCATGCGCTTGATCTCGTCGTCGGAGAGCCCGGAGCCCGCCTTGATCTCGATCTTCTGCTCCTTGCCGGTGCCGAGGTCCTTCGCCGACACGCTGAGGATCCCGTTGGCGTCGATGTCGAAGGCGACCTCGACCTGCGGGATACCGCGCGGCGCCGGCGGGATGCCGGTGAGCTGGAACTTGCCCAGCGACTTGTTGTAAGTCGCCATCTCGCGCTCGCCCTGCAGGACGTGGATCTCGACCGACGGCTGGTTGTCCTCGGCCGTCGAGAAGATCTCCGACTTGCGGGTCGGGATCGTCGTGTTGCGCTCGATCAGCTTGGTCATGACGCCGCCCTTGGTCTCGATGCCGAGCGTCAGCGGGGTCACGTCGAGCAGCAGCACATCCTTGACGTCGCCGGCGAGCACGCCGGCCTGGATCGCCGCGCCGACGGCCACGACCTCATCGGGGTTGACGCCGCGGTGGGGCTCCTTGCCGGTGAGCTCCTTGACCTTCTCCTGGACAGCCGGCATACGGGTCATACCGCCGACCATCACGACGTGGTCGATGTTGGCCGCGCCCTTCTCCTTGGCGTCGTCCAGCGCCTGGCGGACCGGCGCGACCGTGCGGTCGAGCAGCGCCGAGGTGAGCTCGTTCAGCTTGGCCCGGGTCAGCCGCGTGTCGAGGTGCTTCGGCCCACCGGCGTCGGCGGTGATGAACGGCAGGTTGATCTGGGTCTCCTGCGTGGTCGAGAGCTCGATCTTGGCCTTCTCGGCGGCCTCGTAGAGCCGCTGCAGCGCCATCGGGTCGGCGCTCAGGTCGATGCCCTGTGACTTCTTGAACTCGCTCACGAGCCAGTCCACGATCGCCTTGTCGAAGTTGTCGCCACCGAGGTGGTTGTCACCCGCGGTCGCCTTGACCTCGAACACGCCGTCGCCGATCTCCAGCACCGACACGTCGAACGTGCCGCCGCCGAGGTCGAAAACGAGGATCGTCTGGTCGGACTCCTTGTCGAGGCCGTAGGCCAGCGAGGCCGCCGTCGGCTCGTTGATGATCCGCTTGACGTCGAGGCCGGCGATCTTGCCGGCGTCCTTGGTCGCCTGGCGCTGATCGTCGTTGAAGTACGCCGGCACCGTGATGACCGCGCTGTCGACCGTCTCACCGAGATAGGCCTCGGCATCGGACTTCAGCTTCTGCAGGATCATCGCGCTGATCTCCGGCGGCGAGTACTGCTTGCCACCGACGTCGACGCGCACGTCGCCGCCGGGTCCGGCCACGACCTTGTACGGGACGATCGCCTCCTCCTCGTGCACCTCGGCCTCCTTGCGGCCCATGAAGCGCTTGATCGAGAAGACGGTGTTCTGCGGGTTGGTGACTGCCTGGCGCTTGGCGACCGTGCCCACCAGCCGCTCGCCACCCTGCGTGAAGGCCACCACGGACGGCGTCGTGCGGCCGCCCTCGGCGTTCTCGATCACCGTCGGCTCGCCGCCCTCGAGCACAGCCATCGCCGAGTTCGTCGTACCGAGGTCGATTCCGATCGTTTTGCCCATTGCGTTCTACTCCTGTGCGTTCGAAAAAATCTAAGCGGAGTTATAGCAGATTTGAATCCTCTTCCCAGCTCCCCGCACTCGGGCACATGCGGGCCAGCGCGCACTCTGCGCAGCGCGGCCGCCGCGCGTGGCACGTGCGCCGGCCGTGCCGGAGCATGTTCATGTGGAGCTCGAGCTCCTCGCCCGGAGGGGTGAGCTCGAGCATCGTGTCGTGGAGCTCCTCGAAGGGCGCGCCGGGCCGGAGGAGGCCGAGCCGCGTCCCGACGCGCGAGACGTGGGTGTCGACGGGCACATCCCGCATGCCGAAGCTGAACAGCAGCACGCACGCGGCGGTCTTGCGGCCGACGCCGGGCAGCCCCACGAGGTATTCCTGGGCCTCGCTCACCGGCCGCTCACGGAGCCAGTCGAGTGAGAGCTCACCGTCGGGGGCAGTGTCGCCGATCGGCCTCGAGGATCGCCTTGATCCGCGCCGACTTGACCTTCGAGATCCCGCCCGGCCGGATCGCCGCCTCGATCTCGTCGACCGGCGCGTCGCGCACCGCCTCCCAGAGCGCAAAGCGACCGCGCAGGCCGAGGTAGGCGACATCGCGGTTGCGGTCGTTGGTCGACTGCGAGAGCACCGTGAGGATCAGCTCGGCGATCGGGTGCCCGTGCGGTTTGGCCAAGGGGCGACCGTAGATCGCTCGCAGCCGGTCGCGCATCGCCCGTACGCGGCGCGGCGGGGGACGTCGCCACACCGCGGCCCCGGTCACTCGAGGGCTCCCCAGCGCTGGCACGCCCGCGCGCCCTCGGCCACGGCTTCTGGCAGCGCCGCCGCGAGGGCCGGCGGATAGAAGTCCGCCAGCGCGAGGCGCGCGAGCAGCACGCCCGTCAGCGCGTCGCCCGCGCCCATCGTCGAGCGCACCTCGACGGGGATCCCGGGCACGTCGGCGCGCAGCTCCCCGCGCAGGATCGCGCCGCCGGGGCCGAGCGTGATGACCACTAGTCGCGCGCCCGCTTTCAGGAGCGCCACGGCAGCGCGCTCGGGATCTTCCTCGCCGGTCATCAGCGCGGCCTCGGCAGCGTTGCAGCGCACGAGCAGCGCGCCCGGCGACGCAGGCGTTGGCGCTCGCGGCGGCGTCGGCGCGCGACCGCCAGCGATGCAGCCGCAGGTTGGGATCGAAGATCACGTGCCGGCCGAGCTCCAGCGCGAGCTCACGCGCGCGCATCGTCACCGCGCGCTCGGGCGCCCCGACCAGCGTGTTCGAGGTGAAGAACAGCGCGCTCGCGCTGCCCACGGCCTCCTCGGCGCGCTCGCCCATCGCCTCGACGACGCTTGCGATCGTCTCGCCATAGATCTGGTAATGCGGCTCGCCCTGCGGGTCGATGTTCACGAGCGCGAGCGGAGTCGGGGCTCCGGGTCGCAGCTCGAACCATGAGAGGTCGACGCCCTCGCTCCTCAGTCGATCGTGCAACCAATGGCCCCACGGGTCGTCGCCGGCTCCCCCGGCGAGCGCAATCCGGGCGCCCTGGCGAGCGGCGGCGACACCCGCGTTGGCCACCGCGCCACCGAAGTGCGGCACGAAGGCATCGGCCTCGGTCAGATCGGTGATCGCGTGCTCGCACACCAGATCGACGAGCGCCTCTCCCAGACAGAGGACGGCCTGCGGCGGCGGGATGTGCTCGGGGTCGACGGGGTCGGCGACACTCACCCGTTGGACGTTATCCTCGCCGACGGGTGCGCGTCGACGAGCACACGATCCAGGTCGCCGGGTCGCCCGTTTTCTATCGCCGGGCGCCGAGCGCCGGCACGCCGATCCTCTATCTCCACGGCGCTCCGACGAGCTCCGACGACTGGTTGGAGGCGCTCGCGCAAACCGGCGGCATCGCGGCCGACCTACCCGGCTTCGGCCGCTCGGGCAAGGCCGGGAACCTCGACTACTCGATCGACGGGCTGGCCGCCTTCCTCGAGCGGCTGCTCGCGGAGCTGGAGCTCGAGCGCGTCGATCTGGTCGCCCACGATTGGGGCACGGCGGCCGGCCTCGCCTTTGCCGCGCGTAACCCCGGTAGCGTGCGGCGCGCCGTGCTCCTGAACCCCCTTCCCCTGGCGGAGGGCTTCCGGTGGTCGGGGCTGGCCCGAGCCCTGCGCACACCGCTGGTCGGCGAGCTCGTGATGGGCTCCGTCAGCCGGCGCCTGCTCGGCCGCTGGCTCAGACGCGCCAGCGCCGTCGGCGACACCTGGCCGCAGGCGCGTATCGATGCGATCTGGGAGCAGTTCGATCAGGGCACCCAGCGCGCCCTGCTCCGCCTGCACCGCTCGACCGACGACGTGCGCCTGCAGGCCGCCGGCGCTGAGCTGGCCGCGCTCACGCTGCCGGTGCTCGTCCTCTGGGGCGAGCGTGATCCGGGCCAGGACGCCGACGTCGCCGAGGCTTGGTCAGCGCGACTCCCGGAGGGGAGCTTTGAGCGGGTGAGAGACGCCGGCCACTGGCCGTGGCTCGACCAGCCCGGGCTGGTCGATCGCCTGATGGAGTTCTGCACCGAGGACGGACGATGAGCGCCACGACGGCCAGGGCCAGGGCCCGGCCTCGCCTGGGCGGCCGCATCGACCCGCTGCGCGCCGCACCCGTCGCCGTGGCTGCCCTACTCGGGGCAATCTACGTGATCGTCTCCCCGCCGAGTCTCGACCTGGCCGCGCATCTGCTCCGCGCTCAGCTCTTCCGCGTCGAGGGGTTCGGCCTGTGGAGCAACTGGTGGTACCAGGGGCACCACCTCCCGGGTTACAGCCTGCTTTTTCCGCCCGCCGCGGCGGCTCTGTCGCCGCAGCTCGCGGCTGCGCTCGCGGCGACCGCGACCGCGTTCCTGTTCGAGCTCTGGGCTCACGATCAGTTCGGTCGCGATGCGTGGCTGGGCGCGGTGTGGTTCGCCGCCGCGACGGCCACCAATCTGTTCACGGGCCGGCTGGCCTTCGCCTTCGGCCTGCTGCCGGCGGTCGGGGCTGCTCTGGCCCTCTCCCGCGGCCGGCCGTGGATCGCCTCGGCGTTGGCGGTGGTCACCGCGCTGTGCAGTCCCGTATCGGCGCTGTTCGCCGCCCTCGTCGGTGTCGCGCAGGCTATCGGCCGCCTGCTGGTCTCCCAACGCGCGGGGCGGATCGAAATCCGCGGTGCGCTTCCAGGCCTGGCCATGGCCGCCTGTGCCCTGGCTCCGGTGGCCCTCCTCGCCGTCGCCTTTCCCGAGGGCGGCGACGAGCCGTTCACCCTGGCCACGCTGGCCCCCGTCGTGGTGATCGCCGCCGCTGCGCTCCTCGCCACGCGCGGGATACCCGCGCTGCAGGTGGGAATTGCCATCTACGCACTCGGCTGCATCGCGGCCTACGCCATCCCGACGCCGGTCGGCAGCAACGCGGCCCGTCTGGGCACGCTCGTCGCCGGTCCGCTCGCCGCGCTGCTCTTCTGGCGTCGGCGGCCCTGGGTGCTGGCCCTGGTCGCCGTGCCGCTCATCTATGTGCAGTGGCAGGCCCCCGTGCGCGACGTGCGGACCGCCGCCGGCGATCCGTCCGGGTCACCCAACTACTACGACCCGCTGCTTTCCTTCCTCGAGCGTCAGACGGGCGCGCCGTTCCGCGTCGAGATCCCCTTCACGCTCTTTCACTGGGAGGCCTACCGCGTGGCGCCGCATTTCCCGCTCGCGCGCGGATGGGAGCGTCAGCTCGACATCAAGGACAACCACCTGTTCTACGGCGGCCGCTTCGACGCGGCCACGTACGAGGCCTGGCTGCATACCACGGCGGTGCGCTTCGTCGCCACGACCGATGCCCCGCTCGACTACTCGGCCCACCGCGAGGCGCGACTGCTCGCCCACCCGCCGGCGTATCTGAAGCTCGTCTTCCGCAGTCGCCACTGGCGCGTGTACGA
This sequence comes from uncultured Solirubrobacteraceae bacterium, assembly GCA_963725515.1. GTDB lineage: Bacteria > Actinomycetota > Thermoleophilia > Solirubrobacterales > Solirubrobacteraceae > Palsa-465. The sequence goes on along the minus strand of CAVRZB010000004.1, from coordinate 253,149 downwards.
GGTCGCCCGTGCGACGCCGATCGTCACCGGCGCGGCGACGCTCAGGGCGATGAACGTCAACTCGTTCACGCTCGCGGCCACGCAGCCGGGCGAAGCGTTCATCCGCGTTCACTTCACGCCGTATTGGGCGCTCAGCGGCGGCCCGGGCTGCGTGGCGCCGTGGGGTGACTACACCCGTGTGACGCTGCGCAGGGCGGGCGTATTCAGGCTGGTGATCCGCTTCTCGATCGCCCGGATCCACGCTCGATCGCCGCGCTGCTCTTGAGGGCCCCTTAAACTCGGCGCAGGGCGTCGGTAGGATGCGGCTCTTCCCATGCGCCGTCGTCTCTCCCAGATCGAGGCGCGGGTTCTTCCGCGCGGCTGGCCCGACGTGATCCGTCAGGTTGGACTGTTCGTGGGCGCGTACGTGCTCTACCAGGTTGTGCGCGGGATCGTCGATGGCAGCGGCTACAAGCCGTTCGGCGACGCGACCAAGATCATCAACCTCGAGCGCGTGCTGCACATCTTCATCGAACCGAGCATCCAGACCTGGACGGCCAACCGGCACTGGCTCATGGACCTCACCGACTGGACCTACCTCAACGCCCACTACTTCATCTCGCTGGGCGTGCTGGTGTTCATCTACCTGCGGCGCAACGATTCGTTCTACTTCGTGCGCAACATGTTCATGGTCGCGATGGCCATCGCGCTCGTGGGCTACTGGCTCTACCCCACCGCGCCGCCCCGCCTGATGAGCGAGTGGGGCTTCACTGACTCGATCGCCCAGTTCACCGGCGTGACCGTCGAGAAGGGTGCGCTCAGCGCGTTCCTCAATTTCTACGCCGCCGTGCCCTCGATGCACGTGTGCTTCTCGATTCTCGTCGGCTGGCCCATGGCGCGACTCGTCAAACCACGCTTTGCCCGGGTCCTCTGGCGCCTGTACCCGCTCGTCATCACATTCGTGGTCGTCGCCACGGGTAATCACTATCTGCTCGACGCCGTGCTCGGAGCGATGACCGCCGGCGCCTCGGCGCTGATCGCCAGCCGGGTGCTGGCCCGCATCCGACCGAGGTCGTGGTCGTTCCAGCCCGACCGCAGCCGCCAGGATCCCGACTGGCTGTCCAGCGGGTCCGAAGCGTCGGCGCGGGCTTCGGCCTAGCCAATGCCCGAGCAGACCAAGCCGGCGCGCGCCACAGGCGAGACGCGCCGCTCGCGACCGCGCCGCGAGGGACCGTCCACCCAGGAGCTCTCGGCCGTGATGCGCGAGCGGCTGATCGAGTCGCGGCTCACCCCCAACGCGATCTCGCTGACGGGCTTTGTGCTCAACGTCGTGGCCGCCGTGCTGGTCACGCAGCGCCTCTTCTTCCTGGCCGGCATCGCCTTCATCGTCGGCTCGATCATGGACACGCTCGACGGCCGCTACTCGCGCATGTCGGGCAAGGGCACGCCATTCGGAGCCTTCCTCGACTCGACCCTCGACCGCCTCGAAGAGGGGATCGTGCTCACCGCGGTCGCGGCCTACTTCGCCTCGCGCCACGACGAGCTCGCCGTCGCCGCCGTGGTTGTGGCCGTGCTCGGCTCGCTGATGGTGTCCTACACCCGGGCACGGGCCGAGGCGCTCGGCGTGGCCTGCAAGGTGGGGCTCGCGACGCGCCCCGTGCGCGTTGTCATCCTGGCCATCGGATTGGTGTTCGCCAAGGGCGCGTCGCTGGGCAACTTCTCGCTGCTGGCGCCGGCCGTCTACGTACTCGCCGTGCTCACGGTGCTCACCACGGTGCAGCGAATCCTGCACGTACGCCGCGAGCTGCGCGGCATGGCCGTGTAACCAACGCCGAAAAAAGGAATACATAGGCGTAGATTTCGGCAGACAGCGCGGCACACTTGCCGCTCGCCGAGGCGACACGCCCGGCGTGGCCTGTCTTCAAGAAGGGAAACGTTCCAGTGAGCAAGACCAACGGTTCCACAAACGGCGCCGGGCGCTACCAGCACGACAAGGTTCGCGTCGCCATCATCGGCGTCGGGAACTGCGCGAGCTCGTTCGTCCAGGGCGTTCAGTACTACAAGGACGCCGACCCGACGCAACAGGTCCCCGGCCTGATGCACGTCGACCTGGGCGGCTACCACGTGCGCGACATCGAGTTCACGGCGGCCTTCGACATCGATGCGGACAAGGTCGGCAAGGATCTTTCCGAGGCCATCTTCTCGGGCCAGAACAACACGCTGAAGCTCGGCGGTGACGTGCCCAACCTCGGCGTCGAGGTGCACCGCGGGATGACGCACGACGGCCTCGGCAAGTACCTCAAGCAGAAGATCACCAAGGCACCCGGACCGACCGCTGACATCGTCGAGATCCTCAAGGCCACCAACACCGACGTGGTCGTCTCCTACCTGCCCGTCGGTTCGGAGCAGGCGACCAAGTGGTATGTCGAGCAGGTCCTGGAGGCCGGCTGCGGCTTCGTCAACTGCATTCCCGTGTTCATCGCCCGCGAGGACTACTGGAGCAAGCGTTTCAAGAAGGCCGGGCTGCCGATCGTCGGCGACGACATCAAGTCCCAGGTGGGCGCGACGATCGTGCACCGTACGCTGGCGCGGCTGTTCCACGATCGTGGCGTGAAGGTGCTGCGCACGTCGCAGCTGAACGTCGGCGGGAACATGGACTTCTTCAACATGCTCGAGCGCGAGCGCCTGGAGTCGAAGAAGATCTCCAAGACCAACGCCGTGACGTCGGTGATGGGTCACACGCTGCCCGCGGATGACGTCCACGTCGGGCCGTCGGACTACGTGCCGTGGCTCACCGACCGCAAGTGGGCCCACATCCGGGTCGAGGGCCAGGCGTTTGGCGACGTGCCGCTCAACATGGAGCTCAAGCTCGAGGTCTGGGACTCGCCCAACTCCGCAGGCATCGTCATCGACGCGGTCCGCTGCTGCAAGCTGGCGCTCGAGCACGGCGTCAGCGGACAGCTCGACGGCCCGAGCTCGTACCTCATGAAGTCGCCGATGCACCAGCGCCCCGACGACGAGGCGCGGGAGCTGACCGAGAAGTTCATCGCCAAGTACACCCGCCCGAACGTCAAGACGCCCGCCGCCGGGACCAAGGCCGCAGCTCGGTAGACCGCCGGCCGTGCGCCACGCTCGCGCCGGGGCGCCTGCCGCGGGCCCTTAGACTAAGCCCGTGCCTCCCGAGCGCCTAGCGATCGCTCAGGTCACCCCGCATGCGTGGGAGGCCGCCACGGAGGTCAACCGCTACGTGGGGCGCGTCTCGCGCGAGCTCATCGCGCGTGGTCACGCTGTGGTCGTGATCGCCCCCTCGGAGTCGGCCGCGCTCGTGCGCTCGAGTCGCCGCGCCATCCGGGCGGCACGCGAGGCACCGGACGAGCTGCTCGCGCGGGCGCGCGACGAACCACTCGTCCTCGGCGTGGGCGAGCTGCTGGCGCTGAGTGCCGGCCGGCGTCGGGCCGCCTCGCTGCCCGTCGACGTGGCCCGGACGATCGAGGATGCCCTGGGGACGCTGCCGCTCGACGTCGTTCATGTCCACGAGCCGTTCGCGCCCAGCGCATCCAGCTCCGCACTGCGTCACTCACGTGCGCTGAATGTGGCCAGCTTCCACGCCCCGACCGAGCGGATCCTCTCCAGTCAGCTGACCCGGCCTCTGTCTCGGCTCCTGTTCAGCCGGCTCGACGCGCGTACGGCGGGCTACGCCGCCACCAGCGAGCTCATGCAGCGCTTCTTTCCCGGGGACTACCGCGTCGTCACGCCGGGAGCCGACCCACCCGAGCGCCGCCCCGAGCCGGACGGGGCGATCGAGGTCGTCCTGATCGCCGACGAGGAGCGGACGGCGCTGCGGACATTTCTGCGCGCGCTGAGGCTGCTCGACGAGGAGCTTGAATGGAGGGCCACCGTATTCTCGGCGCGCCCGCTGACCACCGCCGCGACCATCGGCCGAGCGCTGCGGCGGCGGGTTCGGTTCCTCAGCGCGGAGGAGACCGACGAGGCCGAGATCCTGGCCGGCGCCGATCTCGTGGTCTTCGCCTCCGACGGGCTGCGGCCCGCGCCCGAGGCGCTGATCCGCGCGCTCGTGGCCGGCGCCGTCCCGCTCGCCTCTCGGCTGCCGGTCTACGAGGAGTTGCTCGGCGAGGGCGAATACGGTCTGGAGTTCGAACCGCGGGACGCCGAGACGCTAGCCGCCCACCTGCGCTCCCTGATCGAGGAGCCCGAGCGGCGGCGCAGGCTGCAGCAGCGTGCGGAGCGTCTGCAGGCGCGCTTCACGTGGTCCCGCACCGTGGACGAGCTGGAGGGAATTTACGCCGATCTGGTCTCGCGGCGCCACGGCACTCGCGCCGACGGGCGCATCAGGACGAGGCTCAAGGCGCGCGCGCTGATCGACGTCGACCTGCACATGCACACCGACCACTCGTACGATTGCGCGACCCCGGTCGAGGTGCTCCTATCAGAGGCCGAGAGCCGCGGTCTCGGCGCGATCGCCGTCACCGATCACAATGAGATCTCCGGCGCGCTCGAAGCCCGCGCCAAGGCGGACGGGATCAAGGTGATCGTCGCCGAGGAGGTCAAGACCGCGGGCCAAGGCGAGGTGATCGGCCTGTTCATCGAGGAGAAGATCGAGCGCGGCCTGACGCTTCAGGAGACGATCGACGAGATCAAGCGTCAAGGCGGGCTCGTCTACGTGCCCCATCCGTTCGACCGGCTGCACTCGGTGCCGGACTACGAGCACCTGCTCGGAGTGCTCGAGCACGTCGACGCGATCGAGGTCTTCAACCCGCGCGTGGCGATCAGCGAGTTCAACGAGGAGGCGGCTCGCTTTGCCGCCAAGTACCGCATCCCGGCGGGCGCCGGGTCCGACGCGCACGTGCCCCAGGGACTCGGCTCGGTGCGAATTCGCATGCGGGACTTCAACGGCCCAGATGAGTTTCTGGAGTCCCTGCGCGACGCCGACATCGTGCGCAACCCGGCCAGCCTACTCTACGTTCAGGCACTTAAGTTCCTGCAAACCAAGGCTTTGCCGGCCCAGGCACGACGAGCCTCCAGGGACCGCCGCGTGCGCCGGGCCACCGGGCGCGATCCACGCAAGTCCTGATGCACGCGCAAGGACAAGCTCGCGAGCCGTCCAATCGGAGAGGCATGCCGGCCACCGACGACGAGATCCGCGAGAAATACCTCGAGCGCGCGATCCGCGAACTGAACGCCTTCGCGCGGGAACTCCAGGCGTGTCCGGACTGCCCGCGGGGCAACCTGATGCCCGTGCTGGGCTCCGGCCACCCCCAGGCCGACATCTTTCTGGTCAAGCACTCCGCGCGCCCCGCAGAGGTCGAGGAGGGCGTTGCCTTCTACGGCCGGACCGGCAACGCGCTGATGAAATCGCTCAAGCGCCTGCAGATCGACCCGCTGGCCGTCTACGGGACGCTGTGCGTCAAGTGCCCGGTCCTCGACCCCGTGATGGCCGACCCGGCCTGCGTGGCCCGCCTGATCGAGGAACTTGCAATCGTCCAGCCCAAGATCGTGGTCATCATGGGGCCGGAGACGCTCGGCATCGTCAACGACCTCGACATCCCGCTCGCGCAACCGGTGAGTGCGCGGGCCGGAGAGATCCAGCACCTCACCCCAAGCGTCGAGGCCCTCTACGTGCCGAGCATCGACGAGGCGCTCGACGAGGACGGCGCCAAGCGCGAATTCTGGGCCGCCTTCCGCGTGCTCGGCCGCTGGTGGACGGATCTGCCGCCCTACTAGCCGAACCGTCCAAATCGGATCGCCGCGGGCGCCCGATGGGTCTAGACTCGTAGTCATGGACCTCGAGGAACGATCGATAGAACATGCGGGCGATCGCTGCGAGGAATGCGGCGCGAAGCTCACCCCGGCCGAGCAGAAGGCGGTGCTCGAGTCAGGCGGTCCCGTCCTGTGCGCGATCCACGCCGATGAGCTCGTTCCGGTGGCCGAGGACGAGGCCGAATTCGGCACCGAGTAACCACGTGGCGCACGGCCGGGCTCGATGAATGTCGAGGAGCAGCTGGCGCGCGCCCGGGCGCGACTCGAGCGGGTCTCACCCGCCGAGGCCGTGCGCGAGCGGCGCCAGGGCTCGCTTTTGGTCGACATCCGCTCCGATGAGCAGCGGGCCCGGGATGGCCTGGTCCCCGACGCGGTGTATATCCCGCGCAACGTGCTCGAATGGCGTTGTGATCCGACCTCCGAGTGGCGCGATGCCCTGGTCAGCGACCCACAGCGGCGCCTCATCCTGATGTGCAACGAGGGCTACCAGTCGAGCCTCGCGGCCGCCGCGCTGATCGATCTCGGGCTGTCGCTGACCACCGACCTCGAGGGCGGCTTTCAGGCCTGGCGCGCGGCCGGCCTGCCTGTGCAGGGGCCGAGTCGGCCACCGCCGGGCGGCCCGTAGGCGAGCGCTAGTTGCCGATCGTGAGGACGAGCTTGCCGAGCTTGCCTCCGGCGGCGAAGTGCTCGTAGGCAACCTCGGCCTCGGCCAGCTGGTAGGTGGCCGCCACGAGCACGCGCACGTCGCCCGATTCGATCAGCGGCAGCACCGAGCGCTCGACCGCACGGGCCGTCATGGCCTTCTCCTCAAGCGGCCGTGCTCGGAGCGTCGAGCCCCTGATGCTGGCGCGCTTGCCCATCAGCGCGCCGAGGTGCAGGTCGCCCTTGGCGCCGCCGGCGATGCCGATCACGGCGATCCGACCACCCACCGCGAGCGCGTTGACGTTCTCGGCGAGGTTCGGCGCCCCGACGAGCTCGAGCACCACGTCGTACGGCCCATGCTCGGCGAAGCCGTCGGGAGCGATGGCGTCCGCGCCGAGCTCTCCCACCTGCGCCCGGAGTTGCTCGTTGCGCACCGTGGCCGTGACGCGCGCGCCGCTCGCCCGGCCGAGCTGGACGGCGGCGGTGCCCACGCCGCCCGCCGCGCCGTGGACGAGCAGGCGCTCACCGGGCCGCAGCCCCGCCTGGGTGAAAATCGCGTCGTGAGCGGTCGTGAAGACCTCGGGCATGCCCCCGGCCTCGGGCCAGCTCAGAATCTCGGGGACAGGCATTAGAACGCGCTCGTGGACCACCGCGAGCTCGGCCTGTCCGCCGCCGCCGACGATGCCCATCACACGGTCGCCGCGCTTGAAGCGCGCGGTACCGGGGCCGAGCCCGGCGACCTCGCCGGCCAGCTCGAGCCCGGGGATGTCGGGCGGCGACCCGGGCGGCGCAGGGTAGAGCCCGCGCCGCTGCATCATGTCGGCCCCGTTCAGCCCGGCCGCGCGCACGCGCACGAGCACCTGCCCGGTCCCGGGCTCGGGATCCGGGTGCTCGGTGACACTGAGCTCTCCCTCGCGGATCGTGACGGCGCGCATCCCGCGCGACCCTAGCGAACCGCACTCAGGCGCCGCACTCCCGCCGGCTCATTCAGCCGCCGCGCTCCAGCACCGCCACGCATTCGATGTGCGGCGTCTGCGGGAACATGTCGACCGGGCGCACCCGCTGCAGCTTCCACCCGGCCTCGACGAGCTGGGCGGCGTTCGGCGCGAGCGTCGTGGGATTGCACGACACGTAGACGATCCGCTTCGGCGCAGCCTCGATCACGCGTCGCACAATCTTCTGTGAGAGACCCGCGCGTGGCGGGTCGACCACGAGCACATCCGGTCGGCCGGCCTGCTCGACAAGCTCGCGCAGCGCGAGGCGCACGTCACCCGCGAAGAAGTGAGCGTTGTCGGTCTCATTCAGTTTTGCGTTGGCGATCGCGTCGGCGATCGCCTCGGGGATGATCTCGAGGCCCCACAGCTCGGCGGCCCGCGGGGCCATTGTGAGGCCGATCGTCCCGATCCCGCAATAGAGGTCGTAGAGACGCTCGAAGCCGCGCAGAGCGGCGTACTCGAGCGCCACGCCATAAAGACGCTCGGCCATCTCGGTGTTGGTCTGAAAGAAGGCCTCCGCGGAGATTCGCAGGCGCATGCCGGAAAGCTCTTCATCGAGATAGTCAGAGCCCGCAACGAGCTCGGTTTCGCCCCCCTGGGTCGTCTCGCCCGGCGAATCGATACGCGTCCACAGGATGCCGGCCACCCGCCCCGGCGCGAGACCGGCAGCGGCCGCCTCCGCGAGCCCGCTGACGTCGACCTCGCCTGACCCGGTGACGAACCGCACCTGGATCTGCCCGGTCCGTCGCCCCTCGCGCACGACGAGATTGCGCAGCAGCCCACCCCCACCGCGCCGGTCGTGGGCGTCGAGGCCGTGGGCCCGGCACCAGCTCACGACGTTCTCACGCACGGTGTTGGCGTCCTCGGAGGCGAGCATGCAATCTCGCACCTCGACGATCTCCTCCCAGCGGCCCGGGGCATGAAAGCCACAGATCAGCCGGCCGTCGGGCCCGCCCCCGAACGAGTACTCGAGCTTGTTGCGGTAGCGCCACTGCTCGAGCGCCGGGATCATCGGCTCGAGCGTGAAGTCGTCGAGGCGGCCCAGCCGCCGCAGCGCGTCGTCGACCTGCGCATGCTTGACCTCGAGCTGGCGCTCGTAGGGCAGCTCCTGCCACGGCGCGCCCGGGTGCGCGGCCAGGGGCGCGACGCGGTCGGGGCTCGGCTCGAGCAACTCGACCACGCGGGCCTCGGCGTAGCCGCGCTTGGACTTCCCGACCACGGCCCGCACGCGATCGCCGGGAAAGCCGCCCTGGGCGAAGACCACATACCCGTCGAGGCGCGCGACCCCGGCCCCGCCATAGGCCAGCGAGTCGATGCTGAGCTCGAGCTCGTCGCCGCGCGTCGGGCGAATTCTTGCCGGGGCCTGATCGGTCACTCGGACTAGCATGGCAGCCCGATGGATCTGGACGCATACCGGCACTCGGCCGAGGCCTTCTCACGCGAGTTGACCGCCGAGTACTACCGCCACTACGCGGGCCTCAAGGGCGACTATGCGATCGAGCCGATCTACGAGCGCCACGCCGAACTGTTCGCGCGCGGCGCGGTCGAGCGCCTGCGCGAGCTGGCCGCTGAGTCGCCGCCGGCCGGCGAGGAGGCACGGCGACGGCGCATGCTGCTCGATTTCGCGATCGAGGGCCACCTGGGGCTGGCCACCAGGTCGCTCGACGCCGAGCTGGCCCGCCGCGAGGCCGAGCTGTCGATCGAGGTGAGCGGCGAACGGCTGGGCTTTCGCGAGTCGACCGTGGCGCAGGCCAACGAGCCCGACGCGGACCGGCGAGCGGCGATCGAGGGCGCGCGGCTCGAGGTGACCGCCCGCGAGCTCAATCCCCTCTACCGCGAGGCGCTCGAGCTCAACCACGAGCTCGCGCGCTCGCTCGGCTGGAGCAGCTACCGGACAATGTGCGCCGAGCTCAAGCGGCTCGACCTCGACGGGCTGGCAGCCCAGACCGCGGCCTTCTCGCGAGCCACCGCCGCTACCTATCCGGAGCTGCTCGAGCCGCAGCTGCAGCGCACGCTGGGCCTCGGCTTCGCCGAGCTGCAGCGCTCCGACTTCCCCCGCTTCTTCCGCGCGCCCGAGTCCGACGCGGGCTTCCCGCGTGAGGCGCTCGTGCCCAGCCTGCTGGCCACCCTGGCCGGCCTGGGCATTGACGTTGCGGCACAGCCGGGCGTGGGACTTGACGTCGAGCCGCGGCCGAAGAAATCACCGCGCGCGTTCTGCGCCCCGGTCCGCGTTCCGGACGAGGTGTACCTGGTCATATCGCCCGTCGGCGGCCAGGACGATTTCGAGGCGCTCTTCCACGAGGCCGGACACACCGAGCATTTCGCCCATGTCGACCCCGGGCTCGCCTTCGAGTTTCGTCACCTCGGCGACAACGGAGTGACCGAGGCCTTCGCGTTTCTCTTCCAGCACCTGACCGAGAACCCCGAGTGGCTGCGACGACACCTACCGCACGTCGACACCGTCCCGGTGCTCGCCCACGCCCGCGCCCGGCGCCTCGTCTACCTGCGCCGCTACGCCGCCAAGCTGGCCTACGAGCTCGAGCTTCACGCGGACCAGCTCACGCCGTCGATCGAGCGGCGCTATGCCGCTCGCCTGGGTGGGGCCCTCGGGATCGAGCACCCGAGCGAGACGTATCTGGCCGACGTTGACCCCGGCTTCTACTGCGCGGCCTATCTGCGCGCCTGGGCGCTCGAGACCCATCTGCGGCGCTACTTCCAGGAGCGCTTCGGACCGGCGTGGTTCGCCTCGCCCGACGCCGGCGCCACGCTACGGGCGCTGTGGTCAGAGGGCCAGCGCCGATCCGCCGAGGAGCTCCTCCACGGCCTGACCGGCCAGACGCTGGATTTCGAGGTCCTGCTCGACGACCTCGGCCTGCGCTAACCGAGCGCGGTCTCGATCGCGGCCAGCACAGACTTGCGGTTGGCGTGGCGTCGCTCGTAGTCGCGGACCTTGCGCAGCTGCGCAGGCGTCAGGCCGCCCTTGATCCGCTCGTCCACCTGGCCGGCGGTCAGATCGTCGTAGCCGAGGATCGGGAACGACGGCCCGACTCCGACCGACCGGCGCGCCTTGTCGGCGGTACGCACGATCCGGTCAACCGGCTCGGCACGGCGGGCGCGCCTGGTCGCCGTCTCGATCTGCTCGCGGCCGCGGCCGAGCACCTGCTCGAAGTCCGACAGCATGTCGTCGGTCTGCTGCCGGCCCCGGCGCACGAGCTCGGCGACGAGCTCGTTGGCGTCGTCGCGCGTCACGCGACCGCGCTCGGCGGCTTCGTCGACCGTCTCCTGGATGCGCTCGCGCGTGAGCATCACGAGGTCAAGCGGCCTGATCACGCGGTTGACGAGCTGCTCGCCCAGCGACGCCAAGCTGTCGGTGACACCGCTGCGCTTGGCCGTGTGTGCCGTGCGCGTGCCGGCGGCCTTGGCGGTCGACGCCGTGCGCCTGGCCCCCGAGCGCGCCGCGGTCCTGGTCCCCTTGGCGCCCGTGCGGGCGGCCTTGGCGGTGCTGCCCGCGCTCTTGGCGGCGGTCTTGGCACCGGCCTTGGCACCGCCGGAGCGCGCCGAGCGCGCCGTCTTCGAGGCGCCCGCCTTGGCCGCCGAGCTCGTGCGAGTGGCGGCCCCCTTGGCCTGCGTGCTCGTGCGCTTGGTCGCCTTCTTGGCGCTGGTCCCGGTCGCCTTGGCGCCGCTGCGAGCCGAGCTCGCCGTGCTCTTCGCACCGGACGCGGCGCGCTTGGCGCTGGTGGACGCCTTCGGCGAGCGGCGTGCGCCCGAACTGCCCGACCGCCCCGATGACGATGAAGATCTTGATTGCGGCATTCCTGGTTCTCCCTCCTGGCCTGGTCTGACGCGAGGCTATCCGAACTGGATCCCCTGTGCCCTGAATCCGCCCGAACTACACCGGTCCGATGAGGAACTCGAGCAGGGCCTTCTGGGCATGGCGGCGATTCTCGGCCTGCTCCCAGATCCGTTGGCGGGATCCGTACAACACCTCGGCGCTGATCTCCTCACCGGGGTGGGCGGGCAGGCAGTGGAGCGCGATCGCGTGCGGGGCGGCGAGGTCGAGCAGCTCGTCGTCGAGCCGGTAGGGGGCGAGCGCCGCGCGGCGGGCGGCGGCGGTGTCGCCATCGTCGTTCATGCTCACCCAGACATCGGTGTAGACGGCATCGGCGCCGGCCACAGCGTCGCGCGGATCGTCGAACAGCTCGGCGTCCGCGACCGGCTCCAGCGCATAGCCCGGCGGTGAGGCCACGCGGAGCTTGACTCCGGCCCGGGCGCCGACGATCGCCAGCGAGCGGGCGACGTTGTTGCCGTCGCCGACATAGGCGAGCGTCAGCCCCTCGAGGTGACCGAAGGCCTCGCGCAGGGTCAGCAGATCGGCCAGCGCCTGGCAGGGGTGGTGAGCTGCGGTCAGCATGTTCACTACGGGTACGCCCGCGTGGCGCGCCAGCTCCTCCACGAGCTCGTCAGGCCCGGTCCTGATCCCGAGTGCGGCGACGTGGCGCGAGAGCACGAGCGCCGTGTCTCGCACCGACTCCCCACGGCTGAGCTGCAGGTCGCCGGTGGACAGGACCATCGGATGGCCGCCGAGCTCGTTGATGCCGGCCTCGAACGACACCCGGGTACGCGTCGAGGGGCGCTGGAAGATGAGCGCCACCGTGCGACCGGCCAGCGCGTCGGAGCTGCCTGGAGCCGCCTTGAGCGCCAGCGCACGCTCGATCAGGGCGTCGAGCTCGCCCGCGCTGAGCTCCGACCCGGTGAGAAAGTGGCGTGTCAAGCGGGGAAGTGTACGTTGGGGCCGTGCTGCGCGTGCTGAGCTGGAATCTGTGTCACGGGCGAGCGCGACCACCCGCCGGGCGCTACCTGCTCCCCGAATTCACGGCCGCACTGCGGAGCTGGGATTGGGATCTGGCCCTGCTCCAGGAGGCGCCGCCCTGGTGGCCGGCCGCCATGGCCCGGGCCTGCGACGCCGACCAGCGCCGCGTGCTCACCTCGCGCAACAGCCTCCTGCCGCTGCGGCGCGCCGTCGCCGTCCGCTGGCCCGACCTGATCAAGTCAAACGGCGGCGGTGCCAACGCCATCCTGGTCAGGGTCGGCGTCATCGCCGAGCAGCGCACGCAGCGTCTCTGCCTCCTGCCCGAGCGTCGCCGGCTCCAGGCCGTGCGACTGAAGGACGGCCTCTGGGTCGGCAACCTGCACGCCACCGTGCGCGACGACGAGGCGGCACGACGCGAGGCCCGGGACGCCGCGGCGGCCGTGCTCGACTGGGCCGGCGGCGCCCCCGCCGTGCTCGGCGGAGACTTCAACGTGCGCGAGTTCGAGCTGCCGGGACTGGAGCTGATCGGCGGCCACGACGTCGACTGTGTGTTTGCCGCCGGCCTGCGGCCGGTCGGCAAATCCGAGGTGCTCGAGCACGGCACGCTCTCAGACCACGCCCCGGTGCTGGTTGGCGTGGGCTGATCAGGCCAGCTTGTCCGCCGCGCCCCGCACCCGGGCCACAACCGCCTCGGGGGCCGCGCTCGGAGAACCACCGGCGAAGGGCGGCTGCGGGTCGTACTCGATCCCCAGCTGGATGGCCTGGGCATATTCCTCTCCGGCGATCTGCGCGGCCAGGGTCAATGCCATGTCGATGCCGGCCGAAACGCCGGCGGCAGTGATCACCTTGCCCCGCCGCACGACCCGCTCCTGCACCGGGTTGGCGCCGAGCGCCGCGAGCTCGTCGAACTGCAGCCAGTGCGTTGTCGCGTCTACGCCATCGAGGATCCCGGCAGCGGCCAGCACGAGCGACCCGGTACACACCGAGGTCGTCCACCGCGAGTGCTGGTGGGCATGCCTGAGCCAGGCCAGGAAGTCCTCGTCGCGAAGCAGCGGACGGTTGCCCGCCCCGCCGGGCACGACGACGATCTCAGGCTCGGGCAGTTCGTCGAGCTGGAGGTCGGCCGTGATGGCCAGCATGCCGGTGTCGGTGCGCTTGGGACCCTTCGCCTGGGCGATGAAGCTGACCCGTGCGCCGGGCAGGCGCGAGAGCACCTCGTACGGCCCGACCGCGTCGAGCGCCGTGAGGCGATCGAAGATGGGAATCGCGATGTTCAACGCTGACCGCCTCCAGATCGAATGCCGGTGATGATGGCGGCCCGACCGCCGGGACGCAAACACGCGGCGGCAAAGCGAAGCCAGCCAAGGTGAAGGGCGCCGAGGAGCCCGGGGCGGCGGACGCGTCGGCGCTCACTCCAGCTCAGGAAGGGCTGCCGGCCGGGCGCCCCGCTTGACCCCCATAGCGTTACCCGCCCAATGAACGGACCGGCACCGGGTAACGAAAACCGCCTGTGAGACGGCTTTCGTTACCCAACCCGATGCAGGCCTCAGGTGAGGGCAACGGTTTGGGCCCGCGCCCCCAAGACGGTCTGGGCCCGCGCCCCCAAGTTGAACCATGCCGCCGATCACCCCACCGGCGGCGTCGCGACGCTACCCTCGGGCGCTCCGCAGCCCGAACCCGCGCAGCACGAGCAGCGCCTTCTCTCCGATCGTTCCGCGGGCCGGCAGGACTCCGAGCTGGGTGGCGGCGTTGTAGAGATCGAACAGCGCCCGCACGCGGTGCAGACGCTCGAACTCGAGCTCGCAGTAGAACACGCAGTGCACGACCACGAAGCGGTTGGTGGCGGGCAGGCCCTCGAGCGGTTGCCGGTGGGTCCCGAGCAGCTTGGATGGGGCGGCCAGATAGCGACCGTCGGTCAATCGGTTGCCGCTGCGCTCGAGACGTACGTCGGGGAACGCGGCCCACAGCCGCTCGGCGTGCCCGGCGAGTTCCTGCACTCCCTCGAGCGGCTCGCTGGTGAGTGGATCCTCGTAGTGGACGCCTGAGGTGCAGATGTCTTCGAAGGCGCCCGGATCCTTGCCCGACCAGGCCGCCTCCCATGCGTCGATCAGCTGATCGACGGTCACTCGGACGGCACCTCACCGAACACGGGTGTTCCGTGCACGGGCGTCGATGCCTCCGCGTAGCGACGCCGCGGGATGCGCCCCGCGCTGCGGGCGAGCGCTCCAGCCTGCACCGACATGCGGATCGAGCGGGCCATCGCCACGGGGTCGTGCGCGCGCGAGATGGCGCTCGCGCAGAGCACCGCGTCGCATCCGAGCTCCATGGCCAGGGCGGCGTCGGAAGCGGTGCCGACACCGGCGTCGAGCACCACCGGAACGCCGGCCCGCTCGACGATGATCGAAAGGTTGTAGGGATTGCAGATCCCCATCCCACTGCCGATCGGGGAACCCAGCGGCATGACCGCCGCACACCCGACATCCTCGAGCCGTCGCGCCAGCACCGGGTCGTCGGTGGTGTAGGGCAAGACGACAAAACCGTCATCGACGAGCTCCTCGGCGGCCGCGATGAGCTCAACCGCGTCGGGCAGCAGTGTGCGGTCGTCGCCGATCACCTCGAGCTTGATCAGGTCGGTCTCGAAGGCATCGCGCGCCAGGTGGGCGGTCAGCACGGCGTCGCGCGCGGTGAAGCATCCGGCGGTGTTCGGCAGCACCTCCACGCCGGCCCGGTTGAGCACATCGAGGATCGAGCCGCGCGCACCTGGATCGAGCCGGCGCAGGGCGACGGTGCAGAGCTCGGTGCCCGATTCCTTCAGCGCCGCTGCCAGCAGCTCGTGGCTCGTGAACCCCCCCGTACCCAGAATCAGGCGCGAATTCCAGGAATGGGGACCGATGACCAGTGGCGTCGCCATGCCTCTCATCCTCCCTGAATCGCCGCCACGACCTCGACCCGGGACCCGTTGGCGAGCTCCGTGCCGCCCCACTCGCCGCGCGCGACGACCTCGCCCTGCACAGCCACGGCCACGCCGCGCGCTTCGGCGCTCAGGGTCAGGAGCGAGACGACGTCGGCCACCGTGGCGCCCGCAGGCACCTCGCGCGGCGCGCCGTTGAGGACGATCATCACGGCCGCCCCCCCGCCGCGACGGTGCTGAAGCGCTCCGGCGCGAACGCCGCGGCCAGCTCGTGGCGTGGTTCGCCGAGCAGGCCGGCGACGACTATCTCGGCCGTGATCGGCGCGAGCAGGATTCCGTTGCGGTGATGGCCGGTGGCCCAGTGCAGACCGTGGACGGTGCTCGGGCCGATGGCGGGCGAGTTGTCGCTCGTCCCGGGCCTCAGGCCCGCAGAGAGCTCGTCCACGACGAGCTCCGCGACGCCCGGCACGAGCTCGATCGCGTCGCGCAGCACCTCGAACACCGCGCCGGCGGTCACCGCGGTGTCCATTCCGCGCTCCTCCATGGTCCCGCCGACCACGTAGCGGCCGTCCCCGCGCGGCGTGATGTAGCCGCCCAGAATGCGTATCACGCGCGTCAGCAGCCCAGGTCCAGCCGGATCGTGCAGGCGCAGCACCTGGCCCTTGACGGGACGGACGACCACGCGCGCGTGATCCGGGATGCCGGCGATCGCGTTCGACCACACGCCCGCCGCCAGGACGACCTGGCGGGCGGCGATCCGCTCTCCGCTGCGCAGACACACCCCGTCGACGCCGTGCTCGGACACCGGCACGGCGCTCACCTCGGCCTGCTCGCGCACCACCGCGCCGGCGTGCTCGAGAGCTGCGGCGAGCGCCCGCGTCAGTGCACGCGGATCGATCACGTGATCCTCGGGCAGGTCGAGCGCGAGCCTCAGCGTCGGGGCAAGCGCGGGCTCGAGGCTGCGGGCCGCGCTCGGGCGCAGGCGCTCGACCGCGAGCCCCAGGCGCAAACGCATCTCCAACTCGCGCTCCAGCGCCTCGGCCTCGTCCGCGTCGCGGGCCACCAGCAGCGCGCCGCAGCGCCGATAGCCGGGCTCACGTCCCGCCTCCTGCGCGAGCTCCAAGGCGAACTCCGGATACGCCCGCGCACTGGCCAGCCCGAGGGCCAGGAGATCCTGCTCCCCGGGGTCGGCCTCGGCCGTCGGCGCGAGCATGCCCGCGGCGACGTGGCTCGTGCCCTCGCCGGTCCGTCCCCGCTCGAGCACGACGGTCCGCAAACCCCGACGTGCCGCCCGCCAGGCGACCGAGAGTCCGATCACGCCGCCACCGATGACGGCCAGGTCGAATGGGTTGCTGCGCTCTGACAAGGCCTCTTGCCTCTCGATGCTAGCGCGGCGGTCGTGGCAGACTTGATGCGTGTCCGACCGCCGCAAACGCCTCGCCGCAGCGCGCCTCTACCTGGTCTGCGAGGCTCGCGACGACGGGTTTCTGCGCGGCGCACTGCGAGGCGGAGTCGACATCGTGCAGCTCAGGAGCAAGGCCGCCTCGGACGCGGCGCTGGTGAGCGCGGGCCGGCGTTTCGCGCGTCTGTGCGCGGAGGTCGGCGCCCTGCTGATCATCAACGACCGTCCCCACCTGGTGGATCGAATCGGCGCCGACGGCGTCCACCTCGGTCAGGACGATGCGTCGCCCGCCGAGGCTCGGGCGCGGATCGGCCCCGAATGCCTGATCGGGCTCTCGACGCACACCCCGCAGCAGATCGATGCCGCCGGCGCGGGCGTCGACTACATCGGCGTCGGGCCGGTCCACGCCACGCCGACCAAACCGGGACGCGAGGCGGTCGGGGTCGACCTGGTGAGCTATGCCGCGGCACACGCCTCCCTGCCTTTCTTCGCGATCGGCGGCATCAACGCGGGCAACATCGAAGCCGTCCGCGGCGCGGGCGCACGGCGGGTCGCCGTGGTGCGGGCACTGACCGAGACCGAGGACCCCCAGGCCGCGGCGCAGGAGCTCAGGGGCGCGCTGACGGGCGGGGTCGAGAGCGGAGTCCGCGTTGGGGCAACGTAGTCGCAAGCGTGGCCAGCGGCGCCGGCCGCCCGACGCGAGCGCGCCGGCCGCCCCGCCCCCGCGCCCGACGGCGCGGACGTCCCGTCCGTCGGCCGAGGAGCGCAACGCCGCGGTGCGCGAGGCGCTGCACCCGCTGGCGCCGGGGGAGCGGCCCCTGGCCGTGACGATCGGCGCGCTGATCGCGGCGCTGATTGGCGCGGGCAACCTGATCGCGTGGCTCGCCGGAGCCAAGGTGGCGGGCAAGCACCCCGCGGCCGGAGGGATCATCCTGTTCTCGCTGATCATGCTCGTGTGCGCCGGCGGCATGTGGCGGCTGCGCTATTGGGCCGTGCTCGGCTTCGAGGCCCTGCTGGCCATCATCGTGCTGCTCTTCACCTTGCTTTTGACCCGCGCGAGCAACCTGCTCGGGTTCTTGATTCCGATCGTCGTGATCTCGGGCGGCGGCCTGTTGTTCTACAAGCTGATCCGCACGTTGAGCCGTATCCAGATGCCCAGGTACACAGGTCGGTGAGGTAGGCTCAGCGGCCGCCATGCCAGATTCCTCCTACGACCTCGTCGTCATCGGTTCGGGCCCCGGGGGTTACGTCGCAGCCATCCGCGGCGCACAGCTCGGGATGAAGACCGCGGTGATCGAAAAGGATCAGGTCGGCGGGCGCTGCCTCAACTATGCGTGCATCCCGGCCAAGGCCGTGCTGCGCGTGGCCGACGTACTGAGCGAGGTGCGCGACGCCGGCGAGTTCGGGATCATCGTCGGGGAGCCCTCGATCGACTTCGGCGCCGTGGGGGAGCGACGCAAGAAGGTCATCAAGACGCTGACCGGCGGGGTCGCCGGCCTGTTCAAGAAGAACGGGATCGAATTGATCGAGGGCGCGGCCACGCTGGCCGGCGACGGCAAGGTGACGGCCGGCGGCGTGACGGTGAGCGCCAAGACGATCATCCTCGCCAGCGGCTCGGTCAAGCGGCCGATACCCGGAACAGAGTTCGGCGGCCGCGTGATCGGCACCGAGGAGGCCTGGGCGCTCGAGGACCTGCCCGCGACGATGGCCGTCGTCGGCGCCGGGGCCTCCGGTGCCGAGATCGCCTCCGCCTACGCGCGGCTCGGGGTTCAGGTGCAGCTCCTCGAAGCGCTCGACCGCGTGCTGCCGACCGAGGACGCCGACATCTCCAAACTCGTCGAGCGCGGTCTGAAGAAGCAGGGCATCTCCGTCCACACGGGAACGCTGGTCACCGACGTGAGGACCGACGAGACTGGAGTCAGCTTCACCTACGGCGAGGAAGCCGGCCAGGCCGACTGGCTGGTGATCGCGGCTGGGCGCGGCGCCGACGTCGCCGGACTGGGGCTCGATGCCGCCGGCGTGAAGCTCGGGGAGCAGGGACTGATCGAGGTCGACGGCGCGCTGCGCACGAGCGCGGCCGGGATCTACGCGATCGGCGACCTGGTGCCCGGACCGGCCCTGGCCCACAAGGCCTCCGACGAGGGCGTGATTGCCGTCGAGGACGCCGCCGGCCTGCAGACCCATCCGATCGAGTACGTCGACGTCCCGCGGGCGACCTTCTGCACTCCGAACGTGGCCAGCTTCGGGCTCACCGAGGCGCAGGCGCGGGAGCAGGGTCACGACGTGGTCGTCGGCAAGGTGCCCTACGGCGCGGTCGGCGCGGGCACCGTCTACGGCGACCGCACCGGACTGATCAAGATCGTCGGCGAGCGAAAGTACGGCGAGATGCTCGGCGGCCACATCGTGGGCGCCAAGGCCACCGAGCTGATCCAGGAGCTCGTCAACGCCCGCATTCTCGAGGGCGGCTATCCCGAGGTGGCCCGCATCATCCACGGTCACCCGACGCTGTCCGAAGGCGTCATGGAAGCCGCCCGCGCCGCCGACGGCTGGCTCATCCACGGGTAGCCGGATGGCGGCCGGCGCCCCCCCGCCCCAGCCGATCTTCTACTACGACCTCGGCAGCCCTGAGTGCTACCTGGTCGCCGAGCAGATCATGGCCGCGCTGCCGATCGTCCCCGAATGGGAACCGGTGCACGGCGCGACGTTCCACGGCGCGCCCGAGCCCGATCGCCGCTCGATCGAGCTCCTGGCCCAGGAACTCGAGCTGCAGCCGCTCCGCTGGCCCGGCGCGTGGCCGCCCGACACGCGCCGGGCGATGCTCACGGCGACCTACGCCAAGCGCGTCGGCCGCGCCGTGGCCTTCTCGCTCGCGGCCTTTCGCCAGGTGTTCGCGGGCGGCCGCGACCTCGGCCAGGAGAGCACCGTGCTGCTCGCCGCCGCGGCGTGCGAGATGCACCCCACGGCGGTGCTCAAGGGAATCGGGCTGCGCTCCGTCGAAACGGCGCTGCGGGAGGCCGGAGCGCGCGCGCAGGCCGCCGGCGTGCGGACCCTGCCCGCGGTGCAGCTGGGCGACCGCGTGTTCGAGGGTCGCGACGCGCTGCCGGGCGCCGCCGAGGCGCTCGCGGGGGCTGCGCCGTGAGGGCCAACCGCGCGTTCCGTCTGATCATCACCCGTGAGGGCCTCGAGCCGGCCTTCTTCGCCGACCGTGATCGTCTCGATCGGATCGAGGTCGTCTCGATCGACGATGGCGAGGTCGTCCTCTACTGGGACCTGCCGGCCAAGGAGGCGGCCAAGCTGCTCCGGTCGCTGAAGGCCGACCTGGCCGGGCTCGCCGCAGGCGAGTTCATCGAGCGCTGGGCGGGCGCCGACGACGGCGCCACGGAGTGAGAGCGACTTGAACCCCGACGCTCGGTCCTCCTCCTTCGTACAAGCCGGGCTCGGCGGGCGTCGCGAGCCCGCGAGCGGATATGTTGGCGCCCATGACCGAGCCACCGTCCGGGAGGGGCGAGACCCGGATCGAGGAACCGACGCGCGCCGAGCGCACGATCGCGCGCCGCGTATCGGAATCGCGGGCGACCGTGCCGGAGATCGAGCTCGTGGCCGACGCCGACGTGACCGCGCTCAGTTCGGACACAGGCCGGTCCGCGTCGGGATCGGTGACCGCGCAGCTCGTGCGTGCCGCAGCGATGGCCCTGCGGGATGTGCCGCGGGCCAACGGCGCATACCGGGATGGGCATTTCGAGCTCTACTCGAGGGTCAACATCAGCGTGGCCGTGCCGGCCGCGGAAGCCTTCGCCATGCCCACGCTGTTCGACGCGGACCTCAAGTCCGTCGCGGAGCTCGACGCGGAGCTGCGTGGCCTGGCCGCCCGGGCCGCCGCCGGCGAGCTAACGCCACCGGAGCAGTCGGGTGCGACCTTCACGCTGGTCAACCTGGGCGCCTCGCGCGTCGCCTCGTCATCCGTCGTAATCACACCGCCCCACGCCGCCGCGCTCTGTGCCGGGGCGGTTCGGCCCGCGCCCGTGGTCAGGGGCGGGAGGCTGGAGCCAGGTCTGATCCTGACGCTGACCCTCGCCTGCGACCACCGCATCCTCTACGGCGAGCGGGCTGCGCGGGTGCTGGGCGGAATCGCGGATCGGCTCGAGCAGCCATCGTCGCTCGCGCGGGAATAGGCTTCCGACAATGCGCCTAGAACCGGTGGCCTACAAGTTCGACACGTTGCGCCGGATCGCCGAGTCCGGCCTGCTCGGGCCGACGATGCCCGACCGGCTGCTCAAGGCGGGCATCGCGCTGTGGCGCTTCGGCGCCACGCCGGCGGCCGCGGCCGCGGCGGCTGCCGCTCGCTCGCCGGACAGCCGGGCGATCATCGACGACCGTGGTCAGCTCACGTTCGCCGAGCTGCACCTGCGCACCAATGCGCTCGCGCACGCGCTGTCCGATCACGGTCTCGGCGAAGGCGACAACGTCGCCCTGCTGTGCCGCAATCATCGCGGCTTCGTCGAGGCCACGATCGCGTGCTCCAAGCTAGGCGCCAACCTGCTCTACCTCAACACCGGTTTCGCCGGACCGCAGGTCGCCGACGTGGTCAAGCGCGAGCAGGCTGCCGCCATCATCTTCGACGACGAATTCGCCGAGCTGATCGGCGACGCCGGCGATCACGAGCATCGCTTTGTCGCCTGGACCGGAGACGCCGAGGACCTCGGGCTGCCGACGCTCGAGGACCTGATCGCCCACGGGGACGCCAACGACGTCGTGCCCCCATCCGAGCATGGTCGCTGGACGATCCTCACCTCGGGCACCACGGGGACCCCCAAGGGCGCTTCGCGCGGCGCGCCGACGGGCCTCGATCCGATCGGCGCCCTGCTCTCGAAGATCCCCCTGCGGGCGGGCGGGATCACGCTCGACGCGCCGCCGATGTTCCACTCTTGGGGATATGCCCACTTCCTGCTCGGGCTGACCCTGTCGAGCACGCTCGTGCTGCGACGGCGTTTCGAGCCTGCGCAGGCGCTCGAGGACATCCAGGCGCACAAGGTACAGACGCTGATCCTCGTCCCGGTGATGCTGCAGCGCATGCTCGCCCTCGGGAAGGACGAGCTGCGCAAGTACGACACCTCATCGCTGCGTGTGGTGGCGCTCTCGGGTTCCGCCGTATCCGCGCAGCTCGCCAGCGAGGCGCTCGAGGAATTCGGCGACGTGATCTACAACCTTTACGGCTCCACCGAGGTGGCGTGGGCGACGATCGCCACGCCGGAGGATCTGCGAGCCGCCCCGGGAACGGCCGGACGGCCGCCCCGCGGGACGATCGTCAAGCTCTTCGACGAGGACGGAGGGCCGGTGCGCAGCGGCGACCGCGGCCGGATCTTCGTCGGCAACGAGATGCTGTTCGAGGGTTATACCGGGGGCGGGAGCAAGGACATGATCGACGGCTTGATGGCCACCGGCGATGTCGGCCACTTCGACGATCACGGCCGGCTGTTCGTCGAAGGCCGCAGCGACGACATGATCGTCTCAGGCGGCGAGAACGTATTCCCGGCGGAGATCGAGGAGGCGCTCACGGCGCACGAGAAGATTGCCGATGCGGCCGTGGTCGGGATCGATGACAAGGATTTCGGGCAGCGCCTCAAGGCGTTCGTGGTCACCCGCAAGGGCGCGAAGCTCAGCGAAGACGACGTCAAGGAGCACGTCAAGCGCAGCCTGGCCCGGTACAAGGTGCCCCGCGACGTGGAGTTCGTCGAGGAGCTGCCGCGCAACACGACCGGCAAGGTGCTCAAGCGCGACCTCAGGGCCCGCGGGGAGGCCTCGTGAACGGGCGCCGTCTGTTCGGGCCGGTGTTCATGCTGGCCGGCATGCTGCATTTCGTCATCCCACGGACCTATGAGGCGATCGTGCCGGACTATCTACCCGCGCACCGGGCGCTCGTCTATGCCAGCGGAGTCGCCGAGATCGCCGGCGGCGCGGCGCTGCTCAACCCGCGGACCCGGCGCCTCGGTGGCCGACTGAGCATCGCCACCCTGGTGGCGGTCTTTCCGGCCAACGTGCACATGGCGCTGCACCCCGAGCGCTACAGAAAGATCCCGGGAGGACACCCGGCGCTGCTCGCCCGGCTGCCGCTGCAAGCCGTGTTCATCGCCTGGGCCCGGGCCGCTTCGCGCTGAGGCCGGGAGCCGGCTCGTCCTGCCCCGATTTGGACGGGAGCCGAGCGGACCCTAGGTCCGCTCGCGCTGGAGCTTGGCGATGTCGTGCGAGAGCCCCTCGGGCGTCAGCTGATCGGCGGCGAAACCCACGCGTTCGATGCCCCGCTTGTCGATCAGCAGCACGAAGGTGGAGTGGTCGATCTTGCCCTGCACCGGTTGCATCGCATAGGCATGCCAGACGCGGCGAAGCACGGCGGGCGGCCCGTTCAGGAAGGCCAGGCGCGCGGTCATCTCGTGCTTGGCCAGAAAGGCCTGGCGACTGGCGCGCGTGTCCTCGGCGGGGGCCACGCTGATCCCGATCGTCGCCACACCGGCCCCGGCGCCCGGCAGGTCGTTGAGGGCACCCTTGATCTGCTCGACCATGAATGGACAGGCGTCCTTGCACTGGGAGTGGATGAAGGTGAGCACGACGACGTGCCCCCGGTAGCTCGACAGCGAGACCACGCGCCCGTTCTGATCCGGTAACGAGAAGCCGGCCGCGCGCAGCCCGGGTGGCATGAGCGGCCCGGCAAAGGCCGCTGACCGCGCCGACGGCGCGGCCGAGTTCACACGGGTCAGCAGCACGGCGCCGATCGCCGCCAGGAGGACCGCGAGCACTGTAAGTAGGACGCGGTCGGACGTACGGCCCACCAGGCTCATGCCGCGATTCTGACAGGCTCGGCCCGTCTCAGCGCATGATCCCCGTGTGCCCGAGCGAATAGCGTCCCGGCTGCGGAAAGAAGCTCAGACCGTGCGGGCCGACGCCCACGGCGATACGCCGCAGCAGCCTGCCCGCGTGCGTATCGATGGCGTAGACGGCGGCGTCATAGCGGCCCGAGAGCCAGAGCACACGACCGTCTGCCGACACACCGCCCATGTCGGGGCTGCCGCCGATGTTCCAGGTGACCACGACCCGCCCGGTGCGGAAGCTGACCACCGAAACCGAACCGGCCCCCCGGTTCGAGACGTACAGCTGCTTGGCGTCGCGACTCGGATAGAGCCCGTGCGCACCCGAGCCGGTGGGCAGGAACCCGACCACCCTGAAGGTCGCGGCGTCGATCTTCCACACGCCGCCATAAGTGAGATCGGCGACATAGAACAGCCCACCCCGCGGCGAGAGCTTCACATCCTGAGGGGAAGCGCGGGGGGGCAGCCGGACGGTGGCCACGACGCGTTCGCGCGGGATGTCGATGACCACCATCGACGCGGCGAACTCGCAGGAGACGAGCATGTAGCGCCCGTTGGCCGTGTAGTCGGCGTGGTTCACGCCGGCGCAGCCCGGGACCGAGACCTCGCGCACCACGCGCATCGTGTGGGCATCGTGGAAGTCGATCCGGCGCAGCTGCTCGGCCATCACGACGGCGTAGCGGCCGTCGGGTGTGAAGTACATGTTGTAGGGATCCTCGACATGCACCGGCCGTCCCGGCGCGCCCGTCCGCGGGTCGATCGGCGTCAGGCTGTTGCCGATGTCATCGGTGACCCACAGCGTGCGCAGATCGTAGGCCGGCACAACGTGCTGCGGTAGCGCCCCGACGTCGAAGTGGCGCACGATGCGATAGGTGCGCGGATCGATCTCGTCGACCGTGTTGCTGGCGCTGTTGGGCACGTACACGCGCTCGGGAACCCCCCGCACGGCGCGCGCGAAGTCGCCCGGCGCGTCGGCGGCGTAGACGTTGTCCGCTGAGAGCAGCGGAGGCACGCGAAAGCCGCGTGCGACGCCGGCCGCGAGCGGCACCGAGGGCACGCCCCGGTGCACGATTGCTGGAGACAGCGCCGAAGGCACGGAGAGCGGGCTGGTCTTGGGCTTCTCCCGCGCACCGCAGCCGCCCAGAGTCGTGAGCACGGCGAGCGCGAGCGCGGCCGCTCGCGTGCGCCGCGACCACCTCACCCACCCAGGCCGACGCCCCCGGTCCGGGACCCCCCGAGCGTCACGTGCGAGAAGAAGCTCCAGATCACGCATGCCCCACAGAATGGCGAAGACGGGCCGGGATCGGGTGGAAGCGCGCCCGGCCACTGATGCGCCCCGCCCTGGATGCGCACATGCTCGACCGCGGCCCCGCCGGCACAGCGAGTCCAGGCGAAGAGCTCCGAGCGCGCCGCGAACGATGCGGTCCGGGCCGCGCGCGAGCAGTCGTCACGGTGAACCCAGCCGCGGATGAAGGGCGGCGGACCGGGAGACGACGCACTCGCTCCCGGGCCCATGTAGGGCGCGATCGGATCCGAGGTGCCGTGAATCTCGAGCACCGAAACGGGCCGGGCTGTGCGGCACAAGGGCTGGCCGGTGTAGATCCCGGCCACCGGCGCGATCGCGGCCAGGCGCGTGCTCAGCACGCAGCCGAGGAGCGCCACCATGCCGCCGCCGTTCGACACGCCGGCGGCGTAGATCCGCTGCGGGTTGACGCACAGCGTCGACTGAAGATTGTCCAGCAGCCGCTGCACGAAGAGCACGTCGTTGGCGCCGTGCCGCGAGGCGGTGATGTTCCAGACCGGCCCCACGGCGGTGGGGTAGGCGGCGATGAAGTGGTTGAGGTCGGCGGAGTGCGAGAAACCGCTGTAGCGCTCCATCTGGGCGCCATTTCCGCCCG
This sequence comes from uncultured Solirubrobacteraceae bacterium, assembly GCA_963725515.1. Classification (GTDB taxonomy): domain Bacteria; phylum Actinomycetota; class Thermoleophilia; order Solirubrobacterales; family Solirubrobacteraceae; genus Palsa-465. Next base: position 227,874 of record CAVRZB010000004.1, on the reverse strand, counting down.
CGCCGTGAAAGGCCAGCACGAGCGGTGCGTGATGACCGGCCGCAATCCCCCGCGGAACATGGATCAGTACGTAACGGCCTTCAAAGTGCGTGCCGTGGCTGCCCGTCGCGGGGCTATGCGCGCAGGGGGCGACCGCCCCTGCGGCAGGCACGGCGAACACGGTGAGTACCAGTCCGGCGAGCACTGCCACACAGGCCGAGCCGACCCCAGCGGACTGTGTGAGACGTCTTATAACGGGACTGGAAGATAGAGCCTCTTCCGGCCGCCGACGCCGGCAGGCAGAATTTGCACAGTGAGCGACGCGAGAATCCTCGACGCGCAGCTGCGGGCCTCGGTCCGCGACGAGCGGGTCCTGCGGGCGATCGCCGGCCTGGCGCGTGAGCGCTTTGTGCCGGCCTCCGAGCGCGACCGGGCCTACGACAACGTCGCGCTGCCGATCGACTGCGGACAGACAATCTCCCAGCCGCTGGTGGTGGCCCGGATGCTCGAGCTGCTCGAGCTCCGCGGCCATGAGCGGGTGCTCGATGTGGGGACCGGGTCGGGATACCACGCCGCCCTGCTGGCCATGCTCGCCGGACACGTCTGGACGATCGAGCGCCACGGGGCGCTTAGCGCCGCCGCCGAGCAGGCCGTGGCCGAGCTCGGCCTCCAGAACGTGACCTTCGTGGTCGGCGACGGCTCTCTGGGACTCGCGGACGAGGCGCCGTTCGATGCGATCAACGTAGCGGCGGCGACGGGTGAGGCGGTGCCACACGCACTCGAGCAGCAGCTGGCCGTTGGGGGCAGGCTGGTGGCGCCGGTCGGCGCCGACGGACAGCACCTCACACTCGCCCGCATGACCCCGCTGGGGGTCACGCGCCAGACGCTCGACCCGGTGCGCTTCGTGCCCCTTGTACGCGACCGCTGAGGATCGCGGGGGCAGCGGGTGCGGTGTCGGTGTCGGTGTGGGTGAGGCGACGCTCGATGACGGAGATCGCCGCCGGGCTCTCGTCGATCAGCACGTAATGCCGGCCGAGCTCGGCGCACACGGCACCGAGCGTGCCCGAGCCGGCGAATGGGTCCAGGCACCACCCGCCGGGGTGCGACGAGGCGGCGACGATCCGGCGCAGGACGCCCTCCGGCTTCTGGGTCGGATAACCCGTCTTCTCGCGCCCGTTGGTGGGAACGATCGTGTGGAACCAGACATCGGTGGGTCGCTTGCCCCGCGCGGCCTTCTCGGCGCCCACGAGTCCGGGCGCCATGTACGGCTCGCGGTCGACCGCGTCGACGTCGAAATGGTGCGCACCCGGGGTGCGCACGTAGACGAGGATCGTGTCGTGCTTGGCCGGCCAGCGGCGGCGCGGCTTGGCTCCGTAGTCGTAGGCCCAGACGATCTCGTTCAGGAACGCTTCGCGGCCGAACAGCTCGTCCAGGAGCAGCTTGCAGTAGTGGGCTTCGCGGTAGTCGATGTGGAAGTACAGCGTGCCGTGCGGCGCGAGCAGCTCCCTGGCCCGGGCCAGCCGAGGCTCGAGGAAGCCCAGATAGTCACCGAACTCGTCCTCGTAGCGGAGCGTCTCGAGCAGACGCGAGCTGTAGCGCCGGCCGCCGAAGCCTGTCCGGTCGCCCGCCGGATCGGCGATCGTCTCGAGCGTGTGCCGCGCTTGCGCGCGACCCGTGTTGAACGGCGGGTCGACGTAGATGAGGTCGAAGCCTCCCGCGGGCAGTGCCGCGAGTACGGGCGCGTTGTCGCCGGCGATGAGCAGGTCCTCATCGAGTACGAGCGGATCGAGGACCGTCTGGAGGCGCATCGCCCGGCAACGTAGCGCGAGTGCCGGGCGGCTATCTTGAAGGCGATGAACCTATCGCCGGCGCGGGCTCGGCTCGCGCTCTCGGTATCGGCGGTGCTTCTATTGGTCGCGGTCCTGGTCGCCACGCAGCGCTCGGGCGGCGCGTCGTCGACCGCGCTGCGCGAGGCCACCAGCACATTCATCCCCGGAGACCCCTTCTCGTACAGAACGGGGCGCGACGCCGAGCTCGAGGCGCGAGCAACCGCGGGCAGCGCCCACGTGCTGTTCACCAAGAGCCCCGGGGGCGTGGTGGCCACGGCGGCTCGGGTCGCCGGCTTCCGTCCCCAGATCGAGGCGGCGGCAGCCGGATCGGGCATCGATCCGGCGGTGCTCGAGGGGATCGTGTTCCTGGAGAGCGCCGGGCGCCCCGACGTCATGGCCGGGAGCGACCCGTCGGCGGCGGCGGGCCTGACTCAGATCCTGGCCGAGACCGGGCAGTCGCTGCTCGGCATGCACATCGATCTCGCCCGCAGCCGCTCGCTGACCAAGGCGATCGGCGTCGCGCTGTCGCGCGGCCGGCTCCCCCTCGCCACGCATTACGAACGCGAGCGTATCCAGGCCGATGACCGCTTCAACCCCCGCCTCGCGCTGGCCGCAACCGTGCGCTACCTCGAGCTCGCGCGCCGGCGCGTGCAGCGCGGCGACCTGGCGGTGGTCTCCTACCACATGGGGATCGGCAACCTCGAGCACGTGCTCTCCGACTACGACGGCGGCCGGCCTGTCCCGTACGCGCAGCTCTACTTCGACACCACCCCCGAGCGCCACGCCGCGGCCTTCCGGCTCCTGAACGGCTTCGGCGACGATTCCTCGCTCTACTACTGGCGCGTGCTCGGGGCGATGAACGCCATGCACCTGTATCGCACGGACCGCGCGGCGCTGGCCCGACTGAACGCCCTGCAGACCGCGCGCAACTCAGCCGAGGAGGTCCTCCATCCACCGGATCGCACGGCGGTGTTCAAGGATGCAGCCGCGCTGCGGGCCGCCTTCGCGAGCCGCGAGCTGCTCGCGCTGCCGAGCGGCAGTGCCGCGGGGATCCGGCTGGATCGCGGGGTCGGCGCGCTGGCCCCGCGGGTTGGCGCGTCGCGCGTGTTGTATCGCGGCCTGCGTCCTGCCGCGCTGGGCCTGCTCCTCGAGCTCGGAGCGCGGACACGAGCGCTGGCCGGCGGCCAGGGCGCCCTGACGGTGACGAGTACGGTGCGCGATCTCGGTTACCAGCGGCTGCTGGGCGCCGGCGACATCGAAGCCACCCACGGTTACTCGCTGCACACCACGGGCTACGCCTTCGACATCTCGCGCGCGTACGACAGCCGCGCCCAGGCCATGGCCTTGCAATCGCTGCTCGATCGGCTTCAGGCGCTGAACCTGATCGCCTGGCTGCGCGAGCCCTCGGCGATCCACGTCACGGTCGCCCAGGACGCCGCTGAGGTGCTGGCCCACGGCCCCTGAGCCAGGGCAGTACGGCGGCCGCCTACACAGCCGGGGCCCGCTGTGTAGGTTTGCGGCCATGACCGACGCCGTGCGCACGCCGGACGAGCTGCTCGAGGGCCTGCCCGACTTTCCCTTCGCGTCCCAGTACCGGCAAGTCGACGGGCTGCGCCTCGCGCACCTCGACGAGGGCGAGGGGCCCCCGGTGATCTTCTTTCACGGCGAGCCAACATGGTCATATCTGTGGCGCACGGTGATCCCCGAGGTCCGCGACGCCGGCCACCGCTGCCTCGCGCCCGACCTGCCCGGCTTTGGCCGCTCGGACAAGCCGATGGACCTCGGCTGGTACAGCTACGACCGACACGTGGCCATGGTCGCGCCGCTGCTCGAAGAGCTCGACCTGCATGACGCCACGATCGTCGTGCACGACTGGGGTGGCCCGATCGGATTGCGGCTGGCCGTCGAGCACCCGGAGCGCATCTCCCGCATGGTCGTGCTCGATACCGGGCTGTTCACGGGCCATCAGGAGATGACCGACGCCTGGAGAGCATTCCGGAACTTCGTCGAGCGCACCGAGGATCTGCCCGTCGGGTTCCTCGTGCGCAGGGCGTGCAAACGTGACCCCGGCGACGAGGTGATCGCCGCCTACGACGCGCCCTTCCCCAGCGTGTCCTCCAAGGCAGGTGCCCGCGCGTTCCCGCTCATGCTTCCGACCTCGCCCGAGGTGCCAGGGGCCGAGGCCGGCCAGCGCGTCCTTCGGGCGCTGAGCGGCGACCAGCGGCCCAAGCTCTTCCTATGGGCCGACTCCGACCCGGTGATACCGGTCGAAACTGGGCGCCGGTTCGCCGCCGCCCTAGGCGGCGAACTGGATCACGTGATCGCCGACGCCAGCCACTTCCTGCAGGAGGACGCGGGGTCCGAGATCGGGCGCCGAATCGCCGACTGGCTGACCAGCTGAGCCTCAGACCGTCTCGGTCTCGCGCTCCTGCACCGGCTCCTCCGCCGCCGCCACCGTCTCCGCCATGCGCTTCTCGTAGGCCGCGCGGGCCGTGTGATCGGGATTGGCCAGCACCTGATCGCCCTTCAGCGCCCGGCCCATCGCCTCGACGAGCCGGCGCGGCATGAGCGCGTTGACCCGAACCATGCCGCCCATCGACTTCGGAACGTAGACCTCGTAGCGGCCGTACTGTAGGGCGTCGACGATCGCGTTGGCCACATCCTCGGCCTCCATGGCCTTGAAGCCGCGGGTCTGCGGAAGCCCCGATCCGAGCTCGGTGTTCACGACGACGGGCATGACGACGCTGATCTCGATCCCGGTGCCGCGCAGCTCCGCGCGGATCGCCTCGCACAGGCCGACCACGGCGTGTTTGGTCGCGCAATACGTGGCACCGCCCGGAAATCCGGCCTTGCCGGCGGCCGAAGCGATGTTCACCAGGTGACCCCGACCGCGGCGCTGGAAGCGCTCGAGGGCGAGCTTCGAACCGAAGATCACGCCGTGCAGGTTAATGTCGATCATCCGCGCAGCGGTGGCGTCGGTCTCCTCAAGGAAGGGCCCGATCGGCATGATGCCGGCGTTGTTGATCAGCACGTCGAGCGGCCCGAGCCGGGCCTCGACCTCGGTGAGGAACTGATCGAAGCTCGCGCGGTTGGTCACGTCAAGCGGCAGGCCGATGGTGCCGCCGCCGAGCTCCTGGGCCGTGCGCTCGGCCAGAGCGTTGTCAATGTCGCCGATCGCGACGCGCGCGCCCTGTGAGATCAGTGCCGCACCGGTGGCACGACCGATTCCGCGGGCGCCTCCGGTGATTGCGACGACACGCCCGGAAAGCGATCGTGGTGCCTTGGCCATGAAACTGTCCTCCTGGTAGGTGCGGTGGCTACGTGGACGGTACCGCTCTGAGAGCCTCCGCGCAGACCAAATCGGCCGGAGCGCGGCCGCGCGCACGGGTATTCTCCACAGCGATGGCGTACTTCCGACACGACGGCCAGCGCCTGGCCTACACGATCTACGGCGAGGGACCGCAGACCACGGTGCTGATGCCCGGATTGTTGCTCTCGCAGAAGATGCAGACGCCACTCGCCCGCCGCCTGGCGCGGAGGGGCAACCGGGTGATCACGTTCGATCCGCTCGGTCACGGCGCCTCGGACCGGCCGCGCGACATGTGGCGCTACTCGATGTCGGCCTTCGCCGTCCAGGCCGTTGCTCTGCTGGACCACCTTGAGCTCGAGCAGGCCGTCATCGGAGGCACGTCACTGGGCGCCAACATCACGCTCGAGATCGCCGCCCTGGCCCCCGAGCGCCTGCGCGGAATGATCATCGAGATGCCGGTCCTGGACAACGCCATACCGGCCTGCGGGGCGGCCTTCACGCCGCTGCTCTTCGCCCTCACCTTCGGCGAGCCGGTGATGCGGTTGCTGGCCCGCGGAGCGCGTGCGGTTCCGCGCAGCGCGGTGCCCTTCCTGCTCGAGATCGGCCTCGACTGGGTGTCGCAGGAGCCGGGTCCGAGCGGCGCCGTCCTGCAGGGCATCCTCTTCGGGCGCACGGCGCCGAACCGCTCCCAGCGTCAGACCTTCGAGGCGCCCGCGCTGGTGATCGGGCATCCGCGCGACCCGGTGCATCCATTCTCCGACGCGGGCATGCTGGCGGAGGAGTTGCCCAACGCGCGCCTCATCGATGCCGATTCGATCGTCGAGCTGCGCACCAAGCCCGCGCGCCTCACGGCCCACATCGCCACTTTCGTCGACGAGTGCTGGGCCGGCGCCGATGCCGACGCGTCGGCTCCCGAAAGCGCCGCCGCTGCACCGTAGCGCTCAGGCTCCCGGTCGCCAGCCGCCGGTCGTGCCCTTGTAGAGCCCGTGGCCCGTGAGCACCAGATGCCCGGTGCGGACGATGATCCTCAGGTCGAGCCTCAGCGAGCGATGCTCGACGTACCACAGGTCGAGCTCGATGCGCTCGGACCAGGGCAGCGAGGCGCGACCGTTGATCTGCGCCCATCCGGTGATCCCCGGCTTGACCGCGAGCCGGCCACGCTGGCGCTCGGTGTATTGCTCGACCTGGACGGGCACCGTCGGGCGCGGGCCGACGATGGCCATCTCTCCGCGCAGCACGTTCCAGAGGTTCGGCAGCTCATCGAGCGAGTAGCGGCGCAGAAAGGCCCCCATGCGCGTGATCCGCGCGTCGCTCTCCTGCACGGACAGCCCGGCGCCGGTGAACTCCGCGCCGCTGACCATCGTCCGCAGCTTGTAGATCGGGAACGGCCGACCGTCCTTGCCCACCCTGGTCTGGGTGTAGATCGGGTGGCCCGGGGTCTCGAGCCGAATCAGCACGGCGAGCACACCGACCACGGGCGCGCTGAGGAGCGCACCTGTGCCCGCCAGCGTCAGGTCGACGGCCCGTGTGAGCGCCGCGGCGATCATCGGGTGCCCTCGGCCGGCTCCCAGCCGGCGGGGGTGCCCCGCCGCAGCCAGTCCCACAGCCCGGCGGCCAGCGAGGCCGTCGTGAGCACGTAGTAGCGGGCCACCAGCAGCGCCCGGACGGGCAGCACCGGCGCGAGCAGCGCGGCCAGCAGCACCAGGAGCTGGACCGCGAGCGCGGCCACGTAGACCCAACCCCGTCCGAGCAGCGCCAGGTTCGTCACCAGGGCGATCAGGTGCAGCAGCGGAGTGGCGTAGCGCAACAGGCGATGCGAGACGATCATCAGCGCGTAGAGCGGGTCGTAGCCCCGGGGCGAGAGCATCCCGCCGCGCACCACGATCGGCCAGGCGTGGCTCATCATCCGCCGCTTGCGGGCGAACTCGCCCTCGATCGTGGGCACCATCTTCTCGGTCGCGCGGGCCGCCGGCGCGAAGACGGCCCGCCACCCGCGCTTGACCATGTTGAAGGGAAAGGAGAGATCGTGCCCCATGATCGGGTCGACGATCAGGTAGGCGTCACGGCGGGTGGCGTAGATGGCACCGTTGCCCCCGGTGACCGAACGTAGGCGCGATTCGAGCGCCCGCAGCACCATCTCATAGCGCCAGTACACGCCCTCCTGGTTGGTGCCGCACTCGTTGACGAACTTCACGCTGCCGCACACGTACCCGACCCGCGGATCGCCGAACGGCTCCACCAGCGCGCGTAGGGCTCCGGGCTCCCAGACCGCGTTGGCATCGGAGAACGCGACGATCTCGCCCCGCGCCTGCGTCACCGCCGCGTCCTGGGCGCGGATCTTGCCTCCGCGCGGCAGCTCCAGCACGGTGTCGGCGCCGGCCACCCGGGCGCGCTGAGCGGTCTCATCCGGCGATCCGTCGCACGAGACGATCAGCTCCAGCCTGTCCGCGGGGTATTCGAGCGCGCGCAGGTTGGCGACCCGGGACTCGATCACCGCCTCCTCGGCGTACGCGGCCACGATCACCGAAACGCTCGGCGGCTGCTCGGAGGTCTGCCGGCCGGCTGCGCCGCGCCCGCGTACCAGCTTGCCCAGCACGACCAACAGAAGTCCATAGCCGAGCTGCGCGTACACGAGCAGGGCGACACACGACCAGAAGACGACCTCGACCACGGACATGGTCGCGCATTGTCGCCGAGAGGTGCCACGCGACGGCGACCGGGCTGATCAGTGCCGCGCGAGCACGCGGTGGTAGATCGACAGTGTGCGCTTTGCCGCTGCGTCCCACGAGTAGGCTCCGAGGGCCGCCGTTCGGGCGCCGGCGCTCAGACGCTCGCGCGCGGCCGGGTCGGCGATCAGCCGAGCCAGCGTGGCGCCAAGAGCCTGAGGATCATCGGCGGGCACGAGCTCGGCGGCCCCCGCGGCGGCCAGCTCCGGGAATCCACCAACGCCGGTGAGCACCACCGGCCGCGCAAAGGCCAGCGCCGTGAAGAGGACGCCCGACTGATCGAAGCGCTCCGTGGCGCCGTACGGCAGCACGACGGCGTCGGCGCGGCGGAAGTAGGCCGGGAGCTCCTGATCGGAGACGAACCGCGTGACGAAGCGGACGTTGCCGGGCGCGCGTTGCTGCAGCTCCGCGATGTCCATTCGCGAGCGACCGACGATCCACAGCTCGGCGCCCTGCACTCCGCGCCAGGCTTCGAGCAGCGTATCGACCCCCTTGTAGGGACGCAACAGGCCGAAGAAGAGCACGACGGGGCCCTGCACCGCGGCCAGCTCGGGGGGCAGCGGCGCCTCAACGGGCTGCTCCGCGAGGTGCGTGAACGCACCATGGTGAACGACATGCACCTTGCCTGGGTACACGCCGGTGCTGTGCAGCAGCTGCTCGCGACCGTACTCGGAGTGCACGATAACCGCGTCGACCGCGTCGTAGAGACGGCGCTGGGCCCGGACCTGCCCGGTCCGCGGCTCGCGCGGCAGCAGGTCGTGGGCGGTCAGTACAAGGGGCCTGCGGGGCAGCAGATGAACGTCGAGCGGCTGCACCGAGAGCCACTGGAAATGCACGACATCCGCCTCCCGGGCCAGCCGCCGGTAACGCAGCATGTCAGGACCGTGCTCGGCCAGCTTGAGCGCTAGCCGCAGCCCCGAGCCGGGGCGGCCCGCGGCGTGGCGGTAGAACAGCTCCCGTACGGCGTAGCCATCGGGAGCGGGCACCCCGCCGTAGGCGAAGCGGCTCGTCACGAGCTCGACCTGCGCCCCCGCGCGTGCGAGCGCCGCGCTGAGGGCATGGTCGTAGGGCGGCGTGAAGGCGGACGGGTCGACGATTTGGACGCGCATCATGAATCACCCTGCGCGTCCAGCTCGCGCCCGGCGAGCCTGGCGATCCGGGCGGCCGCCGATCTGGCCTGGCCCGAGCCGAGGACGTGCACGCGCGCACCGGGGTCACCGCCGAGGCGAATCGCCGCCGGCGCCAGAGCGGAGAGGGGCGGCGCGCCCCGCGTGGCCAGCAGGGCACCGACCGTGCGCAGCGGATGCCGAACCAGGAGCCTAGCCGCCGCGCGCCAGCGCTCGACGGCGCCGTCGTCCTCGCGATAATCGATCTGCAGACCGCGTGCGGTGTCGGCGAGCCCAGGGCGCATCGACGCCTCCACGCGAGCCCCCGCCAGAGTCCGCGCGAAGTCCACCAGCGGGTCGCCACGGGCCGGAAACCGCTCCGCAATGAGCACCACGCGGGCCGGTGGTCTCGGATCCCGGTGCGGGCGATTCGAGAGCGCAAACCCGGCCAGCTCGTCGATCCCGAGCAGCGCATCGACGGCCAGGAAGCGAGTCCGGTCCAGGCGTCCCACCGACCCTGAGGCACCGCCTGCATGTGCCGAGTGCGGCGCCCGTCCGCGCCGGAGCAGCCGGGCTGTGGCCCGGCCCGCGGCGCGGGTTATGGCCGGCTCGGGTTCGAAGCCGGCATAGCGCCGCCCCAGCCATGCGCGTCCCGCGGCGTAACCGCGCCACTGCCGGCGCAGGTCGTGGACGGTCGCGCGGTACTGGTGCTGGACGGACGCTTCGGGTCGGAAGCCGAGCCGCCAACCGGCAGCCTGAAGACGCCACGCGAAGTCGGTGTCCTCGGCAGCCCTGAGCCCCTCGTAGAAGCCGCCCAGCGCCTCGAAGGCCGCGCGGCGCACCATCAGATTGGCCGCCGCCGCCCGTGGCCGATAGCCATGCGCGAGATGGGCGTCCTGGCGCAGGAAGTTACGCGAGCTCGCGTAGCGCGCGGCCACGGTCGTGGCTCCGGGCGCGGGGACGACGGCACCGGCGATGGCTCCCACGTCCGGCGGGATGTCGGTGTCGAAGAAGGCATCGAGCAGCTTCCGCGGCGCGATGCAGTCCGCGTCGATGAACAGGACCCAATCCGTGCGGGCCAGCGCTGCGCCCGCGTTGCGGGCCCGCGCCGGTGAGCGCTCACCGTCGGCGCGCACGACGATCAGCCCGTCGGCGGGCGGCGCGGTTCCGGTGTTGTCCGCGAGGATCAGCACGTCGCCCGGCATGGTGTCGAGTCCGAGCAGCGACGCGGCGGCGGCCCGAGCCTGCCCAGGATCGCCGGCGAAGGGCATCACCACGGTCACCTCAGGCCTGTCCACGGCGCCTTCCCCGCTGCACCAGCTCCAGGACGCCCTTGATCTCCTGGGCGTGGGCGAAGCCGGTCAGATAGAGCGCGAGCGGGATGGCCAGGAAGGCGGCCGCACGCTCGAGCAGGCCGAGGCCTCCATGGGTGGGGAGCAGTGCGTCACCGGCCACGGCGATGCCGCCGGCGATGACCGCGAGCTGGACGAGTCGCCGCCATTCGAATTCCACTCGGAACAGCTCACGCGTCAACAGGTGGATCACTGCGAGCATCACAACATACGCGCCGCACAGCGCGATCCCCGCGCCGGCCAGTCCGAGTGGCGGGACCAGCAGCACGAGCAGGACGATGTTCGTCACCAGGCCGGCGAGCGCCGCCGGGAAGTTGCGCGTCGTGACCTGGGCGCGACCGGCGATCACGAGGAAGATCACGAACAGCCCGTACAGCGCCCAGCCCAGACCGACCCACGGAAGCGCGCTGTACGCGCCGGCGAAGCTCGGCGCGGTCAGCAGGCGCACGATCCAGCGGCCGAACAGCGCGAGCGCGGCGACCACCAGGCCGCTGATCAGCATGTAGTAGGTGGCCACGAGCCCGTAGAGGCGCGCCGCCTCGGCGTCATCCTTGACCGAGTAGGCCAGTGGTGGCCACGCGTACTGGAAGGCCCGCGCGATGAAGGCCACAGCACCGGCGAGCTTGATTGAGATCGAGTACAGGCCGGCCACCGCCGGACTGCGCTGGTGGTAGAGGTAGTAACGGTCGACGAGGTTGAGGGCGAAGACCGAGGCCTCGGCCGGCACCGTCGGCAGGCCGAAGCGCAGCAGCACCGAGAGGCGGTCGCCGACGGCGCGGGTGTTGAGCAACCGGTCGCGCATCAACCACCAGAGCCCGAAGAGGACCACCGTGGTGGCGCCGTAGTTGCCGATCAGCAGCCCGCGATAACCCTTGTGCAGGCCGACGACCAGCACGAGCGAGGTCGCGATCGTCAGCCCGACGTTGATCAGCGAGGCCTTGGCGTAGGTGCGTATGCGCTCGTCGACGCGAAGCATCCCGTAGGCGAACTCGAGGTTGGTGAACGCCCATAGTCCGAGAATCGCGATCAGCAGGTCGGGAACGTCGCGATGACCGAGCACCAGCCGCGAGAGCGGCACCGCGGCTGCCGCGGCTGCCGCCGCGGCGAGCGTCGTGGAAACGAGCAGAAACGCCCCGGTGCGGCGCGCCAGCGCGTCGCGGCGATCCGGGTCCTGGTCGACGTAGTAGTAGCGGATGAATGACTCGATCATCCCGAAGCGCACGACGATGCTCACGAAGATCACGAGGTTGGCCAGCAGCTCGACGACGCCATAGCCGGCCGGACTCACGTAGCGCGTGTAGACCGGCAGCAGGAGCACCGCGATCACCTTGGAGACGACGTCCCCGAGCTGGTAGGCCGCAAGCGAGGCGATCAGGCGTTTCAGGTAGCCGGTCACGCCGCCGGCTTCTAGTGCGAGAGGATCGTCCAGATCCGCCGCGTCAGCTCCTGCACGTCAAGGCCCCCGTTCAGGCGTGCCCCGAAGCCGGGCAGCCCGATCTCGACCACGATCCCCCGCCCGAGCCGGAAGCCGACGATGCTCGGCGCCGTGCTCGTGACGCCGGCTGAGGACAGCTGGGAGACTGTTGCCGGTGGCGTGATCGGGACGTAGGAGCGGAAGCCCGGGAAAGCCCCGCTCGTGCCGCTGAACAGCCCCAGTTCGTCACGAATCACCAGCGTCTCTGCGCTGCTCGGCGTGAGAGCTCCAGGCCGGGCGCCGAACGTGTCGCTGCTCGACGGCGCACCGGGGTTCACCGCCTCGGTGCCCTGCGGGCCGGTGACGACGGTCACCCCTCGCAGCAGCGAGCCGATCCCCAGCGAGAGCACCCGGCCCCCGTTCTGCACATAGGCGCGCAGCGCGGCACTCTGGGCGCTCGGCAGCCAGCGTTCGGCGCCCGCGAGCACGACACCTGAATGACCGCTCAAGGCCGGGCCCGAGCCGCTGATCAGTCCCGTGTCCGTCGTCAGGTCGTAGGGCAGGTGAGCGCGGTCGAGGTAGGCGAGCAGACCAGCCTCGTCGGCGAACCCGGCCGGCAGCCCATTGGCCAGCACGCGCTCGAGCGACACCGGACCGCCCGTGTCCAGCGTGTTGGGCATCCCGTCCCCGTCGTCATCGACCGGATTCTCCGCCTGCCAGGTGAGCGCGGGCAGGACGATGAGGATTCCCCCGCCCGTGGGGCGCGCCGAACGCACGACGATCGGGATCTCGGTGCGATGCGGTCCGGACTCGAGCGCCAGCGAATAGAGCCCCGCCTTGCCCCGAGGGATCGGCACGAGCAGCTTGAAGGCCGAGCCGGCCCCCTTCGCGGCCGGTCGTCCCGCCCCCACCCGGGTCAGCGTCCAGCGGTAAGGACGTTGGCGGGAGTCGACGTAGACCACGGCGCGCGAGCCGGCCGGGACCGGGTCCTGCGGAGGCTCGGCGGCGAGGTAGCGAACGGTCACCCCGGCATGTGGCGTCGAGCCTCGGGCCGGTGGCATCAGGCTCGGGAAGCGCCCCGTGTTGCAGGCGCGATCGGTCACGTCGAGGCCCGTCAGGTAGACCCCGGGCGAGGCCGGGTGTCGGTCGATGCGTCCGTCCCAGGTCGTGGTCGAGCTCCGGGCGGCGGTCACGAACGAGGCCACCCGCCGGGGCGCGGCCGGATTGAGGTCCGTGCGATAGATCTGCACGCTGACGGCGTGCCCCTCGGTGCCCGTGTAGTGGATCGTCGCCCCCTGCCCTCCGTTGGGGAGCAGCTGGTTCACGACGCGCGTCACGCGCGGGCGCGGCGCAACGCTCTTGAGGACGATCGGATAGCCGGTGAGATCGATCGTCCGGCCCTGATTGCGCAGGCCAACGCGGAAGTGGTACGTCCCGTCCGGAGCCAGACGACCGTTGTCCTCGCGACCGTTCCAGACGAATATCCCGTCGGGACGGCGGACCCCCTTGCGCATGTGACGGTTGAGCGCGATGGTGCGCACGATCGTCTCCGACTCGTCGGCCACGTAGACGTCGACGTCGTCGGCACGGTGCAGCAGATAGAAGGAAATGTGGGTGTCCCGCCGTTCCGGTATGCAGCTGCCGGCGTTCGGAGAGAAGGCGTTGGGGTAAGACATGCCGGTGATCAGCGGCGTGTTCGACTTCAGATGCTGGGTGACGAAGAAGGCCGCGATCGTCGCCGCCACGAGCGCCCCGAAGGCGACAATCGGCAGCCGCCTCATACGGCGAACATCCCCGTGTTCGGAACCTTGAAATCGTGGAAGGCATCCAACCCGCGCGGATCCGCGCGGCAGAGCATGACGCGGATGCAGCCCCGGTGGCAGACCACCAGCGCGGGAAGATCGCCACTGGCCCGGACGTCCGCAAGCGCGGCGCTGACGCGCTCCAGCTGCTCGCGCAGCGATTCACCGTCGGGGAAGCGGAACTCCTCACCGGCTCGCAGCCAGGCGGCGTAGAGCTCCGGCTCGGTGCGCTGGATATCGATGAACAGCCGGCCCTCCCAGCGTCCGCGATACCCCTCCCGCAATCTCTCGTCCAGACGCGGGGCGAGGCCGATCTGGGCGCCCACGATCTCCGCAGTCTCTCGCGCCCGGGACAGGTCGGAGGACCACAGCGACGCGATCGGCTCCCCCCGCAGCCGCTCCGCGAGCTCGGCCGCCTGACGCCGTCCCGTGTCGTTGAGCGGAGTGTCGGTGAAGCCCTGGACCCGCACGGGCTCGCGATTGTCATCCGTCTCGCCGTGCCGCGCCAGCAGGATGGCGCCGTTGCTACTCACTGGCCCTCGTGGCCGCGGCTACTGGTTGGCGAGGTCTGAGCCCACCGTGACGACGACTGAAGCCGCGCACTGGGACGGCGGTGGGCAGGCGATCGCCTGGGTGCTCGGATCGATCCGCTGCACCGACGCGGATCCGAGCTTGAGGAGCTTGGCGACCTGGAGCGCGTCCTGGTTGTGACCGGGTGTGTAGGCGACGACGGTCGCGGTGCGAGTCGCGTCGCTGGCGCCGGACACGATCCCCTGTTTGAACCCCGCCGCCGTGAGCTTCGTGGAGATCCTATGCGCCAGCCCGCTGGTTGCCGTCCCGTTGAGGACGGTCACGGTGACCGTGGCCGGATTGAACGCCTTAGGCCTGGCGGCGCGGTGATGATGGGTGCTGGGAGCGTTGCTGACCGGCGTCGAGCTGCTGACGGCCGGACTGCCGCCGCCGCCCGAGGTCAGGATCAGCAGGAGGGCGACCACGACGCCCACGACGATCAAGGCCAGGAGCGCGGGCAGAGCCCGCCGGGCCAGCCCCGGGGAACCCGAGCGTCCGTTGCCGCCACGCCCGGGAGCTGCACCCGCGCGCGCCGCCGAGGCACCGGGACCGATCTGCACCGAGGGGCGGTTGGGGACACCGCGCGCCGGCGCGGCGGTCCGCGCGCCGACGGGACGAGGGGTGGGTCGTGGGCCGACGCCGGCCGCGCGCGCGCCGGCGGCCGATTGGGGTGGCAGGGTGTGCTCCCCCGTCCCGTTGGTGCCGGCGGGCGCGGCGGAGGGGGCGGGCGGTGTGGCCTCGCGCGGCGCGGCCGTCGAGTAGGCCTCGGTAGCGGGCGCACCGCGAGCGCCCGCTACCGCCGCGAGCGGGGTTGCCTTCGCTCCGGTGGGTATCAGCCGCGTCGCCGCGGTGAGGGCGGGTGCGCCGACCCCCGCCGGCGCGCCGAGCGGCGCGGGAGTCCGAGCCGGAGCCGCGGCGGGGTTGGCCTGCGCCGCCGCGGGATACGCGGCCGCGACGCCGGCCGCCGAGGCGGGCGCCGGAGCGCGGGTGGGAGGGGCAGCGCTCGTGACGCCCGCGGGAGCTTGGGCCGGCCTGGCCGCGGCCGCCGGGGCGGTGGCCTGTCGCTGGGCCAGGGCGATGCTCGCGACCTGCGCCTCGAGCTGCTTGATTCGATCGGCCGCCTCTTCGGCATGGTTGCGCAGCACCGCGGTCTCGCGCGCGTTCGCGAAATAGAGCAGCACGAGCAGCGCCAGCCCGATGATCGAGGCGAAACCGGC
The DNA here is from genome assembly GCA_963725515.1 of uncultured Solirubrobacteraceae bacterium. Lineage (GTDB taxonomy): Bacteria > Actinomycetota > Thermoleophilia > Solirubrobacterales > Solirubrobacteraceae > Palsa-465. The sequence continues at coordinate 212,569 of CAVRZB010000004.1, read as the reverse complement.
GTCTGAGCCCACGGACTTGATGAAGTTCTGGACAGAGAATGCGAAGGGAAGATGTCCCATCAGCGCTCGCAGTCTACGTGGAGAGTCGGGCGGCTTGTCCGTCGCCCAGGCTAGCCCGCATGGTTGACAGCTTCGCGACCTCGTCGGCCAGCGCCGCCGGATCGCCCTCCAGCACCAGCAGGTTGATCTCGCCGAAGGTCGTCTCGACCCATTGCGGGTCAAGCGGTTCGCGGTCCGCGCGCAGGATCTTCTGAGCCGGAGTGGGCTGTGGACGCTCGTTGGGGTTGAAGAGATCCTCGTGGAACTTCTCCCCCGGGCGAGCGCCGACGATCTCGATCGCGATGTCGCGCTCCGGCTCGAGTCCCGAGAGCGTGATCATCGCCTTGGCGAGGTCGACGATCTTCACCGGCTCGCCCATATCGAGCACGAACACCTCGCCACTGCCCTCGCTCAGGGATCCGGCTCGGATGATGAGCTGAACGGCCTCGGGGATCGTCATGAAGTACCGGGTCATGCGCGGGTCGGTGATTGTCACCGGGCCGCCGGCCGCGATCTGGCGGCGGAAGATGGGCACCACTGAGCCCGAGGAGCCGAGCACGTTTCCGAAGCGCACGGTGGAGTAGGTGGTGGCCGGATGACGGGCCGCGGCCGCCTCCACGGCCCACTCGGCCAGCGCCTTTGACGCCCCCATCACGGTGGCGGGCTTGACCGCCTTGTCGGTCGAGACGAGGACGAAGGTCTTGACCCCCGCCTCGCCCGCGATGCGCGTCACCAGCCGCGTAGCCAGCGCGTTGTTGCGCACCGCCTCGACCGGATTGTGCTCCATCATCGAGACGTGCTTGTACGCGGCGGCGTGGAACACGGCGGCCGGATGGTGCTCCGCGAACACCTCGCGCATCCGCTCCTCCTCCTTGCAGTCCGCCAGCACCGGAACCGCGGTGCGCACGTGCCGGTCCTCCTCGAGCTCACGCTGGATCTCGAACAGGTTGTCCTCGGCGTGGTCCACGAGCACGAGGCGGCGCGGTCCCACGCGGGCGATCTGCCGGCAGAGCTCGCCGCCGATCGACCCACCGGCGCCGGTCACCAGGACGACCTGCCCCGATAGATAGGCGCCCACGCGCTCGAGCTCCATGAGCACCGGCTCGCGGCCAAGCACATCCTCGACGCGCACCTCGCGCAACTGGCGCGTCAGCCGCAGCTGACCCGAGCCATCCTGGAGCAGTTCGAAGACCGTCGGCATCGTGCGCACCGGGATGCCGCGCTCGCGCGCCGCCGTGACCACCCGGGCGCGGACAGTGCCCGGCGCGGACGGGATGGCAATCACGACCTCCTCGGGCTCCACCTCGTCGAGCACCCGCGCCAGGTCCTCCTCGGAGGTCGTGCCGAGCACCTTGAGGCCATGCTCGTCCTTGATCCCCTGCTTGCGTGGGTCGTCGTCGACGAAGCCGACCGGGCGCAGGCGCAACTGCGGATTGCGGGCCAGCTCGCGCACGACCAGCCGCCCCCCCTGGCCACCCCCGACGATCAGCACGTCGCGGGCGCCCTTGGCCACCCGGAAGCTCCGCACGCGGCCCTCGATCACGAGGTGGACGAGGAAACGGGCACCGATCAGGAACGTGAGCATCAACAGGAAGAACAGGGCGACCACGCTGGCGGGCATGGTCACGGCGGTCGAGGCGACCTGGAAGTCGCTGTGGCGGTAGACGACCTGCGGGGGCGTCTGGACCGGATGCAGCACCGTGATCACGCCGACCACCATGAACGTGGCGACCACCGCTCCCTTGATGACCGCCTCGTAGTCCCGCTGGCCGACGAAGTTCCATAGCCGCTGATAGAGACCGAAGGCGGCCAGCACGGCCAGCGTCGCCGGCACGACCCAGGGGATCGTGGCCTCGAAAAGCTGCTCGTAGAGCCGAGGCACGACGAAGTTGTCGAACCTCAGCCGATAGGCAAGGAAGTATGCGAGCGCGACCAGGACCGCGTCCACCAGGAGCTGCGGCAGCGAATGTCGATGGACGGGGAAGGCCGCGGAGCTGATCCGCCGGCGCACGCGGGGAATTGTAGGTGCTCGGCCGGGCTGCTTCTCTTAGCGTTCCGTGAGCACCCCAAAAGCTCCTAAAGACCCCCCACCGGGCTGAGCAGCAGGTTGGTCAGCAGCGCGGGGTCGCGGCGGACGCGCTGCACTCCGCCGGGCGGTCGTTTGGCGAGCACGATCTCCTGCGCGCTGGTCAGCAGCTTCAGTCGGCCCGAGCCGATCAGGCCCTCGTCGACAGCGCCGAGGCGACCTTCGAATACCGTGTAGACGGGCGTGCCGAGCGCCACAGCCTCGCGGTTCATCGTGCCGCCGGCGGAGACGACGAGATCGGCGCGCGCGATCAGCGACTGGGCATCGATCGCCGCCGCGGGGACGATGAACCCTCCCGCCTGGTCGAGGTCGCGGCGCTGCTCGGGAGTGCGAGGCAGGACAACGGCCTGGCTGCCCCGCAGGCGCTCGAGCACCTCGGCGAAGACATCGTTCTCGAAGCGGTGATAGAGCGACACGGCGGGCGGCGTCCGAACCACGGTGATCGGCTCGCTGCGGTCGAGCCCGAGCTCCGCCAGGATCGCGTCGTCGGGCTCGAAGTCCGACAGGTAGTACTCCTCCTTGAGCCCCGGGTAGGCCCGGATCTTCCGCCGCGCGCCGTAGCGGGCGAGCCGCTGCGGCGGGATCGCGTCCGGGACCACGACCGCCTGCGCCAGGCGGCAGTTCACGTTGTGCTGGACCGTGGCCCACTCGTAATCGAAGGTCGTCGAGCACGGGATGCGGAGCACCGCAGCCGCCACGGTTACATCGTTGGAGCCGTGGCCGAGCGCGAGGTCGAAGCGACGCCCACGGGCCCAGCGCTCGAGGGCCAGCGAGCGGTCGAACAGGCCGAGCGCCTTGGCCGCGATGCCGCCGCCGCGATGCCGTCCGATCGGCGTATGCTCGATCCCGAACCGCTCACACAGGCCTAGCGTCTGCGCGAAGTCCCGCGCGGTCACCTCGACCTCGTGACCGCGGGCGCGGAGCTGCTCGATGACGGGCCGCATCACGAGGACATGCGGGGAGTTGGTGAGGTCGACCCAGATCTTCACCGACGTTGCGCGGCCGCGAGTGCAGCCACGACCTCCTCGGCCTGGCGCGCATCCAGCACCGGGCTCATGGGCAGCGCGATGTTGGTGCGCGCGACCTCGTCGGTCGCCGGCAACGGGGGCGTCCCGTGCGCGAATGCGGCCATTGCGCGCTGACGGTGGATCGGCGTTCGGTAGTAGCCGCGCGCCTGCACGCCATGCTCGTTGAGGGAGGCCAGCATGCGGTCGGCCTCGGAGTGCGTGACGACATACAGATGCCAGGCGGGCTCCGAGCCGCTGGCGACCGACGGCAGCGTCACCTGCTCCCCCAGGCCGGCGCTTGCGTAGGCCGCCGCCGCCGCCCGGCGGCCGGCCGCCCAGCCGTCGAGCTCCGGCAGCAGGATCCTCAGCACCGCGGCCTGGAGTTCGTCCAGGCGCGAGTTGTAGCCCACGTACTCGAAGGACTTCTTGTCGCGCGAGCCGTGAAAGCGCAGCGTCCGTGCCAGCTCGGCGATCCCGTCGTCGTGGGTGGCGATCGCGCCGCCGTCGCCGAAGGCACCGAGATTCTTGGAGGGGTAGAAGGAGAACGTGGCGACGTCGCCGAGCGCGCCGGCCTTGATGCCCGCGAGCGCCGCCCCTGCCGCCTGCGCGGCGTCCTCGAGCACGGGCAGGCCGAGCGCCCGCAGCGCCGGCACCGGGGCCGGCGCGCCGAAAAGGTCGACGGCCACGATCGCCCTGGCGCGCGACGACATGGCCGCGCTCACGGTCTCCGGCGTGACGTTGCGCGTGTCGGGATCGATGTCGCAGAACACCGGCACGGCACCCGCGGTCACCACCGCCTCGGCGGTCGCATAGAAGGTGAACGAAGGCACGATCACCTCGTCGCCCGGCTTGATTCCGAGGGCGCGCAACGCGATCGTGATCGCGTCCGTGCCGTTGGCCACGCCGACCACGTGCCGCACCCCCAGGTAGGCGGCGAATTCCTCTTCGAAGGCGGCCACCTCGGGCCCCAGGATGAAAGCGCCGCGTTCGACGACGTCGCGCAGGCGGGCGTCGATCGCCGGGCGCAGAGCGCGCAGCGGCGTGCGGGTGTCGAACAGCGCAACGGTCATCCGGCCGCGAACCCTACCCGCGGGTCGCTACCCTTGGCCACCGTGCTCGAGCTAGCGTCACTCACAGACTCGTTCGTCACCCTGGCGACGAACATCATCAACGACCTCGGTCTGGCCGGAGTCGCGTTCCTGACGGCGACCTCGGCGACGATCGGGCTGCCCGGGTCCGAGCCCACCATGCTGTTCGCCGGGTTCAACGTCTTCCAGGGCCACCTCACGCTGCTGGGGATCATCATCTTCGGGCTCATCGGCGATATGCTCGGGGCGTCGATCGCCTACGCGATCGGCTATTTCGGCCGGCGTGAGCTGCTGGAGCGCCAGGGCAGCAAGCTCCATGTGAGCCGCAAACGGCTCGACAGCGCCCACCGCTGGTTCGAGCGCTACGGCTCGCCGGTGATCTTCTTCTCCCGGATGATCCCGGTGGCCAGGGCGGCCTTCCCGTACGCGGCCGGTGTCGCCGAGATGCCGTTCATCCGCTTCTTCGTGCTGGCGACGCTCGGCTCGCTCCCTTGGATAGCCGGCCTCGGCGTCCTCGGGCGCGAGGTCGGGAGCAACTGGCAGAACTGGCGCCACCATCTGGAGATCGTCGACTACGTGGGCGCCGCATTCCTCGTCGGTTTGATCATCTATCTCGTGATTCGCCGGCGGCGCGGGCCCGGAAGCGGGGAGCCCGAGCCTGCCGTCGATGCCGGCGCCTGAGCGGCTGCCACCACTGCGCGAGGCCATCGCGCTCGGCATCCTGCACGGCCCGGCCGAGCTGCTTCCGATCTCGTCCTCGGGCCACGTGGCGCTCATCCCATGGCTGTTGGACTGGCGCTACAACGAACTCGACCCCGAGCTGCGCAAGTCCTTCGAGGTGGCCCTACATGCGGGGACGGCCGCGGCGCTGCTCATAACCCAGCGCGCCGAGGTTGGCGAGGCGCTCGGCGACATGAGCCCAAGGCTGGTGGCGCTGATCGCGCTCTCCTTCATCCCCCCGGCGGTGACCGGCTATGCGCTCGAGCGCCCCATCGAGCAGCGCCTCGGAACACCCGGCACGACGGCCACGGGCCTGCTGGCTGGATCGGTCGCGATGGCCTGGGCGGACCGCGCGCCGCAGACGCGCGGACGCGATGAGGCCGGCTTTCTCGACGCGCTCCTGTTGGGGGTGGCCCAGGCCTGCGCGCTGGTGCCCGGCGTGTCTCGCAACGGCGCGACGCTCGTCGCGGCCCGGGCGCGCCGATTCACCCGCGAGGAGGCGAACCGGCTCTCACGCCACGTGGCCCTGCCGATCATCGCCGGCGCGACGCTGCTCAAGGGTGTGCGGATGCGGCGCCGGGGTCTGACCGCCGGTACCGGCCTGTCCTTCGTCGCCGGGGCGGCGGGCTCGTTCCTCTCTACGCTCGGGTCGACGTGGCTGATTCGCCAGGTCGAGCGCGATCGCTCGCTGCTGCCCTACGCCGCGTACCGGGCGGTACTGAGCGCCGTGGTGCTCCGGCGGCTGGCGCGCCGGCGAGCCAGGGCCGTGGTCCGGTGGATCAACGACAATGGGTGACGTGACGGGCGCATACGCAGCCGCGGGCGTGGACACGGGCGAGGCCGACCGCGGGGTCGAGGCCCTCGTGGACATCCTGCGCGGCATCGACCCGGGGCGCAGCAAGCTCAGCGTGCCGCTGCCGGGCCACTACGCCAGCGTGATGCGCATCGCGCCCGGCCTCGGCATCGCGCTGGCCACCGACAGCGTGGGCTCCAAGGTGATCGTCGCCGAGCAGGCCGGGCGCTTCGACACGATCGGCATCGATTGCGTCGCCATGAACGTCAACGACCTGATCTGCGTCGGCGCCGAGCCGCTCGCCCTGCTCGACTACCTGGCGGTCGAGCGGGCCGACCCCAAGCTCCTGACCGAGCTCGCCGCCGGACTTCGGGCCGGGGCCGAGCGGGCCGGCGTGGAGATCCCGGGCGGCGAGGTATGCCAGCTCCCCGAGGTGATTCGCGGGCATCCCTCGCCAAACGGCTTCGACCTGGTCGGCTCGGCCTTCGGGACCGTGGCGCTCGACGCGATCGTGGACGGAGCGGCGTGCGCCCCCGGCGACGCCCTGATCGGGATTCCGGGCAGCGGGGTGCACTCCAACGGCCTTACGCTGGCGCGACACGCGCTGCTGGGTGACGGCGGCCTGGCGCTCGACGCCTCCCCGGACGAGCTCGGCGGCGCTAGCGTCGCCGACGTCCTGCTCGAGCCGACCGTCATCTACGTGCGCGCGGTCCTCGACCTTCTCCGCAGTGACATTCCCGTGCACGGGCTGGCGCACATCACGGGCGGCGGATTGACCAACCTGCTGCGGATCGGATCCGGAGTCGGCTATGAGATCACGGAGCCTCTGCCCAGCCAGCCGGTGTTCGACCTCATCGCGCGGCTCGGTGGGGTGAGCGCGGCCGAGATGTGGGAGGTCTTCAACATGGGCTGCGGCTTCTGCGCAATGGTCCCCCCCGAGCGCGCGCCAGACGTCGTCGCGCTGCTGGCCGCTCGCCACCCCGGCGCCGCCGTGATCGGCCAAGTGACGTCCGAGGCGGGACGTGTCACGGTCCCTGGCCTCGGTCTCGTGGGTGACAAGGCGGGCATGCGGGCCTCAAAATAGAGACGAGCACAATGAGCACGCTCCTCGGCACCATCCTCAGCGGGCGCTACAGGCTTGAGGCCCGGATCGGTGCGGGCGGCATGTCGACGGTCTACCGCGCGCTCGACGAGACGTTGCAGCGCCAGGTCGCGATCAAGCTCATGAACCGCGAGGTGGCGACCGACTCGGATCAGCTCGAGCGCTTTCGCCGCGAAGCGCGTGCCGTGGCCCAGCTCTCCCACCCCCACATCGTCGGTGTGATCGACGCTGGCGAGGACGAGGGGCGCCCGTACATCGTCTTCGAATACGTCGAGGGCGAGACGCTCAAGGACCGCATCCGGCGCCAGGGCCGCCTGCCGATCGCCGAGGCGGTCGCCTACGCGATCGAGATCGCCCGCGCCCTGGGCGCCGCGCACGCGCGCCACATCGTGCACCGCGACGTGAAGCCCCAGAACGTGCTGATCGACGAGGAGGGCTCGGCCAAGGTGACCGACTTCGGCATCGCGCGGACCCTCGATGAGGAGGGGCTGACCGCCGACGGCCGCGTTCTCGGCACGACCGACTACGTGTCACCCGAACAGGCGCTCGGCCACGACGTGACCGGCCAGTCCGACCTCTATGCCGTGGGCGTCGTGCTCTATGAGATGCTCACCGGCGAGGTTCCCTTCAAGGGCGAGAACCAGGTCGCGGTGGCCATGAAGCACGTCCGCGAGTCGCTCCCCGACGTGCAGGTCAAGCGGCCCGAGGTGTCGGCCGCTCTGGCCGCGGTCGTCGATCGCGCCACGGCCAAGCACCAAGAGGACCGCTACGGCGACGACGCCGAGCTGATCGCCGATCTCGAGGATGTGCTGGCCATCGAAACCGCGCGGGCGGGCAGCGCCACCGGCGAGGTCACCACGGTGATCCGTTCGCTGCCGGCGAATGCCCGGAGGCGTGTGCCGTTTCGGGTGCGGCGCCCGTGGGTCACCTCGGCGCTGGTCGGACTGTTGCTGGTCGCGCTGGCCGGCGCGGCCGTCTGGCTGGTCACGCGGGCCCACCACGGCACCGGACGGCCGGTCGTCGTCCGCACCCCCGGCAAGCCCCAGGCGGTCAGCCTCTGCCAGAACTGTGCGCACGGCTTCAATCCGCTCGGAAGTCCGAGCTACGAGCACAAGGACGCTGGACTGGCGATCGACAACGACCCCCAGACCGCCTGGCCGACGCAGCAGTACTACAGCCGCACACTGGGCAATAAGGCCGGAATCGGCATCTACCTCGATGCCAACCCCGGGGTGCAGGCCCGAATGCTCAGGGTTCAGACTTCGACCCCTGGCTGGAGCGCGACGATCTACGGGCGAACCGACGCTCCGCCGATCACATGGCCCGATGCCGGCTGGCAGCAGGTGGGCGGGCCTAGCACCGTGGGCCGCACGCAGGACGTCGCGCTCGCCACGGGCGGGCGGACATACCGCTACTACCTGGTCTGGATCACCAGCCTCGGCGGCAACGAGCAGATCTCGATCAACGAGATCACGCTGTACAGGTGAGTGGCCGCGCCGGTGTGCGCGCGTGTCAGTATGAATGGCCGCGTTCGTGCGCGTGGCGCTCGAGCGCGAGACTGACCAGTCGCTCGAGCAGCTCGGAATAGCCGAGGCTCGTGGCCTCGAAGAGCTTGGCGAAGACGCTCGTGCGCGTGAAGCCCGGCATCGTGTTCAGCTCATTGACCAGTACGCGCTCCCCTTCGACGAAGAAGTCGACGCGCGCGAGCCCGCAGCAGCCTGCCCTGAGGAACGTGTCGACCGCCAGCGAGCGCACGCGCTCGCGCACCGCCTCCGGTATGCGGGCCGGCACGATCAGCTCCATACCCCCGGGCGTGTACTTGGCCTCGTAGTCGTACCAGCCGGCACCGGCGGTGAGGACGATCTCGCCCGGCTGCGAGGCGATCGGCGAATCGTTGCCGATCACCGAGCATTCGACCTCGAGCCCCGTTGAACCCGCCTCGACGATGGCCAGGGGGTCGTGCTCGAACGCGGTCGCCAGCGCGCCCCCGAGCTCATCGGCGCCCCCGACCCGCACGATGCCCACCGAGGATCCGAGCCGGGCGGGCTTCACGAACACCGGCAGCCCGAGCTCGGCGAGTTGGGCGAGCGCCGTGGCCGGGTCGGCCCGGAACTGCTGCTCGCGCACGGCGCGGTAGCCGACCTGGGGAACCCCGGCGCGTGCCATCACGTCCTTGAAGACCACCTTGTCCATGCACAGCGCCGAGGCGAGTACACCGGCGCCAACGTAGGGGACATCGAGGCATTCGAGCAACCCCTGCACGGTGCCGTCCTCGCCGAAGGGCCCGTGCAGGACCGGGAAGACGACATCGGCGGCGCCCAGCCCGCGACCGGGGGCGAGCGTGATCTCCTCACCCTCGATGCGCCAGACCCCGTCACGTCCGATCTCGACCGCGATCGGCTCGTGGCCGGCGGCGGCCAGTCCGGCGCACACCGACTCAGCGGACGCGAGCGAGACCTCGTGCTCGGAGGAGCGCCCGCCGCCGAGCACAGCGACCTTCAGCGCCGTCATGGAGTCGTCTTGGTACCCGTCGAGGTCGAGGTCGACGTCGTCGTGGTCGTGGTCGTCTGGAACTGACCGACGACGATCGTCACGGTCGAGCCCTTCTTCCCCTGCTTGCCTGCGGCGGGACTCTGGGAGAGGACGAGTCCGTCCTGGCTCTGCTTGCTGACGGTCTGGAAGGTTGTCGTGATGCTGAAGCCGGCGCTGGTCAGTGTGCTCCGGGCCGAAGCGGTCGTGTTGCCGACCACGTCCGGGACCGGCGTCGTTGCCGGGGCCTTGGCGATGACGAGCGTAACCGCCGAGTTCGGATCGGCCTGCGAGTTGCCAGGGGGGTTCTGGCTGATCACGGTGCCGGGGGCCACGGTGGTCGATTCCTGCGTGCTCGTGTTGACGGTGAAGTTGTGGTTCTGCAGCGTGGAGGTGGCCTGGGCCTGGGTCTGCCCCACGACGTCGGGTACCTTGATCTTGGCCTGCCCGGAGGAGATGAACAGCGTCACGTTCGTGCCTACTGGGAGCGACTGGCCGGCCACCGGGTCGGTGCGCGTGGCGTCACCTGCGGGGATCGTGTCGGAAGGCTCGGTGAGCGTCGCGCCGATCACGAGATGGGCGGCCTTCAGCACCTGCACGGCCTGGGCTCTGGGGCGGCCCTCGACGGTCGGCACGAGAGTGTTGCCAGGGCCGCTGGAGACCGTCAGCGTGACCGTCGATCCCTTGTCGGCCCGGTCGCCGCCGCGCGGGTTCTGATCGATCACCGTCCCCTGGGGCTTGGTCGTCGTGCGGTAGATGAGATTGGGAGTCAGGCCGGCGTTCTGGACCTCCGTCTGGGCGACGGCTACCTGCTCGTTGACGACCACCGGGACGAGTACCTTGGCCGGCCGCGTGAGCAGGATCGCGGCGGCCGCGCCCCCCGCAAGCAGCAGCGCGAGCAGCAGCAGCCAGGGCCACCAGGGCCGCTGACGGCTGGGCTCCTCCTCCGGCGGAGCCGACTCGTCGCCCGGCACGACCGGCACCCCGTCGCCGTCGGCGTCCAGCGGCGTCTGCGCAGGCGGACCGGCGCCGTAGGCCGCGGCTGCCGGGGCGTCGAGCAGCCCGACCGCCGCGATCGGCAGCGCCGCCATGTCCGCTGTGCGCTGCCCCAGCGACCCGGCGAGGATCGCCGCGCGGGCCTGCTCGAGGGCGTGAATCAGCTGGTCGGCGTCCGCCGGGCGGTGGGCCGGATCCTTGTTCAGGGCCCAGAGGATCACCTGCTCGAGCTCGATCGGCACGGCGGGCGTTACGGTGGTCGGCGGCACGGGCGCCTCGGAAACGTGCTTGAGCGCAATCGTCACGGCGGCCTCGGCGTCGAACGGGACCCGGCCTGTGACGAGCTCGTAGAGCACGACGCCCACCGAGTACAGATCGGACGCCTCGCTGACCGCGTGGCCCTGGGCCTGCTCGGGCGACAGGTATTGGGCCGTGCCCATGATCGAGCCCGTCTCTGTCATGTCCGACGCCCCGGCGCGCGCAATCCCGAAGTCGGTGACCTTGGCGTGATCGGACTCGTCGACGATCACGTTGTGCGGTTTGAGGTCGCGGTGGATGACCCCGCGGCGATGGGCGAAGCGAGCGGCCTTGAGGATCTGGATTGTGATGTCGATCGCCCGGATCGGATCGATCGGCGCATCCTGCCGGATCACCTGCTTGAGCGTCCGTCCGGGCAGATATTCCATCGCGATGTAGTAGGTGCCGTCGAACGCGCCGCGGTCATAGACGCTGACCACGTTCGGGTGCTGCAGACCAGCGGCGGCCTGGGCCTCGCGCCGGAAGCGCTCGACGAAGTCGGGGTCCTCGGCGAAGCGGCGGTGCAGGAGCTTGAGCGCCACCTTGCGGCCGAGCTGCTGATCCTCGGCGAGGTAGACATCGGCCATGCCGCCTGAGCCGAGGCGCGAGACGATCTTGTAGCGGTCGTCGACGAGGGTTCCTGTTGCGATCTCGGCCATGGCGCTAGGGGTGTTCTTGCAGCAGAGTCTGCATCACGGCCTTGAATATCGGCCCGGCGGTCGGACCGCCGAATTCGCCCTGCGTGCGGTCGATCGTGACTGCCACCGCATAGCGCGGGTTGTTTGCGGGCGCGAAACCGATGAACCAGGGCTCGGTCAGGTTGGACCCCTGGGTGCCGACCTGGGCGGTCCCCGTCTTGCCGGCGACGTCGATCCCACTCAGCGCCGCCGCGGTGCCGGTGCCCTGTGGGTCGGCCACCACGTGGGTCATCATCTGCGTGACCTGCTGGGCGGTCGAGGGCTTCATAACCTGGTTGTAGACGCTTGGGTTGATCGTCTCGACGGTGCGCCCGTCCTGGTCGACGACCTTGTCGGTCAGATGCGGGGTCATCAGCTTGCCACCGTTGGCCACGGCGGCCGCCACCATGGCCATTTGCAACGGCGTCACCTGGAGGCCCCCCTGTCCCATGCCGATCCGGCCGATGTCCTCGTTCGGACTGCCTGGAGGATAGGGCCTGCCGGTCGGACTGAACGGGCGACTTGCGTTGATCTCGTCCGGGGGATAGTCGAGCGGTGGCTTGGCGTAGAAGCCGAAGCGCTGCATGTACCTGGTCATCGTGCGCCGCCCGACCTGCTCGGCCACCTGCGCCCAGACCGTGTTGACCGACTGAGTGAGCGCGTCGGTCAGGCTGATCGGCCCGTATGAGGCGTCGCCGTCGTTGGAGAGCGGCACACCCGAGATCGTCACGGGCGAATTCCCGTTCACGACCGAGTCAGGTGTGAACTTGCCGCTGTCGAGGGCCGCGACATCGGTGACCACCTTGAAGGTCGAGCCCGGCGGGTAGCCGGCCTGGGTCGCACGGTTGTACGTGGTGATGTTGGGACCACGAGCGTTCGGGTGGTTGTTGTCGTAGCTCGGGAGCGAGGCCATCACCTTGACGCCGCCCGTCTTGATGTCGAGCGCGACCACGGAGCCACTCGGTGAGCCGAGCTGGGGCGCGCTGGCCAGCTGCTGCATGGCCACCTGCTGCGCCTTCGGGTCGAGCGTCGTGTACACGTCGTCGCCCACGCGCTTGGAGGTGAGCTGGCCGAAGACCGAGGTCAGCCCGGTCTGCAGGCCGCGCAGCTCATCGCCCCGTGAGCGTTCGAGCCCGGCGCTCTGGCCCAGGCCCAGCACCGCATAGCCGACCGGCTGGGCGAACAGCGAGCGCGTCGGGTAGTAGCGCGTCCATGTGTTGCCGGGTGCCGGCACGGACTGCGCGAGCACCGAGTTGTCGGCGGCGAAGATGCGTCCGCGCTTGATCTTCTCCGCATCGATCAGCGTGCGTTGGTTCAGCGCGTTGTTGCGCAACGACTTGGCGTCGATGACCGTCCAACGCGTCGTGAAGCCGATCAGCAGCGCGAAGAGGACGACCACGAGACCGAAGAGGCGAATGATCGGCGTATTCATCGCAAGGGCCTTCGCGCGCGATCGGAGACCAGCAGCAGGAGCGCGAGCAGCACGAAGTTCGCGATGATCGAGGAGCCCCCATAGGAGATGAAGGGCAGCGTGACCCCGGTCAGAGGGATGACGCGCGTCACCCCGCCTACGATCACGAACACCTGCAGCGCGAGCACCGCGCTCAGCCCGGCCGCCATCAGGGTCGAGAACGAGTCGCGCGCCATCAGCGCGGCCTTGAAGCCCCGGGCCACGAACAAGAGATAGGTGAGCAGCACGGCACACCCCCCGAACAGGCCGAGCTCATCGGTGATGACCGCGTAGATCATGTCCGTCTGCGGCGCCGGCAGCAGATAGGCGACGGGGCTCGTACCGGGGACGGTCAGGGTGGCCTCGCCGAAGCCCTGCCCGAACATGCCGCCGGCGGCCTGCGCGAACATCGAGTTGGCGACCTGGAAGCTGCCGCCGCGCGCATGAAAGAGCGACGGACTGAGCGGATGCAGCCAGGCCTCGACCCGCGAATGAACGTGCGGGATGTGGGTGCCGAGGTACCAGGCTCCGATCGCGAACGCGACCATTCCGACGACCACGAACGACAGCCGGTTGGTCGCCACGTAGAGGACCGAGAGCAACGCCCCGTAGAACATCAGCGACGAGCCGATGTCATGCAGCAGGATCAGAATCAGCATCGCGATCCCCCAGATCACGACCACCGGCCCGAAGTACTTCAGCGGGGGGATCGTCACCCCGAGGATCCGCCGCGCGCCGACGACCATCGCCTGCCGTGTGTCGCGCAGGTAGCTGGCCAGGAAGATGACCAGGCCGATCTTGGCGAACTCGGTCGGCTGGAACACGAACAGCCCGGGGATGCGAACGCCGAGAAACGCGCCGTTGGCCTGGTAGCCGATGCCCGGCAGCCGCGGGAGCAGGAGCAGCCCCAGCGAGACGAAGACGATGATGTAGCGGTAGCGCTCGAGCTTGCGGTAGTCGCGGAACAGGATGATCGTCGCCACGAAGAGGACCAGGCCGAGCACGAACCACTGCGCCTGCTGACGCGCGAGCGTGGCGTCGATGCGATAGATCATCACGATCCCAAAGCAGGCCAGGACGGCCACGAGCGGGAACATGTAGGGGTCGGCGTGGGGCAGCGTGATGCGGATGAAGAAGTGCGCCGCGATGCAGAGTCCGAGGAAGATCGCTCCGTAGGTCAGCGACACGTTCGAGAGCGAGTTCGAGCGCTGGATGAACACGCCGGCGAAGCCGGCCGTGACCAGCAGCGACGCCGGGATCAGCGCGAACAACTCGCGGTTGCGAGCCCTCATCTGGACGCCGGAGCGAGGACGGAGGTCATTGCAGCTTCCCGAGCTCGAGGTCGCGTATCAGGCTCGATGCGTCCTTCTGCGAGCGGAGATTGTGGTCGAGCAGTGACTTGCGTCGGTCGGGGGGCACGAGCGCGGCCGGCACGCCGGAGACGTAGAAGGTCTCGTACAGCCGGATGCCTGCCGGCAGCTCGTAGGGCAGCCCGCGGTAGACGGTCACGACGCCCTGGGAATTGGTGCCGAGGAAGTAGAGCTGCCGACTGGCCAGGTATCCGCCGGCGCCGAGCAGGAAGAGAACGATCACCACGGCCAGCAGCGCGGCGATCACCTTGCCGAAGCGGCGCCGGGGCCGCGCACGATCCGATCGTGGAGCACCCTGGGTTCGGGCCAGAGGCGCCCGCGGTGTCTTGCGCGCTCCGGGCACGAGCGAGGCCGGGGGTGGCGCCGGAGGCGCGGAGACGGTGGTGCGGCGCGCGTCGGTGGTGGGAGCGGCCGGCGGGGCCGCGCCGATCATCGTGACCTCGTCGGCTGACCCGTCGCCGTCGGTGTCCTCGATCCGGAAGAGGACGACCGTGATGTTGTCCCGGCCGCCGGCGGCGTTGGCCTCGTCGATCAACGCGTCGGCCCTTTGCTCGAGCCCTGACGGCGCGGCGAGCACCTCGGCGATCCGCTCGTCGGGCACCATCGACGTGAGCCCGTCGCTGCAGAGCAGCACGACGTCCGCGGCGCGCAGCGGGTAGCGCCACGTGTCGACCTCCACGTCGGCCTCGGGACCGAGCGCGCGCGTGATGATCGAACGCTGGGGATGCTCGGCGGCCTCCTCCTCGGTCAGCTTGCCCTGCTCGACCAGCGCCCCGACGAGCGTGTGATCGCGTGTGAGCCGTTTCAGCTCGCCGCGGCGGAAGAGATACGCCCGGCTGTCACCGACGTGGGCGATGGCCAACTCGTCACCGTCGACGTAGGCCGCGGTCAGCGTCGTCCCCATCCCAGCCCGCTCCCGCTCGGCGTGCGAGAGCTCGTGGATCTGCTGATTGGCCTCGCGGGTCCGAAGCACGAGTCGCTCCTCGGCGCTGCCCGTGTCCGGCAGGCCCTGTTCGAAGGCCTCCACCGCAACCTTGGACGCCACCTCCCCCGCCTGGGCGCCACCCATGCCGTCGGCCACCACGAACACGGGCGGGCGTGCGGACATCGAGTCCTCATTGTCCGGCCGTTGCCGCCCGGTGTGGGTCTTGGCGATTGTCTCGGCTGTTCGCAGCATCTAATGGTGGTAGGAGAACTCGCTGTCGCCGATCCGTATCCGATCGCCCGGATGCAACGGCTGGGGGCCGGAGAGCGGCTGCTCATTCAGATACGTGCCATTCGTGGAGCCGAGGTCTTCGATCACCACAACCTGTCCTTGGACGGTTACGCGCGCGTGGCGGGATGAGGCGAACGGATCCTCGAGCTGGATCTCCACGTCTCCGCGGCCGAGGGTAGCGCCACCCGTCAGGTCATAAGCCGTGCCGGGTTCGTGGCCCAGCGCGCGCTCCACCACGAGTCGGGGTTCGAAGTCCTCGTCCACCCCGAGAAGCCCCGTCGAGGCCGAGTACATACCCGTCGCGTCAGCCGGCGGACGTTCATCGACGGCCAGGACGGCGCCCTGGCCACGGCGCAGGTCCTTCAGGGCGCTGCGGGCAACCCAGAGCAGAAACAGGTAGAGGACGGCGAGAAAGCCGAACTTGAGGCCAACTGAAACGGGCTCGAGCATTGCGTGGTGCCTTTCGGCTACTCCAACTCGAAGGAGATTCGCGAAGTCCCCAGCTCGATCTCGTCGCCGGCCTTGACCACCTCGGGCCCGTTGATCCGGCGACCGTTGACGCTGACGCCGTTGGTCGAGCCGAGATCGGTCACCACCCACGCTCCGCCCCTGGGCCTGATCTCGGCGTGCTTGCGCGACACGTTGGGGTCGTCCAGGACGACATCGCAGTCTCGGCTGCGTCCCATCGTCACCCCGGTCGGGCCGACCATCAGGCGCCTGCCCTCGACGATCACCAGCGCAGTCTGCTGCCTGGAGCGCGCGCGTTCCTCGAGCGGCGCGGCCACGCGCTCGGCCGTGCTGTAGATCATCGTGCGCCCCGACTCCTCGTGCGCCGCCGCCTGCTCGGGCTCCTCGGCCGGACGCATGACGCGGGTCTGGATCCCGAACTCGCCCAGGCCGAGCCGGTCGTCGGTCTCGAATTCGATCACCGGCCGCGAAAGCATGGCGAGGCGCTCGCGGCGCGCATGCTCGAGCAGATATCCGGCCAGCTCAGCGGCCAGGGCATCCTCGTAGTCGGCGAACCGCTCGCGATCCGCGGGCGAGAGGTAGACGCGGTACTCGTTGGGCACGTACGTTCGCGATACCGAGAACGACTTGTGCTCCTCCATCTCGCGGGTGAGCTTGCGGGCGATCTCGACCGGACGGACCTCCGACCTGAAGGCGCGGCTGAACGTCCCTTCGACGAGGCCGGCGATCTTGCTTTCGATGCTTCTGAGCACACTCATTGGAGCCTCTTGCTGCCGCATTAAACGAGGGGAGGATTTGCGGCGAGAAGCACTGAACCATGCTACGGAAATCGCGGCTGGGCGGCCCGCGGCTGGGGCCTCGAGCGCCGCATGCCGACGGCCGTCGGAACTAGCGCGATGGCCACTGCCGCCAGCGCTCCCAGCACCGCGCCGCGCGGCGTCCCGTGCTTGAAACTCCCGGCCGTCAAGGCGGTCACCGCACCGGTCGCTGAGACGAGGGTAGCGGACCACACCACGGCGCGCACGACGTCCAGGGCCGCAGAGCGTCCCCTGACCAGCCAGGGCAGGACGACGGCCGCCGCCGCCCAGACCAGCGCCGGCGCGAGGACCCCCGCGCTCAGCATAGGTATGAGGGCATCGTGGATCGCGCGCTGAGGCGACCCGGTCCACACGGCCGGCGGCAGCGTGCCGGGCGCGGGACCGAGGTAGAGGCGCGATCCGGTGAGCGCCTCGGCGATCAACACCCAGAGCCAGCCGGTCGCGCCCAGGGCGGCACGGCGCCAGGGGTTCCCCAGGCGCGCGGCCAGAGCCGGCCAGGCCCCGGCCAGTCCGAGTGCCCCGAGCCCCGGGGCCAGCGCCGAGGTCGACCAGGCCCAGCCCGAGAACGGCAGCATGAGCACCGGGACGAGCGCCGCTAGCGCGAGCACGAGTGCGCTGCCCGCCTGCTGCTGGAGGGTTAGACCGCCGACGGTGGCGAGCGACAGCACCATCCAACCCAGGCGCGGGAAGACGCCGACGACGATCCCAGCCACCACGGCGGCCGAGGCCGGCGGAACGGGTGCGGGGTGGAAGATATGTCCGACCAGCCAGGCGGCGAGCGCCGCCGAGCCCAGCGCGGCCACCACCCGCGCCGGCATTGGCACCGCGGCGTGCGCCGGACCCTCGACGTCCGGTGCAGATGCCGGCTCAGCCCTCAAGGGCGCTGGCGCGACGAAGGGGACCGGCTCGCCCCACCGGTCCGGTGCATCGTCGCGCTGCTGGCGCTCGGGCGGCGCCCGCCAGGCGTCGGTGACGACCCCCGGCTCGTCGGCCACCGCGGGCAGCGAGGCCTCCAGGGCGGCTCGGAGATGCCCGATGCCCCCACGCTCACGCGCACGTGGGCGCAGCGCGAGATCGATGCCCTGGCCTAGCTCACGCGGCAGGTCGCGGCGCTGACGGCGCAGCGGCGGCAGATACGCGCCGAGGCGCCGTGCCCGCTGAGCCGCCGTGCCCGTGCGCACCGGATTCACCCCGGTCAGGGCCTCGTAGAGCACGAGGGCCAGGCTGTATAGGTCCGCGGGCGCGCCGGCCTCGAGCCCCTCGGCCTGTTCGGGGGCCATGTAGGCCGCCGTGCCGAGCACATCGCCGGTGTAGGTGAGCGAATCTCCGCCCAGCACCCGCGCGACGCCGAAATCGGTCAGTTTGGCCACCTGGGCAGCGGTCGACGGCTGGTCGGGAACGAGGACATTGGACGGCTTCACGTCGCGGTGGATCACGCCCTGGGCATGGGCGTGGCTGAGCGCATCACAGAGAGCGATCCCGATGGCCACCACGTCGCGATCCGACAGCCGGCCCGTGCGCAGCAGCTCGGCCAGAGTCTCGCCCCGGACGAGCTCCGAGACCAGGTAGGCGCCCTCGTCGTCGGCGCCCGCCTCATACAGGGTCACGATCCCCGGGTGGGTGAGCCGTGCGGCCGCTCGGGCCTCGCGCTCGAAGCGCCCGCCGACAACGCGTTCGCGGGGGACGATCTTGACCGCGACCTCGCGGTCAAGCCGTTCGTCGTGCGCGAGCCACACGGTGCCGAACCCGCCCGCCCCGAGGCGCCTGCGTAGTCGGTAGCGGCCGAGCACCGCCGGCGCCGGAGTCTGCGCTGTGGCGCCGGGCGGCGCCGGGGGGCCCGGCGCAGCGTATGGCGGCCGGCTGGGGCCGTCTGACGGGCGGCTGTCCCGGCGGGGCACGGTCGGCTGCGCGGTCGATGCCTGGCTGGCCCTCATTGTGGACTTTTTCCACGCCGCGGCCCGTGAACCTTGCGCGCCACGGGTTGCACGCGCGCTTGCGGTGTTGCATTTCTGGCCGTCCCGCCGGTCATACTGACCTTTCCGGCCCCCGCAAGGAGCGAAAAAGGTTGTCGTTCTTCGACGAGGCGGACGAGCCTCGCACTGAGCCTCGCAGACGCCGGCCCTCCGGGTCCGGCCGCCGACCACCATCCGATCAGCAGTCCATTGCAGCGCGCCGCGGCATCGCCGCGGTGGCGATCCTGATCGTCGTGATCCTGATCGTCCTCGGGGTCCACAGCTGCCAGATCAGCGCCCGTAACAGCTCCCTGCGCGACTACAACCACTCGGTCTCCTCGCTCATCCAGGAGTCCAACCAGACCGGAACCCAGTTCTTCAATCTGCTCTCGGGTGGGAGTGGCGCGAGCGATCCTCAGGGGCTGACCAACCAGTTGAACGAGACCCGCGTGTCAGCCGACTCGGAGCTCTCGCGCGCCAAGGCGCTCGACGTGCCCAGCGAGGTCGGCGGCGCACACGAGGATCTGGTCCAGACCCTGACCCAGCGCCGCGACGGCATCGCGGACGTCGCCGTCCAGATCCAGAAGGCGCTCGGAGCCTCGGGCAACCAGGCCGCGGTCAACCAGATCGCCGCGGACATGGCGCGCTTCCTGGCCTCGGACGTCATCTACAAGACGAACGTCGCCACGGGGATCGCCGCGGCGCTGCACGCAGCCGGGATCGCCGTCGGCCCGAACGGCGAGCAGATCGAAGGCGGTCAATTCCTCCCTGACGTGAGCTGGCTCACGCCGAGCTTCATCGCCACCAAGCTCGGCTCGAGCTCGAGTTCTAGCTCCGGTGCCAGCGGGCCACCGGCTCCGGGGACCCACGGGCACTCGCTCGACTCCGTTAGCGTCGGTGGCACACCGCTGACCGCCGGCAGCACGAACACGATTCCCGCCTCGCCGGCACCCTCGTTCACGGTCAACCTGACCAACAGCGGTCAGAACGACGAGAAGAACGTGGTCGTCAAGGTCGAGGTCGCCGGCACGAGCGATAGTGCCCAGACGACGATCCCGACGACGAGCGCCGGTCAGAGCACCTCGACCACCGTGGCCCTGCCGACCCCACCACCCAAGGGCAATTACACGCTCAAGGTGACTGTCGAGCCGGTCAACGGCGAGAAGAACACTTCCAACAACTCACAGTCCTTCCCGGTCACATTCACGTAGGAGGTGGCCGGCCGCCATCGGCGTGGGGGCCTATGCTCTTGCGCGTGAACGACCTCTCGGGGACCGTGGGAATCGTGGCCGTCGGCGCCGCCGCGGTGGCTGTCCTGGCGCTGCTGGCGAACTTGGCGCTGGCCTTCAGGCTACGGCGCGTGCGGGCCGACCAGCGGGTCGTGCTCGGCGAGCGCCGCGATGACCTGGTGGAGCACGCCGCGCGACTCGAGCGCGGGTTTCACGATCTCGACCAGTACGTTCAGGATGCCGCCGCCCAGCTCAACGCGCGCATGGAATCCGCCGAGCGGCGCCTCGACGGTACCGTGGCCTACCGGGCGCTCGTGCGCTACGACGCCTATGGCGAGATGTCGGGGCGCCAGTCGACCTCGATCGCGCTGCTCGACGCCACGCGCTCTGGCATCGTGCTGTCCTCGATCCACCACCGCGACCAGGCGCGGCTGTATGCCAAGCAAGTTCACGCGGGCCAGGCCGAACTCGAGCTGTCACCCGAGGAGGCGGACGCGGTCAGGCTGGCCCTCGAGGGCGACGGTCGCGAGCATTCTGAGACGACCTAGCACCGTGCGCATCGGCTACCTCGGTCCCGAGGGCACCTTCTCCCAGGAGGCCCTCCTCGCCGCCACGGCGGGCGTGGAGTTCGAGCCGGTCTCTTGCCCCACAATCTACGAGTGCGTGATGGCCGTGCACGATCGCAGCGTGGATCGCGCGCTCGTGCCAATCGAGAATTCGCTCGAGGGATCGGTGAACACGACCCTCGACGCGCTCGCCATGGAGACCGAGGACGTGGCGATCGTCGGGGAGGTGGTCCACGCGATTCGACATTGCCTGATCGCGCGGGCCGCGCTCGAGCTCGATCAGATCGAGACCGTGGTCTCGCACCCGCAGGCCAACGCTCAATGCGCGCGCTTCATCCGCACCCGCCTCCCCGGGGCCCACGTGCTCGCGGCGAGTTCGACCGCCCACGCGGTTCGGCTCGTGGCTGAGCACGACGGCCCGTGGGCTGCGCTCGGCACCCGCCTCGCCGCGGCGCACAATGGCTGCGAGGTGCTGCGCGCTGGGGTCGAGGACGTGGCGGACAACGAGACCCGGTTCGTGTGGTTGGCCCCCATTGGCTCGGCGCCGGGCGGGCCGGGGACGGGGGACGCGCACGGGCCGTGGAAGACCGCGCTGGTCTTCTGGGGGGTCGGATCGGAGGCACCGGGCTGGCTCGTGAGCTGCCTGGCCGAGTTCGCCAGCCGCCAGGTCAACCTCACGCGGATCGAGTCTCGACCGCGCAAGCAGGGCCTCGGCCGCTACATGTTCTTCTTGGACCTCGAGGGGCGCGACACCGACCCGCACGTGGCCGAGGCGATCGCCGGCGTGCGCGCGCACGTTGAGCGCTTGCGGGTTCTGGGGTCGTTCCCCGCGGCCTGACGCGGCGCCCGGGGCGGGACGGGCGGGGCGTGGCGGGGCTGACGGGCGGGCGTCCCAGAGCATGATACCTACACTCTGGTAACATCGCGCCCATGGCCGCGGTAGAGCTACGCGACGGGCGTGCAGAGACGGCCGCCACGACGGGCAGCGACGGGCTCGTAGGACAGGCCGCGCCCTCGCCGGCCGGACCGCTCGCGGGTCACGTGACGGCCGCGGCGCCGCCCCCGATGGTGCCGCTGCCGCGGATCGCCCAGGTCCTCCGTCTCACGCAGCGAGAGATCGAGTTCGTCTTCCGGTGGCGCCGCGAGCTCGGCGATGTCTTCCGGGTGCGAGGGATGATTCCCGGCGGACCCGTCATCACCGGTCATCCCGAGCATGTGCGGTCGCTGTTCACCGCCAAGCCGGCCGAAGCACCGTCACTGACCGCCGAGTCGGCCCTGCTGCCGATCGTCGGGCCCAACTCCGTGCTGACCGCCAACGGCCCGCGGCATCTGCGCCAGCGAAAGCTGCTTCTGCCGCCCTTCCACGGTGAGGCCATCGAGCGCTACGTGCAGACGATCACGGAGATCTGCGAGCGGGAGATCGAGCGCTGGCCAGTCGGCCGCCCGCTGGCCCTAGCGCCGCGCATGCAGGCCATCACGCTCGACGTCATCACGGCGGGAATACTCGGCATCGAGGGGCGGCCCGAGCGCGGCACGCCCGAGTACGGGCTGCGCAACGCCGTCAAGTGGCTGGCCAACGTGTCGACCTGGCGAGTGGCCAAGATCGGCGAGTTGATGAACCTCGGGCATGACGAGCCGGTCGGACTGCAGCGCCGCGGCGTCGAACTGCTCGACAGGTTCACCTACCCGGTGATCCGGGCACGGCGCGCCGATGCCGACCTGGCGTCGCGCAACGACATCCTCTCCCTGATCATGCGTGCCCGCACCGAGGACGGCGACCCGCTCACCGACCGGGAGCTGCGCGATGAGCTCCTGACCCTCGTGCTGGCCGGCTTCGAGACCACGGCCAACTCGCTGGCCTGGACGTGGGAGCGCCTGGTGCGTAATCCAGACGCCCACGACCGGCTGCGTGACGCCGTCCGCTCGGGCGAGCAGTCGGCCGAGCACGTCGAGGCGGCGATCACCGAGGGCATGCGCTCGCGGCCGGTGATCCCGGCCATCGGTCGCCGCGTCACGGTTCCGTGGCGACTCGGGGATTACGTGGTGCCGAGCGGCACGCCGATCGTGATGAGCATCCTGCTCGTGCACCACCGCGAGGACCTGTATCCAGACCCCTTCGCCTATCGCCCGGAGCGCTGGATGAATCGCAAGCCCGGGACCTACGAGTGGATTCCGTTCGGCGGCGGTACGCGGCGCTGCCTCGGAGCCGCGCTGGCCATGGCCGAGCAGCGGGTCGTCCTCGAAGCGATGGCGCGCCGCCTGGATATTGCCGCCGAGGATCCCGCGCCGGAGCACGCCCAGCACCGCAACGTGACGATGATCCCGGCGCGCGGCGCGCGCGTGGTGATCCGCTCACGCAGCGCCTGAGGACCCTCGCGAGACTGCTGGCCTCCTCGCTACACTGGCCCCAGCAAAATGGCCACCTCGGTACCACCAGCGCCATCGTGGTCCGCGCCGCTCTCTGAGCACCAGCGGCGCGGGCGTGCGGTTGGCCGGGTGCTCGTTCTCAACGCTACGTACGAACCGATCAACGTCTGTACGGTGCGTCGCGCGGTCGTGTTGCTGCTCAAGGACAAGGCGGAGATCCTTGAGCACGCCGACTGGGATCTGCACGCCGCCACGCGCACGGTCGCGCGCCCGGTGGTCATCCGGCTGGTGAGCTACGTCCGCATCCCGCGCGACACCCACCGGCGCAAGATCACGCGGCGCGCGGTCTTCGCGCGCGACGACTGGACGTGCCAGTACTGCGGTTCGCGCAGCAGCCTGACCGTCGACCACGTAATCCCCCGCTCCAAGGGTGGTTCCTCCTCGTGGGAGAACATCGTCGCCTCGTGCGCGCCCTGCAACCGACGCAAGGGCAATGCGCTGCCGCGCCAGGCCGGCATGCAACTGCGCAAGCAGCCGCGCACTCCGAGCCAGCACGTATTCATCCAGGTCGCCAGCCCGACGATCCCGGCGGCCTGGCAGCAGTACCTGGTGTTCTGAGCAGCGAGGCGGTGGATGCGGTTCGCTCGCGGCCGCCGCAGGGGTTAGATAAGCACGGGGGGCACCGTCGACGCCGGCGCCCCCCGTGAATCTGGCTGCATCTGGACCGAGGTGAGCGGTTTACTACCGGTGGGACAAGTCCCGGCGCTCACCAGCGGCGGTGTCGCGGGTGGACTCCGCTAAGCGGGGTCAGCCTCCGACCTAGCGGCCGGACACCTCCAGGGTCCCGCAAGAACTGTCAGACAAAATCGGACCACCTCCTTTCTCTGGTACCCATGAGATTATCGAATGCGGCGGCACTACTGAAGAGGTCTGATTGGGTTGGACGCCTATGGCTCCCCTGTCAACCGTCGCGTCGCAGTGCGTCCCCCGATCGCCCCCTCGGAGGCGATCGTCACTCAAGCGGGTGGGCGGGGGCCCGGACCCTTTCCGGGGCCTGGCGGTCCAGCTCGGCGCCGCGGACGTGGGGCTCGTGTGGCCGGCGCTCCGCGCCGCCTCCATCCCTGCGTTCAGCCCGCTCCGCGACCGCTGCGCACGAAGCCGTTACTCCTCGGCAGGGTCATCATCGGCGCTCGGAACCACCGGCGCATCGTCGACCAGATCCACCGGCGCATCGGCGGCCACGTCGTCATCGACCACCGCAGCGGCCGTGGCGGCCTCAGACTCGGCCACGAGCGCGACAGCGCTGACCTGGTCGTCGTCACGGATGTTCATCACGCGCACGCCCTGCGACGCGCGGCCGTAGCGGTTGATGCCCCGGACCGACGTGCGCTGGACCATGCCGTTCTGAGAGATGAAGACGAGCTCCTGGTGCTCGCGGACGACGAGCGCCCCGGCCAGGGCACCCTTGTTCTCCGTGAGCTGGATCGTCTTGACGCCCATCGTCCCGCGGCCCTTGACCGGATAGTCGGGGATCGGGGTGCGCTTGCCGTAGCCGTTCTCGGTCACGACGAGCAGCTCCTGGTCGTCGCGGGCCACGTCCATAGCCAGCACGGCGTTGCCCTTCTGCGAGACGTTCATGCCGCGCACGCCGCTCGTATCGCGGCCCATCGCGCGGGCCGCGCTCTCGCTGAAGCGGGCGGCCTGGCCCGAGCGCGAAACGATGATGATGTCGTCGTGGCCGCTCGTCCTGCGCACGGCGATCAACTCGTCGTCGTCGCGGATGTTGATGGCGATGATCCCGTCGGCCTTGATCGGCGTGTTGTAGGCGATGAACTCGGTCTTCTTGACGATGCCGTTGCGCGTGGCGAAGACCAGGTACTTGCCCTCGGTGAAGTCGCGCGTAGAGAGCACCGACTGGACGCGCTCGCCCTCGCGCAGCGGCAGCAGGTTGACCAGAGCACGGCCCTTCGCCGTGCGCGAGGCCTCGGGCAGCTCGTAGACCTTGAGTCGATAGACCTTGCCGCGGTTGGTGAAGAACAGTAGGTAGTCGTGCGTGGAGGTGACGAACAGGTGCTCGATGTAGTCGTCGTCCTTCATGTCCATGCCGGTCACCCCGACGCCGCCCCGGCGCTGCTGGCGGTAGGTCGAGAGCGGCAACGACTTTATGTAGCCCGAGTGAGTGATCGAGATGACCATCTGCTGGTCGGCAATCAGGTCTTCGATGTCGATCTCGCCCTCGGCGTGGGTGATCTCCGTGCGGCGCTCGTCGCCGAAGACCTCGGAGATCTCCGACAGCTCCTCCTTGATCAGGCCCAGGACGCGCGACTCGTCGCCCAGGATCTCGCGGAGCTCCTTGATGCGCTCGATCAGGTCGGCGTGCTCCTGCTTGATCTTGTCGGCCTCGAGCGCCGTCAGCCGGCTGAGCGTCAGCTGGAGGATGGCCTGGGCCTGGACGATCGTCAGCCCGAAGCGCTCGACGAGACCCGTGCGGGCGGTCTCGGGGTCGCGCGAGCCGCGGATCAGGGCGATCACCTCGTCGAGGTTCTCAAGCGCGACCAGCAGCCCCTCGAGGACGTGGGCGCGCTCCTCCGCCCGGCGCAGCTCGTACTGCGTCCGGCGGATGATGACCTCGCGCTGGTGATCGACGTAGTGACCGATGACCTCGCGCAGCGAGAGCGTCCGCGGCACGTTGTCAACCAGCGCAACCATGTTGACGCCGAACGTCGTCTGCATCGGCGTGTGCTTGTGCAGCTTGTTGAGCACGACCTTGGGGATCGCGTCGCGCTTGAGCTCGATCACGATCCGCATCCCGTGCCGGTCGGACTCGTCCCGCAGGTCGGTGATCTCGGAGATCTTCTTCTCGAGCACCAGATCGCGGATCTTCAGGATCAACCCACCCTCGCCGCCCTTGCGCACCTGGTAGGGGAGCTCGGTGACGATGATCGCCTCCTTGCCCTGCCCGATCGGCTCGATGTGGGCCTTGGCCTGAACGCGCACGCGTCCCCGGCCGGTGGCGTATGCGTCACGGATGCCCTCGCGTCCGAGGATCGTGCCGGCGGTCGGGAAGTCGGGGCCCTTGACGTGCTTCATGAGGCCGTCGACGTCGATCTCCGGGTCGTCGATGTAGGCGATCGTGGCGCCGATCACCTCCCTGAGGTTGTGCGGCGGGATGTTCGTCGCCATCCCCACGGCGATCCCCGAGGTGCCGTTGACGAGCAGGTTGGGGAAGCGCGACGGGAGCACGACGGGCTCCTGCCGGGTGCCGTCGTAGGTCGGCACGAAATCGACCGTGTCGCTGTCGAGATCGCGCAGCATCTCCGTGGCCAGCCGATCGAGACGGGCCTCCGTGTAGCGCATGGCCGCGGCCGAGTAGCCATCGATGTTGCCGAAGTTGCCGTGCCCGTGGACGAGCGGATAGCGCATCGAGAAGTCCTGCGCGAGCCGCACGAGGGTGTCGTAGATCGAGGCGTCCCCGTGCGGGTGGTACTTGCCCATCACCTCGCCGACGATCTGCGCCGACTTCACGTGCTTGCGCCCGGGCTGCAGGCCGAGCTCGTTCATCACGTAGAGCACGCGGCGATGGACCGGCTTCAGGCCGTCGCGGACGTCGGGCAACGCGCGCCCGACGATTACGGACATCGCGTAGTCGAGGTACGCCGAGCGCATCTCCTCCTCGAGCCCGCGGGGCTCGATGTTGCCGCCGCCGATGGTGTCTATGGCTGACATGCGTTGTTCCTAGACGTCGAGGTTGGTTACTAGGCGTGCGTTCTCCTCGATGAACGCGCGGCGCGGTTCGACCTGGTCGCCCATCAGCATCGAGAACACGTGGTCGGCCGAGGCCGCGTCCTCGACCGTGACCTGGACGAGCGTGCGCGACGCGGGGTCCATCGTCGTGTCGCGGAGCTCATCGGCATCCATCTCGCCGAGACCCTTGAAGCGCACATAGTCGATCCCCTTCTGGGCGACCGAGAGGATGGTCGCGCGCAGGTCCTCGAAGGTCGTCGCCTCACGCGACTGATCGCCCAGCCGGACTTGGAATGGTGGTGTGCCGACGAGAGCCACGAGCTCGCGGTGCACATCAGCGAGGCGGTGGTACTCGTGGGCATCGAGCGCCGCGCGGCGCACGTGGTGGGTGCCCGCGAGCCCACTGCGGACCTCGATCGTGCGGAGCACGATCTCGTCTTCGCTCTCGGAGATGAGGTCGATCGAGTGGGCGTCGCCGTTCTGAGCGTCCTTCTTGATGTGGCGCAGCAGTCCGTCGACGTCGGTGATCCCCTCCTCGAGCAGCCTCGCCTGCTGGGCGAAGGTGACGATCCCGTGTCCATGCGCGGCGCGGAGGGCGGCCGCCCAACCCTCGTATTGCTTGAGTAGGCGGGAGAAGCGCTTCCAGCGCGTGTCGGTGAGCTTGAACTGCCTGTTGACCCGGTCGAACACCTCGATGCGCTCGAACTTGTCGCCGAGCAGGATGTCCTCGAGCTCCGACTCGCGCTCCAGGTAACGGACCTTGCGGCCCTGGCGCAGCGCGTACAGCGGTGGCTTGGCGATGTAGACGTAACCGGCCTCGATCAGCGGCTGCATCTCGCGGAAGAGCAGCGTCAGCGCCAGTGTCCGGATGTGCGCGCCGTCGACGTCGGCGTCGGTGAGCAGCACGACCTTGTGGTAGCGCGCCTTGGTGATGTCGAACTCCTCGCGCACCCCGGTGCCGATCGCCGTGATCAGCGCCTGGATCTCGGTGTTACCGAGCACCTTGTCGATGCGGCTCTTCTCGACGTTGAGGATCTTCCCGCGCAGCGGCAGGATGGCCTGGGTGTTGCGGTCCCGGGCACTCACGGCGGAGCCGCCGGCCGAATCACCCTCGACCACGAACAGCTCGGCGAGCGACGGGTCCTTGACCGAGCAGTCGGCCAACTTACCCGGCAGGGTCGAGTTCTCCAGCGCCGACTTGCGACGCGTGAGGTCGCGGGCCTTGCGGGCGGCGGAGCGCGCCTGCTGCGCCTGGACGGCCTTCATGATCACGTCCTTGGCGTCGCGTGGATTCTCCTCGAGGAACTCGGAGAGCCGCGCGTTGACGATCGAGTGGACAAATCCCTGCATGCCGGGGTTGCCGAGTTTGGTCTTCGTCTGACCCTCGAACTGCGGGTCGGCGAGCTTGGCCGAAATCACGGCGGTCAACCCCTCGCGCACGTCCTCGCCGGAGAGGTTGTCGTCCTTCTCTTTGAGATAACCCTTGTCGCGCGCGTACTTGTTCAGCACGCCGGTCAGCGCCGAGCGGAATCCCGACAGGTGTGAACCACCCTCGGCCGTGTTGATGTTGTTGGCGAAGGAGAACACCGACTCCTGGTAGGTGCTGTTCCATTGCATCGCCACCTCGATCGCGCCCTCGTCGCTCTCGCCGGAGAGCGAGATGACCTTCTTGTGAATCGGCTCCTTGGTCTCGTTGAGGTACGAGACGAAGTCGACGATCCCGCCTTCGTAGCGGAACTCGGCGCGGTGACCCTCGCCGCGCTCGTCGACCAGCGTGATGGCCAGGCCGGCGGTCAGGAAAGCGGTCTCGCGCATGCGCTGCTCGAGTGTCGTGAAGTCGTAGTCGAGGGTCTCGAAGATGTCGGCGTCGGGTAGGAAGGTGACCGTGGTGCCCGTCTCCTTGCTCACCGGGCCCTTCTTCAGCTCGTACAACGGCTTGCCGCGCTCGTACTCCTGGGTCCACAAGAACCCGTCGCGGCGGATCTCGACGGTCAGATGCTCGGACAGGGCGTTGACGACCGAGACACCCACGCCGTGGAGGCCGCCGGAGACCTTGTAGCCGCCACCGTCGCCGAACTTACCGCCGGCGTGCAGAACTGTGAGCACGACCTCCACGGCCGGGCGTTGCTCCTTCTCCATCGTCGCCACCGGGATGCCACGACCGTTGTCGACGACGGTGATCGTGCTGTCCGGATGGATGGTGACCGTGAGCGCGTCGCAATGGCCCGCGAGCGCCTCGTCGACAGAGTTATCGACAACCTCGTAGACAAGATGGTGCAGTCCGCGCGGCCCCGTCGAGCCGATGTACATACCGGGCCGTTTGCGGACAGCCTCGAGCCCCTCGAGGACCGTGATGTCCTGGGCGTCGTAGGTACGTTCCTTCTCAGGCCGCGCAGCGGCGTTGTCGTCAGTGGCCAACGATCCTCCGATTACGTCGAGACGCCCCGGTCCCGCGCTCTAGTCGGCGCGCCGGGGCGTCGGAAGCTGGTGTACAGAAGAATAGCACAGAGACGCCCTTAACCGAGACTCCAAGCGCGTCAAAATTGCCTGCAAAACGCGCAAAAGACGGCACTTAAAGGGCGCCTTCTGAGAACGGCACCGCGACGCACCGCAAGCGGCTGACGCGAGGCCCTCCGAGCGCCCCGTTCAGGCGGGCGAGGATCGCTGGCGCCATCAGGTCTAGCTCCTGCGCCCAGACCGCCGCCGAGCACGAGACCGTGACCACGCCGCCACGCTCCGCGGTGGGCTGAGCTTCGATCGCGATAGCCCCGCCGACGACCTCCGGCCACGCCCGCTGCACGTCGGCCAGCAGGGTCTCGGGTGCGAGCTCGTCACGCACGGCTTCGAGCGCCAGCGATAGGGGACGGGGGCTCCGGCGCCAATGGGTCATGCCGGCGACCCCTCCCCGACCGCCGCGGGAAGCTCGTCGACGACCTCCTGGAGGATGCGGGCCTCCGCGACGGCGACGCGCGTCACACCCGCCTCGAGCGCACCCGGGACATGATCGAGATCCGTCGTTGTGATGACCGACTGACCGCGCGAGGCGCGCAGGAGCTCGACCAGGGCCT
Organism: uncultured Solirubrobacteraceae bacterium; assembly: GCA_963725515.1. GTDB lineage: Bacteria > Actinomycetota > Thermoleophilia > Solirubrobacterales > Solirubrobacteraceae > Palsa-465. The sequence goes on along the minus strand of CAVRZB010000004.1, from coordinate 182,987 downwards.
GGCGGCGATCGCTGTCGAGCTCGCTCATGACGTCGTCGAGCAGCATCACCGGAGGCCCGGAGCGCACCTCGGCGATCGCCTCACGCTCGGCCAGCAGTAGGCTGAGGAGAGCCAGACGCTGTTGCCCTTGTGAGCCGTAGGCACGGAGATCCTTGCCCGCACGACGCAGGAGCAGGTCGTCACGGTGGGGCCCGTGGCCCGTGAAGCCGCGCTCGAGGTCACTCTCGCGGCGCTGCTCGAGCTCCGCCGCGAGCTCGAGTTCGTTCTTGGCAGACGACCGCGGGCGGTACTTGAGTCCCGGGTCGCCGCCCAGCCCGAGCTCGCCCGCCACGCTGGCGAAGCGCTCGCGGAGCTGCTCCACCGCCTCACGACGGTCTGACATCAGCGCGATCCCATGGCGCGCAAGCTGGGCGTCCCAGGTCGCCAGCGAATCGCGCGAACCGGCACCCGAGCGCACTCGCATGATGAGGGCGTTGCGCTGGGCCATGGCCTGGGCGTAACTTCGGCGCGTCCCGACCCGTGCCGGCCATAGCGCAGCGACGACCTGGTCCAGGTGCGCCCGGCGGAGCGTCGGCGCCCCCTTGAGCAGCTCCAGCCGGTCGGGAAGGAAGACGCTGAGAAGCGGGCGCGCGGGCACGTCGAGCATTCGCTCGACCGGGGCGCCGTCCACCGACATGCGTTTCGGGCGCCCGGGTTCGAAGCCGACAGCCAGTTCGTGCGACCCGTCCTCGGCCTCAGCCGTGACCACAACGCGGGCAGCGTGAGCCGAGAAGCGCACCAGCTCACGTTCGTTGTTGGTCCGGCAAGAGCGCCCGGTGCAGCCGAAGTAGACCGCCTCGAGCAGGTTCGTCTTACCGGCGCCATTGGCACCCGAGATCACGGTGAGTCCCGAGCCGAGGCTCACCTTCGCGGCCGCGTACCCGCGGAAGTCGCGCAGGGAGAGGCCGGTGAGACGAATCATGCTGCACCGCGGCTCAGACGTTCAAGCGGATCGGCATGATCAGGTAGATGAATCCGCTCTCGTCGCCGGCCTCGATCAAGCCGGGCCGCAGGGGGCTGATCAGCTTCAGCACGACCTCCCCCTCCTCGATCGTCTCGAGGCCCGCGCGCAGAAACTCGGGGTTGAAGCCGATCTCGAGCGGCTCACCCTCAAAGGCGAGCGGTAGCGACTCACTGGCCTCGCCGACATCCGGCGTCTGCGCCGAGACGGTCAGCTCACCCGGGGCAAAGGCCAGCCGCAGCGGTGCGTTCTTCTGTGCGAGCAGACTGATCCGCCGCACAACGTCGGTGAGCTCCGGTCCGGAGACGCGCAATTCATGCTCGAAGCTGTCGGGGAGTAGTTGACGGTAGTTCGGGAACTGGCCGTCGATCAGGCGTGACGAGAGCACCACGCCGCCGATCTCGAACAGCACCTGGTTCTGCCTGACCCCGATGCGCAGCTCGGCGCCCTCGGAGTGGCTGGCCACGCGGGCGAGCTCCTGTAGGGCCCGGGCCGGGATGTTGACCTCGAAGGCCTCGGCCAGCGGTTGGTCGAGCGTCGTCTCCTTGACGCTCAGGCGGTAGGAGTCGGTGGCGACCATGCGCAGCTCACGGTCGGCGGCGGAGACCAGGATCCCGGTCAGCACCGGTCGGGTCTCATCGCGTGACGCCGAGCCGGCCACCTTCAGCGCGGTCGAGACGAATACCTCCGCGGGCAGCGAGACGACCGCGCCACCGTCCGTCTCTGGGAACGGTGGGAAGTCCTCTGAGCGCAGGGTGCGGATGTGGAAAGTCGCGTTGCCAGAGATAATCTCGATGTCCTGCTCCGCGGCGCGAAGCTCGAGCGAGATGCCTGCTGCGGGCAGGGCGCGAACCACATCGAGCAGCAGCCGGGCCGGCAGCACGACCTGACCCTCACGAGCAACCTCGGCCTCGACCGGAACACGCAGGCCCACCTCCATGTCCGTGGCTCGGAGCTCGCAGCTGTTCTGCGATGCGACTATCTGAACGCCTGATAGCGCCTGAATGGCACTACGCGTCGAGGCCACCCTGCTGACCGTCTGGAGTTGGCCGAACAGGACTTCTCGATCAAGGGAAATCTTCACGAATAATCCTTAGGAAGGAAGGTAGTAGTCATAGGGCGAATAGAAGTTGTGGAGAACTCTGCATTCGGCCGCAATGAGCGGCGATCTTCTCGCCTGGGGACGGCAAGCAAGTCTGTCAAGAGTCTCGGTCGGCTTGGCCACGTTTGATGTTCTGGGTCAGTTCGTCGATCGTCGCCGACGTATCCGGGTCGGAGGCGAGGCGTTCTGAGACACGTGCGCACGCGTAGTGGATGGTTGCGTGGTTGCGTCCGCCAAAGGCTTCGCCGATGGCCTGCAGGGGTGTGCGCGTGATCTCCCTGGCGAGGTGCATTGCCAGCTGGCGCGGCCAGGTGACGCGGGCGGCCCGACTGTTGGACACGAGATCGGAGACCGAGATCTCGAAGTAGTCGGCGACCACGCGTTGGACGTCGGAGACGCTCAGCGAGGCCCGACCCTTGAGCGGGTACATGGTCGCGAGCACGGTCTGCGCCAGCTCGGTGTCGATTGGCCGGTGGGTCAAGGACGCGTAGGCCATGACCCGAATCAGCGCGCCCTCCAGCGAGCGGATGTTGGCCGTGACCCGCTCGGCGATCAACTCGAGCACCGCCGTATCGGCCAGGGGAACGTGATCGAGAACGGCGCGCTTGCGCAGAATGGTCAGTCGGGTCGCGTAGTCGGGTGGCTGGATGTCGGCTACAAGTCCCGACTCGAACCGCTCGCGGAGGCGTTCCTCGAGGGCCAATAGTTCACAGGGCAGTCGATCGCAGGTCAGGACAAGCTGCCGGCCGGTCTCGTAGAGCGCGTTGAAGGTGTGAAAGAACTCCTCCTCGGTCCTGGCCTTGCTGGCCAGAAACTGAACGTCGTCGATCAGTAGGACGTCGACATCGCGATACGCGCGCTTGAAGTGGCTGAGCGACTTGGAGTGGAGCGCCGTGATGAAGTGGTTGGTGAAGGCCTCGACTGTCGTGTAGCGCACTGTTGCGCCGCCCCCGAAGGCGAGCACGTAGTTACCGATCGCGTGTAGAAGGTGGGTCTTACCGAGGCCCGGTGGTGCATGCAGGAAGAGTGGGTTGTAGGCCTGGCCGGGGAGCTCGGCGGCCGCCAGGCACGCGGCGTGGGCCAGGCGGTTGCCGTCGCCGATGACGAACTGGTCAAAGCTGTGCCGCGGGTTGAAGCTCGTGCGGAGCTCGAGGTCGAGCGGGGGGTCGTCGGAGCGCACCCGGGGCCGGCGCGCCGCTGCGGCCGGGGCCCCGTCATCGGATGTGATCTCGACCGTGAGCTGCGGCCCGAGCACGGTTTTCGCGCAGCACTCGAGTATTCGTCCGAAGCGTTCGGCGATCCATGCGCGTCGGGCCGCCGGCGCCCTGATCACCAGCAGCGCGTGACTGCATTCGGTTGCGGTAAGGCCGGCCAGCCAGATCTCATAGGTCGAGTCACCAACGGCGCGGCGAATGCCGGCCTGAATGTCGACCCAGGCGTCGGGCAGCTCTAGATGCGCGGGCAGCGCCAAGCGACTCCTCCCAAGGAGCTTCAAAGTTGAACAATTCGCGAGGACCAGACGTTGCCGTCCGGAGCGGGCGAATATATCAACGCGGATTTGAGGTGCACATGCCTCGATGACGCAAAGCGCGGGAAAAAGCCGGGCCCAGCTCGACGAAGCTCCGAGCCGATGGCTGCGTATACTGGACACACCTGTTCGCCGGGGAATGTGACCTATGAAGCGCACCTACCAGCCGAAGAAGCGCAAGCGAGCGAGAACCCACGGGTTCCGCGCTCGCATGCAGACACGCGCGGGACGCCTGACGCTCAAGCGTCGCCGCGACAAGGGTCGCAAGCGCCTGACGGTCTGATGTTGCGTTTGGCCGGCGCTCGGTCTCGACCGAGACGCAGCAGGCTGTCCCGCAGCGCAGACTTCGACCGTGTGTTTCGGCACGGCCGCTCACAGGCGAGCCGCGAATTGGTCCTGTACGTGTTTCCGCGCGGCGAACCCGACACCACCCCACGAGTCGGGCTCTCCGTGTCGCGCAAGGTCGGCGGCGCCGTGGAGCGCAACCGCGTGAAACGCCTGTTGCGCGAGGCGTTCGACCTGGAGGGGCCGCGGCTGCCAAGCGGTACCGACGCCGTGGTCGTGGCGCGGCGCGAAGCTAAGGCTCTAGCCGAGAATGAGGGCCTGGCCGGGATTCGCCGATCACTGGCCGGTCTGATCGATCGGTTCGCGGTACCCGAAGCGCCGGCTCGCGAGGGGCAGCCCATAGCCGAGAACCCACCCGCGCCAGAAGTGGAACTCCGATGACGCTTCTGCGCAAGTGCGTCGTTGCCCCAATCCGCGTCTACCAACGCTTCTTCGCGGCTCTGGGGGGCAATCGGTGCAAGTACTACCCGTCTTGCTCCGAGTACGCCGCGCAGGCGATCGAGGAGTTCGGCATACTCCGTGGACTGATCCTCGCGGGCTGGCGGTTGTTGCGCTGCAACCCCTGGAGCCACGGTGGGTACGACCCCCCAGCGCACCAGCACATCTTCAGGTCGCGAGCTCCAGCCTAGAGGCCTACCTGATCCATGCTCGTAGCCGCGAACATCTTCCAGCCGCTGATCGACGTGTTCGAGTCGGTGCTGAAGTTCTTTCACAACAGCGTCGGTGTGGGCTGGGGTGTTTCGATCGTGCTGCTGACGGTCCTCGTACGGGCCCTCCTCGTGCCCCTGACCCTCAAGCAGTTCAAGTCGATGCAGGCGTTGCAGCGACTCCAGCCCGAGCTGAAGGCGCTCCAGGCCAAGTACAAGGACGACAAGCAGCGCCAACAGCAGGAGTTGATGAAGTTCTACAAGGAGAACAAGGTCAACCCGCTCGGCTCGTGCCTCCCCCTGGTCGCCCAGCTGCCGGTATTCATCTCGCTCTTCTACATGCTGCGCCAGAGCCTGCGCGTCGACATCTGTCCCCAGGTACAGATCAAGTACCAGCTGATCCACGGGCACGGCGCGACGACCCCGTGCGGCGCCGGCCATGGCGCCGGGTTCCTGTTCATCCCGGATTTGACCAACAAGGCCACCGGCGGCGTGCTGGTCGCGCTGATCGTGCTCTACGTCGGCACGCAGCTCGCCTCCAGCCTGATGATGTCGAGCCCCACGATGGATCAGACGCAGCGGCGGATCATGCTCTTCATGCCGCTGTTCTTCGTCATCTTCATCATCAACTTCCCGGCCGGCGTGATCGTTTACTGGATCACCACCAACACGTGGACGATCGGCCAGCAGTACGTCGTCAAGAAACGCATCGGGCCGATGGGTCCGGCGGCCGCAGCGGCGACCACCGGTGGCTCGGCCCCACCCCGCAGCGGCGGCTCGGATGGCGGTGGCTCAGCCGGGTCGGGCGACTCGAACGGCGGCGGCCTGGCCGGGCTGCTGCGCGGGCGGGGTAAGCCGACCGAGGACCGCGAGCCGGTCGGCGCCGGTTCCCGCACCCGCGCGAGCGCGCCCCCGCCGCCACCGCGCAAGAAGAAGAAACGCTCCGGGCGACGGCGGTAGCGTGACGCCCCCCGAACCCAAGGAACGAGTGCGCGAGTTGATGGACCGTGTGCTGGAGGCCACCAGCATCGACGCCGACGTCGAGGTTTACGAGGATCCAGAAGGCATCACGGGCGAATTCGTCGGTGAGGACCTCGGTCTGCTGATCGGCCATCACGGGCAGACGATCGACGCGATCCAGCACATCGCTTACCGAATCGCCTTTCAGGGGCTCGAGGACCGCAAGGGCGTGGTCATCGACGCTTCTGGCTATCGCGAGCGTCGGGCCGAGTTGCTGCGGGCCGATGGCGATCGCGCGGCGGATACCGCCGTACGCGAGGGCCGTCCCGTCTCGCTCGAGGCCATGACCCCGCTCGAGCGCAAGGTCGTGCACGAGCACCTGCGCGAGCGCCACGACGTGGAGACCTATAGCGAGGGCCAGGAGCCCTCGCGTCGCCTGGTCGTCACGCCGTTGGTGGACTAGCGCCTCGGTGCCGGCCGCGCCCGGCCGTTTCACGGCTGGTTTCCCAGTGAAACAGCGACCGCAGATGGTAGAACTAGCCGGTGGCTGAGCTGACGCCCTTCGAACGCGGCGTGGTGGTCGGATTGCTGATCGGCCAGGGCTCGTTTGGTGGTGATGGTAAGCAGCCCCAGGTCACACTCCGCATGCATGTCCGGCACGAGGCGCTCCTGCGCTGGCTGGCCGAGCGCTTCCCGCACAGCCGCCTCTACGGTCCATATCACCATGGCGGGAGGTCCTACTTCCAGTGGATGGCCCGCGGTGCGGCGCTGGTCGACGAGGTTCTGCCCGTCCTCGAGCAGGAGCTCCACGACGAGCTCGACACCTACGCCACGGAGCGCTTCGCGCAGATGCGGCAGCGCTATGCGGCGTTCATCGCGCGCGAGCAGACGCGTCCCCGCGTCTGACATGGCAACTCCGGGTCAGTCGCCCGCGGCCGGCGCCATGATCGAGCGGTTGGTCGACCGCTGGAAGCTGCCACTCGAAGCCGGTCCGGCGCTGTTGGCGCTCCTGGGGTTGGTTGTCCACGATGAGCGAGCGCCGACGACCGTACGGGACCCGGTTCGCGCCGTCGAGGACCACCTCGCCGATGCGCTCGTGTCGCTCGACATCGACCGCGTGCGCGGCGCCAGGCAGATCGCCGATCTCGGCTCCGGCGCCGGTTTTCCCGGGCTGCCCCTGGCCATTGCCTCGCCGGCGGCCCGCGTGCACCTAGTCGAGGCGAACGCGCGCAAGTGCGAGTTCCTACGCGCTGCGGTTGCCGCGGCCCGCGCCGACAACGTCGAGGTGATCGAGGCCCGCGCCGAGCTGTGGCCCGGTGTCGAGGGCGGGCTCGACCTGGTCACCGCACGAGCGCTCGCTCCCCTTCCGGTGGTCGCTGAGTACGCCGCACCGCTGTTGAGGCTGGGTGGAGTTCTGGTCGCCTGGCGGGGGCGCCGCGACGAAGACGCCGAAGCGAGGGCCGCCGCCGCTGCGGCCGAGCTCGGCCTCGAGCCCGCCCCTCCGTTGCGGGTGGTCCCGTACCGCGGGGCTCAGCACCGCTATCTACACCTCATGTCGAAGGTGAGTCCCACCCCCACGGGGTTTCCACGCCGGCCGGGCATGGCCGTCAAGCGCCCACTCGGAGGGCATCGCGATACGAGCCCGGCGTCTGACCGCGCACGGCGCTAGCTTCCAGCCCATGGGGACCGTCTACGCCATCGCCAACCAGAAGGGCGGGGTCGGCAAGACCACCACGGCCGTCAACCTGGCTGCCTGTGTGGCCGAGGCCGGGTACGAGTCGCTGCTGATCGATATGGACCCGCAGTCGAATGCCACCCTCGGTCTGGGTCTCGGAAAGGACTCGCCCGAGACCATCTACGACGTGCTGCTCGGCAGCGCGAGACTCGAGGACGTCATCGGCCCGACCGGGATCGACAACCTTTCGATTGCCCCCGCCGGACCCGACCTGGCCGGCGCCGCGGTCGAGTTGCCGCGTATCGCGGGGTCGGAGGGCCGTCTGCGGGATGCGCTGGCCGAGGTCAGATCGCGCTTCGTATTTACGCTGCTCGACTGCCCACCGTCGCTCGGGCCGCTGACCGTCAACGCGCTCGTAGCCGCGGAGCGGGTTATCGTTCCCGTGCAGGCCGAGTACTTCGCGCTCGAGGGGCTGGCTGGGCTCCTCGACACGCTGTCGCTGATCCAGCGCGAGTTGAATCCACGCTTAACCGTCGCGGGCATGCTCCTGACCATGCACGACGGGCGCACGCGCCTGGCCCAGGACGTCGAACACGAGATCCGCAGCCATTTTCCCGAGCTGGTCTTCGACACCGTGATCCCCCGCAATGTTCGCGTCGGCGAGGCGCCGAGCTTCGGCAAGCCGGTGATCCACCACGATCCCCATTGCGCCGGCGCCGACGCGTATTTCGAGCTGGCAAAGGAGGTGGCTGCCCGTGGCTGAGCGATCCAAGGGAATGGGCCGCGGACTGGCGGCGATCCTGTCCGTGGCCCCCAGAGACGAGGCCGAGGAACTCCGAGAACTGCCGATCGACCTCATCGGGCCGAACCCGAACCAGCCGCGTACCACCTTCGACGAGGCCGGCCTGCTCGGACTGGCGGAATCGATCAGGGTCCGCGGGGTTCTGCAACCCGTCCTGGTCAGGCCGTTGGCCGGCGGGCGATATGAGCTGATCGCCGGCGAGCGCCGTCTGCGCGCAGCCGAGTTGGCCGAGCACGACACGATCCCCGCCGTCGTCCGCCATCACGATGACGCCGCCTCGCTCGAGATGGCACTGATCGAGAACATGGCCCGTGAGGATCTCAACCCCGTGGAGGAAGCTCGGGCCTGCGCCGCCCTGGTCGAGGAACTCGGCCTGACCCGCGAGGAGGTCGGGCTGAGGGTTGGCCGCAGCCGGGTCGCTGTATCGAACCTGATGCGCCTGCTCGACCTCCCCGATGAGGCCCTCGAGCTGCTCGAGAGTCGCCACCTAACCGAGGGTCATGGCCGCGCGCTGTTGACGGCACCGGATCACGCCGATCGCAAGCAACTCGCCCGTCAGGCCGCTGCTCACCGCTGGTCCGTGCGCGAGCTCGAGGCCCGGGCGCGGGCGACCGGCGGCGGCGCCCCGCGCGCGGCCAGACCGAGCCGCCCCGGGCTGCATCCCGACCAGGAGGCGGCGATCGAGCAGATTGCCGATGCTCTGGGGGCGGCTCTGGGCGCCGAGATCGAGGTGACGGCCGGGGCGGCCGGCCGCTACCGGGCCCACCTCAGCTTCGAGTCAGTCGACGAGGCACTGGCCCTGGCGCGTCGGCTCGGTCTACGCGCAGCGGCCTGACCTGACCTACCCGAGAAGGCGCGAGGCGCGCCGGACTACGGGTTCGTCGTCTGGTTGACGATGCGCTGGTAGGGCCGGCATGGCTCGCCGCGGAGGCTCGGGCAGGGCGGCAGGCCCGTCGGGACCCTGACTCCGTCCACGACCGGCAGAACCAGCCACGAGGGCATCGACTTGGAGTGGGCGACCGCGATCTTGCCCGTGCCGGAGGGAACCGTCTCGCTGAAGGACCAGATCGGCTGGTCGCCGTTGGGCGCTGAGAGCGTCACGCGAATCCGTGATCCGGCGCGGTAGATGTGGCCCTCGTAGTACAGCGGGATGATGACGCTGACGAAGCGATGACTCGGCAGCGGAGAGACATCGACCTTGCGGAAGCTCGGGGTGGGATCGAGCAGCGTGCTCTTCGCGGGGTCGAGCTTGCGCTCGCTGGCGCGCAGCCAACCGCCCTGCACGAACGTCTCCTTGCCGTCTGGGCGCACCTCGGAGATCGTGACCTGGAGGTCGGCGTCCGGCGTCGACGAGCGGATCCACGCGTGCAGCGCACCGGCGCCGACGACGGCCGTGTTGGAGTGCAGTCGAGGCGAGACGTACGACACCGCGCTCCCCGCTGGGTTCTGTACCCAGTTGTACGTGGGTGTGGCCTTCCACAGCCCACCCGATCCGGTGTCTCCGGTGAAGTCGGTGAGCGGACGCGCGTGTGCGTCCCACGTGAACACGTCCGCCCCGGCGTGCCTGGGCCTGTCCCCTCGGAGCGCTCCGTCTGCACCCAGGAACCAGAACTGTGCGCTGGTGCGCGGCAGCGGGAAGCGGCTAAACGACTGCTCGAAGGCCGGATACGGGTTTCCGGGGGTGGAGCTGCCGGCGCCATTGTCGAACAGCAAGCGGACCGGCTTTAGATTCTCGAACGCCGACCGGGCCGCTCCGTAGCTGCCGAGGCCCTGGATTGGATCGTTCGGAAGCGTCACATTGGGTATGCCCATCGCCGTCTGGTAGACGACAGGGGCAATCGCCTTCTCGCCCGCCGAGAGATTTGGCGCCTGTCTGGCCACGTATAACTCGAGGAAGTCGAACCAGCGGTTGAAGGTCACCGGGTCCAGCGAATCGACGTGCGTGCCGTTCGTGAACGTGAACCACTTGTGCGAGGTGCCGGTGAAGTGCTCGGCCAGGTCGGCGCAGTGGCCGCCGGTCTGCTCGTCGGTCCACTGGCACGCCATGTACACGGGTGCCTTGATCTTGTTGACGAACGTCACGGGCGAGGCTGGATCGGCGATCGCCTTCACGTAGTAGTTGTTGGCCCGGATCTTGGCGATCAGGTCGACCGCCTCGCCGTGCAGGACCTGGTTGTCCTTGCAGGTCTGGTCGCCACCCTGAATGCGCTTCAGCGCCCAGGCCTGACCGCCGGTGCTCGACGCCGGCAGCGCGTCGTGGACGCGATCCTCCGCCCAGGCCAGCGCGAAACCGGTGTTGAGGATGCCGCCGGGATAGAGCGTGGTCGCCGAGTTGTCGATCACCGAGAGCGGGGCGATCGCCGCCAGGCTCGGCGGGGCTGTGGAGCCGACGAACAGCTGGCTGATTCCGCCGTAGGAGATGCCGATCATCCCGACCTTGTTGTGCTGAACCCAAGGCTGGCGGGCGACGGTCTGGATCACGTCATAGCCGTCGAGACTCTGCAACGGCTCGAAGTAGTCGAACGAGCCGCCGGAGCACCCGGTTCCGCGCATGTTGACGTCGACCACGGCAAAGCCGAGCGCGTTCGCCACGGCCGAGATCCCGCTCTCGGCGCCGGCGGGATTCGCATAGCCGTAGCCCGCGTACTCGATCAGCGTCGGGTAGGGGCCGGGACCGCTCGGCAGCCGGACATCGATGGCCAGCTTGGTCCCGTCGCGCGTGGTCAGATAGCCGTAGCCGCTGCTGGGAATCGCCTGCCTGTAGACGAGCGTCTCCGGCGGCGCGGGGCGATTCGTGAAGACCGTCACGGCCGCCGACGATTCGCCCCCGGGCTCCTGAACGCGGTAACCACGGCCCGGCTTGACGTTGCGGAAGACGATCCCGCCAAGAGAGTCGGCGGGTTGTGAGTCAACGCGGCGGCCGAAGCGGTTGATCAGCCAGAGGGTGTTTCCGGGCGTGACCCCGGTCACATAGACCTGCTCTGCGCTTCCGTGCGCCGTGAAGGCATCCGCCTTGTGGGCAACGCTGCCCATGGCGCCGGAGGCGTTCAGACACAGCAGCACGAGCGCCGTCGCCATGATCGCGATGCCTCGTCCCGAGGTGCGTCCGAGCACCCGATCCCTCCTCCTCATAAGCGACACTCTTACACGTTTTGGCCCCGACCGTCGAACTAAAGCTCATGCGTCGGACGTTTCTGCCTCCTCGGAGACCCGCAGGTAACATGCGCGACGGTGCCGCGGCACGCCCCGCTGGAGCCGTCCGCGAGTGACCCGAAGGGCGATTAGCTCAGTCGGTTAGAGCGCTTCTCTGATAAGGAAGAGGTCCCAGGTTCGAGTCCTGGATCGCCCACTCAGGAGATGCGTTCCGCCACGGTCACGACGGGTACGCGCACCGTCGTCACGCTCGCGGCGGGATCGATGATGGCGCAGACCTCCGTTCGGCATCCTGCGGCGGTGGCTGGCCGCTGAGGCGCGCATCGAGCGCCCGCTGCGCACGGCAAAGCTCTGCCGGCGTTCGCGCCCGAGGGCACCGGGCTATGCCTTGCAATCTCCGACCGTGCGAGGTTAGGATCGCGTTATGAACCGAAATCTCGCGCGTAAAACCCTACTTTCTGCAGTGCTGCTTGTCGTTCCCCTGGCCGGCGTCGCGTCCGCTGCTGCTCGTCTGCCGAAGCTGTGGGCACGAACCGGCGCGGTGGTAAAGCCAAAGCTCGTCTACATCGCGGCCGACGGCACCTACATCGTTGGGGGCGCGACCGGCCATTCGCGCGCGACGACGACGCGGGGCCTGGGTTCAATCCATTGGTTGTCTTACGGGGCCAAGAGCGCCAAGGGCACGGGCACGTTCTGGACCCTTCACGTTGGGCCGCAGCCATATTTTGAGGCGCACAAGGCGACCATCACTGCATCGGCGGTTCACAGCGGTCAGTTCACGGCGCTGACCATGCTTTACGCCTGGAAAGGGCGGACTCAGACGCAAAAGTACAGTCTCGTCAAGGACCAGTTCGGCGAACACTTCTGGCAGCCGCCGCACGTTCCGGTTTACGCGAAATGAGGCGCTTGATGCTCAGGAAACCTGGCCGTGGCAGAAAGACCGCGAGGGTGGCGGCACTGGGTGTCGCGACCGGCGTGTTGGTCTCAGTGCCTGGACTCGCGGCCGCGTTCCCCCCCGGATTACTCAGGCCGAGGCAAGGAGTTCACGATCTCGTTCACGACCGCGGCGGATAAGACGTCCGCCAAGACCTTTCACTGGAACTTCAGCTCGTTCAGGCCGCTGTGCAGCACCGGCCAAGGATTGCGCGACAACGACACTCAAGCTCGCGGCGTTCACGTCAAGCTCGGTCCCGCCCGCATTCGCAGTGCCAAGTTCGTCCTAAAGGCTACGTATCACGCCGGTTCAGTGCGCGTCGTGTGGCAGATCGCCGGTGCGCTGAGCGGCAGGAAGGCGTCCGGCACGTATCGCAGCGTGGCGACCCATCCTGGCGTTCGGTGTGACACCGGCACCGTCCGGTGGACGGCCAGGCGCGGCTGACGGGCCCGCAGCCGGCGAGCGGCCCCTGGTCTGCCACCGCAGCCGGCCCGCCTGGTCAGGGGTGTCGGGCACTGGTCCCACGGTCCGCTTCCCGCTCTGGCCTCCACGACACGAGTCTGAATCCACAAGATGGTGGGCGGAGCCGGAATCATTCCGACCCCGCCCCTGCCGGGAACCTCGGGGGCGCGAGTTCCCGGAGTGGCGGTAGACGACCCGCCAATTCTCGCTTACCCCGGCAGAGAGAACCGAAGCAGCTCGCTCACCGCCGCCCTGCCGCCATGCGCCGTCAGGCGATCAGCAGTTGCCCCTGCCCCGCGGCGGGTAGACACGATCTCTGAGGGCCGGGTTCCGGCTACCACGCGCTGGGTAGCATCGAGTCGAGCCGACTCGCCCAACCGACGGCTCCGCGAGCGCCCTCGACCGCCAACCCGGGGCGCTCGTGTTTTGAGAGCGGTTTCTACCTCGGGTCGGCGAGTGGACAAGAAGCCTTGTCCACCTGAGGGACCCCTGATCACCCCGTTCGGCCCGGCGCGATTCCGGTCGGACGTCAGCCATCCACAACGTCGACGACCTCGTAGGCCCCGGCCACATACTCGTGCTGCACGAAGGCGGACATGTGGTCCACGCGCTGGAGCTCCTCGGCGTCGGCTTCGCGGCGCCACTGGTGGTACTGCTCTGGCGTCATGTCGAACAGCCCGAACGAGATCACCTCGTCCTCGTCGCGGATGTTGCGGGCGTGGTAGGCGCGCTGCATGCCGGGGGGTGGGTTACCACCCGGGTCCCAGGCTTGGCGGAAGTCCTCCCAGGCGCCCGGCTTCAGACGGCGGGCGGAGAACATGACCATCATCTTTGTGACCTCCCGGGTTCACCGGCGTGAAAACATGAGTCGATCGACCCTACGCCGGGGCGCCCGCTAGCACAACCAACGGCCCGAAAATCGGCGCGCAATGGGCGCTCCCCGCGCAAAGCCGTCCGGGGCATCGCGCGTCTAAGAGGATTCTCGCCGTTGGCAGGCCTTTTGGCCCGTACGCTCATGGGCGCTCTTGTTCGCCCGAGCCCCCGCCTCCACCGGCCCGTCGTCATCCCGCCGTTCTCCGGCGCTCCCAGGCGGACGGCGCACCGCGGCGACGGTGCTCGCCGGCCTCGCGCTCGCGCTCGCCGGTTGCGGCGCGTCGGCGAGCAGCCACTCGCCGGCCAGCTCGTCCGCGGCCACGCGGACGACGAAGAGCGCAAGCCACAGCACGACGACGCGCGCGACAAGCACCACGCCCGTCTCCGCCATGCCCGTGGTGCTCCCCGCCGCGAGCATGCAGGGGAACGCGGATTGGACGCCCGTCGTCTCGATCGCAGGGCAGACCGCGGCGTGGTTCTCGCGGGTGCCGGGCGCCGGCGAGCCGATCACGATGCTGCGCTTCGACCAGGCGGTGACCAGGCTGGCGTTGCATTCCGGGTCGATGGACCCGGGCGGATCGGGCTGGCGCTACGGTGCGTCGATCGGGCCGGCTGAACGACAGAAGGTGGTCGCCGGGTTCGAGGGTGGCTTCAAGCTCACCGACGATGTCGGCGGCTTTCTGTCGCAGGGCAGGCTCGAGCACCCGCTCTCGACCGGCCGGGCATCGATCGTCACCTACGTCTCCGGCCAGAGTGACATCGGCGCCTGGAGAAGCGAGCTGCCGGCCGCCGGACAGCCCATCTTCTCCGTGCGACAGAACCTTTACCCCCTTGTCGACAATGGCCGTGCCGCGGCCAACATCTCGAGCTGCGTGATTGCCTGCTGGGGACCCACGCTGGGGGGCGGTCTCGCATCGGCGCGCGGTGCTCTGGGCATCGATTCCTCGGGACGCTTGATCTACGCCGGCGGCGAGCGACTTACCGTCGCGGCGCTCGCCGGCGCTCTGGTCGGCGCCGGCGTCCAGCGTGCGGCCGAGCTCGACATCAACCCGGAATGGGTGAACCTCTACCTCTTCCGTCACGAGGCCGGCGGGCGGACAATCGGAATCATCGCAATGATCCCAGGGCAGCCGGGCATTCCGGGCCAACTGCTCACGGACTACAACCGGGATTTCTTCACCGTGGTCGCGCGCTGAACAGCGTCGGTGCCCAGGCTTGGGGGCCGCACGCCGCCGCCTGAGCAGGCCGCCCGCGACCGTCTGAGCGGGTCGCGCTGCCGTGCCTGAAGTGGGACCGCACCGCCACCGCCTGAATGGGTCGTTACCGCCACCGCCGACGAGTTGGCCGCCGGTGCCACCTGTAAAAGCAACGTCTCACCATCCGCTTACTCGCTGCTTAATCGGCGCGGGCACCGTACCCACCCGCTGGGCCCGTGGCCTCCTCCGCCGAGCTTTGCCTTCGAAACGTGCACTCTCCGAACCATCGCCGCCGCTCGACCCGCCACCGTGCGTGCGTCCTGGTTGCTGTGCTGCTCGCGACCGTGGCACCGACGCTGGTCGGGGCCACCGGCTCGTTGGCGTCGGACAGCCCGGCGGCCGGCCAAGCGTCTGCGTCGGCCCTGCCGGCCGTGCCGCACGTGGCCCTGGACCCGCTCGCCGGGATCGTCACCGGCCGTCCGATCCGGGCGGGATTCGTCGGGCTTTCGTTGGAGTTCCCTGCCGTTCTGGCCTACGCCGGAGCCGATCCCGCGAGCATCAACCCGGTACTCGTTCGCCTCATCCGTCAGCTCACCCCCGGGGCATCCCCCGTGCTGCGGATCGGCGGAGACAGCACCGATTGGACATGGCTACCGGTCCGGGGGGCTTCGCCCCCCGCCATCACCAGCTACCGGCTGACCCCCGCCTGGATCCGCACCACCAGGTCGCTGGTGGACGCGATCGGCGGGCGGCTGATTCTCGGAGTCAACCTGGCCATGCTGCGTCCCGCGCTGGCCGGCGCGGAGGGGCGCGCGTTCACCGCCGGGATCGGGGCTTCGCGCGTCGCGGCCTTCGAGATTGGCAATGAGGCCGACGTGTACCGCAGCTTTCCTCGCTATCGCAACGCGGTTGGCGCCGCGATCCACGTGCGCAATCACTCCTACACCTTTGGCAGCTTCACGCACGAGTTCTCCCGTATACGGCGTGTCCTGCCTGACGTGCCGACCGCCGGCCCGGCATTCGGCAACCTGACCTGGATGAAGCACCTGCGCGGCTTCATCGCCTCGGAGCCGGGTCTGGGGATCGTGACCTTTCACCGCTATCCGTTGAGCTGCTTTGCCCGGCCGGGATCGCCGAAGCACGCGAGCATCGCGAATCTGATGACGCCCTACGCCTCCCGCGGCCTGGCCCGGACCGTGGCGGGATTCGTCGCGCTCGCGCACGCACGCGGACTCCGGTTCAGGGTCGATGAGCTGAACTCGGTGTCCTGTGGTGGCGTGCGCGGCGTGAGTGACACGTTCGCCTCCGCGCTCTGGGCGCTCGACACGCTGTTCGAGTTGGCCAAGGTGGGTGTCGACGGCGTCAACGTCCACACCCTCCCGGGCGTCGCCTACGAGCCGTTCAGCTTCACCCGGCAGCACGGCCGCTGGAGCGCCGTCGTGCACCCCATGTACTACGGACTTCTGATGTTTGCCCGTGCCACGCCGCCGGGAGCGCGGCTGCTCCCGATCGGCGGCGCGACGCCGCGCGGCGTGAAGCTATGGGCGACCGTCGGCGCGGACCAGGCGATCCGCTACGTGCTGATCAACAAGAGCGGGCGCCCGCACCTGATCCGGCTCAGGCCTCCGCTGCTCGCCCGTACCGCGGCGCTCGAGCAGTTGCGCGCACCGAGCCTCGCCGCGACCAGCGCCGTGACCATCGGCGGCCAGACTTTCGGCCCATCGACCGACACTGGAACGCTCTCGGGTCCGCGCGTGACGACGGCCGTCCAGGCGGCGCGCGGAAGCTATGCGATCCCTCTGGCCGCGCACAGCGCTTCGCTGCTCACGGTGTGCGGCGACGGTTGCACGGCTGGGACGAGCTAGGCCGGCCGGCGCCCTCGGTCAGCTCGCGCTCCACGGCGGCCAGCACGCTTCGCCGCCAGGCGATTCGTCCGCTCGAAGAGCTCGCGAGCCTCGACCCGGCGCTCCGGTGCGTTACGGCCCGGGCGCCGGGGGAGTGTTCGTGGCTCTCCACGCCACCCGCAACGGGAGCGTGGCCACGGATCTGATTCCAGATCCCGTCTTTACCGCTAGCTCGCCGTGCGAGCGGTACGCGAGCGCGAGCCAGTGCTGCGCGCCCCCGCGCCCGGCTTGCGTGCGGCGCTCGGGCGCCCCCCGCCGGCGCCCCGCCGCCGTCGCGTCGAGCTTGCCGCGCCGCGCTGGTCGCGCGGGACCTCGGCCTTGACGAGCTCCTTGACCAGACGCTGAAGCTCGGCGCTCAGGAACTTGGCCATGCGCTCCTCATCCCGGCGAATGCGCTTGGTGAGCTGTGCCGTCTCCCGGTCCCCGACGGCGAGCGCGAAGGTCTCCAAGCGCGTGTAGATGGCGATCTCGACATGCTCCTCGCGCAATTCCTCCTGAGCGTTGCGGACGTGCGTCTCGGCCTGCTCGGTGACCAGCGCACGCGCTGTGCCGACCTGACCCTTGACCGCTGCAACAGCTTTCCCGGCGGCTTCACCGACCACCTGCGGGACTCCCGGGACGTGCGGTCCGGCGACGGCCTCGCCACCGAGCGCCTTGATCCGCTTGGCCACGGCCCGCTTGTGCTCGCGGGTCTCCTTCAGATGTTGCTGCAGGCGCTTCTTGTATGGCGCCTTCTGGGTGAGCGTGATGTGAGCGGCGAGATCGACCTCGAGCTCCGCCTCCTTCGCGTACGCCTCGTTCAACCACTGGACGAGCTTGGCGTCACGCTCGTTCAACTCTCGAGCTTTTGCCACCTGGACTCCTTGTGTCGTGTACGAACCGAGTAGTGCCATGCGCTCCTGCGTGTACCAGCTGGGAGCCGGCACTGACGGTCCGAGCCGCAGACATCGATTTGTTGCCCAGCGCGCTGGTCGTTCAAACCGCCACGGTCGCTCGCGGCTAGGCTTTCGGGTTGCTTGGAAGGCAACGTCAGCTCTCGGACGACGATCGAGGCGCCACGCGACACAGCGCGGAGCGCCCGCCGCCGTGCCTCGGTGGCGATGGCCGCCCTGGCGGTCGCCTTCGTGCTGTGGGGCGGCTACGGAGCGCACTGGTCGTGGACTGGCATCAACGGACACACCGCCACGCTCTGGGACTGGCTGCACCTGCTCCTGCTGCCGGTCGCGTTCGCGCTTTTGCCGATCCTGCTCACCCACCGCCGGCGCCTCACGAGCGGGCAGAAGTCCCTCGGCCTGATCAGCCTCGCGCTCTTCGTGCTGCTCGTTCTGATCGGCTACCTAGCACCATGGGCGTGGACGGGTTTCACCGGCAATCGCCTGTGGGATTGGCTCGAGTTGCTGGCGCTCCCGCTGGTTGTCGCCCTGACCCCGCTGATACCCGATATTCGCGCCGCTTGGCGCAGAGATCACACGCTGTTCGCCCTCCCCGTGCTCGCGCTCTTCACGGTGGCGGTAATCGGCGGTTACCTCGGCGGTTGGGCATGGACGGGCTTTCAGGGCAACACGCTGTGGGACTGGATGCACCTGCTGCTGTTGCCGCTGCTCCTGCCCACGCTCGTGATCCCGGCCCTGCAACCCATGGCCGTCCAGCGTCTGCACCCGCCCACCGAGGTGCCGAGCCCCGAGGCCGAGGAGGTCAGGGATCCGGCGGCCGGCGTCTGATCGAGGCGACCGCCATGGCAAACGTGCTGGGCACGTAGAAGCCGCCGACGGCAAAGGACCCGATCGGTAGCAGCGGCAGCAGCAGGAGGGTGGCCAGCGCGCGATAGCCGCGCACGCCCGGACGGTGACGCAGGCGATACACGGTCGCGGTGACTGCGACCGGCCACAAGAGCAGCAGTGCACCGGCAGCGCCGGCCGAGTCGAGCACGGTCTCGCGCGGGGGCGCCAGCGTCGGCGTGGCCGGACCGCTCTTCTCGGGGAGATCGAAGCCTGGGGTCAGCAGCGGGACGAACACGAGCGCGACCGAGGCCAGCACGGCCAGCACGAGCGACGCGACCGACCAGCGCAGCCCGACGCGGTCCTGGGCTGCCGGATCGCTGCCACGCGCGCTCGCCGCTGCCTCCATGTCATCGACCTTTGCACATCTGGACCGGCGAAGCTTCCTAGGTCAGCAGATCCAGCACCGCGACCTCGACCTCGCGTCGCACGCGATCCTTCCCGAGGTCCGGACCGCCGTTGTGACTCTTCAGGGCCGCGGCGATTGTCCAGCCGGAGCGAAACCGATCGAACACGCGCGGATCGATGTAGGACTTGCGGCAGACGGCGGGGGTGTTGCCGAGGAACTCCGCCACGTCGGCCACCGTCGCCGAGATCGCGCGCTTGGGCGAGCGCTCGGCGCCGTGGACGGAGATCCTGACCGCCGCCAGCACGGTGGCGTTCCAGGTGCGGAAATCCTTGGCGGAGTAGTCGCCGCCGATCGTGTCCTTGAGGTAATCGTTGATGTCCTGTGAGCTGACGTCGCGCCAGCCCCGGCCGTTTCGGTAAGCCAGCAGCTCCGGGCCGCCGCCGCGGCGGCGCTTCAGCTCACGGAGCACATCCCGCACGGTCGGATCGACGATCGCCTGCACCCGTCGCTGCCCGCTCTTGGCCGGGAAATCGAAGATCGCGGCGTCATCGGAGACCGCAGCGTGGCTCTTTAGCAGGGTCGCGAGGCCATAGCTCTCGTTCTCCTCGGCGTAGCTCTCGCTGCCGACGCGAAAGAAGCCGACATCGAGCAGCCGCGCCGTGCAGGCCATCACCCGCTCGCGGCCGAGGCCCTCACCGGCCAGGTCGCGTCTGGCCTTCCGCCGCAGCTTGGGCAGCGCCTGGGCGAACTCGAGCATCGTCTCGAACTTCTCGCGATCCCGGCGCTCGCGCCAGCGGGGATGGTAGAGATACTGCTTGCGCCCGGCGGCGTCGATGCCCGTGGCCTGTAGGTGGCCCAGGGGATCAGCGCAGATCCACACGTCGGTCCAGGCGGGCGGGATGGCGAGCTCGCCGATCCGCGTCAGCACGTCGTCCGTGGTCAGCCGCTCCCCGTTCTCGTCGAGGTAGCGAAACCCGCGCCCGGAGCGCACGCGGCGCAGGCCGGGCCCTGAGCAGTCGGATCTGCGGAGTCTCGGCACGGCAGACATACTTCCCGCTCCGGGCTGCCGGCAGTCGCCAGCGCCCGAAGCGAGCGCGGAGTCGTGCTCCGCGTGGCGTCTCCCGGCGATCGTCCACTGCGCTCAGGGCGCATTCGCGATTACTTGGGGGTTGTTCTCGCGCTGGGACGACGGCGCGGGGCGCCGCTTTCCTACAGCTCCACCGACGCCTCGCCGGCCGCAGACCTTCCCGGCGGGCATCGCGTAGGGTTCGAACGGTGAGCAAGCCGTCGGACTCGGAGGCCCGGTTCGTGCCGCCGTTTGCGAATTATCAGGCGGAGATCTTCCTCCGGGGAATGACCGGCGAGCGGCCGGGCCACCCCATCTCGCTCGGCGCTCTGGAGCGAGAGGTGCAGCTCAACGCCGAGCCCCGGGTGGCCGACTACGTGTTCGGGGGCGCGGGCTCCGAGGACACGATGCGGGCCAACCTCGAGGCCTTCCGGCGCTGGCGGATCGTTCCGAGGATGCTGCGCGATGTGGCCGAGCGGGACCTGTCCGTGACCGTGCTGGGCACCGCGATGCCGGCTCCGGTCGCGCTGGCGCCGATCGGCGTCCAGACACTCGCGCGCGCCGAAGGCGAGCTGGCCGTGGCCCGCGCCGCGGCGGCGCTCGGACTGACGATGACCCTCAGCACGGTCTCCGGCCACACCCTCGAGGACGTCGCCGCGGCAGGCAATGGTCCCAAGTGGTTCCAGCTCTACTGGCCGCGCGACCCCGACCTGGCGCGCAGCCTCATCTCCCGCGCCGAGGGGTCGGGATACCGCGCGCTCGTCGTGACTGTCGACACCTTCCTGCCCGGCTGGAAGCCGCGCGATCTGCAGCGGGCCTGGCAGCCCTTCCTCGAGGGAGTGGGCACGGCCAACTACATGTCCGACCCAGTCTTTCGCTCGCTACTCGAGAGATCGCCCGACGAGGATCCGCTGGCCGCGGCCGGCCAGTTCGTCTATCAGTTCTCCAACCCGTCGCTGACGTGGCGGGACCTCGCGATGCTCCGTGATGCGACTTCGCTACCGATCGTCCTGAAGGGGATCCTCCACCCGGACGACGCGCGCGCCGCCCGCGAGCACGGCATCGACGGCTTGGTGGTCTCGAACCACGGTGGGCGCCAGGTGGACGGCGCGATTGCCTCACTGGACGCGCTGCCGGCCATCGTCGAAGCGGTCGGCGAGGAGCTGACAATTCTCCTGGACAGCGGAGTCCGCTCCGGTGCGGACATCTTCAAGGCGATTGCCCTGGGCGCCGACGCCGTGCTCATCGGGCGCCCCTACCTCTGGGGCCTGGCCGCAGGCGGCGAGGGTGGCGTCATCGCTGTGCTGCGCGCGCTGCTGGCCGAGCTGGATCTGACGATCGGACTGAGTGGGTATCGAGGGCCCGGCGACCTGGGGCTCGCTGCGCTCGCGCGCCCCTAAACTCGCACGCGATGATCATGCCCCCGGATCACGCGCGGGCCGTCGCAACCCGGCGTGCCCTGAATCTGCGCGAGCGCTGGATCCTCGGAGCCGTGGGCGCCGTGTTCGCCGCCCTGGTCGTGGCCGTGGTCATCTCGGTCTCCTCGAGCGGTCACGCCTCCGGCAACGGATGCGTGGATGTCGCGCTCCCCTACTCGACCGGCGGCGCTGAGCTATACCGCTGCGGCTCTGACGCGCGCGCGATGTGCGCGGCGGCCGGGAAACCGACGGGCTACACGGGGGCCGCAGGGCGTGCCGTGGCCAGCCAGTGCCGCAAGGCCGGCCTGCCGGTGGGCTGAGTGAGCAGTGGGCCCGACCCGGCGGCGTTTCGGGCACAGTTCCCGGTCCTCGACCGGATCGGCTATCTGAACGCGGGCACCGAGGGCCCGGTGCCGCAGGCGGCCGCCGACGCCGTGCGCGAGCGCGTGCAACTCGAGTGCAACGCCGGACGCTCCGGTCAGCGCTACATGGAAGCGGTCAAGGAGCTCGCGGCGGCTCTGCGGTCGGGCTACGCGCAGATCCTGGGTTGCCGCCCGCAGGAGGTCGCACTCACGGGCTCGACGACCGACGGCGTCAACACGGTGCTCGCGGCCCTTGATCTGCGGCCGGGGGACGAGGTGCTCACGAGCGACGAGGAGCACCCGGGACTGCTGGCTCCGCTGGCTCTGGCCCGGCGGCGTCGGGACATAACCGTCCGCGCCGTCCCGTTCAGCGAACTGGCCGGCGCGGTCGGCGCGACCACGCGCCTCGTCGCCTGCTCGCACGTCTCGTGGGTGGGCGGACTGGTGGTCGACCATGCCGGTCTCACGGGGACGGGAGTCCCTGTCCTGCTGGACGGCGCGCAGGGAATCGGCGCAGTGCCGGTCGACGTGGCCGCCCTGGGCTGTGACTTCTACGCCGCCTCAGGGCAGAAATGGCTGTGCGGACCGGAGAACAGCGGTTGCCTGTTCGTCCGCCCTGAGTGCCTGCCCGAGATGGAGATCGCCTGGCCCGGCTACGGGTCGCTCGCCGACCCCCACGACCCGCTGGACTCGCCGCCCGCCGAAGGTGCCGCGCGCTTTGATCACGGTTTTCCTCCCGGGATACGCAGCGTCTGGGCGCTGGCCTCGCTCGCGGTTCTGAACGACGCGGGGTGGGGATGGATCCACAGCCGGGCGGCGGAGCTCGCGGCCCGGTTGGCCGCGGCCCTCTCGGCGCGGGGGATCACCGTCAGCCCGCGCGGACGCTCAACGCTCGTGTCCTGGCAGGCCACGGATCCAGAGGCGGAGGTCGCGCGTCTGGCCGCCGACGGGCTGGTGGTGCGCAGCATCCCGGCGTCCGGCCTGGTCAGGGCATCGGTCGGGGCCTGGAGCTCGGAGGCCGAGCTGGACAAGCTCGTCACCCTGGCGAGCGGCTGACGCTTCGCTCAGTCGGTGAGGCGCTCTGGGTGCGTGTAGACATTGACGCTCCGCCCGCGCGCGAAACCGCACAACGTCATGCCTCGATCCTGCGCCAGCTCTATGGCAAGCGAGCTCGGCGCCCCGACGCCGACGAGCAGCGGCGCCCCCGCGACGGCCGCCTTCTGAACGAGCTCGAACGAGAGTCGTCCGCTCACGCACAGCACGCACTCGCCGAGCGGCAGCAGACCGTCGAGCAGCGCCCGACCGATGACCTTGTCCATCGCGTTGTGCCGGCCGACGTCTTCGCGGCTGTGGATCAGCCGGCCATCGGGGGCGAACAGGCCCGTGGCGTGAAGGCCGCCGGTCCGCTCGAACCCCGGCTGGTCAAGACGTTCGGGAAGGCGCGCCACGAGCTCGCGGCTCAGCACCGGGCCCGCAGCAAGCGGCGCGCTGTGGACGGCGACCTCCTCGAGCGCGCCCTTGCCGCAGACGCCGCACGATGACGTGGTGTAGAAGCGGCGAGTCATCGGCTCGCGCAGCGGCGGCCCGCTGACCTCGATGATGTTGGCAGCGAGGTCGTCGGTCGGTCCGGCGGCGCGGGGACCGTCGATCAGACCCTCGCCGTAGAGGAAGCCCAGCGCGAGCTCCTCGTCGTGTCCCGGGGTGCGCATGGTCACGGCGAGCGGCTCACGGGCCACGCGGATCTCAAGCGGCTCCTCCACCGCGACCTCGTCGTCGCCGGAGTCGTGATGGACCTTCACAAACGCGCTCGGCATGACTGGCGTCAGACCGGAGTGTTGGAGAGGCCCGCGCCACCGAGCGGTACCAGGTCGATCCGCTCTGCCCCCGCGAGCAGCTCACGGGTGCGCGCGAGCTGCTCCCGTGTGCCGTCGTCCGAGAGCGCCGCGTCGATCGCCGCCTGGCTGCTCCACAGCTCGGTCACCCAGATCACATCGTGTTCGGACGTCGAGCGGTTGATCACGTAGAGCTCGCAGCCGCGCGTGTCCGCGAGGCCGGTTGCGACCTCGAGCATCAGCTCGGCCAGTGCATCACCACGACCCGGTTTCGCGACCAGCTTTACGTACCGCCCAACGCTCGCCATCTGCGCACGGACGTTAGACGACCGCGCTCGCTGCCGGTCAGGGCAGCGCCGGCTCGGCCCTGAGCTCGGCGTCGTACGCGAGCGCCTCGCGCTCAAGCTCGCCGTGGTCGCCGGTCCGGTAGGCGCCGGTGCGAGCGAGCGGCGGTGAGTAGACGTGGATCGTCACCGCCGTTCCCTCGCCGGCGTGCAGGACTCGGTGGATGGCCACCGGTGGCACGCTGAAGCTTTCGCCCGCGCCGAACTCGCGTGCGCGAGTACTCGATCCGATAGTCAGACGTTCCTCGCGGACCGCGCCGGATACGACGGCGATCCCGGCCGCCGAAGCGTCGTGATCGTGGAATCCGGTGTCGTGATCCTGGTTCCAGCAGATCACCCACGCGTTGAGCTCCGGCTCACAGACGATCTGCTCGTAGACGCGATCCTCGCAACCATGGCGCACATGGTGTGCCCACAGCTCGGGCGTCGCCGCGAGCTCGCCCGCGTACCGTTCGAGCTCGGCGAGCGTCCTGGTCATGCGAGGCTCCGCAAACCGGGAACGACGCGCGCGCCGTTGGCCTTCAGCAGCGCCTCGCTGCCGGTCGGATGGGGTTCGATCACGGGACGGTCCGAGCCGTAGAGCAGCTGCTCGGGGCCAACCCTTCGCGCCATGGCCTCGACCGCCGCCGGCCCGTAGCTCGAGGTGTCGTAGTAGACGAGCGGATCGCGGACGTCCACGTCGGGACCTCCGCGCGCGGCGAGGCGCTCGCTCAGCAGCGGCGCTCCTCCGGCGAGCATCGCAAACACGACCGTCAACTCCGGATGAGCTCGCCGGCCGAAGGTCGCGAACGACAGCCAGGCCACCTGCATCTCGGTGACGTAATCGGTCAGCGGGCGCCACCAGAGCGGCTCGCCCAGCGGGACCTCGCCGGCGCGTGGCCCCCGGTTGGGTGCCGGACCGGGATGCACGAATAGCGGCACGCCTCGAGCTGCGGTCCGCTCCAGCAGCAGCCGGACCGACTCCAGAGCGCGCGGGCTTCCGAGCGCCGCAGCCGGTATCGAGACGCCCAGGCATCCTCGCCCAAGCACGTCGTCCACATCCCTGGGATCGGGTGTCTGCAGCGCCACCGGTCCCCAGGCGCCGAACTCCTCGGGCAGCGCCGCGACCCCATCGAGGTGAGCGCCGATCAGCTCCAGCGCCTCGGCGCGGTTCAGAGCCTCGACTCCGATCGGGCTGCTGAGCGCGACCACGGCGGCGTCGAGGCCATCGTGCCGCAGGAGCTCAAGCCGGCGCGCGGATCGCTCCTGGTCGGTGTCGATCACGTAGGGCGACTCGCCAGCGCTGTGCAGAACGGTCACGCCGTGGTCTCGACGCACGAATGGGAGCTGGTTCCGGGCCGCGAGCGCGTCGAGGAGCGGTTCGGTCCAGATGTGCTGATGAACGTCGAGGAGCATGGGCGACGGGGCCAAAGGCATCTAACTCGATCAAGTTTATCAGGATTAGGTGTGAGCCATGGGAATTGATCCCGATGCCTGACCTGAAATAGGCTTCCTCCGTCCACAACCGAGGGAAAGGCGCCGGCACGATGCGGCGAGAGGCGATTGTTGACAGGGCTGTCGAGATTGCCCGGCCCCAGCGGCGGGCCGTGTCGCGCGGCCGCATCGGGATCTGGATCGCCGGACTGCTGGCCATCGTCGCGTTCGCCGGCTGTACCGTTCCGCAGCCGCCCGGTGCCGGGACGCTGCGCTACCGCGACCAGGTGTTCAGCAGCGTCACGGTCACCCATGACCTTCAGTACGGCAGCGCCCCCGACAACAACAATCAGCCTGTGGCGCTGAAGCTCGACCTCTATCAGCCCTCGGGCGACACCAACACCTCTCGTCCCGCGGTGATCTGGGCGCATGGCGGAGGCTTCTGCTGCGGCGACAAGGCGTCCGCGGACATGCCGACGCTGGCCACCTACTTTGCCCAGCGGGGCTATGTTGCGGTGTCGATCAACTACCGGCTGCTGGCCCCCAACGGGTGCTCCGGGGCCAACGGCGTTACGACCGAGTGCTACAACGCCGCGCTGGCGGCCCAGCATGACGGCCAGGCCGCGGTCAGGTGGTTGCGCGCCAACGCGGCCACGTACGGGATCGACCCCACCCGGATCGCCATCGGCGGCGAATCGGCCGGGGCGATCATCGCCACCGCGACAGGCGTGCACTCCGACGACCCCGGGACCAGCGGGAACCCCGGATACTCGTCCGCGGTCCGAGCCTGGATATCGATCTCCGGCGGCCTGCCCGGCGGGTTGTTCGTGGACAGTTCCGACGCTCCCGGGCTGCTGTTCAGTGGAACCGCGGATCCGATCGTGCCCTATCCGTGGTCGGTGCAGACCGCCAGCGCGCTGGTGCACGCCGGTGTGCCGGCCTTCCTCGAGACGCTGTCGGGCGCGGGCCACGTTCCATGGGGGCAGTACAGCGATCTCTTCGAGACCCAGTCGGACTACTTCCTCTACGACTTCCTCGACCTCGCTCACGCGCAGGGTCAGTCCAAGGCGGCCGGCCGGGCGTTCTCTCGCGTGGAGCGGGCGATGGCCGCTCGGTACCCGCGGTTCGCCCGCTCCGTGGCCCGGAGCTGGGGACGGCGGTAGGGGGCGGTTGCCTCCAGGGTTCAGGCCGCGACCTGAGCGCGCCGCCGCGCGAACGTCGCCTCGGCGTAGCTGCGGCCGGCCTCCGGGTCGCCGAGAGCCAGGCCCGCGATGTCGGCCAGCGTCACGATCCGACCGGCGCCACCCCAGGTCCCCTCGGGAATCTCGGGCGTGAACACCCACACCCGCATCGGGTCGCGGTCGTGGGCGCCGTGCTCGGCGTCAAGCACCGCTTCCGTGATGCTGCGCACCATGGCCTGGCGGCGCTCAGCGTCGTACTGACCCTCGGGGACCGAGGCGATGAACCTGTAGCGCGGCGCCAAGGCCGTGGATCCGGCGACGTAGACGGCGGCTGGGCGGTGCAGGAAGACCCAGGCAATCGCCCGTACTTGCGGATTGGTGGGGTCGGCGCCCTCGTTGATGATCAGCGCGTCGGTGAGCTCGGCCAGCAGCTCGGCCTCGGCGTCCGGCGCCAGCGCGCCCTCGGGGATGTACGCGTCGAGCATGGGCATGTCGGACCTCCTGGCAGTGATCTGGTGAGCGGCGATGACCCGTTCACTCTCTTGACGCAAGCGACCCTAGCGCCGCGACTCTTCTAATGCAAGCGATACACTCGGCGAATGAAACGCACCAGCCTGGCCGCCCATCCGTGCTCGATCGCCAGAACGCTCGAGGTCGCGGGCGAATGGTGGACGCCACTCATCCTCCGCGACGTGGCCTACGGCGTGCAGCGCTTCCGCGAGATCCAGGACGATCTCGGGATCTCCACCAACGTGCTCTCGGACCGACTGGAGGCGCTCGTGAGCGACGGGCTGCTCGAGACCCATATCTACCAGCAGCGCCCGGAGCGCCGCGAGTACCGGCTGACCGAGAAGGGGGCCGACCTGATCCCGGCGTTGCTCGCTCTGATGGAGTGGGGCGATCGCTGGGCGTCTCCCGGGGAGGGCCCGGTGCGGGTCGTGCACGAGCGGTGTGGCCACGATGTCCATGTCGACATCCGCTGCCCGCATTGCGATCAAAGCGTCGGGCACGGCGAGCTGCTGGCCAAGCCCGGCCGCCCCGTGGCCAACCCGCCGGTGAAGGGCGAGCCCGGATACGTTTCGGGGCGACGCCTCGTGCTGTCCAAGGGCGGCCTGCGCCTCGGGGCGTGAGGCGCGGCGCAACGGGAACGACGGGACTCGAACCCGCGACCTCCGGCGTGACAGGCCGCACCGCCGGAAACGACGCCTCACGACCGAAGGCGACAAACCCCCCGTAAACACTCACGATCCGGGGAATCCAAGGGTGCGCGTCCCGCCCGCGTTGAGGATGCGTCAGGGACGTTTGGGCCACTATTGGGCCACAGCGCCGAGCCAGGAACGGCACCGCGAGCCCACCCACGAAGCACAATGCTTCCGGTCGCGACCGTCGCGACCGCAACCCCCCACGAGCCCACCGCCGAACGGGCCCCGACCCGGCCCTTTCTGTGCGCCCCCAGGCGACCGAGGACCTACATCCACCCAAGGCTTTGCCTGGCGTCGGTTCGGCCGCGCCGTGCCCCGTCGTCCCACGAGCGCGCCACGGCGCCGGGCAAGAACCCTTCCCGCACACCCACAAACCAACAGGAGGACCGCATGACCACCATGATCCGATGCGACAGGTGCCGCGCCACCGAACCGCTCGGGGAAACACTTCGCCAAGCGGGATGGACGATCGTCCCGGCGAACGATGAACACGACCGGCTGTTCCTCGACGTCTGCCCGGGCTGCCAAACCGCGACAGAGAAAAAGGCACACGCTGAAAAGGCACACGCCGAGGCCGAGCAGCCATGGCGCGAGAACACGGACGCCCGCTACAGCGGCACCCCACCGGCCGTTCTGATCGCCCACTTCCTCGTGGAACTAACCGAAGACGCCCGCGACTATGGCCAAGTCATCACCGGCGCCCAGGGCATCGGACACATCGTTGCGGACCTGGGCCTCGACGCCGCCGGCGTGGACACGTGGTTCACCAATCACCGCGAACAGATCAATCAGGCAATCCACGACGACCTCGAGGCGCGCTCGGGGGTCAGACTCTTGACCAAACACCACTAAAGGAAAACCCAGATGAGTGAACCTAAGATCCCACGATTCAAGAATCCCGCCGACTACGAGGCCGAGGATTACTTTCACCTTCAGCGAACGGGACAGAAACCAGAGAATCCCGAATGGGTCAACCGGCGCGCCGAACTTCTCGAAGATGCTGGCCTCGAATCCGAGGAGGCGAGCAGTACCGACGAGCGTGGCACGACGATTGACACTTACCGATCGAGGTTGTGGAGTTCCTGGCGGGCTTGCCGGGTGCGGTCCGCGCGGTCGATGAGGCCGGGCCGACCGGGTTCGGGTTCGCGCGTGCCGCGACCGACCGCGGGATCGATGTTCGGGTTGTGGCGGCAGGGAAGGTGCCCCGGGCCTCGGGTGATCGGATCAAGACCGATCGGCGTGACGCGGAGCGGTTGGTGCGGTTGCTGGCCGCGGGTGAGTTGCGGTTCGCGTTCGTTCCGACCGTCGCCGATGAGCAGTTCCGCGACGTGATCCGGGCGATCGAGGACTGCCGCGGCGATCTGATGCGCGCCCGGCACCGCTTGAGCAAGCTGTTGCTCCGCCGCGATCTGCGCTGGACCGGACCGGGCTCGCCGTGGACCCGCAATCACATGCGCTGGCTGCACAGTCTGCGGTTCGACGATGTGTGCTCGCAGGCGACGTTCTTGGACGATCTTTCCGGCGTCGAGATGCTCGTCGCTCGCCGCGCGGCCTTGCTGGCGGCGCTCGACCAGGTCATCCCCGACAGCCGCCACGCGCCGACGATCGCGAGCGCTGCGCTGCTTCCGCGGGATCGACACGCTGTCCGCCGCCGGGCTGTGCGCCGAGGTCGGCAGCTGCAACGCGCTTCCCCCAACCAGCTCGTGTCCGGATTTCTCGGGATCGTCCCCAGCGAGCACACCTCCGACCTCAAGCGCCGCCAAGGCGCGATCACCAAAGCCGGCCTCCGGTCCATGCCCACCAGCTGCTGGTCGAAGCCGCGCACCACTACAGCCGACCACCCGCCGATCGGTGCCACGCTCGCGCGTCGCCAGCACAGCCAAGACCCGCGCGTGATCGAGATCGCCTGGCGTGCGCAAGGCCGGCTCACCAGCGCTGGCAGTACTTGCGCGCCGAGCGCCACAAAGCACGCCAGCGTAGTCGCGATCGCGTGCGCCCACGAACTCGCCGCATTCCGCTGGGAGGCCGCCATCCTGAACTAAACAGCCACCCACATCACCCTCAGCCCCCGGTGCTGCCTGGGCGCGCGCGAGAACCACGGGCCTCAGACTCGTCGCAGTCCGCGACCCCGCTATGGGCAACCACCGACACCGCGCGGCGGCCGTGCCCGCTCCTAGACCGCGGACCGCTACGAACACAGGGTCATGAGGTACCCAGCCCTCGAATATCAGCCTGGCAACGCCACCGCACAGCTGAGCCCACCCGCGCCGCCCCGGGAACCCCGGACACCAACAAAACCGCGAACGCCCCTACCAGGACGACACCCCCGATCGCCCACTTGACAAACCAACCCCCATATCAGCGGGTCGCGCTACAGCTCGCCGGCGTACTGGCGGTTGGAGAACACCTCGGACGGCGCTAGGCGCACGAATTGGCCGGCGCCGGTGCGTGTGCGGTGGCGCTCGGCCACCAGGTAGCGACGTCGTGGCCAGGGAAATGGCGAGTGCTCGTACACGAACGCTCCGGATCGCACTGCTTGCAGGTTCCGACCACCGGCGTCAACAGACGGCAACCGAGCGCAGTCAACTCCCGAGCGAGAGGTCGCAAGTTCGAATCTTGCCGGGCGCGCTCACCAAAGCCCGCCGACGCGGGGTTTTCTTGTTCGGGATCCGCCCGCCGGCTCACGACTAATCGATCTCGTAGCTATCGGTCAGAGCCTCTACTTGGTCGTGAACGACCACGTCCGCGCGAAACCCCAGGTGGTTGCCACCTGTGTCCATCGCCGCTGTGGAGAACCGCGCCGTGTACCGCGTCGCCCCAGCCAGCGGGCTCGATGGTGTGAGTATGGGCATCTGATCGTTGAGGAAGCTCACGCTCCCCGCGACTGGGCTGCTGTCGCTCGTGCGCACGAGCGAGAACGCACCCGCCGTCGAGGCATGGTCCATCGCCACATCGAATCCGGCGGACACGCTTGTGTTTGGCGAGACGCCAGTCGACCCGTCCGCCGGGCCCGTCGACGTGAGCTCCGGGGAGCGCGAGAGCACCGACACGCTGTTGCCAAAGGTGTTGGCGATGTAGGCGGTGTGGGTCGAGGGGTCAACCCCCATTCCCTCGGGGTGGTTGCCGACGCCGATGGTGGCGGTCACGGCGCCCCCGTTGATCACCGATACCGCGTTGCCGTTCTGGTCGGCCACGTAGACGGTGTGGGTGGAGGGATCAACCCCCACGCCGTCCGGCTGGCTGCCTACACCGATGGTGGCGGTCACGGCGCCCCCGCTGATCACAGACACCGTGTTCTCGTTGTTGGACTCGTTGGCCACGTAGACGGTGTGGGTGGAGGGATCGACCCCCACGCCGACCGGGCCGCTGCCCACGCCGATGGTGGCGGTCACAACGCCGCCGCTGATCACCGACACCGTGTTGCCGCCGAAGTTGGCTACGTAGACGGTGTGAGTGGAGGGATCAACCCCCACTCCCTGTGGGTGGCTGCCGACGGCGATGGTGGCGGTCACCGCACCTCCGTTGATCACCGACACCGTGCCGTCCAAGCTGTTGGTCACGTAGGCGGTGTGCGTGGAGGGGTCAACCCCCACTCCGAACGGGATGTTGCCTACGCCGATGGTGGCGGTCACCGCACCCCCGCTGATCACGGAGACGGAGTTGCCGTACTGGTTGGCCACGTAGACGGTGTGAGTGGAGGGATCAACCCCCACTCCCTGTGGGTGGCTGCCGACGCCGATGGTGGCGGTCACGGCGCCCCCGTTGATGACCGACACCGTGCTGCCACCGTTGTTGGCTATATAGACGGTGCGGGTCGAGGGATCTACCCCCACTCGGCCTGGGGAGCTGCCTAGTCCGATCGTGGCCGTCACGCGATAGCAGCCAGCCAACCCCACCACGGCCGCGCACGCCAGAACTGCGAAAGGCAACCGGCGAGCTCTGCGAACCAAACCGGCTCGCTCGACGAGCGTTCCGACGTCGGCCGAAACGCTGATCATAGTTGCACCGCTGAAAGCGGGCCTGCTCTGAAACCGCGGCCGCCAAACACACCGCCGGCACGGGCCCCACCACCACGCCGAGGCACGCAATCGCGTCGATAGTTTGCACCCACAGGCGACCTCAGCGTCTTTAGGACTGGCCCCATTTTTCGGTCAAGCCAACCCGGCTGAGGCCTGCGCAGGCCCGGCCGGGCGGCGCTCCACCCAACTACCCTAGGTCCATCCACCAGCCAGGTCAACCGGCCGCAATCGAACCTGCCCAACAGGCGCGGGCCGCCGGCTTGACTTTCGTGGCGATCGGAAATAGCGTTGTTTGGCGAAGCTTTGGCAGGTTTGGGATGCTTGCCGGGCGAGCTGGGGCAACATGTGTGGGCAATGCGGTTACGAGCCGGTGCGTCGGGTTCTTCGATTTGGGACCCTGATCGCGCTGGTCGCTTGTCTGGTAGGGCTCACGGGCTGCAATCCGTACAGCGTGTATGGCCCGCTGGCTGGTCAGTGGACTGCCACTATCCAGTCGGATATAGCGGCCAAGGCGACGGTTGCTCAGGGCAGCGTGTATGTGGGCGGCTTCGCCGACGGATATGAGTATTCCTTCGATGAGGCCTCAGGAACGCTGAACTGGCGGACCAACCTCGGAACGACTGCCGGCGCTTGCCCCACGCCGACCACCGCTGGAGTTGTGTCGTCTCCGACGGTGCTCAACGGCTCAGCCTATCTTGGCGGTGGCAACGCAAACTGGTATGCGCTCAACGCGGGCTCAGGGGCGGTGCAGTGGTCCTTCTCGGTGGGTGATAACTCACCTACAGGTGGCAACTTCAACTGGTCAAGTCCGCTCATCTACAACGGGTTTGCCTACATCGGAGTAGCCAGCCTCTGTGACAACCCCCTCGTGCAAGGCAAGCTCTTGCAGGTCAATCTCGTCACCCACCAGATCAGCAACGTCTGGAAGACCGTTCCCGACGGCCAAATCGGCGTGAGCATTTGGACCAATCCGGTCGTTGATTCGTCCACCAACACGGTCTTCGTCACCACCGGCAATCGCAGCCAATCCAGCCAGCAATACGGTGAATCAATTGTCGGACTCGACGCGACCACGCTCGCCGTAAAAGGGTCTTGGTCTGCCAACGTAAGCGGCACCCTCGACGATTCAGATTTCGGTGGCTCGCCGACCCTGTTTACCGATGCCTCGCGACGCCAGCTGATCGGAGCGGTGAACAAGAATGGCGTGTTCTATGCCCTCGACCGCAACAACCTGAATGCCGGACCGGTCTGGCAGACGCAGATCGCGCAAGGCGGCTCGTGCCCAACCTGTGGCGACGGATCCGTCTCAACGGCCTACTTCGACGGACAGCGCCTGTACGTTGCCGGTGGCAATACCACGCTCAACGGCCACGCCTACGCCGGTTCAGTCCGGGCCATCGATCCCACCAGTGGCGGCGTTCTGTGGGCGGTGGGGCTCGACAAGGTGGTCCTCGGCGGGCTGGTCGGTCAGAACGGCATGGTGGCCGTTCCGGAGTTGTCTGGGCTCTACGTGCTGGCAGGGGCCAGCGGGAAGACCCTGTACGCGAACGACTTGGGCAATGAGATCTTTGCGCCCCCGACCCTGGCAGACGGCCACCTGATCATCGGCACCCTCGACGGCGTGGTTCATACCCTGGCGTTCCCCGCGCAAGTCCCGGCGGCTCATAGCGCCGTCGCGAGGATCGCAACACTCCGCGGTCTCAAACCGTGGAGGGCCCTGCGCTGTATCGGCGGCGGCACCTGCCAGCTCACGGCGAGTCGGCGGTGTTCGGTCCTGCGAGTGCCTGGGAGTGGTCCCACGATCCTGTTTGAGGGCCTGAAGGCGCGGGTGCTTGGAAGACCCCGCAGACGTGACTTCCTGCGGGTCTACGGCAACGGTGCCTGTATGGGGCGCCCCCTTCTTCAGCTTCCGCTGGGTAGAGGAAGTGTCAACTTCAAGGTCGCTTCTCCGGTGTCGCTGCCCCGCGGCGCGACAGTCGGGGTTAGCGCACCTCGAAGCCTCCGCCTCCGCGTCGACGTCCTGGCTCATCCTGCTCGGGCGTCGCGGCACCCGCAACCCATCCCCTTGCTCATGCCGGCGCTCTACCACGGATCAAGACGCTGAACCTGGCCGGCATCAGCTGCACGGGGATCAAGTTACCTTGGGTGACACAACCCTCGCGCGCCGTCCGAGGAGCGCGGCGAACTCCACTTGCCTTCGGAGCTCGGGGACGGTGCGCAGGGCGACGTGATCGGTTGTGCGATGGGCTCGGGTTCCGTCCGACACCGGGTTCGGCAACGTCATCGTTCTACTGACCTTGATCCGTCGCTCGGATTGCGTGCTGGCGCAGACCAAGCGGGTGGGCGCTCCGCTGAGGCGCGCCCGACCCTCCCGGTTCATTGGTGCGGTGCTCGTCGTAGCTTGGCTGGCATCGCTTGTACTCGGGCACCCGCATGGTGGTTTCCGGGTCGCGAGCATCCCTGCATATCAGTTGGCGGCAAGTCACTCGTCGACCGGCCCAACAGTTGCGCCCAGCGCTTTGCCCCTGTCTGAGGCGACCTTGCTGAGAAGGCTCGGTGATCCGACCTTTGGGCTCCGTTCGCTGCCACCAGGAGTCCGTGTGCGCGAGCTGAGCAGCCACGACCCTCTAAACGGGAACTTCGACGGTGGCTCGTACGGCCGGGGGGCGCTTCCGCGCGTTCTGTCGATCGTCGCTCACCCGCTCACCTATCTGCGGCGAGAAGCCGGCGGCTATGTGCTGTTGGATCAAGACGGGCCGGGATGTCTCACCCGCCTGTGGATGACGGCCGCTGATGGAGGCTTCTTCGAGCGCAGTCTGACGCTCGGCGACGCTACCGGCTTTGGTCGGCTCCAGCTGTTCTTCGACGGTCGGGGTTCCCCGAGCGTTGATCGGCCCGCAGCTCAGTTCTTCGCAGGCCTTGACCGACGATTTCCAAAACCCCTGGTCAACGACTGGCGATCATCCGGCGGTGGCAACTACTCATACGTGCCGTTTTGCTTCGCCCGGCATCTCAAGATTCGGGTCACCAGTGTTCCCAATGACGATCGTGGCTACTACCAACTGACGCTCCTGAGCGCACCCGCAGGAACGCCGACGGTGACGTTCGGAGACCAGCGGGTACGCGCCACACGGCTACTTGACCAAAGCGCAGTTCCGCCGCGAGTCGCAGCGGCTGTGACGTCGTTCCGAAGGATGAGAGCCGGTCAGACGGCCGCCATGGCACGTCTTCGAGGGTCGGGCGAGATCCGATACCTCCGCCTACGCGTAACGCCGTTTGACGAGTCGACTCTGCAGGCGCTCGCGCTGCGGATCACGGTGAACGGCGCGCATCGCCCCCAGATCGATGTCCCCCTCGGCAGTCTGTTCGGCGACGGACTGCAGACGCGGCTGATCGCCTCGCGTGGGTTCGGAATGAACCCCGCCGCGAGCGCTGGATACCTCGCGCTCCCGATCCCGTTCAGGAACGGGGCCTCGATTGCCGTGCAAGCGACCGCACCCGCCACGCTGCGGCTCGATGCCTGGAGAGCCGGACCGATCCGGAACGCCGGAACGCTCTACGGAGAGCGACACATCGAGCGCTCGCGGCTCGGACGCGACTACGAGGTTCTGAACGACACCGGATCGGGCCGCCTTGCCTCGCTCGTTGACGAGATCCTGGACGGGGGCTCAAACGCCGGCTCGGTCGTACCACTTGGCACGCCGGACCAGCAGTACATGGAGGGAGATGATCGCGTGTACGTTGATGGCTCCCGCTCTCCGGCCATCTACGGCACGGGCACGGAGGACCTCTTCAACGGCGGCTGGTACTTCAGCACTGGCGCGTTCGCCCTGGCGATGAGCGGCGCGGGTCCGCTGGGGCTCGATGCAAACGGTCACGGCGCTCGCAGCATGTATCGAGTTTTCGCCGACGACGGCGTTTCATGGGGTTCTCAGATTCGCTTCGGCGTCCAGCACGGCGGGGGCGACGATCGAGTCGGCGAACTCGTGGCCGTCACGACTTTCTCGTACAGATCGGCCCGGACGGTCAGCCCGACGGACGCCATCAGGTTCGGTGATCGGTCGTCGTTGGCGGCACATCAATTCGCCGGACGGGTGAGCCATCGCCGTGTTCGCTCCTACTTCGAAGGCGAGTTCAACGGCAACGGCTACCGCGCGGCGGATCCTCTCGGGACCGTATATCAGCCAGCGCTGCCGGTCGCATCGAGCGAGTCGCTAACCCAGACGGGGATCTCGTATGCCAGCTCGATCTCATTTGTTGTCCGCATCGCGCCGCGAAACGTCGGTGTGGGCCTGCGGGTCCTGCTCGACCAGTCGTCAGTGGTCCCGGTGGAGGTCGCTGTGGACGGGCGGCCAGTCGCCTGGTGGACGGCGAACGCAACCGCGAACCCCGCCAAACGCTGGCTGGAGACGGACTTTGGGCTTCCCCCAGAGCTGACGGTTGGCAGACGGCAGATCCGTATCACGCTGACCCCGCAGCGCGGTTTGATCGCAAATATCTTCGAGCTTCGGGCGCTGTCGCAGCACGCCCCGGTCGGTCAATGACCCGCCTGAAGCTGTCGGCGAACTCGACGTCTTGTCCGCCCACGGACGTCGAGGCTCGCCAGATGCCCGCGGAAGCACCCACACCTTTGCGCCGGACCAACCGCTTTGGGAGCACGAGGCCTCGGGTTGCGCTGCTTGCCGTCATCGGGCTCTATCTGGCACTGGCGACGGCGACGGCGGTCGTACTGCCCCCGTTTGAGGCGAAGGATGAATCTGACCACGTTCGCAACGTCGAGGCACTTGTGGCGGGTCATTACTACCGGATTCCGCCGTCTCTGAGCCAGTTCGTCGGCTTTGAGCCGCACCAACCGCCGCTCTACTACGCGCTGCTCGCAGGCTGGCAGAGACTACTCGGCGAAAGCGCCTTCACTCCCTACCTCGTTCCCAGGCACGCAACCGGGTTTGTGGTCAGTCCGCTTCCCGGCCAGTCGGCATACCAGCACACAACGCTGCGTGAGACAGCCGACGACACGCGCGTGATCGAGCTCCGAATCGCCGGCGTTCTGCTCGGCGCGCTGACGATCCTGCTCACTGCCATGGCCACGCGCTTGGTCGCGCGTGACCGCTGGACACCGGTGATCGCGGCCGCAATCGTGGCCTTCATTCCGCGATTCGTGCTGCTCTCTGCTCTGGTCACAAATGACAACCTCGCAAACACGCTTGCGGCGGCCGCAGTTGCGCTCGGCGTCATCGCTCTCACGCGCCCCGAGCGAACAGCGCGCCGCAAGGTTCTGATTCCCACCCTGCTCGGTGTCGCCTTGGCGGGACTGACGTTAACCAAAGCCAGCACCTTGGCACTGGCTCCTGCCCTCGCTCTTGCGGCATTCCTCTCGGCCGCTGACCGCCGCGAGGGCGCAAAGCTGGTGGCGATCACACTAGGGACTGCACTGGTCCTCGTTAGCCCGTGGCTCATCCTCAACACCGCCTGGTACGGAGACCCGCTCGCCATCACCGCCACCAGGAACTATCTCGGGCCCTTCCTCGCACGGGCTGCCGGGCCGCTCAAAACGTTCTTCGTCGATCTTCCCCGCCACGTGTGGAAGAACTTCTGGTACACGAACGGATGGTTACGCTCGACCTGGGCATGGTGGGCGTACCTCCCGTTCTGGCTGCTGAGTGTCGTTGGACTTGCAGCCGCGACGCGTTCTGCCCGAGAACCGCAGTTCGCATCGTCCGACGCCCGAGGTCCGGCGATCTGGTTTCTGGCCGCCTTCGCCGTCTGCGCCGTGGCCATCGTCTGGATCCTGGGATTGGAGACACCCGTGGATGACGCGCGGACGGGCTTCGTGGGTCTCCCCGCGATCGCGTGCCTCCTCGCCCTGGGCTTCGAAAGTAGTCGTTGGTCCCTACTGGTGCGATTCGCGCTGCCCGCGATCTTACTGATCGCCTCTGTGGTCGGCTTCCAGACGAGTGTGATCAGCGTCTATGGCTAGCCGTTGCAATGAGCGTGTTGGGCTCCACTTCGCGACCCGTGCGCGTGGCTACGCCAAGACTCAGGACGTGGCGGCGCTCGTGATCGGTGAGCTGTGGACGAACCCGGCCGCACTGATCGACTGGCTCGCCGTCGATCTCGATCAGGCCCGCTTGTGCATCGACTCCATCCGCGCCTTACCGATGCGGCGAGCATTGGGCAGACGACGCCGACGGGCACGGTTGGCTTCAGGAGCAGCGGCCCAGGGAGGTTTCGTGGGAGCCCGTGCCGCTTGTCGGGCAGTGCAGCATCGGCGACCTGCGCGGTCTCTTACACACCGATCTCCGTTGGCTCGGGCACGCAGACGCTCACGGCTAGCTATAGCGGTGACACAGGACACAACACCAGCTCCAGAACAACCAGCCTGACCGTAAAGCCACGGGTACCCACCTCCAAGGCCCAGTGCAACAAGGGCGGCTGGCGGAACTACCCGCAGTTCAAGAACCAAGGGCAGTGCGTAGCGTTTGTCGTGAAGCAAGCCCTGCAGAATTGTCTGGCTGAGCGGGCGAAGATCGGACCGGTGGCCTTCCGCAACAAGTACGGGCTCGGCCGTTACCACGTTCTTGCAATGCGTCGCTGCGTCAACCAGGCAAGCCAGTAGGGGGTGCGAGGGCGGGATAGGGTCCTGCCCTCGCACCGAACGCCAGTCGCGACGCTGAGCCTGACCTCGGACGATCGGAGCGACGGTCACCGCGAACACGAGAAGCGGTGACCGCCTCTGCGGTCGGGCGGTTTCTACGGATTGCATCGCCCGCACGCCAGCGAGAGACTTGGTCCTGCCTGAGGAGCACGCGCGCCCGTTCACCGGAACGCGCTGCTCAAGCCCAAGATTCCTCGCCGGCGCACGGTGAGGGAGGAGGATCGTCATGTTCGCATTGCGGCGGTATGCATTGCCACGACGACTACAGGTGGTGCTGGGGCTTGCGTTGATGGGGTTGGTGTTCGCTCCGACGGCCTCGGCGGCAGCACCGCTGGATACAGTGACCGCAACGGGTGGCGGCAGCGGCTACGACCTCTATACCAGCGTGAACATCAGCGCGGAGAGCGACAGCTCCGGCCAAAACCCCGCTGGATCTGTGTCCTTCCACGTTGGCCAACCCCCCTCCGACTTCGCATTTTCTGGGCCAGTGACGTGTTTGAGCGTTACCGGTCCTGATCACGGGGCCGGAACGCTCGCGGCGCCCACAACCGCGGTGATGAATGCGCAAACGAACTTCGGCCTCGAGACTATTCAGTTGGTGGATAACGGAGGCGGCGGCGTCGACGCGATGTTCGCTGCTGAGTTCGCATTTCGAGCGCCCAGCGACTGCTCTCCGATAAGCCCGCCATTTACGGTCCCTTTGACGAGCGGTCGGGCAGTGGTCTTTGACGTGCCGCTGCTGCCAACGTCAAAGGCCCAGTGCAAGAACGGCGGCTGGCGGAGTTACGGCACGATGTTCAAGAACCAGGGTCAGTGCGTGGCCTTCGTCGTGACGCAAGCGCGGCAGAAATGTCTGGCCGAGCGGGGAAAGATCGGGGTCCAGGCGTTCCGCAACAAGTACGGACTGGGTCGTTACCACGTTCTTGCGCTGCTTCGCTGCGTCAACCGGGCAAGCCGCTAGCCGTTCTACGCACGTGCACCCCAGGCCGTGACCTTGTGGGTCAGGACGTGTGCACCAACGGGCCTACGATGGCGCAGGTGCGCCCGTAGGGAACATGACACCCCCCACCCCCCAGCCGGGGACCCAAGGCGCCAAATTCGCGGGACCGGAGAGGGCAGATCCTGTGAAAAAAAGTCCGCGTCAAAACGGGGGGGTAGCCTGTGGGTTGGGGGACCTAAGGGGGGCAGCGGGCGGGCCCCTGAGCCATGTTTCAGGCGCCGGGGAGGACACGCCCTCGCTGTTCGTGCGATGCGTGTGCTACGGGTTCAAAGTTACCCGTGGGCCTCGATACCATGCGGTAATGGGTGAACATCCTTCACCTCCGGCAGGTACAGGCACCAGCGGTCGCCACCTCTGGGAAAGCATCTGCCGCGAGATTCCCGACGAACTGGAACTCGACGCGCGTGATGTTGTGGCGCTTACCGCTGCTGCTGATTTGGCTGATCGTTGCCGCGAGTTGTCGAGGGTGATTGCTGAGGATGGTCTGATCCTTCGTGAAAGCCGGGGCACGCGACTTCACCCGGCTGCGCAGGAGTTGCGGATGTGCGAGTTGGCTCTCGTTAAGCATCTGGGCACGCTGGATCTGGATGTCGGTGCGGCTTCGCAGACTGCGGTTTCTCGTGGCGCTCGGGCGCGGGCGCAGAAACGGTGGCGGGACGCGGGGCAATCGAGGGCGGGGTGTGGCATGAAGCGTCGCGCTCTGGAAACTCCGGCTCCGGCGATCGTCGACGAGGCCGAGCTCGCGCATAGGCATGAATGGTTGACCCGCTGGCTGCAACTCACTCCGGCTGGCGAGGGCGTCCAGCTGGAGCATCGCGGCACGCTCGCTCAACGTGTCGCGCACCTCGAGGCCGAGCTCGATCGGGTTGGTAGGCGTGACGAGGCCGAGCGGTTCCTTTTCCCAAGCCAAGGCTCCGTTCACTCGGTCAGGTTCGACATACCCATATCCGAGCCCGCGGAACTCACCGCACTCAAGGAACTAATCGAACCGCCGGAACCCAAACCCACCCACAACTCCGCACCCATGTCGAAGATGACGCTCGGCGAGCGGCGGTCGGCGCATCGCGAGGCCACCTGGCCCACAACGTAGGTGACAGGTAAACAGCGACCGCGGTCATCGACGTGAGGGAGACGCGGGCGGACGGGCGGATCGCAGCCTGACGCCGCCCGGTAACGGCTCCCACAACCTCCGGCGAAGGGGGTCCAGTAGAGTCGCGCTCGACTCGTCAAGGCATAAGGATGGATGAACAGAATGGGACTTCAAGCCAAGCCGCCGGCGGATACTCAGGATTACGCTCGTTGCTACTCGATGTTCGAGGGGCACACGATGGTCCCCGAGGACATCTACATCAAGAACCTGAAACTGGTCGAGCTGTTCAGCTTTGCTTCCGGCGCGGTCGTCGAATGCGGGACCTGGAAGGGCGGGATGATTGCTGGCATCGCGAAGACACTCGGGCCAGCGCGGTCGTACTACCTGTTCGATAGCTATCAAGGGCTGCCTCCCGCGAAGGACATCGACGGTGAGGCCGCAATCCAGTGGCAGAACGACACGGCGGGTCCGCAGTACCACGACAACTGCACGGCGAGTGAGGACGATGCGCGCGCCGCAATGAATCGGTCCGGCGCGTCAGATTGGCATGTTGTCCCTGGATGGTTCAAGGACACGCTGAAAGGTCCCGCCGTCCCGGATGAGATAGCGATCCTGCGGTTAGATGGCGATTGGTACGAGTCCACCATGACCTGTCTCGAAACGTTATTCCCTCGCATCGTCGAGAACGGCATCGTGATCCTCGACGACTACTACTTCTGGGAGGGTTGTTCGCGGGCGGTCCACGACTATCTGTCCGCCCAGGAGTCCAACGCTCGGATCAGTCAGTTCGCGGATACGGTTGCGTACATCTTGAAGAGATGATCCGCCAAGCGACTCTTCACGGTCCGTGAAGCCAACGCGCCCCCTGGCCGCTTCGCCGCTTCAAACGTCGGGGCGGGGGTAGGGCAGTCACCCCCGACGGTTTTGGCGCAGGACCGGGGAGGACTGTTGCTCGCAGTGTGTCTGCCTTTGAAAAGTCTCAGGTGGGGTCATCTTTACACTGAGACAACGTGAGTGGCACCCCGAAATCTCTTGGTTCGAGTGGGCGTGAGTTGTATGCCCGTGTGCTTGCTGATGTCGCGCCGACTTGGGAACTCGACAGCAAGGATCTGCACAACTTGGAGGCTGCTGCGCGTGCTGTTGATCGTGTTGACGAGCTGGAGCAGATCATTGCCCGTGATGGTTTGCTCACTGCTGATGGGAGGGTGAGTCCTGCGGTGGTTGAGTGCCGGTTGCAGACTCAACTCGCCACCCTGTCGCTGGCGAAGGTCGAGACCGAGCCGAAGATTTCGACCCGTCACTTGAATGGCCGGCAGCGTGCTGAGTTGCGGAGGTTGGGTAATGGGGCGGCCTAGTCGTCAGCCGTTGACGCCGGTGCCTGCTGTTGCGGATGCCGCCGAGCTCGAGGACCGCTGGACCTGGTTGCATCGCTGGTGCTCGTTGACCGAATGGGGCTCCGGCGTTCATATCCGGGAGACCGGCACGACCGCTGAGCGTGTCGCGCACGTTGAGCGGGAGCTTGATCGTCTTGGTCTGCGTGAGCGGGCCGAACGGTTTGTCTCCAGTTACACGGCCCCGACCAGGAGGGTTGTGTCCCGTCCTGCGTGGATGGACCGCTCCGACAATTCCGAGGATGGGCCGTGACGGA
This sequence comes from uncultured Solirubrobacteraceae bacterium, assembly GCA_963725515.1. Taxonomy (GTDB): domain Bacteria; phylum Actinomycetota; class Thermoleophilia; order Solirubrobacterales; family Solirubrobacteraceae; genus Palsa-465. The sequence continues at coordinate 141,049 of CAVRZB010000004.1, read as the reverse complement.
GCCGCCCCTTCCCCCGTCCCTCATCGGCAAGGTTTTGGACGCGGCAGTCGACGTTCACTCGCCGGCGCAGGTGACGGATGGGCTAAGACGCTGGTCGGGGTCGACCTCGACGCCGATGAACTCGCGTATCTCGAGCATTTGGGTAGGCTGTGTTGCGCGCGGTGCTCGAGGCACGCCCGCGCGGTTAGACCTGAGCAACGCCGGGACCATTGAATCGGTGACTTGCCGGCTGGACGTCGACTGACGGCTGGCTTCGGACGCCGCGCACTGCGGTAATGTCTGTTTTGCCGCACCACTGATCCGCTTCGTGAGTCCCATATTCACCTTTCGAAGCAAACGGAAACGCCCTCGGCAACGGGGGCGTTTCCCGTTGGCGACCGAGGCGAGTAGTACCGTTCCGGTCGAATATGGGAACAAGAACGGATCACGGTTATGGCGCGGCCTACTGAGCAGCCCGCCGAGCAGCACGAGCCGGAGCAGGCGCGCCAGACGGCGACCCTGAAGGGCGAGGTGTGGACGGACGTGGCCGCGGCGTGGCGCGAGTTCGAGCGCCAGTGCACCCAACCCGCACCCGCACCCGCTGGCATGCGCGTCGAGCGCCCCCAGCCGCCGAGAGGCCGCGGTCGGGCACCGAGGCTGGCGCGGAATCACCGCACCCGAGGATCACGGAGGTCCTCGGCGACCTCGCGCGCCGGACCCGACGGAGACCCTGACCCTGATAGGGGGCCCGCCAAGCGCGGGCGGCCAGATGCAGTAAGTCCAGATCGCCACGTCGTGGGGGTCGGCCATGCGTGATCGACCCCAGCGTGTCGGGCTGGCCGTCGTGCGGGTTCACGGCCGAATCTACGTCGGCCGCACGACCCTCACCCACGCCACGGTGACAGTCGATGGTCACCGGCGCGTGCGGTGGCACTCGGCGGACGGGGAGGTCGAAAACCGGTATCGGGTCTGCCTGACTTGGCGGACCGGCGAGGTCGATCAAGTCAGGTGGACCACTGACAGCCCCGTCGTCGAAATGGGGGGCGCGGTATGAGCGGCTCGAGTTCGTTCCGCGACGCCGCCATGCGGTACGCCGAGAACGGCTACCGCGTCTTCCCTTGCAAACCTCGCGGCAAGGCGCCACTGACCCGCCACGGGGTTAAAGACGCCACCACCGACATGCGGACGATCATCAGCGCATGGCAACGCGTGCCCGACGCGAACATCGGCATCGCGTGCGGCGCGAGCAAGATCGTCGTGCTCGACATCGACGCCAAGGCGGGCGCTGACCCGCGGGAGATCATCGACCGGCTAGACCTGGGCGCCCATCCGATCATCTCGACGGGCGAGGCACCCGATCGCGACCCGGAGCACCCAAACAGCCTCGCCGGGGTCCGGGGGGCGCACGTCCCGTTCCGCGGCACGACGATCCGCACCGGCGACACGACGATCCCAGGGGTGGAGTTGCGCGCCGCCGGCGCCTACGTCATCGCACCGCCATCAGTCCACCCCTCAGCCGTCCCATACGAAGGTGCGCTTCCAGCGGTTCGCGAGCTGGGAAAAATTCCCAGCAGCGTCAGGGCGATCATGGCCGCGCCGCCCACGGCGACCGCAGCGGCACCGGCGGAGGTCTGGCTGTCGATGCTCCGCGACGGCGTGCCCGCCGGCCGGAGGAACAAACAACTCGCCCGGATCACCGGCCATCTGCTCCGGCGCTACATCGACGTTGACCTTACGGCCGAGCTCGTGCACCTGATCAACGCGACCAAGTGCACGCCGCCGCTACCTGCCGCTGAGGTCGATCGCATCATCGACTCGATCGCACAATCCGAAGTACGCCGACGGGAGCGGCAGCGATGAACGTCCGCGACAAACTCAGATCCCTTGACGCCGGGGGCAACGGCAGCGGGACCGACCCCGGGCAGAACGCGGTGCTACCGCCGCCGAGCGCGCCGATGGAAGTCGCACGCGAGCTCGTCGCGGCGCTACACACACTCGACGGCGTGCCGACGCTGCGCCACTGGCGCGGCGGCTGGTGGGAATGGCACAGGCCCGCGCTGGGTCGAGGTCGAGCAGCGTGCGCATGAGCGCGCCGCGTACGCGTTCACCGAGCACGCCGTCTACGCGGACGGCGACAAGTCCAAGCCGTGGGCGCCGAACCGGCACAAGATCGCCGATCTGCTCGACGCGCTGGCGCGCGATCGTCCACCTGCCCGAGAGCGTGTCGATGCCGTCGTGGCTGGACGGCACCGCCTACGACGGCGCTGGTCGTGTCGGTCGCCAACGGGCTGCTCGACGTCGGCCGCGCGAGCTGCTCGAGCACGACTCCACGGTTCTTCAACGCGACCAGCGTCCCGTTCGACTTCGACCCGACGCGCCCGACCCCGGGCGCTGGCTCGCGTTCCTCGACGGAGCTGTGGGCCGACGATCCGGCGAGTCGACCGGACTCGATCCACGCGCTGCAGGAGTGGTTCGGCTACGTCATCTGCGGGCGGCTGGACCTGCACAAGATCCTGCTGATCGTCGGGCCGACCCGCGCCGGCAAGGGCGTGATCGCGCGCACGCTCGGGCAGCTGGTCGGCACCGAGAACGTCGCCGGGCCGACGCTGTCGAGCCTGTCCGGCGACTTCGGGCTGGCGCCGCTGCTCGGCAAGTCGCTGGCGGTCGTCTCGGACGCGCGGCTGAACGGCCGCGGCGCGCACGTCGTCGTCGAGCGGCTGCTGTCGATCTGCGGCGAGGACACGCTGACCGTCAACCGCAAGTACCGCGACCAGTGGACCGGCAAGCTGCCGGCGCGGCTGATGCTGTGCTCGAACGAGCTGCCGCAGCTCGGCGACGCGTCGATGGCGATCGCCGGTCGGTTCGTGCCGCTGCTGCTGACCGATAGCTGCTACGGCAGGGAGGACCTGCGAGCTCGAGGACGAGCTTGCGCGCCGAGCTGCCGGGCATCCTGAACTGGGCGCTCGACGGGCTCGCGCGGCTCGCCAAGCAGGGGCGGTTCACGCCCCGCGCTCGACGGACGACACGATGATCGCACTGCAGGATCTCGCGTCGCCGGTCGCGGCGTTCGTGCGCGACCGCTGCGAGGTCGGCCCGGCCGAGCAGGTGAGGTCGACGATCTCTACGGCGCGTGGCGCTGCTGGGCCGAGGACAACGGCCACAAGAGCGCACCAAGCAGATGTTCGGGCGCGATCTGCGTGCCGTCGCACCGCTGATCAGGGCTACGCGTCCTGGCGCCGGTGATGTGCGTGATCGGTCATATGCGGGGATCGGATTGAACCCCCCCGACATGCCAGCCACGGGGGGCATCGTGACGGCGCTGATCGGTATTTGCGGTCGCGACCTTTGCCATTGTGGATCAAGGTTTGCGGTCGCGACGGTCGCGACCTTTGCCATTGTGGGTTCAAGCGCCGCTAATGACCGTCCGAGCGCCCCTGACCGGACCAGGCCAGGAGACGTGCCCGCGCTGCGGTGGGCCGCTGCGTGGGCATCCGGCTGGCCTGTTCGCCCACGCCGATCATGCGACGCGACCCGCGCGATGTCTCGCCTGGCCCGGCGGCTCCGCCGCTGGCGCCGGTACCTCCGACGGGCAGCCCAAGGCGATGCGCGTGGCCTGCCCTACGCGGAGCTCCTGCCCTCGATCTGGCGGCGGCTATGACCGGCCCGCTGCTCACCGCGCGCTCGGTCGCGGACATGCTCGGCGTCTCGGCTGAAACGGTCTTGCGCTGGACCAGGCGCGGGACATTCCGGCGATCCGGTTGCCCGGTGGGGCGATCCGATATCGGCCTGATGAGCTCGAAGTATGGCTTGCCGATCGAGCGACCAATAATCCGCATTGTGCAGCGGATTCGCCGATAAGGCTAGACAAAGCCACCGATATCCCTAGGCTGAGGGTATGAGCGTGAACTCCACCGAAGCAGCACAACGCGGTTTCGAAGATGAGCTACAGCGCCGTGTCGCCGCGGGCGCCGAGTTCGCCACGCTCGCGGCCGAGACCGGCCTGCCCGTGCAGACCGTCGTGACGATGGTCGCCAGCGCGGGCGACCGGCTACTCGGCCCGCGCCGTGAACGCGACCGCCGAGCCCGTGCCCAGACCGTGCTGCTGGAAACTTTCGAGCAGCGCGACAAGCGCCTCGCCGGATTGCCCGGCGGCAAGCGGACGACCAAACCCCCATGGACCGCAACGGAAGTGTCGAAACGCACGGACAAAGCCGCCGATAAGACCGGACAGACGGCGGTCCGGGAGTGCCCGATCTGTCGCCGCCAGTTCAAGGCCGGACGCGTCGACCGCGTTACGTGCTCCGATCATTGCCGCGACCTCGCGCGCCGCGCGCGAAACGGAGACCCGACCGTCGAGGCGTCGATCCGGATGCTGTTCGCTCCGCCAGACTGTGCTGGCTGCGGTAAGCCGCTATGGGGCCGCCGACCCGACGCAAAGCACCACGGGCCCACATGCGTTAAACGTCGTCAGCGCGCCAACGCGCGAAAGGAGACGAGCTAATGCCCGCCACCCAACGAGGATCTGCATACCGGCTCGCCCCGAACCGATGGGGCCTGCGCTACCACGACGCCGCCGGCGCCCGCCAACGCATGAGCCCATTCCCGTCCAAGAGCGCCGCGCTCGCCCACTACCGCGACGTGATCGAACCGCAGCTGCGCGGCGAGCCCGCGCCGATGCCCGACCTGACGCTCGCCGAGCTCATCGACGTGTACCTCGAGCGCCACGCCGCCAGCGTCCGACCGCCGCACGATCGTCACCCTGCGCGAACGGCTCGCGCTACGCCCAGCGCGCATTCGGCGACATCCCGCTGCGCGACCTCGAGCGCATGAGCGGCGAGATCGCCGACATGGCAAGCCAAGCTGCCCGAACGGTCGCGCTACGGCGTCGTGCAGGCGCTACGCCAAACGCTCGGCGCCGCCGTCCGATGGGGCTACATGAGCTCGAACCCGGCGCTGCTCGCTGGCCGGAACCGCCAACCCGCCCCGCGCACGGTGCGAACGTTCACCCGCGAAGAGCTCGACGCGATCGCGGCCGAACTGTCGCCGATCTACGCCACGCTGCCGACGTTCGCCGCCGCGACCGGCCTCCGGCCGGAGGAGTGGCAGGCGCTCGAACGCCGCGACATCGACCGCGCGCGCCCGGGCGCTGAACGTGCTCCGAACCGTCAGCGACGGCGAACTCGTCGAGCTCGGCAAGACCAACGGCGCGCGGCGACAGGTTCCGCTATCCGCTCGCGCGCTCGCCGCGCTCGACGCGATCCCGCCGCGGCTGGACACGCCGCTGATCTTCCCGGCGCCGCACGGTGGCGTGCTGAACCTCGACAACTTCCGGCGCCGGATGTGGGCGCCCGCGATCGAGGCGGCCGGGATCCGGCGCCCCGCGCGGATCTACGACCTGCGCTCGCACCTTCGCCTCAGACGCGCTCGCCGCAGGCGTGAGCGTGTTCGAGCTGGCGCGCATCATGGGCACCAGCGTCCGGATGATCGAGCGCCACTACGGCGCGCTGCTTGACGGCGCCGGTGCCGGGATCGCGGGCAGGCTCGACGCGCTCGACGCCGAACGGGACCAGGCCACGAACGCAGGCGCGGAGGATCGATGAGCGTCACGTCTGAGACGTTTGGGCCACTAGTGGGCCAGAACCCCCGGTGCGGCTTGAGAGCAGGTGCGCCGGGAAACCTCGCCGTAGCAGGGGATACGCGGAGCGGGAGCGACGGGACTCGAACCCGCGACCTCCGGCGTGACAGGCCGGCGCTCTAACCAACTGAGCTACGCCCCCAGGGTGGGGCCTCAAGTATGGCGTCTCCGTCGCGAACTTGCTGACGCCGTGGCTCTGCCAGCAACTTGCTCGCGCCGCGGCGCAACTCTGGCTCAGCTGCTGTGTTCTAACGGCCGAATCAAGAACTCCCCGAAGGTGCGTCCAACCCGGCCGTGGACGCACCAGGTGGGATCTGCGACGGGGACCCCTGGAAGCGGGTCCCCGTCGTGGTTAACGGCCCGGTGTACTCGACCCGGAACACGGCCTTGCTCCGCATGCGGCGCTCGAGCCGGGCCTCAATGGCCTGACCGGCCCGCGTCGAGGGGACCCGGCCGAAGAACCCAGGCGACGGATCGGGCGCCCGCTCGAGCGCGACCTGCGGGGCGTTGGCGGAGACCACGAGCGCGCGTTCTCATGACGCTGACGAACTCACCTACTTAGCCCGGCGGGCGCGGAGGCGTCCAGCCGCCGAAGACTCGCTCGAGCTCCAGCGCGACGGCGATCGAGACATGGTCGCGGTCGATCCCAGCCGCGACCTGAACGCCGAGCGGGAGTCCGCGCCGGTCGAGGCCGAGTGGCACCTCGGTGACGGGAACGCCCGCGAGGTTGAAGACCGCGGCCTGGGTCAGCAGCCACGGTCGGCCCAACGTTCGATGGTGCCGCGGGGCCGCGCTCGGTTGCGCGGGGTGGAGCAGCACGCCGTCCCCGATCGCCTCGTGCAGCTCCGCCGCAAGCCGGCGGCCGCTGGCCAGCAGTCGCCCCTGGACGCGCGGGTCGGGGTCGCCGCCGAGCTGCTCGGCAGCGAGCGCCAGCCGGGTCGGGGCGGTGAGCGGTGTGCGCCGGCGCAGCAGTCCGCGCAGCGTGGGCGCCCGTGCGCCGGCCTCCTCGAGCAGGCTCGCGGTCGACTGCCCGCCGCTCGCCTGCAGCGTGGCCAGGTACGGCAGTAGGGCTCGCCGCCACGAGCGCAGGCGCAGGCTGACCACCGTGGCGCCGCCGGCCTCGAGCGCACCGACGGCGCGTTCGCGAGCATCGCGCAACTCGGGGGAGGGCGCCGAGCGTGACACCTCCTGCACGGTCACCACCCGCAGTCCCTCCAGCGACACCGACGCCGGGTCCCCGAGCGTCACCGCCCGCACGTGCGGATCGCGGCCGTCGGGTCCGGCCAAAACAGTCAGCAGCGGCATCAGGTCCTCGGCTCGGCGCGCCAGGGGGCCGGTGCCGAGCAGCAGGCTCGTGTCGCCCGAGGCGGGTGGATAGGAGCCGGTGTTCGGGACGAGCCCGCGCGACGGCTTATGTCCGAACACGCCGCAGAACAGCGCCGGAATTCGGATCGAACCGGCGATATCGGTGGCCAGCCCGAATGGCGAGCCACCGCAGCCCACCGCAGCACCCTCCCCACCCGAGGACCCACCCGCCGTACGGTCCGGGTCGTAGGGGTTGTTGGTCCGGCCATAGAGCCGGTTGGCCGTCTCGATCCACAGCGTGAGCTCGGACGTGTTGGTGACCCCGAGCGGGATTGCACCCGCCTCGACGAGGCGCTGCACCGTCGGCGCGCTGTCCGCGCTGCGCACTTGACGCCGAGCCAAAAGGCCGGCGGCGTTCGGCATGCCCTGCACGGCGATCGATTCCTTGACCGTGAAGGGCACTCCGAGCAGCGCGGGCAGTCGATCGCGGGGGCCCGCCTGGCCGAGCCGGCGATCGGCCGCTGCCGCCTCCTCGCGGGCCCGCGCGTACCGGCTGACGACCACCGCGTTGATCGCCGGCGCGAATCGCTCGTGGCGTTCGATGTGGGCCTCCACGACCTCCTGCGCCGTGAGCTCGCCGTGACGAATCGCGGCGGCGAGCTCGAGGCCGGAGCGCTCGGTGATCGGACGCGTCGACATCGCGAGGCAGCGAAGCTATCACCGCGCGGGCGCCTCGACGTGGCGCGGTACCGGCTTTACGATCCCCGTCATCGACCACCTCACGCCCGACATCGTCCCCGGTGTCCACCGCCTCGGCGGCGATCTCGTCAATTGGTACCTCGTCGAACAGCACGGCCGCCTGACCGCCGTGGACGCGGGGCTGCCCGGGTTCCGCAAGCACCTCGAGGCCGACCTGGCCGCTTTCCACCAGCTTCCGGGCGACGTCGAGGCCGTGGTGCTCACGCACTCGGACTCCGACCACACCGGCGTGGCCGCGGCGCTGGCCGAGGCGGGTGCCCGCGTGCTGATCCACGTCGACGACGAGGCCACGCTGACCCGGCCCGGGCCCAAGGGCGGCGAGGCCAGTCCGGTGCACGCGCTCGGGGAGATGTGGCGGCCGGCGTTCTGGCGCTTCATGGGCGGGATGATGCTCGCCGGCGGTGCCCGGCCGCAGAAGCTGGAGGGCGCCGAGACATTTTCTGACGGTGATCGGCTCGACGTTCCGGGGGCACCCCGCGTGGTGCACACGCCGGGCCACACGCCGGGTCACAGCGTGGTGCTCTTCGAGTCGTTCGGCGTGCTCTGCACGGGCGATGCCCTGTGCAGCCGCAACCCGTTGAGCGGCGCCGAAGGTCCGCAGCTCATGCCGCGCTTCACGAACGTCTCCAACGCGCTGGCGCTCGAGTCACTGGCGGCGATCGAGCCGCTGAACGCTGAGGTCGTCCTGCCGGGGCACGGCGATCCATGGTTCGGGACGCCGGCCGACGCGGTGCAGCACGCCCGGGATGCGCATCGGAACTGAGCCGCTCGTCGCCCGGTCATATCCTTTCCGACGCCGCGCCGCTCTCCCCTCGACCCGTCAGTGATGGGCGCAGATGTCCCATTGAAACGGTCGCGGCAGCGCGCGCAGCCGGCGGTCGTTCTCGTGCCAATCGCGGTTCAGATAGCGCCCGACCACGACGGCCGCCACCGCACCCGCCCCCGCTTCAGCGAGTGCCGCCGCGGCGCTCTGCGCGCTGGCACCGGTGGTCCATGTGTCGTCGATCAGAAGCACCGCCTCGCCGGACAGCCGCCGCGTGACCTCGAAGCGTCGCGGGTCGAACTCACGATCGGCCACCGCGAGCTCCGAGCGGTGTAGCAGCCGCTCGTGCCGTCCGCGCGTCGGCACGCTCAGCTCGGCGACGATGGGGCGAAGCGGATGCCGGGCATCCCGTGCGCGATCGCCCGAGGGGACGGTGGCGACAATCGCAAAGCGGTCAGTTCCGGCCGCACGGGCCACGCACCTCTCGTGAGCCGCGAGGTACCGCCACAGAACGGCGGCCAGCTCGACCGACATTCGGCGCGCGAGGGCGCCGGTCAGGCGCTTGTACCCGGCCAGCGCATGGTGCAGCTGGCCGCCGGACACGCTGTAGGAGATGGGGGCGAGCGCGGCTAGGCGCGACTCGCCGTGCGCACAGGCGTAGCAGCGTGAGAACCCATCGGTCAGGTTGAAGCAGAAGTCACAGACGCCGGGTCCGGGCCGCGGGTTGAGCATGAAGTTGCCATACGGATCGGTCAGCTCGGCGACCGTAGGCATCTCTCGCTAGGCGACGAGCGTGCCCGTCGAGGTCAGCCGCTGCACTGCCGCCGTGATCTCGTCAGGAGTGCGCACGACATGGGTTCCCGGACGGCGGGCGAGGTCCCGCGCCCATTTCTGGTCCAACAGCGTGTGCCACAGGAAGACCGGCCTGCCCTGCTCCAGCGCCAGCCGCGCCTGAATGCGCGCTCCGCTGGTGTGCGACGCCTCGACGATCACGTTGGCCAGGGAGATCCCGGACATCACGGCGTTGCGCATCGGGAAGCTTCGCTTGTTCGGTGGCGCATCGGGCCAGAACTGCGAGATCACGCTGTGGTCTACGGCGATCTGCCGTTGAAGCGCGGCGTTCTCCGGCGGATAGACTCGCTGCAGCCCGGTTCCGATCACCGCGATCGTGCGCCCGCCGGCTTCGATCGCCGCGCGATGCGCGGCCGTGTCGATCCCGGCGGCCAGTCCGCTGGTCACGGTGTATCCCTGGGTGACCAGATGGCGGGCGATCAGCGCGGCGATGGCCACACCGCCCGGCGAGGCCGCGCGCGCACCGACCACGGCCACGCATCTGGCGTCGGCGGCGGTGAGGTGGCCGGAGAGGAACACCAGCGGTGGGCGATCGTGAACACCGCGCAGGTTCTCCGGGTAGCCGGCGTCCAGCACCGTGAGGACCTGGATCCCCTCGTCGGCCCAGGCCGCGAGCTCCGAGCGGATCTCGTCGAGGTCGGGTTGCGCGCTGTTCTCCTCGGAGAACAGCCTGGACTGCTCCGAGCCGGGATCCACAGCTTGCTCGGATGCCAGGATGGTGGTCGCGCTGCCGGCGGATTCCACCAGCTCCGCGTACTCGCGCCAAGGACGCCTTCCACTGCGCAGCAGCGCTATCAGAGCCGCGGTCTCGGCGAGGTCCGCCATCGCCCCGAGGCTACAGGGCCGCCCAGCTCACTGAACGGGTCGCGCGGCCTGCGCGATCGCCAGCATCTGCCGATTCGTGAGGATGTTCTGCAGCGTGTTGACGACCCAGTAGACCCCGCGCCCGTCGTGCCAGGCGACGAGTCGGATGCGCTGGCCCTCGAAGTAGACGTTGAACGAGCGCCCGCCGAGCTGCACCGCCTGGTTCGGATTGTTGAGGATCGGAGGATTGGACCAGTCGGTCCCCTGAAGGTCGTAGTACTGGCCGAGGCCGCCCTGGGCCACCGCGACGACATACGCGTGTCCACCGTGGAGCGAGTAGGAGCGCATCTCGTCAGGCGGAGCGAAGGCGCTGGTGACCCGGCGGGTCGGGTAGTAGAGCTTGAACGGAACGCTCGGCGCGAGGCCGTGGGCCTGGTTGAGCTCGTCGGCGGTCGCCGGCGTCAGGGGCGTCGGTGGGACGTGAACCGCTGTGTGCTTTGCGCTGCTGTTGCCGCCGCCGCTCGGGGCACCGGAGGATCCCGACAGGCGCCCCGGGGCGGTCCCGCCGTTCAGGAACTCGCTCACGGTCTGGTGGAGCTGAACGGGCGAGGCGGTGACGTACGAGGGGCCGAGGTCGGCGTTGAACACGACCTGCCTCACCGGGTGAGTCGCGGATTGCACGAGCAGCTCGAGCAAGCGCAGCACATCGTCGGTTGAGCGGATGTCGGTGCTCGCATAGCGGCCGAAGATCTTCTCGAGCCCGAGGCGCTTGGAGATCAGCCCCGAAGCGCCGACCTGGTTCTTGATCTGCCGCAGGAAGTCCTGCTGCCGCGCGTTGCGTACGAGGTCGGTGTCAGCGTGGCGGAAGCGCACATACGAGAGGGCGTCCTGGCCGCAGAGACGCTGGTAACCGGGCTGGACATTGATCTCGGCGTAGGTCTGGCCCGCACCCAGGCCTGCGTTCGAGTGGTAGTAGCGCCGGTCGACCTGCACGTAAATGCAGCCCAGGTAGTCGACGACCTCGCGAAAGCCCGTGAAGTTGATGTCGATCACGTGGTTGATCTGGACGCCGAGCAGCTGCTTGACGGTCTTGACCGCGAGCTTGGCGCCGCCGATCGAGTAGGCGGCGTTGATCTTCTGTGTCGTCGGCGTGCCGTGGTCGGGCCGGATCGTGACCTTCAGGTCGCGCGGCACCGAAAGCATCGTGGTGTCGGGCTGGCTCGGGTCGAGCCGAACGAGGAGCATCGTGTCGGAGTGCGGGGGACCCGAGGAATCGATCGCGCCCTTGGCCCGTTTGTCCGATCCGATCAGCAGGATCGTCTGAGGCCCGCCAGCGTCGGCCGTCGCGAGCTCATTGCCGAGCTTGAGCTGCGGACTCTGCTTCAGCGCGTCCGTGAAGGCCTTGACCTCGAGCAGCGTTCCCGTCGCCACAGTGGCGGCAGTCGCCGCCACGACCAGGAGGCAGCCGAGCAGCATCCGCGCCCAAAGGCGGCCGCGGCGCACGCGACGGACAACCGGTGTGGCAACTTGTTCTTCGTAGAGCGACATGGCCGGCGGGGATCGGCGGGCTTACAACACGGAAAACGAACCCGTCCGGGTCAGAGGCTTTCCACGTTCAACGGCTCGCCAGTGTACGGGTTCGCCAAGATGTGGGCGTAGGACACAACGCCACGGCGGCGCTCCGGACCCGTCCGCAGTCGAGGTCCAGCGCCGCGGATCAGTCGTGGGCCGACTGCTCCGCGCTGCGCGCGCCGACGGAAGCGGCCGCAGGCCCTGGGGCTACGACCGGGTCTGCGGGCGAAGGCTGCACGGATGCGGAGGGCGCCGGGTCGTGCACGGCCGGGGCGGAGGGCGCCGGGTCCTGCACGGGGACGGACGGTGGCGGGTTGTGCTCGATCGGGGCTGAGGGCGCCGGATCGTGCACGGGGACGGACGGTGGCGGGTTGTGCTCGATCGGGCCAGAGGGCGCCGGGTCGTGCACGGGGACGGACGGTGGCGGGTTGTGCTGGACCGGGGCGGAGGGCGCCGGGTCCTGCACGGGGACGGACGGTGGCGGGTTGTGCTCGATCGGGGCCGGAGCGGCCTGAGCGTTTGCCCCCGAAGCCATGTCGTTCGCCGTGAGCTCCTCATGCACATGGCGATCGTCACTGTCTCCCGAGAGTGCGTCCTTGAAGTCGCGCAGTCCGCGACCGAGAGAGCGGCCGGCCTCCGGCAGCCGCTTGGGCCCGAGCACGAGCAGCGCCACGACGAGCACGAAGATCAGATGTGTGGGCTGGAGGATGTCGCCGATCACTCTGCAGAGAGTAGACGACCTCAGTCCCCGCAACCAACGGTCACCGTTCGCCGCCGATTGGGGACCTAGAATCGGCGACATCGCGAGCAGTCATCAACAACCGCGCGACGCAGCCATCTCGGCTCGGCTGACGGTGCGGATCGAGGCCTGGGGGCCGGACGACGCATCGATCCTCGAGCGTTCCTTGCTGGACCCGTCGATGACCGAGCACGTCGGTGGCCCGGAGACCGTCGCTCAGATCGCCGAGCGCCAATCGCGCTACGAGCAGCCCGGCTCGGGCCAGTACAAGATCGTCGTCGGTCCAACCGGCGAGCCCGCCGGTTGGGTCGGGTACTGGGAGCGCCGATGGCGCGATGAGGATGTTTACGAGATCGGATGGGCCGTCCTTCCGGCCTTTCAGCGTCGCGGCGTGGCCGTCGCGGCGACGGCACTGACGCTCGCGGAGATACGCGCCGCGGGCGAGCGGCGCTTCGTCCACGCCTTCCCATCCGTGACCAACGCGCCGTCGAATGGCGTCTGCCGCCGGCTCGACTTCGAGTTCCTCGGCGCGGTTGATTTCGAGTATCCGCCCGGGAGGCTTGTACGGTGCAACGATTGGCGCCTCGACCTCGGACTCGCTTAACGGCAGTTAGGGCCGGACCGACACGAGGATGCGGCGACTGCTGCCCGCGGTGAACGGATAATCGGACTCCGGCACAGTCGTGACCCAGAACGGATACGTCGCCCCGCCGCTTCCGCCCAGGAACGTGTAGCTCGCCTGGAACCGCCCGTCACGCCCGGTTCGCACGTGGGCAACCTCGATCTGCTTGCCCTTGTACCGGAGGCGAAGGAACAGAACCTCCCCGGACGCCGGCACGTAGCCGCCCAGCACCTGGCCAACGATCTTGATCGTGGCGCCCCAGTGGGTCTTCGTCGGCGCGATCCTCAGGTGCACGCCGGCAGGGACGAAGGTCCGCGCAGTCCCGGCTGAGGGCAGGAGCGTCGAGGAGCCCTCATAGACGACCCGGATGACCCGCGACGGACCGGCCGGCAGCTGGGCGTGCCACTGCCCGTCGTCCGTCGTTCTCGCCCGCGCGGCCTCCGCGAACGGGCCGCCGCCATTGTCGGCGGCCGCCAGGATCCGCACCGTCTGTCCGGCCAGCGGTATGCCCTGTGTGGTCATCAGCAATCCGTGGATCGGGACCGGCCGGCCGAACGGAACGTGAAGGCTTGAGTTGACCACGAGCTTCGGCTCTCTGCAGGTCGACACGATGCGACTGCGCCCGCGGGCGACCGCACGCCGGCTTGAGCATTTCCGCCGGCAGCGGGTGACGGCGATCGTCCGCATGTGGCCGCCACGTTTGACGAGCACGGTCCGGCCACGCGCGCGCCGGGTCTCCCAATGCCATCCGACCAGGACGCGCTCACGGACCGACCGGCAGACCATCGGCGTCTGCAGCTGCGTAAACGAAACGTCGCTGACCGACGGAATACGAAGCGGCAGCGCCAGCACCTCGGTCTTGGTAGTGCAATTGCCCACGACGTCGCACGCCGTCGCCTGGAACTCGTAATCGCCGTGCAGGCCGGCGTCGCTGAAGCGGGCCAGCAGGTGTTTGCCGTCGAATTCAGTAGAGAGGGGTTGCCACTGCCCTCCGACCGGCCGGAGTTGCACGGTCCCGGAGATGACCCCGGACTGCCCGTCGATGGCGTCCACGATGATCTGTTGCGGATCGGCGGGGTTCTGCGGCTCAAAGATCACCGTCTCCGGTGGCGCTTCATCGATCCTCACCGCGCGAGTGGTAGGCGGTGAGGACGCAACCTGACCTTGCACGTCGCGCGCGTTGTTGGCGCTCGCGCACACGACCCGATGCGCCCCGGTCCCGTCCACGCTCACCTGGGCCGACGCACTCGGCCACTTCTCGAGGTGTCCATCCACCGAGCAGAAGATCCCGGACACACCCGAGGCCCCGGCGCCCGCGGTGGCGGAGAGCGCCACGCCGTGCCCGACCCAGCCTGCCTGATCCGGGCCGCTGAGCGAGATCGTCGGCGCGACATTGTCGAACTGCCGCGTCTCGGCGGCGGTCGTCCAGACTCCGGCAGCATTCACCGCCTGCAACGCCACCGGCTCGGTCCCGTCCGGATACGCCGCCGTGTTGAGCCACTGCGAAAACGCAAGATTCGGACACTGGTGCCACCGCGTCTGATCGAGCGGCGACGTCGGACCCTGCACGATCTGCTCCGCCACCACCGCGCGCACATTGCACGTCCCGCTCGGATCCGAGGTGACAAACGCCAGCGGCCACCTACCCCTCATCCAACCGGTCGCATACCAGAACGGCCCCGTGGCGACCATCTGCGGTCCGGCGTTCTCGGTGGCCTGGAGTTGGACTTGGTAGACGCGGAGGAACGCCCCATTGTTAGGGCACGTGCGTCCGTCCGCACACCATCTGCCAGCCGACGTACTCGAGATTGAAAGTAGGCGAGCTGTAGCCGGTCTCCGAGTCGTGTGACCTGGGCTCCACCGCCCTGCCAGAAGAACCCGCCACCGTAACTCGTTTCCGGATCGTTAATGCCGCTGACCTCAAGACTTCCGTTGCCAACCCAGAAGTGATTGATGGTGATGCCGCGGGCGCGGTCGCTTGCCAGAGAATGCGCTCCGGCTGCCGACTGTGCTGGTGCTCTGTAGCTCCAAGCGCCCCGCCGGGACATCGGTCCGCTGCTGCTGATGCCAGGTGGCGTCCGGCAACGAACGCACCGCGACCGAACGATCCGCAGGCGTTGATCCAGAGAGTGCCAGCCCGGGCGCCAGGCGCACGCCAAAGGCCACGAGAAGAACGCGCCAGTACAACGAGATGTCCTGCGCTGACGCTCCAAGTACAGCCATCGGGTTGAGTCTCAGGGGTAGCTCATCGGTCTAACGTTTCGTTCGCAATCGATGAGGCAAAACGGAGGACCGCCGTGATGCAGCCGCGACCGAACGTGCGCCTGGTCGAACGCGTGCGTTCGCCACGCGCGAGCGTCACGCAATCGCGTACGCCGCGCTGTTCGTCTCGGCCCTTGTCGCTTGCCGGAGTCTCGTACGCGGCGCATTCAGCTGCCCGCCGGAAGCGTCGGCGCCGCGCAGATACGGAACCATGTGATCACGCCCGTGAAACTCTCCCGCGTCGGCGATCGGCGGCTCGGTTCGCCACTGGGCACGTCGTTGACGGCAAGCGCCCGGCGTGCTGGCCTCGTCGAGCCGCGCCCATGCGCAGCGAGCGGGGAACATCGTGACGCGTCAATTGGGGCGACAGTTTTCGGCTCGCTGCGTGCCCTTGGCGACGGTTCCGGCGTCGGCGATGTCGCAGTTGGATCGGTCGAGGCGACCAGTCCGATCTCACGGCACCGGTCCAACAAGTGTCGCCGTCACCGGCTCCACCAACGACGGAAAACCCGTCGCGCAGCCCTTCTACGTGGCCGTTATTTGTTAGCCGGGTCATCCCGGCGTGCCCGGGCCGAAGGGCGCGCTGCCGGTAGGCCCACCGGAGGTCGGAGCCTTGGTCGGGCTAGGCGTGGGTGGGCGTTCCGGGCTCGGCGACGAACTCCGACCGGAGGAGCCGCCCGCGCCTGACGTGGACGAACCGCTTGTCGTTCCCGACCCGCTCGCCACCGAGGGGACGGACGGGGCTGGCGTCTGGGCGCTACTCGACCTCGCAGCGTGCGTGGGGCGTCGAACGGGCGAGGCGCCCCTTGCTCGGCGGACCGGCCGCTCGGCACTCGTCTTGAAATGCGCCGCCCCGGCCCGTTCGATCCCTCGCTCGGTGAGTGACAGCGCGGCGTTCAAGGTGCGGAGGGTCGCTGAGGTGGCGAGCGCATTGCCCGCAGCGCGCGATGGCCGAGGTGACTCTCGTCCAGCAAGCACCAAACCCGCCAGACCGGTCACGAGGACCGCCGCCGCGACGACCCAGCGCACGCGTGGGGGTGGAAGCCTGAGCACGCGTTGGCGTCGTAGGAGGGTCTCACGCTCAGTCGAGGGTGGCGCCGGCTTGGCCTCCGGCCCCGTTCTAACCGGCTCTGGATGCGGACGTATCGGGCGTTGGACCGCGTCCTGAACGGCAGCCGAATGTTCGCCCCAGAAGTCATCGGCGCTCGGCGCGAAATGGTCACCGGCGTCTGTGTCGGGATCCGGCGGTGGATGATCGCCCCCGACCGGGACGAGCTCGTCACGAGGGCCGAGCCAATCGCGCGGAAGGCGCACGACATTGTTCTTGGGCTTCGTGCCCGGTGGAGCGGGTTCGGTGTGCGGATCGTCCGTATCCAAGGCCGGAAGTCGTCCGTCGGGCGCGGTATTATAACCGCTGAAATGGCTCCAGTTTGTCTCAATTAGAGATGATGAGCGTGGGAAACAACCCCAGTGAGGATTCGTTCCTGACGGTGGCCGAGGTGGCCGAGACGCTGAAGCTGAACCAGCAGACGGTTCGCAACTGGATCGACCGGGGTGAGCTAGCGGCGGTCCGAGTCGGTCGTCGCGTGCGTATCAGGCGGACGGATTTCGATCGGCTGCTCGAGGAGGGCTACAGCGCCGGCCCGACCCGGCCGGACTCGGGGCCAAGCGCGGATGACTTCTGGAGCGGCGAAGAGATAGCCATCGCTGACCCGGACGCACGCCGGTGAGCTTCGGCGACGACCTCGATCGGGAACGCGCGCGAGTGCTGCGCGCCGTGCGTGAAGCGGGCAGTGGATGGGCGGATGCGATGCGGGCCCACAAGCTCGCGCCGCCTGATGCGGACTTTGCCGCCCGGTTGCGGGCGCTGGCCGAGGCGGCGGAGAGCGAGCAGGTCGCGTGGGAACATGCCCACGCCGCCGGTCTGCTTTGGCGGCCCGTGCCCGGCGCCGAGGACGCCGAGCCACCCTACGAGTTGCGTCCCGGAACCGGCCGGCGGGGACCGCAGGAATTGTGGGAACGCTTTGACGCGGCCGTCGCCGGACTGAACCGCGCGATCACCGGTTCTGACGCTGCTCAGGTTGCGGATGCCTTCGGGTTACTGTCCGCGGCGGCGTCCGCGCTCGCCGAAGCGGTCGCCGCGGAGGACGCCGCGGACGACGCAGGCAAGGCATCACCGCAGGCGGCATCGCGAGGCGCGGCCTGACAGCAGGCCACGGTCGCGAGCAACCTGCCGGTAGGCTCGCGCGGGCTGTGCCGCCCGTACCCCGCGTATCGATTCACCTTCCGGCTCCAGGAACGAAGCGCGCCGTGGTGATCGGCGGCGGGTCGTTCGGAACCGCGGTCGCCGTGCTTCTCGCCCGCGGCGGCCTGCGCACGACCCTGCAGACGCGGACGGCCGAGCAGGCCAGGCTGCTGGCCGAACAGCGTGAGAACCGTGTTTACCTGTCCGGCGTCGAGCTGCCCCGAGAGCTGCGCATCGAGCACGTCGGAGCCGGACTTGCGCGCGCGGACTACGTGCTTCTGGGCGTGCCGTCGTTGCACCTCGAGGAGGTCATCGACGGACTCGAGAGCGCGGGTCTCTCGCAACGGGCGGCCGTCGTGTCGCTCTCCAAGGGACTCGTGCCTCCGGACGGACGCCCGCCGACCGTGCGCTTGCGCGAGCGTTTCGGTGACCAGCGCGTGGCCTGTATCGGTGGCCCCGCGCACGCGCGTGAGATGGTCAGTGAGGGAGCGGGCCTGGTCGCGGCCTCGAATGAGGAAGCGCTCGCCAACGCGCTGGCCGGAGTGTTCAGCCGGGCCGGTGTCGTCTGCGAGGAGTCGAACGACCCGATCGGGGTCGAGCTGGCCGGGGCCGCCAAGAACGCCGCGGCGCTTGCCTCCGGGGCAACCGAGGCGCAGGGACTGAACGCTGCAGGCGCGGCGGCGGGCCACATCTTCGCCGAGGTGTGGCGCTGGGCGGAGACCTTCGGCGCGCGCCCGGAATCGATGATCGGCTTGGCCGGCACCGGCGATCTCGTCGCCACGGCGCTGGCGCCGCAGAGTCGCAACCGTCGGGCGGGCGAGCTGCTCGCTCAGGGCGTGAGCGCCGCGGAGATCCCCGGCCGAGTTGGGCAGGTTGTGGAGGCGCTCGAGACGGTGCCGCTGCTTGCCCGGGCGTTGGAGGCGGCGGGCATCAACGCGCCGGTCACCGCCGCGCTCGGGCGCCTGATCGCCGGCGAACTGCCACTCGACGAATGGGTTGCGGTCGTGCGCACGACCGTGCCGCCGCGACCCCGCTGGCGACCGGCCGTGCGCCGCGGGTTCTGGCGGCGTCTGCGCGAGCGTCTGCGCGCCTGGTTCGCCCGCCTGACTCACCGCGAAGAGCGCACCGCGCTACCGGCGACACAGTCGACCGCGGACAACTTGCCGATCGAACACGAGATGTTTACTGGGGCTGAAGCTCGGGCTGCCACCGTGGGTGGCGAACCCGAAAGGAAAGAGGAGAGCGATGCCCCAGATCATCGTGACGGCAACTCGGGCGCGTGACAGCGAAC
Source organism: uncultured Solirubrobacteraceae bacterium (assembly GCA_963725515.1). GTDB lineage: Bacteria > Actinomycetota > Thermoleophilia > Solirubrobacterales > Solirubrobacteraceae > Palsa-465. The sequence goes on along the minus strand of CAVRZB010000004.1, from coordinate 122,221 downwards.
AGGGCGCGGTGATGTTCCGCGAACGCGTCAGCCCGGCGGACTTCGAGAGCCGCCACTTCCAGTCGCAGCTCGTCGAGCGCATCGGCTGGGCGGTCGGCGACGCCACGGAGGTCGAGCGGGACGACACAGCGCCCGATCCCGAGCAGGAGCCCGAGAACATCGAGACGTCGACTCCGGACGTGCGCGCGCCCCAGCCCGCTTGGGCGAGGTAAGCCCGCTCCGGCAGCTCACCGCGGTCGCCCGTCGAGCGCCCGCGCCGCAGCGGGGCTCGCAGCGGGTCTGCCCCGCGGAGCCTGGGCGAGAAACCAGCCTATATGGCCGGTTTCTCGCCCAGCCTCGAAGATCTCGGGCTACCCAGCCCCAGCCGACCCCCGGACCCGGCCGCACGGCGATCCCAGCCGAAACCCCCGGACCCGGCCGCACAGGCGATCCCGCCCCGAACCCCTAGCGTCGCTCGGCCAGCGTCGTGACCACGGCCTCGTAAACGCCGGCGCCGTAACCCTCCTCGGCGATCCGGACGCGTGGTGTGGCGCGAGCCACCCCGGCGATCTCGGGGTCCTTCTCGAGGGCGTTGCCGACGAGCCAGAACGCGTCGACGACCGCGGCCGCGTCCATGTCCTCGCGCGAGTCGCCGGCCGCGATGCAGTCGCCGGGTTCATAGCCGCGGGCCTGCATGTGGCGCGCCACCGCACGCGCCTTCGACGCGCCCGCCGGGATCAGGTGGTAGGCCCGGACGAGCGGGAGCTGTGGCATGGAGTGGGCGTGCTCGGTCACGATCCCGTTGTCGACCAGGCGCAGCCAGCCGAAGCCAGCGCCGCCGAGCACGGCTGCCGCTTCCGAGAGGTCCACGGCGCCGCGAAACAGATGTGAGACCTCGCGGCCCTCGGACCACGGCGTGTGGTACTCGAGCCGGCCGGCGAAGCACTCGAGCAGCAACGCCGGCGCGCCCGAAGCTTCGATCTGGTCGTAGATCGAGCCCGCCGAGTCGGACGGCGCCACGCCGTCGGTGAGCCACTCGAGCTCGCCGTCGACCACCAGACCGCAGCCGATCTCAAAGATGTACGACCGCTGTCCGATCAGGCGCGCGTCTTCGAACACGCTGGCCTGCCGCCGCCCCGAGTAGAGCACAACCTCCACCTTGGCTCGCGCGCACGCCTCCAGGGCGCGCACGCCGAGCAGCGAGAACCCGCCGTCGGCGCCGCGTAAAAGGGACCCGCCCGGGCCGAGCAGGGTTCCATCGAGATCGACGTAGAGGCAGCGCATGGCGCGGGCGACCGTAGCATCCCGCCCGACCGCGCCCCGGGCGCCGCCCCCACCCGCCCCGGGCGCCGCACTCCCCGCCGACCCGCGGGCGGCCCTCGCCCGACCGCGCCCCGGGCGCCGCACACCCCGCCGACCCGCGGGGCACACCCCCCGACCCCGCCCCGGCGCCGCACACCCCGCCCACCCGCGGCCCACGCGTGCCCGTCCCACTCGACCCGGGCCCCGCAAGCCCCGGCGCCCCCGGATCTACCCCGTGGGCGAGGGCAGCGCGCCGATCTGCGACAGCAGGCCGAGCGTGTCCCAGTTCGTCCAGCTCTCGACGATCTTGCCGTCGACGATCCGATCGATCCCGATCCCGGTCGTGTGCGCGGAGCGGCCGGAGGCGGGGATCCCCATCAGCTCGCCCTGGTGCGTGCCGGTCGAGTGCCAGCGGATGACCACGCGATCACCCTCGGCGATGATGTCGTCGATCTCGATCCGCGCGTCCGGGAACGCGGCATGGAGCGTCTCGACGAAGTCGCGAGCGCCCTGCGGGCCGCCCGCCGGGTTGGGGTCGGCCGGATCGTGGTTGACGTGATCCTCGGCGAAGATCTCGTCGATCAGGTTGTAGCTGCGGTTGTTCCAGACCTCGTCGATGAAGCGCTGGACGATCGCTTTGTTCTCCTCGGACATGTGAACCCCCCTCGGGTTTTTGTGGTCCCGACGACCCTACCGCCATACTGGATCGTCGATGGCCCTGACCCGTGAACTCGTGCCCTGGGGGCCGTTGCTCGAGTCCGGCCGCGCCGACGAGCGACTGGTCCACGAGGATCTGTATGAGGCGCGCTCCGCGCGCTTGGTTTCAGTTCCCGAGGCCCTCAACCCCTCCGTCAGGACCGCGCTCGAGCAGGTCGGCGTAACCAACCTCTACGCGCACCAGGCCCAGGCGATCGAGGCGGCCTTCGCGGGTCCGACGATCGTCACGACCGGCACGGCCTCCGGCAAGTCGCTGTGCTTCCAGGTGCCCACGCTCGAGGTTCTCACGGCCGACCGCACGGCGCGCGCCCTGTACCTGTACCCGACCAAGGCGCTCGCGCAGGATCAGGCCCGCGCGCTGCACGCCTTCGGTCTTCACAAGGCGATCCGGCCCGCGATCTACGACGGCGATACCCCGCGCCACGAGCGTGCGGCGATCCGCAAGCGCAGCAACCTGATCCTGACCAATCCCGACATGCTGCACGTGGGAATCCTGCCCAACCATGCCGCGTGGGGTGACCTGCTGGCCAACCTCGCCTTCGTCGTGATCGATGAGGCGCACGTCTATCGCGGCGTGTTCGGCTCGCACGTGGCCAACGTGCTCCGGCGCCTGCGGCGGATGGCGGCGATCTACGGCACCGAGCCGCGCTTCCTGCTGGCCAGCGCGACGATCGCCAATCCGGTCGACCTCGCGCAGACGCTGACCGGTCTGGCGCCGTACGAGCTGATCGACCGCGACGGTGCGCCGACGCCCGAGCGGCACGTGGCGATCTGGAACCCGCCGCTGCTCGACGAGGCGCTCGGCGTGCGCGCATCGGCGCTGTATGAGGCGGCCGAGGTGCTGACCGAGCTCGTCCAGTCAGGGGCGCGGACGATCTGCTTCATGAAGTCGCGCAAGGGCGTCGAGCTGATCCTGCGCCACACGCTCGATCGGCTCGGTGACAGTGAGCTGAGGGACCGGATCGCGCCCTACCGGGCCGGCTACACGCCGGGGCAGCGGCGGGAGATCGAACAGCGGCTCGTGAGCGGCGAGCTGCTCGCCGTGGTGGCCACCGATGCCCTCGAGCTGGGGATCGATATCGGCGAGCTCGATGCGGCGATCTGCGTGACGTTCCCCGGCACGGTCGCGAGCCTGCGGCAGATGTGGGGTCGCGCCGGGCGGCGCGGCCGGGGCCTGGCCGTGTACGTGGCCGGTGAGGACGCGCTCGACCAGTTCTTCTGCCGTCACCCCGACGAGTTCCTGCAGCGCTCGGTGGAGGCCGCGATCCTCGATCCGAGCAGTCCCGAGATCTACGCCGAGCACCTTGTCTGCGCAGCGCACGAGGCGCCGCTGACCGAGGCCGATGACGGGATCCTCGGACCCGATTGGCGCGCCGTGGCCGACGAGCTCGTCGCGGCGCGGGTGCTGCGGGAGCGGGCAACGGGCTTTGTGCTCCAGCGCGCCGACGACTATCCGGCGGCCCGCGTCGCGCTGCGCTCGGCGTCCGCGGACAGCTTCGCGCTGATCGATGCATCCTCCGGCGAGCTCCTCGGCTCCGTCGAGGCGGCGCGGGCCTACTCGACCGTGCACGAGGGCGCGGTGTACCTGCACCTGGGGCGGGCCTACGAGGTGGTCGAGCTTGATCTGGGCGCGCGGCGCGCGGTGCTCGAGCCGTTCGGCGGTGACTGGTTCACCCAGACCAAGCGCGAGAGCATGACCTACGTGCAGCGGATGTACGAGCGCCGTGAGACGATGGGCGTGACGCTCTCCTTCGGCGCAGTCGTCTACTCGGAGACAGTCCTCGGCTATCAGCGCAAGGGGCTTCAGGACCATGCCGTGATCGACTTCCAGGCCCTCGACCTCCCGACGGTCGAATTCGCCACCCGAGCCCTCTGGTACGAGCTGGACGAGCTGATCGCCGCGGAGCCCTTCCCGGCCGAGAAGTTGCTGGGCGCCCTGCACGCGCTCGAGCACGGGCAGATCGCCGTTCTACCGCTGATCGCGATGTGCGACCGCTGGGATATCGGCGGCCTGTCGACAAACGCGCACCCACAGACCGGCGGTCCGACAATCTTCATCTATGACGGCCATCCCGGCGGCGTCGGGATAACCAGGCGCGGCTACGACCAATTCGAGCGCCTGGCCGGGGATGCTCAGCGACTGATCGGCGAGTGTCCGTGCGAGTCCGGCTGTCCGTCCTGCGTGCAGTCGCCCAAGTGCGGCAATCTGAACGAGCCGCTGTCGAAGGCGGGCGCGCTCGAGCTGCTCGTCCGCATGCAGGCAAGGCCGGCGTAAGCCGGCCCGATCTTCTATTTCAGAGGGATGCTGATCGCGCCGTGCAGGCTGCTCGGGTCGTTGGCCGCCCAGCCCGTGACGTCGCCGAACATGCTGAGGATGGAGCTGGCCTCGGGGGGCAGCGAGCCCATGCTGTGGCCGGCCCTCATGGCGAGCGAGACCAGCTCACCCACGGACAGGCGGAAGGCCAGCGGCCCCTGCGCTCCCGAGACCGGCGAGGCCGGAGCCGCGGCGAAGGCGGTCAGCTGCGCGGGGGGCGCCGTGCCGATGACCAGTTCGCCGCCCACCAGTCCGTAATACACGGTCGTGCTCGACGTCCTGATGGCGTAGAAACCGCCGCCGACCGACTTCACCGATCTGGCGTGCCTGAAGATCTCGCGCGAGGACGTGCTGAGCTTCGACAGCGTGCGGGCCGCGGCGGCCGGATCCCGGACCCGGGCCCGCGCCTTCAATCCGCTCGCGCCATAGTCGACCTCGAGGTTGCCCGAGAGCTGGCTGAGCACGTCACGGTTCAGATCGACGCCGGTCTTGGCCTTGAGCGCAGCGATCCGCTTCTGGAAGTTGGCGTAGCCGGCCGGTTTGGCGGCCTGGACAGCCGACAGGGCGAACGAGACGACGTGCGAGAGGTCGCGCAGACCGAAGGCCAGCGGCGCCTGGGCCGAGACGTTCGGCGGCGTGGCGCCCGAAGCCAGCGGCAGTTGGTCGGCGGTTAGCGTTGCGCCCGAAGTGTCCACGCGATAGCTCAGCTTCGCGCCGCTCGAGGTGAGGTTGAGCGTCACCGCGTACGAGCGGATTGCCGCAACCCACGGAATCCGGCGAGCGGCGGCGTTCTTGGAACTGGCCAGGACCCCGGTCAGGCTGCCGAACACCTGGACCAGGCTCGGCTGCTGCAGGCCGTTGAAGGCGCTCGCGAACTGGGCGCCGCTGATCCCGCCTCCATGGGCGTGACGATCGAGCGCTGCCTTCAGCTCATCCGCCGATGGCGCCAGCAACCCGGTGGCGCCGTCGATGGCGAACGCATAGCTGCCGCTCTGGTAGAGCTTGGCCCCGTCGTGGTTGCCGAGCGCCTGGGGCGCCGGCTTGCGCGACGTGAGCGCCTTCAGCTTGCCCGCGTCCTTCGCGGTCAGGAGCAGCAGGAAGCTGTGACCGTTGAGGGCCGAGCTGGAGGACGAGCCGACTACGACCGGGTTGCCGAGCAGCGGCTTGATGTCGCGCGCGTAGTTGATCCCGCTCTGGGCGATCTTGCTCTCCAGCGCGGCGATCCCGAGCTTGGCCAGCGGGAAACGACCGAGGAACGACTGGGCATCATGGATCGGCCTACCGCTGGAATCGGTCGAGATCACGGCCACCAGCGGAGCGCCGGACGGGAAGTACGAGAGCTCCGTCTTGGTGACGTTGCCGGTCGACGAGGATGAGGATCCGCAGCCGGCGAGCAGCAGGCCGGCGAGCGAGAGCAGCAGCAGTGGTCGGCGCATGCCAGCAGGGTACTCGGCGCGTCCGTGACCGACGCAGGATTCTCGTTATTCGAGGTCCCGCGGGCGGATGAACGCCGTCAGGCGCGCGCCGCCCAGATCGAGCTCGCGCCACTCGGGATCGATCGCCAGTGTGGCCAGCGCACCTGTGGGGAACTTGTCTTGCACCAGGGTCCGCAGGCGATCGTCCGGGTGCGCCAACATCAGGGTGAGATCCTGCAGCGACGGGTTGTGGCCGATCACCATCACCGAGGCGGTCTCGGGCGGCACCCGGCGCAGTCGCTCGAGCACGGTGAGGGCGGTGGCCGCGTAGAGCTCCGGTTCGATCACGGTCTCGCCGCCGACCCCGACTCCGGCGAGCGTCTCGCGGGTGCGCTCGGCCGACGAGCACAGCACGAGGTCCGGCGCGATGTCCTGGCCGCGCAGGTGGTCGGCCATCAGCCGGGCCGCGCGCCGCCCGCGCGCCGAGAGCGGGCGTTCGTGGTCTCCGAGCGCGGGGTCGTCCCAGCTCGACTTGGCATGACGCAGAACGTAGAGCTGTTTCGCGGCGGGCACGGTGCGACGATTCTCGCGCCTGACGGCCCCGCGATGCGTAAGCGTCCGGGACGTCCTCCCGTCCGGTCGACTAGAGACCCTGCTCGGCCCGCTTGTAGATGATCTGCAGCGTGTCCGCGCCGAACAGCGAGGTCAGGACGGTCGCCGTCCAGCGCGTCGCGCGGGGGGCGACGAGCAGTCCGGCCGTGAACGCCGCGCTGATCCACACGCTGAGGCAGTAGGGACAGACGAGCAGCTCGCCGATCGCTCGTCGCAGCCCGTGACCGCGTGCCGCCTCCTCGACCTCGCCCTGGCCGCTGTCGCCCTGGAATCGCGTGAACGGCGCGCGCAGGGCGCTCGTCGAGCGTTCCTTGGTCACGAGGCGAGACAGCTTGTGCGTGGCCACCGTGATCAGGGCGAGGTCGGAGCCCGAGACCCGCTCGGGCAGTGCGCGCCCGGAGCGCCGGAACCAGGCGGCAAAGGCGCCGCTCAATCCGGCAAAGACGGCCATCAGGGTCGCGTACGCGCCCAGGGGCCGCTCCTGGTCGGGAGAATGTCCGGCGAAGGGCGAGCGGTCCTGGACGGCCTGAGGCATGTGCCTGAGTGATAGACCATTCGGCCGGTCCGGAAACTTGCGGGCTCAAAATTCCCTTGCGAACTCACTTACGATCATGGCGATGAAGGGGGCCGACCACGGAGCGCAGCGCGCGCCCGACCGACCGGGCGCGGCCCGTGGCCGCGTGGTGATCGTCGGCGGGGGCATCGCCGGCTGCAGTGTCGCCTACCACCTTGCGCAGGCTGGGTGGCCCGGGGTTCTGCTGCTCGAGAAGGGCGAGCTGACGAGCGGCTCGACCCACCACGCCGCGGGCCTCGTGACCCAGTTCAATCCATCATCGACGATGATGCGTTTTCGTCGTCAGAGCGTGGCGCTGTACAACGACCTCGGCGTGTTCAGTGCGGTGGGAAGCGTGCGCATTGCTTCGAGCCGAGCGAGCCTGATGGAGCTCGAGCGCGCGGTCAGCCGTGCCGCCGCGCTCGGACTCGCGGCCGAGCTGGTCGGCCCTGATGAGGTCTTGCGGCTACTTCCCCACGCCTCGCCCGAGTCGCTCTACGGAGGCGTGTGGATGCCCGAGGACGGCCATGTCGATCCGCACATCGCAACGCACGCGGTGGCCGATGCGGCGCGTGCCCTGGGCGTCGAGATCCGCACGCGCACGCGGGTCACGGGCATCCGGCTGGGCCGCGCCCACGAGGTCACCGGCGTGATGACGGCCGACGGCGTGATCGAGGCCGAGCAGGTCGTCAACGCGGCGGGAATCTGGGCACCGCAGGTCGCCGCGATGGTCGGGGCCAGGCTGCCCTCGGTGCCCGTCGAGCACCAGCACGTGTTGATGCAGGCCGTAGCCGGACACGAGATCCCGCGGGCCAGTCCCTGCTTCAGGGATCCGGACAATCTGGTCTACGGCAAGGACGAGGCCGGCGGGATGCTGATCGGCGGGTACGAGCATGATCCCCACGCCCGCTGGACCGACGGCGTGCCCTGGGAGCACGGCGCGAGTCCCGTGGAATCCGACATGGACCGCTTCGCGCCGCTGCTCGAGGGCGCGATCCGGCGCTTTCCGTTCCTCGAGCACTCGGGCGTGATCCGTCTCCTGTGCCACCCCGACGCGATGACCCCGGACGGCAACCCGCTGCTCGGTCCATTGCCCGGCGTATCCGGCTTCTGGGTGGCCGCCGGACTGTCGCTGAACGGCTTCGGCGGAGCCGGGGGCATGGGTCGGGCGGTGGCGGAATGGATGACCGAGGGCGCCCCGGGGCTCGACGTGAACGGGTATCGGGCCTGGCGCTTCGGCGAAATCTACGACGACGTGAACTACGCCGCGGCGTGCGCCCGAGAGGCCTACCGCTACTACTACCTGCTGCGCTACCCGTTCGACACCGCCGAGTGCGGGCGCGGCCGCCGGTCCAGCCCGTTGCAGGTCCGCCTGCAGGAGCTCGGCGCGGTGTTCGGCGCCAAGAACGGCTGGGAGCGCCCGGACCACTTCGAGCCCGGAGGCCGGTGGCGACGCAGCGGCGCGGACCAGCGGCGGTTCGGCTGGACCCGGCCGCCCTGGTTCGAGCAGGTCGGCCGCGAGCACGAAGCGTTCCGTGAGCGCGTCGGGATCATCGACATGACCTCGTTCGGGAAGCTCGAGCTGTCCGGACCCGGGGCTCTGGCCCTGCTCGAGCGGGTGTCGGACAGCCGCATCGATCGCAGGCCCGGAAGCGTGATCTACACACAGTTCTGCAACGACCGTGGTGGGATCGTCGCGGACGTAACCGTGACGAGGCTCGCGGACGATCACTTTCGGGTGGTGACGGGTGCCGGCATGGTCGACGCCGACCGGGGCTGGCTCGAGCTCAACCGCTCCCCGGGCGATGGGCCCGTCGAGATCCGTGACGTCAGCGCCGAGCTCGCGGTGATCGGGTTCTGGGGTCCGCGTGCGCGCGCGGTACTGGAGGCGGCCAGCGGCGGCGACGCCTCGGATGCTGTGCTGCCGTTTGCCCACGCCCTGACCCTCGACATCGGTGGTGCCGACGTGCTCGTGCAGCGGATCACCTATGTTGGCGAGCTGGGCTACGAGCTGTACGTCGAACCGCGCTGGGCAGTCCAGATCTGGGATCGGCTGATGGCCGCGGGCGCAGCGCGCGGGATCACGCCGGGCGGCTATCGCGCGCTCGAATCGCTGCGACTCGAGAAGGGCTATCGCTACTTCGGCACCGACCTGACCGCTGCCGACACGCCGTTCGAGAGCGGTCTGGGCTTCTGCGTTCATCTCGACAAGGGCGAGTTCAACGGGCGCGCCGCCTTGTCGGCACCACAGGCCTCCCACCCGGCTCGTCGCCTGCGCACGCTGGCGGTCGGCGGAGAGGACTATCTCCCGCTCTACGGGGGCGAGGCGGTGCGCAGCGCCGGCGCCGTGGTCGGCCGGGTGCGCAGCTGCGGTTACGGGTACTCCGTCCGCCAGACCGTCGCGCTGGCGACCGTGCCCGCCGCGTTGGAACTGGGGACCGAGCTGACGGTCGACATGTTCGGCGAGCACATCCCGGCCGTACTCGAGCGGGACGTGCTCTACGACCCGCAAGGAGCACAGATCCGTGCCTAGCCGTCCCCAGAGCGACATCCGGGCGATCGTGCTCGACTTCAACGGCACCCTCGCTCAGGACACTGACCTGGTGGCGCAGATCTACATCGACACATTCGCATCGATCGGGGCCAAGCTCACGGTGGGTGAGTATCAGCACGAGCTCGCCGCACTCGCCGATCGTGAGGTGTTCGAGCTGGCCATGCGACGCGTCGGGCTGGGCCGCGACCGCGTCCGGCGCGACGCGCTGATCGAGGAGCGAATCGAGCGTTACATGGTGGCCGTGCTCGACGATCCGCCGATCGATGAGGCCGCGATCGAGTTCGTGCAGAGTGCCTCGGCCAGCGTCCCGCTGGCCATCGCCTCGAACGCCTTTCGTCGCGAGATCGAGGAGGTGATCGCGGCCGCCGGGATTGACGAGCATTTCTCGGCCTTGGTAACGATCGACGAGGTGACCAAGGGCAAGCCGGACCCGGAGCCGTTCGTGCTCGCGCTGGCCAGCCTGCGCGCGAGGTTCGGCGAGCGCCGCACGATCCACCCCGAGCAGGTGGTCGCCGTCGAGGACGCCACCGGGGGCGCGCTCGGCGCGCGCGAGGCCGGTATGCGGGTGGCCGCCATTCGGGGCCCGGCGTTCGACGAGAGCAGCGGCTACGCAGACCTCCTGCTGGATCGACTCGACGTGGCCGCCTTTGAGCAGATCATGGACCTGGGTCGCGGGTGACGGCCGGTGTTGATCCCGAGCTGCGTCGCGTGCTCGAGCAGGTGCCCGAGCTCGGCGCCAAGGAACGCACCGTGGCCCCGATCAGCGGTGGAATGACCAACCGCAACTACCGTGTCACCACCGACGCGGCGGACTGTGTCGTGCGCATGAGCGTGCACGAGACCGGGCAGCTCGGCATTGACCGCGACAACGAGCATCACAACTCGGTCGTCGCCGCCCGGGTGGGCGTGGGCGCACCGGTCGTGGCCAGGGTGCGCGACCCTGAGGCGCTGGTCGTGTCCTTCCTCAGCGGACGGACGCTCTCGCCGGAGGACTTCACGGATCCCCGGCGCATCGGCGAACTCGCGCGCGTGCTCAGGCGCCTGCATGGCGCCGATCCGTTCGAGCGCGATTTCGACATGGTCAAGGTGCAGCAGCGCTACTACGGGATCGTCGCCGATCACGATTATCCGTTGCCGGCCGACTACGCCCGCTACGCCGATGCCGCGCACGAGGTCGGCCAGCTGCTTACCCGCACGCGGGAGCGCAGCGTTCCGTGCCATAACGACCTGATGCCTGGGAACTTCATCGAGGCCGACGGTCCCGGCAGTCGGATCTGGATTGTCGATTACGAGTACTCGGGCAACAACGATCCCTTCTACGACCTCGGTGACGCCATCAATGAGCTCGAGCTCGATCGCGATCAGGCCGAACGGCTCGTGACCGAGTACCTCGGGCACGCGGATGAGCGGCTCGCGGCCCGGGCTCGACTCTGGTCGCTGATGTCGATGTACGGTTGGAGCCTCTGGGGGTCGATCCGGATCGGCACGACAGGCGACGAGGAGATCCGCGCGTGGGCGCAGGCGCTGTGGCAGCGCGCCGTGGCCGAGTTCGAATCCCCGGAGCTAGACCGGATGATCGACCTCGTGGGCCGGGGCGATGACGGCTAGCCCTTCACTCGCCGAGATCCAAGCCCGGCTCGAGCCCCTGCTCGGGGCGCCCGAGGGGCAGCCCGAGCCGCTGGACGGCGGGATCACGAACCGCAATTATCGCGCCCGGCTGGGTGGCCGGGATTACGTCATCCGTCTACCCGGTAAGGACACCGCGCTGCTCGGAATCAGTCGCGAGGCCGAGCGGGTCGCCAATGACGCTGCGGCCGGGCTGGGCATTGCCCCCGAGGTCGCCGCAGGCTACGACGACTGTCTGGTCACCCGCTTCGTGCACTGCCGTGCGGTCTCCGCGCCGGAGCTCGCCGCCGCTCCCGGCGAGGCAGCCCGGGCGCTGCGGGCCTTTCACGACCGCGGCCCGCTCCTGCCCACGCGATTCTGGGTTCCAGAGCTCGTGGACAGTTACGCTGCGATCGTGCAGGAACGCGGCGGCGAGCTGCCGCGCGAATATGAACAAGCCCGCGAGGTTGCCGGCCGGATCGCCGCGGCTCGACCCCTGACGGAGCCGGTCTCGTGCCACAACGATCTGTTGACCGCCAACCTGATCCGGAGCACCGACGGTGTGCTGCTGTTGGTCGACTGGGAGTACGCCGGCATGGGTGAGCGGTTCTTCGATCTGGGCAATCTCTCGATCAACAACGGGTTCGACGAGGCGGCCGACGGGCGCCTTCTGGAGGCCTACCTCGAGCGCCCGCCCGAGGCGAGCGAGCGCGCGGCGCTCGCCCTGATGCGGGCGATGTCGGACGTGCGCGAGGCCACCTGGGGTGTCGTCCAGGGGTCGATCTCGGAGCTCGATTTCGACTTCGGGGGTTACGCCGCCGAGCATTTTGACCGCTTGCGCGAGACTTCGGGGGACCCGCGCTTCGAGGATTGGCTGAGTGCGGCGGCCGCGTGAACTGCCCGACCGCGCGCGCGTGGTCATCATCGGGGGCGGCGTCGGCGGAACGTCGATCGCCTACCACCTGGCGCAGCTCGGGGAGACCGATGTCGTGCTGCTCGACCGCGATCAGCTGACCAGCGGCTCGACCTTCCACTCCGCTGGGCTCGTCGGCCAGCTGCGCGCCGGGGTCTCGCTCACGCGGATGATGATGCACTCGGTCGAGCTCTATCGCACGCTCGACTGCGGTTGGGTGGAGTGCGGTGGCATTCGTCTGGCCTGCACGCCCGAACGCGAGCAGGAGGTACTCCGGCAGGTGGCCTGGGCCAAGACGTTCGGGCTTCCGCTCGAGCTGATCTCCGCCGAGGAGGCCAGGGGCATGTTCCCGCTGATGGTCACCGACAACGTGCGCTGCGCCTCCTATCTGCCGAGCGACGGCTATCTCGATCCCTCGCAGCTCACCTACGCGCTCGCCGAGGGCGCCCGGGCGGGCGGGGCGCGGATCTTCACGGGCACGCGCGTCACGGGCGTGGAGCTTCAGGCCACGCGCGCGGGTGCGCGCGTGCGTGCGGTGGACACGGAGTGGGGCCGGATCGAAACCGATGTGGTGGTCAACGCCGGCGGCATGTTCGCCGCCGAGATCGGCCGGATGGCCGGCGTGCGCGTGCCGATCGTGCCCTTCGCCCACGAGTACCTGGTGACCCAACCCTTCCGGGAGCGCACGCCGGGCGAACACCTGCCGACGCTGCGCGATCCCGACCTGCTGATCTACTTCCGGGAGGAGGGCGGTGGTCTGGTGATGGGCGGTTATGAGCGCGACAGTGCGCCGTGGGCGCTCGACGAGCGGCTGCTCGACGCCATCCCCGAGAACTTCAACGGCCGCCTGCTCGAGGAGGACTGGCCGCGCTTTGAGGAGATCGCCGAGAACTCTCGCCGGCGGGTCCCGGCCATGGACGAGATCACCGTGACGCGCCTGATCAACGGCCCGGAGGCATTTACCCCCGACAACGAGTTCTGCCTCGGCGAGACCGACGTGCGCGGGCTGTTCGTCGCCGCGGGCTTCTGCGCTCACGGCCTGGCCGGGGCGGGCGGGATCGGCAAGGTGATGGCCGAGTGGATCACCGCGGGTGAGCCATCGCTCGATGTCTGGCACATGGACATCCGTCGTTTCGGAGCGCACTACCGCTCGCCCGACTACACGCTGAAGCGTGCCAAGGAGGTCTACGAGACCTATTACGACATTCGCTACCCCGGCCACGAACGGCTGGCCGGTCGGCCGCTGCGCACCTCGAGCGCCTACGACTGGCATCGTCGCCACGGCGCCGCGTTCGGCGAGAAGTCAGGCTGGGAGCGTGTCAACTGGTACGAGTCCAATGCTCATGAAGGCGACGAGTCGCTGCGGCCGCGCGGCTGGGCCGGCATGCACTGGTCGCCGGCGATCGGCGCCGAGCACCGGGCCGCGCGCGAGGCGGCGGCGCTGTTCGACGAGTCGTCATTCGCCAAGATCGAGGTCACGGGCGCCGGCGCAGCAGTCTTCCTGGAGTGGCTGTGCGACAACCGCGTGGCCCGCGAGGTCGGGGCCATCACCTACACGCAGATGCTCAACCGCCGCGGGGGTATCGAGTGCGATTTCACCGTCACGCGCGTCGAAGAGGAGGTCTTCCAGATCGTCACCGGCACGGCCTTCGGCAATCACGACCTCGGCTGGATCCGCGGCCACGTGCCCGACGACGGGTCCGTGCGGGTGAGCGACATGACGGCCCGCTGGTCGTGCTTCGGCCTGTGGGGCCCGCGGGCCCGCGATGTGCTCGGACCGCTGACCCCGGACGAGCTCGACTTTCCCTACATGCGTATGCGCGAGCTCACCGTGGGCGACGTGCCCGTTCGCGCCATGCGGGTGACCTTCGTCGGCGAGCTCGGCTGGGAGCTCTACTGCCCGACCGAGTACGGCGCCGGCCTGTGGCGGGCGCTGTGGGAGGCCGGCCAGGCGCACGGCCTGAGGGCCGGCGGCTATCGCGCGATCGATTCGCTCCGGCTCGAGAAGGGCTACCGCGTATGGGCGGCCGACATCACACCCGACGAGACGCCGCTCGAGGCCGGCCTCGCCTTCTGCGTGAGCCGGGACAAGCAGTTCATCGGCTCTGAGGAGCTCGGCGAGCCGCGCAAGCGCCTGCGCTGTCTGGTCCTGGCCGATCCCCGCTCGGTCGCGCTCGGTAACGAGCCCGTGCGCATCGACGGAGCGGTGGTCGGACGGGTGACCAGCGGCGGCTACGGGTACACCGTCGATCGCTCGATCGCCTACGCCTATCTGCCGCCCGAGGTGGAGATCGGCACGGCCGTCGAGGTCGACGTCTTCGGCGAGTGGGTGCCCGGTGAAGTCGCGCGCGAGCCGCTCTTTGACCCGACGGGCGAGCGCGTGCGCGGCTAGTTTCCGGGTTCGTTCTTGTTTCTCGGCGACGCGGGCGTATGGTTGCCCCATGTCGTTCGGGCACGTGCTGGTTCTGTACGACGGGAGCGCCGAGGCCGGTGAGGCCCTCACGGCTGCCTCCGCGCTGGCCAGTCGCGATCACGCTCTCCTCACGGTGGCCGCCGTGGTCGAGCTCGAGGGCCGTTCGATCGGTTGCTCGATCGGGGCCTCGACCTGGAACGAGGTGCTGCGCGACGCCGCACACGCCGATCTCCAGCGAGCCGCGGGACTCGTTGACATGCCGGCGCGCTTCGAGGTGCTGTGCGGCCGCCGCGCCTCCGCGGCGCTCGTGGACGGCGCGCGCGAGCTCGGTTGTGACGCGATCGTGCTGCCGCCGCGCCCGCGCCGCCTGCTCAGCCGGGCGCTGACGCGCAATCACGCGCCGGCGATACGCCGCCGCGCGCACTGCATCGTGCTCCAGCCCGACTAGGGCCGGCGCCGCCGGCTGGGACGAACGAGCGCGATTCGGAGCCGTTTCGTGGCCGGCGTGCGGACGCCGGGCACGCCGGCGCTCAACTGAAGCGTGAGCGTGACACGCGTGCTGTGGGCGAGCGCGCGCCGGGCTGAGCGGCTGAGCCTGATCGAGAACTGCAGCGTGCGGCTGCTCGCCAGCGTCAGCGACGCGCTGGCCAGCCGCTGCGTGGTGGTGCGACGTTTGTGGGCGCTCAACTTCTGCACGACAGGCATGAGCAGCACGGCGCTCAGCGAGCATCGCGCCGAGACGCGGACGCGGACCGTCAGTCCGTGAGCCAACAGGGAGGTGATTGTCTGGCCGGACGGGACTCGTTCGCTGAGCGTCGGCGCGACCGGGCCGGGCGGCCTGAAGGAGGGCGCCGCGGTAGTGAACGCGAGCACCGCGCCCGGGGTGATGCCGGCCGGACTCACCGCGACCACCTGGAAGTAATAGGTCCGCTGCGGCGCGAGCCCCGAGACGGCCTGGGTGACCAGATGAGATGAGCCATCTGACCCTGCCGGCGACGGGCCGTGCGGCTGGGTGGCGCCGGTCATATCCGCGCGGGTCGCGTATCGGAAGACGTAGACGGCCGGGCTGTTACGAGGATTGACCAGTCCGCTGAGCACGGCCGAGGAGGTCCCGACCGACAGCGCCGGGAGTGTCACCGCCGTCGCCCTGGGCAAGGTCGTGAATGACAACACGGACCCCTCGGCCGTGCGCACCGGACCGGCCTCGTTGGTCGCCACGACGCGGAAGTAGTACGTCGTTCCGGGTGACAGGCCGGAGACCGGCTGTGACACCGGCGCCGGGGAGTCTCCGGAGCCGGCGGTCAGGGGATTCTCCTGCGGCACCTGCTGCGCGCCACTCATGTCCGCGTCGGACGAGTACTCGAACACGTAGCTGGTCGGACTGTTCTGCGGATTGACCGATGCGCTCAGCACGGCCGACGCGGGACCGATCGACTGCGCCGGCCGCGTGGCGGCCAGCGGCGGTGCCGAGCTGACAAACGAGACGACCGGACCGGTGCTCGTTCCCGCCCCGTTCTGGGCCACGATCCGGAAGTAGTAGGTGGTGTTCGGTTGCAGCCCGGCCACGGGCTGGGAGACGGGCAGGGTGGTGGCGCCCGAGGCGGCGGACTGCCAGGGCGTGCTGCTTGCGCCGCTCATATCGGGGTTCGGCGCGTAGTCGAACCGGTAGGTGGTCGAGCTGTTCTCCGGGTTTACCGTGCCGCCCAGCACGGCCGAGGAGCCGGTCACCGAAGACGCGGGTTGTGTGGAGACCGCGGGACCGACGAGCGAGGTGCTGAACGAGAGTACGGCGCCATCGGTTGTGCCCTGGGCGTTGGTGGCCTCGATCTGGAAGTAGTACGTGGCGTTCGCCTGGAGCCCGGTCACGTTCTGGGACACGGGCGCACTTGCGCCGGCGGAGCCCGCGCCCTGCGCGGCCGTACTGGTGGCGCCGCTCATGTTCGCGTTCAACGAATATCGAAAGTGGAAGTCGGTGTTGGTGTTCTGCGGGCTCACGGCGCCATTGAGGACGGCCGAGGTGCCGTCCGGCCCGAGCGTGGCCTGAGCCGTCGTGGCCAGCGCCGGCTGCTGGCAGCCGGGGATCGCCTTGCAGACATCCAGCCGGCCTCCGGTGCGGACGAGGCTGCTCATCCCCGGGATCGGATCGACGTTGTCGAGGATCGCACTCTTCACGTCGGTGGCGGAGAGCGAGGGGTCGTTGGCGAGCACGAGCGCCGCAGCGCCTGCCACCTGCGGTGAGGCCATCGACCCTCCGCTGAGCCACCCGTAGGAACCGTTTCGCAGTGTGGAGAAGATGCTCACCCCCGGCGCAGCCAGGTCGACGGTGCCGGGGCCGTAGTTCGCCCAGCTCGGGATCGAGTCGTTGTGATCGCTGGCCGTCACGCAGATCTCGTTCGCACGGCGGTAGTTGCACGGGTAGCGCGGGGTCTGGGACGAGTCGTTGTTCTGTCCCGTGTTGCCGGCGGCCGTGACGAACAGGATGTTGTTCGCCCCCAGAACGTCGATCTCATTGGAAAGTGCCTGCGAGTAGGCAGTGCCCGCGAAGGTCGCCGAGTCGTTGACCACCCTGAGGTTGACGCCGGCCTGCTTGACGCTCACCAGCCACGAGAGCGCGCTGATCAGCCCGGCGGTGGTGCCGCTGCCGGTCGAGTCGAGCCATTTGACCGGCAGGATCGTCGTGTGCCAGTTCATCCCTGCGACGCCGGTCGAATTGTCCCCGGCCGCGCCCATGATGCCGGCCACGTGAGTGCCGTGACCACCGTACTCCGTGTCGTCGTCCATGGGGTCGCACGTCGGGGTGGAGGGCACGACGTTGTAACCGTGGGTGCCGGCTGGGCAACCGCCGACTCCCTGTGGGTTCGACCAGATGTTCGTCGCCAGGTCTGGATGGTTGTAGTTGACGCCCGAATCGGTCTCGCCGATCACGATCCCCTGACTGCGCTGGGTCGAGTTCCAGGCCCAGTTGGCGCGGTCGTCGGCCGCGGGTGCGCCGCCGCCGGCGGGGCCGAGTTTCTCGGTGGCGTCCTGGAACGGGATGCTCTGGCCGGTGTTGCGCGATCCCCACTGCAGGCCGAACGACGTGTCGTTGGGCACGGCGCTCGCGCTCGCAATGAAGTCGGGCTCGGCGTAGCGCACGCTGGGGTCGCGGCGCAGGACGGCGATCGCCGCCGGCACGCTCGTGCGCGCCAGCCTGAGCACGTGCGTGCCCACTCCGACCACCCGCAGGTCCCGGGCGCCGAGCTGTCGCATGAGCCGCAGCCGCCGTTCCTCGCTGGCGCCCGCGCGGAAAGCCACAAGCACGGTTGCGCGGACAAACCGTGCCGCTTGCGAGCGACCGGCGCCGCCGCGGGGCACCGGCCGGCTCATGGGCGGCCGCGGCACGCGGGCGCTGGGCGTGCCCCTGGCGGCGCCGTGAAGTCCCAGTCCGGCCAGGACCGCGAGGACGAGTAACGCGCCCAGCAGCGTTCCGGCCCCGGCGCGCGCCGGGGCTCGGTGGCTACGTCGTGCGCGATCGGCGGCCTTCGCTGCGGACTTCGCAGGTTGCATAGGTTCCCCTTGGCAGAGGGCTCACCGTGCCCTCGGCCGACCGATTCTAGCTGCGCCTTCGCCTGCGCCCCGGGGGTAGTCCGCGGGCGACCCGCCGGCGAGCCTGGACGATTCGAACGCTGACGCCGATCGCCGCACCGAGAAATGGCGCGGCGTAGAGCGCCGATCCGAGCAGCAGCGCGGCCGCGATGCCCAGCATCGCCAGCCAGATCGCCGGACGGTAGTCGCGCCAATCGCCGGTCATCGAAGCGAACGCTATCTGCCCACGTAGGAGAGCAGCGACTCCAGTCGCGCCGGCGAGCCGGTCAGCGAGCGAACGGTCTCGGCACGCAGCGCATCGAGGTGCGCGGCCAGGGCGATGAAGGCCTGCGCGGTGGTCAGCGCATCGCTGAGCGCCGCGTGCGGCCGTTCCGCGGGCAGGCCGAGGGCCGCGGCGAGCTCGCCGAGCGGGAGGTGACGAGGCGCGCGGCCGTCGCGCTCGTACAGCCACAACCGCCCGAGCAGGGCCGTGTCCACGACCGGGCCTCGAAGACGGAGGCCCTGCGCACGCAGTGCGGGCCCCAGGAAACCGCGCTCGACCTCCGCCGAGTGGGCCACGAGCACGCGCCCGGTCATCGCCTCGAGCAGCGGCTCGAGGGCGATGGCCAGCGGCGGCGCATCGGCGAGGTCGGCGGACAGGATGCCGTGGATGCGAATCGAGGACTCGGTGAGTGGGCGCTCAGGACGGGCGAGCCCTGAAACGGCCTCCCTGAGCACGATCCGCCCCTCGTGCATCGGTACCGCGCCGTAGGCGATGATCTCGTGCCGCTCGGGGTCGAGGCCGCTCAGCTCGAGATCGACCGCGCACCAGCGGGCCTCGCGCCACGGCGTCCCGCCGGCCGGCCAGCGCGCCCGCGCGTAGGCCGCCCCGGCCGCGGTGCGTGGCCTGACGCGCACGAGACGGGACAGCGGCGTCACGTGACGCCGAACTGAAGTTCAGAGGCCACGTGTTTCTGAATCGAGGCCACCGCGCGGAAGGCCTCCTTGAGGTGGCTGCGGGTCAGCGGACTCAGCGCGGCCGGATCGACGAAGTCGTCGAGTGGCTCGCCGGCACGCAGCTGCTCGACCTGGTGATCCAGGCGAAGCTCGCTGATCAACTCGAAGGCATCGCCGAGCGTGTGCGCGTCGGCCGCCGTGAGCGTGCCCGCGGCTGCGGCGGCCCGGAGGCGCTCGGGGGTCGAAGCGCTGGCCACTCCCGCCGCCAGCCCGGCCCAGCGGGCCAGGTCGATGACCGGGATCAGGCCTCCGTGCTTGAGATCGAGGCGGCCGCGATGCTCGCCCGAATGCTCGACCACGAGGCCGCGGAAGAATCCGGTCGGCGGCCGGTAGGAGAGCGCGAAGCGAGCCAGCTGGCGCAACAGGCCCGGGTGCCGTGGTGCGAGGCGGAAGGTGTCAGAGAGGGGGGTTCCGGCGCGCAGGCCCCAGACAGGGCGGCTGTCCACGAGCACGGAGACGAGGATCAGCGCCTGCTCCAGCGTCGGGTCCTCGAGCCAGGCCCGGGCGGCCGACTGCCACGAGCTCAGCGAGCGGACGAAGAGCAGGTCGGAGGCGGTCGCGCCGTGCTCATCGGTGCGCAGCCCGCAGGCCTCGAGTCCGGCGACGACCGCGGTGGCCAGCGCGTGCAGATAGGGCCGGATCTCCTGTTCGGGACCGCTGCCGAACCAGGCGATCGCGCTGTCCACGTCGGAACCCGGGGTGGCTTCGCGCCGCGCCCAGCTGCCCAACGCGAGCCACGCGAATTCGGCCGGCGGTGGCCCGGCTGTGCGCATCGCCAACTCGAGCAGCCGCCGCGTGAGGGCGTCCACGACGACGCTGTAGATCGCGGTGATGTTGACCGCCGCGACGCGCGCATCGTGCAGCGCGAGCACCGCGGGACGCAGATCCTGGGCGGCCTCGGCGAGCTCGTCCACGGTCTCGGCCCGTGCGATGGCCTGGCGGAGGTAGAACGACGAGCGCGTCTCCACCGCGACCAGGTCGACGTCCTCGACCACACCGAGCACCTCGCCGGTGGTGGTCAGCACCGGGAAGTGGCGAAAGCCGCGATCGAGCATGTCGAGCAACACCTCGCCGCCCAGCCGGTCGGGCTCGCATGTGTAGGCGGGCGCGGTCATCGCCGCCGACACCGGGGCATCGGTCGAGAGGCCATTGGCGACCACCTTGGTACGCAGGTCGCGGTCGGTCATGATCCCGACCTCGCCGCGCCCGAGCGCGACCACCGCCGAGGTGGCTCGCGCGGTCGTCATCAGCTGCGCAGCCTCGCGGATCGTGGTGTCCGGGCTGCACACGACGGGCTCGCCGTGGATCAGCGCCCCGACCGGTTGGTGCGCGGGGTCACGAGCCAGGGCGGCCGCCGAGACGGCGGCGGCGTCGGCCGCCGGATCCTCGAGCAGCGAGCGCGCGACGAACCGGAGTCCGGCCGGTCGGCCGAGTAGCCCGCGGGCCTCCTCGGCGGGGATCCGGTAGCAGAGCGTGTCCTCGGCCGCGAGCGCGGCAAAGCCGGCGGGCAGTCCCGAGAGCATCGAGGCGTGGCCAAAGAGCTCGCCGGGGGTGAGCATGTCGAGCACGCGCTCGTCGAACACGACCTTCACCGAACCGCTGCGGACGACGCGCAGGTGCTCGACCGGCTCGGAGCCCTGGGAGAAGATCGTCGTGCCCGCGAGGTGGAACTCGATCTCGGCGGAGGCCGCCACGCGCTCGACCGTGTCGGCGTCGAGGGCGTCGAACGGCGGATGGGCGCCGAGGAATTCGGCGACCTCGCCCGGTGGCGTCAGCTGGCGCTCGGAACCGCCATGTCCGCCGTGCCCGAGCGTGCGTCCTCCTTGAGCATCTGAGAGCACTTCTCGCCGATCATCATCGTTGTGATGCACGGGTTGATCGCGGGTAGGAACGGTAGTGCCGAGCCATCGGCGACACGCAGTCCGCGCGTGCCTCGCACCCTCAACCTTGGGTCGACGACGGCGAGCGGATCGGAGTCGGGACCCATGTGCGCGGTGCACGCCGGATGGTAGACCGTGTTGTGGGTCTTGTGCATGTAATCGACGAGTTCGTCGTCGGTCACCGCATCGGGCCCAGGAGCCAGCTCCGCTCCGGCCCAGGCTGCCATCGCGGGCTGCTTGACGATCTCGCGCGCGAGGCGGATTCCGTAGGTCATGACGCGCTCGTCGTGACCCTCCGGGTCGGTGAAATAGCGCGGATCGACGCGCGCGCGGTCGCGATAGTCGGAGGAGCGCAGGCGGACCGTGCCGCGCGAGCGGCCCCGGCACACATTGGGGGTCAGACAGAACCCGTTCTCGGTCGTCGGGTAGCCCCAGCGCGCGGTGTTCATGTCAAACGGCACCGAGCCGTAGTGCATCATCAGATCGGGTCGGTCGAGACCGGGCTCGGAGGTCGAGAAGAGCCCAATTTCCCACCACTGCGTCGAGGTGCGGATCATCGGCTGCTTGGCGTCCCACTGCACGATCCCCTCGACGTGGTCGTCGAGGTTGGCGCCGACCCCGGGGGAATCGACCACCGTCTGGATCCCGAACTCGGCGAGGTGCTCGGCCGGGCCGACCCCCGAGAGCATGAGCAGCTTGGGCGTGTCGATCGCCCCGGCGCTGAGGATCACCTCGCGCCGGGCGCGGACCACCGACCGCGTGAGTAGGTCGGGCGTCAGGTACTCGACCGCTGTGGCGCGGCGGTTCTCGTCGAGGACCACGCGCTTGACCCAACAGTGCGTGCGGATCTCCAGGTTGGGTCGCTGGCCGATGATGGGGTGCAGATACGCGTGCGAGGAGGACATGCGCGTGTTGTCCGCGGCGGAATTGATCTGGAACCAGCCGGCGCCGTTGGTGACGGTTTCGCCCTCGTTGAAACGCGTGGTCGGAAGACCGGCCTGGGCCGCCGCCTCGAGGATGGCCACGCCGCAGGGGTCGTTCGGAGGGACCGTGCGGATGTTGACCGGGCCACTGCGCCCGTGATGCTCACCCGGCCCGTCGTTGGTCTCGAGCTTCTGGATCAGCGGCCAGCACTCCGCCGCACTCCAGCCGGTACATCCGGCCGCCGCCCATTCGTCGAGGTCCTCCTTCGGGGTCCAGAACGCGATGCACGAGTTGTGCGACGAACAGCCCCCGAGCACCTTGGCCCGAGCGTGTCGCAGGAACGAGTTGCCCTTCTCCTGGGGTTCGACGAGGTAATCCCAGTCGTAGCCCGAGTCGAGCAGGAACATCCAGTCCTCGAGCCGCAGGACGGCCGGGTCGTCCACATCGGACGGCCCGGCCTCGATCAGGCACACGCTGACCGAGGGATCCTCGGACAGGCGCGCCGCCACGACGCAGCCGGCGGTACCGCCGCCTGCGATCACATAGTCGAACTCGCCGGCGTCGTTCACGGTGCCGCTTCGCCCAGATGGGCTCCCGGCAGCACCGGAACCTCGGCCGCGTGCTCCTTGAGCACCTCGATCGGCTTGCGCCTGTACACGAAGAAGTAGTACAGCGAGCCGATGATCACCACGATGCCGATGAACAGCACGGCGATGTACTGCCAGTACCAGTGGCTGGGAATCGTGTTGCCGGCGGAATCCTTGGTGCCGGCCAGCGCGTCGTAGACGGCTGCCCGCGGCCAGGCGATGTTCACCGCCACGAGCGCGCCGTAGACCACCGCGATGATGTTGACCAGCAGTCCCCAGCGGCCGAGCGAGAAGTACGGGCCGTGGTCGGGCTTGGGCCAGGTGCCGCGCAGGCGCCGGATGAGCATGCCGCCCGTAACGCCGAGGTAGGCGATGTAGAACATGACGATCGCCACCGAGGTGAGAGCGAGGAACGCGCTCTGGTTGCCGATGTTGATCGCCAGCAGTCCGAGGGCCAGCAGGCCGACCACGAGCGCCGGGACGACCGGCACCTTGCGCGTGCCGGAGACGCGCGCGATATGGCTGCCGAACGGCAGTCGGCTGTCGCGCGCCATCGCGAACAGCAACCGGATACACGAGGCCATCACCGCCAGCGTGCAGACGCTGATGGCGATCGCCGCGTCGACCAGGAACACGTTGCCGGCCGTGTTGCCAAGGGCCTGCTTGATGATGTAGGGCAGGCCGAGCAGCGGGATGTTCTTGTCGTGGAGGTTGATCACGGACATCAGTGCGAACAGGATCAGCAGACCGCCGATGATCGACGCCGCGGCCAGTGCGCGGATGATCGCCGGCGGCGCGGTTCGCTTGGGTTCGTTCGTCTCCTCAGCGAGCGTGCCCGCGGTGTCGAACCCGTACATGACGTACGCACTCATGATCCCGCCGATGATGAAGGCGCCGAAGTAGCCCCAGCTGTGACCGGCGCCGAGGCCCAGCGTCCTCGTGACGACCGCCGGTCCGCGGTGCGCGTTGAAGAGCAGCAGGACGACCAGTATGGAGGCGCCGATCAGCTCGGCCATCACGCCGAAGTTGTTGATGCGCGCCATGACCTTGACGCCGAGCATGTTGATGACGGTCCCGAAGGTGACCAGGATCGCGCCCAGCAGCAGCGCGTTCTGAGCGCCGCCCTTGGTCACGTATGTGCCGGCATCGGCGGCCGAGCCCAGGATCTGGAACTTGGTCGACACCTGCGGCAGCACCACCTGCCAGGCGACGGCCACCGCGGCCACGGTGACGATCGAGCCCACGACATAGATCCAGCCCGTCATCCAGGCGGCGAAATCGCCGGCGACGCGCTTTGACCAGTTGTAGACGGACCCGGCCAGCGGATACTGCCCCGCCATCTCGGCGAAGCAGAGTGCGACCATCATCTGCCCGAAGAGAACGATCAGCCAGGTCCACCAGACGGCGGGGCCGGCGAAGGCGTAGCCGAACGCGAACAGCTGGATGACGCCGGTGAGGATCGAGATGTAGCTGAAGCCGGCGGCGAAGGAGGAGAAGCTCCCGAGCGACCGGTCAAGCTCCTGCTTGTAGCCAAAGCCCGCGAGTTCCTGGCTGTCACCACCACTACCTTCGGCGCCCTTCGGCGCCTCTACGGTTGCCATCGATCAACCTCCCGTGCGCCCGTGGCGCAGGTTGTTTCTCGCGGCGGGTAGGCCGCGAAAGCTCTTAGTTGTCACAGCGGCAGAACCGACTGGCGTCGACGCCGGGAATGGCATAGCCCAGCCCTCTCGTGCGATTGGACGTCTGATCGCTCCTCCGAGCCCTCTCTCGTCTGGTCCCCAGGGAAGTCGCTAGGCCAACCCCATTGACCTTGGCCTGGTCGGGCCGTTATATATCAGTTGTCTAAATGTGTCAACGCCGAGGGGCCCGATGAATGCGCCGCGTCGATGCGACCGGTTTTCGGACAGGCTCTGTTCTGAAAGCGGGATCGATCCGATATGGCCACCGCCCAGCCCGCCCCAGCCACCGCGCAGGAGATGTTCGTCGCCGGCCAGTGGAGCCCGAGTCTGTCCGGCAGGACGTTCGAGGCCACCTCGCCCGCGACGGGCGAGACGATCGGCAGCGTCCCCGACGGGGACCGCGCGGATGCCGTGCGCGCCATCGAGGCGGCGCGCGCCGCCGCAGACGGTTGGGCGCGGGCGACCGCGCACGAGCGCGCCGCGAAGATGCACGCCGTGGGCGACATCATCGAGACGCGCCGGGATGAACTCGCCCGCACGCTGACGCTCGATCAGGGCAAGCCGCTGCGGGTCGAGGCCTACGACGAGGTGGACGAGCTGGTCGAGTACTGGCGCATGGCCGCGGAGGACGGCAAGCGGCTCGGGGGTGAGCTGCCGAATTCCGTTTCGGACGGCAAGCGGGTGCTGCTCACGCGTCGCCCGCGCGGTGTCGTGGGGATCATCAGCCCGTGGAACTGGCCCTACACGATGCCCGCCGAGCTGATCGCGCCGGCCCTGGCCTCGGGGAACGCCGTCGTGTGGACGCCAGCCCCTACGACCGCCGTGTGCGCGGTGGCACTCGCCCGCTGCATCGCCGACGCTGACATTCCGGCGGGCGTGTTCAACCTGGTGACCGGTCCGGGCCCGGTCGTCGGCGACGAGATCGCCCGCAACCCCGGCACCAACGGCGTGGCCTTCATCGGCTCGACGGCCACTGGGCGCCTGGTGGCGCAGGCCGCTGCGGGCAAGGCCGCGCTGCTCGAGATGGGTGGCAACGGGCCACTGGTCGTGATGGACGACGCGGATGTCGAGGCGGCCGTCGAGGCCACGCTGAGCGCGTGCTTCCTGTGTGCCGGCCAGAGCTGCACGGCCGGCGAGCGCGTCCTCGTGCACCGCGCAGTCCGCGACGAGTACGTCGAACGGCTCGCGGCGCGCGTGGCCGAGAGCATCCTGCTCGGCGACCCGTTCGATGACGCCACGACCATGGGCCCGGTCAACAACGAGCCCGTCGCGCACAAGATGGACGAGCACGTGGCCGATGCCCTGGAGCAGGGCGCGCGCGTGCTCAATGGCGGTTCGCGCGTCAGCGGCTTCGCCACTGACCTCTACTGGTCGCCGACGATCCTGAGCGACGTACCCGTCGGAGCCCGGGTCGCCCAGGAGGAGACCTTCGGCCCGGTCGCGCCGGTGGTGGCGATTGATTCCTTCGAGCAGGCCGTCGAGCTGGCCAACGCCTCGCCCTACGGACTGCTGGCCGCGATCTTCACCGCTGACCTGAACCGCGGGCTCGAGTTCGCCGATCGCGTGCGCACGGGCTGGGTGAACATCAACGAGTCCACGAACTATTGGGAGGCCCAGCTGCCCTTCGGCGGACGGGCGGGCAGCGACAGCGGCATCGGGCGGGTCGGCGGCGCACACGTCATGCACTCGTTCACCGAGCTCCAGACCGTCGTGCTGACCTCCGGCGGCCACCGCGCATGAGCGGCTCACTCCCGTCCGGCTCCGAGGCCGGTGCGGATCACGCCGCGCACCTGCTCGCGTTGGTCCTCGACCGCTCGCCGCGGACGCTGACCGAGCTCGCCGATGCGCTGGCCCTCGACCCGGTGGACACGGCGCCGATCGTTGAGGCGCTCGCGCGCCACGATCTCGTGGTCTGGGACGCCGCGCGGTCCGGTCTGCGGCCGGGCTCGGCTCAGCTTCGCTTCGCGCGCTCCGGCGTCGGCCGCGAGGACCTGGTCGAGCTCGCGCAGCCGAGCATGCGGCGACTGGCCGATGAGAGCGGCGAGACGGCGAACCTGTTCGTCGCCGCGCCGGCCGGCACCGAGGCGATCGCCCAGGTCGACGGGACCCATCTGCTCGGCGCCACGAACTGGATCGGGCGCGAGTTGCCACTGCACTGCACGGCGGCCGGGAAGGTGTTCCTGGCCTTCGGCGCCGGCGAGCTGCGGGACGGCGAGCTCGAGCGTCTCACGTCGGCCACGCTGACCGACCGCGAGCGGCTGCACCGGGAGCTCGAGGCCGTTCGGGATCAGGGTTACGCGACGATCGTCGACGAGCTTGAGCCCGGCCTCTCGGCTGTGGCCGCGCCGGTCTGTGACCGCGGCGGGGACGTGATCGCCGCCCTCACCGCGTCCGGGGCCTCGCTCCGGCTCGCGCCCCAGCGCCTACGTCTGCTCGGGCGCGTCGCACTGGAGCAGGCTCATGCGCTGTCGACGCGACTCGGCCACGACGCGCCGCTCGATGAGTACCTTGCCGACACGCGTCGCTCGGCTGGCGGCGCCACCGTCTGAAACGCGCAGCGGCAGCTCTGGGCGACGGTGATCGCGCAGTCCGTGCCGTCCGGCAGGCAGGCGACGTCGCCGCGCTCGAGCAGCAGCGTCTCGCCCTGCCCGGTCTGGATGACGAGCTTCCCGGCCAGCACCACGAGCAGCTCATCGCCCTGGATGACCACCTCAAGACGGCACGCGTCGGACTCCCAGAGGCCGGCGACCGCGTGGTCGTTGCGGGAGAGGATGCGCCCGCGCATGCGCGGTGAGCCCTCGATGATGGACTCCTCGGCGACCGGCCACGGGGCGAGCGAGGGCACGGTGGCCGGGATGCTCAGGAGCTGGCTCCAATGCCCCTCGCCAGGCCTCACCGGTGGCGGCAGGACGGTCACGTGAAGGCCACCGTTCGGTTGCCGGAGACGACGACACGGTCCTCCAGATGCCACTTGACCGCCCGCGCCAGGACGGTGCGCTCGACGTCGCGCCCGATCCGCTCGAGCGTCTCGGCCGTGTCACGGTGGCTGACACGCGCGGTGTCCTGCTCGATGATCGGGCCCGCGTCGAGCGCCTCATTCACGTAGTGCGCCGTCGCGCCGATCAGCTTCACGCCACGCTCCCTGGCCTGCGCGTACGGGCTCGCGCCGGCGAACGCCGGCAGGAAGGAATGGTGGATGTTGATGATGGGCGTCCCCACCCGGCCGAGGAAGTCGCCACTCAGCACCTGCATGTAGCGCGCGAGCACGATCAGGTCGTGCTCGCGACCGAACAGCTCGAGCAGGCGCGCCTCGGCCTCGGCCTTCTTGTCGCGCTCGACCGGCACGTGGACGTAGCGCACGCCGAACATGGCCACGTCGGACCTCAGGTCTGGGTGGTTGGAGACGACCAGCGGGATGTCGCAGTCGAGCTCGCCCCGGCGCCAGCGCCAGAGCAGGTCGAGCAGGCAGTGGTCGGGCCTGGAGACCATCAGCGCAACCCGCTTGCGCTCCCCGGGCGGGGACAGGCGCCACTGCATCCCGAAGCGCCCCGCGACCTCGTCGAAGCGCCGCTCGAGACCCGCGAGCGCGTCGCCGGGGAGCTGGAACTCGATCCGCATGAAGAACTCTCCGCCCTGCGGATCGGTGGTGTACTGGTCCGAGGTGGTGATGTTCGCGCCCTCCTGCGCGAGCAGCTTCGAGACCGCCGCGACGATCCCCGGCCGGTCGGCGCACGAGACCAGCAGGCGTGCGCTCGAGGGAGTGGGCGGAGCTTCCTTATCGATCGGCGAGATCGGCTCGGTTACGGTCGCGTGCATGGCGCCATCCGGAGGCACCGCGTCCGGGTCGACGTGCTCGGCACCCACTGGCTTACAACAGATATATCAGACGCATGCCAGTTGGCGCAAGGGCTGAGGTGGGGGTGGCGGTGGCGGCGGGATGGGATGGGGTGGGGCGGGGGTAGCGGCGGGGTGCCGGCGGGATGGGGTGGGGGGTGCGGGCCGCCAGGCGCGCGCCGCGGCGCGCCGGGACCCGGCCCCGAGCCGCGCGCCGGGACCCGGTGATCGATCTTTCCCACCAGGGCATGAAAATCCATCACGCCCCGCGAGCGGCCACGCCGCCCCGCGCGCCCCGGCCACGCCGCGCATCACGCCCCGCGAGCCGCATCACGCCCCGGCCACGCCGCCCCGCGCGCCCCGGCCACGCCGCCCCGCGCGCCCCGGCCACGCCGCGCCGCCCTCCCCGCGAGCCGCATGCCGCGCCGCCCATCACGCCGCCCGCCCGGCCCACGCCCCGCGCCGGCCCAGGCCGCCCCCGCGCCGGCCCTTCGGCAACCTGCCGCCCCTACAGAACCGAGCGGATCTCGCTCTCGAAGG
This sequence comes from uncultured Solirubrobacteraceae bacterium, assembly GCA_963725515.1. Classification (GTDB taxonomy): domain Bacteria; phylum Actinomycetota; class Thermoleophilia; order Solirubrobacterales; family Solirubrobacteraceae; genus Palsa-465. Next base: position 93,819 of record CAVRZB010000004.1, on the reverse strand, counting down.
TCGCGATGTGCTCGACCAGGATGTCGCGCGCTCGCTCGGGCTTGCGGTCGGCGATCGCGTGGAGCATGTCGTCGTGCTCGTGCACGCGCGCGAACAGGTGGGGCAGACGGTCGAGGACGAGGTGCCAGATGCGCAGCGAGAGGTTGTAGTAGCGGCCGAGGGTCTCCTCCAAGTACGGATTAGCCGAGCAGCGGTAGATGAAGCGGTGGACGCGAGCGTCGAGCGCCATCAGCTCCCGCACATCGTCGCTGCCCTTGCTGGCCCCGAGGTCTGCGAGCAGGCCCTGCAGTTCGGCGAGCTGCGCGTCGGTGATCCGCTGGGCGGCGCGGTAGGCCGCGTGTCCCTCGAGCTGGATGCGCACGTCCGAGATGTGCGCGAGATCGGTGATGTTGATCTCCGAGGCGAATGTGCCGCGGCGGGGGAAGACGGTCACCAGGTTCTCCAGCGCCAGGCGCTTGATCGCCTCGCGCACCGGGGTGCGGCCCATCTCGAGCTCCACGCCGAACACGTCCTCGTTGATCGGCGCGCCGGGCTGGATGCGCAGCGTGACGATCCGGTCGCGCAGCTCGGCGTACGCCCGGTCGGCCATCAGCTCACCGTGCGTCCCGCCGCTCCGGCTGCCGGTCAGCCTCGCCGCTCCGGCCACCGTGGTCTCACCCGCGGCGTCCGGAGGGCCGCCCGCGGTCGGGCTGGCCGCCGCGGGATCTCCCGCCGCGGCTGGCTTCCCTCGTCGTGACCGGCTCGATGTCTGGGTGCTCACCTCGGTCGCCTCATTACATCGATTCGCCGGGCACAACAGCCCCCGGCGGTCAGGCGAACCCCTTGGCGGTCGCTTGACGCGCCCTGCCCGACGCTGATATATGAGTCATCTACCTGGTGATCCTACCAGCGGGCGGCGCCGCCGCCAACCGCGGCCCGATCGCTGACCGAGGTCTGTGGCATTTCGCCGGACACCGTTATCAACCCCGCTTCGCGGGTGGTCGCACGGCTCGGGAATGGCGAGGCGACCAGCGCGCTGCCGGTCGTCCACGCGCTGGCTCGGCGGACACCCGTGCTCACCTCGCGCAGTCTCAGCGAGCAGTGCGGCGGCCGCATCCTGATGAAGGCCGAGAATCTACAGCGCACCGGTTCCTTCAAGCTCCGCGGCGCGCTCACCAAGCTCTCGACCCTCGAGCGCCCCCGCGCGGTGGTCGCCGGCAGCGCGGGGAATCACGCTCAGTCGCTGGCCTACGCGGCGCGCTCGCACAGCATCCCGTGCGAGGTCTTCATGCCGCGGGAGGCCTCGGTCTCCAAGGTGGCCGCGGTCCAGAAGTACGGCGGCACCGTGCGGTTCGTCGTCGGCACAGTGGACGAGTGCGTGGCCGCGGCGCGCGAGCGGGCCGCGGAGACCGGCGCCGTGTTCGTGCACCCATTCGACGACCCGGAGATCCTCATCGGTCAGGCGACGCTCGGGGTCGAGCTGCTCGAGGACGTACCCGACCTGACCAAGGTGATCGTGCCCGTCGGCGGCGGCGGCCTAATCAGCGGTGTGGCCGGGGCGATCAGGTCCGTGCGCCCAGAGGTCCACGTGACCGGGGTCCAGGTCGACGCCTGTGCTCCTTTCCCGGGCTCGATGCGCGCGCACCAGCCGATCGGCTGCGAGTCCTCCGCGACGCTGGCCGACGGCATCGCGGTCAAGCGCCCTGGCGCCCTCACGCTTCCCCTGGTCGAACGCTGGGTCGATGAGTTCGAGGTGGTCAGCGAGGACGACGTGGCCGAGGCGATGGTCCTCCTGCTCGAGCGCGCCAAGCTGGTCGTCGAGGGTGCGGGGGCGGTCGGCGTGGCCGCGCTGCTGAGTGGTCAGGTGCTGCCCGCGCCGAGCGGCGCGACCGTGGTTGTGCTCTCGGGCGGGAACGTCGACTCTGGTCTGCTCGCCGCCGTGGCCCAGCGCCACGAGACCGCCGCGGGTCGCCGGCTGCGCCTGTTCACGCGGATCGACGACCGTCCCGGTGGCCTGGCCGCGCTGCTCACCTGCATCGCCCAGGCGGGCGGCAACGTCGTGCACGCCGACCACGTGCGCGAGGCGGTTTCCCTGCACGTGCGCGAGACGGGTGTTGAGATCGCGCTCGAGACGCGCGGCTACGAACACGGCGAGGCAATCGTCGGCGCACTGGCCGCCGCCGGGTACGTCGTCCAGAAGGTCGGCGTGGGCGAGGGCGCTCCTGCGCGCGTCACCCCGGCGCAGATGCGTCTCGCCGTCCCCTAGTCGCCCAGCTCCGCACGCCGCCTCACCACGAACTCCTCGAGCTCGGTCCGCACGCCGTCGTCGAGCGGCGGTTGCTCGTAGCTGTCAAGCGTCGAGCGCCAGAGCTCGCCCGCGCGCTCGGTCGTGTCGCGTGCGCCCTTCTTGGTCCAGCGGTCGAAGTTCTCGGTCGAGGAAAGCAGCGGGCGGTAGAAGCACTCGCGGAAGCGCTCGAGCGTGTGCATCGCGCCCAGGAAGTGGCCGCCGGCGCCGACCTCCACGTGGGCGTCGAAGGCCAGCGACGCCTCGTCGATCTCGATCGGCGTGAACTCATGGCGCAACTCGCGCAGCAGCTCGACGTCGACGATGAACTTCTCGTAGCACGAGACCAGTCCCCCCTCGAGCCATCCGGCCGAGTGCATGACGAAGTTGGCGCCGGCCAGGAACGTCGGCAGGAGTGTCATGAGCGACTCGTAGGCGGCCTGCGCGTCCACCGTCTGCGAGGCATTGAGCGCGCCGCCTCCGCGCCAGGGCAGGCCGTAGCGCCGGGCGATCTGGCCCGTGCAGAGGACCCCGACCCCGGACTCGGGCGTACCGAAGGACGGCGAGCCGGACTGCATGTCGGTGTTCGACAGGAACGATCCGAAGACAACCGGCGAGCCGGGCCGGATGAGCTGCGCCAGCGCGATGCCGGCGAACGCCTCGGCCATCTGCTGGACGAGCGTCGCCGGCAGCGACACCGGCGACATCGCGCCCATCAGCAGGAACGGGGTGATGACCACCGCCTGGCCGGCCTTCACGTACTCGAACATCGCGCCGAGCATGCGGTCGTCGTAGCGCAGCGGGGAGTTGACGTTGATCAGCGAGATCGAGACCGGGGCGCGCTCGATCGCCTCACGTCCGCCGAACAGGATCTCGCCCATCCGGATCGTGTCCGCGGCGTTGGGACCCGAGGTGACCGAACCCATGTAGGGCTTGTCGGAGAGTGTCTGCAGTGCATACACCATGTCGAGGTGGCGCGAGTCGAGCGGTCGGTCCTCGGGTTCGCAGATCGTGCCCCCTGGGGAGTCGAGCTCGGGGAACGCCTGCGAGAGACGGACCAGGTTCTCGAAGTCGGCCATCTTGGCGTCCCGGCGCACGTCACCCTGGCGGATGAACGGGCAGCCATACACCGGAGCGAACACCATGTGCTCGCCGCCGATGTGCGCGGTGTTGTCCGGGTTGCGAGCCTGGAGCTCGAACTCCGAAGGGGCCTTGGCCAGCTGCTCGAGGATGAACTCGGGATCGAAGCGGACCCGGTTCTCGTCCTCGACGATCTGGCCCGCGCCGCGCAGGAGCTCCACCGCCTCGGGAAGCAGGAACTCGACCCCAAGTTCACTGACGATCCGCCGCCAGCCCCGGTCCAGCACCTCCATCGCGTCCTCGCTGAGGATCTCATAGCGGGGCATGGCGTTGACGAACATGCAGGCCTCCTCGGCGATTGGGACCGGATGGCGCGCGATCTTGCGAGCAACGGCTTGACCGGCGCGCCCAGAGCCGTAATATATCCTGCGTGGAACAAGAGTTCCAAGTTCAGTCCGAGCGCCCAGCTCACGGCACTACGGCCGTCGACCGCGGCGCCGACCTGCTCGTGCGCGTCCTCGAGAGCGAGGAGCCGGTGGCGCTCACCGATCTCGCCTCGGCCAGCGGCATCCCCAAGAGCACGGCGTCGCGGCTGGTCACGGCGCTCGAGCGCCGGGGCCTGATCGAGCAGGACGGGCAGCGTGGCCGGTTGCGGCCCGGTCCGGCGATCCTGCGCGTCGCCGAGCGCGGGATGCTCGAGCGCAATGTCGTGGAGTTGGCCCGGCCGACACTCGACACGCTGGCCGACTTCAGTGGCGAGACGATCAACCTGGCCGTCCCGGCGCGCGGTGGCGTCGAGCATGTGGCCGAGGTCGAGAGTCGGCACTTCCTCGGCACGGGTCAGTGGCTCGGCCGGCTCGTCGATTATCACTGCACCGCGACCGGCAAGGTGTTCATGGCCTTCGGCCGGGCGCCGGTTCCGGCGCGGTTAACCCGTCATGCCCCGGCCACGGTCACGGATCCCGAGCTCCTGCGTGAGGAGCTGGCGGTCGTGCGCCGGACGGACTTCGCGACGGCCATCGACGAGCTCGAGCCCGGGCTCGCAGCGATCGCCGCGGCCGTACGGGGTGCGCACGGGGACGTGATCGCGGCTCTGAGCATCGCGGGTCCCACGCTGCGGATGACTCCGAGGCGGATCGCCGAGTGCAAGCCGGTTCTGATCGCAGAGGCGCGGTCGCTCAGTCGACGCCTCGGCCACATCGACGAAGGAGAGCACGCCGCATGACCCACGAGGAGATTCTTCAACTGCTCTACGACGAGACCTTGGTCGGCAACGCTCCGGCGGTCAAGCAGGGGGTCGAGGACGGGTTGGCCGACGGCATGGAGCCGGAGCGCATGCTCTTCGAAGCGCTGATCCCCTCGCTCGAGGAGGTCGGCGCGCGCTTCGAGCGCGGTGACTACTTCGTGCCCGAGATGCTGATCGCGGCGCGGGCCATGCAGGGCGCACTGGACATCCTGCGGCCGCTGCTCGCCGAGACCGACACACAGCAGGTGGGGACGTTCCTGATGGGCACGGTGAAGGGCGACGTGCACGACATCGGCAAGAACCTCTGCAACATCATGCTCGAGGGGGCGGGCTTCACCGTCATCGACCTCGGCGTGAACGTGCCGCCGGAGAAGTTCGTCGAGCAGGTCGAGACGCACAACCCGGACGTGGTCGGCTTCTCGGCCTTCCTCACCACGACGATGCCGATGTTCAAGGCCAACATAAACGCGCTGGAGAAGGCCGGCCTGCGCGACAAGGTGATCGTCATGGTCGGTGGCGCGCCGGTGACCCAGGAGTACGCTGACGCCGTCGGCGCCGACGGCTACTCGGCTGACGCGTCGTCGGCCGTGAAGAAAGCCAAGGAGTTGATCGAGCGCCGCCGGGAGCAGGTGGCGGCATGACCGCCGCCGCGCTCGTCGCCCGCGCCGAGCACGCGATCAAGGGACGGGTGTGGGATTGTCAGATGTGTGGCCAGTGCGTGCTCCACTCGACGGGACTCACGTGTCCGATGAATTGCCCCAAGGCCCTGCGCAACGGTCCCTGCGGCGGCGTCCGCGCCGATGGCCGCTGCGAGGTCAAGCCGGAGATGCGCTGTGTCTGGCTCAAGGCCTACGAACGCTCCGAACGGCTGCCGGTGTTCCGCGGGCACATCGATGACTTGCGACCGCCCGTCGACAACGGTCTGAAGGGCACGTCCGCCTGGCTCAACCTGATCAGCGGCCGCGACCGGAAGGTTCCCGGCGGCTGGGCGGTGGGCGCGGATGTCGAAGCTTGAAGGCAAGCTCGCGGCGCACCAGTTCGTCGTCACCGCCGAACTGCCGGTGATCGACGGCGGGGGCCAACGGGAGATCGAGCGCCAGCTCGAGCCCATGGAGGCCTTCGTCGATGCCTTCAACGCGACCGACAATCCATCAGCGCACGCCCACACCTCGCCGCTCGCGGTGGCGATCGGCATGCAGCGCGCGGGAGTCGAGCCAGTCATGCAGCTCAGCTGCCGCGACCGCAACCGGCTCGCACTGGAGGCGGACCTGATGGGCGCGGCGATGCACGGGATCGAGAACATCTGCTGCCTGACCGGTGATGACGTGACCGCCGGGGACGAGCCTGAGGCCAAGCGCGTCTTCGACCTTGACGGCCCCCAGCTGATCTCGGTCACGCAGGCCCTTGGCGGCGGCCGCTATCTCTCCGGCCGCCGGATCGAGCCGCGCCCGCGCTTTCTTGTCGGCGCGGTGGAGAACCCCGGCGCCCCCCCGTTCGAGTTCCGGGTCAGGCGCGCGACCAAGAAGGCCTTGGCCGGCGCGCGGTTTCTACAGCTCCAGATCTGTTACCGGCCCGAGTTGCTCGAGCGTTTCTTGCACGCCGCATACGAGTCGGGACTCACCGAGCGGATCGCCCTGATCCCGACGATCTGCATCCTGCGCACCGTGGGCGGGATGCGCTTCGTCGCCACCCGCGTACCCGGGATCGACGTCCCGCCGGCCACCGTGGCCCGGGTCGAGGAGGCGCACGATGTCGAGGAGGAGTGCTTCGACATCGCGTGTGAGCTCGCCCATCACGCGCTCTCTCAACCCGGTGTGGCCGGACTGCACTTCATCTCATTTCGCAGGGACGCCGGCATCGCGAAGCTGTGCACTCGCCTCGGCATTCCGCCCCGACTGGAAAGGGAGACCAATGGATACAGTGCTTCGGTCCCGGTCTAAGACCGTGACCATCGGCTCGGGGCAGCCGTTCTGCGTCATCGGGGAGCGCATCAACCCGACCGGGCGAAAGCTGTTCGCCGAGCAGCTGAAGAGCGGTGATCTCTCGGCCGTCACCGATGACGCCGTCGCGCAGGCGCAGGCCGGCGCCGACATGCTCGACATCAACGCGGGCATCCCGCTGGTCGACGAGCCCGAGCTGCTGAAGTCGATGCTGCGTACCGCCCAGGACGCTGTCGACCTGCCGATCTGCATCGACTCCTCGGTCATCGAGGCGCTGGAGGCCGGGCTCTCGGTGTATGAAGGCCGCGCCCTGGTCAACTCGGTGACCGCCGAGGACGAACGGCTGGAGGAGATTCTGCCGCTGGTGGCGCGCCATGGCGCCGCGGTGATCGCGTTGGTCAACGATGAGACGGGTATTCCGCAGACGCCGCAGCAGCGTCTCGGCTTCGCGCGAAAGATTCTCGGTGCGGCGCACGACCACGGCATCGAGCCACAGGACGTGGTAATCGATCCGCTGGCCATGACCGTCGGTGCCGATACCGAGGCGGTGACCACCACGCTCGAGACGATTCGTCTGATCCGCGACGAGCTGGGCGTCAACATGTGCCTGGGGGCTTCGAACGTCTCCTTTGGTCTCCCGCAGCGCCATGTGCTGAACGCAGCGTTCCTGCCCATGGCCATGGCCGCCGGGCTGACCAGCGCGATCATGTCGACGGCGGCGGTGTGCGTGGAGTCCGTCCGCGCGTCCGACCTTCTGCTCGGCCACGATCCCTGGGGCGCAAGCTGGATCGCCGCCCATCGCGCGCGCCAGGCCGCTGAGCAAGCCGCCGCGGAACGCGAGGGGGCGGCCGCGTCGTGAGCGCGTCGACGCCCAGGCCGAGCGTTGAGCGAGCCGATCCCGCGGCCACGCCGCACGACGGTGCGTCGCGCGTGCGCCTGCGCTTCCTGCCCGAGGAGACCGAGGTGCGCGTACCCAGCGGAACGCCCGTCTTCGACGCGGCGAGCTGGAACGGGATCGCGATCGATTCGACCTGCGGAGGGCACGGCACCTGCAGGAAGTGCAAGGTGCGGATCGTCTCCGGCGATGTCCCCGTGGGGCCGCTCGACCCGCGCGCATTCACGGCGGCGGAACTGCGCGACGGCTGGCGGCTCGCCTGTCGCGCGGGCGCGCGCGAGGACCTGACCGTCGAGGTGCCCCCGCTGCAGACGAGGCCCAAGGCGGCGCTTGCCGGCGTCGGGCGCCACGTGATCCTGCGGCCGTCGGTGCAGAAGCGCCACCTCGTGCTCGAGGAGCCCACGCTTGAGGATCAGCGCTCCGACCTGCAACGCGTGCTCGACGGGATCGAGGATCTCGAGCCGCGTGCCTCGATCGAGTTGCTGCGTACGCTGGGGGGAACCCTGCGTTCGGCCAACTTCGACGTCACCGCCGTGGTCTGCGACGAGGAACTGGTCGACCTCGAGCCCGGCGACACGACCGCGCGGCGCTATGCCATCGCCTTCGATCTCGGCACGACCACGGTGGTCGCCGCGCTGCTCGATCTCGAGACGGGTCAGCCCGTCGCGGTGCGCTCGATGCTCAATCGCCAGCAGCCCTACGGCGCCGACGTGATCACGCGCATCTCGTCGACGATGATGGATGACCGCGCCCTCGCGGCCCTGCGCGACCGGGCGCACGAGACGTGCGCGGAGCTGCTCGACGAGGTCTGCGCCGAGGGCGCGGTCGAGCGCCGCGAGGTCTACGAGATCGTGGTCTGCGGCAACGTGACCATGATGCAGCTGGCCCTCGGGATCGACCCGGAGCCGCTCTCCATGGCGCCGTTCGTCGTCTCCACGCACGAGTTCCCGCCGGCCCTCGCCGTCGACTTCGGGGTCAGCGTCCACCCCCGGGCGCCCGCGTTCGTGTTCCCGTCACTGGGAGCCTACGTCGGCGGTGACATCGTCGCGGGCATGCTCGCCACCGGTCTCACCCGGGACCGCCGGCTGCGGCTCTTCATCGACGTCGGCACCAACAGCGAAATCGCCCTCGGATCCAACGAGCGCGTGCTCGCCACCGCGGCGCCCGCCGGTCCCGCCTTCGAAGCCGCCCAGATCCGCTGTGGGATGCGCGCCGCCGACGGGGCGATCGAGGGCGTGAGGATCGACGAGCAGTCGATGGAGCTCGAGGTGATCGGTGACGTGGAGCCAGTCGGTATGTGCGGATCCGGCCTCGTCGACGCCGTCAGCGAGCTCGTGCGCAGCGGCCTGCTCGACCACTCGGGGCGCTTCATGCCCGACGAGGAGGCGGCCGAGCGCTACCCGCTGCTCGCGCCGCGGCTGACCAAGATCGGCAAGGAGCGTGTCTTCATCCTGCACTGGCGCGACGACGATCCCGCAAACTCGGTGTTCCTGTCTCAGCGGGACGTGCGCGAGCTCCAGTTCGCCAAGGCCTCGATCGCCACGGGTTGGCACATCCTTCTGCGCGAGCTCGGCATCGAGCCCGAGGAGATCACCCAGGTGCTGCTCGCCGGCAGCTTCGGCGCTTACCTGACCCCCCTGAGCGCGGTCCGGATCGGCCTCGTGCCGCGCCTGGCCCTGCCGCGTATCGTCTCGGCCGGGAACGTGGCCGGCGAGGGCTCGAAGATCGCGGCGCTCTCACTGCGCGAGCGGGCCGAGGCGTACTCGATCCTGCGCGAGGTGGAGTACGTCGAGCTCTCTGGCCGCGCGGACTTCAACGACCTGTTCATCGACCAGCTCGCCTTTCCCGGATGAGCACTGCCGTGATCGCCTGCGGCGCGTTGGCCGCCGACGTGCGACGGATCGCCCGCCGCCGCCACTGGGAGCTCGACGTGCACCCCGTCCCGGCGCTCCTTCACAACCGCCCCGAGCGGATCGCCCCGGCCGTGGCGCGCGAGCTGGGTGCGCTGCAGGAGCGCTATGACCACGTAGCGGTCGCTTATGGCGACTGCGGCACCTACGGTGCGCTCGACGCGGCGCTGGCCGGCACGCGGGTACGCCGCATCGAGGCCGAGCATTGCTATGACATGCTCGCCCGCGCCGAGGTGCGGGAGGCGCTGGCCGAGGAACCCGGCACCTACTTTCTGACCGACTTTCTGGCCCGCACGTTCGAGCGCACCGTGGTGCGCGAGCTGGGCCTCGATCGCTATCCGGAGTTGCGAGACGACTACTTCGGTTCCTATCGCCGGGTGATCTGGCTGGCCCAGCGCCCGACACCCGCCACGCACGCCGCCGCTCGGCGGGCCGCGGGGCACATCGGACTTCCGCTCGAGATCCGCGAGGTTGGCGACCGTGGCCTCGAGCAGCAGCTCGAGCGGCTCGTGGCACAGTTCTGAGCGCTGCCTCGGCGCTCGCGCAACTCTGCCCCCAAGGGCGTGTTTGCACCCCCAGAAGAGGCGTGGCTTTAAGCGCCCCGGCCGGGTGCCTCAGAAACCACACCAGGAGGTTGTAGTGATTCGACTTACTCGCAGAATGCTGCCCGTCATCGCGACCGTGGTCAGCGTCGTCGGCGTGACGGCCGCCCCGGCAATGGCGGCCAAGCAGGTCAAGCACAAGGTGACCGGCCAGTCGACGACGATTACGCCGTCCGCTGGAGCCGTCAAGTTCCTCACCAGCAACAAGATCACCGTGTCCGCGCTCGGTGCCGCGACGCTCTCGAACGGGTCACTCACGCTCCCGATCAACGGCGGAGTCGTGAAGACGCCGAGCCTCGACGGCACGCTCGTCCACAGCGGTGGCGTCAAGTTCAGCCACGGCAAGCGCTCCGTGTCCCTGCGCAACATCGTCGCCCATCGCGTCGGTCACGTCACGTTCGTGACCGGCCGCGCCGACGGCCGCCTGATGATCATCGCCCGCGTGACCGGCGCCAAGGTCTCGATCACCGGCAGCACGGCGACCGCCACCGGCGAGCTGAAGCTCAGCGCCGGTGTCGCGAACCGCATCAACCATGTCTTCGGCAAGCACGTCGTCAGCGCCGGCGCTGACCTCGGCTCGGCGAAGAGCACGATCACCGTCGCCTAGACGAAGGGAAGGCGGGGCGGCTCGTCGGCCGCCCCGCCTCCATCCCTACGGTGTGTAGACCGACGTGTGACAGGGCTGTCCCGCGCACACGTCGATGACGGCTCCGCTCGGACTCAGGAACGCCGACTTCTGTACCCGCGCCTGCGGAGAGGAGCGCACATCCTCGTGTGGATCGATGTTGTTGGGTGCGTCGGCCGGCGGGGTGTTGGTCACCGGCGGCGGCTGAACGCGTCCCGGCCCGCTGTCCCAGATGGTGATCGCGGAGCCGTGGAACGGATAGTGCCCGATCGTCGGAACCCCGAAGAAGAGATTCCGGTCGCGCGAGCGGTTGGTGTTCAGATCGAGCGCCGGCACATGTACCGATGCGCCGATCGTGCGGGCCTCGACGGCGGCCGAGTACATGCTGACCTGGTGGTCGCCGTAGGCGATCTGCATCAGGACGACGTGACTCGGGGTGTCCGGTGGCGGGTCCGAGGTCATGTGCTGCGCGACGCCATCCGGGTCGCCGCGGTCCCAGAGCTGTTGCATGACGTCGAGGATCACCGCGTCCATCGACGGATCCTTATAGCTCGAGAAGAGGATCCCGCCGAACGGAGTGAAGTCGACGCTCCGCTGCACCAGCAGGTTGCCGTAGTCCATGCCGGAAACGCCCAGCACGGCCCTGCGGAAGTCAGGCGCCACCGCGGTCGTCAGACCGCCTTCGATGCCGCCCTGGCTGTTGCCGTCGTAGTACAGGTGGGAAGTGTCGATGGCCGAATGACCAGCGACCTGGAAGGCGGCGTTCGACGCGAAGCCACCCGGGTTGATCATGAGCCGTCCGAGGAAGAGCGTGTTCAGCACGCCCTGCTGCAGCCGGTCCACGACGTTGGGGAACTTGTTGAGATCGAGCAGCGCCAGGACGTCGTAGCCCTGGTCCGGCGAGGCCAGGCCCCACCAGTCCGTGGCGCAGAAGACCATGTTGTGCTCTGTGGCCATGGCGCGGACGTTGCCGGCCTCGACCTCATCGCGGCTGCCGAGCAGCCCGTGCCCGTAGAGCGAGGGTCGAGCCGCCTGCGGACTTCCGGCCGTATTCGGCACGATGCATTCGAACTGCGCCGTGGCCGTGTTGCCCGGGAGCTGCCTGGGCAGGGCGTCCAGGCGATTGGACGCATACGAGAATCCGGTCGTCGCGGTGGGCCCGCAGACCGTCAGATAACAGGGAACGGTGAACGTGCCCTGGACGCGCCGCAGCGTCGGCGTCAGGTTGTCAGTGCTCGTGACCGTGAAGGCCGGTGCGTGGCCGCGCACCCGGCCATCGGCGAGGTTGGTGTCGCCGAGCTGGGCAAAGGCGTCATTGCGGATCGAGAGCAGCCGTGAGCTCAGGCTCCGGCGCGAGGCGATGGTGAAATCCCAGGCCTCGTAGAGGTTGCGGCGCTCGATCCCCGCCCGGGCCAGCTTGCGGAAGATCCGCTCGTAGCGGCGTCGCTGCGAGCGCTCGTTGCTGGGTAGGCGCCGTCCGTCGCGCAGCAGTTCGAACCAACTCGGCGCGGCGATCAGGTGGCCGGCCGAATCACGCAGGTTGCGGAGCGCGACGATGTAGGTGTGGCCTTCGAGGAAGTTCTTCCCGGGGTGGATCAGCAGGTTGGTGTCCTGCGGGGTGCTCGTGTTGGCATCGACCTCGGCCCAGATCAGCTGCCGGCGCCCCGTGGCCGCGTCGATGATCACGATCGGCTGACGAGGGGCGTATGCCTGTGCCATGTTCGTGAGCTGCACGGCCCCGGTGTTCGCCAGAGCCTGAGGATTGTCGAGCCCGGCGATGTGAACGATCACGGCGCTGCCGGGGCTGAAGCCGTCGTTGCGGTCGTACTCCGCGACGCTGATCTGCTGCCCGCTCTGGTTGACGGGCATGGCGGCGGCCGGCAGGTTCACCCGGCGGCCGGTCGGCGTGGAGCGGTCGCGCCTGGTGAAGAGGTTGTTCGGGAACGGCAGCAGACACGGCGTGGACGAATAGGGCTGGCAATCCGCGGCCGGCGCGGGGGCAGGGGTGGCCCCGTGGGCGACCGGGACAAGCAGCGCGATCGACGCGCCGAACGCGACGAGCGTGAACAGGAACAACGACAGCGGCGTGCGTCGAGTCATGCGGTGGACGAGCATCCCTCTCCTCTCAGGACTGAAACGACATCGTCACCCTACTCCGACCGGGCCTCGATCTGCTCTACCAGCAGCGTCGCGACATCGGCGACGCGCAGCTGATCGCCGGTGCTCTGCGCACCGTCGTCGAGCATCACGGTGCAGAACGGACACGCGACGGCGATCGTGTCGGCGCCCGTGGCGGCCGCCTCGTGCACGCGGTTCTCGTTGATCGCGTTGCCGCGCTCCTCCATCCACATATGCGCACCACCCGCGCCGCAACAGAAGGTCTCCTTGCCTGAGCGGGCCATCTCCACGGGCTGCCCCACGGCGGAGACGAGCTCGCGGGGCTCCATCCGTACGTCGTTGTGACGCGCCAGGTAGCACGAATCGTGGTAGGTGACCGAGCGCTCGCCGGCCGGGCCCGGCGAGAGCCGTCCCTCGCGCACGAGCGCAGCCAGAAGCTCCGAGTGGTGCACGACCTCGTAGCGACCGCCGAAGTCCGGGTACTCGTTGGCGAGCGTGTTGAAGCAATGCGGGCAGTTGGCGACGATCTTGGTCACGCCGGCGTCGTTGAGTGTCTCCACGTTCTGTTCGGCGAAGGCCTGGAAGACGTACTCGTTGCCCATCCGGCGCGCCGGATCGCCCGTGCAGCTCTCCCGTCCGCCCAGGATCGCGAATTCCACTCCTGCAGCCTGCAGGAGCTTGGCGGTCGATTCCGCGGTGCGGCGAGCGCGCTCGTCGAAGGAAGAGGCGCAGCCCACCCAGTAGAGAACGTCGGGCGGCGGATCGCCCGGCTCGAGCACGCGCACACCCAGCTCAACAGCCCAGTCGGCCCGCTCGGCCTGCGGCTTGCCCCACGGGTTCGAGGCTCGCTCGATGTCGCGCAGCATCGGCTCGGCCTCGGCCGGGAAGCTCGACTCGACCATGACTAGATGCCGGCGCAGGTCGACGATGTGGTCGATGTGCTCGATCGAGACCGGGCAGGCCTGCACACAGGCTCCGCAGGTGACGCAGTCCCAGATCGACTCCTCGGGAACTGCCTCCGGGACCAGGGAGGCGAACTCGCCGTGTCCCTCGGTCGAGATCAGAGCCGGCCCGTCGGCGAAGACCTGATCGCGCAGGCCCATGATGAGGAGCTTTGGCGAGAGCCTCTTGCCAGTGGCGAACGCCGGGCACGCGTCCTGGCAGCGTCCGCACTCGGTGCACGAGTAGGTGTCCAGGACCTGCTTCCAGGTCAGATCGGCCGAGGTACCCGCGCCGAAGCGCATGTCCTCCTCGGGCGTGTCCTCCTCGTCGAAGCGCAGCGGCTCGAGGCGCCCCGGCGCCCGCGTTCGCCCGAACCACACATTGACCGCCGCGGTCGCGATGTGCAGATGCTTTGAGTGCGGCAGGTAGGCCAGAAAGCCAAGGATCGTCAGCACGTGCGCCCACACGAAGACGCGCTCGAGCACACGCGTAGTGCTGTTGTCACCGAAGAGATGCGAGAGGGCGTTCGACACCGGTGCCGACGACGCCGGCCACTCGTTCAGGCCGAGTGCGATGCGCGCGGCGTGCCACAGCAGCAGCGTGGTCAGGATCGTCCCGATCAGCGCCAAGATCAGATCGGCCTCGCCGCTGTGGCTGCCCTCGAATCGCTGGGGTCGCACGATCTTGCGGATGTAGAGGGCGGCGAGCACGCCGATCAGCCCGAGCACAGCGAACAGATCGACCAGGAAGGCGAACCAGCCCTGGGAGCCCAGCCACGGGAGCGTCGAGTGCTTGTCCACGACGCCGATCAGGGCGATCAGGATGGTCGGCGCGAGGACCAGGAAGGCCCAGAAGATGAAGGCGTGGATGAGCCCCGGCCCGAGCCGCTGCAGCAGCTTGCGCTGGCCGAGCACGACGGTCGCCTCGGCGCGTACCCGCCGGGGCGTGTCCCCGGAGCGCTCGACCGGCGCTCCGGCCCGGGCCAGGCGGTACAGAAAGCGGGAGCGGCGCGCAAACAGCGTGCCACTGACCGCGAGCGCCAGGGCCAGCACCAGCGACGAGATCGCCGCGGCTATGTGCCCCTCGCCTTCCTGACCTCGGCCGAGATCGCCGGTACCACCTCGTGCAGGTCGCCGATCACGGCGTAGTCCGCGCTGGCGAAGATCGATGCTTCGCCGTCGGGGTTGATCGCCAGTAGCTTCTTGGCGCCCTTGCAGCCCGCCATGTGCTGAGTCGCGCCGCTGATACCACAGGCGATGTAGATCTCGGGCGAGATCTTGCTGCCCGTCTGTCCGACCTGATCGGTGTGCGGTCGCCATCCGGCGCTGGTCACGGCGCGAGAGCAGCCGACCGCGCCCCCGAGCAGAGCCGCGAGCTCCTCGATCACGGCGAAGCCATCGGCGGAGCCCACGCCGCGGCCACCCGAGACGACGACGTCGGCGTCGGTCAGTGAGACACCCGAGGATACGGTGGGCATGGTTTCCAGGACGCGAGCGACGAGGTCCGCCTCGGCCAGCGCCGGCGTGAAGTGCTCCGTGGCGAGGGTCGCCTCGGAGGTGGGCTCCGCCGCCACGGCGTGCGGCGCGACGGTGAGCAGCGCCGGCGATCCGCGCAGCTCGGCCGCCTCGAGCAGGCTCCCTCCCCAGCGCACGCGGGTCACTCCCAGTGGCTCTCCGGGTGTGACCGATATGCAGTTTGCGGCCATCGGCTGATTCGTGCGTGCCGCCACATGCGCGAGTACCTCGTTCCCCCGCTCGGTACCGGGCGCGAGCACGAATCCGGGCGTCCGGCGGCCGATCAGCTCGACCATGGCCTGCGCCGCCGCCGCCGGGGCGTAGGCGTCAAGGCCGTCGGCGATGTAGGCGGTCGAGACTCCGAGCGCGCCGAGCCGTCCGGCGGCGTCCTCGGCCCCCGGACCGAAGAGCACGGCCTCCACCGGCTCGTCCAGGCCGCGGGCGAAGGTCAGCGCTTGCTGCGAGAGCTCGTCGGGCTCGCCGCCCGCGTGTTCGACGAACGTCAGAACGGTCATACCAGGCCCAGTCCGCGCAGGACCTCGACGACCGCCGGGGCGGCCTCGGGCCCCTGGCCCAGTATCTCGGTCTGCTTGCCGGCTCCGCCCGGGACGGCCAGCCGAATCATGGCCAGGCGGGATTCGGGCCGCGCGGGCGTGGTCGCGTCCAGGGGCTTGCGCTTCGCCCGCATGCGACCGGGGACCGACGGATAGCGCGGCAGATTGATGCCCTCCTTGACGCTGACCACGGCGGGAAGCGGTAGCTCGTACACATCGCGGCCACCGGGTACCTCCTGCTCGCAGCGGACCATGCCGACCTGGGCCGAGATGCCCTTGATCCCGGTCACGCAGGGCAGGCCGAGCGCCTGGGCCACGCGAATCGCCACCTGATAGTTGCCGCCGTCCGCGGATTCGTTGCCGAACAGGATCAGGTCGTACTGGTCCTCATCCGCGCGGATCGCCTCGACGATTGCCGCCGCCGTCGCCTGAGGATCCCACTCCGAGCCGTCGGTGACCAGGTGGACCGCGCGATCGATGCCCAGCGCCATCGCGTCGCGGAGCTGCTCCTCAGACTCGGGGGGACCGAGTGTGAGTACCGTCGACGAGCCGCCGTGCTGCTCGACCAGCCGCACCGCCTCCTCGGCAGCGCACTCCTCGTGGGGGCTGATCGTGAAGCCGAGGTGGCGCATCTGGATCGCCTGCTGATCCTCGGTCAGGACAATCTTGCCGCCGGTCAGAGGAACCCGTTTGGCGCACACGAGGATCTTCATCGTCAGGCGGCCGGCTCGCTACGCGCGCACGCGCGCGTTGTCGGGGTCGAAGATCGGCGTGGCCCCGGCGACCTGCACCGTCGCCGGATAGCGCTCTCCCATGTATTCGACCAGCAGCTCCTCCCCCACCGCTGCGTGCTCCGGCGGCAGGTAGCTCATCAGGATGTGCTTGCCGATCGACGGCCCGGCGCCGGCGCTGGTCACGTAGGAGCGCCTGCCCTTGGCGTCGGTGATCGCCTCCCCGTCGCGGGTGAGGATCGGCTCGTGACCGAGCATGTAGCGCTTGACGCCCGAAGCCGACGTGTGATCGTCGACGCTGAGCGTGCACATGATCGTGGCGGGATCCTCTTCCCGGTGGCGCAGGTAGGCCTCCTTGCCGACGAACTCCTCCTCCTTCACCTTGGGCCCGGCCATGCCCGCCTCGACGACGTTGTACTCCGCCTCGAGCTCGGCGCCGTAGGCCCGGTAGCACTTCTCCAGTCGCCCGGTCGTGCCGTACACGCCGATGCCGACGGGCACGATCCCCTGCGGCTGGCCCGCCTCGGCGATCGCGTCCCAGAGGCGCGCGCCCTGGTCGAACGGGACGTGCAGCTCCCAGCCGAGGTCGCCGACATATGAGATGCGTGAGGCCAGGACCTGCAGCGGTCCTACCTCGATCGCGCGGCAGCGCGCGAACGGGAATCCCTCGTGCGAGACGTCGTCGCGGGTGACGCTGGCCAGGATGTCTCGCGCGCGGGGACCCCAGAGTCCGAGGGTGGTCCACTGGTTCGTCTCGTCGTGCAGTTGCGCCGAGCCGTCGGTGGGCAGGTGGTCGATGAACCACTTGCGGTCCGACATCCCGTAGGCGCCGCCCGTGACGACACGGAAGTGCTCGTCGCCGAGGCGCATGATCGTCAGGTCAGCCTTGAAGCCTCCGCCCGGGGTGAGCAGCGGCGTGTAGACGACGCGCCCGGTCGGCACATCCATCTGGCGGACGGCGACGCGTTGCACCGCGTCGAGCGCTCCGGGGCCGACGATGTCGAAATGGGCAAAGGCGGTCAGATCGACCATCCCCGCCCGGTCGCGCATGGCCAGGTGCTCGGCGTTGATGATCGGTGACCACCAGCGCGATTCCCATTCCGCCTCGCGGCGCGTGACGCGGTCGCCGTATTCATCGAGCAGAGGGGCGTTGCACTCATACCAGTGCGGACGCTCCCAGCCCGCCGTCTCGTAGAAGACGGCGCCCAGTTCCTGCTCCTGGGCGTGGAACGGGGCCAGGCGAATATTGCGGCTGGACTCCCACTGCTCGGCCGGGTGGACGATCCCGTACATCTTGTTGAAGCCCTCCGCGGCGCGGGCCCGAACGTGCGCGGAGGTCTTCTGATGGTCGTGGAAGCGGGCGGCATTGGACTCGTACACGTCGATCTCGGACTCGCCATGGACCATCTGCTCCGCCACGGTGCGCCCGACGCCCGGCCCTTCCTTGATCCAGACGGCGGCGGCCGACCAGAGCCCCTTCACCTCGGGGGTCTCCCCGAGAATCGGCAGGCCGTCGCCGGTCACCGACAGCAGACCGTTGATCGCGTACTTCACGCCGACGCTCTCGTCCCCCACGATCTCCGGCATGAGTTCGAGCGCCTGCTCCATCTGCAGCTCAAAGTCAGCCTGCGTGAACGGAAGCTCCGTCGGCGTGAGCGCCGATTCCTCGATCGTGGGGATCTCGACCGGGTACATGAGAATCGGGCGGTGGGCGTAGGAGCCGATCTCGAGCCCGGTGCCCTCCTGGCGCTCGTACATGTTCGTGTCCATGTCGCGCACGATCGGAAACTCGATCATGCCCTTGGCGTCGGCGAATCGAGGCGCCGGGCCGATGTCGATCATTTGATGCACCGCCGGCGTCAGGGGGATGCTGGCCCCGGCCATCGCGGCGATCAGGGGACTCCAGACGCCACAGCACACGACGACGCGCTCCGCCTCGATGTCCCCGCGGCTCGTGCGCACACGCCTGACGCGCCCGTCCTCGACATCGATGCCCACGACCTCGGTGTTGGCGGACACGGTCATGCCCGTCTGTTGGGCCCGTTCGCGCATGATCGTCGCCGCGCGCAGCGAGTCAACCACGCCAGCCGTGGGGGAGTAGAAGCCGCCCAGGATGAGCTCCTCGTTGATGAACGGCACGAGCTCCTTGACCTGATCGGGGGTCAGCATCTCGACGGGCTCGATCCCCCAGGAGCGCGCCGAGACGACGCGCCGCGCCAGCTCCTGTATGCGCTCCTCGGTGCGCGCGATCTCGATCCCCCCGCTCTCGATCAGTACGTCGAGCTCGGCGTACTGCCGGACGCTGTCCATCGTCAGCGCCGTCATCTCCTTCGAGTGGTCGACAGGAAAGATGAAGTTGGAGGCGTGGCCGGTCGAGCCGCCCGGATTGGGCAACGGCCCCTTGTCGAGCAGCGTGATGTCGCGCTCGCCCAGTCGCGCGAGGTGATAGGCGAGGCTGTTGCCGACGATGCCGGCGCCGATGATGACCACGCTCTGCGCGGCGGGCAGCCGCTTTGCCTCCGAGGACACGGACATGGGTGCTGATATATCAGATGCAGGTCAGAGGCGTCAATCGGGTGGGCCCGCAGGCCGGCCGCGCACGGGCCGCCCGCGGGCTGCCCGCGGCGACACGCATGGCGACACGCGGCGATCGAGGCTCCGGAGGCGGCTGTCCAGCCGCTAGCATCGCCCGACCACGGCGAGATAGCTCAGCTGGTAGAGCACACGACTGAAAATCGTGGTGTCCCCGGTTCGAGTCCGGGTCTCGCCATACACGCGAAATGCCCGTGGGGCACGGATCTGGCGCGGATTGGGCGCGCGTCCGGCGGAGTGGACTGGTCTGCTGAGCCTCGGGGCGAGCGTCGGTCGAGTCAGAGCGTGTCGAGTGGCACGCCGATGACCATGAGTCGACGGGTGAGTCCGTCGAGGGCGTAGTCGCGGATTGTGGTGCTACTGGCCCCCAGCGCTTCCCAGTCGGTGCCGTCGGTATCCGGTGGGGTGAGGGCAGCCGCGGCGGCCGGGAGCAACTCGCGGAGCGTGCGGCGGATTTGCTCGCCGAGTTCCGGTGCGCGGCCGGCCGCTTGGCGGAGGTACCAGACGCCGTAGCCGATGTGGCGCTGCTCATCGTGGTGGATTCGGCCGTAGCCGTCCGTGAAGCCGGGGAGAAGCTGGTTATCGCGCAGGTAACGGCTTATGAACTCGAACGCGGTCAGACCGAGCACGCTCTCGATCACGAGGTGGTAGGTCGTGATGAAGTCGATCTTTGCGATTGGGTCGCGGGGGTTGGCGGCAAGACGATCGTGAGCGGAGACGAGCGCCTGGTCGAAGATCACGCTGAAGGATTCGCCGAGCTGGTCGCGTGAGCGGCCGACGTGTGTGGCGATGGTTGCGGGCTGATCGATGACCTCGTCCTGCAGACGGGCGTAGAACTGCATGTGGCGTGCTTCGTCGACTTGCTGAGAGGCGAGGTAGCTTGCTTCTTCCTCGGAGTCGGCGGCCATCACGAGCCCGGCGAACTTGGTCGTGATCCGCTCTTCGGCGACCATCAGCGACGAGAGCGCCCAGTAGACGAGAGCCCTGTCCTGGGCGGTAAGCGCATCGCGCCAATGGGTCGTGTCCGCGGTCAGGTCGATCGACCACGGGTTCCATTGCTCGTGCTCCCAATGGCGGTAGAGCGTCTGGGGGTCGTGCAAGTCGGGCACGGTCGGCGGCTACTGGTCGGCCGTGATTGGCTTTTTGGCCCGAACGATCGCCGCTGCGGCGTGTTGGTCAACGCGGTGGGTCTCGCGGATCTCGATGTCGTCTAGGCCGGCTTTCTGGAGGGCGTCGCGGAACTCGGTTTCGGTGAGCGCGCCGGCGATACACCCGGTCCAGGCGGCCATGTCCGCGCGCACCGACTGGTTCATGTCGGGGTCGGCGATCACGTCGGAGACGGCGAAGCGGCCTCCGGGCCGCAGTACCCGCGCCGCTTCGCGGATGACCTTTTGCTTGTCGCCCGAGAGGTTGATCACGCAGTTGGAGATCACGACGTCGACGCTCTCGTCCGCTAGTGGTAAGTCTTCGAGGTAGCCCTTGACGAACTCGATGTTGTCGATCCCGGCATCGGTGGCGTTACGGCGGCCGAGCTCGAGCATCTCGTCGGTCATGTCGAGCCCGATCGCCTTGCCGGTCAGTCCGACGCGTCGGGCGCTGATCAGCACGTCCGCTCCGGCGCCCGAACCGAGGTCGAGCACGGTCTCGCCCTCGCGCAGGTCGGCGACCGCGGTCGGAACCCCGCATCCCAGCGATGCGCCGAGCGCCGGTTGGGTGCGGCTGTCTATTTGCTCGGCCTCGTAGAGCGCGGAGCCGAATACCTCTGTGCCGTGTTCGTCGGACACGGACGGGCAACCGCAGCCGCTACCCGTCGCGGCGGCTCGCGCGGCCGCGGCGTAGCGGGTCCGGACGGTCTCGCGGACTTCTTCGAGCCCCGACTCGTGCGCGCCGGCGGCGCAGCCGCAGCTCCCGCTGTGGCCACAGCAGTCGGCCTTGGCTTCGGGTTCGCAGCAGCTCGCCTGTGCTTCCGGGGTGCAGCAGGTGGTGTCTAGCTCAGCCATCCAGAGAGCTCCTTCAGCGCGTCGGGGATCACGTAGTAGTACGCCCACAAGCCTTCGCGTTCTGAGCCGACGATCCCGGCCTGGCGGAGCACCTTGAGATGATGTGAGACGGTGGGCTGGGAGAGATCGAACAGCGGCACGAGCTCGCAAACGCACACCTTCCCCGCGTGCTTCCGCAACACGTCCACGAGTTGCAGGCGGACGGGATCGCCGAGGGCCTTGGCGATCGTCGCCATCCGCTGCGCTTGCTCGCGCTCGACGTCGGGGTAGACCACCGGTTCGCAACACGGCTCACCGGCCGGTCGTTTCGTCTTCGGGGTCAATTCCAGATCGACAGCCATCGATATACAGTTACCGATTGAACTGATGTTTGTCAATGGATAGACTGGCCGGACATTGTCCGACCGGACCGCAGCGTGAACCGCATCGCCGTCATCACCGATATCCACGGGAACCTGCCGGCGCTGAAGGCGTCGCTCGAGGAGATCGAGCAGATAGGGGTCGATGTCGTGTATTGCGGCGGGGATCTTGTCGGCTACGGTCCGCACCCGAACGAGGTGTGCAGGTTGATCGAGGAGCGGGAGATCCCGACGATCTACGGGAACTACGACTACGCGATCGGCCGCGACCTGGAGGACTGCGGTTGCGCGTATGTGACTCAGCATGACCGCGAGCTCGGCCAGCGCTCGGTTGCGTGGACGCTCGCGCACACCGACCAGCGCTCAAAGGACTTTATGCGCGGTTTGCCGTTTGACCTGCGGTTCGAGCTCGGGAGTCAGCGTGTGCGCCTCGTGCACGGCTCGCCGAGGAAGGTCAACGAGTACCTGTTCGAGGACAAGCCAGCGCGGACGTTCGAGCGGATCGCGGCCGGCGCGGACTGCGATGTGCTCGTGTTCGGCCACACCCACAGGCCCTGGATCCACCCGTACGGCGGGGTGCTGTTCGTGAACTGCGGGTCGGTCGGCAAACCCAAGGACGGCGACCCGCGGGCAGCGTTCGCCGTGCTCGAACTTGACGACATGGACCGCGTGCGTGCGTCTATCGAGCGCGTGGACTACGACGCTGACGCGGTGGCCCGTGAGGTCGAGGCGGCCGGCCTGCCGGGCGAGTACGCCGCGAAGCTGCTTGCCGCCGCATGAGCACTGCGGAGGTGACGCGATGAAGTACGTCCTGTTTGTCTGCAATCACAACGCGGGCCGCTCGCAGATCGCCCAGGCGCTCTTCGAGCGCCATGCGCCAGCGGATATTCGCGCCGAATCGGCTGGCTCGGACCCCGTCCGGCATGTGTGGCCGGTGGTGATCGAGGTGATGCGAGAGGTCGGGATTGACCTGTCAGGCAGCAAGCCCAAGCGGTTGTCGGTCGAGAAGCAGCTACACGCCGATTGGGCCGTGACGATGGGCTGCGGCGACGCCTGCCCGTACGTCCCCACGGCAGTCGATGAGTGGGACCTACCCGACCCCGCGGGCAGACCGATCGAAGAGGTGCGAGAGATCCGCGACATGATCGACGAGCGCGTCCACGAGCTCGCGACGAAGAAGATCGCCGCGATCCGCCTCGACGCGACCGCCCACCGGTGGCGCTTGGCGAAGCTGTTGCCACAGCTGATCGCTGAGTTCGGCGAGGTCCGCCCACCTGACGTGATCCGTGGCTGCGCTGACCGCGTGCTAGACGAGTACGACGACGTCCCGATCCGCAGCTACGTTCTTACCCTCGCCCACAACCAGACACGGTCGTGCCTGCGCGAGGACACCTGCGCGCTCCTCTGAAAGAACGCTCACACGATGCCGACAACGCCCCCGCTACCTCGCCGGCTGCTCGCCGAGCTGCTCGGCTCAGCGTTTCTCGCGGCAGTCGTGATCGGCTCAGGGATCGCCGCCCAGCAACTGTCCCCGGGCGATGTCGGCCTGCAGCTGTTCGAGAACGCAGCCGCAACCGCCGCCGGGCTCTACGCGATCATCCTCATGTTCGGCCCGGTGTCCGGCGGGCACTTCAACCCGGTCGTGTCATTCGTGGACGCGCACTTCGGGGGAATCAGCTGGCGCGACGCGGTCGCGTACCTCCCTGCTCAGGTCGCCGGGTGCATCCTCGGAGCGATCACGGCAAACGTCATGTTCGCGAGAGCCGCGATCAGCATCTCCACCCACCACCGCGCGACCCCGGCACATTTCCTCGCCGAGACGATCGCCACGCTCGGACTGATGCTCGTGATCTTCTCGCTCGCCCGAACCAAACGAGCCACGGTCATCCCCGCGGCGGTCGGGGCGTACATCGGCGCCGCGTACTTCTTCACCAGCTCCACAAGCTTCGC
Organism: uncultured Solirubrobacteraceae bacterium; assembly: GCA_963725515.1. GTDB lineage: Bacteria > Actinomycetota > Thermoleophilia > Solirubrobacterales > Solirubrobacteraceae > Palsa-465. The sequence continues at coordinate 70,498 of CAVRZB010000004.1, read as the reverse complement.
GAACCCGGCGATCACCATCGGACGCATGTTCCAACACGTTCGCCGGGATCGCACCCGCCTCCGTGCCCTCATACGTCGCCGCACAAGCCCTCGGCGGCGCGTTCGCCGTGCTCGTGCTGCGCGCTCTCTACCCCGACGTCACCCCAGCCGACGCCGCGAGCATCCTCCTACCGCACGAGCAGGACCGCCAGGATCCAGACAAGCCCGGAAGCGGCCTCATCGCGCAGCGATCCTGACCGCGGACGTTCTCGCGTGGGCGTCGAGCGCCGCACCCCGAGATCGCGCAGGAGCTCTACGTGAGCCTCAAGACGATCGAAACGCATCTGTCCAACGCGTGTAGCAAGGTCGGGCTCTCGGGGGCGGGTGCGCGACGTAAGCTGCCAGAGCTCGTGGCCGAGGCCGACCGGATGAGCGCCTCCGTGTAGTCGTGTCACCTCGCTTGCCGCGCGTCGCATCGGGGAAGCACCCTGAATCTATGTCTGGGCGCGAGGTTCTTGGGTAGGCGCATACTGTGAGCAGGAACTAACGCGAGTCAGAACCGGAGACGCCGATGACCACACCGCTGCAGCAACTCTCCGAGCACGGCCAGAGCCCGTGGATCGACTACATCTCGAGAGTCTTCGTCCGAGATGGTGACCTCAAGGGACTCGTGGATGACGGGATCGTCGGCGTCACCTCCAACCCGACGATCTTCCAGGGCGCGATCGCCGACGGCGACGCCTACGATGAGCAGCTGCGCGAGTTGCTCGAGTCCGAGACGGACCCCAAGGAGGTGTTCTTCGCGCTCGCGCGCGAGGACGTGCGGGCGGCGTGCGACGTCCTGCGAGGGGTGTTCACGCGCGGGGACGCGACCCGAGACGGCTGGGTCTCGCTCGAGGTCGACCCGAATCTCGCCAACGATGCCGAGGCCACCGCGCGAGAGGCCAAGCGCATCCACGCGATGATCGAGCGTCCAAACCTGTTCGTGAAGATCCCCGGAACCCAGGCCGGTCTGCAGGCCATCGAGGACACGATCGCGGCCGGCATTCCGGTCAACGTCACGCTGCTGTTCTCGCTCGAGCGCCACCGCGCGGCGGCCGAGGCCTACGTGCGCGGCCTGCAGCGGCTCCGCGACGACGGCGGAGACCTGCGTGCGGTGGCCTCGGTGGCCTCGTTCTTCGTCTCCCGCGTCGACACCGAGACCGACCGCCGGCTGGAGGAGCTCGGTGGTCACGGCGAGCTCAAGGGTAAGTTGGCCATCGCCAACGCGAAGCTGGCCTATCAGACCTACAAGGAACTCTTCAGTGGCGACGACTGGGCCGAGCTCGAGCAGGCCGGAGCCTCGCCGCAACGCTGCCTTTGGGCCTCGACCTCGACCAAGAACCCGGAATACCGCGACGTGCTCTACGTCGAGGAGCTGATCGGTCCGAACACGGTCAACACCATGCCGCGGGAGACCGTGGAGGCCTTCCAGGACCATGGCCGGGTCAGCGCCACGCTCGAGCAGGGCGTGGACGAGGCGCGGCGCGTTTTCGAGCGCCTCGCCGCGGCCTCGATCGATTACGACGATGTGGTCGCGGTGCTCGAGCGCGAGGGGGTGGAGAAATTCGCCAACTCCTTCAGGGAGTTGCTCGACGGCGTGGCCGCGAAGCGCGATCAGCTGGTGGCCTCGTAACGCAAACCGCAGAAACTACGGTCCCGAGGATGTCACCAGGGGCCGATGAACCTTGGTGACATGGAACGAGCGCAGACGCCGCTGGACCTGGACACGACGCTGCGGGCGACGGTTGCGCGCGGGGCATCCGATCTCCTCCTAAAGGCCGGTAACCGTCCGCTCATCCGGGTGGACGGAGTGCTCGAGTCGCTGGACGACGACGCTCAGGAGCTTGAACCCTGGCAGACTGAGCAGGCCCTCTACGCGCTCCTGCCTGAGTCGAAGGTCCCGGGGTTCGAGGACGCCCACGAGGTTGACTTCGCCCACGCCGTCCCCCAGCTGTCGCGCTTCCGAATCAGCGCCTACATGCAGCGCGGCTCGATCTCGATCGCGTTGCGCGTGGTGCCGTTCGTCGTGCGGACGATCGCCGAGCTCGGGCTGCCTGACGTCGTGCGCGAGCTGGCGGAGGAGAACCGCGGCGTGATCCTGGTCACCGGAACGACGAGCTCTGGCAAGTCGACGACACTGGCCGCGATGATCGATCACATCAACGCCATTGCCCGCAAGCACGTGGTGACGATCGAGGACCCGATCGAGTACCTGCATCGCGACAAGCGGGCGGCGATCGACCAGCGCGAGGTGGGGGCCGATACGGAGTCCTTCAGAACCGCCCTGCGGCGTGTGCTGCGCCAGGATCCCGACGTGATCCTGATCGGTGAGATGCGGGACGAGGAGACCGTGCGAACCGCCCTGGCCGCGGCCGAAACCGGGCACCTCGTGCTCTCGACGCTGCACACGCTCGACGCCTCGGAGACGATCAACCGGATCATCGATTTCTTCGCGCCGCGGGAGCACCCGCATGTGCGGGCGATGCTTGCCGGGACGCTCAAGGGGATCGTCTCCCAGCGCCTGGCGCCGACGGTCGACGGCAGTGGACGCGTGCCGATCTGTGAGGTTCTGAGGATGACCGGCCGCGTTCACGACGCGATTCTCGACCCCGACACCTCGGCGTCGCTGAGGGACATCGTGGAAGAGGGCGGTTACTACGGCATGCAGACGTTCGATCAGGCCCTCTACGAGGCGTTCCGGCGCGGCGATGTGAGCATGGACGTGGCGCTGACCCTGGCCACGCACCCGCACGACTTCAAGCTGCTCGTCGCCTCGGAGGGCGGCACGGCGACGTCGATGAAGGACATCGACGGCGGTCATCTCGAGGCGCTGGTCAACGGCTCGGGCCGCGAACCGGGGCGATCCGAAGAGCTTTCTCATCGACTCCAGAAGGCTCCTTAAGCTTCACCATCGAAGACTGGAATCGTGAGCTCCAGGTCCAGCTCAGGTCCGACTGCTGCCGGCGCGCGGTCCGACCGCGTGCCCGCGCCTCGCGCTGCCGGTGTGGGATGGGCCGCTCGCCTGCGGCGATTGGCCGGAGGCGGAACCGACGGCAATGAGCAGCTCACCGCCGTCACCGGAACCCTGCTGATCGTCCTGCTGGCCGTGCTCGGGGTGACGATCCTGCGCGTTCGCCAGCTGACCTGGCTGCACCTGTTCCTCGGTCTGCTGCTGATCGGGCCGGTGACGCTCAAGCTGGCGAGCACCGGCTACCGCTTCATGCGCTATTACACCCACGACCCGGCCTACCGGCGCAAGGGGCCGCCTGCGCTACTCCTGCGGGTGCTCGCCCCTGGGGTCGTGCTCGCCACCGTGGTCGTGTTCTTCAGCGGGGTGATCCTGCTCTTCGACGGTCCCGCGCACCGAGGTCCCTGGGTCTTGATCCATAAGGCGAGCTTCATCGTCTGGATCGCCCTGACCGCGGTCCACGTCCTCGGTCATCTGCCCGGCATGCCCGACGCGCTGCGAGCGATGGCGCGCGCGCCACAGTCTTCGCTGAGCGAAGCGGGCCGCGCTGGACGATGGATCGCGCTCGCCTCGGCGCTGGTCGCGGGACTCGTCCTGGCCATCGTGCTGATCCCCGACTTCGCCGTGTGGACGCACCACTCAGCCTTCCGCGAGCACGGCTGACCCCCAGGCACCCAGGCCCCTTCGCCGGGTAGCCTCAGGCCGCCATGCCCGCCTCGTCCGCCGCCTCGCAGCGTCCAGTCGAGCCGCTTCGCCACGGCGCCTGGCGGCGCGATCTGGCCATGCGCGCATCGGTTGTGTTCGGGATCGTGGTCGTGCTCGTCAGCGGCTGCGGCGGCGGGAGCGGAGCCACCACGGGCAGCGCGTCGACCACGGCGGCCGCCTCGGCGCCGACCAGGAGCCCGCCGACGCCGAAGCGGCCCGTAGTGCAGCCGGTGACACTGCGCTATCGCCACCTCGGGTCGCTGCCCGCGGCGGTGCAGGACCCGGCCGCGGCCTCGCTCGGCGGTGCGCGGATCGTCCTGCTCGGGGGCCTCGGCGCCAGCGACACCTCGGTCGGGACGGTCACGCGGCTGAGCGCCGCCCGCGTGCTCGGCAGCTCCGCGCTGCCGGCCGTCCAACACGACGCGCAGGCGGCCGTGGTCGGCGGCGCCGTCTTCGTCTTCGGCGGGGGTGACCTTCAGACCTACAGTCACATCCTGCGCTACGACACGAACACAGGTTCGGTCACCGTCGCCGGACGGCTGCCCCGAGCGCAATCCGACGTCGCGGTGACCGCGCTGGGCGGGACGGCATACATCGTCGGCGGCTACGACGGCTCGCGGTATCTCGACACCATCCTGGCCTGGCGTCCCGGCGGGACCGCGCACGTTGTCGGCCGCCTGCCCGCCGGCGTGCGTTACGCGGCGATCGCGCCCGTTGCCGGGCGCATCATCATCGCGGGGGGCTCGGTTCCCACCGGCGCCAGCGATGCGATCTACAGCTTCGATCCGGCCGGCGGTTCCGTGCGCCGCATCGGCAGCCTGCCCCGGCCATTGACCCACGCCAGTGCCGCCGCGTTCGGTTCGCGTGTCTACGTGGTCGGGGGACGCGGCCAGACGCCGGGCACGGCGACCACGGCGGTCTACGCGATCGATCCGAGCAGCGGCCACGTGCAGCGAGCCGGGAGGCTCCCCGCTCCGCTCTCCGACGCGGCCGTCGTGAGTACCGGCGAGTCGATCGTCGTCGCGGGCGGACGCTCGGACACCGCCACCCAGACGGCGATCGGCGAGCTCGTGCCCTGAGTGCTACGAGCCGGGCGCGTGACGCGCGGACGCGCCCCGCTGCAGGGCGAGCACGTAGTTCGAGACGGCCACCACCTCGGCGTCGCTGAGCGTTCGGGGCACGGGCATCTGGCGTACGAAGGCGAGCATCTGGGTCCGGCTCATGCGATAGGGGAGCAGGTTGCCACCCGGGGTGCGCCTCGCGGCCCCGGACGACAGGGTGTGGCAGCCGCTGCACGAGGAGCGGAAGATCACGCTGCCCGAGCCGCCGCCGGCCCGCCCGCAGGCGCTGAGCGTTGCGCATGCGGCCATCACAGCGAACAGCGCGCGCGCCCGCAGGGCGAACAGGCCTCTGGACGTACACCACCGCTGCGGAGTCGGGACTTCCATCGGGCCTCGGGGGCACGACGATAACGCCAATGCGGTCCGCTGGCGGACGTCGCGCGCCGAGACCAGCGACAATTCGCGCATGACCGCGTCCGAGGACCGCGCCGGGCTGGCTGCCGCCGAGGCAAAGATGCGCGAGGCGGGCATCTCCGACGCAGCCCGTGCCGCCTTCGCCGACATGTACGAGCAGCTCGTCACGGGCGGCGGGGGTGAGCTGTCGAGCGGCGACCTCGAGCCGGTGCGCGACATCGAGATGCTCGAGCAGATGCGCGAGGAGGCGTCGGACGAGGTTCTCGATCGCACCGTTCTGGTCAAGCTCAACGGCGGCCTGGGCACGAGCATGGGCCTCTCGGCGCCCAAGTCGCTGATCGAGGTCAAGCCCGGTTACAGCTTCCTCGACATCACGGCGCGGCAGGTGCTCGCACTGCGCCGCAGCCATCGGGCGCGGTTGCCGCTCGTGCTCATGAACTCCTTCTCCACCCAGGAGGCGACGCTCGAGGCGCTGCGGCCATACGAGGACCTCGAAGCCGACGTCCCGCTCGACTTCCTCCAGAGTCGTGAGCCGAAGCTGCGCGCCGATGACCTGCACCCCGTGCAGTGGCCGCAGGATCCCCAGCTCGAGTGGTGTCCGCCTGGGCATGGCGACCTGTACGCGGCGCTGATCGGTTCGGGCATGCTCAGCGCGCTGCTCGAGCACGGCTACGAGTACGCCTTCGTCTCTAACGTGGACAACCTGGGCGCGGTGCTCGAGCCGCGCGTTCTGGCGCTGATGGCGCGCGAAGGGCTTCCGTTCGTGATGGAGGTCGTCGAGGGCACCGAATCCGAACGCAAGGGGGGGCACATCGCGCGCCGGGACGGGCATCTCGTCCTGCGCGAGACGGCGCAGGTGCCCGACGGCGATGAGTCGTTCACCGATTTCCGGCGCTGGCGCTACTACAACACGAACAACCTGTGGATCCACCTGCCGACGCTCGCCGAGCGGGGCGCTCCGCAGCTTCCGCTGATCGTGAACCGCAAGACGGTTGATCCCTCCGACTCCGCTACGCCGGCCGTGCTCCAGCTCGAGGCGGCGATGGGGGCCGCGCTCAGCTCGATCGACGGCGCCGCCGTGGTGGGCGTGCCGAGGACCCGCTTCGCGCCGGTCAAGACGACCAACGACCTGCTCGTCGTGCGCTCCGACGTGTACATCCTGCACGACGATGGGCGCCTCGAGCCGGCGCCCGAGCGCGCCTCGAGCTCGCCGCCAATGGTCGACCTCGAGCCGCGCTTCTACAAACTGCTGGCCGACTTCGAGGCTCGCTTTCCGAGCGGTCCTCCCTCGCTGATCAACGCCGAGCGGCTGGTCGTGCGGGGAGACGTCACCTTCGGCGCCGGGAGCGTTATCTCGGGCGCGGGCGAGGTCGAGACGTGACTCCGAGCCGGGTGGCGGCGTTCGCCTCCCGGCCGGGCCAACCTCATCGGTGAGCACGCCGCGCGGGTGCCCTTCAACGGGCGCCGGTGAAGCGCCTCAGGGTTGGGGTCTGGCGCGTTGACCGCTGGGTGCAGCAGCTGTCAGAGATCGAGGGATCGGCGGAGCCATCATCCACTTCTGCGACAACGCAACGGAGGCCCGGATCCAAAGCTTGTTCGGACCCGCCCGCCACGCCCCGTGATGGACGACCTTGAACGGCGCGACCAGGACCCGGCGGTCCCTCGATCGAACCGCCAAGCAGTAATCGACGTCGTAGCCGTGGAAATAGGGACCAAACCGCTCGTCGAAGCGTACGTTGCGAGTTGCCCAGGGCGAGAGGATCATCATGAGGCCGTCGAGCACCTCAACAACGTGCGTGCCGTCGGGGGTCGCGCCCTGTGCCCGTCCCGACATGGTCTGGTTTGGGGCGCCGATCTGCCCATAGGTGTCATCGCTCTCCCACCAGGCGAGACTCCGCGCGCCGCGGCCGCCCACCGGTCCCGCCACGGCGACGCTTGGGTCCGCGAAACACGCGCGGATCCGTGTTGTCAGGGAGTCGTCGACGATTTCGGTGTCCTGATGGAGGAGCACCACAGCCTCCAGATTGCCGTGCGATGCAGCCTCGTCGAGCATCTCGTTGTATGCGCGCTGGATCGAGTCGTCACCGTGACGAGTAAGGAGGAGCGAGTCGCGCTCACGGGCGCGATCAATTCCAGGCTGCGCGTGGCGCGCAAACAGCGCATCAGACGTCACCGCCACGGCGAAGGCAATCATTGGTCCGCCGACGTCATGTGAGGATATGCTTGCAGGCGCTGGCGATCCGCGAAGCGTTGCACGGGTCCGGAGCCCTCCGCACCTCGCGGGCTGTGGACCGGATCGTGTCGTCGGCGAGCTGAGTATGGATTCTCGGACCGACCGCGATCTCGCAGAAGCCCTCGCATCGGGAGACACGATCATCTGGTGTGACTCCCCACCATTGATTCGCCGGGCAGCGTGTGTCGTGGAGGCGCCTCTTCGCGTTGCCGGGTGGGCATACCGCGAGAGCGGCGTCCGATCGGTATTCGTTCTCGTCGATGGAAGGCACCGCTGCGACGCGACACATGGCCAGCTCCGCGCAGATCTTCCGGCGGCGCTCGGGCGTATCGACGCTATCAACGCCGGATTCTCGGTCACGCTCGGTAGGGATCTGCTCACACCGGGAGATCACACGCTGTCCGTGCTCGCCATTGGTGCCGATGGCGTGGGGACACGCGTCGACGGAACGATCCGTGTTCTCGCCCCGGGTGCCGTGTCCGCTGGAGCCGCGAGTATCACGCGCCCGATCGAGCGAACCGAGGCCAACGAGCGGCTGGCCTTGGGGGAGCTACCCGCACCGGTGCGAGAGCTTGAACGCCTGGCACGCTATCGATGGGCGGCGGGCGCGGCAGTGGCCCGCGAGGTGCTCGATATCGCGTGTGGTGACGGGCGTGGCTCGCACATCATCGCGGCCGCGGGGGCGACGCGCGTCGTCGGCATCGACGAGCACGAAGCTGTGCATGGGACGGCTCGCAAGCCCGGGGCAAAGGTAGAGTTCTTGCGAGCAGACTTCGGCACTCTGCCATTCGCAGATGACTCGTTTGACATGGTCGTTTGGTGGGACGCGCTCGCCCATGAGTGCCGCGCTGCGGTGGAGGAAGTGCGACGAATACTCCGGCCCTCGGCCATGCTGTTGATCTCCACCACGGCAGCTGCCCAGGGAGAGCGTCAGGGTTGCGAGGATCGGCGCCCCACGAACTTGATTGGCTTGCTGCAGCGCCGCTTCGCCAATGTCGAGGTCTGGGCTCAGCGCACGCGTCTGTGTTCGTTGCTTACAGCAACCGATGCGTCAGTCACCGAGGACGCACGTGGTCAGATCGTGAGCGAGGTGCACGCGTCTCTCAATCCGCCAGGTGGTTCTGCGACGACGTGGGCGATCGCCGCGACTGATCGCGGCTCCTCCCCATTGCTCGCGACATCAGTTCTCGGAGACGTACTTGAAGCCAAGGCTTGGCTCGATTCCATGCGCGCGCTGGAGGACCGGGCCCTCGTCGCCGAGGCAGACGCGGTCGTCAGCCGGATGAACGCGTCCGCTGCGCAGTTTGCCGCCGAGCGGGCGATGAAAGAGGTCGCCGAAGCGCAGCGCGCGCGACTGAGCGCCGAGCAGCGGCTCGCGCATCGTCGCTTCCGACTCAGGCGCTCTTAGGTTCACGGGTGAATCGGGTTCCGCTCCTGTCGGTGTGCATCCCGACGCACCACGGCCGTCGCCAGACTCTGCGATCTGCCCTCGAGCGACTGCTCACGCAAGCCGACCAAGAGAGCCCCGGCCTGGTAGAGGTTGTCGTCACCGACAACGCGTCCGAGGATGCAACTGAGCAGATGGTGGCCTCGCTGGCCGGCGCGCACACGACGAAGTTGCGGTACATCCGGCACAGGCGAGATCTCGGCTCGTCGGCGAACATCCTCGCTGCCGTCGAAACTGCCCGCGGCGTCTACTGCTGGACGCACTCGTCTGATGACGCGATCGCCCCTGGGGCGCTTCGGCGCGTGCTGGCCGTGCTCGAGGACGGTGAGGCACAGCTGCCCGGGATGCTCATCGGGCGGGCGAATTACGACGGCGAGCTAAGAAGTCTCGTTGGCCAAGGGGCACGAGCGTTCGAACCTCCTGAGCGTCATGCCACGATCCGCTACAGCGACTCGAACACCTTGTTGTGCGACTGTGGTCTGTACGCCAGCTTTCTGTCCATCTTCGTTGTGCGAACCGATCTATGGCGCGACGCCGTCGACGAGTTTGACCCTCCCCGCCTCGCTGGGGAAACACTCTTTCCCCAGGTGGCTGTCTTCGCGCTTGCCGCGCGGCGCGACCCAACCTGGGTTTGGTGCCCAGCCAAGCTGATCCATGCCCGAGGTGGAGACGGCGCCGCGCTCGCGCGTGACGAAGGCCTTAGCAGCGTCGAGATTCACATGCGGTGTGTCGCGGATCTAGATCGCCTGTATAGCCAGGCGTTTGGCCGCCGACATCCAGTACGAAGGAGCGTCCTGCGCCGTTGCCTGCACAGCTTCTGCACCGATGAGGCCATGTATTGGGCGCTCGACGTCGAGGCAGCCACATCGGCTACGCGGATCAAGTCCGAGGCTCAGCTCATCGTGGCGTACGGTCGCCGCTTCTGGTCGCTTCCCGAGTACTGGCTCCTCATTCCTCGAGCTGCTGCTCATGCGGTGCGGCGGTCTGCCGGTCGACGGATCGGCACCGACCCGCTCGGTCCGCGTTCGGGATTAGCCCGTGTCGAGCCGCTGTCGCCGCCGAGGTCTGTGGAGGCGGCAGGACAATTCGAACTCGAAGTGCGCGTCACGAACCGGAGTGATCGGACCTTGCACGGGCACGGACCGCATGCGGTCGTCAGCGGGTTCCGATGGGACGAGCCACGGTCGGGGGCGGTGGTGCTCGCCAGCGGCGGTTGGCCGATCTCGCGCACGATTCCTCCAAAGGCCGCCCGGCGACTCGCCGTCCCGATCGTTGCTCCGGAACTCCCCGGACGCTACGTGTTACACGTGAATCTGGCTAGACCCGGTGTCGGCTGGTTCAACGAGCTCGAACCCGGCCATTCGGCTCGGCTCGAACTCGACGTGTCCGCCTGGGGTTGGAATGGCACTTTGGAAGTCAGGTAGAGCGGGTGTCCCGCGATCGTCGCACCGGCCGCGATGAATAGTGCTCATTGACGAGCACGGCTGCTGAGCTGCGCCTCCAAACGGCGGATGCGCCTTAGCAGGTCGGCCTCCGTGACACCTACATGATCGGCAACACCGTCCTCGGGTGGGTCCTCGAGCGCCATGATGGAGGCCGAGAGCCGGTCGATTCGATCGCGTAGCTCCTCCGCAGAGGGCTGTGCGGCCGCCGCAATGCGTTGTAGAAGGCGTGGCACCCGTCCCGCACCCGACGCCCAGCGAAGGCCTCTTGACGAAGAGAACCGGCCGGGCTCAGGCAGCACCCGCCCGTGGCCGCGCGCAACCCGCCGCAACGCGCCCTTCTCGGTCACCGTCGAACGACCCGAAATAACCCGGGCTCGACCAGCCTCCAAGCGTGCGGCAATTTCTGCGCCCGCCGCCGCGGGGCTGTGGCGCCGGTGCATGTCTGCCGCCGCCCGCAGACCCAGGGTTAGGGCCTGATCGCGGTTGTCGAATACCGTGCGCATCAGAGCCGCAGCGTGCTCGAGGTTCGGTTCGGCCCACTCGTGGTGGGCTGGATAAGGGTGCGCGCCGGCGCCGACCGGCATGAGGGTGTAGTCGACGGGGTAACTGTTGCTGGGCGTCATGTATTCGGTATTGCCCGAATAGCCCGTGGCGATGACCGGCTTGGCCAGCCACATCGCCTCCGCCATAGTGATGCCGAAGCCCTCAGACCGATGAAGCGAGACGTAACAGTCGCAACTCGCGATCAGCTCGTTCTTGTCACCGGGCGAGAGGTACTCGTCTAACACGCGAATGTCAGGATGCACGGCCGCTGCGGCGAGGACGGCGTGGTGCGCGGCAGGATGCAGGCTGCCATTGATGCTCTTCACGATGAGCGTTGCCCCTGAGCCGGGAGGAAAGGCCGCGACGAATGCCTCGATGAGCCCGAGCGGATTCTTGCGTCGGCAGATGCTGTGGTAATCGAACACAAAGAGAAAAATAAACTCATCGGGATTGAGCGCGAAGGCGGAACGGTTGGCCCGTACCTGGGCGGGAAGAACGATCGGCTGCCTGACGTTCGCGACTGGGATCGGCGAGCGTGGCGAGAGTGCCTTGGCAGTGAACGCGGACCCAACCCAGACCTCGTCGAGTGGATCGAAGGCACCGAGCCATTCCGCCGGGAATCGGCTTGTCTCCCACGACCACCAGCCGATCGAGTACCGACCAGGGAAAAAGTCGGGTGCAGTCGCCGCAAACCACGGCAACGCATTCGCGTTGAGGCAGATCAGATTGATCGCGAAGACCGGACGGCCGATCCGCGAGCAGGCAAAGTGGTGCCCCTGGCGGACAAGCTCATTCGGTATCGCTATGGGTAGCGTCGGCACATCGCAGGCATCGAGCGCCGCGATCACCTCGCGTGCCAGCTCACCGACGCCGAGCTCGGAGCGCAGATAACCCACGACGTTCACGCCGAACGGCAACCCGCTGACCGGAGTTGATTTGGACATGGCTGGGGTAAGTGACGAGCGCCCTGCTCAGCGAGTAACCGCGCGCGCGGGGCGATCCTAGCTCCGGCAGCCCGTACCCGAGCGGCTGGAGTGCTCAGATGAGCCGATCAGCGCGTCGGAGCTGACATGATCGCGTGTCGTGACCCTCAAGGTCTGCACAGTGACGTGGCTTCCGCGCCTCGCCGAGGCGAGGGCGCTCGCGCGCTCTGTCAAAGCTACTCACCGCGATGCCAGCGTGAGTGCGCTCGTACTAGACGATGTCCACGGGCTGATGGCCGGCGGAGATGAGCCGTTCACGCCTCTGACCGGTGACGATCTCGGCATCGCGAATCTTCACACGATCGGGTGGCAGCTCCCCCGCTCGACGCTGGTCGCAGAAGCGCAGCCTCGTCTGATGGCCGCGATGCTCGCCGCTGGGCCTGGCGTGGTCGTGTACCTGGATCATGAAACGCGCGTGCTCGGGCCGCTGACCGGCCTCAGCGAGGACGCCCGCACGCGGGGCCTCGTAGCGCGGTGGCGCCACCGTGGCGCTATTGACCGCCTCGTCCTAGCGGCGGCTGCGGGATCCGCCGGAGCCGAGCAGCTGAGCCACTGGATCGTCGAGGGCAGCGCTCCCGACCAGGTCCCCTCGGGGACGGTCGCGGCCAGCTGGGCGGACGTCGAGTCGGGAAAGCTCGCGCGTGCCGGCGGGGAACTGACGTTGGACGGCCGCCGAGTCGCGGTTCTGGATTTTGGCTGCACCGATCGTGCGACGCCCGAAGGCGCGCTGGCGCGGGAGCTGTGGGCGGAACGCGAGGCAGAACTCACGCGGTGCGGGGTTCGTGGGCTCGCACAGCAGCCTTACGGTTTCCATCCGTCTGCGTGTGACGACGCGACCGGCTTTCATCTTCGCCGCTTGCGCAGCGCTGAACCATCGCTGCCCTGGGGCCGTGACACCGACAGGCTCGCTCGCGAGACGATCGCTTGGTTGCGCAAGCCGGCAGCTGTGGGCGCACATACCGGTGTCAACCGGTTCCTGCAGGCGGTGTGGACCGATCGTCCTGACCTCCGCCAGGTGTACCCCGACCTGTCCGGAACGGATGGTCTCGGCCTCATCGACTGGGCTTGGCGTTACGGGACACGGCTCCACGGTCTGCCGCCGGAGCTCCTGCCACTCCCCATCGCCCCGCGCGATCGGCAAGCACAGCCATCCTTGGTAACGACCACCACACCGGTCATGGCTTCAGCCAACGGCCACGGGGCCACGCTTGCCGGCAGCCCATGCCGACCTCACGGCGTCAACGTGGTCGGTGCCTTGCGGTCGGTTTCCGGTCTGGGAGAGTTTGCTCGGCGAATCATCGCGGCTCTGGACGCGGCCGATGTCGCTGTTGCCGCGGTGCAGATCGAGGGTCTGCCCGCTCCCTACCACCCAAGCCTTGATCGCACGATCGTGACGGCGGCCAGCGCCCCTTACGACACGAATCTGATCTGCGTCAACGGGGATTGCTGGCAGGTAATCGTCGAGGAGCTCGGCCACGAGTTCTTTGAGGGACGGCGGTCGATTGGAATTTGGTTCTGGGAGGTCGCGGATGGTCTGCCGGACAACTGGCCGCTGGCAGCACGGTGGCTCGACGAGGTATGGGTCATGTCGGAGTTCGTTGCCGAGGCGCTGCGCGAGAGGCTGAGCGTGCCCGTCGTCGTCGTCCCCGCGCCCACTCCCGGCTCGGATCGGAACCGGGGACCCCTGCCGTTTGTCCGCTCGCGTTACGCCATTCCGGACCGGGACTTCCTGTTCTGCTTCATGTTCGACTTCCTCAGTACAGCGGCCAGAAAGAACCCGCTGGGAACCATAGATGCCTTTAGGCGAGCGTTTGGTCCCGACGCTGGTGCCACGCTGCTACTCAAGAGCATCAACGGCTTCGATGTGGGCGGAATAGCCGATCGTGTCCGCCTCGAGGCCAGCCGACATCCGAAGATCGTCTTCGTGGACGAGGTGGTGTCCGTCGCCGAGCGCGACGCATTCGTTGGCGGATGCGACTGCTACGTGTCGCTGCACCGTTCTGAGGGCCTTGGGCTGAGCGTCGCCGAGGCGATGGCACTCGGCAAGCCGGTAATCGCTACGCGTTACGGTGGGACGCTCGAATTCACGACGGACCAGAATGCCTACCTCGTCGACTATGTCACGGTCGGCATCGACGACGGCGAAGGTGTGTACCCGGTCGGCGCCACGTGGGCGGACCCGAGCATCGCTCAAGCGAGCAAGCTCATGCGCCACGTCTTCGAGCATCGAGACGAAGCTGCAGCCAGAGGACTCCGGGCGGCGGCAGACATGGCCGCCCGTCATTCCGATGCATCGATCGGGTCCATCCTCGCGACGGAGCTGGCGCGTGTTGGTCGCAGATCTCGGCGCCAGCTGGGCACAGCGATCTGAGCTATGCCAATCCCCGGCGAGCCCGGATCGCGGCGGCGCCCGGCTCAGGCGTCCGCGATGCGGGCCAGCACCTTCACGGCCTCGGCCAGGACGGCGCGCTCGCGCGCGGTGAGGTCCCCGGCGATCGCCTCGGCGAGCCAGCCCTCCCGGTAGCGCCGCTCGGATTCGAGCGCGGCCCGGCCGCGCGCGGTGATCTCGACGATCACCGAGCGAGCGTCGGCCGGATCCGGCCGACGGGTCGTCATCCCGTCACGCCCGAGCTCGGTCAGCGTGCTGGCCATCGACTGTGGCCGCACACGCTCGGCGGCGGCCAGGCTGCTGATGCTCTGGGGTCCCTCGCGCTCGAGCCGGCTCAGCACGGCGCCCTGCGTGAGCGAGAAGGAACGCCGCTCCGCGCGCAGTCGGCGGACGATCAGCCCGAGGACGGTGCGCAGTTCGCTGGCGAGCGCGGAGGCGTCGGTCGAGGGCATCTTGATAGACAGCTTAACTGAACAGTATGACTGTAGACTTCCTGAGGGTGGACAGCGACCGGTACAAGTGGATCGCGCTCTCGAACACGACCCTCGGGGTGCTGCTGGCCACGCTCGACGCGTCGATCACCTTGATCGCCATGCCGGACATCTTCCGCGGGATTCATCTCGATCCGCTGGTTCCCGCCAACAGCTTCTACCTACTCTGGATGATCCTCGGCTACCTGGTCGTCTCCAGCGTGTTGATCGTCAGCCTCGGACGGCTCGGCGACATGTTCGGCCGCGTGCGCATCTACAACGCCGGCTTCGTCATCTACACGGTCGCGTCGCTCGCGCTCACGGTCGATTGGATGACCGGCCGCGCCGGGGCCACCTACCTGATCGTGCTGCGGATCGTGCAGGGGATCGGGGGGGGCCTGCCTGCTGGCCAATGCGGCGGCCATCATCACCGATGCCTTTCCATCCAACCAGCGCGGCATGGCGCTCGGCATCAACAACATCGTCGGCGTCAGCGGGATGTTCGTGGGACTCGTGCTGGGTGGCCTGCTGGCGCCGATCGACTGGCGTCTCGTGTTCCTCATCTCCGTGCCGGTCGGCCTGTTCGGAACCGTGTGGGCATACCTCAAGCTCGAGGAGCGGGGGAAGCCGCGGCGGGCGCCGATCGACTGGTGGGGCAACCTGACCTTTGCCCTCGGCCTGGTGCTGGTCATGGTGGCCGTGACCTACGGCATCCGTCCAGCCGGCGGCCACGCGACCGGCTGGACCAGTTTCCGCGTGCTCGCTCTGCTGGCCGGGGCCGTGGTATCGCTGACCGTCTTCGTGCTCGTCGAGCGCCGTGTGGAGAATCCGATGTTCCGCCTGCCGCTGTTCCGCATCCGCGCGTTCACGTTCGGGACCATGTCCACGTTCCTCTCCGCGGTCGCCCGCGGTGGTCTGATGTTCATGCTGATCATCTGGCTGCAGGGGATCTGGCTGCCGCAGCACGGCTACACCTTCGAGCGCACGCCGCTGTGGGCGGGGATCTACATGCTGCCCCTGACTCTCGGGATGCTCGTCGCCGGTCCGACGTCCGGATTTCTCTCCGACCGCTTCGGCGCACGGCCCTTCGCCACGGCGGGAATGCTCGGCGCGGCGCTCAGCTTCGGGCTCCTGCTCGTCCTGCCGACGGACTTCTCCTATCCGGCCTTCGCCGCGGTGCTCGCCCTCAACGGCCTGTCGATGGGGCTTTTCGCCTCGCCGAACCGGGCCGCGGTCATGAACAGCCTCCCGGCCGCCGACCGCGGCGCCGGCGGCGGCATGAACCAGACGTTCCAGAACTCGGCGCAGGTGCTGTCGATCGGCATCTTCTTCACGCTCATGGTCGTCGGCCTGGCTTCCTCGCTCCCGGCCGCGATGTACAGCGGCCTGCGCGCGCACGGAATCGCCGCGGCGACCGCCAACCACGTCGCGCACCTGCCCCCGGTCTCGATCCTGTTCGCGGCCTTCCTCGGCTACAACCCGATCGCTCATCTCACCGGGGCCCGCGCGCTCCACGCGCTCTCGGCCCACAATCGGCTCACGCTCACGGGGCCTTCGTTCTTCCCGCATCTCATCTCGGCCCCGTTCCGGACGGGGCTGCATACCGCCTTCGCCTTTGCGATCGGCGCCTGCCTGGTGGCCGCCGCGGCTTCGCTGCTGCGCGGCGGTCGCGTCAACGCCGCATCAGAGGAGCCTGTCAATGCACGTACAGTGGTACGGCCAGTCGAGCTTTCGCGTCCGGGATGACGCGCACACGATCATCATCGATCCGATCGGAGGCCTCGGCGCAGTCGCTGCACGCGGACTGCAGATGGACTACCCGCCGTTGTCCGGCGAGCCCGCCGATCTGCTGCTCGTGACCCACGAGCACGCGGACCACACCGGCGTGGAGCAGGTCGGCGGTGACCCGGTGGTCCTGCGCTCCACGCCGGGAAGCCATGAGTCTCCGGTGGGCGAGGTGCTGGGCGTCGCCTCCGAGCACGATCCCGTCGCCGGGACCGCGCGCGGAGCCAACACGATCTTCGTCTTCGAGCTCGACGGCCAGCGGATCGCCCACCTGGGCGATTTCGGCCAGCACGAACTGCGCCCCGAGCAGCTCGCCGCGATGGGCCACATCGACCTCGCCTTCGTGCCGGTCGGAGGTCACGCGACGATCGACGGGCACCGGGCCGCAGCGGTCGCCGGTCAGATCGGCGCGCGCTGGATCGTGCCCATGCACTACCGCACGCGGCGGACCAACTTCCTCGAGACGGCCGACGCCTTCCTCGAGGAGATGCCGCACGTGTGGCGGGCGCCCGGCGCGGGATTCGACACCACTGAGCTCCCGGGCAACTCGCCGCTGGCCGTCGTCCCGGCCGCCCCGTAGCTGACGCGCAGCGCCGAGCGATGCCCGCTTCGGCTAACCCGTTGGGTGAGCGCCGCCAACGCCCGGGTAGCGTTTCACCCGTGAACCCGCTCGACACGCTCGATGGTTTCGACCGTGGGCTGCTCAAGCCGTCCGGTCCGCCGGAACGCGCCGGCGCGATGAAGGCCGTCCTGACGGATCGGCGGTTCAGCGATCCCGATTGGATCTTCGAGCGCAAGCTCGACGGGATCCGGTGTGTGGCCATCCGCTCGGCGGAGCACGTGCGCATGCTCTCGCGCAACGACCTGTCGCTCAACGAGCGCTATCCCGAGCTCGCTGCTGCGCTCGAGGCCGAGCGCAGCAGCCGGTTCGCGGTCGACGGCGAGATCGTGGCCTTCGAGGGACCGAGGACGAGCTTCGCCCGTCTCGCTCAGCGCAAGCAAAAGCACGTTCCGGTGTTCTTCTACGTCTTCGACCTGCTGTGGCTCGACGGGCAGGACGTACGCGCGCTTCCGCTGCGCGCGCGCAAGCGCCTGCTGCGCTCCACGCTGCGCTTTCACGCCGGCGTTCGCCTGACGCCGTACCGCAACGGTGAGGGCGAGGCGCTCTTCGAACAGGCCTGCCGACAGGGCTGGGAGGGCGTGATCGCCAAGCGGGCCGACAGCACCTACTCGGACCGGCGCTCGCGCGACTGGCTGAAGTTCAAATGCGAGCAGGGCCAGGAATTCGTGATCGGCGGCTACACGCGACCGCACGGATCGCGCACCGAGTTCGGCGCGCTGCTGCTCGGATACTTCGACCGCGGACGGCTCCGCTACGCCGGCAAGGTCGGCACCGGCTTCGATCAGGCCACGCTGCGCGAGATCGGCGAGGCCATGCGCGCCCTCGAGCGACCGGATTCGCCCTTCCGGGACTCGGGCACGCTCCGTGAGCGCGACGTGACCTGGGTCGAGCCTCAGCTCGTCGCCGAGGTCGGCTTCAGCGAGTGGACCCGGGCCGGGCGCCTGCGTCATCCTCGCTTCCTCGGCCTACGCGAGGACAAGGATGCGAGTGAGGTGATCCGCGAAGGGTGAGCACAGAGCTCATAATCGGCCGGCGCCGGATCGAGGTGAGTCACCCGGGCAAGGTCCTGTTCGCTCAGCCCGAGATCACCAAGCTGGACCTGGCGCACTACTACGAGGGGGTCGCCGCGGCGATGCTTCCGCATCTGCGCGATCGACCGCTCGCGCTCGAGGCCTACCCCGCCGGGATCGAGGCTCAGGGGTTCTACATGAAGTCCGTGCCGCGGCACTTTCCCGCCTGGATCGCCCGGGTCGAGGTGGCCAAGCGCGGCGGCACACTGACCCAGGTCGTCGCCAGGGACGCGGCCACGCTCGTCTACCTGGCTTCCCAGAACGTGATCACGCCCCACGTCTGGCTCTCCCGCGCGGACGAGCCGCGCCAGCCCGACCGCCTGATCATGGACCTCGACCCCGCGCCTGGAGTCGGGTTCGCCGCCGTGCGGGCGGCAGCGCGCGAGACCGGCGACCGGCTCCGTGACGCTGGCCTCGTTCCGTACGCGATGCTCACCGGCTCCCGCGGGGTCCACGTCGTCTGCCCGCTGCGACGTGGCCCCTCGTTCAGTGCCGTGCATGCGTATGCGCGCGGCCTCGCCGAGGCGATGGTCGCCGACGCGCCTGGTCGGCTCACGCTGGACTGGCGTAAGGCCGACCGGGGCGCTCGCATATACCTGGACGTCAACCGCATCAACTATGCCCAGCACGCCGTGGCGCCCTATGGCGTCCGGGCCAGGCCGCGCGGCCCGGTGGCGATGCCGATTCATTGGGCGGAGCTCTCCGAGCGGCGCTGCCGGCCTGATCGCTGGACGGTGATCAACGCCGTGGAGCGTGTGCGCAGCGATGGCGACGCGTGGCGCGGAATTTCTCGCCACGCCCGCAGCCTGCCGGCCGCCTCGCTGGGCTGAGGCTCAGTCCGACAAGCCGCGCACGGCGGGATACGCGGCCCGAAAGCGCTCGCGCGGCGCCGGCATAGGCCTTGATCCAGCGCGGATCGGGATCGATCGTGCGGCGCACGCTCACGCAGGCGGAGACCGCCTCGTGCGCCGTCGCCCAGACACCGCCCGCGACCCCGCCGAGCAGCGCGGCGCCGTAGGCCGCGCCCTCCTCCACCTGCGGCAGCTCGAGCGGTAGCTCGAGCACCGAGGCCAGGATCTTCAGCCACAGGTCGCTGCGGGCACCGCCGCCGCTCACGCGCGCCGTGCTGAGCGAGCCGGCCAGCGGGCGGACGAGATCGAGCGAGTCGCGCAGGCCGAACGCCACGCCCTCGAGCACCGCCCGGGCCATAGCGCCACGGTCGTGGCGGGCGCTCAGACCGATGAACGCCCCGCGCGCCCCTGGGTCGTGGTGGGGCGAGCGCTCGCCGGTCAGGTAGGGCAGGAAGAGCAGGCCCTCGCAGCCGGGCGGCCAGCGTTGCGGCCTCGGCGACGAGCTCGGCGGGCGCGGCGCCGCCCGTCACTCGGCTGAGCCAGGCCAGCGAGCCGGCCGCCGAGAGCATCACGCCCATCACGAACCAGGCGCCCCGGCAGCGCGTGGCAAGAGGCCTGGAGGCGTCCGCGGGCATCCGCCGCGTAGCCGCGCAGCGGACTGCAGACCACTCCCGAGGTGCCGAGCACGATCGAGAGGGGGCCTTCGGCTGACCCGGTCGCCGCCGGTGGTACGGATCCGACGCCGAGCGCGCCGGCGCCCTGGTCCCCCGCGCCCGCGGCCACCGGCACCCCGCCGGGCGTGGCCCCGCTGACTGACTCGGGACTCCAGCGCCGGGGGGAGCCACTCCTCGGGCAGCTCGAGCGCGCGCACCACGGACCCGCTCCAGGTCCGCCGGCGGACGTCGAACCACAGCGTGCCGGACGCGTCGGTGACGTCGGTCGCGTGCTCGCCGCACAGCCGCAGGCGGACGTAGTCCTTGGGCAGCAGGACGCCGGCGCACGCGGGCGTAGAGGTCGGGCTCGTGCTTGCGCATCCAGAGGAGCTTCGGCGCCGTGAAGCCGGTCAGCGCCCGATTGCCGGTGGCCGCGACGCAGGCCGTCGACGCCGCCGAGCCGCTGCTCGATCTCGGTCGCCTCGGCGGCCGTGCGCTGGTCGTTCCAGAGCAGAGCCGGGCGCAGGACGCGATCGCCGTCGTCGAGCGCGACCAGCCCGTGCATCTGGCCGCTCAGGCCGATGCCCGCGGGCGCCCCGGCACGGCGCGTCAGTTCGCCGAGCACCTCCTGCGCGGCGTGCCACCAGACCTCCGGGTCCTGCTCGGTCCAGCCCGGGCGCGGTGTCTGAAAGTCATACGCCGACTCGGCGCTCGCCAGCACCGCGCCATCCGGCGCCAGCGCGATGCCCTTCAGCGAGCCTGTGCCGACGTCGAGGCCGACGGTCGCCGTCACGCACCGAGCGCGGCGTAGACGAGCTCGTAGGCCCGGACGGCGTCCTTGCGCTGCTTGGCCTCCTCGAGCGCCTCGACGTCGATTCGCCCGGCCGCCGCATCGATGAAGCGCCACTGCAGCACCGAGCGCCGCACGGCGCCGACCTGATCCTCGGTGTAGGGGTACAGATCGAATCCCAGACGACGCCGGTCATCGCCCTCGGCCGTAGCCCGCCTGCCGCAGCTCGAGCGCGAGCTCGAGCGTCTCCATGAACGCGGTCGCCCCGACCATGTTGTCGTCGTCGAAGGTCCCCCAGCCCGAGTTGGCGTGCTGGTGGCCGAGGAGTCCCTCGGCGTTGAGCAGGCCGGCGTACTCGGCGAGGTTCTCGCCGTTCATGATCAGGTGCTGCCAGTCCATGTTGACCTTGACGCCGTCGATGCCGTTGCGATGCAGGACGTGGATCACGTGCAGCGTCATGCCCATGTTGCGCATGAAGATCTTCATCGCCGGTTCCGAGTTCTTGTGCTCGAGATACATGGGCACACCGCGTTCGGCGCAGCGCTCGGCGAGCTGCCCCATGCCGTCGATGAAGTCGGCCCAGGATCGCGCGTAGTCGGTCTGGAACGGATAGTTGTAGCCCTCGATTCCCGGCCAGCTGATCAGCGCCGCACCGACCGCCGCGGCGAAGTCGGCCGCTCGCAGGCTGATTTCGATCGCCTCGCGGCGCACGCCCGGATCCGGCGAGCACAGGCCGCCCTTGCCAAAGCGCGGGTCGAGGTGCAGGCCGGTGGCGATGCAGGCCACGTCGTGCCCGGCCAGCGCCGCCTGCACCTCC
Source organism: uncultured Solirubrobacteraceae bacterium (assembly GCA_963725515.1). Classification (GTDB taxonomy): domain Bacteria; phylum Actinomycetota; class Thermoleophilia; order Solirubrobacterales; family Solirubrobacteraceae; genus Palsa-465. The sequence goes on along the minus strand of CAVRZB010000004.1, from coordinate 49,231 downwards.
GCGACGTTCTCCTCCGAGAGCTCCTGGCGGGTAGTGGAACTCGTAGCCGTCCATCAGGTCGCCCAGCCCGGCCACGGCTCGCCTGACCTTGGCGGCCGTCGGCTCGATGTCGTAGGCGTGCTCGGGCTGGTAGCCACCCGGCACGAAGCGGGTGACCATCGGCCCGAGGGCCCATATGCCGAGGCTCGTCTTCATCAGCCACGGCCCGTCGATTCGCGCCCGCGTCTCGAGATGGAGTCGAGCGTCACGGCGGCCAGCAGCACGATCGCCGGTGACGATGTACTTCGTCCCGGCGCTCATGTTGAGCAGGCCGAGGCCGTTGTCGATCATCGCGATCACGATCGCGCCGAGCACCGCGCTCTTCATCGAGCCGCGCCCGCCGAACAGGCTGGTGCCGCCGATCACCGCCGCGGCGATCGAGTACAGCAGGATCGCGCCGCCGCCCGTGGACGTGTCGACCGAGTTGAGCCGCGAGGCGAGCACGATGCCGCCGAGCGCCGCCATCGTGCTGCAGATCATGAACACCACGATCCGCACGCCAGTCGACGTTGATGCCGGCTCGCCGGGCCGCCTCGGCGTTGCCGCCGACCGCGTAGACGTGGCGCCCGAAGCGCGTGCGCAGGGTCACGAACGTCCACAGGAGGTAGGCCCCGAGCATGACCAGCGTCACGTACGGAAGGCCGCGGTCGGTGTTGGCGATCGCCACGACGACGAAGCCGGCCAGCGCCAGCCCCACCATGCGGGCGATCACGAGCACCCACGGCTGGTTGGGCAAGCCCGCCTGCCGGCGCGGCGCGAATGGTCGTCTAACTGCTGCCCCACGTACGCGGCGACGCAGGCGATCGCCACCACCCACGCCAGCGTGTGGCCGATGTAGTTGTTGGCCAGGCCGTTGACGAAATTGTCCTGGATCGACGATCGTGCCCTTGCTGCCGACGATCTGCAGCACGACGCCGTTCCAGCCCAAGCAGTCCGGCCAGCGTGACCACGAACGACGGCACGCCGATCTTCGCGACGAAGAAGCCCTGGAACAGGCCGATCGCCGCCCCGGTCGCCGAGCGCCGGCGATGATGGCCACGCTAGGTCGGCCATGTTCTTGCCGGGCTCGAGCAGCACGGCGGCGACGACGCCGCCCATGCCGCTCACGTAGCCGATCGAGAGGTCGATCTCGCCGAGCAGCAGCACGAACACGATGCCCATGCCGATGACGTGATCGCCGACATCTGGGCGATCAGGTTGACGAAGTTGCCCGCGGTGAGGAACTGCGAGTTGCGGGCCTGGAAGTAGATCGCGATGACGATGATCCCGACGATGATCGGCAAGAGCCGAGCTCGCCGTTGCGTACGTCTGGAGCCTCCCGCGCATGAGCGTGGCGGGCTTGTGGCCGGCGGTCTGACTGGCCGGTCCGGGTGCCTCGGGGGCGGGAGCCGCGGTGCTCATGCGAGCACCTCCTCCTGCATGCCGGGCACGAGCTTGAGCTTGCCGGCGGTGATCGCCTCGACCACCTCGCGCTGGGTCGTCTCGCTGGTCTTGAACTCGGCCACGGTCTGGCCGAGCCGCAGCACGGTGATGTAGTCGGCGACCTCGAAGACGTCGTTCATGTTGTGCGAGATCAGCACGACCGCGAGCCCCTGCTCGGCGAGCCTGCGGACGAGGTCGAGCACCTGACGCGTCTGCGCCACGCCGAGCGCGGCCGTGGGCTCGTCGAGGATCACGAGCTTGGAGTTCCAGAGCACCGCCTTGGCGACCGCGACCGACTGGCGCTGGCCGCCGGAGAGCTCGCCACCGGCTGTCGCACCGACGTGGATCGTCGTGACCGACAGGTCAGTCAGACCTTGCGAGCGTCTGGCTGCTCCATCTTCGCCTCGTCGAGCCGACGGAAGCTCGAGAGCGTCTCGCGGCCGAGGTACATGTTCTCGACCACGTCGAGGTTGTCGGCCAGCGCGAGGTCCTGGTAGACGACCTCGATGCCCAGCCGTGCCGAGTCCTTCGGCCCGGAGATCGACACCGGCTCGCCGTCCCAGAGGATCTCGCCGCCGTCGATCGTGTAGATGCCGGCGATGCATTTCGTCAGCACCGTCTTGCCGGCGCCGTTGTCGCCCACCAGCGCCATGACCTGGCCTTTGTGCGCGTGCAAGTTCACGCCGGTGAGCGCCTGGACGGCGCCGAAGTGCTTGAAGACCCCCTGCGCCTCAGTAGCGGATTCTCGCTCACTTTTCTCCCCCTCCTCTCGTCGGTCCGTCGAAGCTGAGGGAGGGGCGCCGAAGCGCCCCTCCCGAGCCCTTTCCGCTACTGATGCCACTTCGTGCAGTCCTGCGCGAACGCCCCAACGCAGATCTGATCCTTGGTCAGGAACCCGTCGGCGATGACGGTGTCCTTGATGTTGTCCTTCGTGACCGGCGACCGGGGTGAGCAGCACCGACGGCGTCTGCGTGCTCCCGTTGGCGGTCGCGCTGGTCGCCATCGGGCGTCTGGCCCTTCGCCAAGGCGATCGCGACTGCCGACGCCGCGTCGGCCTCCTTCTTCACGGCCTTGTAGACCGTCATGCACTGCTGCCCGGCGAGGATGTGCTGAATCCCCTCGGCCGTCGCGTCCTGGCCGGTGACCGGGACGTACTTGCAGCTTGCGGGCGGTCTCGGCGGAGATCACCGAGTTGGCGAGGCCGTCGTTGGCGGCCAGCGACGCCTCGATCTTGTTCTTCGTGCGAGCAGCATCTGCTCGTAGATCGTCAGCGCCTTCTGGTTGTCCCAGTCCGGGACCGACTGGTTCGGGCCCTTCGTGAAGGTGCCGTCCGCGTACTTCGGGTCGAGCACCGAGTTGTAGCCCGTGGCGAACAGGGTCGCGTTGTTGTCCGTCGGGCGAGCCGTTCAGCTCGGCGACGATCGGCTTCTTGACGCCTGACGCCTTGATGCACTTGACCAGGCCCTGGCCCTGCAGCTTGCCGACGCCCTCGTTGTCGAACGACACGTAGTAGTCCGCGCCGCCGCCCAGCGTCAGGCGGTCGTAGTCGATGACCTTGGCGCCGCGCGAGTGCGCGAGGGAGATGATCGACTTGCCGCTGCCCGGGTCGAGGTCGACGAGCAGGATGACCTTGGCGCCGTTGGTCAGAGCCTGCTCAGCCTGCGTGCGCTGCGTGGTCGGATCGCCCTGGGCGTTGGTGATCGTGTGCTTGACCCCTGCGGCGGTGAATGCCTGGTCGAGGTACTTGCGGTCGAACTGCTCCCACCGGACCGACGACTGGGTGTCCGGCAGCAGCACTGCGACGCTGCCCCTTGCCGCGGTCGTTGTTGACGGCGCTGCTGCTGGTGCCCGAACGCTGCTGCTGCTGCTTGCTCGAAGACCCGCAGCCGGCCACCACCAGGGCGCTCCAGACCGCAGCCCGAACAGCGCACGAAGCTTGTCTTTTCTCACTGACTCCTCCTCCAATGTTGGTTCTCTTGTTGACAACTGCTGATAAGAACGTTCCGGCCTGTGCTCACCTCCCAACGGCGACCTTCAGGCGACCCGAAAGCACGCGCTCGGATTGACCCATGACGAGAGCCAGGGCTCCCAGAGCTCGGCCCGCTCGCCGAGCTGGCCGGCGACGATGGAAAGGTCTTCGACCGCGGCGGGGATCGCGTAGCGGCGCACCGATTCCCGCATCGGGTCGAGCAGCAGCTCGCCGGCCTCGGCCAGCTCGCCGCCGACCACGATCCGCTCGGGGTTGAGCTCGTTGCAGAGCGCGGCCAGCACGCGTCCGACGATGCGGGCGGCGTCGACGAGCACGCGCTGGCAGGCGGGGTCGCCCTTCGCGCGCCAGCGCGACCAGGTGCTCGATGGTGAGGTCCTCGCCGTGCGAAGGACGCAGCAACTCGATCAGCGCCCCCGCCCCGACCATCGTCTCGAGGCAGCCGCGGTTGCCGCAACGGCACATGGGCCCGTTCTCGTCGACGGACACGTGTCCGATCTCGCCGGCGCTGCCCCGCGCGCCGCGGTAGAGCCGGCCGCCCAGGATCAGCCCACCGCCGATGCCCGAGGAGAGCATCACGTAGACCATCTCGGAGGCGTCGCGGCCGGCGCCGAGCACGGACTCCGCCAGCGCGCCGAGGTTGGCGTCGTTGTCGACGTGAACCGACAGGCCGAGGCGCCGGGTGAGTCGCGCGGCCACGTCGACGCCGACCCAGCCCGGCAGGATGGTCGGCGAGCTGACCTGGCCCTTGGTGCGGTCGATCGGCCCGGAGAGGGCCACGCCGGCGCCGAGCAATCGATCGGACGGCACGCCCGCTTCGCTCGAGCACCTCGTGGCCAACTCCGCCGCCACGTCCAGGCCGGCCTCGGCGTCGTGGTCGACGTCGATCTCGTCGACGCCCTCGGCGAGCAGCGTCAGCGACAGGTCGGCCACGGCCACGCGGACGTAGTCGTGGTCGAAGTGGATGCCGAGCACCGCCCCGGCGCCGGGGTCGAGCGAGAGCAGCAGCGGCGGCCGCCCGCTCGACGTCGGTCCCTCGGCGCGAGCGTCCTCGTTCTCGACCACGAGACCGGCACGCTGCAGATCGCCGACCAGGCTCGAGACCGTCGAACGGGCGAGGCCGGTGGTCATGGCAATCTCGGCGCGACTGACGGTGCCTCGCTCGCGTACGACCTCGAGCACCTTCAGGCGGTTGAGCTCCCGCAGCGAGCTGAGCGATCCCGGCTTCCTCCTACCCACGCGGCGACCTTCTTGCATCCCCAGGGTTTTGTCAAGCCTTGGCTAAAAGAACGCTAACAGAGGGGCAATTGTGAATAGTTCGGCCGAAGCTCGACTGAACTATGTGCGATTCGTTACACCTACTAACGGCGTATCGTGGGCCCCCGGTATCGGGGCCCCGCCGGCGCACGCGTCCGCGCGCGAAGGTCGCGGTCAGGCCCGGAGGCAGCCGGCCGTCGGTCGAGAGCCACGATCCGGCCAGGATGAGCAGCAGCCCGGCAATCGCCCCGGCACCGGGCTGTTCGCCGAGCAGCGTGACGCCGAGGGCGACCGCGATGATCGGGTTGATATAGGTGATCACCACCGCGCGGCCGGGTCCGATCTCGCCGATCAGCATGGCCATCAGCACGAAGGCGATCGCCGTGCACACGATCCCCAGGACCACAACCGCGCCCAGGGCCCCGGCGGTCGGAGTGCGCGAGGGTGCATCCATGATCGTCAGCGGAGTGAGCACGACGGCGGCCACGGCCAGGCTCGCGCCCATCGTCGCGCGGGGGTCGAGGTCGGTCAGGTGGCGCTTGAGGATCATCGGGCCGCCGGCGTAACCGACGGCGGCGATCAGGATCGCCGTGGCGCCGAGCAGGGACTTCAGGCTGCCCGAGGCGTCGACGCCGACCAGCAGCACAACGCCGAACAGTCCGGTCAGCAACCCGACCAGGCGACTGCCCGCAGCGCGCTCGGCGGCGTCGAAGCGCAACGCCAGCAGAGCGACGAGCAACGGCACCGAGGCGATGATGATCGCGGCCAGCGATGAGGCCACGTAGCGCTCGCCCGTGGCGATCAGCGGAAAGGGGATCGAGAGCTCGATCACGCCGTAGGCCACGACGTAGCGCCACCGCCCGCGCAGGCCGCCGAGAGCTCCGGCGCGCAGGGCGAGCACGAGCAGCACGCAGGCGCCCAGCACGATCCGGGACCAGGCCAGGACGACGGGCGGCACCCCGCCGTCGACCCCGATCTTGATGAACAGGTAGGGGATTCCCCAAACGGTCGAGACCGTGGCGAAGAGCGTCCAGGCGCGCGTGCTCATGGCGGCGGCTTGAGCGGCGCGGATGCCGCGCCGCTCAGCGGTGCTTCTTCTTCACGATGCCGCTCGGACGCCCGCTTCCCGGGTTCCTGCGTGGGGAAGGGCTGGGTGGGCACGGTCACGGGTGTGTTCTGGTGGCACACCGCGGCGGTGGCGTCGGGCATCGGGAGGGCCGGCACGCGCGTGCGCCGCGCCGCGGCGAAGTTGAATGCGCTCGTCAGATCGCCAGTCACCCTCCGGCGCCAGGCCGAGAGGTTCGGCACCTTGATCCCGAAGCGCGTCTCGAGGAAGCGCAGCGTCGAGGTGTGGTCGAACATGTCCGAGCAGACCAGGCCGCCGCGCGTGAACGGCGAGACGACCAGCATCGGCACGCGGAAGCCGAGCCCGATCGGTCCGCGGATGCCGTCGGCCACGTCCGGCAGGGTCTGGCCACGGTGAGGTACTCGCCCTTGGTGCCCGGCGTGCGGCGTGGGCGGCGCCACGTGGTCGAAGAAGCCGCCGTTCTCGTCCCAGGTGACGAACAGCGCCGTCTTCTCCCAGACCTTCGGGTTCGAGACGAGCGCCTCGACGACCTGCCCGCGCCGGAGCTCTCCCGACACGACCGACGAGACAGCCGGGGTGCTCGGTCTCGAGCACCCCGGTCAGCACCCACGAGACCTGCGGCAGCTTGTCGTGCTTCACGTCGGCGACGAAGTCGTCCGGGTAGGTCGGCTCGATCGCGAGCGAGGCCAGCTTCGTGCCTGGCCCGTAGTGCTTGAAGTACGTGAGCACGTTGTCGAGAGATGCCGCCGCGCGGGCGGTGTAGACCTTCCAGCTCACGTGGTGCGCTGCAGCTGCTCGGGCATCGTGGTCCAGGTGAACGTGCCGGTCAGCGGCCGCGCGTTGTCGCGTCTCGAGGAGCGGGCCGCCGTGCGTGCCGTCCGGATCGATCGACGCCGACATCGACATCAGCCGGTTGGGATCGGTCGGCCCGATCACCGAGCAGTGGTAGCCGTCGCAGATCGTGAACGCGTCGGCCAGCGCGTAGTAGAAGCCGAGGTCGGCGCGCGTGTAGTAGCCCATCGTCTCGACACCGGTACGGCCGGGGTGTCCACCCCTTCGTGGGCCGCACGAAGCGATCCATCCGGCCGTGGTTCCAGGAGCTGTGCTGGGGCCCCCAGTCGTGCGTCAGATCGGGCAAGCAGTCCTTGGGGAGGCGGAAGGGCTTGACCCGCTGCCGCCTTGGTCGACCTGCGTGAACGCCTGCGGCCGCGCTTGTCGTCGAAGCCGCGCACGCCTGAGAGCGTGCCGAAGTAGTGGTCGAACGAGCGGTTCTCCTGCATCAGGAACACGACGTGGTCGATGTCCTTGAGCGAGCCGGCCTTGGGCGTGGCGGCGGCTGCGGCGGCTGCGGCGGCCAGCAGGGCGTCGATGCCGCTGCCCGCAGCGGCGGCGCCGAGTCCCGCGACGCCGGCATTGCGCAGCGCCTGGCGGCGGGTCAGACCATTACTCGATTCAGACATCTCTCTTCCCCTTCGTCGCGTGCCGGGCCACCGTGTGGCGCGTCGCGCGCCTAGCAGGGGGTAGGCTCCCCGCGATGAGGGGGAGAGGTTGCCGCGGTGTCCTTTCGCTGGTGCTGGTCGCTGCGTCGATGGCCGCTGGATGTCTGGCGGCCTGGGCCCCGTCGGCAGGCGCGCGAACCACGCCCGCCGCTGCGCGCTGCCCCGCGATACTCGCGCCTGCGGTGGCCGCGGATGCCCGCCCGCATGCGCTGCGGGTGTTCGCGGTCCAATTTGGCCAGGACCCGGCCTCGATTCTCACCGCCGCCGATTACCGGCGCGCGATCGATTGCGTGATGCGCAACGAGGTCGCGCCGCACCTGGCCAAGGGCCGCCCGAACCTCGTTGTCTTCGACGAGGACATCGGCCTCGAGGCGATCGGCGCCGGCCCCCGCGGGGCGACGGCGCGCGCGCTCCTGCGCCACGGCGTCCCCTCGTGTAAGGGGCAGAGCCCGCCGTGCGCGACCGTCCAGACGCTCCTGGCGCTCAACCAGAGCTACGGCAAGGCGCTGGCCTACCTCGAGCCGCGCTTTCCGGAGCTGAGCACCCAGCTGGGCCGGAGCTTCATAGCCGCCACAGATCAGTTCGTGCGCGTCTTCATGACCACGATGGCCATCGAGGCGCGGCGGTACGGGGTGTACGTGATCGCCTCGAGCACGCAGGCTCCGTTTCGCCTCACGCGCGACCCGGCGGCGGTTGCGGCGCTGCGTGATCCTGCCACGCCGGCGGTCAAGTCGGTCTACGCGCCGACCGAGGGCCGGGCCTACAACCAGACCTTCGTCTGGTCGCCGCACGTGATCGACCACGGCAAGCCGCTGCCGCTGGCCAACCTGATGGCGGTCAACCGCAAGGTCCCGCTCACCACCTTCGAGCTCGAGCTCGGCTTCGCCGCGGGACCCGTGAGCGGTCCGTCGGCGATCGCCAATCTACGCCCCGTGCGCATTCCGGGTACCGGCGCGCGGCTCGGGATCGCGACCAGCCTGCCCGCCTTCACCTACGGCGATGGCAGCAGCCGGCCCGCGGCCGGGCATGAGTGCGACAAAGTCACCACGAGCTACATGCGCTGTCTCGACCAGCTCGGAGCCAACGTGCTGGTGCAGGCCGACGCCAACGACGGGCAGTGGTCGGGCACCGACGCCGATCCCACCGAGCAGTGGCAGCCGATGTCCTGGATGGGCTCGGCCTGGCGGGCGGTGCACGACCCGACCGTCCACTTCACCTATGCGGTCAATCCATTCATGGTCGGCAACCTCGCCGACACGCCCTTCGACGGGCAGAGCGCGATCCTCGAACGGGGCCGGCGCGGCAGCGGTTGCCATTACGTGGGTAACTCGTCCTTCATACCCGGGCAGGACCGGGCCGACCTGCGTGCCTACGCGGGCGCCAAACCCGAGTTCCTGGCCCTCGCCCCGTGGGCGGTGCCGGACGGGCCGCGCTCGCGGCTGGTCCCCGTCGGCAACGCGCTGGCCGCAGGCACCGGACGGGTCCACTACGTGCAGACTGCCGTGATCGCCGATCTGACCTTCCCCGCCGAGCAGACGAGGCGCGGCTGCGTGATCGCGGGCCGGCGCTGAGCTCACCCACCGAACGGAGAGACATGACAGCCAATGAGAGATCTGCAGGTCGGCACGCGGGCGTCTCTCGCCGCGAGGTCATGGCCGGGGCCGCCGCCGCGGCCGGCACGGTGCTGGCGGAGAGCAGAAGCGCCTCGGCGCGCAGCACGCCGGCTGTGCGCAGGGCGGATGTGGTCGTCGTCGGCGCCGGGCTCGCCGGCCTCACGGCGGCGAGCGACCTGGTGCGGGCGGGGCATTCGGTCGTCGTCCTGGAGGCCAACGACCGCGTCGGCGGCCGCACGCTGAACCAGTCGGTCGGAGGGGGCCACGTCGTCGAGGTCGGCGGCCAGTGGGTGGGCCAGGGCGGGCCCGGCACACCCGGACAGGATCGCATCCTGGCCCGCGCCAAAGCGGTCGGAGTCTCGACCTTCAAGAGCTATACGGCAGGCAACCAGATCTTCGAGTACAAGGGCAAACAGACGCACTTCAGCGGCCTGATCCCGCCGCTGCCCGAGCCCGACGCGAGCGACTTCAACCAGGCGCTCGGCAAGCTCATCACGCTCGAGTCGACCGTGCCGCTCGCGGCGCCGTGGACGGCGCCCAACGCCGCGGCGCTCGACGCCCAGACGTTCGACTCGTTCAAGCTCGCCAACACGAAGACCGATGGCGCCCGCTTCCTGCTCGACCTCGCGGTGCAGTCTGTCTTCGCCGCCGAGCCGCGCGACCTGTCGGCTCTGCACGTGCTGTTCTATTTCAATTCCGGGAGCGGTGTGCTGTTCCTGACCAGCACCGCCGGTGGCGCCCAGGACTCTCGCTTCGTCGGCGGCTCGCAGCTCGTCTCGCTGCGGATGGCTGCCCGTCTCGGGCGGCGCATCGTGCTGCGCGCACCGGTCCGGCGCATCACGCAGGGCCGCAGCGGAGCGGTCGTGCAGAGCGAGGCGGGGAGCTGGGCCTGCAAGCGGGTCATCGTGGCGATTCCGCCCGCCCTCGCCGGGCGGATCGACTACGAGCCCATTCTCCCGCCCCTGCGCGACCAGCTCACGCAGCGTGTGCCCCAGGGGTCGGCCATCAAGTACGAGGCCGTCTATCCGACGCCGTTCTGGCGCGACTCCGGTCTGAGTGGCTACGTCAACAGCGACCAGCCGCCGGTCAAGCTCACCTACGACAACTCACCGCCCGGCGGTCGTCCGGGTGTGCTGCTCGGCTTCGTGCTCGGCGTGGAGGCGCGGAGGATGAGCACGATGTCGGCCGCGGCGCGGCGCCGGGCTGTGCTCGATTCGTTCGTGCGTCTCTTCGGCCCGGCGGCGGGCAGGCCCCGGCAGCTGATCGAGCACAACTGGGCCTCCGAGCCGTACGCTCGCGGATGCTATGCCGGCTTCATGCCCCCGGGGGTGTGGAGCGACTTCGGCGCCGCCCTGCGCGCTCCGGTCGGACGGATCCATTGGGCCGGCACCGAGACCGCCGAGGTCTTCACCGGCTACATGGACGGCGCGGTCCGCTCAGGTGAGCGCGCCGCCGGCGAGGTCGTCCACCGGCTCTAGAGCGAGTCGTCGGCCAGCTTGGCCCGCAGCACCTTCTTGTCGAACTTGCCGACCGAGGTCTTGGGCACCTCGTCGATGAACTCGACGCGCTCGGGCAGCCACCACTTGGCCACGCGTTGCCGGCGAGGAAGCTCGCGCAGCGCCTCGGCGTCGAGCGCGCTGCCGTCGCGGCGCACGACGCACGCGCACGGGCGCTCGCTCCAGCGCTCGTCGGGCACCGCGATCACGGCGGCCTCGAGCACGTCGGGGTGGGCCATGATCGCGTTCTCGAGCTCGACCGAGGAGATCCACTCGCCGCCGGACTTGACCAGGTCCTTGGTGCGGTCGACGAGCTTGATGTAGGCGCCGTCGGCGCAGCTCGGCGACGTCGCCGGTGCGCAGCCAGCCGTCCTCGGTGAACTTCTCGGCCGCCGTCTCGTCGTCGTAGTAGGTGCGGGCGATCGACGGGCCGCGGACCTGCAGCTCGCCGCCCGACTCCTCGTCGATGCGGAACTCGACCAGCGGCACGACGCGTCCCCTGGCATGGCGCGCAGCTCGTAGTACCCCTCGTCCTCGTCGACGTCCTGCTCGGGCGGCACGCGGCGACGTGAGGCCAGCGGGCTCGTCTCGGTCATCCCCCAGCCCTGGATGATCGGCACGCCGAAGCGCTCGTCGAAGGCGCGGATCAGCGCCTCGGGCACCGCCGAGCCGCCGCACTGACCTGGCGGTCCAGCGTCGACAGGTCGGGCGGCGGGTCGAGCTGCGAGCATGCCCTGCCAGATCGTCGGCACGCCGGCCGGCGATCGTCACGCGCTCGGCGGCGATCAGCTCGCGCCAGGTCGGCGGGCGCCATGCGCGGGCCGGGCAGCACGAGCTTGCGCGCCGGCCAGCGCCGCCGCGTAGGGGATGCCCCAGGCGTTGGCGTGGAACATCGGCACGACGGGCATCACCGAGTCCGCGCTCGCGGAGGCCGATCGCGTCGGCCTGGTTAGTCACGCCGAGCGAGTGCAGGACGGTCGAGCGGTGCGAGTACACGACGCCCTTCGGTCGGCCCGTGGTGCCGCTCGTGTAGCACATGGCCGCGGCCGCGCGCTCGTCGAGGTCGGGGAACGCGAAGCTCCGGATCGCCGCACGCGATCAGCTGCTCGTAGTCCAGCGCACCGTCGCGCGCGGCCGTCGCCGTCGGGCATCAGCACCTCGTGCTCGACGCCGTCGAACCGCGGCATCTCGTCGGCCAGCGAGGCGTCGAGGAAGATCACGCGGTCCTCGGCGTGGCCGACGATGTAGCGCAGGTCGTCCTCGAACAGGCGGATGTTGAGCGTGTGCAGCACGGCGCCCATCGAGGCTCGGCACGGCGAGGTAGAGCTCGAGGTGCCGGAGCGAGTTCCAGCCGAACGTGGCGACGCGGTCGCCGGGGCCGATGCCGAGCTCGCGCAGCGCCGAGGCCAGGCGGCGCGCGCGGCCGACGACCTCGCGCGTAGGTCGAGCGCTCGACCCCGTCCGGCGGTGACGCTCACGCCACCTCGCGCTCGCCGAAGATCTGCTCGGCCCGATCGGGGATCGTGCGCACGAGCAGGGGAGTGCGCATCATCAGTCCGTCGAGCGGTTGTGTCGGCACGGGGGTGCTCATCGTCGGTCTCTCCTATCCGCCGGGGGCGAAGACTACTCAGCCACCGTCCCCATCGGAGCCGAGCACCGCGGACAGATCCCGCCCAGTGGCACGCAGGATGGCCGCGATCGTCGGCACCCGGTCGACGTGAGCCGCCGGGCCGAGCTCGACCGCGCGCCCGGCCACGGCGGCGGCCTTGTCGACGAGTTCCGGCGACCAGGGCTGGGGCGCGTCGGCCAGCCGCCGCAGCGAGGTGGCGAGCTCGGCGACCTGGTCCCTCAGCCAGGCGGGCAGCTGCTCGTGGTCCTCGAGCGCCGCGGTGAGCCCCCGGACCAGGCTCAGTACGGCATTGGCCAGCAGGTCGAAGCGGGCGATGCGGCGGTCCTCGGTGCCGACGAGACTCCGCAGGCGCCAGCGACGGGGGGCGATGCGGACATTGGCCCGGGCGCTCGCCCGGGCCTGGGCCAGCGCGCTCAGGCGGTTGTGGATCTCGTAGCCGGCGGCCAGGGTCCACTCGGGCCGCGGGCATTCGTCACGGGCCATCAACGTGCTCACGTATTCCAGCGCGTCGGCGAGCGCCTCGAGCACGGACCGCTCGGCTCGCTGAAGCCGGGGCAGGGGAGAGGCGGGGAACAGCAGTACGCCCACGACCAGCGCCGCGCCGCCGCCGACCAGCGCGTCGATCGCGCGCTCGGCCCCCGTGCCATGGCGTTTGAGCGCCACGACGAGGATTGCCGACGCGGCGGCCTGGTTGACGAACATCATGCCCTCGCCCACGAACCCGCCGCCGAGGGCCAACGCAAGGAGCATCGTGACCAGGACGGTCGCTCCGAGGGCAGCGGTGCTCGTGCCGATCAGCGCCGACAGCAGCTCGGCCACGCCGATCCCGAGCAGCACGCCGATGACCATCTGGGTCGTGCGGCGGCTGCGCCCGAAGTAGTTCGTGCTCATGGCGATCGCGGCGGCGATCGGAGCGAAGAAGGGCTGCGGATGGCCAAGCACGCGATGGGCGATGAACCACGCCAGCGCGGCGGCCAGCGACGCCTGGGCCGCCGCCCAGAACATCGTGCGAATCCGCTTGCGGGCGCCGGCCAGCGTCTCGCCCAGGTCGGGTCCCCGTGCGCGAGCTCCGAACGGCATCAGCGCGCGACCGCCGTCGTGCAGCCCAGGCCACCGAGCGCGGTGCTGACCGCCTCGCGCCGGTGCGCGTCGCCGCACACACAGACGATCGCCCCGCCCGAACCGGTGTAGTTGGCGCGGGCGCCGGCGTCGCGCGCACACTCGATCATCTCGACGTGGCGGGGGTCGAGATCCAGCATGCGCCGCCGAACGTCGAAACTTGCGTCGACGCAGCGTCCGAACTCCTCGGCGTCGCGACCGAGCAGCGCCGATTTCGCACCCCGTGCGAGACCCGCGAGCTCGTCCATCCCGTCGCGCACGAGCGACTCACCGCGTTCGTAGGCGGCCCGCAGGTCGGCGTGCACGTCGCCCGATTCGGCCCCCGATTCCGCGCGGTAGGCGATCAGCAGCGGCGGCAGGAGCGCGGGCTCGAGCGTCTCGTACACGCCGTGCCCGCGGGGGTCCGCGGCGCACGGGGCGAAATCCATGAACGTCAGGCCGCCGAACGACTGCGCGACTCTGTCCTGCAGCCCGGCGGCGATGCCGAGCTCCTCGACCTCGATGGCCAGCGCAATCCGGGCCAGATCGGCGGGCTCGAGCTCGGTCCCGTGAAGCTCGCACAGCGCGCGCAGCGTCGCGATCACGATCGCGCTCGAGCCGCCGAGGCCGACCGAGCGGGGTATGTCGGTGCTCCAGCTGACCACGGTGGCGCCCGCGCTGGGGGCCAGCTCGCGTCCGAACCGCGTCACGGTGGCCTGCACGAGCGGGCTCGGGGGATCGACCCCGGCCGCGCCCGCGCTCGCGCGCGCGTGCGCCCGCGCGCGCCAAACGGGCAGCGTCACCGCGAGCGTGGCCCCGCCATAGCCGTCGCTCGGGTTGCCGGCTAGCGCCGCCCGCGCCGGCGCCGTCCCCTCAGCGCCCATCGCCGAGCAGCCCGAGCGCGCGCGCTCGCAATCTCGGGCCGAGCAGCGGGTCGCCGAGCGCGTGCTCGATGAAGGTGGCGCAGTAGCCCTCGACGGTGCCGATGTCGTGACGACGCTCGCCGGCGGCGAGCGGAACGGCGAGCACTCGTCCGCCCGCTCGGATCACCGTGCGCAGCGCGTCGGCGAGTTGCACCTCGCCCGAGGAATCCGGTGTCGTTGTGCGCAGGGCGGCGAAGACCTCGGGTCCGAGCACGTAGCGCGCGGCGACGGCCAGCCGGCTCGTGACGGTGCCGGGGGCAGGTTTCTCGATCACGTCGTCCACCTCGAGCGGCCCGTCACCCGGCTCGCCGTCCTCGGTCACGACAATCCCGTAGCGCGAGACCGCCGCGGCGGGGACCGGTTCGACGGCGAGCGCCGCACTCGCGCCGTTGTGCTCGAAGGCCTCGATCAGCCGGGTGGCGATCGACGGCGAACGTCCCGGCGAGATGATCGTGTCGCCGAGCGCGACCACGACACCGCCTCCCGGTGCGAAATCAGTCGCGTGGCGCAACGCATCGCCGAGCCCGGCGGGACGGGGCTGGCGCGTGTAGAACATCCGCAGTCCGCTGCGCGGGTCGGCCAGCGGCTCGGCACCGAGTGCCCGCTCGAGCTCGGGGTCGGCGTCGAAATGATCCTCGATTGCTCGCTTGCGCCGCCCGGTGACGAACAGCACGCGCTCGATGCCCGACCCGGCGAGCCCCTCGACCACGTACTGGACGACCGGCTTGTCGACCACCGGAAGCATCTCCTTGGGCTGGGAGCGGGTCGCCGGGAGCAGGCGCGTGCCCAGCCCGGCGACCGGGATTACTGCGTCGGTGATGCTCATCGGCGCAGCGATCCTAGACCCAGACCCCGCGCGACGGGCGCTTGCCCCCTCGCAGGCGGGCGATCCGTCAGCTCTGCTGCGTGCGGGCGTTGACCAGCCGCCGCGGCGCCTTGCCCTCCCAGGCGTCGGCCAGCAGCTCGCCCAGGAGACCGGCCCCGACGTCGGCCAGCGAGACGCGGACGGCCGCCAGCCGCTTGCCCCAATACACCTCGGTGCAGACGGCCGGGTGGGCCTGCACCGCCGTGCGGATCCCGTCCTCGTCGAGCATCACGTTCACGTGGGCCTCATCCCACTGCGTGCAGAAGATGCGTGCGGCGACGCGGAAGGAGGGCCTGCCGTGGTGATCCTGCTCGTGCGTCTCGGGCAACGCCAGCGCGAGGCGCCGGGCTTCATCCGCACTCACCATCGACGCCTGAGGATACGTCAGCCCGGCGCGCGGATATCCTCGCCAGGGTGCACTTCTCCGAGCTGACAGCCTCCGAACAGCGGGTGCTCGGTTGCCTGATCGAGAAGCGGCTGACGACGCCGGACCAATACCCGCTGTCACTGAATTCCCTGCGCCTGGCGTGCAATCAGGCGACCAACCGCGATCCGGTCACGCACTACGACGAGGCCACGGTGCGCGAGGCCGCCCAGCGGATCTCTCACTACGGTCTGGCGCGGCTGGCCAGTGGCGCCGGCAGCCGCGCGGTCAAGTACCGCCATCTGGCCGAGGAGGCGCTTGGGCTGGGCTCGGCCGACCTGGCCGTGCTCGCCGTCCTGCTCCTGCGCGGCCCGCAGACGCCCGGTGAGCTCAAGGTGCGCGCCGAGCGGATGGCTCGCTTCGAGTCGCTGGCCGCGACCGAGGAGAGCAGTCAGCGCCTGATCGACCGTGGCTATGCCCGCCGTGTGGCCCGGCGGCCCGGCCAGAAGGAGGATCGCTTCGAGCACCTGCTCGGGGGTGAGTCCGAGCTGCCCGGCGATACCGACGACGCGCCGGCGCCCGCCCAGGCGGTGCCCGAACCGCGGGATCCCGTGCGAGCGCTGATCGGGGACCTGGCGGGCCGCGTCGAGCGCCTCGAGTCGGAGCTGGCGGCCCTGCGGATCGAGCGCCTCGAGTCGGAGCTGGCGGCCCTGCGGATCGAGCTTGCCGAGCTCCGGGCGGAATCACAACCTCACAACGTCATCCCGGGCGGCGGGCTCTAGGTGGCGAGACTACGTCGGTAACGCCAGTCCCACCAGGTAGGTGGCGCCGCCGACGATCACGCCCGCCAGGGTCATCTCGAGTCCTGAGGACCACCAGCTCCGCAGGGTGACGAGTGACTTGGCCGCGCCGACCAGGAAGTGGGCAATGAGGGAGATCACGGCCGCGGCCACGATCGCCGTCGTGCCCGTCGTGAAGAAGAACGGGATCACCGGGATGATCGCGCCGAGGCCGGTGCTGAGACCGGCCGCGGCGGAGGCCTGCACGGGGTTGCCGGGATGCGTCGGCAGCGCCGAACTCCTCCGTGGCCAGCACCGTGAGCATCGCGTCGGGCTGCTCGGCCATGCGCTCGGCAAGCTCGTCGGCGGTGCGCTGATCGATGCCCTTCAGCTGGTAGAAGAGCGACAGCTCCTCCTTCTCCTCCTCCGGGTGCGCGGCGATCTCCTGGCGCTCGCGCTCGACGTTGGCGGCGACGACCTCGGCCTCCGAACGCTCGGCCAGGAACGCGCCGGTGGCCATCGACAGGGCCGAGGCGATCGCGCCGGCCAGGCCAGCGGTGAGGACCGCATTCGAGCCGCCGGTCGCGCCGGAGACGCCGGCGACGATCCCGAACACCGCGGCCAGCCCGTCGTTGGCCCCGTAGATCGCGCCTGAGATCCAGCTGCCGCCGGTCTGGTGCCACTTCTCGCGGCCGAGGATTCGATCGAGGCGCGCCTGCGGGCTGGGCACCGAGGCCGGTGCGGGCGCGGGACGAGCGCCTTGCGCACCCGCTGCCGGCGCGCCCTCAGGCAGCCCGTCACCGTCCTCGGAGCCCGAGCGGATCTCCTTGACGGCCATCGAATGCGAGCGCTCCTCCTTGCGGATCTCGCGCAGGAGGCGGTCGGTCACCTCGTCGCCCGTCGAACGCTTGTAGAGGTCGTCGACCTCCTCATCCTCGGCCGCCTCGCGCGCGGCGAGCAGGCGATCCACGGGCGCGATCCGGGCCTGCAGGCGGAGCCAGAGCGGCAACCGGACGCTCGAGGGGTCGGGGATGGCGACGTCGAGCTCGGTCATACGCTGCTCGAGGCGGCGGCGGTGGCCGCTCTCCGCCTCGGCCATCCGACGCAGGATGTCGGCCTCGCGCTCGGGCATCCGGCGCGCGATCAGCTCGTAGGCCGCGCCGGCGACGATCTCTCCCCGCCACGCTTTGAGCAGGCGATCCTGGGCCTCGGTGGACACGCGGGAGAGCGTACTCACCGCGAGCGTCGCTACTCTCGACGACCATGCCTTGGAGCACCCGAGCCATCGCGGCGGGGGCCCTGGCCGCGCTGGCCTGCGCCGGATGTGGCGCCGGCGGCAGTACGCAGACGACGGCCTCGACTCCCTCGGCGAGCCTGCACAGAGCGGCGCACCGCGCATCGGTGCGCGCCGTCCCGCGGCTGATTCCCCCGGCCAATGCACCGCTGCACAGCGTCACGGTGCCCGTCCTGACCTTCCACCGGGTCGCCCCGCTGCAGCCTGGCGCCTCCACCCTGACGACCGATCTGACGGTGGATCCGGCCAACTTCGCGGCCGAGATGGCCGCGCTGCACAGCGGCGGCTACCACCCGATCAGCCAGGCGCAGCTCTTCGCTGCTCTCTACCACCACCATGCGCTCCCATCACGCCCGCTGATCATCTCGGTCGACGACGGATACGTGGACGACGTCAAGACGATCCTGCCCGCTCTGCAGCGCTGGCATTACGTTGCGACCTTCTTCGTGATCACCGGCCGCTTCTCGATCCCGGGCTTCCTGGATGCCGCACAGGTGCGCCAGCTCGACCGCGCGGGCATGGACGTCGGCGACCACACGGCGCACCACGTCGACCTGCGCCTGCTGACGCCGGCGCAGCTGACCAGCGAGACGCTCGGCTCACGCCGCGTCCTTCAGCGCACGCTCGGTCATTTCGTCTACGCCTTCGCCTACCCCTTCGGCTCGCACGACGACACCGTGGTCAGCGCCGTGCGGCGCGCGGGCTTCACCCTGGCCTACACCACGGTCGGCGGCACGAGCGAGAGCACCGCCGCGCCGCTCACCATGCCGCGCCTGCACATCGGCCGTGCGGTGACGCCGAGCGGCCTCGTATCGTTACTCGGCGGAGCCTGATCAGGAGCCCGCTGACGCGGGCCATGTGTCACGCGCGCCGTTTCGTCGAGCTACGATGAGTCCATGTGCGCTGGATGCGTGATGGCCGCGGCGGCGGGTGCGAGCGGCGTCCGCTCCTGGCTCCAGGCCCGCCACATGACCTGGCTCACCCCCAGGCGACTGCGGGCGGCCACCCTGGCCCTCTTTGTCGCGGCCTTTGGGATCTCGTCGTTCGGCCTGAGCGGCTCGAGCACGGCGTCCTCGTGGCACGCCACCGCCGTCCACGGTGCCGGGCGCTGAAAACATGGACCCGCGTCAGCGGGTCGATCAGCTAGAGAATTCCGACCTCTGAGTTATCGCCGACCATGAAGCGGTAGGCGCGGGGCTGCCGGCTGTCGCGACGGATGGTCACGTTGCGCCCGAGCAGCGAGGACTCCATCCGTCCGGCCAGGTCTCGCACGCTCGATCGAGCCAGCAGGATCGAGTGCTCGACCTCGGCATTGCTGATCACGCAGTGCTCGCCGATCGCCGTATAGGGGCCGATGTAACAGTCCGTGAGCTGGGCGCCGGCGCCGATGATCGCCGGGCCGCGCACGGTCGAGCGCTCGAGCCGGGCGCCGGCATGGATGACGACGCGGCCGTCTACCTGTGAGTCGATCAGGTCGCCCTCGATGTTGCGCTCGATCGTGTCGAGGACGAGCCGATTGGCGGCCAGCATATCGTCGAGCCGGCCGGTGTCCTTCCACCAGCCCCTGACGATGTGCGGGTCGACGCGCAGGCCCTGATCGACCAGGTGCTGGATGGCGTCGGTGATCTCGAGCTCGCCGCGGGCCGACGGCTCGATCGCCCGGGCGGCGTCGTGCACGCCCGGGGTGAACATGTACACCCCGACAAGGGCCAGGTCCGTCTTGGGCTCGGGCGGCTTCTCGACCAGGCGCACGACGGACCCGTTCAGCAGCTCCGCGACCCCGTAGTGCTGGGGATCCGGGACCGGCGTCAGGAGGATCAGGGCGTCGGGCTCGTTCTCGCGGAAGGCGGCCACGAGATCGTCGATCCCGCCCTGCAGCAGGTTGTCGCCGAGGTACATGACGAACGGCGAATCGGCCAGGAACTCCTCGGCGGTGAGCACCGCGTGCGCGAGGCCGAGCGGCTCGTCCTGGACTATGTACGTCAGCTCGACGCCGAAGCGTGAGCCGTCGCCTGCGGCCGTCTGGATCTCCGGACCCGTCTCGGGCGCGATGATGATCCCGACCTCCTTGATGCCCGCCTGCGCCATCGCCTCGATGCCGTAGAAAAGCACGGGTTTGTTGGCCACCGGGACGAGCTGCTTGGCGCTCGTGTGGGTGATCGGACGCAGGCGCGTGCCCGTTCCGCCCGAGAGGATCAGTCCCTTCAATTCACGCGTCATGCCTAGTAAACGCCACCTAGTTTGCCGTGGTCCCACGTCGCGATCCGCTCTGGAACGAACTGGAGTGCGACGCGTTTGGATGCCTGCGCACGCACAACCTCGAGGAATTCCTCGCCCGCGGTGGCCGATCCGTACCGCCTGAACAGCTCGAGGCCGAAGTCGGTTACGAGCTCGTGCTCCCGATGAATCGTCGTCCGTGCCTCGACCATGATGCCACGGAGCTCTTGATACTGCTCGCCGTCCTCGACCTGGAGCGTGGCCCGGGAGTCGCGCTCCAGATTCCTCACCTTCTGTGATTTGGCGTATGTCCAGGCCCACAGCTCGCCGTCGCGCACCACGTACCAGAGGGGCATCAGATGCGGCCAGTCGCGCGGTCCGTTGGTCGCGCAGATCACGATCCGCTGCTCATCGAGGAAGGCCGCGACCTCGTCGGGGCTCATCTGAATCTGGCTTCGCCGACTCATGCCAGGGGGATCGAGCGGGCGGCGGCCAGCACCGCAGCGCGCGCGTCGGCCGGCTCGATCACGGCGGCGTCGCCCGCCTCCTTGAGCACCTCGCGCACAAGCCAATCGACCCCGGCGAAGCCGAGCTCGACGATCACCGCGCCGTCCTCGAGCTCCTCCACGACCGTGCGCTCCTCGCGGGCCCAGCGGGCCCGCTCGGCGGAGATCCACACACGCGCGCGCCGTGAGGCGGGCACCTCGCCGGTGCGCGGCCAGCCGTCGACGTCGGCCGCCGGGTCGACGTCGGGACGCGGTTCGAAGGACTCGGTGGTGACGCTCGCGGACTTGATCCGATCGAGCCGGAAGTGGCGCACGCTCTCTCGCGTCGGGTCGAAGCTGGCCACGTACCAGCCCTCGCGGCCGTTGATGAGCGCGTAGGGTTCGACCAGCCGCGTGGAGAACTCGTCCTCGTTCTCCTTGTAGTACTCGAAGGAGAGCAGTCGGCGGTCGGAGATCGCGCTTGAGACGACGGCGGCGATCTCGGCGTCGTCGCCGCCGGGCGAGGCGACATGCAGGCCCTCGCGGATCGGGTCGTCGCCGAGCGCCGCGACCACCTTCTGGCGGACCGAGGCCAGCGAGCCGGCTGGGATGTGCTCGCCGATCAGGTCGATCGCCGCCATCAGCGCCTTGGCCTCGACGGGGAGCAGCCGGGCCGGTCGCGCGAATGAGTCCCCGTAGGGCTCGGGATCGACCTCGATGAAGCCGTCCGCCCCGATCTCCGCATACAGCACGTATGTACCGGCGCCGAAGTTGACGACATTGAGCACCGCGATGTCCTCGCGCAGCTCCTGCTCGGAGATCTTCAGGCCCTCGCGCACCACGGCGGCGTCGAGCCGCTGTCCGCTGCGACCGGCGTCGATCAGGATGCTCGCCAGGGTCACGAGCCGTGCGAAGCGCTCGGGCCTGATCGCGGCGTCCGGCTGGTGGCCGTTCGTCTCGTGGATCGCCGACGCGCCGTCGGGTAGCGCCAGGGTGCTCTCCGCGGGCACCTCACCGCGGGCGCCCGCGGTGAAACCCGGCTCGCCGCTGTGGCGCTCGATCAGCAGGCGAGCCCGCTCGGCCAGCTCCCCGGCCAGCTTCGGCGGGCCGACGATGCGCGCGTTCTCGCCCAGGCCGAGCACCCAGGCGATGACCTGCCGCGCATTGGCATACGAGGTCGCGAAGATCCGGTCCTCGAAGTTCTCGGCCGCCCGCATCTCGCCATAGCGTCCGAAATGCCGCTCGATCTGCCACCCGATGCGGTGGCCGATCCACACCTCGGCCGTCCCCACGGGCTCCCCGAACTGCCAGTCGATGCGGTTGGCGTAGGCCCGCGGGTCGAAGTCGGCGGGACGCTGGAAGTCGTGCTCGGCCTTGGTCGCGTAACCCACCTTGCCGCGAATCCGTGAGAGCCGGAAGACGCGAATCGCGTCGCGCTCGTGCGAGCGGCCGACGACGTAGAACTGGCCGCCCTGATAGAGCAGCTGGTAGGGATCGACACGCCGCGTGCCGGTCTCGTCGCGCTCCATTGTGTAGTAGTCGAAGACGATCGTCTTGCGCCGGAAGATGGCCGTCTCGATCTTGGCCAGCCGCTGGGAGACGTCGTGGCCGCCGGCCGAGCCGGTGATCCCGAGCGCCACCATGTTCTGCTCGGGTGCGCTGAGCGGGCTCGGGCGTCCCCAGGAGATCTGCTGAAGGGCCAGCCGCAGCGGCTCGGCATAGGCGAACTCGCCGTCGAGCAGCTGCAGCGCCGTGTGCAGCGCCGCGAGCTCGTCGTCGGTGAACTCGATCGCCGGCAGGTGGAAGTTCTCCGGCGGCAGCGAATAGTTCTCCTGTTCCACGAGGCCGTCGATCGGCTTCTCGACGGCGAGCACGATCCCCAGCGCCTCGAGCTCGGAGCGGTCGGCGTAGAACCGCCGCGCGAACGCATCCTCGTTCATCGCGCTGTAGCCCTCGACGTCGCGCCGGATCTCGGGCGCCGTGACCGGCCGCCGCTCGGCCATCAGGTACGAGATCAGCGACAGCTGACGAATCAGCTTCTCGGTGTCCTTGGCCATCAGTTGTCCCCGCGATCGAACATGAGCGGGCAACTCTAATAAGCGGGCGACGCCAACCGCTCGCGGGGGTCCGGCGGCGCCGCTATTTGCGGGATTGGAGCTGTTGGGCGGCCGGGGATGGGCTCGCGCGGACTGTCTGGGCAGCGGGTGATGCGGAGCCGCGGACTGTCTGGGTGCGGATGCTGGGCTGGCGCGAACTGTCTGGGTGCGGATGCTGAGCTGGCGCGAACTGCTGGTAATCATCTGTGCGGACGAAATCCCGACAGTTCGCCGAGCCGCGGCGTATCGACAGTCTCGACCCGGGCCGACCGACCTCGGGCCGGGGTGCTCGGGCCGAGGCGCGGACCGAGGCCCGTGTGCCTAGGCCGCTTCGCGTTCCTGATCGAGCCGGGCGGCGAAGTAGGCGCCGCCGCCCAGGGCCTTGTCGTAGGCCGACCACTGCTCGCCGGCCGGGAGCTCCTTCTCGAGCCGGTCGAAGCTGCCGAGCCGGCCGCCGAGGTTGTCGATCATGTGAACGAGCGTGGCCTCGCGCGTGCACGGCACCACCGGGCTGCCGTGCTCGAGCGAGCCGTGGTGGCTGAGGATGATGTGCAGCACTGCCTTCTGCAGAGCTGAGGGGAACCCCTCGAGTCGCTCGATCGCGCGGCGGACGCGGTAGTAGCCGAGCGGGATCTCGCCCTGCAGCCGTCCGTCGTCGGACATTGAGATGGCGCCACCGGCGGTCTCGTAGGCCTCGAGCTTGCCGATGTCGTGCAGCAGCGCGCCGGTGACGGCGACGTCGCGGTCGATGCCGGGAAAGGTGGCCGAGATCGCGCTGACCGACTGGGCCACGGTCAGCGAGTGCTCGAGCAGACCATGGCGGTAGGCCTGGTGGTAGTGCTTGGCCGCGGGCGCCTCGCGATAGTCGTCCCAGGTGGGTGAGTCCTCCCCGAACACGAGTGCCAGCAACCGCCGCAGATGCGGGTTCTGGATCGTGGAGAGGAGCTCGCGCAGGTCGGCCTCCATCTGCTCCGGGCTGCGCGTCGGACCGTCGATCAGGTCGTCGCGGGCATATTCGTGCTCCTGTGCCGCGCGGAGGTTCTGCACGGCCAGCTGGGGTCCGTAGCGCGGGTGCACCGAGTAACGACCGACGACGTGGACGATCGCCCCGGCGGCGCAGATCTCGCGCGCGTCGGGGACGTCATCCCAGATCATTGCCGCGAGACTTCCGGTGCGATCGCCGAGCAGCAGCTTCAGGTATTCAGCTCCATCGCGACGGCGACGGAGCTCCACATCGCGCACGAGCAGCGCCTGCGCGACATCACAACCATCCTGGAATTCGCGGACTTTCATCGCCGTCGACGATAGAGTGGGGGGCGGACGGCAGATGCTGACAACGCTCGTGACAGGGGGTACCGGCGGCCTCGGCGCCGCGGTCGTGCAGCGGCTGCTCGACGACGGCTGGCGCGTCGTCGTGCCCTGGGTGGCCGAGGCCGAGCTCGGGCGTGTGCAGGCGCGCGACGGGCCTCGAGCTCCTGCAGGCTGATCTGTTCGATCCGGAGTCGGTCAGGCGGGTCGTGGCGCTCGGCGCGGGCGATGCCGGCGCCCCGCTCCACGGCCTCGTCAACCTGGTCGGCGGCTTTGCTGCCGGCGGCCGCGTCCACGAAACGCCGTTCGACGACTTCCAGCGGCAGTTCGAACTCAACCTGCGGCCAACCTACCTGGTCACGCAGGCCGTCCTCCCGCATCTGGTGCAGGGCGGCGGCGGCTCGATCGTCTGCGTCGGCACGCGCGCGGCCCTGCAACCGTTCTCGGGGGCCGCCGGCTACGTCGCCTCCAAGGCCGCGGTGATCGCCTTCGCGCAGGCCGTGGCGGTCGAGTACCGCGACGAGTCCGTGCGCTGCAACGTGATCCTCCCCAGCGTGATCGACACGCCCGGCAACCGCGAGTCGATGCCAAACGCCGACCACACCCGCTGGGTGACGCCGGCGCGAGATCGCGGGCGTGATCGCGCACCTGCTCTCGGACGACGCGGCGGCGGTCAGCGGCGCGGCGATTCCCGTCTACGGCCGCGCCTGAACCGCGACCTGAAGCCCGCACGCTAGCCGGGCTGAGGTGCAGGGGCGCCGGTCATCGGCCCGCGGCTCGACTACGATCCCGCTTATGGAGCGTAAGTGGTGGACCCTGATCGTCGTCTGCGTGGCGACGTTCATGCTGCTGCTGGACATCACGATCGTGAACGTCGCGCTACCCAACATCGCCACGGATCTGAAGGCGAGCTTCTCGGACATCCAGTGGGTCATCGACGCCTACGCGCTCACGCTCGCGGCGCTGTTGCTGACCACCGGCGTCGCTCGGCGACCTCTTCGGACGGCGGCTCCTCTTCGCCATCGGCCTGGCGCTGTTCGCCTTCACCTCGCTGCTGTGCGCGCTCGCGCCGACCGCGCTCGTGCTGATCATCGCGCGCGCCGGCCAGGGGGTCGGCGGGGCGATCATGTTCGCGACCTCGCTGGCGCTCCTCGCGCAGGAGTTCCACGGCCGTGAGCGCGGCACGGCGTTCGGGGTCTGGGGCGCGACGATCGGTGCCTCTGCGGCGATCGGCCCGCTGCTGGGTGGTGCCCTGACCGAGGCCTTCGGTTGGGCCTCGGATCTTCTACATCAACGTGCCGATCGGGATCGCCGCGGCGATCCTCACGATGACCAAGCGTCGCGGAGTCGCGCGACCCGCGCGGCAAGCGCATCGACTGGATCGGAACCGTCACGTTCACGGCGGCGCTCTTCCTGCTCGTGTTCGCGGTCATTCGCGGCAACGCGGAGGGCTGGGGCAGCACACTGATCGTCTCGCTCTTGACGGCGGCTGTCGTGCTATTGGTGATCTTCGTGATCTCCCAGGCCGTACAGGACAACGCAATGCTCGACCTGTCGCTGTTCCGCAATCCGACCTTCGACGGCGCCGCGATCGTCGCCTTCGCGGTCTCGGGCTCGATGTTCGCGATGTTCCTCTACCTCACGCTGTACCTCCAGACCGACCTCGGCCTGTCGCCGTTGCAGACCGGTCTGCGTTTCCTGCCCGTGACCGTAGTCTCGTTCTTCGTCGCCATGCTGTCGGGGAACCTCTCAACGCGCGTCCCGGTCAGGCTGCTCCTGAGCCTCGGCCTGCTGCTCGTCGGCGGCGGGCTGTTGCTGATGCGGGGACTGCGGGGCAACTCGGAGTGGACGGCGCTGCTGCCCGGGTTTCTCCTCGCGGGCGCGGGGGTGGGGATGATCAATCCGGCGCTCGCATCGACGGCGATCGGCGTCGTCCCGCCGCAGCGCAGCGGCATGGCCTCCGGCATCAACAGCACTTTCCGCCAGGTTGGCATCGCCACCGGCATCGCCGTGCTCGGCGCCGTCTTCGAGAGCAGTATCTCGAGCAGCCTGGCACCGAGGCTGGCCGGTTCGCCCGTGGCCGGCCACGCGCACGATCTTGCACGCGCCGTCGCGGGCGGCGGGGCCCAAGGCGCGATCGCCGGTGTACCGGCCCCTCAGCGCGCCCAGACCACGATCGGCATCCACAACGCCTTCGCGAGCGCGATGAACGACATCCTGCTCGTGGCAGCGACGCTGGCCCTCGCCGGGGCCGTCCTCGCCCTGGCTCTCATCCGGACGCGGGACTTCGTGAGCCACACGCCGACCCCGGAGCCGGCCGCGGCGTGATCCAGCCGCTGTTCGAACACCGCCAGACACTGGCGGGCTTCGAGACGAGGGTGCTCGAGCTCGAGGGCGACGGTGACCCGATCGTCATGTTCCACGGTTACGCCGACAGCGCCGACACCTGGCGCCAGACGCTGGCCGTGCTGGCCCGGAGCGGCCGGCGTGCGATCGCCGTCGATCTGCCGGGATTCGGGACCGCCGATCCGCTCGCGCCCGGCGCGATCCTGCCGCAACTCGACGAGTTCGCGGCCGCCGCCGTCCGCTATCTGGCGGGACGTCCGCGCCAGCGGGTGATCGCCGTCGGTAACTCGCTCGGCGGGTGCGTCGCGCTACGCCTGGCGGAGCGTCAGCGCGAGCATCTCGCGGGCGTGGTCGGTGTGGCGCCGGCCGGCCTGGAGATGTCGAGACTGCTGAATCTGGTGCAACGCGATCCGGTCCTGCGGTCGCTCCTGGCTCTGCCGACGCCGGTGCCCAGTGCCGTGATGCGCAGCGCGGTCGCACGCCTGTATCGCCAGCTCGCTTTCGCCCGTCCGCGGGCCATCGATGCCAAGGTCGTGTCCTCGTTCACCTGGCACCTGCGCGAGCGCTCGAAGGTGGCGCGCGTGCTCGACACCGCGCATCGCATGCTCCCCGAGCTCCGCGATCCCTTCGAGCTCGAGCACATCAAGGTGCCCGTGCTGCTCGTGTGGGGCGACCGGGACCGGCTCGTGTTCCATAGTGGGGCCCGGCGCGTGCTCGAGGCTGTCGACGGAGCGCGCCTGGAGTTGCTGGGCGGCATCGGTCACTGTCCGCAGGTCGAAGATCCGCGCAGATTCGCCGAGTTGGTGCTGGGCTTCCCGGGAGGGGCCGAGGAAGCGGCGGCCTAGGACGGCGGGTCGGCGCTCCGGCCGGAACGCCCCGGCCGGGCCAAGGCGCCCGTTCGGGCTCAGAGCCTCCGGCCGGAACGCCCCGGCCGGGCCAAAGCGGCCCGATCGGGACAGAGCCTCCGGCCGGAACGCCCCGGCCGGGCCAGCGCTCCGGCCCGGGCCACCGCCCCGGCCGGGCTACAGCCCCGCAGGGTGCCGGACCGCGAACTGGTCCCGTTCGGTGGCCGAGGTGTTGGACCAGCGCGAGCCGGTCACCGCGCGCGCGACGGTGTCGAATCTGAGGCCGGCCACGTAGGCGAAGGTGTGCCCGTTGTTGGCGAACACCGTGATCCACTTGCCGCGGCCGGGGAGCCCCCAGCTCATGAGCTCGCCCGAGGTCATCGTGCGGTTGAGGATGCCGGCCGCGGCGAAGGCGAAGCTGAGCGAGCCCGAGCAGTCGTAGGCCGTGTCCACGAACGTCCCGTGGCCGCCGCCGAAGCGATAGGGCAGCCGGGCGATCTCATTGCCGTAATCGATCACGGCCTTTACCTGGGACGGGGCGTTGGCGGGTGCGATGGCGAGGCCGTCCGGAGTCAGCTGGGCGGTCTCGGAGTTTGCGGTCAGTCCGCTCTTCGCGAGCTCCTGCCGGATCACCGCCTCGGAGACAGGCTGGGCGGGCGGACCGCTCGAGTCGACGCTGACCGCTGCGGACTGGTTCGGATCACTCGCGGCGCTGGCCGGTGCACCCGTCCCTGCGACCGGGTCGATGGCCTGCGGATGGGCATGGAGGCCCATCGAGACCACGGCCGACGGCGGCGGCTTCTGGGGACTCGGGCCGGGCGCGCGCTGAGCCTGGCCGCAACCCGCGGCCAGCACCGCCACAGCGCTCAGCGCAAACGGGACACGTGCGCGCATCGCCCGGAGTATGACGAGCGCAAGAACCGCGGGCGCCATCTTGCCGCTTGGCCTCCAGGCCACGCCTATGGATCGAAGACGCCCGTGTAGAGCGCGAAGACCGCGCCCTGCGGATCCTGCACGAAGCCGAGTGTCCCCGGGCCGATGGGGATCGGGCCGGCGAGCTTCGTGCCGCCGAGCTCCTCGACCCGCGCGAGGCTCGCGTCGAGGTCGTCGACGCCGAAGTACACGAGCCAGTAGGGCTGGGGCTCCGCCGGCATGAGCGGGCGGATGCCGCCGTTGCCGTGACCGTCGTTCATGACGATGAGGTAAGGCGGCTCGCTGCCCTCCATGACCCGCGTCTCCCATCCGAACAGCGCCCCGTAGAAGCCCGCCGAGGCCTCCGGATCCGGGGAGGCCAGCTCATTCCAGCTCAGCGCGCCGGGGACGTTGACGAGTGAGGCGCCGATGTGGGACTTCGGCTCCCAGACGAGGAAGTACGCGCCCTGGGGATCCTGAATCACGCCCATCCGCCCGACGTCGAGCACGTCGAACGCGTCCGCGTGCACGGTCGCGCCGAGCTCGCGCGCTCGGGCCAGCGCATCGTCCGCGCTCTGCACGGTGATGTAGGAGTTCCATGTCGGTGGCACCCCGGCGTCACGCTGCTGCTGCGGTTGGGGCGAGATGGCCGCGACGTTCTTGCCGTCGAGCGTCATCGTCGAGTAGACGATGCCGTCGCCGACCGGGTTGTCGACCGCCCCCCAGCCGAACAGCGCGCTGTAGAACTCCTTCGCGGCGTCCTGATCGGTGGTGGTCAGATCGGTCCAGCTGAAGGTCCCTGGTGCGTACTGCTCTCTGTCTCCCATGCGGCGACCCTAGCACCGCAACGAGGCACCGACGAGGCGATCCGGTGATCCTCATTTTGCGCGCCCCCTAGACTCGGGCAATGCCCTCCTTCACGCGTCAGAACCTCAAGGATCTCGAGGACTCCGCCGCCGGCCGCGGGGTCGACGTTGAGGCGCGTTTCGCGCGCAAGCACCTCAACTCAGAGCATCTCGGGGTCAGCTACTTCCGCTATGGGCCCGGCTACCGCACGCCCTACGGCCACCGGCACGGCGAGCAGGAGGAGGCATATGTGATCGCCGGCGGGTCGGGCCGCATGCGTCTCGATGACGAGATCATCGACCTGCGCCCCTGGGACGTCGTGCGCGTGGCGCCCGAGGTCGTGCGCGCGTTCGAAGGTGGTCCCGAGGGACTCGAGATCATCGCCATCGGCTCCGACCGTCCCGAGGGCGGCGACGGCGAGATGATCCAGGACTTCTGGACCGATTAGGCCGCCCGCCCGCGGGCGGGCGCGGCTCTAGGAGCGCGCGATTGAGGCGGGATCGACTCCCTCCAGTCGCGTCATCGTGACCCGCGCATCGAGCTCGGCGCTGGCCGCTCCGCGGTAGACGCCCTTGATCGGCGGGACGTCCGCGTAGTGCCGGCCGTGCCCGATCTTCACATGGCGCTCGCTGGCCAAGCCGCGGTTCGTGGGGTCGGCGCCGACCCACACCGGCTCGCCGCCCCCGAGCACGGGCAGCAGCGCCTCGAGCCAGGCGTGGGTGTCGACCTCGATCGACTCCTGTTCATGGTTCGCGTCGGCGGCGAACAGGTAGCCCGAGACGTATCTCGCAGCGATGCCGTGGTGGCGCAGCAGGCAGAGACCGAGATGTACGAAGTCCTGGCATACGCCGGCGCCGACGTCGAGCAGGTCGGAGATCCTGGAGTCGACATACGTCGCGCCCTTGCGGTATTCGAAGCGGTCGGGGATCAGCTCGGCGATCAGCATCAGGGTGGCCAGCGGAGACCCGGCGGCGCGGGTCACGCTGAGCAGCTCATGCAGTGTGTCATTCGTCGGCGCATCATCGGTCTGCAGCAGGAACTCTCCCCCCGCCTCGCGATAGCCGGGCTCACGCAGCGCCTCCCAAGGCGCCTGCGAGGGCTCCGACGGCGCCTTGGTCGAGACGCGCGCGCGTACGTCGATCGTGAGGTGGTCGTGCGGACGCGAGATCTCGAACTCCACCACCTCGGTGCCGAAATAGTCGGTGTGGCGGTGCAGCCGAACCTCCGGAGTCAGGCGCACGCTGAACTCGTCGCAGCGTTGCCGGCCGTTGCCGGCCGGCTTGACGCGCAACGCATTGAGATTGTCCACGACCTCGGTGTCGTAGCGGTACCGGGTCAGGAAGCGGATCGCGAAGTTCATGAACGGAGTGGCGGACATGATGCCGTCACTCACAGATGCACCGCAGCTGCGGCGGCCATCGCGAAGTAGCGCTCGTGGATGTCGCGATCGATCCACTCGAGCTCGAGCTGCACCTGCGCGAGCGTCTCCGTGAGCGCGCCGTCGGGATCCGGGGCCCGCCGCTGAAGCTCGAGGTCGGCCATCAGCCGGCCCAGGCGCAGGACCGGCGGGGAGGAGCGCGGCTGGGCATCCGCGGCCGAGAGCGCAGCGTGGAGTCCCTCGACCGCCGAGGCCACCGAGCCCGGATAGGCACCGTCGTAGAGCAGGAAGCGGGCGACCGGCCCGACCGTGGGGGCGCTGCGCATCGCCCGTCGGAAGGCCTGGAAGCCGCCGACCGCGTGCAGCAGAGCGAGCGCCTCGCTCTCGTGGCCCTCCTCCCCGGGGTCGGGCGGGATGGCCACGCGCAGCATGCGCAGAACCATGTCGGCGGTGTCGATGCGTCCACCGGCCTCGAGGAAGCAGCGTCCCTCGTCGCGCAAGAGCGTGCGCTCGACAAGCCCCCAGAAGAGCGCGCAGCGCTCCTTGACCTCCTGATAGGCCGAATACGGGCCGGCGTCGAGCGCGCCCTGCAGGTCGTAGCGCGAGATCGACAGGTGAAAGGTGTTGAGCGCCTCCCACATCTCGGTCGAGATCACGTCGCGCAGGGTTCGTCCCCGCTCGCGCGCGCGGGCCACGCAGGAGACGATCGAGGCGGGGCTGTCGGCGTCGAGCGTCAGCAGGCGTGCCACATCGCTGCGCTGCAGGGGGACCAGTGCGGCGAACTCCACGGTCGCCCCCGACGTGTCGCCCTCCGTGGTGGCCGAGGCCGCCAGGTCGCCCGGCGTGGGTGGCTTGGCGCCGATGACCGCCAGCACACCCTCCCAACTGAGGGCCACGCCGCGGGCGCCGGGTATGTCGGCGACATCGGCGTGAAAGGCGCCGTCGAGCATGCGCGCGGTGTGCTCGGCGCGCACGAGGTCGCGTCCGAGCCAGAACAGCTCTTGGGCGATCCGGGCCAGCACGTCAGGCGCCGGGGAGGCCGGCCGGCGCACCGGCCGTCCGGGTCTGTTGCTGCTGTTGGGCCTGGCCGTGCCAGCCGCCGTAGCGCACGTCCGGCAGCCGTGGTGGGCGGTGGCTGGGGAGTGTCCACGGGGCGGCGTCGGCCGCCGTGCCGTCGTCGAGCACCCACGTGTCCTTGGAGCCGCCGCCCTGGGACGAGTTCACGATCATCGAGCCCTCGGTCAAGGCCACACGTGTGAGGCCCCCGGGGACGATTCGGATCTCGTCCCCAAAGACCGCGAACGGCCGCAGATCGACATGACGCGGCGCGAGCCTGCCGTCGCTGCTCTCGGTCGGAGCGGTCGAGAGATGGACGAGGTCCTGGGCGATCCAGCGCTCGGGCTCGGCCTCGATCATGGCGGCCTGGCGCTCGCGCTCGCGAGCGCTGGCCTGTGGACCGATGAATACGTCCTTGCCCCCCGACTCGGACGTCGGCTTGACGACCAGCTCGTCGAGCCGCGTCAGGACGTCGGCTCGCACGCGCTCGTCGTTGAGCAGGTAGGTGGGAACGTTCTCGAGGATCGGCTCCTCGCTCAGGTAGAAGCGGATCATCTCCGGCACGTAGTGGTAGATCGCCTTGTCGTCGGCCACGCCCGTGCCGATCGCGTTGGCGATCGCCACCGTGCCCGCGCGGTAGGCGCGCACGAGCCCCGGCACACCGAGCACGGAGTCGGGCCGGAACTCGAGCGGGTCAACGTAGTCGTCGTCGAGCCGGCGGTAGATCGTGTGCACGCGCTGCAGGCCGGCGGTGGTGCGCATGTAACAGACCGCGTCACGGACCACGAGGTCAACGGCCTCGACGAGCTCGACGCCCATCTGACGAGCGAGGAAGGCGTGCTCGAAATAGGCCGCGTTGAGCGGCCCCGGGGTCCACACGACGACCGTCGGGTGGCCGTCCGCCGAGGGCGCGACGGCCCTGAGCGCCTCGAGCAGTAGCGATGGATAGTTGTCGACCGGCCGCACGCGGTGGCCGACGAACAGCTCGGGCATCAGGCGGGTCATGGCGATGCGGTTCTCGAGCACGTAGGAGATGCCCGAGGGAGTGCGCACGTTGTCCTCGAGCACCCGCCAGCGGCCCTCGCCGTCGCGCACCAGGTCGCACCCCGATACGTGGCAGTAGACGCCACCGGGCGGGCGCACACCGTGCACGGGGCGGGCGAAGCTCGGCCGGCTCACGACCAGTGACCAGGGGACTATTCCGGCGCGCACGATCTCGTGGGCGTGGTAGACGTCGTCGACGAAGGCGTTCAGCGCGCGGATGCGCTGCGCGAGCCCGCGCTTGATCGTCGTCCACTCGGCGCCCGGCAGCACTCGTGGGACGAGGTCCAGCGGGAAGGGTCGGTCGCGGCGCTCCCCGTCCGTGCCCGCGACCTCGAACGTGATGCCCTGCTGCATGAAGATCGTGTCACGGCGGTGCCCGGCGGCGGCCAGCGCCTCGGGGCCCAGCCGCTGGAGCGCGGCGATCAGCGGCGCGGAGTGGGGTCGCGGCCGGCCGTCGGCGTTGAGCAACTCGTCGCAGCAACCGTCTGGAATCGAGTAATTCACAAGCGGCCGCGATTCGATGAGCTCACTCACTCCCGTAGGTGTACATCCTGGCGGCGCTTGATGCCACAACCGCGTGGCCAATCGACGACCGGCGAGATCGTCCCGGTGGAGAAACGGCACCGATCGGCGCGGGCCTTGGGGCACCTGAGGGCGGTTCCCGTCTACCCTTGACGCCCAATGCGACTCCTGATCACAGGCGCAGCGGGGATGTTGGGCCGGGACGTCATCAATGTGGCGACCCTGGCCGGGCACGATCTCAGCGCCCTCCCGCGCGCCGAGCTCGACATCGCCGACGCCGGCGCGGTCAGGCAGGCCGTCGACGCCGCGCGCCCCGATGCGGTGATCAACTGCGCCGCGTGGACCAACGTCGACGGGGCCGAGAGCTCACGCGAGGCTGCGCTCGCCGCGAACGGAGTCGGGGCCGGCAACGTGGCCGCCGCCGCCGCGGATGCGGGCGCGCTGATCGTCCACGTGTCCTCCGACTATGTGTTCGATGGCTCCAAGGGCACTCCGTACGTGGAGTCCGATCAAACCAACCCGCTCTCGCAATACGGCAGCACGAAGCTCGAGGGTGAGCGGGCCGTGGCCCGGGCGGCGCCCGGCGCCCACTGCATCGTGCGCTCCTCGTGGCTGTTCGGCGTGGCGGGCAAGAATTTCCCCGCCACGATTCTCAGGCTGGCCGGCGAGAAGGACGAGCTGACCGTCGTCGATGACCAGGTCGGGTGCCCGACCTTCACGGGCCACCTCGCGCAGGCGCTGGTCGCGCTGGCCGCCGACGGCTCGAAGACGGGCATTCTCCACGTCGCGGCTGGTGGCCAGTGCTCGTGGTACGACTTCGCCACAGAGATCGTCAGCCGCGCCGGCTCACAGTGCGAGGTCAAGCCCGGTCGCACGGCCGATCTGAATCAGCCCGCCACGCGTCCCGCCTTCAGTGTGCTGCGCACCGAGCGCGGAGCTCCTCAGCTGCCGGACTGGCAGGAGGGCCTGGCGGCCTTCATGGAAGCGGGCGTACCGAGCCCGTGATCAACCTTGGCCCGACCTCCAGGAGGCACGACTCAAGATGAAGTTGCTCGTATGCGGTGGCGCCGGTTTCATCGGCTCGACCTTTGTGCGCCTACGCCTGCGGGAGCACGGCGACGAGGTGACGGTGCTGGACAAGCTGACCTACGCCGGCCGGCGGGAGAACCTCCACGACGTGATCGAGGAGATCGAGTTCGTCCACGGCGCGATCGAGGATCCGATGGCCGTCGCCACGGCGCTCGAGACCGGCTGCGACGCGATCGTGAACTTCGCCGCCGAGACACACGTCGACCGCTCGATCGCCGACCCCGAGGGGTTCATCGTCACCAACATGCAGGGCACGCACGTGCTGCTCGAGGCGGCGCGAGAGCGCGGGCTGCGCTACGTGCAGGTCTCCACGGACGAGGTCTACGGCTCGATCGATGAAGGGTCGTTCACCGAGGAGTCGCCGCTACAGCCCTCCTCGCCCTACAGCGCCACCAAGACTGGCGCCGACCTACTCGTCGCGAGTTACTTCCACACCTATGGCCTGGAGACCGTGATCTGCCGCGGATCCAACAACTACGGGCCTTACCAGTATCCCGAGAAGCTGATCCCGCTGATGATCCTCAACGCGCTGGCCGGGGATCCGCTGCCCGTCTACGGCGATGGCAAGCAGGTCCGCAACTGGCTGTTCGTCGAGGACTTCGGTCGCGGCATCGGCCACGCGCTCGCGCACGGGACTCCTGGCGAGGCTTACAACTGCGGCGGCCCCGACGAGTGCGAGAACCTGACCGTCGTGCACCGCCTGCTCGAGCTCACCGGGCGCGAAGAAACGTTGATCGAGCATGTCGTGGACCGGCCCGGCCACGACCGACGCTACTCGCTCTCCTCGGACAAGCTGCGCGGCCTCGGATGGCAGGCCCAGACGCGCTTCGAGCAGGGCCTCGAGCGGACGGTCAACTGGTATCGCGACAACGCCTGGTGGTGGGAGCCGATCCGCAGCGGTGAGTATCGCGAGTACTACGAGCGTCACTACGGGCGGGCGCTCAAGACGTGAGCGTCGCCATGGACGACAAAGGGTCAGCGCCGCGCGGGCGACACGCCCCGCCTCCGGAGGTGCGGCTGCCGATCCAGCGTCAACGGCTGCTCAGCGCCGCCGCCGCCGAATTCGCCGAGCGCGGCTACGCCGGCGCGAGCTCGGAGTCGATCAGCCGGCGCGCGGGCATGTCGAAGGCCACTTTCTACGAGCACTTCTCCAACAAGGAGGACTGCATCATCGCGCTCTTCGATCGGGCCACCGAGGTCGTCATGCAGGCCCAGTCGGTCGCGGCTGAGAGTGCCGGCAGCGGTGACGCGATCGAGCGGATGCGCGCCGGGACGCGGGCGTTCCTGAGTGCGCTCAGCGAGTACCCGGAGTTCGCCCAGACGCTGCTGGTGGAGATCATCGGCGCCGGACCGCGGGCGGCCCAGCGCCGGGACCAGATCCTGCAGAGCTTCGCCGAGGCCCTCGACGCCGAGAATGAGGCCGCGGCGCGCCGCGGCCTCATCGCGCGCTTCGCCTCGCCGCTGGACGCCGTGGCGATCATCGGTGCGATCACCGAGCTGGTGTCGCGCCAGGTCCGGCTCCAGGAGCCCCGGGACGTGCTCGAGCTGGCCCCCGTGATCGACCGCCTGATCCTGGGCGTGCTGGGGATGGGCCGGGATCCCGGGAGTTCGTGAGCCCGAGCCGGACCGCGACCGCCGGCGCGCCGGGGCTGGCCGAGCTCGAGCGCGAGGTGATCTCATGCCGGCGCTGTCCGCGGCTCGTGACCTGGCGCGAGGAGGTGGCGCGCGTGCGGCGAGCCGCCTTCGCCGAGCAGGAGTACTGGGGCCGGCCGGTGCCGGGGTTCGGCGACCCCGGCGCCCGGCTGATGGTGCTCGGCCTCGCGCCCGCGGCCCACGGCGGCAACCGCACCGGACGGGTGTTCACCGGCGATCGGTCCGGCGATTGGCTGTTTGCCGCGCTCTGGCGCGCGGGCCTGGCCAACCAGCCGGAGTCCCGCGCCGCCGATGACGGTCTGCGCCTGAGCGACTGCTACGTCGCCGCCGCGGTGCGCTGCGCGCCGCCGCTCAACCAACCCTCGCCGGCCGAGCGCGACAACTGCATGCCGTATCTGGAACGCGAGCTCGAGCTGCTGCGCGAGCTGCGCGTGCTCGTGTGCCTGGGTGGGTTCGCCTGGAATGTCGCCCTCCGGGTACGGGCCACGTGCGGCGGCGAGCGGATCCGGCCGCGGCCTCGCTTCACGCACGGCGCCGTCGTGCCCGGGCCCCCGTGGATGATGCTGGGGTGCTACCACGTGAGCCAGCAGAACACGTTCACCGGCAGACTGACCGAGACCATGCTCGACGATGTCTTCACGACCGCGAAGGAGCTGGCGCACCTATGAGCGAGCAGTCCGGTGGCGAGAGCATCCCGCCGCGCCCGCAGCTCTTGGCGCTCGAGATCGCTGACCCGCCCGAGGTCTGGCGGGCGCTGGGATTCGAGGTCGAGGACGCCGGCCTGGCGGTCGGCGGTGTCACGCTCCGGCTGGGTGCCGCCGGCAGGGGGATCACCTCCTGGGCGCTCGGTGGCCTCCCGCGCGCGGGTGATGTCGCCGGGCTGGCCACCAAGCCGCCGCCGCCCCGCTCGTCCACAACACCGCGGCATCCCAACGGCGCGGTGGGCGTCGACCAGGTCGTCGTTCTGACCCCCGATTTCGAGGCCACCGCCGCTGCGCTCGACGCGGCCGGGCTGCCGCTCCGGCGCATACGCGATGCGGGTGGCTTCCGCCAGGGCTTCCGGCGCCTCGGACCGGCGATCCTCGAGCTCGTCGAGGCCAAGGACGCCGGCGGCTCCGGGGCGCGCTTCTGGGGCCTGGTCGTGATCGTCAACGACCTCGACGCGCTGGCGACACGGCTCGGAGACCGGCTCGGCGCCTCGCGCCCGGCGGTGCAGCCCGGACGCCGCATCGCGACCCTCAAAGACACGGCCGGGTCGAGCACCCAGGTGGCCTTCATGGACCCCGATCCGGCCTGACTGAAAACGCGCGGCCTGGACGGTCCGAGCCGTCTGGGGCGTGTATGCATACGGACGTTCGGGTGCATACGGCTCGGAGTCTCCGAGCTGCTCCGGCGGGGCGCCGTGCAGCATCCAGTCGCCGTCATCGCGGCATGCCGTCGGCCCGCACGCGGCCCCAGCGCTCGGCCGGGTGCCAGAGGGTCAGGAGCAGCCGGTCGTCGATGATCAAGAAGCCGCGGTGGTGGAGCCCCGGCTCGATCGCCGTCGAGGCGTCCCACGCCCCCGGGCTCAGGTGTCGCACCCGGGTTAGCGCCTCGCGCCGCGCGCGCTCCCGGGAGGGCTCATCGAGCAGCTCCCCTAGGTCGGGGTCGGCCTCCACGATGCTGATCAGCTCGGCCACGGGATCGGACAGTATCTTCCGGGACTGACCGAGCCGTAAACCTATGACCCCTTCGCTCCACTTTCGCCCCGCCCGCGTCGACGCCGGACCCGGAGGCGCACTCGCGCAGTCGATGCGGGACGAGATCGCCGCCGTCTACGAGGGGCTCGAGCTCGATGGTGAGCAGATGCCGAAGGCGGGGCCCGCCGAGCTGTCGCCGCCCGGCGGCCGCTTCATCGTCGGCTACGAGGACGAGACGCCGGTCTGTTGCGGCGGCGTCAAGCGCCTGCCGAACGGCGCCTGTGAGATCAAGAAGATGTACGTCATTCCCGAGGCTCGCGGCCGGGGTGTGGCACGCGCGCTGCTGCACGCGCTCGAGGCCGAGGCCCGCGCCCTGGGCTATGAGATCGCGCGGCTCGACACCGGTCCCAAGCAGCCTCACGCCCGCGCGCTCTACGAGTCCGAGGGCTACGTGGCCGTGGCCAACTTCAACGGCAATCCGGTGGCCACGTTCTTCGGCGAGAAGCCGCTCTAAAGCATCGAGGTCTCTGCGCCGGGCTCGGCTACGCTGGACTGAGCAGTGCCGCTCGAACACTTCAGCCCCACGGTTCGCAACTGGTTCCTAGCTGCGTTCGCCGAGCCCACGCCGGCGCAGGCCCAGGCGTGGCCGGCGATCGCCAGTGGCGAGCACGTTTTGATCTCCGCGCCGACCGGGTCGGGCAAGACGCTCGCTGCCTTCCTGTGGGCGATCGACCGGCTGGCCAGCGAGCCGGCGCAGGAGCCGGGGACGCGCCTGGTCTACGTCTCGCCGCTGAAGGCGCTCTCCTACGACATCGAGCGCAACCTGCGCGCCCCCCTGCGGGGTACCGGCGCCGACATCAAGGTCGCGGTCCGGACCGGCGACACCCCGCAGCGCGAGCGTCAGGCCATGATCCGCAACCCGCCGGACATCCTGATCACGACCCCCGAGTCGCTCTATCTGATGCTCACCGGCCGGGCGCAGGAGATGCTCGTCGCGACGCGCTGGTGCATCATCGACGAGATCCACGCCGTGGCCTCGACCAAGCGCGGGTCACACCTCGCGCTGACGCTCGAGCGCCTGCAGGCCAACGCCGAGCGCCACGGCGGAGCCCGCGCCGGACGCGAGATCCAGCGCATCGGCCTCTCGGCGACGCAGAATCCACTCGAGGAGGTCGGGCGCTTCATGGTCGGG
The DNA here is from genome assembly GCA_963725515.1 of uncultured Solirubrobacteraceae bacterium. GTDB lineage: Bacteria > Actinomycetota > Thermoleophilia > Solirubrobacterales > Solirubrobacteraceae > Palsa-465. The sequence continues at coordinate 11,210 of CAVRZB010000004.1, read as the reverse complement.
CCGCGACGGACCTGCCGGATCGTGGACACCGGTGTGCGCAAGGCGCTCGATCTGAAGATCCATGTCCCGGTCGAGTCGATGGTCGAGCCGGAGGCCACGCCCGCCCCCGAGTTCGATCCGCTCGCCGGCGGCGAAGCCACCCGCCGCTCGATCTGGCCGGCCATCTACCCGGAGCTGCTCGAGCTCGTCAGGGCCCACCGCTCGACGATCCTGTTCGTCAACAATCGGCGCGGTGCGGAGCGGCTCGCGCTGCGCCTCAACGACCTCGCCGGCGAGGAGATCGCGCGCGCTCACCACGGATCACTCGCGCGCGAGGAACGGATCGTCGTCGAGGAGATGCTCAAGGCCGGCGAGCTGCCGTGCCTGGTCGCCACCTCGTCGCTCGAGCTCGGGATCGACATGGGCGCGGTCGATCTCGTGATTCAGGTCGAGTCACCGAAGTCGGTGGCCCGTGGGCTGCAGCGGATCGGGCGCGCCGGGCACTCCGTGGGTGACGTCAGCTGTGGGCGCATCTTCCCCAAGTTCCGCGCCGACCTGCTCGAGTGCGCCGTCGTCGCGCGACGGATGCGCGAGGGCCAGATCGAGACGACCGTGGTGCCGCGCAACCCGCTCGACGTGTTGGCCCAGCAGATCGTGGCGATCGCGGCGGCCAGCGGCGACGACCCGGTCAACGTCGACGACCTCTATGCACTCGTGACACGCACCCATTCCTACGCCGAGCTCGGCCGTCCGCAGCTCGAGAACGTGCTCGACATGCTCGATGGTCGCTACCCGTCCAGCGAGTTCGCCGAGCTGCGTCCGAGGATCATCTGGGACCGGATCGCCGGCACGATCCGCGCACGGCCGGGCGCGCGTCAGCTCGCGGTCACGAATGCCGGCACGATTCCGGATCGCGGCCTGTTCGCCGTGACGCTGCCCGACGGTCGCCGCGTCGGCGAGCTCGACGAGGAGATGGTCTACGAGGCGCGGCCGGGACAGACCTTCCTGCTCGGCGCGACGACCTGGCGCATCGAGGAGATCGGTCGCGACCGTGTGATCGTGACTCCGGCCCCGGGCCTCCCCGGCGCGGTCCCGTTCTGGAAGGGGGACAGCATGGGACGGCCGAAGGAGCTCGGCGAGGCGATCGGTGCCTTCTCGCGCACCGCGGTCGACGCGTCGCCGGAGACGCTCGAGGCCGACTACAACCTCGACCCGAAGGCCGCGCGGAACCTGGTCGAGTTCCTGCGTGAGCAGCAGGAGGCCACGCGCGTGATCCCCAGCGACCGGACTGTGGTCATCGAGCGCTTCCGGGATGAGATCGGAGACTGGCGGCTGTGTGTGCTGAGCCCCTACGGCGGGCGCGTGCACGCAGCCTGGGCGCTGGCGCTGAGCGGAAGGATCCGCGAGGAGCTGGGCCTCGAGTCGGACGCCATCTGGTCAGACGACGGGATCATCGTCCACCTGCCCGACGCCGAGGAACCGCCCGGCGCGGACCTGATCCTGATCGAGCCCGACGAACTCGAGGACCGAGTCGTGGCCGAACTGGCCGGCAGTGCGCTCTTCGGCGCGCGCTTCCGGGAGAACGCCGGCCGCGCGCTGCTGATCCCACGGGCCCGTCCGGGCAAGCGCACGCCGCTCTGGCAGCAGCGGCTGAAGTCTCAGCGCTGCTGGAGGTGGCCACAATTTCCTTGATCATCCCATTCAACAAATTGACCAATTTCAGAACCCATATACATAAGCTTTTTACCCTGATGTGCAAAGCATATACATTAGGAAGCTACGAACACCTACAAATTTCTCATTGAAAAGTACTCACCAGGCATTTTGTCAACAATGAACCTTTACCATGAACTACTTCATCATGAGAAATCGGCAAAATGAAGTTTTCATTGCAAGAATACATAATTGGAAAAGTTAATTTATCATGATTGTGTTGTCTTCCAATAGGTTCCACTTTGATATAGGAGAGAAGATCATCCATCCAACCCATAGTCCATTTGAAATCTGACCCAGTTGACCATCGTCACAGGGCATTGTCACTTTTGGCCAAGCAGTAATTCTTCAGCAATCATTAATTATTTGGGAAAGCTACTAGCAACGACCTAACCAAGCACATGGCGCAACGCGACGCATCGTGATTCCACCTACGTGCTCCCGGTACTTCTCGGGATATGTGCTGCCAACCCTGATTGCCAAGTTCTTCCTCCACTGACAGGTACAATCCTGCGCTGGCTGGGGGTTGGCCTCATCTCGGCGGGAGTCGGGTTTGTCACCCAAGGTCCGGCACACCCACTCGCCATCCGTCCCACCCCAACGAGAGCGTCTGGAGCCCGAAACGGTGGGTACGAGGGCGGAACCATGAAACATGCCTACACCTGGGGAGCAATTCTGGTTGTGGTGCTGGCCTCCACCGCCGGAGATGTGCTGCTGTCCCGGGCCATGAAAGAAGTGGGCGATGTCGGGGCGCTGTGGCGGAGTGCCGGTCTGCTCACGGTGGCGGGGCGAATCCTGCGGCGTCCCAGCTTTCTCCTCGGCATTTTCATGATGGCGGTCTCGTTCTTCAGCTTGCTGTTTGCCTTGTCCTGGGCCGACGTGAGCCTGGTGGCACCCGCAATCGCTCCTCACCTTCGTGGCCAATGCCATGGCGGCGAAGATATTCCTGGCACGAACATGTCGATCATCGCCGCTGGATAGCCGCCCTGCTGGTGGCCGGCGGCGTCGTGCTTCTGGCCGCCTAACGACTCTCGCTTCTAGCGCACCAAAGGGCCTCGCGCCCAGACCTTCGACTCCTCCCAAACAGCTCCACTGTTACCAAAGTCCATCACGATAGTTACCTTTGCGCGGGCCAGGGAGTGTGGAGAATAGGAAAGGAGCAGCCCGACCTAAAGTATTGATAACACTGCTGCTCAACTAAAGAATACGGGATCCCGGAAGCGAGTCTAGGGGCTGTCCGTTACAACCGGCGGTATGTGCGAAACATGCACCAAAACCGAGTTTTGAAGGGAGAGCCGGAGGTGAAGAAGGAGGGTTTGGTTGAGATTTATTTACGAAGGAGGCCTAGTGAAAACCCCCCAGAAGGCTACCTTTGTAAAGGGGCGTCCTTTTTCCTTGTTGTCTACTTCTGGGCGGGGGCATTTCCAAGGCCTACGGAGACGTGGGCGTTGTTCTTAACTCGTACCTGTCTGACACCAGCGTAGCCAGGATTACAGGTTCGGGTCACACGGCCGTCTACTTTTCTCGCATCTGTCCCGCGTTGCCGGTGAGTCTCGACTTTGCCAGCCCGGCGAGCAGGGATCCGTCATCAGCAACTACATCAGTCTGGCGAAGACCAGCCGTTTGAGTGGAACATCGTTCCGGTGAACGTTTTCGTTGCGTCGGAGCGGAGAATTCCAGAGACCGTCCCATCGTGGGGTCGCAGAAGATCAAGCTCGTCTGGAAGAAAGATACCGCGAGAACTATCTGTCGGAATACTGCGCCACCGAGTCCTGCAAGACCAGCCACAAGGCGGAGTGGCGGGGGTTAACAGCCTACCTCTTTGAGCGCAGCATGACGCAGGAGGTTGTGGCGATAGACCACGGTTGAGCAGGACCTTGCACTCATCGAGCAGTTTCTTCAATACCGAGGCCAACGAGAACCACTTCAACGGCACTACTCGCAATTGCCGGCCGATTTCACCGTGATCATCGACCCTGACTTCCCCAACGCGACCGGTCCGATCTACATCAATGACTTCGGCATGACCAGTCCGAAGGCGATTGCGCGTTCGTTCACCCGCTACGCGCACCGGCATCCCGACGGCGGGTTTTCGAGCGCTGCACTTCGCACAGGTGCCCGGCACCATCCAACGCAGCAGCGAGTGTCGCGGCGGAACGGAACAGCTGGTTCGTTCGAAGAAACTGGTGGTTCCCATGTCAATTTTTGCCGACCACGTGCTGCCATTTGTTGCAGCATCCTACATCCTGACTGGGTGCTTCAATCCGCAGCGCGAACTTGAAGAACACCCCAGTGTCGAGGCTACGAAAGCCGAACATCAGATCAAACTCGCCAAGGCGGAGCAGCAACGTGCTGGAGCGGAGGAGCTTCAATCCGACAAGAATCAAGAGCGCGCCAGAATGGTGGGCACTCCCAAGAATGGAAGCAATATCGCGCTTCGTTTGATGATTTCTGAGCGAATCCGCGGCCGAGCAAAGTCCAGATGGGTCGGCGAATCAATCCCTCTCAAAGCCAACGGCTCTCTGAACAAGTTTCCGCCGGCTCGAACGACGCCGGACGCCGTGGCCGACTCCAACGGCGCACTCTGGATGGAATTCTCCGATGGCGACGAATCTTCGCGAATAGGCTTGAGCGCCAGCAGCGTTTTCAGCTCAGGCACCGACGCCGACCTGCATACCAGGGTGTCCGCCCGCATCGGTCATGTTCTGAAGAGCCCCAAACATAGCCGGGAGAGCATGATGGAATTCAGACAAGATTGGAAGCTGCTGGAGTCAGCCGGCGCTAAGCCGGGGCCAGCGCAGTGGCAGAAGCGGCGACGCCCGCTCCAGGGCGAGGCGGCAGCGTCCTCTCCGGCGACGAATAGACAGCCAACACTTTCTCCAGCGCAACTTAATTCTCATCTCCTGCAAGTCTATACCTTCACAAGTCATCACACCTTGACTTGCCAAATTTAGCCCGCCGCCAGATGCCTTTCTTGCTATCATCTAATTCCTGTCATGCGCTGTACGCGTAGCTTCGTCCGGCTAGTCCTCTTCTTCGCGTCATTTGTCCTCGCCTTCGGAGAAGCAGGAGGGCCCGGACCTGTCACTCCTGTTGCGAATCGTGTAACGCCTCCCACCATGGTCATCGGTTTCGTGGGTGGCTTCGTCAAGCACGACGCGCGCGCACACAGTACGGTGCAGGTGGTCGAGCATCTGCGCAATGAATATCGCGAGGGCGTGTACGTACAAAGCTTCGCCAATCGACATCGTGACCAGGCCTACAAGGAAATTCTGCGGCACCTTGATGGGGACAGCAACGAAACCTTATCAGCGGAAGAAAAACAGAAGGCCCGCATCGTCATCTTCGGGCACAGCTGGGGCGCTTCGGAAACAGTAACTCTGGCGCGCAGGCTGGAGCGCGATGATATTTCCGTCCTGCTCACCATTCAGGTGGATAGCGTTGCCAAGGTCGGACAGAACGATTCCGTGATCCCGCCATAACGTCGGACAGGCGATCAATTTCGACCAACCGGACGGAATGATACACGGACGGCCCCAGATTCGTGCCGCCGATCCTCTACACACAGAAATTCTGGGTAATTTTCGCTACGATTACCGGGCGAAACCCATCAGTTGCGAAGGATATCCGTGTGTCGACAGAATCCTGGTGAAGGCGCACACGGAAATCGAGTGCGATCCGAAGGTGTGGAACCAGGTGGAATCGTTGATCTATAAGAAATTGTCGCGGAAACGCACGCTACCGCCGCGCGTATAAGCATTCATGGACATCATTTCCCACAACGAGCATCTCCAAACGGCCCGCCGTACCCACGCCGTACCGTAACCGGGTTTGAGCGTAAGCGTCTGACCAACACACCTGTTCGACAGGCGGGGTCTGTGTTGAAGTGTCCGGATGACCGCAAAAACAGAGTTGTCAGCGCCCAAGCGACGTACACGCGCGGAAGTTCAGCAGTTGGTGGCCGAGTTTGTGAGCAGCGGTATGCGGCGGAGCGAGTTTTGCCAGAGTCGAGGTTTGAGCTTCAGCACGCTGGATCGCCATCTAAAGAAAGCAGCGTTGGAAGAGAAAGCGTAGGCCAGTTTCTTCGGCCGGTCGGTTGGTGCCGGTGGAGTTGGCCGCCAGGAAATCGCCGAAGCAGCACGAACCGAGTTGTGGGCTGGCCGTGGTGCTGTCGGGCGGGCGCCGGATCGAGGTACATCCTGATTTTGATACGAATACGTTCGAGCGCCTGGTGAGTGCACTGGAGCGGGTGTAAGCCGTGTTTGGATTGGGTCCAGCCACACGGATCTATCTGGCCGCCGGAGTCACCGACATGCGCAAGGGGTTCGAGGGGCTGTACGGTCTGGTCCGGGATCGATTGTCGTGTGAGCCTCTGAGCGGGCACCTGTTCTTGTTCTGCAACGCCCAGCGCAATCGGTTGAAGGTCCTCGTCTGGGATGGTAGCGGACTCTGGGTCTGTGCCAAGAGGTTAGAAAAAGGGCGTTTCACCTGGCCGCAATCCGGCGATGCGCAGGGCAAGGTCGTCCTGAGTCACGAAGAGCTTTCCCTGTTGTTGGGTGGGATCGATCTGACCAAAACCAAGCACAAGCGGTGGTACCGGAAGGCTTCCCCCGAGGGACACGCTGCCGCATAAGTTGCGGTGTTGAACGTTTCGATCGACTCTGGTAAATCATTAACCCATTGTGAGTGTAACTCCCATTCCTTCAGCGCCAGCCGATCTGGAACTCATCGCACAACTGAAGAGCCGGCTGCAGTACGCGGAGCTGAGGATTCGCGTGCTGGAAGAGCGTCTGCGGCTGATGCGGATCGAGAAGTATGGAGCGGGCGGCGAAAAACTCTCGCACGCGCAAATGGAATTGTTCGAGCTTGAGCCCGTCGTCAGTGAAATGATCGAGCAGGCGGAGAGTGAGCACGCGCCAGTGCATCGCTCGACGAAGAGATCCGGCAAGCATCCGGGTCGCCAGGAATTGCCAGCGAATCTTCCTCGCGTGGAGCGGGTTCTGCCTTGCACGCCGGATCAGCGCGTGTGCAAACGCTGCGGCAAAGAAACGGTGGTGATCGGCTACGAGGAGAGTTCCCAGCTGGATGTGGAGCCGGCGAAGTACTTCGTGCTGGTCACGAAACGAGAGAAGCGGGCTTGCCGGTCGTGCGAGGAACTCGGAGTGGTCTCAGCACCGCTGCCGCCACGGATCATCGAGAAGTGCCTGGCGAGTGACCGCATCGTCATCGACACGGTCGTCAGCAAATATTGCAATCACACACCGCTGCATCGGCAGAGCGTGATTCTGGAAAGAGACATCGGCTTGGAAATCAGCCGCGCGACGCTGGACGGCTGGGTTCTGAAAGTCGGCGAGTTGCTGATTCCTATGGTCGCGGCGATGAGACGAGAGCTAATCAGTGGAACTTACATACAGGCGGATGAAACCCCGGTGGATGTGCAGATGCGAGAGGGCCGAGGAAAGAATCACCAAGCGTATCTGTGGCAGTACGGCCGACCCGGAGGAAGCGTGGTGTTCGACTTCCGCTCTAGGCCGTGGACGCGATGGACCGAAGCGGTTCCTGGGACAGTTCGAAGGTATTCTGCAAACTGACGGTTATACGGCCTACGATCAGATCGGCGGGACGAGAATGGTACATGCCGCTTGTTGGGCTCATACTAGAAGACAGTTTTTCGAGGCGGTGCAGCTGAATCCCCGGGACCAGGTTGCAACTCCAATCGTGGCGCGGATGGACGAGCTATTTGCCGTCGACGCTCAAGCTCGCCGCGGGGCGCTGAGCGTTGCGGCGCGCCATGTTCGGCGTCAGGACAGAGCAAAACCTCTCCTTGAAGAAATCCGTGGGCGGATTGAAGCGGCGCAGTCGAGTGTGCTGCCAGCCAGTGCACTCGGCAAGGCCTGTCACTACGCGCTCACACTTTGGAGGAAACTTACGCGATTCCTAGAATATCCCGAACTGGAGCTAAGTACCAACCTGGCGGAGAATTCAATGCGTCCGATTGCTCTTGGTCGAAATTATGTTCACTCCCGGATTATGTGCAGTCGGCAAGTCCCGTTGTCTCTCCAAACATGAACAGCCCGCATTTTGAGCGGCAGGCCGGTGTATGCAGAGATACTACCGAGTTTGCCGACTGTCCATAATCAAAGCGTCTCCAGGAAGTGCAAGACGCGGTCGGTTGGCTGATATCGCGTCTGCTTTGTGTGTGGGGGCTGGACGGAGTTCAGCGCTTTTTCTTTCATCGTAAGATCGGCCTCCACGTACATGTGTGTAGTTGCCGGGTTTTCGTGCCCGAGCCAAAGTGCAATGAGCGTGATATCGACACCGGCCTGTAGCAGGTGCATGGCCGTCGAATGTCGAATGACGTGCGGTGAGACCTCACGTTGAGCAAGCTGCGGACAAACCTTCACTGCGTTCTGCACAGCGAGTTGCAGCCGTGCCGTCACAGCTGGGCGGCTCATTCGAGTACCCGACCAGCCGGGAAACAGCGGCTGATCCCGTCCGGCCTGGGTGCGTGCCAGCCATCTCCGAATTTCGGTCACCGTGGTTCGCCACAACGGCACACTGCGTTCCTTTCGTCCCTTGCCGCGGATACGTACCGCCGCGCAGGCGTCCAGGACCACATCGGCGACCTTCAGACCTGTAATTTCTGAGACCCGGCCGCCGGTGTTATAGAACACCGTAAACATAACGCGGTCTCGGTGGCCGCACCAGGTAGTAGCGTCTGGGGCATCGAGAATGGCTTGCATCTCGGATCGAGAGAGAAAGCCGAGGAGAGGTTTGTCGAAGCGCTTCATCGGAATCGCGAGCACGCGCTGGATGACTGGTAAGGCCGCTGGTTCCCGGAACGCCGCAAAATGCAGGAACGAACGGATGGCGGTAAAGCGGGCATTGCGACTACGGACCTTGTTATGCCGTTCGTTTTCGAGATAGTTGAGGAAAGCCAGCATCACCGGTGCATCCAGGTCAGCAAGCGCGAGTTGTTCGGGCGCTTTGCCCAGATGACGCTGGGCAAACCGCAGCAGCAGGCAAAAGCTGTCGCGGTAGGCGGCGACCGTTTGTGGGCTGACATTCCGCTGCTGAATTAACCGTTCCAGAAAGAACTGCTGGAGCAGTGTCGGGAAAGTGGTTTTGGGGCATGGAGTCGTCATCGCCCGCCTCCCTCGACGAAGCATGCGAACCGCTGGGCGGCAACGGCCATGAGTTCCGGGGTGGCGCTCACATACCAGTAGGTGTCGGTAGCCTTCGCGTGACCAACATAAGTCGACAGCGTATCTATGATGTGGTCGGGTGGTTGATTCCTGTGATAGCAATCGAGCAGGCTGCGACAGATAAAGGTGTGGCGCAGATCATGAATGCGAGGAGCCGAATGACCACCGCGGGCGATCCACCTCAGACGTGTGCGCAGATTTTCGAAGGTGCCATGCACGGTGCGTTTGGGTAACGGCTTGCCGCGATCCGAGACGAAGAACGTATCGGCCTTTTGTCCACCGAGCCTACGCTGTTGAGCTTCGACATAACGCTTGAGCGCTGCGACGGTAGTAGAGTGCAGCGGCACCAGACGAGACTTGCGAAACTTGGTCTGGCGCACGATCAGTATCCCGTGCACCAGATCCACATCCTGTGGTTGAAGATGAAGCGCCTCGGAAATCCGCAGACCGGTGGCCGCCAGCAGTCCGAACAGAGTACGGTAGGTCATGGGACGAAGACCGTCCGTGGGCAGCAAGTCGTCGGTCGCCTGCAGAAGCGCAGCAATCTCCTGTTCGGTGTAGATGTGCGGAACGAGCCGCCGATGAGGGGGACCGAAGAAGTTCCGAGGCACAATCACGGTCCTCGCATCGAACTGCGAACGGTAGGTGAGAAAGGGCCGCAGGACTTCGAACCGACGCGCCGAGGTCAGGGTTGTAGGACATGGCGAAGCCTGCGCCCATCGTACGGCCAGATCGAACGTGACCGGGCCGCGATGACCGGACTTGTCGGCAAAGCGTGCAAAGGCAAGTAACTGCTCGCCCGCAATTTCCAAGGCAAAACCCAGTTGCCGACGGACGGCGAGATAGTCCTCGACCAGCGAAACCATCGTTGACGTGCGCTTCATGACAGCCCTCCCGGCCAGGGAGCAGCCACTGTCGCCAGTCTCGGCAAATCCACCTTGCTGTAGATCATCGTCGTATCCAAGCTGCGATGGCGAAGCACATCGGCGATCTCCTTCAGGCTGGCACCCGCGCACCGCATCCGTACGGCAGCGGTGTGCCGCAACACATGCGTGCCGGTGTAGCGGTTGCCCAACCCGCAGCGACCAAAAGCCCGCCGGATCGCACCGCGAACGAGTTCCACGGTAATGGGGGTATTGAACGGTGCGTGATGGCGAACAAACAAGGCCCGTGATGTGCTCGGAGGTCTTGCGCCACGCACGTACTGTACGATCGCTTTTCCAGTTGCAGCGGGTAGGGGCAGAATATCTGACCGTCGCGACTTTCCGTGGGTGATGGTAAGCGTGCCTTCGCGCCAATTCAGATCGTCAAGCTGAATAGCAGCTACCTCACTGACCCGCAATCCCATATCCAGGAGACAACGCGTCATGGCATAGTCGCGTCGCCCGATTGGGTTGTGCTGGTCAATCGCGCCGAGAAGTCCGGCGACTTCGTCGGTCGTCAAATGCTTGGGCACGGTATCCAGGCGCCACTTGGCAACAGTGGGAACCGCGGCCAGCAACGCCTCGACCTTGTCCCCGCAGCTCACAGCGCGGAAACGCAGGTAACTGCGCAATGCGCTGCCGAGAACGCCCAGTGTACCGGTCCGGTAGTGACTCGTGGGTCGGACTATGAACTCCACGATGACGCTTGAGTCGATCCGACGGATGTCTACGGGGGCAGATCCAAACTGATCTGTCAAAAACTTACCCACCCACTGCCGCCGGGAGACCCGTGTATTCGGCGCCACTCCGCAGACCGAATCCAGATGGATATCGAATCGCTCCAGTTCCGCCTGCACCAGCGGTGGAAATGATCGTGGCCCCGAAAGATCACCTTCCTCACGCAGGACATGAAGCAGGTGCGCCAGCGCCGGCCGCACCGAGTTTATGCTGCATTGACACGGCGATGGGCATCGGCACACCGACAGATGCTTCGTCACGAACCGGTGCGTAAGGGACTCATCAATGGAGCTGAGTGGGATGTGTAGTCGACTCACCCAGCAAGCAAAATGCTCGATGCTGTGAAGGTAGGCGCGAATCGTCGCCGGGCAATACTGGTGATGTTTCAAATAGCCGACATAGGCGTCGGCGCTGTGTCTCAGAACACTCGCTCTAAGACCGTCACGATAAGCAGGGATAAACATGTTGTCCTCCTGCGGACAAGTACAGAGTCCACAGCAGAACATCTTCTTCTTATGCGCACCGGGAGGGGAGGGTTCCCTGCCTGAACGGGCCGTCAATCTGCCGAATCATGCACTTCTTCCCCTGAGGGGTGCACATAATCCGGGAGTGAACATAATTTCGAGTATCGAAATATTTCGATACTCGAAAG
>CAVRZB010000003.1:0-850978 GCA_963725515.1 uncultured Solirubrobacteraceae bacterium | reverse complement strand
GATCGGCTTAACGGCGGGAGTGGGCCCGTACGAGGAGAAGCTGAACGGGTGTCACTCCGGCCGTCATTTAGACTGCCTGGCAATAGCGGCTCCTTCCGGACCGCGTGTCTGGAAGGGAATCGCATGCCCCGGTTTCGTAGACCCTCGCCTGCCCTCGTGGTCGCGCTGCTCGCGCTAACGGTGGCGCTGACGAGCTCAGCAGGGGCAAACCCCGTCGCGTTCATAGCCAAGGCGCTCAATGGAAGCTCGATCAAGAAGCACTCGATCCCGCTCAGCGCGCTAACCCCGGCGGCGGTCAAGCAGCTGCGCGGTGCAGTCGGGCCGCGGGGCCTTCGGGGCGCTACGGGCGCTACGGGCGCGCCGGGGGCGACGAAGCTGTCGGAGGTGGCGCAGACCTGCGGCCCGGCGCCGTGCCAGACCGCCACAGCGAACTGCCCGGCTGGGTCGCACGCCACCGGCGGCGGCGGACAGGCCGTGGGCAATCAGCTCCTATTCGAGTCGCGCCCCAACATCCCGGGCGGCACACCGACCGGCTGGGTGGTAGCGGGCGGCGCCGCAACCCCTCCGGCCGCAGGTACGGTGACCGCCTTCGCGGTCTGCGCGTCACCGTAGCTTCGCGTCCAGCAACGAGGCGAGACTCCGCCCAGGAGCGGCGCTGGGGCCAGCGGCAATCGCTGGTCCTTCAGCGCGCGCCTGGTGTCACCACGCCGGTCTCGTATGCGAGCACGACGGCTTGGACGCGGTCCCGCAATCCGAGCTTGGCTAGCGCTCGTTGGTATCTGCAACGACGGTCAGAACGCGTCCCTCGCCATGGGACATGGTCCGCCCGTTGCAGCTTCCGGAATGATCGAGTCCGGAAAGCGGTGTTGCCGCGAGCGATCGGTGAGGGATGACGCTTCGCTGCTGGTTGAGGGATGACGCTTCGCTGCTCGTCGTTGCATCGTGAGTTGCGCGGCCGGTCGGAGCAGTGGCGTTGTCGGTCGATCACGATTCGGCGTTCACGCTTGTCACAGGTTGGAGACGGGTCGCATATATGTCACAGATGGATGATGCGGAGCTCTTAGCTGAGGCGGCGCGCGGCAACCGTGATGCGTTCGCGACGTTCTATCGCCGTCACCTCGCGCTCGTTGTTGCGTTCTGTGCGCGGGCGACCGGTGACCGCGAGCTGGGGGCGGACCTGACGGGTGAGGTGTTCGCGGCGGCGCTCGAGGCGTGCGGTCGCTATCGCCGCGAGTATGAGACGGCGGCACCGTGGCTGATCGGGATCGCGCAGAACAAGCTGCGGGAGAGCCAGCGCCGTGGCCGCGTTCAGGACGCGGTGCGGCGGCGGGCTGCGGATGAGGCGGCTGGAGTTGGAGGACGAAGACCTCGATCGTGTTGAGGCCCTGGTGTCTGCGGGACAGAGTGCTGTCTTGGCGGCGGTCGAGGCGCTGCCGGCAGCGGAGCGGGATGCCGTTCGGGCGCGGGTTGTCGAGGACCGGGGGTATCAGGAGCTCGCGGCCGAGATGCAGTGCTCGGAAGCGGTCGTTCGGCAGCGCGTGAGTCGTGGGCTCGCGCGAGCGCGGGGGCACATCTCGTCAGGTTCGGAGCCGAAGTAGCGCCCATGAACGAGGACTACTTCGATCGGCTGGAGGCCGAGCTGCGGTCGGCCGTTCCGCGGGCGAGCGGCAAGCATCCGAAGCGACTGTCCGTGTCGTTGCGTCGGTTCCTGTCGGCGGACGTTGTCGTGGCGGCGGTCAGCCTGGCACTCACCGCCGCGGTGGTGCTCGCGTTCGTTGTCCCCTTGGGAGGTCCGCATCGATCGCACCGTCCGTCGGATCTGCAGCATCGCCGAACGGGTCCGGGCACGAACCTCTACCCCTTCTGGGCGGTCCCGACCCGGCAGCAACTGCTCGACAATTTTGCCGTGCTGCGTAGGGCACAGACCGCGCAGGATAGGACTTGGCAACCGCAGTGCGGGTGCGGGGATGCCGCTCGACAGCTCAACAACCTGACCCGGTTTGCGGTCGCGCTGCCGAGCGGATACAAGGTCTATTTGGACGTCGAGCAGTTCCTGCTCGGCGGACAGCTCGACATGGCTGCCGGGTCCTACGTCCTCAACTTCACCGTCGTCGATCCGCACGGACCGACAAGCAGCTCGAGCTTCGGCCCGAACACGAGCTACACGGTGTTCCCAATCTCGTCCGGCGGGAACGACGCCGTGTGGGCGAGCGTCATTCCCGACGGGGTCGCCCGCGTCCAGTGGACGTTCGCGTGCCCAGGTGCCAGGCAGGCTGGGTGCCCGGGTGTGCCGACGCGCACCTTCACGGTTCCCGTCGTCGACAACGTGGCCGCCCGCCAAGTGCCGGGCGCGGATAACTGCGGTGGCTGCGCGTCTCCTCGTCGGGTCGTGTGGCTAGGCGCGGACAGCCGGGTGGTCGCGTCGTTTGACCAGACGAACCTCGCGGCAGCACCGTTCATCAAGGGTGGCCGCGGACACCGGCTGCTCCGCTGGTTGCACGGCGTCGGCATCAGCGATGAGCGGTTCGGCCAGCCCGCAGCGGCAGTTGTGGAGTGGCTCAATCAAGCGGCGGGCCCGGCCGCGTACACGCAGGTGCCGATCCGCGGGTGCGGAATCGACCATGAATCAGTGTGGACGAGCCCGGCGCTCGCCGATCCCCTGACGATCTACGAGCACGACGGGCGCTTCGTCGGTTACAGCTACGGGGCGCCCGCAAGCGGTCAGCCCGTTCTCAGCCGCGGCCCGGGTGCCGTGCTCCTCACCCGCGCGGGACTCACACTCGGAACGACCGTCGGAACCGCGAGGCGACGGTACGGAGTTCCGTTCCGGACAAGCATTGCCAGCGGCGGAACGTGGCAGCTCGCGGTCGACAACGGTCGCCTGCGAGGGTCATTACAGCCCCTCGAGTACCCGCTACGCACAGTCACAGCCAAGAACCCCGTCGCGACGATCAGCGCTGGCCAAACCGGCTGCGCGGGGAAGACACCGTAGCCGCTCCTCCCGACCCCATGTCGTCATGTGGTTATCGCTTCTCACCACGCCCTTCGGTCGGCGGGGTCACTTCGTTTCGTCTTCGGATCCGAACCGCACAGAGCAGCCATTCGCGCCTCGAGATAGCGTCGCTCCGGAATGCTCGTGGTGAGGCGAGCGGCCCGCTCGTACGCCGCGCGGGCGGCGACCTCGTCGCCGGCCATCTCGAGGAGATGGGCGCGCACGGCCGCCAGACGGTGGTGGTCGCGCAGCGGCTCGTCGAGCGTCTCCAGCAACTCCAGTCCCGCGCGCGGACCGTGGACCATCGCGACCGCGACGGCTCGGTTGAGCGTGACCACCGGCCCCCGCGAGACGCGCTCGAGGACCTCGTAGACGGCGAGGATCTGCCGCCAGTCGGTCTCCTGCGCGCTTGGCGCCTCGTCGTGGATCGCGGCGATCGCGGCCTGAAGCTGATAGGGGCCTCCCGGTTTGCTCGCCAGTGACTCCTCGACGAGCGCGACGCCCTCGGCGATCTTGGCGCGGTCCCACAGCGAGCGGTCCTGCTCGGCCAGCGGGACGAGGCTCCCGTCCGCGCGGGCGCGCGCCGGACGGCGGGCGTCGGTCAGGAGCATCAGCGCAAGCAGCCCCGCCACCTCGCCGTCGTCCGGCAGCCGGCGGTGGACCTCGCGCGTCAGGCGGATCGCCTCGGCGCTCAGCTCGACGCGGGCCACGTGCGCGCCGGAGCTCGCCATGTAGCCCTCGTTGAAGATGAGGTAGAGCACGTGGAGGACGACGGGCAGCGCCTCGGGCGCGGGAGGCGCGAATCGAGCGCCCGCGGCGCGGATCGTCGCCTTCGCCCGGCTGATGCGCTGCGCCATCGTGCTCTCCGGAACCAGGAACGCACTCGCGATCTCTGCGGTGGTCAGGCCGCCGACGGCGCGCAGCGTCAGCGCGACCTGCGAGGCGGGCGTCAGCGATTCGTGGCAGCACATGAAGAGGAGCTCCAGCGTGTCGTCCTCGTCGGCCGCCTCGCCCGGCGCCGGCTCGCGCGCCAGGCCCTCCTCGCGCCGGTGCCGTGCACTCTCGCTGCGCAGCTCGTCGATCAGCCGCCGGTGCGCGGCGGTGAGGAGCCAGCCGCGCGGATTGGCCGGCACGCCGTCGCGCGGCCATTGCAGCGCCGCGTCGAGGAGCGCCTCCTGCACGGCGTCCTCGCACGCGTCGAACCTTCCGTAGCGGCGGACGAGCGTCCCGAGGACGCGCGGCGCCAGCCCGCGCAGCTGCTCCTCGATGCTCACATCTCCTCTCCGCCGGGGGTCATCACCGGCCGCACCTCGATGCCCATCCAGCGCGCGTCGGGCCACGTCGCCGCGACCTCGAGCGCGCGGTCTAGCGAGTCGCAGTCGATCATGCAGTAGCCGGCAAGATGCTCCTTGGCCTCGAGGTAGGGCCCGTCGGTCACGGCCGGGACGCCGTCGCGCACGCGCACGACCTTCGCCTGCGAGACGTCGGCGAGGCCTTCGCCTCCGACCCATTCGCCCGAGGCCGTCAGCTCGTCGATCAGGCGCCCGACCTCGGCCCCGATCTGGTCCATCGGCTCCGGTGGGTCGTCCATGAAGTTGGGGTTGTGGTGGATCAGCAGCATGTACTTCATGACGTGCTCCTTTCGTGGGTTCGCGGTGAGATCGGAGCCGAATTCTCTTTCTCGACATGTCGAGCGACGAGTTCTGGCTCCGACTCCGGTCTGAAAGTTCAAATGCCGAAGGAAAGGACCGACATGACCGCCGACCGTTCCCGCTGGATCGCTCTCTACGTCCTCTGCGTGGGGATGCTGATGATCGTCCTCGACGTCACCGTCGTGAACGTCGCTCTTCCGTCCATCCAGGACGACCTCGGGTTCTCGACCTCCAGCCTCGCGTGGGTCGTGAACGGGTACCTGATCTCGTTCGGCGGGCTGCTGCTCCTCGCCGGGCGCCTTGGTGACCTGCTTGGTCGCCGGACCATCTTCCTGGCCGGGCTCGCGCTATTCACCGGCGCCTCGGCGCTGTGCGGCCTGGCGCAGAGCGAGGTGTGGCTGGTCGCGGCGCGGTTCGTGCAGGGCATCGGCGGCGCGATGACCTCGGCCGTCATCCTCGGCATGATCGTGACGATGTTCCCGGAGCCCCGGGAGCAGGCGAAGGCGATCGGCGTCTACGCGTTCGTCGCCTCGGCGGGCGGCTCGGTCGGCCTGCTTGCCGGCGGCGTGCTCACTCAGGCGATCGACTGGCACTGGATCTTCTTCATCAACATCCCGATCGGCATCGCGACGGCGGTCTTCGGCCGCCGGCTGCTGGCCGCCGACGAGGGCATCGGCCTGAGCAAGGGCGCCGATCTGCCGGGCGCCGCGCTCATCACGGGCGCGCTGATGGTCGGCGTCTACACGATCGTCAGGCCCGCGGCCGAGGACGGGTGGGGCGCGTCGACGACGCTGATCCTCGGCGCCGTCTCGATCGCCCTGCTGGCCGCGTTCGTTGCCCGCGAGGCGAAGGCCGCCACGCCGCTGATGCCGCTGCGGATCTTCCGCTCGCGCAACGTGAGCGGTGCGAACCTCATCCAGGTGCTGACCGTGGCCGGGATGTTCGGGATGTTCTTCCTCGGCTCTCTCTACCTGCAGCGGGTGCTCGGCTACGACGCGCTGCAGATCGGCCTGGCGTTCCTGCCGGTGACGATCGTGATGGGCACGCTGTCGCTGCGCTACTCGGAGAAGCTGATCCAGCGGTTCGGCGCCCGCACGATGCAGTTCCCGGGGCTGGGCCTGATGGTCGCCGGCATGGTGCTGTTCGCCCAGACGCCGGTCGACGGCTCCTACGTGCGCGACGTTCTGCCGGCGCTGTTGCTGACCGGCACCGGCGTGGGCCTCTGCTTCCCCGCCCTGATGGGGCTGGCGATGTCGGGCGCGACGCCGAGCGACGCTGGCCTGGCCTCGGGTCTGGTCAACACCGCCGCGCAGGTCGGCGGGGCGCTGGGCCTGGCGGTCCTGGCGACGGTGTCCACCTCGCGCAGCAACCACCTGGCGCACGCCGGCACGGCGCACGCGCAGGCGCTGACCAGCGGGTACCACCTGGCGTTCCTGATCGCCGCCGGCCTGGTCACCGCGGCGATCGTGGTCGCCGCGGTGGTCGTGCAGTCCGAGAAGCGCGCGGCGACGGCGCGGGCCGGCGAGCTGGCCTACGAGGGCTGCTGAATCAGGCGGTCGAGAGCGGCGAGGTCGAGCAGAACGCGTCCTGACGCGCCGCCGCCTCGGCCCGCGACCGCCCGGCCAAGCGACAGCCAGGCGCCGGCGTGGCCGCGACATCGACCAAGTCGTCTGTCGCCTGACGTACCGCGATCTCAGGGAAGCAGGTGCGAACGAGCTACTCGGTCGCTCGAGTTGGTCGTCCGCTGCACCGTCTGACTGATAATTGGCGATTACCAGGGACTCTGGAGGGTGAGCGAGGGGACTCGAACCCCCGACCGCCTGGACCACAACCAGATCGAATGGGTCCGACTCACCCACCTGTTTTGGGATTTGCAGGGTCTTCTTGCTCTGAGTTCCCCTCAGTTCTGCTCACGTTAGTCCCCTCGTAAGTCCCCCCGGCGAACGCAGCGTTGATGAGGTCGACCTCGTTCGCGTCCGGCGCGTAGTCGGCGTAGATTTGCGTCGTCTTGATGTCGCGATGACCCATCCACTCCTGGATTGTCCGCATCGCGACGCCGTTCGCAGCGCAGCGCGTACCGAAAGTATGTCTCAGGTCGTGAAACCTGACCTCGCGCACGCCGGCGCGCTTCAGCACGGACTTGAAGCGCTTCGAGACCTGCGAGCGATCGAGCGGTCCACCGGTGTGCGGGTGCCCGAAGACGAGATCCTCCTCCCCCTGGAATTCCGAGGCTTGGAACAGAAGCTCGAGCTCCCGAGCCACTCGGTCGGCGAGCGGGACGGCCCGTGAGGAGCGCTTGGACTTCGGCGTGCCGAAGCTCCCGCGAACGTAGCTGCGCCGCACCCGGACCTTTCGGGCCAACCAGTCGATGTCCATCCATCGCAGCGCGAAGAGCTCTCCCTGACGGAGGCCCGTCATCGCCGCCGTGAGGTACATCGCGCGCTCGACACGCCGCATGTCCGCGTCCGCGCCCGAGGCCGCGTCCGGCTCGCACCGGTACAGGTAGATCGCGGTCGACTCGGCGACGCCGATCGTGGCTGCCACCTGCTTCCACGGCAGCTTCTGCCCGTCCCTCAGGGTTCTGACGCGGGCGGCACGCTGCAGCGTCTCAGGGTTGTGGCGATAGCGAATGCCGGCTGCTTCGAGCAGCGCCTCGAGCTCCGCGGCGTCGAGAAGGCGGATGTCGCGATCGACGCCGTCCGGCTCCGGCTTCTCGGCGAGCCGGCACGGGTTCTCGTACGCCCAACGCTTGCGGATCGCGAAGTCGAAGATCCCGTGCAGGAGTCCAAGGTAGTTGTGCGTGCTCTTGATCGAATGCTCGGCAAGGCACTGCTCGACGAAATCCTCGACGTCGTCGACGGTGATCTCGGACACCGGCGTCTCGCCGAAGTGCGGCGCTAGATGAACGCGCAGATAGCTCTCGTAGTTCTCGACCGTCGACGGCTTGCGGTTCTTCGCCTTCAACTGGATGATGAGGCGCGAGCCGACCTGCTCCACGGTCATGCCTTCCGCGACTGGCGGCGGTGCCGTCGAGGTCTCGCTGATCAGCTCCCGAAGCTTGGCCTCAGCCTGGGTCTTGGTCATGCCCTCGCGGCTGCCGGGTTGACGCATCGGCCCAAGCGAGCGCTTGACCGGCTTACCCCTGACGTACCATTTGCCCATCCAGATCGAGTCCTTCGCGTACACCATTCCGGTGCCTCGGGGCCGTCTGTAAGGCGTGGGCGACAAAGGCGTTCGTTCTCCTGATCAGGGCGTGGGACGCGGTTGGGGTTGGACCTCCGGGTCGGCGCTCTCACATCGTGCCACGCTGCGCCCCGCGTCCGAACCGGCCCTCGGCCACATCGGCGAGACGGGCTGCTCGCCAGGTGCCGAACACAGCGCCAACGACGCTCGCGGACGGCCAATCGCCCGCTCTCAGCCGCCGCATCGCTTCGCCGCCACGGCCGCGCGCGTGGGTTGAGGACCAGTCGTACGACGACGGGACCCGGCCGTACAGCGCTCGCCACGCATGCATCGCCGCAAGCACCTCCTCGCGCGTCCAGCGCTGCTCGATCGCGCCGGGGTGGCATGTCTTGCAATACGCGTAGGCGTCCCCCTTGCCGTTTCGCGGCTGTGTGTAGGCGCCGCAGCCGCGGCACACCCCCTGGTAGCGCGCCTTGACGGCCCGAGCCTTCTCGCCGGTCGGGGTCTAATGCCTCTAAAGGGCGTAACGTCCCCGCCGACCGAGAGGAACCGCCGTGACCAGTAAGCCCCGCGCCGTGGCTGTCGTCCGTGTCAGCGCCCAGGGCGACCGCGCAGAGGAGCACTTCCACTCTCCCGACGTGCAGCTCGACAGCGCCAAGCGGTGGGCGCGCAAGCGCCGCGAGCGGTTCGTCGCGCACTTCCCCGAGATCGACGTCTCGGGCAAGCGCCCGCTCGTCAAGCGCCCCGGCCTGCTCAAGGCCGTTGAGATGGTCGAGGCCGGTCAGGCCGACCACATCGTCGTCGCCTACTTCGACCGGCTCGTGCGCTCGCTGAAGGTGCAGCTCGAGGTGATCGAGCGCGTCGAGCAGGCGGGCGGCGAGATCTTCGCGCTGGACCACGGCAAACTGACCAACGGGACCGCCGCCACCCGGCTGTCAACGAACATGATGGGCGCGGTGTTCCAGTACTTCGCCGAGGTGACCGGCGAGAAGGTGACGGCCGCGCAGGCCCGCGCCGTGGCGCGCGGGGTGCTGCCGAACTCGCGAATCGTGCCCGGATACATACGCGGCCAGGACGGTGTGCTGCTGGTCGTGCCCGAACTGGCGCCGGTCGTGCGCGAGGCATTCCAGCGCCGCGACCGGGGCGCCACGATCGTCGAGCTGCAGGCGTTGTTGCTCGAGCACGGGATCGAGCGATCGGTCGCCGGCGTGGCGTCGATGCTGCGCTCGCGGATATACCTCGGCGAGATCCACTTCGGCCAGCTGCACAACACGTGCGCCCACCAGCCGATCATCACCGATCGCGTCCTATTTGAGCGCGTGCAGCGGCGAACGGTCTCGCGCGGGCGCCAAGCCAAGTCCGAGCGGCTGCTGGCGCGCCTCGGTGTGCTGCGCTGCGGGACCTGCGCCTCGCGGATGGTGATCAACAGCTCCAGCGGCAACTACCGCTGCGGTGACACGAGCGCGAACCCGTGCCAGCGGCGAGCGGCGGTCAAAGCCGACCGCGTCGAGGAGATCGTGCTGGACGCTCTCCGGGCGTACTCGGCCACGGCCGACGCGCACGGACGCGCGTCGCGCAAGCAGCAGATCCGCGCGGCGGACGAGGCGATCGAACGCGCCAACAAGGGTCTCGATGACACGATCCGCCAACTCGGCGAGCTTGGATTGTTGGGCCGGCCCGCGAGCCAGGAGACCCTGGAGAAACTGACCACGGCGCTCGATGACGCGCACACCGCTCGGATCCGACTCGGCGATGCGGGCGAGAGCAACGTCATCGGTCCTGACGAGATCGACAAGCTCCGCGACCCCGCGAAGCGGCTAGCGGCTTGGCGCCGGCTGATCAGCGACACCGTCGAGTCAGTCACGGTCGCGCCCGCGATGACGGCGGATGGGCGCCCCAGTCGCCTCTGGAACCCCCGCCGGATCGACATCAGGTTCCGCGGCCAGCATCCATAGGCAAGCCGCCAGCAGCGACTTCCCGCGCTTCCGTCGACACCCCCCGTCGTACGACTCGCACACTCTGCCGACCGTCGCCGAGTCCGCCGTCGTCCTCGGGCACAACTTCCACAACCGCGAAAAGCAACAAAACGAGACCGGCGTCGCAGGCGTTGTGAGATTCGTCCCTTCCCGCAGCGACGTTGGGGTCGCTGCGGGTCCGCTGCTTCGCCGCGCGAGTGACAGTTAGGCGCGCTTGCAAGTCACCGCGGATCGAGCTCCCAGCAACACCTCGACGACTCCCGCAACCGCGGCAAAGAAGGGCCGCCGACGGAGCCGGACGGCCAGCGCGCCGACATGCGCACCTTTGGCGACGAGCAGGGCGGGCCTGGGTCTCCTGGTTGAGCCCTGCTCTGCTTTGGCTCAGGGTGCCGTCCCGGCTACCGGGCGGGTGGTCCCGCCGTATCCAGGGCATGCAGTCGAATCTCGGTCGGGCCCGCGCGCCTCAGCCATCGATGAGACACGGATGTCCTACCGACTAGGGTCCGTAGGAACGACACCTAGACGGTGCGCAATCGCAGCGGCTGCCGCGCGGTTGGGAACCGATAGCTTGCTCAGGATCCGTGATACGTGGACGCTCGCGGTCTTGTTGCTGATGAACAGCTCGGCGCCGATTTCGCGGTTGGTCAGGCCGCTGGCGAGCAGCGCGAGGACCTCGATCTCACGAGGCGTGAGCTCGAACCTCTCCAACACGGGATTCGCCGCCTCCTCGGGACGACCCCGATCGTCGAGGTCGATACGGGCGCGGCGACCGAGGGCCTGGAGCTGTTCGAGCAATGGGCGCGCGCCGAGGTCGCCAGCGACCGCGTGCGCCTCGCACATCAGCGTTGTCGCGTCTGCGCGATTGCCGCCCGCGGCGAGTAGCGCCTCTGCCTCTCGGAAGCGGGCGTACGCGGCCTGGTAGCGGTTCTCGCACGCTTCCCACTGCCGCCGAGCGTCGGCCCACAGGGCAGCGTCGCCAGGGTGACCGATGCGTGAGCACTCGGCCGCGGCGGCAGCCCGGCTGGCGCGGACGAGCGGAGGGATCGTGCCGGTCACCCGCGCGATCACCCGGTCCAGCCGCTCCAGCAGCTTCCGCGCCGTAGCCGTCTGCTGCTCGGAGGTGAGCGCGTCTCCCGGAGCACCGGCGGCGAGCTCCGCGCACGAGCGTATCCCGAGCTCATGCACCCTGGCGGTGAAGAACACGTACTCACCCTCACCGACTCGCTCGAGACACTCCGATATGACGGCTGATGCCGCCTCGGGACGACCCGCCCACAGCTCGAGTGAGGCCCGCGCCGCTGCGGGCGGCCCGAGCGTCATCGATCCAATCGAACGGCGGACCTGCCCCTCGGCTTGGTCCAGCGCCCGTGCCGCAGCGTCGAATGCTCCCCGCTCAGCCCACAGAAACCCGAGGTTTCGGTATGCCATCCCTGCGTTCACGCCGGTTGGCGATCGATCGATCACTTCCTCCAGCAGTTGCTCGGCCTCGTTCCAGCGCCCGATTTGCAGCAGGCGGCCCGCCACTTCGCCACGGAGAAGATCGCCCCATTGGCGGTCAAACCCGAGCTCGCGTGCGGATTCGATTCCCTCACGTGCCATCGCGATCGACTCTTCGATGTGTCCAGCCTCGTCGAGCGCGTCGCTGCCGTTCATGTAGCTGCGGCTCATCTCCTCGGCGAGACCGAGGCGGCGGGCAATTGCGAGTCCCTGCTTCGCCGCACTGATGGCCTGATCGAATTTGCCGGCCCCGCTGAGATTCCCGCAGGTCGTGTTGAGTACGTGTGCCTCGACGGCTTCGGCGCGGATCGTGCGGGCGATCGCGAGTGCCTCCTCGCAGCGGGCGATCGATTCGGTCGTGCGGTTGCAGAGCATCAGCACTTGTCCTTCCGCGGCCAACGCCAGCGCGCGCGCTCTGGACGGCGGAGCTTCGGGGATCAGCTCAACGGCGCGCCGGTACGCGGGCAGGGCGTCCTGGTCACGGCCGGCGGTCCAGAGATACCGGCCCAGGCGCTCATGGCCCAGCGCCGACGTGATCGGATCGTCGTGCTCGTCGATCCGAGCCAGCATCTCACGTGCCAGCGTGATCGCTCGCTCTTCCTCGCCGGTCAGCAACGCTGCGTCGGCCGCCCGCCGCAGGACCTCGTGCCGGTCGAACGGCAGCTCCTTGGCCGATCGAGCCGCGAGATCCCAGATGCCGAGCGCGCGCTCGTAGTGCAGCCATGCGTCCCCGGAGGCGCCAAGGTTCTCTGCCTCGGCGCCGGCGCTGATGGACGCAGTCAGCGCCTCCGGCATCTGCCCCGCTGCGTACCAGTGGTGGGCGAGCTCTGCTGCGCTTGAGCTCCGCGCTCCGGAGAGGCCGGGATGCTCGCCGAGCGCCCGGGCGAGCTGCAGATGCAAGGTTCGCCGCTCTCCGGGCAGCAGGTTCGCGTAGATCGCTTCTCTGAGCAGGGCATGGCGAAACGAATAGCCCGCCGTGGAGGAGTCGTGGGTGAGTAGATAGCTGTCGACAGCATCACGCAACGCGCGGTTCAGATCGGCCTCGGACAGATCGCTCACCCAACTCAGGAGAGCGTGATCGATCGTCCGCCCTGCGACGGCGGCGATCCGCAGCACGTCGCGGACACCAGCCGACTGTGCCTCGACGCGCGACAGCAGGATGTCGCGAAGGGATGCGGGGAGCGGTTCACCCGGCTCGCGCGACGACGCGAGCAGCTCCTCGGTGAAGAAGGGGTTGCCCTCAGACCGCTCGAGCAGCCGGTCGACGAGCGCTGGCCCAGGATTTTCCTCGAGGATTCCCGCGACCTGCTCGCGAAGCTCCGCTCGCGTGAACGGTTCCAGCTCGACTCTGGTTGCTCTGCCGCTGCGCTCGAGCTCGAGCACGAACGGTCGCAGCGGATGGCGGAGCTGCAGCTCGTCGCTGCGATAACTCACGATCAGGGCGATCGGTTCACGCCGTGCCGCGCGTACAAGGAACACAAGGAAGTCGCGCGTAGAGCGATCAGCCCATTGACAGTCCTCCACGACGAGCACCAGGGGCTTGGCTCGCGCGCCGCATCTGAGGACCGCCACCAACTGCTCGAACAGGCCCGCCTGCGACGCCTCCCCCGCACGTGGGCTCGAAACGGGGTCGCCTGCCGAACGCCAGCTCGGGCATCAATGTCGCCAACTCGTGGCGCGCGGGCTCGGGCAACGCCTCGAGTTCGGTCGCGTCCCATTGGCTCACGAGCGACCGAAGCGCCACGACGATTGGAGCGTAAGGAAGCTCCGCTTCAGCGAGCGGCACACACTCGCCCACCACGACCATCACGTCGTTGCGCTCAGCACGACGGGCAAGCTCCGAGATCAGACGGCTCTTGCCCATGCCCGCCTCTGAGGCCACGAGCACCACCGATCCATAACCCTCCCGCGCCCGTGCGAGCGCCGCCTCGAGCGCCGCAAGCTCCTCGCGACGACCCACGAACCGCGGGCTGGAAACTCGCCCGACCACACCGACGATTATCGCGACGCTCCCCGCCCTCGCGGATTAAGCGCGCAGACACACCAACTGAGGCTCAAGAACAGGCACTTGCCCAATGGCAGCGCGGCGGCTTACGCCTAGCTTGGACGCGGCCACCAACCCGCCTTCCAGGAGCAACCGATGAACCACCAGATCAACTACATGATCGCCAAGGAGCGCGACGCCGAGCTGCAACGCGCCAGCGCACGTGCGCTACTCGCACGCGACGTGCTTGCCGGGCAGCACAATCCTCGCGACTCGAAGCCGATCACTCGCCTGAGCCTGCAGCTCGCCCGTTTGACCGGCGGGTTTGCATCCACCCGCCCGTGAGGCGCGAGACCCCGCCCAAACCTCAGCGTGGAAGCTCAGGGTCACCCCGAGCCTGCCACACCACACCTTGAACCAACGCCAGGTCCAAGTCCGTCACCCGGCGAACGACCAGTAACCCAACAAAGGAGAAGCGCAATGCCACTCATCAACGTCAAGCTGATCGAAGACGTCTTCACGTCCGAGCAAAAAGGACAGATCGTCGAACGCCTCACCGACGCCATGGTCTCCATCGAAGGAGAGAACATGCGCGGCGTTACCTGGGTCGTCGTCGAGGAGGTCCACAGCGGCGACTGGGGCATCGGCGGCCAGCCGCTGAGCACCGACGCCGTCAAGGCGCTCGCCGCCGGCACGCCC
The DNA here is from genome assembly GCA_963725515.1 of uncultured Solirubrobacteraceae bacterium. Lineage (GTDB taxonomy): Bacteria > Actinomycetota > Thermoleophilia > Solirubrobacterales > Solirubrobacteraceae > Palsa-465. Next base: position 836,995 of record CAVRZB010000003.1, on the reverse strand, counting down.
GCCTAGCCACGATCAGCGCGAACCCGCCGGCGCACGACGCACGTCATGCGCCGGCGGCCCGCCCCTGCCCACAGACGAACAGTTCCGTTCGATTCAAAGGACAACCCCAATGAAGCGACTCCTCATCGCCGCCGCGCTCCTCACGGCGCTCGGCGCGACCTCAGCTGCGCTGGCCACCGGCGCGTCCCCGATCACCGAGAAGATCCTCGGCGCCGCCGGCATCTCGCAGCGCTACACCATCCAGGTCACCAAGCCGGCCGACGTCGTCGTCGCCCAGGCGACGGTTCCGCCCGGCGCGAGCTTCGGCTGGCACTACCACAGAGCCGCCGTCGTAGTCGTGGTCAAGTCCGGCACGCTGACGCTCTACGACAGCGCCGACCGGACCTGCACCCCGCGACGCTACTCGGCAGGGCAGGGCTTCACCGAACGCCCACACCACGTCCACCTCGCCCGCAACGAAGGCCGCAAGCCGGCCGTCGTCCTTGTCACCTATCTCGGCCTCAAGCACGGCGTCAACCCCGACGTCCCCGCCCCGAGTCCGGGGAACTGCCCCTTCTAGCCCAGTCGTCCTCTCAGGAAGCAACGCGATGAAGGCCCAGACCACCTACATGATTGCCCGGCAGCGCATCGCCGACCTGCCCCGCGTAAGCGCACGTCCAGGGATCGCAAGCGAGGTGCGTGCAGGGCAGCCCAATCCGAGCCACCCGAAGAACGAAACGTCTGTGGGTGGATGCGGTGTCGGTTGACCCCGCTTCCGCCGATGGCGCTGCTGCCGGGCGCGGTCCTTGGCCGTGCTGGATGGCGGTGGCCGCGATGCTCGTTGGAGCGGGCTGGGGGTCCAATCAGTTCACGCCGATGCTGCTGGTCTATCGCCACGCGCTCGGTCTGGGTGCGGGGTCGCTGGAGGCGATGTTCGGCGTGTACGCGCTGGGCTTGATCCCGGGGCTCTTTCTCGCTGGCCCGCTTTCGGACGCTCGGGGGCGCCGCCTGCCGGTCCTCGGCGCGGCGGCGACGTCGTTGGTGGGGAGCCTGCTGCTGATCGCCGGCTCTCGCTCGCCGGCGCTGTTGTACGTGGCTCGGTTCGTGGTCGGGCTCGGCAGTGGCGCGGCGTTCAGCGCGGGAACGGCGTGGCTGCGTGAACTGTCGCTGTTACCGCCCGGGAACGCCGACTCCGCCCGGGCGGCACGGCGGGCGGCGGTGGCGATGACGACCGGCTTTGCTGTGGGGCCGCTGGTGTCAGGGCTGCTTGCGCAGTGGGGGCCGGCGAGCCAGGTTCTGCCGTATCTGCCTCATGTGGCGTTCATGGTCGCGGCGTTATTCGCGTCGGCCCGGCTCGCGCCCGAGACGATCACGCGGCGAACGCAGTTGTCGCTCGGCGCCGGGCTGCCGGCCGGGCGGTCGCGACGGCGGTTCTGGCGGTCGGTGGCGGTGATCGCGCCGTGGGTGTTCGCGGCACCGGCGGTGGCGTTCGCGTTCCTGCCCGCGGCGGTCGGAGCTGACCGGCTGACCGGCGGGGTGGTGGTGACCGGAGCGGTGACCGCATTGACGGCGCTGGCCGGCGTGCTGATCCAGCCGGCAGCGCGAGCACTTGACGCCCTCCAGCTGGCGCTGGTCGGTCGGGATGGTCGGGTTGCTGGTCTGCGCAGCGGGACTGGTGCTCGGCGCCTACGCGGTACAGGTCGGTTCGCTGTGGCTGCTGGCGCCGTGCGCTGCGGTGCTGGGTTGCGCCTACGGGCTGTGTCTGGTCTCCGGGCTGATCGAGGTCGGGCGCCTCGCACGTCCCGAGGCCGTTGGATCGCTGACCGCGGTCTACTACGCGCTGGCCTATCTCGGGTTCGCGACTCCATATCTGCTGACGCTGGCCTCGCCGCTGGCCGGCTATCGAACCCTGCTGCTGATCGTCGCGGCGGTAGCGCTGACCAGCGCTGCCGTCGTTGCCAGCGCCGGCCGGCCAGCGTCCGATGCCGCGGTCGATGACCGTGATCGTGACGCTCTTCCAGACAAGAACGGCGTAGTTCTCGACGCTGCGGGTTGAGGTCGTTGAGTGAGATCGATGCGCGACGCCGCGTCAAACCTGCGGCTGAAAGGACGACACATGATTTTGCCGGAACTCCACATAGCCCTCGCGCGAGCAAAGGCGGATGACCTCCGCCGAGCTGCCGACGCTCACCGGCTCACGCACCGCCGATCTCAGCCAGGGCGGCCTGTCGCGACTGACAGGAGCGTGACGCTTCGATTCGCGTCCCCGGCCGATCAGGGGCCGCTCGCACGACTGGCCGAGCTTGACAGCTCCACGCCTCCAGCGCAGCCCGTCCTGCTCGCCGAAGTCGACGGACAACTCCGAGCAGCGCTCGCACTCACAGACGGCACCGCTCGTCGCCGACCCGTTTCATCCGACGGCCGACCTGATCGACCTCCTCCGAGCACGAGCTCGCCAACTCGACGCCACCCCCCGGATCAGACATTCCCGGCGCCTGCGCTCATGGTCCCGACTGCGCGGCCTGGCATGGCGCTGAGCAAGCCACAATCCCGCGAGCAGCGCCGGTCGACGGGTCGTGGCCGGTCCGAGCGCGCCGCCGAGCTATTTGAGCCCCGCCTCGTGGTGCGGCTGCGAGCGCGGGCGCGCCGACTAAAGCTCGATCGCGCGCTTGCGGCCGGGGCCGACCCGTCAGCTTCGCCACTGCTGGCCGCCCGCGCCGCTCAGCTAGTCGATCCGAGCACGCGGCAGCGGATCGCTGCCTACCTGGAGCAGTTCGCCCTCACCGCCGACCGGCCGCGCAGCCGCGTCCAGACGCTGCCGTTGCGAGGCGCTGTGCGACCCAACCAGGAGGCGCTGCTCGAACTGGCGCGGACGCTGCGCCATCCTCAGCTCCATTACGCCCGCGGCATCGCGATGCTAGAGCTGGTCCTCGCCGACGGGACGGGACCGGCGTACACCGACCCGACCGGGGAGGGGCTAGCGCGTCAGCTCGCACTGGCTGTCCAAGGCCTTACCGGCTGTACGGCGCGCATCGCCCCGCAATGAGCGATCGTTCCAGGCCGGGCCGACTCGAGAAGTCGGCCGCCAGCACGCGGAGCCACCGCTTCGGCTGCGCTGGTCTTTCTCCCGAAACACGCGGAGAGCGATCCGCTGGGCGGCCAACTCCGGATACTGCGCCTTACGTCGACGATCGGCCTCGTTGACAGAGCTGAATGCCCGCGTTGACCTGAAACCAAGTCTCACGCTCGGGATGTTTCTCGCAGCCGCTGTCCGCCATTTGCGAGCCTTCGGACGTGTGCCATGCTCGCGGGCTCGCTGCTAGCGATCTTGCCGGAGCAGAAGTGCGCGTCGCTCTTGAGCTGGCTCCTGCAACGGACGGTGCGACGCGAGGTCGCACGCAATGAGTGAACTACCGGATTGGAGGATCAACCTGATGTGATCGAGTAGTTCCAGGTCCGTGCTCAGGCGGATCGGGGGCGGGCGGGCGCACAGCCCGCCGGCGTTCCAGCTGGTCAGTGCCGGCCGGCGGGGACCTGCGATCAACCGGGGACTGGTCGTGCTCGCGCTGCTGCTCGCCTTCGGCGTGAACCTGGGGATCCTCGACGCGATCGCCCGATCACACGGCACGCGCGCGTCGGTAACCCACAGGCTGCTCACCGCGAAAGTCCACGACGGGATCCTCGGCAACTTCGCCATCGACCAACATGGCGACACGGCCGCCGACAACATCACGATCTATCAGATCCGAAACGGCACCCTGGTCCTGTTCAAGATCATCACACCACCCGCCACGCTGCTCGCACCGTAAACCGCACGCGCCTCAACGGTAAATCAGCCCCCGCGGTAAATCAGATCAGACCCGCACCGCCGAACCTGCCATGCCCATCGACCTCGCCGCCGCAAGGCCTAGCGCTTCGCCTGCGCACGCTCCCGATCAGCGGTAACCGTGCTCCCGCTCTCGCCAGCACCAGCAGTCGTCTTCGACGCGCCCGTCGCTACTGGATCCGACGAGTTGCGGCAACCGGAATGGGCAGACCCGACACTGCTCCTTCCGCCCAGCAACGCAGCAGTCGACTTCGAGAGTGCTGGTCCTGAGCAACAGGGGCGAGGGCCCCCAGGTCGGGTCGTACTGCTGCAGTTCGAGGGAGCAGCAGTGTTGGTCGGCCGCCTGCGGGGGAGCGCCGGGCGGCGCTCCCCCCGATATCTCGGCGCGGTCGGTCTAGAGCTTCAGGCCGGCGCTAGCGTGCATCATCGGTGCACGGCGCGCGTGGATCGTGCCGATGATCTCGTCAACGTCGATCCCCTGGAGGTAGACGCTGGTGGTCGAGACGTACGAATGCCCGAGCTGCCTTTGGATAACCGGGAGCGGCACCCACTCGTGCGCGAGTTCGACCGCGTGGGCATGGCGGAGCTGATGTGGCGCGAACCGACGTCTGACGCCGGCCGCGAGCGCGTAGCGGCGTAGCTCCCCGCGAGCGGCGGTCGCCGACCACGGCCGACCGCGCGTCGGTCCGTCGATCACGCAGAACAACGCGCCGACCGGCAGCTCGACCCGACACGCGAGCCATTGCGCGAGATGATCGCTCCACGCCCACGCGTCCATCCCGACCTCGCGACGCCGGTTGCCCTTCCCGCGGCGAATGAGAATTGAGCCGCGTCGCGGGTCGAGGTCGGACTCGATCAACGACAGCGCTTCTTGGATTCGAAGCCCGCCGCGCCAGAGCACGACGATCAGCGCCCTCAGCCTGAGGCCGTGCCGGTCAGGCGGGGTCTGGCGTATCACCGCGACGATCTCGTCGACCGTAGGTGGAGCGGCCGGATACACCTGGCCCTTGTTCTTCGGGGCATGCCCGGCATGATGGCTGGGCATCGCCGCGGGTGAGCGCCGGCGGCGGCGTCGAGCAACAACTCAGAGGACATCGCTCCCTCCCTTCGAGGGCAGATGGTTGACCCGAGCGCTCTATCGGTTCCGAGGCGGACCTCGCCATCGGCCATGCGCCGAGGCGCCGCAGCGCCCGGGCTGCTGCTCACGCGCATTGCGGCAGCGGGACCGCTCGCGCGGCTCGTGACCCCTGTTGCTCCATCCGAAAGCGTGGTCGGCGGGTGCGACCACTGGTGCAATGCCCTTCCTGAAGGCGAGCGTGTCGACGCTCAGGGGACCCGGCGCCTGTCGCGTGCGGACCCTGAGCGCCAGCGTCTCGGCATCTGCGCCGGTCCCGGGTACGGTCAACTCTCGTACGTCGGCGCGATCACCGCGCGAGCTAGCGTGTGCCCAAACATCTGAAAGCCCATGATTGCCGGCGTGACGCTTGCGTCGATTGGAAGCTGCTCGACGTCGAGCGCGTGGACCGCGAACAAGTAGCGGTGCGGCCCGTGTCCCGGGGGCGGCGCCGCCCCGATGTAACGGGCGGCGCCGGCGTCGCCCTTCAGCGTGATCGCGCCCGCCGGAAGCTTGCCGCTGTCAGGACTGCCCGCGCCTGCGGAGAGCTCGGTCACCACCGCCGGAATGTTCGCGACCGCCCAGTGCCAGAACCCGCTGCCGGTCGGGGCGTCGGGATCGAAGCAGGTGACCGCGAAGCTCTCCGTCTCAGCCGGGAACCCCGACCACGACAGCTGCGGCGAGACATCCTCTCCACCTGCTCCCATGATCCCCGACACCTGGGCGTTTGGCAGCGTCTCCCCGTCACGTACGTCGGTGCTCGTGACACTGAAAGCCGGCACCTCGGGAAGAAACTCATACGGAATCGGCGGTCTCGTTGAAGTGTTCATGCGGGGATCCTGTCGCATTCAGAAGCGGTTTGCGTTCGGGGGCCGCGCCGAATTCTGAAGTGTTGCCGCGGGCAGAGATCCTCTCGACCAGTCGCGCTTCTGGGCGGAGCAGCAGCCGGGATCCCCGCCGAGGATTACTTGCGAGTCGGAACGCCAACAGCCATGCCGACCGACACGGCCACGGCTGCCCGTCCGCCCTGGCGAAGCAGCACTTTGGCGGCGCCGACCTGACGGTCGCCCTCCACCGTTAGCCAGAACTCCTGAGTAGCAAGCACAAGAGCAGCAGCCTCACCGGCATCGCCCGGACTGCTGCATCAGGCGTCAAGCGGCAGTGCACGCCGCGCAGCAATCTGCCGCTCGGGAGCCGGCGGACCGCAGCCGCGACAGCCCGCTGTTTACCTATGCAGATCGGCGATCGTGCTCGCGGCTGCGCCAGCCTCGCTTTCGGCGACAAGCGCGTCTCGGACCAAGCGCCAGACGCCTGCTTCCACGACCGGATGCTCCACCGCCCGCACCCTCGCTTCGCGAAGCCGCCCCACCAAGGGTGGCGCGGCCCGCGCTTGTGATGTCGCCCAAACGCAGCGACGACCCCGGACCGCTGGGACCGTCGCTGGTCAACCAAAGCAGCGACGGCGTGGAATGCCGGGACGGCCACCATCGCGCTGCTGAAACCGGGACATAAGGAGCCACGCGCCCACGGCCGATGACGGGACGATCCGGGTCATCGCTTCGTCGCCAAAGCAGTGGCCAGCTGAGCGACGGGCGAAACGCAAGAGCAATGACCCCGTGGCCGCCGGCTCCCTCAGGCGCTTCAGAGCTGGCATGTCGACGCCGTCGCGCTGCCGCTCAACGAGGCGTGCTGACTCGGCGGCTACGCTCATCTCAACCGCCGCTACACCGGAGGCGCCTACCGCCGCGCGATCGTCGCCTACGGCAAGCAGCTGAACGTGATGTGGGTTTACGTGGTCGCGCGTCTCTCAGGTGCCGCGCCGGGAACACGCCTACGGGTCAGCGATTCACCACCTACTCGGCGAGAGTCTGTCCAAGATGACGTCAAGCAAGTGGCGGCGATGCTCGTCGAGGCCAGGACGCCGCCTATGCGTGGACATCACACCCGACCCGCTACTCGGGCGTCCTGAAGCATCCGTTGCGCGGGGAACGGAGCATCGGCTGGCACCCTGGAAGATCCCGTAGCCGAAGCCGCGGCCTTTCACCAGCCGGAGTACGAGTATTCGGTTCGAGCGGTTGACCGCAATGAGCCGCAGTGACTTTCCGTCGACGCCGGATGAGGCGCCCGTGCCGGACCGTGACCATCGATAGGCGACGCGCGGCGGTGGCGTTGGGCGCGGCCTGACCCAACACGGCCGCGCACAGCGCCAACCACCGCAATCCCGCCGCGGCGCGTCATTGCGCTACGGCGTCTCCGTGTGCAGCGTTCCCACCCGGACCGCCGTGATGACGACATGGCGCGCGAAGCCCAGGCCATCCGGGTTGCAGCTCAGGCTGACGTTCGTGCCGTTGCTGGTGTCGACGGCGGCCGTGAGCGTCATCTCGTCGTCGAACGCCGCGACCCCAGGGGGTAGGTCAGCTGAGCCCACCGCGACCGGGTTGGCGTTCTGGAGCAGCGTGCAGCTAGCCAGGTTCAGGGACGCGCTTGCGTTCCCGGCGAGTTCCGTCGCGGCGGTGACGATGTATGAGCCGCCCACGTTCAGGCTCAGCTGCGCGATCCTCGTGTCACTGCCGGCGGTTAGCCCCTGCTGCTGCGGGACGTTGATCACGAAGCCGTCGGACGGCCCGGCGGGACCCTGTCTGCCGGTAGCGCCCGTGGACCCACGCGGCCCGGTGAACCCACGCGGCCCGCGAAAACCTCGGGGTCCGCGGCGACCGCGAGGCCCACGGCTGGCAATCGATGCTTTCGGATTCGTCGCGCGCGCGTACCGCGCGGACTTCGTGCTTCCGGTGGCAGCCCAGGCGCCGCCACCGATAGCGACAAAGAGCGCGATCGCGGCCACGATGAGCGCAGGAGACGGGCGGGACAGCTTCGGCATAGATGACTCCGATCGGTTCGTTATGGACAGCGCCGCCCGATTGGTCGGGCGAGGGCGGTGGTACGGGTAGCCGCAATCAGCGCGTCCCACGCGGGGCGTCGCGTTCGCGCACAGATCTCCCAGACGGTGAGCCGTCGCCCCACGGCCAGTCCCATTACCCCGAGTGATATCAAGTTTCTCACGATCGCGGGCGCGCTGGCAAGGGGCAGTAGGTCTACACGGCCTCTTGACCACCGGCCGGACCGAGATCACCGCGCTCGGCGACAAGGTCAACGAAGCCGCGCGAATTGAGGCTTGTGCGATGGAAGGGCGAACCCTGGCGTCCAAACAGCTGCTGAAGCGCCTAGACGAGACGGACGCCGGCGCGCTAGCGCTCGTCGTCGAGCATCTCCAGTACATCCCGCTCGGGGAGCTGCCCCACGTGCCGGACAAGGCGCGCCGCGACGCGCCAACGATCGCAGTCGCGAACCTCTGATCCCGTGACCTTTCGCTGTCAGCGCCGAGGAATCGGCCTCGCCCGGGCCTGACCGAGGCGCACGTGTCGGTCGCCGCGGACCGACGACGTCCTCGGTGCGGCCGCCGAGGACGAGCGCTTTGCTCGTCCCGACGTCGCTGAGCTGACGATCGACTTGGCGACGACCCGATCGCGACGATCCAAGCTCGGCGGCAGCCACGGCGCGATCGGTTTGCCGAGAAACGCGCGTCGCCTCGGGCGAACGCCGACGAGCCCTCCAAGGTCCGGACCAGCTCCCGCCGGAACGATTGCTTCGACACCGAGATAGCGATCAGGTGTCGAGACAAGACTGCACTACCCGTCCTGTTCGGTGAGCACTTTCTCTACGACTTCAAGGGCGGCGCGCTGCGCGCGCCGCCGGGCCGCCCGCCGCGGACTGCGGGCGCTCGCAAGCTCGCGTCCTCGCCCGCGCGGACGGCCCTCGCACAGCCGCCGCCAGCACAGCTCGCAGCGCGCCGCCTCACCCACCCCGCCGCCAGCCGCGTCCGGCCATCTCGGACCGGGCCCAGCTCGCCGCGCTGCCGAACCGTCAGCGCGCCGCTCGTCACAGCTTGCCGGCGCTCGGCGACCGTCCTCCAGGCTCGCGTTGACCCGCGCTTCACGACCGAGAATCCGAGGAACCTGTGCGCCCTTCGGCGCTGGAAACAGCCGGCAGCTGGAAGGGGGGAGAGCAGCTGCTCGATCCTTGGAGGCTTCGGCCCGTCAAGCCAGCAGGCAACCCGACGCGATACCGGCGCCCTACGGGCGAGTCCCGCACCGATCTTCCTGATTCCACGGCGCGGCATCCCCTGCCGCTTGATCCTCGACCGCCTCGGTCATCGATGCCGCCACCAGTCCGCACCGCGATGGCAGGCCCAGCACAAGAGCTCCACATCCCGGCGGCGCTCCCGCCCGAGCCGAGCATAGCTCCGGTGGTGCACCGTCAACGTCGCGGGCCAACCCGATGCAGCACAAGCGATCTGCCGCAGCCGGCACAGCGACGATCGCTCGTCACGAACCACCACCAGCGCCGCGCCCGCCACACCGGCGAGCCGACGTACAGCACGTACAGCAACGAGTGCCGCTGCCGGCCACTCACCGGCCACCCCTCCGGCTCCCGGTCGCGGCGCCGATCGCGCCTGCCATCGGCGACGGTATCCTCAAGACATGGCGGATGCCACCGAGATCGAGTTCGTCTTCGAGCCCCAGGAGGAAGGTGGCTACCACGTCTACGCGCCTGACCTTCCCGGGTTGCACACCCAGGGAGACACGGTCGACGAGGCCACGAGCAACGCGCGAGAAGCGCTCAGCCTGTACGTAGAAGGCCTCCGCGAAGAGGGCCGCCCGCTCGATACCGGCATCATCCGTCGCAAGCTGCCGCTGCCCGCGTGAGCGGCCATCTGCCGGTCATCTCCGGCGCGCAGCTGATCCGGGCGCTGGAGCGACTCGGATGGGAGACGGTCCGTCAGCGAGGTAGCCACGTTCGCCTGCGGCATCCCGAGCGCCGCACGTTTCTCGTCGTCCCGCTTCACCGCGAGCTGAACCGCGGAACTCTGCGCGGCATCCTCCGGGACGCCGACCTCGATCCGGACGAGCTTCGCCGGCAGCTCTGACGCTGCCGGCGCGGCCGATGATGTAGGTCCGGAACGGGCGTGCATCGTGCCCACAACGTGCCCGGTCGCCGCGGAACCGGCCTCGATCGCCGCGTCAAACCACGGGCAATGCGCCGTAGATACGGGGCTTGCGGCCAGCGCACACCCCGTCGAGCCTCCTACGGAACCGAAGGTCGGGAGTTCGAATCTCTCCGGGCGCGTGCTACGAAAGTCCTGTAAACGGAAATGTTCACGATCCGGCGCAGGTTTTGGTCGAAGCCATTCGTGGCCCGAAAATGGCCCAAACGTTCTCGGCATCGCGCCGAATGAGTGATCCCGTCAGGATTGTCGCGGTCGTCCGCGTCGGGCGCGAGGGGGAGATATACGCGAAGGCGCCACCGCCGGCACGGTGCTGGCCGCTCTCGCGATCGCCGGCAAGGTGGACGGTATGGGCCCTGCTGGGTCCACGCGGGAACAAAAGGGAGCCCTTCGTTGGCGCGCTGAGCGGCTGACGGCACCGACGCCGATCGGCGCGCTCGCGTCTGGGCGACAGCACAAGCACGGTCGCACCGCCTGGTGGGTGGAGAACCGGCATCGCGAAGCGGGCGTGCGCCCGTGGGAGCATCCGGCCCTGGAAGCAGGCGTCCAGTGCTGGTCCGAGACGCGCTTGTCGCCGAAAGCGAGGCTGGCGCAGCCGCGAGCACGATCGCCGATCTGCATAGGTAAACGGCGGGCTGGCGCGGCTGCGGTCCGCCGGCTCCCGAGCGGCAGATTGCTGCGCGGCGTGCACTGCCGCTTGATGCCTGGAGCAGCAGCGCTAGTTTCGGCGCTGTCGCGACCGCTTTGGTGCTTGCAGCTTCCCGACCTTCAGCTAGCGTCCAGAGCAACGATCGGCCCCGCTCGTCTGCGATGCGCGGCGTGCGGGCTTGTGGCGAACAGCAGGGGAACCCCCTGACCCGGCCGTAGGTCCTGCTGTCATCGCTGCGCGAGCTTCGAACGCGGACGGTGGCTCGGGACTCGGCACGTCCCGGGCTGGTTGACCTGCTCAAGGTTGGTCTCAGCGCACGGATTCCGCACATCCCTACTCGCTGGCGTTTCGGGAGGCGCGTGGAGTTGTTGCGTCGTGGTGAGGCTGCGATGCTGTTGGTGTCGGTGGTACTGAGGGCGCAGGGATGCGCGGTGAGGAATGCGCGATCGGTTTGACATTTTCTGCAGCTACGCCCACGTCGACAGGGAGGTCGTGCCGCGGGTGGCGCCGGTGTGGTATCCCGGGCCGCGGGCAGGGTCTGATCGCTTTGTGGGGCGGCTCGCTGAGATGTGGACGGTGCATTCGGGGCTGCAGGCCAGTGGGCTTGGGATGATCACGGGCGCTGTGAGCGCGGTTGCGCAGGTGCGTGGTCTGGGCGGCGTCGGTAAGTCGTCGTTGGCGGAGGAGTACGCGCTGCGGTTCGGCGCCGCGTACCCGGGCGGGGTGTTCTGGCTGCGCGCCTTTGGCGACGCAGAGGGCAGCCTCGACGCTGGCGCGCGCGAGGCCGAGCACGAGCGCCAGCTTGAGGGGTTCGCTGCACAGCTGGGGATCGAGATCGCCGACCCGGACGAGGCTTGGCGCTCGGGCCGGTCTTGTGCGCTTCTTCTGAGCCGGCGAGCGCCGCGGTGGGGCCGGATTCAAGGCTCGGCGCCCGGCGGGCGATCCACGGGGGTGCCGTCGGAACACAGCACCGCCTGGCTTCACCGCATGAAGCGGATCACGCGTCCCTTGCCGCTTCTCGCCGCACTCCTGGCGTTGATGCTCACCGCCCCGGTCCCATCCGCCCTCGGCGCCGGCCTTTGGCGCGCTGCGAACCGCCGCGCTCACCCGCCGGCCCGGAAGCACAAGCTCCCGGGGCACAGAAGGCAGGCGGTGGTTGCTCCGCCCTTCAACCTCGCGCTTGGACCCGGCAGTTGGTGCTGGTTTGCCTCGCCGCAGGCGATCAGGATCGGCTCGCAGACGATCGCCGGGTATGTGGACACCGCCGGAGACATCATCGTCGCGTCGCTGGTGGCGGGAGTAGAGACCCACAGCTACGTGCTGCACGCCGATCTGCAGATCGACGATCACTCCACCCCGACATTCTGGGAGCGTCCGGATGGCCGGATCGTCGCGTTCTACTCCAAGCACGCGATCGGCAACATCTTGTATCGCGTCAGCGTCAACCCGGGCGACATCACTTCCTGGGGACCGGAGTACACGGTGCCCGACAGCTCCGCCGGCGGCTACGGAGACACCTATCCCAACCCCGTCTACGTCCCGGCCGAGCACCGGCTGTACCTGTACTTCCGCGGCGCGAGCTGGCATCCGACGATGACCTACTCCGACGACTGGGGAGCGACATGGGCGCTCACCCAGGAGCTGGTCAACCCGGGCACGACGCCCGGCGCAGGCGATGCCGGTCACAGCACCGACCGGCCTTATGCTCGCTACGCGGAGGCACACAACCAGACTTACATCGCCTTCACCAACGCGCACCCGCAGAGCCGTCCGACGAACATCTACCTGATGATCCGCAGGGGCGCCGCCTGGTATTCGATCACCGGCCAGCCTCAGACGATTCCGGCGTCGCCGAGCGCCTCGAACATGGTCTTCAACGCGGTCGCCCGCGGGCTCCGCGCCTGGGTGTGGGATGTCGAGGTCGGGGCAGACGGTGATCCGGTCGTGGTGTTCGCAACCTTCCAAGAGGGCAGGTGGGGCAACGAGGCGTACTGGTATGCCCGCTGGACCGGAGTCTTCTGGGATGTGCACAAGATCATCTCGGGCGTCGGCGGGAGCATCGACAGTTCGGGCAGGCAGCCGGCCTACTCGCCCGGGATCGCGGTCGACCCGCAGGACCCGAGCATGATCGCGCTGTCGCGCAAGGTGTTCGGGCGCTTCCGCGTCGAGGTGTGGCAGACCGCCGACGTCGGCAGGAGCTGGCGCTCGATGCCGCTGGCGGGAACGACGGCCGGCATCCGCCCGATCTTCGTCCACGGCGACATGAGCACGAGCGCGCCCGAGATCCTCTACCTGGACGGCGCGTACGGCACGTACTCGGCGTTCGGCACGCGCGTGTTCGACACCCGCCAGACGCTCGGCTGGGCGGCCCCCCAGCCCCAGGGAACTCGGGTGACGCAGACCATGCGCTGCTACCGGGGAGGGACACAGTTCGAGTGCCCGAACCCGGCAGTGCGAAAGCCCACGTCGACACCGCGGCGCAAGCCCGCGGGCCGGGCACGGCCGCGCTGACGAAGGCCTCGCTCACCCCCCATCACCATCGCTCCACGAGCTCCGGCTCGACGACGACCGCGTCCGGATAGATCTCCTTCAGCCGACGATTGGATCAGCAGCCGGCGAGGAAGCCCGTATCGCTACCACCGCGAGAACCCAAGGTTCCTCAAGTGAGACGAGCCCGCTGCCCTGCGGTCGAATCCCAGTCGGTGTTGGTTTCGCTCCGGACGAGGATCTCGACGCCCATCGCCGTTGTCCGCTTAGCGCGGATAGCGCGCACGGCGAACACGACCGCTCCCGGTGAGCGCGTGGAAGCGAGGCGCCGCGCAGCCGAGCCGGACGTGATCTGAGCTCGGCCGGCAGCGTACGCGACGGAGCTGCTCGCGTGGGCCGCAGGGGCCCGTTCGCGGGAGGGGGCGCTCGAGCCGTCCTCCGCATCCTGCCCTTCCCCTCGTTGCGCCGTTGACGTTCCCGAGCCGCCGGCTACCCCACTTATGTCGTTTATGTCGTACGTCGGCAGCGCGTTGGCCAACAAGCTCGATGAACAGCGTCACTGACATGCCAGCCACGTCACCCCCCCAACTAAGTGGATTCGACAGCACCCGCTCCACATAATGCCTCGAACCAGCAAGTAGCCCGAAGCAGCACTCTCAAACTCGTGCGCCGCCGCTGCAATTAGCGTGAAGGCGATGGACATGGGGGTACGACAACAACCGCGTCTGCGCCGAGTGCGCCCGGCGCGGCTGCGCCGCAGTTATCCCGCTGGCAAGGGACAGCCCGAGCGGAAGCTCCGCATCCCCCGCAGCGGAGAAGAGTGGCGTAACCTCTATCGCCGCCGCGCGGTCGTTGCGCGGGAGTTCGCACGGTTGACAAGCACGACTTAGGGCCTGGCATGCCTCCGCGTCCGGGGCATCGAGCGCGTCCGGCTCCACGCCGACCTTGTGATGCTCGCATCGTTCGCGCTCACAGCCCGCTGCGCTAAGCCAAGCCGATAGAGATTGGCCCCGACAAGCAGCGCCGGGGCCATCCTCCTGCCTCTGTTACGGGCTCGGCGGGTTCTCGGGGTTGGTTCCGCCCGCACAGGTTCCGTGGCCCGCGTCGCCAGGAGACCCCTGGTTGTGGGGAGTCTGAACGATGCTGTCGATTGGACCCTGGTCCGGGTTCATGTCATTCAGTCCGTTGTAGGCGCAGATCGAGTTGGCGTGTGCGGGTGCCCCGGTGCGTTGGCCCGAACCGGAAAAAGGAACGCCCGGGGTGCCCGGAGGGCCCTGAACCTCGCCAGCCAGAGCGGCGCTAGCACTCAGGCCCGCAACAACGGTTACGGAGATCGCCGCAGCGAACTTCTTGCGCATTTGTGACTCCCCTTGTTGATCGGACGCCCCGATGGCGTCGACCCCGAAAAGAAGGAACCTAATTGGGCGACTAAGCATTGTCAACCAGTAGCGGTGACGATACTTCGGCGTCGGGCGCTACTCACGGCCGAGAACTGGCAGGCGCTGACCACGCTCGTCCGGCGAAGCATAGCGTCACGACGGCACGGAATTTCTAATTCGAACTGAACGACCCGCGGCAGCCTCGTGGGCCGCCAGACTTCCCCTTTGATCGAGATCCAGCAGTCTCGCGCGCACTGCTCAGTTTGAGCACCAGCAGGCGCGTCCCCGCGTGCCGCGCCGGCTGCTGGTCCCGGACAGAGCAGTAGCGAACTGACCGCCGCCCCGTGCTGCGTAGCCGTCGAGCCCCGCTTCGGCGACGAGACACGCATCTCGCCCTGGCCGTCGACTTCCCCGGATTGCACGGAAACCAGGACGGCGGACGGGACTGGAATCTAGACGTCAAACTGGAAACTAGCCTGAGCGGCAACACCGCTCGTCGCCGCCGCGCTCCGCGAGGGGATCGCCTTCACGCTCGCCGCAACCTGGCCAGGCGATCGCCACCGAGAGCGGCGGCTGCACCGCTACCACAACTCACCGCGGCCGCTTTGTCCGATCTGCCGCGCCGATCCCGGCACCGATCCTGACGCGCTGAGCCGCATCGACTTGACCGCCGGCGGGAACGACCAGGACGCTGCGGCCGCCTCCTGAGAGCACCCGGCGAGGGCCGTTCCCTCCCCATGTTGGCAGCCCTGACGGGCTGCATTGGGGGTCGGGACAACGGCCCCCACCGGCGGGCCCAGACCAGGAGGTTCAAAAGATGGCCAAGAACAAACGAACCCTGAGCGACCAAGAGCGCGCTCGCGTTCGCATGCTCTGACTCGCCTCTACAGCCACGGGGATTTACAAGCCAGCCTCGTTCGAGGCCGTCGCACAAACCATCGCGGGTCTCGACTTTTTGTGCGTTTGCGACAAGGTGAGGATTCGGGGGCGAGCCTTTTCAGCCGCGGAGGACGCGACTTCAGCTTCACCGTGACTGGCTAGTCGTGGGCATGTAAGGACATCCGGTGCCTTGCTTTCCGGGACTTATGCGGCAGCGTGGAGCGGTGGACGGCTATCGCACGACGGTGAACGGCCGCAGCATGTCGTTGTCTTCGTGCTCGACGATGTGGCAGTGGTAGACGTAGTCCTGCGGCGCGGTCACGGCGGCGGGCAGCTCGAACTTCGCTCGGATCGTCGTGAACTGGCCGGGGTTGGCCTTGACGGTGTCCTTGAAGCCCCGCTCGTCAGGGTCTGGCGGGAGCATCGGCCCGGTCGCGAACGGGTTCGGGTCGATCCCGCCGGGGACGCCGTTCGGGCCCCCATAGGCCTCCTCGTACGCGGCTACGTCGAACGGCGTCCGGCCCACCACCTGGAAGGTGACGAGGTGGGTGTGCATCGGGTGCGTGTCCCCGGTCACGTTCACGTAGACCCAGTCCTCGACTGTCCCGACCACTGGCGTCTCCGTAACCGGACCGTCCTCGAAGTGGACGCCGTTCAGGTTCAAGAACCAGGTCGGCTCGTCCACTTCGATCTCGTTGAGCGTGATGTACCGAGTCCTCACCGGGCCGTGCAGGTCTGCCTTCCGGCCGCCCACGAGGGTCGTCGGGATCGACGGCGGCACCGGCGTCGTCTTCCCCACCCGGATCTGCATCACCGCGGCCAGCGGCGGCGCCGGGTTCGAGACCGGCGACGGCGGCTTGCTGTTCTTCATGTGGGTCGTCCGGGTAGGGATCTGGCTGAAGTCGACGAGCACGTCCGCCCGCTCCGCGGGGGCGAGCACCACCTGCGTCACCGGCACCGGCCGGTCCCACATGCCGCCCTCGGCACCGATCTGCCACATCCGCGCGCCGCCGATATCGAGGTTGAGGATGCGGGCGTTGCAGCCGTTCAGGAGCCGGAAGCGGTACAGGCGCGGCTCGACCTCCAGGAACGGCCAGACCTTGCCGTTGACGAGCATGACGTCGCCGAAGTACTCACCGATCCAGGTCGCACCCGAGATGTCGCTGGTCGGATAGAGGAACGTTCCATCCGCGTTGAACTGTCGGTCCTGGACGACCAGCGGGATCTCGAACGGCCCGGAGGGCAGACCGTTCACGTTGTCGGGCGTGCCGGTGTCGGACTCGTCGTAGAGGATGTACCCGGCGGCCAGCCCGCCGAAGACATTCAACCGCGTGGCGCCGAGCCCGTGGTCGTGGAACCAGAGCATCTCAGCCGGCATCTGCGGCTGCTGGTTGGTGTAGTGGACGTGCTGGGTCTCCCCGTTGACGAACCCGTCCGGCGTCACCGCCGGGTTGCCGTCGCTCGCAGCCGCGACGAAGCCGCCGTGCAGGTGGGTCATCAGCCTCACCACGTTGTCGTGCGTCGGCGTAAGCCGCGTGTCGACCGGGATCCAGTCCGGGTACGTCGGCGGCAGGGTGTTCTCGAAGCTGACGTCGAGCGGGGTGCCGCTGTGCCCGACCACCGCCATCCCGAACGAGCCCGCCTGGCCCCCGAGCCCGGAGCCGTCGTCGTAGGCCCACAGAGGCGTCGGCGGAAGCTCCGGGTGCAGCTGCCTGCTGATCTCCCTCTGGATGAACGAGTACTCGTTCGTTCCGCTTGGTTTGGCGACCACGATGCCGTTGCCTGGCAGCGGCAGCGGCACCGGCTCCAGGTACTTCGTCAGCTTCAGGCCGGAGCGGCAGTCGCCGCCGGGGTTCGCGCCGCCCACGGCAGCGCCAGCGCCGCGCCGGCGCCCGCGCTGTACTGCAGAAAGCGCCCCCGCGTCAAAGCGTCCATCTCGCCCGGCTTCGCTGCCCTTTGCAATCTACGCGATAGCGAGAGCGAATCGAACGACAGAGCGCACCCGTGCCCGGCCGCCCAGCAACCTCAGCGCTTACCCGCGGCGAGGTCACGGGGCTTTGCATGTCCCGTGGAACGCTGGCCACGGGTGGACCAGGGCCAGCGGACGATGAGGAGCGGTTCGCTGTGCCGCGCCGGCTGCTGCACGACGACGAGATCGACCCGCGCGACCGGCTCGCGGGATCGACTGCAGCTGCTCTATGCCCAGCCACTCACACGGACGGCAGCGCTGAGAACGAGCGCAATCGCGTGACCACCAACAGGCAGGTCACGATCACGCTCGCGCGCGGACCGATGCTGCTGCCAGAGCCGCTTGCCGCGGTGGCGGCGAGGTTGCGGGCCTAACGTCTGCAGGCCGCCGGCGAGGAGGGCTGCTGCTGGCTGGGGGCAAGGCCGGGACTCCCATCAGCGCGGACCGGCTCCGCGGTCGCCTTAGCCCTACGGGAACAAGAGCTGCGCAGCGCGGCAAGCCGCGCTGCTCGCGCTCGCGGCGCGTCTGCCGGCGCCGATCCTGGCTGAGCGGATCGGCATCCACCAGGCGCGCGCCGCGCAATGGGTCCGGGCCGCGGGCTCGACCTAAGCCGACTACGTCGCGCTGGTCGCCCTAGCGGGTTGTGGTAGGCCAAGGTCTCCTGCAGGTCTGACGGAATGCCGTTGAGGTTCATCACCTCGTTGATCGTCCCGGTCGGGCCACCTTCGGAACTGGCGCCGTTATCACCGACGATGTAGCAGACGAGCGTGTTCTCGGCATCGGGGAGTTGGTCGATCGCGCCGAGCAGCCGTCCGCACTCGGCGTCGCAGAACGCGAGATAGCCGGCATAGTTCTCCATGAACCGCGCGTACAGGCGCTGCTCCTCGCCACTCAACGAGTTCCACGCCGGACACCACTCCGGCCGAGGCGTGTTCACCGTATCCGGCGGGACGATCCCCATCTCCAACTGCCGCTCATAGGTCTCTTCGCGGACCGCGTCCCAACCGTGATCGAACTGCCCGGTGAACCTCTCCCGCCACTCCTTCGGAGCGTGATGCGGGGCATGCGCCGCACCCGGTGCGAAGTAGACGAAGACCGGCTTGTCAGAGTTCACGGCCTTGCCTTAGCGCATCCAGCCGATCGCCCGGTCGGTCAGTCGGCAATGAAGTGGTAGCCCTCCTCGGGACTCTTCTCGGGCTCCACCGCCACCGTGTTCTCAAACAGGATGGGTAGTACTGATGCGTCTCCCCCTGGTTGAAGCCGTAGAAGTAGCTAGGCGCCGGGTAGTTCTGTTTTCGCAGCCTCCGCTGCCCAGATGGGTGACATTGCGCCTTGGCGCTGATTTCTTGGTCTCTTTCATTTCTTGATTTCCACTGTCTGCTTGACCTTTCAGTGCTGCCACTCGCGCCACTGTGGCGG
Source organism: uncultured Solirubrobacteraceae bacterium (assembly GCA_963725515.1). Lineage (GTDB taxonomy): Bacteria > Actinomycetota > Thermoleophilia > Solirubrobacterales > Solirubrobacteraceae > Palsa-465. The sequence goes on along the minus strand of CAVRZB010000003.1, from coordinate 818,232 downwards.
CGAGTTGAGTTCCCCTGATGACAAGTCGAGCGTGGATCACATGGGGTCCCGATGGCAGGTCAGCTGACCTCCGCGCCGGCCTCCTGGATCGCTTCGGCGATGTCCTTCGAGCTCACTTCGATCTCCTTCGTAAGCTGCTTGTCGGGCTTCAGTCCGGCAGTGGCCACAACCTGCTCCAGCGTCCTCTCGCCAACGACGAGCAGGGCGGCCTGCCCCTGTTCGATGATGTCCCCGAGTTGCTTCACGTCCTTCTTGGATATGCCAGTCCTCATATGCCCGACCAGCGCGCCTGCGCCCTCGCCGACCGTGGCAGTGACGAGCACCGAAGGCGGGAACAGAATGCCGACAACGCTACCGACGGCAATGCCACCCCAATACCCGTGCCTGGCGGCCGTCTCATGCTTCTTGACGTGAACCTTGCCCTTGTCGTCCTTGCTGATCATCGCGGCGTCGTAGGTACCAGACCCTTTCAGGTCCTTGAGGAGCTTGGAGTCTGCTGGGCGGGCTGGCATCAGCCAAATGGGCTGAAATCGCGTCCTGGCGGAAGCCCGCGGAATCGATCAGGTCGACCGCCACTGCCCACTTGACCCCATCGCTTCGCCGCGAGAGGCTGGTCGTCATCGACGACGGGGCCGGCGGCCGCCGCATCGAGCCGCGGTACGGTCTCTCTAAGACCGGCGGTCTGGACATCGAACGCGACGACGGGCCTGTCCGTCGACTTCGACCAAGCGGCGGTCACCCGCGTCTGCGAGCCGAAGACCATCACGTCTCGCGCATAGAACCCTGCCTTAGGAGCTTCTCTTGACCACCGAGAACCTCGCCGCCGACGGCGGCGAGGTCGCTACCGACCGTCCCGCGCAATTCCGCTACGGAATCGTGTTCCTGCTGACGCTAGCGCTGGTGGTGTTCGTGATCGCGGCACCGAGCGCGAATTGGTCTCGTGCCGTGGCGCTCGCGATCGAGGGCGCGGCGTTCGTCGTTGCGATCGCCACCGCACGCGAGCGAAAGGAGCTTCGCTACCGCAAGGCAATGGGCGTGGGCGTTGTGATCGTCCTTCGTCGTCGTCGGCATCTGGATCGCGATCATCCCGCGCCAACTGACTTCCGTGGTAACCGCTCTTGTCACGGCCGCCATCCCCGTGGCGATCGTCGGGGGCCTCCTGCGCCTGCTGCGCGAGCGAGGCGTCACCCTCCAGGCGGTGGCCGGCGCGCTGGCGATCTACCTTTCGGTTGGGCTCGTGTTCGCGTGGATCATCGGCTTCATCGCCCAGGTCGACTCGACGCCGTACTTCGCACAGCACACGAGCGGCACCGAAGGAGATCGGGTCTACTTCAGCTTCACCGTGCTGACGACCACCGGTTTTGGCGACTTCTCGGCCGCGGCTCCGGTCGGCCACGCCCTCGCGGTCATCGAGATGCTCACCGGGCAGCTCTACCTCGTCACCGTGATCGGGCTGCTGATCGGCAACTTCGCCGGCAGGCTGAAGACGACGTGAGCGCGGCGCCAGAACTGGCGCCTCGATGCCGAGACCGAGCTGGTTCTCAGGCTCCTGACACTCCCGCGTTCTCACCACCCCATAGCAGCCAAGGTCCCCCCAGCCCACCTCGTCGGACATGAACAGAATTATGTTTGGCTGCTCGGCTGGTTTTGCCATCCTCCAGCTCCTCTAAACCCGAGTTGTTGGTCCATTTCATCGCCCGCGAGGCTGAAGTGCCCCGGGATTCGACTGACGGGCGGCCTCTCGACCGCCCGTCACCCCCGCGACGCGCGTGGCGCGAGCCCTCGGATCTAACTCGGGGCGGCTTCCTGCTTCGCGAGTTCCTTCTCCGCGTCCTGCAGGTCGGCCTTGAAGTCCTTGCTGTCGGCGTCGACCTCCTTCTCGACGGACTTCTCGGCGTGCGTTAGCGCCTTGTCGAGCTGCTCTCCAACGCGCGACTCCCCGATCACCACCAGCGCCGCGTCTCCCGCCTGCAGCATCTCGCCGAGCTCCTTCGCGTCGCTGCGGGAGACGCCTTTGCGGAAATGTCCGCCGAGGCCACCGACGACGCCGCCGACTGCCGCCGCGCCGATGATCGACGGCGGGAACAGAACCCCGACCAGCGCACCGACCGCGATCCCTCCCCAGGCGCCGTGCTGGGTAGCCTTCTCATGCTTGTGGACGTGAACCTTGCCGTCGGCGTCCTTGTTGATCACCGCGGCGTCATACGTGCCGACAAGCTTCTCCGCGTGAAGCTCGAGCAGGACGTCGTAGTCGCCCCACGCATCATCGGTGCTGGAATAGGTCGCGGCGTAGATGAAAATCGGTCTGTCGCTCATCTGATCTCCTGTCCTGGGCTTGTCCGAGTACTCGCCACGAGACCTCCGCGGCGTCGCGGCGGGACGAGTCCTGCGACTCTCACGCCAACCTACTCGAAGGTTCGCGCGGACGCATCGGCCGAAATGGCTGATTCGCAGAGTCAGGACCGTAGCTTCGTCGCCGAGGCGGTCTAGCGTTCGAAGCTCGTCCCTCGCCCGGATCGCCGCCGGGGACAACCTCTCTCCTCGCGAGTAGGAGGCTGATGGGTCAATCGATACTGCCGCGTGCCGGCGCTTCCTTGTCGGGAGAACAAATAGCGCTCGTCGAGCGTAATTAGGCCCGTCACCCCGGCCAGTGCGGCCGCACCGGGAGCAGGAGCGATCGCGGTGCGACGAGCCGCGGCCGTCAACGCTGAGTGCCCACCGGCAGCGAGCTGGCGGGGCGGCTCGACGGTGTCCCGTTTGACTCGACTACCACGCGCTGAATGCCGATGTGAACTCCGACAGGATCACAGCCCAAACAGGCCCCCGATGATCGGCTCCAGCCACACACCTCACGCACGACGGACGGCCAGCAGGCCGCCCGTCATTACAACCCCCGCCCCTCTGCTTGAACCGCGTGCACCGGTACCGCGGGGCGGGCCGTGAGCTCAGGTCTGCAGTCCGGCGATGAGCAGGTACAGGCACGATCGCGCCGCGGCCACCACGACGATCGTGCGGCTGTGATGGCCCATCCAGTCGTCGAGGCGACCGACGAGCGCACGCGCGTGCGGTATGCCGCGAACAGTTCGCGCAGCGCGAACATCACAGGTTGAACGAGAGCGCGGCAACGATGTTGGTGGTGGTCCCGGCGTCCAGCTTGATGAGTAGCGCCAGCCCGGCGGGGTAGGAGGCGCTCGGGACGCCGTCCGCGGCGCCGGCGACGCACGCCGGTCACAGCGAATCGCTGTCACGGACGCGGTCAGCCAGCGACGGGCGCTTCGGGTCCTTGTCATGGTGTTGGTCGCTTCGCTTTGACCGCAGCTGGTCGACTAAACGTGAGCCGACAGCCATCGCGATCGCCGCAGCATGACACCAGCCCGCGATCTCGATTTCGGGGCTCACTGACCCATGCTGATTGTCTCGCAACCCCGACCTCCCGAGCGCCAACACGATCACCAGCCCGAGCGTGATGCTGAGCCCGATCGCGCAGAGCCAAGAAGACAGCTGGCGCTGCCCGCGCGGCCGGCCCAGCAGCAGCAGCCTCACCGCCGTCAGCAGACCAGCGTCAGACGCGGCAAGGGGGAGCAGGAACACCTTCGTCACGTGGTCCGACTTCTACGCGCGAACCACCGCTGCCGCAGTCCCACCCCGCGACCCTACTCGCCTCCGTGGGTCGGGGTGTTCGACCCGCTTCGGTGGCGGCGTTCCGGCATCAGTTCTGGCACGCGCGTGCTCACGTGAGCTCAATTGGTCAGCGCGGTTCCGGGGAGCGGCTCAGAGACTGCGTTGCTCGAGCGCGGCCACGCCACGCCGCGCTGCGGTGCCGGGCCGCCGACTCTCGGGTCTGGAGGTCGTACCAAAGCACCATCCGTCACGGGTCAATGTCAAACGCACAGGTAGCCCGCGCCCGTCGTCTGCGAGGGCAAGCAACAGGTCATCGCCGCGGGCGACGTGCTTGAGCTGGCACACCGAGCCGCGAACACGATGCCGACCTGGCGCTCTACGCCGCACGGGATCCTCAGCAGCCTCCGCTTCCCGTTAGAAGCGGAGGCGGAGCGCCGCGGGCCGGGTGCTCTCTATCGTCCGTCGGGAGACGGTGATGAGCGGCGTTCCGGCGCTCGCGCTGTTGACACGTGGGCGTGGCGCGTGCACGACGCGGGGCGTCGAGGGACTCGGCGCCTGTTTGAAGGAGGCGGGCCTCGGGCGGCGTGAGCAGGCGGGTGTTACGCAGACTCGGGTGTCGTCGGTGTCCCGCTGTCGCCTCGCGCTCGCAGAACGGCGACGATCGCGATCACCAGGTATCCGAACGCGGCCACTTTTGGAGCGATGAACGCGAGCACGATCACGCCGACGTAGAACCCGAGGTTCGGTGTCGCCGCCCGCGCGATCGCGTTGACTTCCTTCTCGCTGACCTCTGGTTTGAGCAGGCTGCGGTCGGTCGCGACCGACGCCCACAAAGCGCTGAACAGGAGTGAGATCACCAGCAGCGACGCGCCGTAGAAGATGACCGCGGCGCGCTCAGCCGACGAGTTGCGGATCGCCTCGGCCACGAGCTTGGTCGGGAACGGCAGGAACGCGACCGCCATCAGCAACACCAGATTGACCCGCATGACCCGGCGGTTTGCGTACTGCAAGCGTCGGAAGATGCCGTGGTGCACGAGCCAGATCCCTCCGACCGTGAGGAAGCTCGTCGCATAGCCCAGGTACGACGGCCACTGATCAGCGATACCGCGCCACAGATGACTGAACGCGGACTCGGGAACGTCGATGTCGAGAACGAGCAGCGTGATCGCGAACGCGAACACGCCATCGCTGAACGCCTCCGTCCGACCGGTGTCCCAGCGGCTATCCACCGTGTCCCAATCGACGTCGTGCACCGCTGATCCTGCGCTCGCGCCGACGAAACGATGACAGGCCCATCAGCCTGGCACCGCCTGGTCACGAGCGGTGAGCAGTTGCTTGCGCGCCCAGGCGTACGGGGGGGCGTCTGAGGGGATCGCCGTGTGGGCGAGATGGTCCTCGAGGTCGGCGAGCTTCACGATCCGCGCGAGCCGTCCCGCCGGTCCTGGCGCGTCCGCGATCCGGCGTATGTAGACCTCGTAGGGATCGCCCGGAGCGTGCCTCAGAAGCTCCAGCACCTCCAGTTCGGTACGAGTGAGACCGTTGCCGCGCAGCCGCCGGCCGACGGTGGGACAGCAGCTCGAACAGGTCGTGGAGCAGGGCCGTGGCGCGGGCGTCTGGAGGGACAGCGGCCGCGACCCGCTCGACGTGGTCGATCACCCGATCGCCAAAGCGGTTGCGCTGACCTACATGGTGTCGACTGGCGATTGTGTGCGCGAGCTCGGGTTCCACGGCCCGTCCTTCAAGCTTCAGCTGCACTTCGACTTGCTGGCGTCCGAGAAGCTCTTGACCGAGTTGACGACGTTGCTGGCGTCGAGTCCGATCGCGGCGATCTGGGCCGACGAAGGACTCGACGGGAGCGCCTTGACGGCGGTCGCGAGCGTGTCGACCGACGACTTCACCGCACTCGTCTGGCTGGGGAAGTCGCTCTTGGCGGCGTTGACCAGCGACGTCGCGTCACTCTCGATCGTCTTGAGCTGCGACTGCAGACCGCTGATCCCGCTGCTGGAGGTGACGCTCGGCAGATTCTTGACCGAGTTCTCGAGATTGGTCCGGTCCGAGCAGTACGCCGGCTTGCTGCTGCCACAACCCGCTAGGGCGACCAGCGCGACGACCGCGACCATCGCCACAGGCACGCGCATCCAAGCGCGACCTGCACGGTGTCGTGATCTCTCTCGCGTGATGCCGTTCAACAGTCCGGAAAACACAGTTCGACTCCTTCATTGATTGGAAGATCGTGGCAGCGCGCTCGCACGCCGCGGGATGTGCGCGAGCGACGCTCGCGATAAGCGGCCTTCGTCGACCTCGCCGGCCGCACCGCTCGTGCCGGCGGTCTTGCGCACGTGCCCGTCGAACTGCGTCTGCGAGGCCACGGCGTCCTAGGCGCGGCGCTCGGCGATCCCGGCGCTGTAGGCGATCAGGTAGCACAGCACGCCGAGGAACGGCAGCACGATGATCAGCACCACCCAGCCGGCCTTGCCCCAGCCCGAGAGGTCGGGGCGGCTGAAGATGTCGATCAGCACCATGATGACCATCCAGATCCAGATCACCAACGCCATGAAGATCAGGATCGTCCACAAGATGTTCAGGAACGGGTAACTGGTTGCGAGAGTGACCATCAGATTTGCCTCCTGGTGCAATCCCGGCCGGGGAATGGCGGGATTGCGGGATCGGTCATTGACCCGTAACACTACGGCTGGCGGGATCGATCTGGCATCGGCCAAAAAGGCCGATATCGTCCCATCGTCAGCCAACGGCGATTCCGGCACGGGTTCGCGGCCTCAGTCAGAGATCTGGACCTGGGATCGTGACCTTGGCTTCTGTCGATCCGAGGCCGAGCCTGCCGACGAGATCGACTGCTTCGGATCGGCCTGGGACGCCGAGCTTGTCGTAGATCGACGCGACCTGTGTCTTGACGGTATCGCGTGAGAGGTGAAGACGATCGGCGATCTCCTGGAGCGAGCGATGCGTCGGCAGGAAGCTCAGGAGCCGGAGCTCGGCCGGTGTGAGCCCGTAGTCCTGTCCTCGCCTGATCCGCCCCTCGAGACGCTCCAGCCGGGCTGGAAGCGTTCCCCCGTCGGGGTATCCGTGTAGTGCGTCGCCCGCGACCTGCGCGAGTTCGAGAGCGCCGGCAAGCTCGCCGAGGTCGAGGCTGATGTCGGCGCAGCGCAGCGCGTGATCGGCGTGGGCGAGTGCGTAGTTGTGCGTAGTCGTCTGGACGTTCTAGAGCATGCGCGCGGCCTCCGTGTGGTCACCGCGTGGTGGTGTGGAACGCTCCTGCCGTGTAGGCGATGGCGCCTCACTGCTGACGGCGACCGTCACCCTTCCTTGCACCGGATCGATGAAACGAAGCAGTAAGTTTGCGACTGTGGTCTTCCCTTTCCCCGCTGGCTCCGACGAGCGCGACGCGCGCCAGCGGCTCGAGCCGCCGCCCGCCCCGCTGCGGATCACGATTACGTCGTAAGCATTGCTCATCCGCTGATCTCCGCGAGTCGCTCGGCCAAGACGATCCGCGAGGCGGCCTCGACCAGCGCAAGGTGCGAGAACGCCTGCGGGAAGTTGCCGAGGTCCCGGCCAGTGTCGACGTCGAACTCTTCGGCATATAGTCCAAGGGGGGAGGCGACCTTCGTTAGGCGCTCCATCAGGTCTCGCGCCCGTTGCATCTCGCCGATGATCGCCAGACGCCGAGACCAGCCAGAACGAGCAGATCACGAACGTCCCCTCTTTGCCGGACATGCCATCGTCGGTCTCGTCGGTGCGGTAGCGCAGCACGAAGCCGTGCTCGGTCAGTTCGTCGGCGATCGCGAGCACGCTCGCGCGCAGGCGCTCGTCGGTGCCCGGCAAGAAGCCGAAGATCGCGGCCAGCAGCGTCGAGGCGTCGAGCGCATCGGTGCCGTAGTGCTGGCACAGCACTCCGCGCTTGTCGACCCCGTGCTCGAGGATGTCGGACTTGACCTCCCCGGCGGTTTCCCTCCAGCCGGCAGCAAGGGCGGTGTCGCCCCGTATGTTCGCGAGCTTCGCGGCACGGTCCATCGCGACCCAGCACATCAGCTTCGAGGAGACGTAGTGCTGCGGCTTGCCGCGCGCTTCCCAGATGCCCTGGTCGGGTTGGCGCCACACGGCTGTGGCGCACTCGGCCTGCGATTGGACGAGCGGCCACAACCGCCGCGGCAGACGCTGGCTGCGGCGGGTGTGCAGCAGCACCGAGTCAAGCGCGGCGCCGAAGACGTCGTTCTGGCGCTGGTCGAAGGCGCCGTTGCCGATCCGCACCGGATGCGCGCCGGCGTAGCCCGAGAGCTCCTCGCGAAGCGTCTCGGTCAGATCGCGGCGACCGTCGATCCCGTACATGATCTGCAGGCCACCGTCGTCGTTGCGCTCGAGGTCGGCGATGAACTGCATGAATTCATTGGCCTCCCAGTCGAGATTGAGGTAGTGCAGCGCCTGGAGCGTGAACGTCGAGTCGCGCATCCAGGTGTAGCGGTAGTCCCAGTTGCGCTCCCCGCCCGGCGTCTCGGGAAGCGACGTGGTCAGCGCCGCCACCGTCGCTCCGGTCGGCATGTACGTGAGGCCCTTGATCGTCAGCGCGGAGCGTTGGATCAGCGGCCCCAGCTTGTGGTCTGGGATGCGCGCCCGCGCGAGCCAGTTGCGCCAGAAGCGCGTCGTGGCAGCAAGCTGCGCGTTGGCTTCCTCGACGTTCGTGGGCACCGGAAATCCCTCTTCCCACGAAAGCGCGCAGTAGAGCTGCTCCCCGGCTTGCAGCACGTGCCGGGCCCGAGCGTGATGCGCCTCGATCCCGATCAGCATGTCGGTCTGCAGCCGGATCGTCTGACCGGCTCCGGTCGTATCAGCACGGTGGCGATCCTCGCTGAGCGACCACTCGCCGGGTACGCGGCCGTAATCGAACCCCGGCTCGCAGACGAGCTCGATCTCGACCCACCCCTCGAGGCACTCGACGGTTCGCACGAGCACGTGCTCGGCATCCTCGTCGGCCGGCGGACGCGTGTGCGGCGTGATCGTGTCCTCGCCGTGGCGCGGGCCCATCGTCAGCGCGTCGCGCACGATCGCCCAACCAGTCGACGTCTTCCAGGAAGTGACGAGCGTGTTCGTTCCGGGCACGTAGGCCCGGTTGCTGGGCACGTTGATCCCGAACGGGCCGAGGCGGAAGGCCCCAGCGCCCCGGTCGAGCAGCGATCCAAACACACTCGGCGAATCGAAGCGCGGGACGCACAGCCAGTCGACGGTGCCGTCCGGCGCAACCAGCGCGCCCGTGTGGCAGTTAGACAGAAACGCATAGTCACCGATCGGGGTGAACGGCGACGGCGCCGCGGCGCTCTGCGGCATCGTGGCCGCCTGCTTCTTGTTCTCAACGGCGGGCTCGCCACCGTCGGCGGACTTACCCGGCCCGCGCTTGCTCTTCGCTGTCGTGCTCATCACGCCCTCCAAGGTTCGTGCCAACTCCGTTTATGCGTGCGTTCGGTCGCGACCCGCGGCGACGCCATCCACACCCTGGGTGCGACTCGCCTGTGGTCTTGATGTCTTGGCCAGCAAAGCAAGCCTACGGCCCGCCGCCCCAGCACGCATCGTCCAAAGCGGCTGATTTGTACGGGCCGTCATATCGCCGTCACCCGCAAACGCCCCCGACATCTACACGAACGGCCCCCCGCCCCACGACAGCCCCTCATGTCGGTGCGAACTGCGCTTTGCGCCCGACGATCGTGCGACATGGACATTCGGGCTGTCAATCCGCGGCAGCCAGCCGTCTTCGACCGAGGCACCGCTGGCGTGATCTGTCCAATAACCGCCATACGTGGATACGTGGATACGACCGGTCCACCACCCGGGCCGAGGAACGACGGAATCCGGGATCGGTCGTCGGCCTGTAATCGTACGTCCGGGAGGATCGATGTGGCATCGGCCAGGCACCGGTCGACCGGTCGACCGGTCGACCGGTCGACCGGTTTACCGGTGCGCGGGTGCGCGAACACGAGATCGTCATCCGCCTTCCAGACCGTGGCCTGGTACAGACGGTCGAGTTCGCCGCCGGACACTCCGCGAGCGGGACGCTTCGCGTTGACGCTTCGACTTTGGGGTGCCGAACTCGCCACGCACGTAGTTGCGCCTGACGCGGACGCGGCGGGCGGGCCAGTCGACATCCATCCAGTGCTCCGGTCATGGCTTGTCCTCGGCCTTCACGCGTGGTGCCCAGAGGCAAATCAGCCCTTGCCAGCAGAGCAAGATGTGGCCGGAGCGTCGGGATGCCGCGCAGGGCCACCGTGCGAGACAGGGGGTGCCTCTGACGCAGGGGGGTGGCTGCGTTTGTCGTCGCGAGCGGCGTCATCAGGTGACTTAGCCTGACTCCGGTCATAGGCTTCGGTCACGGTGAAGGTCGAAATCGGCCAACGAGTGCTCGCGCCTCACCCCGAAGACGGAATGGTCCTGGCGACGGTCATTGCCCACGGCGAGCCCAGTGACGCCATCGAGGTGCTGATCAAGGGAAGGCGGCGTCTGCGCAAGGTGGCGATCCTCCTGTACCACGAAGGGGATTGGAAAGGCCGCCACCGCCCATGTGCGTACGACCTGCTGCGGCCCGTCGAAGAGCGCGCCTGAACGCTGCCCACAGCGACGGTCGTAGCGGTCGCGGCCGGGATGCGACGGCACGCTTGGAGTCGCCTGAAAGACGGGCTTGGAGGAGGAGCGCCCGATCCCTGAGAAATGGCCCAGGGCCCCCTGCCTGCCCCCCTGGGGCCTCTATGCGTTGGGTGCGGGGCGGGCTCCGTCGGGGTTCGGGTGTCGGAGGCCGCAGGATGGCTTACGTGTGGCCGTGTGCTCACCTGTCGTGGTGGCCGCCCAAAGCGGAAGTGCCGCCGGCGAGGGCGGCACTTCGTGAGTGGCGATGGCTTGGTTACTTGCGCTTGCGCGCCTGCCCGCTAGCGCACGACGTCACCCGCCCGGCAGTACAGCGGCCGGGTGTAGTCGCCGTCGCCGAAGTAAGAAGTGCCAGACATTCCATCCGCCTCCCAACTCGCGCCGGCTCCGGTGCCCGCGGTATCGACGGTGGTGCCGTGGAGCCCAGCGGTCAACCCGCCAGAAGGTGTTCGCTGGACGTCGTAGGCGGTCCCGTTGTACTGACCGCTGTCGCCGTTCTTCCAGACAATGTCCATATGGATGGAGCCGGTGTTGCTGTTTACAACTCCGCGGATGTACTGGCTGCCCGCCCCAGTGTCAGGGACACTCCGCGTGATCCTGAACAACTGCGTGTGACCGGCGCTAGCCGAGTACCCGCGAATCCGGCCGAACGCAGCGTAACTCTGCGCGCTGAGAAGCGAGGAGGTCGGAGAGGCCATCCTCAACGTGAACATCAACATGTAGTGGCCCTGATCCCCAAACCACGTTTGTCCGTTCACATGCCACGCCCGGCAGTTCATTCCACCGGCGTTGTACGCGGCCCAGGCGGCGGCCTTGGCCCGCTCGTTCTGCAGGCCTGACCCGAGCGTGGTGTTGTTGGGCCCACCGTTGATGACGACGTGGGGAACGACGGTCTTTGGCTCGTTCTGGATCACGGGGCCGATCGGCGCGTTGCCGAGGCCACCGACGTTCACCTGCTTGTTTTGACTCAGCGAGCCGATCGGCGCGTTGCCGATGCTAGGGCTAAGCGAGCCGATCGCGGCGTTGCTGGGGCTTCCAGTCGCCGGGAAGTCGGCTGGGGCTCCGGCGCCGCTGGCGGGCACCGCGGTGATGGCCGCGATCTTTGCCTGCTCGCTCTGAAGAACGGAGCCGAGCGTGGCGTTGCCGAGGCCTCCGGGCGCCGGCGTGGCGGCTGAGGCCGGGGCGCTACCGGTGAGGGCCGCGACGGCAGTGAGGGCCGCGATGGTGCGACGGTCGAACATGACGTGACTCCTTGATTGGCGGGTTCCTATGCCCAGGAGTCTGTTCGCGCTCCTACCTAACAGATAGGAACCCTAGGGTGGTTCGTCGCCCACCCATAGCGGGCTGCCGGCCGCGCGGTCGTTGCTTCATCGTTGGCTGAGAACCCGCTTCGACATTGGCGCTGAGTTTTGTGCGGGTCAAGCGGTGCAAGACGATTCACCGCACAGAAATAATTGGGTGGGGCCGGTTCCATCCGCACCCCACCCACTTGATGCCGGGAGGAAAGGGGGCGCAGACCTCCCGGCGTGGACGGAAGTCATTCCCGACCACCATCGACTTTAGCCAGCGTGTCCAGACGCGTGCGGCGGTTCCCCTGCAGCTTGTGAGCCCACCACCCCGAGGCTAGGCTCCTATTAGCCCGGCGGCCTGAATCCCCAGCGCGGTCGCCGGACAAGAGCGCCCCGCTTTCCTCGAACGTGGGTGGGGCGCTCACTGGTTCCGCGGCGTTTCGCCGATGTAGCGGCGGGTAGACCAAGGTCGTTCCTCTGTGAGGAACGGGCCGGCCGTGCGACATCAACGACCGGTTCCGCGAGTCGCTCTAGCCCGTGGGGCACGGATGAGCGGCTCGCTCTTACCGGGACTAGGGCATAAAGGGCTTCAGCTGGACCCCCGGTTCGCGGCGATGGGGTGGCTTTGGGTTCCCCACCCTCTCAGGTGCGGAATGATCCCCGCGTGAGAGGTCTCGGCCAGACCCTATTTCTCGACCTCGCTTATTCCTACCGGCTCGTCTGGCTGACGCACCGACGCAGCGCACCAACGCGGTAAGCGCTGAGCAGTCCGGGGACCTTGTGAACGGTTGAGAAGTCGTCCGGGCCTCTCCTGAGGCTTCTGGTGTCCGCCAAGACGCCAGAACAGGAGGGCCCGGATGGCACAGCACCATAGGGCGAAGCTCGGACCGGCTGGTCGAGCTCAGTTGGTCTCAGTTATCAATGCCGGCGCGACGTTCAGGGCGGCCGCGGCCGTGATGAATGTCGCGCCGGCGACCGCGCATCGGTGGTGGTGGCGCTGGCAGCAGGCCTCCGAGCCGGAGCGACGTTCGGGAGGGTGGTCGCATGACCGCAGCTCGCGCCCGCACCGTTCTCCTGGCCAGACCTCGCCCGAGCGTGAGGAATGGATCTGCCAGGCCCGCCGACGCACGAACCTGGGACCGGGGCGTCTGGCGGGGATTGTGGGCTGCCCGCGCTCGACCGTGCACGCGGTCCTGGCGCGTCATGGGATCTCACGCCGGCGGCGGTCAGAGCGCCAGACGTTCAAACGCTTTGAATGGGCCGAGCCTGGGGCGCTGTTGCTGACGAAGCGAAGAGCGGGTTTCAGGGGCTTGTGGCCTGCCGCGCGGCTATGCCCTCAGAGGGCCTTTTGGATGCGCGCCCCGGTGTCGCACCCGCACCGCCTTTCGCTGTCCAGTCGGCGACAAGCCGGCGATAGGCCACTTCGGCCTGCGCGACGAGCTCCTTCTCGAGCCGCCGGTGCTCGACGGTGGCGAAGGTCCGGCCCGCAGTGGCCAGGCGCTTGCCTTGCTGGCGGGCGCACCGAGCATCAGCTCGAAGCGCCGCAGCTTCTCTCGCTGCAGCGACGGGCGCACGAACGCATAGTCCTCGTCGCGGCGCAACAGGTTGAAGGCGATCACCACCAGCTTCCGTGCAACGGCCACGGTGGCGATGTTCGCGCCGCGTCTGGCGGCCACCCGCTGGTGAAACGCCCGCAGCGGTCCGGTGGTCCGGGCGGCGTGCCAGGCGGCCTCGACCAGCAGTCCTCGGACCGGCCCTGGTCCCTGCTTGGTGATGCGCCCGTGTTTGGCGGGCTCGCTACCGGACTGCTGCACCCTCGGGCTGAGGCCGAGATATCCGACCAAGTGCTCAGCCGTCGGGAAGCGGTTGATGTCACCGATCGCGGCCATCATCGCGGTGGCCGTGACGCCGCTAACGCCGGGGAGGGTCATCAGCCGGCGGATGTCCTGGCTGGCGAGCACCTCCTTGGCGATCTCCTTGTCGACCAGGTCGATCTCGCTTTGCAGGAAGTCGATCTGTCGCAGGCAAGCATCGACGGTCTGCTGCTCATCGATCGGCATCAGCCGGCGCTGGTCTGAAAGCCAGATCCGGCCCTTGACGCCGAACACATCACTCATCGGCGGGCGCTGCTTGAGCTGACGCTGCAGGACCGCGTGAACCTGATTCTTCTCACGCACCTTCTGGCGCACCAGCTGCATCCGCCGAGAGATCAGCCGGCGGCGCACCCGCGTCGGCTCGTTCGGCGTCCATACCTCCGCCAGGAACCCGGCGGCGAGCAGACGAGCCAACAAGCCAGCGTCGATCTTGTCAGTCTTGGCTCGCAGCCCAGTGATCCTCTTGACCGACTTCGGGTCAGCCAGCACCACACGTGCGACATGCGGCTCAACGATCCGGGCGATCGACAGGGCGTTCGCCGTGGCCTCCATCGCCACGACGTCGTCCGCCGCCAGGCTGCAAGCGAACACCTCCAGCTCCGACGGGGTGCTAGCCACCTGCCCGGCGAAGCGCAACCTGCCGTCCTCCACAACAGCAACCTCGCAGAAGTCGCGATGCACATCAACACCGATGAACCTCACCACCACCTCCAACTCGAAGACACCAGATCGGAGACGCGGCGGGCAAAACGACAACTACGGATCCGTGCTCACAGCACACCCGGGCAAGTCGCGGGGGCGGCCAACTACAAACTGCGGGCTCTCAGCCCATAGAACTACCGGCCTGCCCAACCTGCGTTCTCCCAGAACCCCCGTCCCGGAACGCCGGCAACCTACGACGGGCCCCGGACACGAACGGCTCCAGGACGCAGTTTCATGCCCCTACAACCGCAAACGGCCACACAGCAGCCTCGGAGACCGGCCACCCATCAGCCGCGTTCACAACCTCCCCGGCCACGACACCTAGCCCGTACTTGTGGCGGAACGCCACCAGTCCGATCTTCGCTCGCTCGCCCAGACACGTCCGCCGCGCTTGCTTCACAACGAAGGCCACGCACTGGCCTTGGTTCTTGAACTGCGGGTAGTTCCGCCAGCCACCGTTCTTGCACTGGGCCTTCGACGTCGGCAGCACCGGCGCGTCAAATACCACTGCTCGACCGTTTGTCAAGGTCGACAGGTTGAACGTCTCGCTAGGCGGGGAACAGTCCGCGGGAGCCCGAGGCGGGATCGTTGCGACGCCGCTTATGGTGTCAGCGCCGTTGCCTCCGTTGTCCACCACCTTCAGCGTGATGATCTGGTGCAAGAGTGTCATCTCCTGGAAGTTCAGGATCGCCGTCGTTGGAGCGGTGGGAGTGCCGCCGCCCCGGTCTGGTCCCGTCACACTCAAGCACGTCACCGGCCCAGCACTAATGACGGTCCCGAAGAGGATCGCGGAGACGTTTCCACTCGGGGTCTGGCCCGACGTCCCGCTTTGAGCCGTGATGTTGATGCTGGAGTAGTCTCCACCGCTGCCCGTGACGTTGACGGTGTCAAGCGGCGCTGCTGCAAACGCGGTGGGCGCCAGCACCAGTCCCATCAACGCAAGCCCCAGCACCACCTGCAGCCGTCGTGGCAATGCATACCGCCGCAATGCGAACATGACGACCCTCCTTCCTCACCGGGCGCCCGGTGAGGGCTCTGGGGCTTGAGCAACGCGTTGCCGCAAACCGCTCGCGTGCTCGTCGGGGACATCCAAGCCTCTCGCTGGCGTGCGGGCACGCCCTCCGGGCGAACTACGAATTCGTTCTCGTACAACGCTTCGCGTGCTTTGGCGGTCGCGTTCTCCGGCGGCGACCGCTTCCCGGTCGGCGCTGGCGTCGATGCTGACGGCACGTTTCGCTTCGGTCTGTGCCGCTCTCGTCTGGGCGTTCGCGTCCCGTGCCACGTTGACAGCAGCAGTCGCTGTTTCGTTTGCGACCGCTACGGAACTCGGGCAGCAGGAAAGTTTGGGAGGCAAAAGCAAATTGCCGGTGGAACGATGGTGCCGGCGAGCGCCTGCGGCGTGTCGCAAGTGACGCGGTCGTGAGTGTCACCTGCTTTGGGTGATGCGAGACCGGGGCCTCGTTGCGATGGTGAGACCTGACCCTGCCCGCGATAGGAAGGACGGCAACGTCAACCGCGCGATCGAGGCGCGACTCGCCGGCGGCGAGACCACCGGCCCGCCCCCGGGAGGCGCCGCCGCGGGAGCAGCGTCGTGAAATGGGACCTCGCCATTGTCGCCGGGGCCTTGCTGGCCGTGGCCGGGGTGTCGCGCCGGCTGATCGACACGCCCTTCACGCCGGCCATGGCCTTCGTGCTGATCGGGCTGCTGGTCGGACCGTTCGTGCTCGACGAGCTGGCGGTGTCCTCCACGAGCCAGACGGTCCGGACGCTCGCCGAGGCGACGCTCGCGGTGGTGCTGTTCGCCGACGCCTCGCGGATCAAGCTCCGCGTGCTCAGGCAGGAGTACGCGGTGCCGCTGCGACTGCTCGCCATCGGGCTGCCGCTCACGATCGCGATCGGCGCGCTGCTGGCGGCGGTCATGTTCGCGCATCTGAACGCCGGTGAGGCGGTAGTGCTGGCCGTGCTGCTGGCGCCCACGGACGCCGCCCTCGGACAAGCGGTGGTGACGGAGCCGCGACTCCCGTCGCGGATTCGGCAGGGACTCAATGTCGAGAGCGGGCTCAACGACGGGATCTGCGTGCCGCTGCTCTTGATCGCGCTGGCGGCTGCGGACGTCGAGGCCAAGACGGCCACGAGCCATCATGCGGTCAGCATCGTGGCCGAAGAGATCGGCTACGGGATCCTCGGTGGAGTGGCGGCGGGCCTCGCGGCCGCCGCCGTGGTCGCGATCGGCCACCGCCGGGACCTGATCAGCGGATCGTGGCTCCAGGTCATCCCGATCGCCGGCGCGGCCCTCGCCTACGGTTTCGCGGCGGCGCTCGGCGGCTCGGGGTTCATCGCGGCCTTCCTCGCCGGGGCCATCTTTGGCGGTCTGCGTCCCGGAGGAGTCCGAGGAGGCCTCACGCCTGAACGAGGAGCTCGGGGCGCTGCTCGGGGGAGTGACATTCTTGATCTTTGGCGCCGTCCTTCTGGGGCCAACTCTGAAGCACGTGAGCTGGCAGATCGCGCTCTACGCGGGCCTGAGCCTGACCGTCGTCCGCATGCTGCCGGTCGCGATCGCGATGCTCGGCAGCGCCGCCAAGTGGCCAACGGTCGGGTTCCTCGGCTGGTTCGGCCCGCGGGGCCTGGCGTCGATCGTGTTCGCGGTGATCACCGTCCAGCAGGCACACCTGGCCGGCGTCGACACGATCCTGCGCGCCACGTACCTGACCATCGGCCTGTCCGTGTTCGCCCACGGAATCACGGCCGCGCCGCTGGCCAGGCGCTACGCCCGCTGGTACGAGACGCACCCGCGGCACCGCAGGCCGCCGATGGAAAGCGTCCACGCGCCACACCATCGCGCCCGTTGGAGACCGCGGCCCCCCGGACGAGCCCAGGTCATCGATTCCAGCGTGAAGAGCCGCCTTCGGGTATTGCCAAGATGCACTCCTCTTCGCAGGGGGATTGCGACTCCGGTCCGGCGCTCGGGCAGCGCGTTGACGTTGGGCCGGACGTGACTGGCGCGGCGAGATCAACCGTCCGAGAGAGAGGGCGACTCGTGACGAGCATGACGCATGTCAGTCTCTCCGGGCGTGTCTTTCGCGTTCGTCAGCCAACTGCGCTTCGATCGCGCGATTCACGTTGCCGTGGATGTGGTCCTCGCCGATCACGTCGACGATTCCGTCGGCTTGGATCACGTTGAGGACGTTCGGCTTCACCCGGGCGAGGCGCAGCGTGACGCCGTCGACGTCCATGAGCCGGTGGATATCGGTCAGCTTCGCTGCGCCCTGGGAGTCGACGAAGTCGACACCCTCGAGATCGAGCACGAGCGCACGGAGCCCGCTGCCGTCCGATGCGAGCCCGCGGATGCGATCCTCGAGCGCTTCGGCGGTCGCGAAGAAGAGCCCCCCATCGAGGCGCAGAACCGCGATCCCCGGGAAGGTCTCGTCGCCGGGGTTCTCGTCGAGGTCGCGGAACACCTGGGTGGCGGCTTCGCGGCCGAGCAGCGGCATCGGCGGCCTGGTCGTCACGTAGATGAGCCAGCCGAGCGATAGCACGACCCCGATCACGACACCGGCCAGGACTCCGGCCGAGAGCACGCCGAGGATCGCCGCCACGGCGATCCAGAAGTCAAATCGCGTGACTCGGTGAAGACGGCGCAGCTCGGCGAGATCGATCATTCCGAACACGACCGCGTCGATGATCACGGCCCCGAGGACGGCCTTCGGGAGATGCGAGAACACCGGGGCGAGGACGATCAGCGTCGCGAGCACGAGCGCGCCGGTCGTCAGCGAGGCGACCGGGGTCTTCGCGCCGGCCGATTCGTTCAGCGAGCTGGCCGAGAGGCTGGTCGAGACGGGCATGCCCTGGAATACGCCGGCGCCCATGTTCGCCATCCCTTGGGCCACGGACTCCTGGTTGACGTCGATGCGGTATCGATGCCGCGCCGCGAACGCCCGGGCGTCGCCGGCAGTCTGGGAGAACCCGATCAGGAGCAGTGCGACCGCCGCGATCCCGATCGTCGCGTAGTGCTGCTTGACGAGTGTGAGATCAGGCAGCTCGGGGGCGGGGAGCCCGCGTGGCACGTTGCCGACGAGCGCGACCCCGTGCGCACCGAGGTCGAACAGGGCGGAGGCGAGCAGTCCCCCCGCCACCAACACGAGCGCGCCGGGAACCGCCGGAGCCAGAAACCGCAGGCCGAGGATCACACCGAGCGAGACCACGCCGACGAGCACTGTGGTCCAGTGCACATCACCGAGCGATCCGAGCCAGGTTCCCAGCTCGCGCCAGGCGCTGTCCCCTTCCGAGGAGGTGCCGGTGAGCTTCGGCAGCTCCCCGATGACCACGTCGACCGCGGCCCCGGCCAGAAACCCCGTGATCACGGCCTTCGAAAGGAACTGAGCGATCCACCCCATCCGGAACACGGCGAGCAGCAGAAACAGCGCACCGGTCACGAGGGTGATCGCGGCAACCAACTGCGCTGCATGCTGTCCGCCGAGCCCGGTCACGAGCACCGCGCCACCCGCGACGGCCGCGAGCGATGAGCTCGGTCCCGTGGAGATCTGCCGGGACGTGCAGAAGAGCGCGTAGATGATCGCGCCCGCGGCCGCGGCGTACAACCCGTTCTGCAGCGGTACGCCGGCGATACCGGCGTATCCGAGGTTCTTAGGCACGACCAGCGCTGTGACCGCGACGCCTGCGGTCACGTCGCCGCGCAGCCAACGACGCTCATAGCGCGGCAGCCACCCGGCCGCTGGCAAGAACCGCGCGAGCCCGTGGTCCTCCCGATCCTGAGTCGCCCTAGCCACGACGCGACGATCTAGACGTCCGTCCGCATGGCTGCAATATCGCGCCAGCCTGCGAGTTCGTTCTCATCTGATCGGGGTGATGACGTTCTCGTGTGTCGGATCACGCTCAGGTGGGTGAGCCTGTAGATCGAGCGTTCGGAGCACGAGATGGATAAGCGTCAGAAGCGGCTTGCGGAGTTCATCGAGCCGTTCCGGGTGAAGCCGGGATCGAAGGTGACGCTCGGGAAGGACTTCGACCCGTCGTTCAAGGCCGGCGTGAAGAAGAAGAAGGAGGGGGTCGCGCTGCTCGAGGAGGGCGTGCGGCTGCTGGCCGAGTACCAGGCGCGGCTGGCGGCGCAGGACACGTGGGGCGTGCTGGTGGTGCTGCAGGCGCTGGACGCGGCCGGCAAGGACGGGACGATCCGCCACGTGATGAGCGGCGTGAATCCGCAGGGCGTCGCCGTCCACAGCTTCAAGGTTCCGTCGGCGGAGGAGCTCGACCACGACTTCCTGTGGCGCTACGCGCAGCGGCTGCCCGCGCGCGGTGAGATCGGGATCTTCAACCGCTCCCACTACGAGGAGGTGCTCGTGGTGCGGGTGCACCCCGAGAACCTCGACCGCCAGAAGCTCCCGGACGCGGCGAAGAAGGGTGACGTGTGGAAGCGGCGCTACCGCGAGATCAACGACTGGGAGCGCTACCTGACCGACAACGGGTTCCGGATCGTGAAGCTGTTCCTGAACGTCTCGAAGGAGGAGCAGCGGACCCGCTTCCTGCGGCGGATCGACCTCCCGGACCACAACTGGAAGTTCTCCTCGGCCGATGTCGGCGAGCGCGAGCGCTGGGACGACTACCAGAAGGCGTTCTCCGAGATGCTCTCGCACACGAGCACGGAGTGGGCGCCGTGGTACGTGATCCCGGCCGACCGCAAGTGGTTCGGGCGGATCGGCGCCGGCGCCGTGCTCGTGCACGCGCTGATGGAGATCGATCCGCGCTTCCCGCGCGTCAGCAAGCGACAGCGCCAGGACGCTGCTCGAGGTCAAGGAGGCGCTCGAGGCGCAGGCGCCGAAGGGCGCCGCGCCCGACCCGTTCGAGCAGGAGCAGCGAGACGGGCACGGCGTGAAGGAGCCCAGCGACCGCCAGCGAAGTCCGCGGCGGTCGCCGAGAACGCTGCGGCTGACCCGGGGCGGTGAGATGGCGACGGCGACCCCCCAGCAGTTGCCCGGTCCAACGGGGCAGATGCGTGGTACGGCGTCTCCGCCGAGGACGTCACGGCGACGACTCGGCGTCGATCCGGCGGTCGGGCTCTCAGCTGAGCGGGCGGCCGAGCTGCTCGAGCGGCATGGGCCGAACGCGCTGCCGGTGGAGCAGGCGGTTCCGGGCTGGAGGCGGTTCGTCGCGCAGTACCGCAGCTACATGCAGATGATCCTGGTCGGCGCCGCGATCGTGTCGCTGGCGATCAAGGAGTGGAGCACGGGCGTGCTGCTGATCGTGATCACCGTGGTCAACGCGATCGTGAGCCTGCGTCAGGAGGGCAAGGCCGAGAGCGCGATGAACGCGCTGAAGGCGATGGTGAAGGCGACCGCGCGGGTCCGCCGCGACGGGTCCGAGGCCGAGATCGCCGCCGAGGAGGTGGTCGTCGGCGATGTCGTGCTGCTGGCGGCCGGGGACGAGGTGCCGGCGGACGGGCGGATCATCGAGGCGAGCTCGTTGCAGATCGACGAGTCCGCGCTGACCGGTGAGAGCGTGCCGGCTTCGAAGGGGGTCGAGACGCCGGCGGGCGCGGATCTCGCTCCCGGCGAGCAGACGGACATGGCGTTCATGCACACGCCGGTCACGCACGGCAGCGGCGTGATGATCGTGACCGCGACCGGCAGCGACACGCAGGTCGGGAAGATCGCCGGGATGCTCGCGAGCACGGCCAGGGAGCAGACGCCGCTGACCAAGCAGCTGAACACGCTGACGCTGTGGATCGCGGCGGCGGCCGGGATCACGATGGTCGTGATGTTCGTGCTCGGGGCGCAGCGCGACCAGTCCTCGACGGTCGTGTTCACGAGCGCGGTCGCGCTCGCGATCGCGGCGATCCCGGAGGCGATGCCGACGGTGCTGCAGGTGATCCTGTCGCTCGGCGCCGCGGACCTCGCCAAGCGCGGAGCGGTGCTGAAGGATCTGACCTCGGTCGAGACGCTGGGTTCGACCTCGGCGATCAACTCGGACAAGACCGGGACGCTGACGATGAACCAGATGACCGCGATCGAGGTGGTCGACCCGACCGACCGCTACACGATCTCCGGCTCGGGCTACGAGCTCGAGGGCAAGGTCCACCACGCCGCCGGCTCCTCGGACACGATCGACGACGCGATCCTGCCCTACGTCGTCGCCAGCGACGCGAAGCTCGTCGACGGCAAGGTCGTCGGCGACCCGACCGAGGGCGCGCTGCTCGTGCTCGCCCACAAGGCGGGTCTCGACATCGACGCCACCCGCGAGCGCTACCCGCGCGTGGCGACGCTGCCGTTCGACCCGACCTACAAGCTGATGGCCGCGTTCACCAAGCACCACCGACGAGTCAGGCGGGGAGGTCGTGCGCTGCTACGTGAAGGGAGCGGCGCCGGCGGTCATGAGTCACGCCGCGAGCGCGCTGTCCGCCGGTCACAGCATCCCCTGGGACGACGATCTGCGCACACGCGCGCGAAGCCAACGTCCAGCGGATGGAGGAGGACGGGCTGCGCGTGATGGCCAGCGGCTTCCGTGACCTCGACCCGGCCTCGTTCGACCCCGACGGCGACCTGCTGGGCTACGTCGAGGGCCTGGAGATCACCAGCCTCGTCGGGATGGTCGACCCGCCGCGCGCGGAGTCCAAGCAGGCGGTGCAGGACGCCCAGAAGGCGCACATCCGCGTGCGGATGGTGACCGGCGACGACGTGATCACGGGTGCGGCGATCGCGAAGCAGCTCGGGATCGAGGGCGAGGCGATCCTCGGCGCGGAGTTCGCCGCGCTCGACGAAGAGCAGCGTCTGTCGCGGATCGACCGGATCGGCGTCGTCGGCCGGGTCGCCCCCGAGCACAAGGTGCTGCTCGTCGACACGCTCAAGCAGAAGGGCGACGTGGTCGCGATGACGGGCGACGGCGTCAACGACGCGCCGTCGATCAAGGCCGCGCACATCGGGATCGCGATGGGCAGCGGCACCGAGGTCGCCAAGAACGCCGGCCGGATGATCCTCACCGACGACGACTTCGCGACGATCGTGCACGCCGTCGGGCAGGGCCGCAAGCTCTACGACAACCTCACCAAGTACGTCCGCTTCGTGCTGATCTCGCTCGTCGCGTTCGTGCTCACGTTCCTCGGAGCGACGCTGCTGAACATCGCCGCCGGTCAGCCGTTCACTCCGGCGCAGGTGCTGTGGATCCACTTCTTCATCAGCGCGCCGTTCGGCGTCGCGCTCGGTCTCGACCAGGCAACGCCCGGCCTGATGCGGCTTCGCCCGCGGCCGAGCAGCGAGTCGATCATGACCAACAGCCTCAAGCTCACGACGCGGACTCGTCGGGCTGTACATGGCGATCTGCCTCGACCTGCTGATCTACTTCGGCAAGCAGCACTACGGCAGCACCGCGATCGGATCCTCGATCGGGCTGACCGCGTTCGCGCTGATGCTCGTCGTCGCCGCCTACGAGAGCCGCAGCGTGACGCTGCTCGGCGCTCGCGAGCGAGACGTTCGACAACCGCTCGATGAACTGGACGGCGCTGGCCGAGATCGCGCTCGCGGTGATGGTCACGCAGATGGACCTGTTCAACCGGCTGCTCGGCACGGTGCCGCTGAAGGCCGGGCAGTTCGGCCTCGCGCTCGCCGCGGCCGTGCTGCTGCTCGTGCTCTGGGAGATCGGCAAGCTGATCGCGCGCCGGCGAACATCGGCAGCGGAGCCGGCCGCCTCGCACTCGCTCGAGCGCCTCGCCCGGGCTCGCCGCTGGACTCTTGACCCGGCGCAGGGCGCTGATGGCGTCGCGTTCGCTTCCCGGGGTGCGCGCGCTCGCGAGCTACCGGATCTCGTGGCTGCGCCGCGACGTGGTCGCCGGTCTGGTGCTGACCACGCTGCTGGTCCCGCAGGGGATGGCCTACGCCGAGCTCGCGGGCCTGCCGGCGATCACCGGTCTCTACACCACGATCCTGTGCCTGATCGGCTACGCCGTGTTCGGGCCCTCGCGGATCCTGGTGCTCGGCCCGGACTCGTCGCTGGGGCCGATGATCGCGGCGACGATCCTGCCGATCCTCGGGTCGAACGGCAGCCCCGAGCGCGCGATCGCGCTGGCGTCGATGCTCGCGCTGATCGTCGGAGCGATCATGATCGCCGCCGGGATCGCGAAGCTCGGGTTCGTCGCCGACCTGCTCTCCAAGCCGACGCAGATCGGCTACATGAACGGTCTCGCGCTGACGATCCTGATCGGGCAGCTACCGAAGCTGTTCGGGTTCTCCATCGACGCGAACGGACTGATCAACGAGGCCCGCGCGTTCGTGCACGGGCTCGCCCAGGCGAAGCCGTCGGCGCCGCCGTCGCGATCGGAGCTGGTCAGCCTCGTTCTGATCCTCGCGCTCGGGCGCTGGCTGCCGCGGATTCCCGGCGTGCTGGTGGCGGTCGTCGCCGCGATCGCAGCGTCGGCTGCGTTCGATCTGGCCGACCATGGCGTCTCGCTCGTCGGAACCCTCCCAAAGGGATTTCCGCCACTGACCGTCCCCAAGCCCATCTCGGATCTTCCGCTGCTGGTCGCGGGAGCGTTGGGGATCGCGCTCGTCGCGCTGACCGACACGATCTCCACGGCCTCGTCGTTCGCCGCCCGCACCGGGCAGGAGGTCGACGGCAACGGCGAGATGATCGGGATCGGCGCCGCGAACGTCGCCGCCGGGTTCTTCCAGGGGTTCCCGGTCAGCACGAGCGGGTCGCGCACCGCGGTCGCCGAGCAAACCGGCGCCAAGACACAGCTCACCGGACTCGTCGGAGCCGCGGCGATCGTGCTGATGCTCGTGCTCGCGCCCGGACTGCTGCAGAACCTCCCAAACCCGACGCTCGCCGCGGTCGTGATCGCCGCGTCACTGTCGCTGGCCGACGTGCCCGGAACCGTGCGGCTATGGCGTCAGCGCCGCGTCGAGTTCCTGCTCTCGATCACCGCGTTTCTCGGCGTGGCGCTGCTCGGCGTCCTGCAGGGCATCGCGGTCGCGGTCGCGCTCTCGATCCTCAACGTCTTCCGGCGAGCATGGTGGCCGTACCAGACCACGCTCGGCCGCGTCCCGGGGATGCCGGGCCAGCACGACCGCGAACTGCACCCCGAGGCCGAGCAGCTCCCGGGTCTCGTGATCTTCCGCTTCGACGCACCGCTGTTCTTCGCCAACACCCGAACCTTCCGCGACCAGATCCGCCGTCTCGCAGCCGCCGACCCGCGGCCGCACTGGATCATCATCGCCGCAGAGCCGATCACCGACGTCGACACGACCGCCGCCGACATGCTCGGCGACCTCGACGAGGAACTCAACGCCGCCGGCACCTTCCTCGTGTTCGCCGAGCTCAAGGACCCCGTCCGCGCCAAGCTCGAGCGCTACGAGCTGATCGGGCCGCTCGACCCCGACCACTTCTTCCCGACCATCGACGCCGCCGTCGACGCCTTCCGCCGCAAGACCGGTGCCGACGGGACCTCGCCTCCGCACGCAAGCGCATAACGGCTTGCGCCCGGCGGGGCAGCCAGGAGGTGATCCGGCGAGCGCCCGCGTCGCCGCTCAGCGACGGATCTGCCAACGCCGTCCGTGAGCGCCACGTCGCGCCTCACGCTCCTTCTTGAGCTCACGGCGCTTGACCTCCGCCGCGTCATAGGACTGCCTGACCAGCTCCTTGCCACCAGACCAGCCAAAGACCCAGGCGACGAGCATGATCGCGAACAAGAAGTCCCACGCCGAGACGATTAGCTGCTGTGCGACCGAGTAGGCGGTCGCGTTGCTCGTGCTCGTCGTGCTCTCGAGCACCGCGACGTTGAGCGCCTGGGTCACTCCGACGCCGCCCGGAGTGAACGACACGCTGCTCGAGATCGAGTTCGCGCCGGTGACTGCGACGACCGAGTGGAAGTTCACCGGAATCGAGAACGCCCCGAGAAACACCGCGACGATGCCCAACCGCGCGGTGAAGCTCGCGACCTCGGGCAGCGCGACCCCCACGACGAAGCGCCGAGGTTGACCGAGCACCGCTCCCCCGCTCTTGAGCTCGTCGCGCAGCTTCGTCGCGCGGCGCCAGAAATAGCGTGCGAGAAGAATCAGCAGCACGACGCCGCCGACGGCGATGGCGCTGGTCAACGCGGGATGCTCGGAGAGGAAACCCAACTCAAGCGACAGCGAGCCGGGGACCGTCGCGAACAGATACACGTACACCGCGACACTGAGCACCGTGAACGGGATCTTCTGAACGACAAACCGGAGAACGCGGCCGCGAAGGTCGCTCCCGCGATCAGCGTCACGAACATCAGCATCATCACCAGCGAGCCGAAGTTGGCCGGCAGGAAGCCGTTCAACGCGACCGCGACCGCATACTCCGCCAGCACCGGACGGAACGGCAGCCCGGTGTCTGGGAACGCCGCGCGCAGGATCGTCAGCCACGCCACCGCCGCGAACGTCGTCTGCAGCGTCTCGAGCGCAATCCCGCCGGCGATCGCTGTCGCCGGGACCGTCCGCACCTCCTTGAGCAGCTGGCGGATCCAATCCGCGACGGGAACCCCAAGCAAGTCGAGGACCGACAGAACCAGCGCAACCGCGGCCAGCCACGCCAAGATCCGCGCAACGCGGGCCACAAGCGGCTTGGCGCTGCCACGACGAGAGTCATCGGGTTGCATGCCGCCACATGATCGCCTCCAGCGGACGCCCGCGCCCGACTCGGCTCCCGTGCGCGGCTCCGGCCGGACTCGCAAGACAAGCGCCGCCTGGACCGGCCGTCGCGTATGTAGCGGCGGGCGCGGCCGCCACATACTGACGCGCCTCAGTACTCCGTACCGATGCGCAGCGCCACCCCGGCCGTAAAGTCGGAGGCGAACAAGGAGGCGTTCAATGCCACAGACCACAGACCGGCCCGCGCAGCGTCGCGTGCTTCCGGTGGTTGTGCGCGATCGCCGTGGCAGCGGGATGCGCCGAATGCTCGGCGCCGTCTCGGCGGACGCGCGGATGCTCAGCGCCATATCGGCCGACGTCGCCCACGCCGCCGACCCCCGCCACCTCGCGCACCGGCCGCCGGCCGCCGATCCTTTCGAGCTGCGTGACCCCGAGTACATCGAGCGCACGCTCCCCGCGCTGCGCGTCATGGCCGACGTCTGGTTCCGCGCCGATGTGCGCGGGCTGGAGAACATCCCGCCGCGCGGGCCGGTACTGCTTGTGGGCAACCACTCGGGCGGGACGCTGATCGCCGATACGTTCATCTTCTCGCAGGCGTTCTACGACCACTTTGGCCCCGAGCGCGAGTTCTTCCAGCTCGCGCACGACCTCGTGTTCAAGCTGCCTGGGATCCGGGCCATGCTCACGCCGTACGGGACGGTGCCGGCCTCGCCGGAGAACATGCGGCGTGCGCTCGCGCGCGGCGCCGCACTGCTCGTCTACCCGGGCGGCGACCACGAGACCTATCGGGCCAGTTGGCACTCCGCCGAGATCGACTTCGCCCATCGGACCGGCTTCGTGCGGCTCGCGTTGAAGCACGGCGTGCGAATCGTCCCGGTCGTTTCGATCGGCGGCCAGGAGACGGCGCTGTTCCTCGGCCAGGGCGAGCACGTCGCGCGACTACTGCACCTCCACCGGTTGCTGCGGATCGACGTCGCGCCGGTTCAGATCGCGCCGCCGTGGGGCGTCACGGTGCTCGACCTCCCCGGACGTCTTCCCCTGCCCGCGAAGATCTCGATCGAGGTGCTGCCGCCGATCGACCTGCGCGAGGAACTCGGCGGCGCCTGCGGCGATCCCGACGAGGGTTACGAGCTTGTCACGGGACGGATGCAGGACGCGCTGCGCGAGTTGGACGAAGCGCGCGCCCTGCCGCTGATCGGCTGAGCACGCGCTCATCGCAGCCCGGGCACCCGCTCGGGAAGCATCCCGCGCCCGCGGTAGAGGAGGTCTCTGGCGCCGCCCGAGCCGGTCTGGCTCAGCCGACGCCCGCCGGCGCCACGACGGTGCCGACCCTGCCCGCAAGCGCAGCGTCGTGTTGCGATTGTGGTCCTAGATCAAGGAGAGCCGGGCGTATCGAGTCTCTACTGCGAGGGCCGCAGCATGCTGGTCACCGCTGGACAGCCCCCAGCTTGCGCCACGCTCGTGACCTCGAATCCGTGCCGCATGTAGAACGAGATCGTCCGAGGATTGGGCGTCTCAAGGAACGCGGGCAGATGATCCGCGTCTACAACCTCCAGACAACGCCTCAGCAATTCGCCGCCCAGACCAGCCCCGCTCCGCGGACAATCGACCCCCAGCCACGGTAAGTACCAGTGCGGATAGGTCGGATGCGCGTCGTCCATCTGCTCCAGCACAGAGAACATGTCCTCATGTTGCTCTTCCGAGACACCCTGCGTGAGCACCGCCATGATCGTCTCGGAATTTGGCTCGACGCCCGGTGGGATCCAAAGGGCAGCAGCGGCGAACTCCCCAAGCGTCCACGCTGTTTGCTGGGCAAATGCCTCACCGCCGAACGCAGCGACAAAAACCGGGAAGTGCGTTAGATACTGCGCTGGCTCAGGAAAGAGCCAGCGCTCGACCGGATCGGCGATGAAGGCGGAGACAAGGGTGCCGATCACCTTTGCCTGATCGCTCTCGCGCGCCGGCAGATACAAGTTCGCACTCACCTCGCCGATCCCATATCTGGGCCGCGAGACAACCCGCTAATCGCCAACCCGGTGCACCTCGGGTGCCGCTCCCGCGCGCGACAGGCACCCTTGCGCCACGCTGCTGTGCTTCCGCTCGCGGTTACGAGGAGGAAGCCCGGCTGCCGCCGCTCGGTCAGAGCACGAGTCTCGTGCACGCGGAACTCCTCAAGTCAGGACTCGCCGTCCATCAACCCGAGCTGGCTGAGGAAGCCGAGTTGATCGTAATACGTGTGATACGAAACGATCATCCCATCGCGGACCCGGGAGACGTCGGCAAAGCGCAGGTCCACGTTTGCCCCCGTGGCCTCCACATCGCCATCCTCAGTTGCGAGCGGCCCGGTGTGGGTCGCGACGAAGCGGCCTTCGACGACCACAGTGTCACCGGCCTCCCACAGGTGCTCGATGACGGCTCGCGCATCCGGCATGGCTCGCCTGAACACTTCGAGGTACTCGCGGAAACGCCCGCGGCCGAAGACCGTGCCCATCCCTGGATCGACTAGCTCTAGGTCATCGGCGAATCGAGACACTGCTTCTTCGATGTTGCTCTTGTTGAAGTCCTCGTAGAACTGGCCCACGAGTCGTCCTGGGGCATCGCTCATCTCCGCTCCCCGGTAGCCGGTCGTCGCTGAGCCGAACCTATCCCGAGCGAGACGGCGGTTGCAAACGACCGAAAGATCCGCTTATGGGCGCTACTCCATACGCTGTGGCCCGGGCCGGTCTTCGGGCCCCCCGCGGCTGCGTCTCCCGGCTCTCGCAAGTACAACTCATCGGCAGCCGCATCGACCGCATCCAGGTCAAACTGGACGGACAACGGGTGCGCCAGGCCACGCTCGGCGTACTGCAACAACGCGCCTCCCTACTTCCCCGGGTACTTCGTCCCGGCCGCCACCGCCTCTCTGTCCACATCACCTTCCAGCCCGGCTCCGGAGGCCCGCCCCTCACCCTCACAAGCACGGTCAACAAGTGCCGTCTACCGCCCCCGCCTGGCCGTCCACCGCCCTCCGCAGGACTGGGCAGCTTCGGAGGGTTGGGCTGAGCCCAGCGATCGGTTCGGAGAGCTAACTCGGACAGCGCTTGACTTCTTGCGGGATGGGAGGAAAGTCGGAGCGGGCCCCTGGCCCGATTCAAATCCGCCGCCCCCAAGGAGCACGAGATGACCTCCGCAGATCGGGAACCGATCCATCCCGACACAGTGTCGATCACCGAGCCCGAGGCTGAGCAGGTCAAGCGAGCCAACGAGACCGGGCATCAACCGGTCGTCTTCGTTCATGGCCTATGGCTGCTGCCGAGTAGCTGGGACCGTTGGGCGAAGGCCTTCGAGGACAACGGCTACACGGCGCTCACGCCGGGCTGGCCGGATGACCCTGACACCGTCGAGGAGGCGAACGAGCACCCGGAGGTGTTCGCCGGCAAGACGGTCGGTGAGGTGGCGGACCACTTCGACGAGATCATTCGTGGCCTCGACAAGAAGCCGGCGATCCTCGGGCATTCGTTCGGCGGCCTGCTCGCGCAGATCCTGGCCGGGCGCGGATTGGCCGCGGCGACCGTCGCGATCGACCCGGCCCCGTTCCGCGGGGTGCTGCCATTGCCCATCTCGTCCCTCAAATCCGCGCGCCCGGTGCTCGGGAACCCGGCCAACCGGAACCGTGCGGTGCCGCTCACCTTCGATCAGTTTCGTTACGGGTTCGCCAACGCGGTCGGCGAGGACGAGGCCAAGGAGCTGTACGACAGCTTCGCGGTGCCCGCGTCGGGTGCGCCTCTCTTCCAAGCGGCGACGGCCAACCTCAACCCATGGACCGAGGCGAAGGTGGACAGCGAGAATCCCCACCGGGGTCCACTGCTGATCATCTCGGGAGAAAAGGACCACACCGTTCCCTGGGCGATCGCCAATGCCTCGTTCAAGAAGCAACAGCGCAATGAGGGCGTCACCGAGATCGTGGAGATGCCCAACCGCGGACACGCGCTCGTGATCGACAGCGGCTGGCGAGAAGTCGCTGACACCGCCCTCGCGTTCGTGCAGCGATTCGTTGCGTCTGACGGAACAATCCACGCGGACGATCGCGCCGGCGCGCGCGCCTGACCCGGACGAGAATCCCGGTGCCGCGAGACTAGAAGCCGGGCGCCCAGAGGCGGCGCTCGGCGGGCGACTTCGATGCAAGCGACCGTGCCGGCGTAAAAAGCCGGTGAACCTTCCTTTCCCTCAGCAATGTTGCGCGTTAAGCTTCATCGTGACCAAGGAGGGTGCTTATGCGGTTCGACGTGGGTGACAAGGTGTGCAGCAACGTTCCCCGTGACTTCGGGATTGGCACCGTTGTGCAGGCACGTGGGCGCTGGGGAGTTCAGCTGTACACGATTGACTGGCGGGACCGGGACGGGAATCACAAGATCCTGAGCATGCCCGAGGAGATGCTCAGGCCGGTCACGGGTCAGGAGATTCTGGAGCGGACGGATGCTGCCCGTGCTGGCTAGATGGCGCGATCAGCGCGCTTACCGGCGGTGGGAGAACGCGGTGCGGGTGGTGGGCCGGCGGGCCGTGGAGATACAGGCCGCGACCGGCTGCAGCTGGGAGGAGGCGAAGACGAGGGCATCGACGTTGCCGGTCTTCGACTGGCGTGAAGACCGTGAGGCTCAGGATGAGGAGACGGGGTTCATGTCGCTGCGGTTGGTCTGGGACTCCCGAGCCATGACGCCGCCCGGTGCAATCGGCTCCACCGAGCGCGCCACTCAGCACAACGTCCGCTAGGCCCGTTGCAATCGCTCTGGGGCCCCCGGGGCCGGTGCCACCGTGACGGGCGCTCATGTTGATCGGACTGGACGCATCGGTGTGAGCGGCTAGATTGAGAACCATGGAGGGGGCCCGGCCTGCCACCGTGAGTGCGCGCGCGGTTCGTCGTACCCATCCGCAGGCCAAGACCAGGCTGGTCGATCGCCTGGAGATCGACCAGCTGTGCGCGGCGGTGCTCGGCGTGGCGATGGTGCTCTCCGTGGCGCTCGCACTGTGGCTGACGCGAGGCACGACGTTCCACCTCGACGAGTTCCTCTACTACGTCGAGAACCGCGGCGTGGACCTGCATGTCCTGCTGGCGCCTCACAACGGTCACCTGATCTTCTTCCCGAGGCTGATCTACGCGGTCCTGTTCGACCTCTTCGGCGCGCGTCACTACGTCGTGTTCCGGTTGGTCGAGGCGCTTGGCGTGGTGCTCGTCTCCGGCCTGTTCTACGCGCTGGCGCGGCGGAGGATCGGGCCGCTGGCGGCGCTCGCGCCCAGCATCCTGCTGCTCTTCCTCGGTTCCGCCTGGCAGGACACGCTCGACCCGGCGGGCATCACGCACGTCTACTGCGTGGCGGCGGGACTCGGGGCACTGCTCGCCCTGGAGCAGCGCTCGGCCTCCGGCGATATCACGGCCTGTGTACTCCTGATCGTCTCGGTCGCCACCTTCTCGGCCGGCCTGGCCTTCGTCGTCGGCGTGGCCGTCTCGGTCATGCTGCGTCCCGACCGCTGGCGGCGAGCCTGGATATTCGCCGTTCCGCTCGTGATCTACGCCATCTGGGCGCTCGCGCCAAAGCTCCACACGCCGCCGTTCTCGACGAATACCGGGGTGAGGCTCTCGAACGTCCTGCTGATCCCTACCTACCTCGTCGACGCCGCCGCCGCAGTGGCCGCCGCGGTCGCCGGCGTGAGCTACGACTTTGCCAACCCGGCCTCGAGCACGATCGACTCGCCGTTCGGTTATGTGATCCTGGCCGCGGTGGTTGCGGCCCTGGCCTACCGCCTGCGCCGCGGCCGGCCGCCGCTTTCGTTGTGGACCTCGCTCGCCGTGCTGGTGTCCTATTGGGCCGCCACCGCGCTGGTCACCGCCCCCTCGCGGGGGCCCAACCAGACCCGCTACATCTACGACGCCGCCGTAGTCTCGCTGCTCGTGATCGCCGATGCGCTGCGTGGTGTGCGTCCGTCGCGCCGGGTGCTGACGGTGGTCTTCGCCGTCACGGCGTTCGCGCTCATGGGCAACATCGCCCTGATGCGGGTCGGAGGGCACTCCGTCCGGGCGGCCGTCCCGCCCGAGCGGGCGGAACTGGCGGCGATGGAGATCGCCCGCGACCGGATCAGCCCAAGTTTCATTCCTCAGGGCGAGCCGCAGCTCAAGCGTCTGGAGCGCCTCGCGGGAGGAGCGCGTCCGTATCTGGCGGCGGTCGATCGCACCGGCTCGTTCGCCTTCACGCCGGCTCAGCTCAGGCACCAGCCCGAGCCCGTACGCGAGCTCGCTGACTCGACGCTGGTCGGCGCGCTGCGGATCACGCTGTCCCCGGTCCCGGCGAGCCCGGCGGGGCTCAGGTGCCTGCGCGTTCCGAGCCGTGCGGGCGTAATCGACCTGGTCGTACATCCCCCAGGCTCCGTGCTGCGGGCTGACGTCGCCGAGCCCGTCACGCTGCGTCGCTTCGGGACGCTCGCGACGGCCGGCGTGGGCACGCTGCCCGCCGGCCGGCGTTTCGCGGCGCTGCGAATCAGCCCGGACCGGGCGCCCGACGTCTGGCACCTCGAGGTGAGAGCGAGCTCGCTGACCGTTTGCGCGACGTCCGGGTAGTGGCGAGCGCCGGCCGGCCCCCAGCGGGCCGTGGCCGCAGTGCGGCCACGGCCCGCCAACCCCCCTACTTGTGACTCTTGGCGTACGTCGTGGCTTCGGTCTTGACCAGGTTGATCAGGTTCCCCAGCTCGATCTGGGCGTCGAGCAGGTGAAGGCCCCACGTGGCGTCGGGGCTCGGATGGGCCGTCTGCGCGCCGCCGAGCGCCGTGATCTGAAGCACGTGGGCGTTGTTCGCCGACGAGCAGGCCGCGTGATAGGCGCCCGGCTCCTCCACCCAGACGGTGGGCGGGTGGGGTTGGGTCAAGCCGAGGATCAGGATGCCGGCGGCCAGCGGGCTGGCCGGGTCGAACGGGGCGCTGGGCGTGATCAGGTCGACGACGCCGTGGCTGCCGTCGAACGCCGCCGGATTGGTGCACAGCACCGACTGGCCCTTGGTCGAGCTCAGGCCGAATTTGCTGTTGGCCGGAACGGGCGTGTCGAATGTCGAGAAGGCCACGACACAGCTCAGCTGCCTGCTGGAGTGGCAGGCTCGGATGTGCTTGAAGTCACCACCGACGTCGGAGCCCGTCTTGACGAGCACGTTGCCCCCCATGAGGATCGCCGAGAGCATCAGCTTGCGCACCGCCGGCTTCGGGTCGACGTCGAGCTTGATCACGCTGCGCAGCACGAACGAACCCTGCGAGTGACCGATCAGGACAAACGGCCGGCCGTGGTTGTAATGCGTCAGGTAGTCCTTGAGCGCGCTGCGCACGTCGGCCAGCGGCAGCGCCACGTTGGGCTTGCCGGCTGAGCTGCCGATGCCGATCGCCCCGAGCGTGAGCTGTCTGTACATGGGCGCGAAGACGCGGCAGTACTGGGAGTACCGGGCGGCCTGGTAGAGCGCGATCGAACGCTCCTCGGGATCGATGTTGAAATTGGCGTTGCCCGTTGACTGGCCGCTGACCGTCGGGTAGACGTAGAAGCAGTCGAACTTGGGGTTCTTCACCGCGACTGGGTGGCGAACGGCGACCTGCTTGCCGGTGGTGGAATACACCGTGGTCGAGAGACCGGGAGTGCACGGATCGGGAGCCGTGCCGGGCTTACAGAGCCAGTGGGTCTTGGCGGCGCCACTCGCGGGCGCGATCCCGGCGAGCAGGAGCGCGGCGGCGGTGAGCAGGGGCAGGAGACGGAGGGTTGATCGCATGCGCGGAATCTAGTGCTCAGAGCACCACGGTGGCAAACGACAACCGCGGGCACCCCCACATGTTCGAGCGCCCCGGTGCGGCTGAACGAGGCAGGATCGTGCGGGCCGTGATGCCGAGCAAGTAGGGTCCGATCCTGCAACGAAGAGGAGGCGGTGCGGGATGCCGGCGAAGACTGCGGAGCTCGAGCCTGAGCTGATCGATTCGGTCTGCGCGCGGATTCACGAGCGCCTGCCCGAGGACCAGGCGAGTCCGTGCTCGTCGTTCGTGCGTCAGTACTACCGCTGGGTTCCCCCCGACGATGTCGCCGGGATGGGTCCACTCGATCTCTACGGCGCGGCGGTTGCGCACTGGAATCTGGCCCAGCAACGCCCCGCCGGCGTCGCCAAGCTCCACGTTTACAACCCGGAGTTCGAGCACCACGGCTGGCAATCGAGTCATACGGTGGTCGAGATCGTCTCCGACGACATGCCTTTCCTCGTCGACTCGGTGACCATGGAGCTGAGCCGCAACGGCTACGGAATCCACGTCGTCATCCATCCAGTGATCAGGGTGCGACGAGACGCCGACGGGCAGCTGCTCGAGATCCTCGATCCCAGCTCGCCGGGAGACGGCGAGATCCGTGAGTCGGTGCTCCACGTGGAGGTCGACCGGGAGACCGAGGACGAGCATCTCGAGCAGCTGCGCACTGGCCTCCAGAGTGTGCTCGGTGACGTGCGCGCGGCGGTGGAGGACTGGCAGCCGATGCGCAACCGGGCCCAGGTCATCGGGGCCGAGCTCGGCGAGCGCTTTGGCGAGCAGCTCTCCGTGCATGAGGCGCGCGAGACCGAGGCGTTCCTGCGCTGGTTGGCCGACGACAACTTCACCTTCCTCGGTTACCGCGAGTACGACCTGGCCGAGGAGAACGGGGAGGGCCTGCGCGCGGTTCCCGGATCGGGCCTCGGCATCCTGCGCGGCGAGCCTCGGCAGGGTCCGTTCAAGAAGCTCCCGCCCAAGCAGCGCGAGCGCGCGCGCGACCCGGCGCCGCTCGTGCTGACCAAGGCCAACTCGCGCTCGACGGTCCATCGCCCTGCCTATCTCGACTACGTCGGCGTCAAGCGCTTCGGTGACGACGGCGAGGTGACGGGCGAGCGCCGCTTCCTCGGTCTCTACACCACGGCCGCGTACAAGTCGAGCCCGGCCGAGATACCGATCCTGAGGGAGAAGGTCGAGGCCGTGCTGACGCGGGCCGGCTTCCCGTCCGACAGCCATGACGCCAAGGCCATCAACGAGATCCTCGATGTCTATCCACGCGACTCGCTCTTTCAGATCGGGCCCGATGAGCTGTTCGACGTCGCCATGGGCATGCTCGCGCTCGGCGAGCGCCAGCGCGTGCGCCTGTTCGCCCGGCGCGACCCCCTGGAGCGCTTCGTCTCCTGCCTGGTCTTCATCCCGCGTGACCGCTTCAACACCGACAACCGCGAGAAGGTCGCGGCGATCCTCAAGCAGGCCTATAACGGCAACGACCTCGACTGGAGCCTGCTGCTCTCGGAGTCGGTCCTCGTGCGCGTGCACTACGTGGTGCACACGTCGGGCGAGCGGACCGATCCCGACGTGGCGGAGGTCGAGCAGCGGCTCGTACAGGCCACCCGAGCCTGGAGCGACGATCTGCGTGACGCGCTCACCGACGAGCACGGGGAGGAGCGCGGCGGCGAGCTCTACAAGATCTACGCGCCGGCCTTCCCACCGGCCTATCAGGCCGACTGGGTGGCGCGCTCGGCGGTCGTGGACATCGGCCGGATCGAGGAGCTCGCCGACAGCGACGGCCTGGTCATGAGCCTCTACCGGCCCCTGGAGGCGCCCGAGGGCATCTCGCGCTGCAAGCTGTTCAGCGCGGAGGGCGTGTCGCTCTCCGACGTGCTCCCGACGTTCGAGCACATGGGCGCCAAGGTCGTCGACGAGCGTCCCTACGAGATCAGGCCAGAGGGAGGTCCGAGCGTCTTCATCTACGACTTCGGGCTGCGTTGCGTGGTCGGTGACGCCGAGCGGGCCCGGGTGGACTTCCAGGAGACCTTCCTGGGGGTGTGGCGGGGCGACTTCGAGGACGACAGGCTGAACGGGCTCGTGCTGAGCGCCGGGCTCACGGGGCGCAAGGTCACGATCCTGCGCGCGGCCGCGAAGTACCTCCGTCAGACCGGGATCGCCTTCTCGGATGCCTACATGGTGCGCACGCTGATCAACCACTCGCGCGTCGCGGCGCTCCTCGTCGGCCTGTTCATGGCCCGCTTCGACGTCGGGCGACGCGACGCGCAGGAGGCGGAGCGCATCGAGCAGGAACTGGGATCGATGATCGACGCCGTCGAGAGCCTCGATGAGGACCGGATCCTGCGCAGCTTCCTGGCCGTGCTGCAGGCGACGGTGCGCACGAACTACTTCCGCAGCGACGAGATCGGCGGCAGCACGGGCATCCCCGCCGGCCAGCGCACGTTCCTTGCCCTGAAGCTTGACCCGGTGCGGATCCCGGCACTTCCGCAGCCGCGTCCACGCTTTGAGGTCTTTGTCTATTCCCCGCGCACCGAGGGCGTGCACCTGCGCGGGGGCAAGGTCGCCCGAGGCGGCCTGCGGTTCTCAGACCGGCGTGAGGACTTCAGGACCGAGGTCCTCGGCCTGATGAAGGCACAGATGGTCAAGAACGCGCTGATCGTCCCGGTCGGGTCCAAGGGCGGATTCGTGGTCAAGCGACCGCCCGCCGACGGAGATCGCCAGGCGCTGCAGGCGGAGGTGATCCGTTGTTACCGGACCTTCATCTCCGGTCTGCTCGACTTGACCGACAACATCGAGCAGGACGAACTCGTGCCGCCCCCGGACGTCGTGCGCTACGACGACGACGACCCCTACCTGGTGGTAGCGGCCGACAAGGGCACCGCGAGCTTTTCCGATATCGCCAACGAGGTCTCGGCGGACTACGGATTCTGGCTCGGCGACGCGTTCGCCTCGGGGGGGTCCCACGGTTACGACCACAAGCAGATGGGGATCACGGCGCGCGGGGCGTGGGTCTCGGTGGCCCGGCACTTCCGCGAGCTCGGCCTGCACGTGCACTCCACGGACTTCTCGGTCGTGGGCATCGGGGACATGTCCGGCGACGTGTTCGGCAACGGAATGCTGCTCTCGCCCCACATCAAGCTTGTGGCGGCGTTCAATCACCTGCACATCTTCCTGGACCCCGATCCTGATCCCGAGGTGAGCTTCGGGGAGCGCAAGCGGCTCTTCGAGCTCGGGCGCGGCTCATGGGATGCCTATGACGCCGAGCTCATCTCCGCGGGGGGCGGCGTGTACCCGCGCAGCGCCAAGTCGATCCCGATCTCCGTCCAGGCCCGGGAGGTGCTCGGAATCGAGGCTGAGAAGCTCTCGCCGCCCGAGCTCATCAAGGCGCTACTCAGAGCTCCGGTCGAGCTGCTCTGGAACGGCGGTATCGGGACTTACGCGAAGGCGAGCACCGAGACCCACGCCGAGACCGGCGACAAGGCCAACGACGCCGTGCGGGTGGACGGGTGCGAGATCCGGGCGCGCGTCGTCGGCGAGGGCGGCAATCTGGGTTTCACGCAGCGGGCCAGGATCGAGTACGCGCTGCGGGGGGGCCCGGACGGCCAGGGCGGGCGCATCAACACCGACGCGGTCGACAACGTCGCGGGGGTCAACTGCTCCGACCACGAGGTCAACATAAAGATCCTGCTCGACGCCATCGTCCGCCATGGCGACGTGACCCAGAAGCAGCGCAACGAGCTGCTCGTGGAGATGACCGACGAGGTGGCCGAAGCCGTCCTCTACGGCAGCTACACACAGACCCAGGCGCTCAGCGTCGCGCTGGCCCAGGCGGCGCCGATGGTCGACGTCCACGCGCGCATGGTCCGTCGGCTCGAGCGCGACTCCAACCTGGATCGCGAGCTCGAGGCGCTGCCCAGCGACAAGACGATCAGCGAGCGCAAACGTCAGCACCAGGGCTTCGTCGCGCCCGAGCTGGCGATCGTCATGGCCCATTCCAAGATCCATCTGAACGCGGCCCTGCTGGAGACCGACCTGCCCGAGGACGCGTACTTGCGCCACGACCTCGAGCGCTACTTCCCGGCGCCGCTGCCCGAGCGCTTCGGCGAGCAGATGCGCTCGCACCGGCTGCGGCGGGAGATCATCGCCACGCTGGTCGCCAACCAGCTCGTCGATCGCGCCGGTACGACGTTCGCCTTCCGGCTCTGGGAGGAGACCGGCGCCACGGCCTCCGAGCTGGCGCGCGCCTACGCCGCCGCCCGGGAGATCTACGAAATGCGCGACTTCTGGCGTAGCGTCGAGGCACTCGACAACGAGGTCGACGCGGCGGTGCAGATCGAGATGCTGATCGAAGGCCGGCGGCTGGTCGAGCGCGCGACACGCTGGCTCGTGCGCTCGAACCGGCGCGCGCTCGACATCCGGGCGACGATCGACCAGTACGCGCCCGGCACGCGGACGGTGTACGCCGCGCTGCCCGAGGTGCTCGAGGGCGATGACCGCGTCGCCTTCGAGCAGCAGCGCCACGACCTGCACGAGGCCGGCGTCCCGGACACGCTGGCCACGCGCGTGGCCAGCATGCGCGCGCTCGTCCTCGTGCTCGACATCGTCGAGGTCGCCCGCCGCACGGGGCGTTCGATCGAGGCCGTGACCGGCGCCTACTTCCGGCTCGGCGCGCGGCTCGAGCTTAACTGGCTGCGCGACCGGATCATCGAGCTGCCGCGATCGGATCGCTGGCAGGCGCTGGCCCGCGCGGCGCTGCGCGACGACCTCTACAGCCTGTATCGAGCGGCCGCGCTCGACGTGCTCGGCCATGGCGGCGACGGTCAGAGCAGCGACGCCGAGATCGACGCCTGGATGGAGCTCCACGAGAGCGCCGTGCGGCGCTGCCTCGGTGTGCTCGCCGACATCCGGGCTACGCGCACGTACGACACGACGACGCTGCCCGTGGCGTTGCGCGAGCTCCGCAACCTGATTCAGGGCGCCGCGACCGAGGGGTGACCGCGGCGCGGCCGGCTCACCAGGGATCGCGGCCGGTCAGCCGGGCCCGCAGCACGTGGCCGACGAGGGCCAGGATGTCCACGGTTCCCGCCACGAAGTGGCCCCAGGGACCCGTGATCACGCGAGCGACAAAGCGGGACGGCACGCCGTGACGCTATCAAGGGCGGCGCCCGCGGCCGTGCAGCTATGGTTCGGCGCCGATGACCGTCAAGACCAACGTCACAGAGCTTCCTGAATCCCGGGTCCGGGTCGAGGCCGAGGTGCCCGCCGAGGAGGTCGAGCGGCGCGTTTTGCAGGCGGCGCGCGAGCTCGGCCGCCAGCTGCGGATTCCCGGCTTTCGCAAGGGCAAGGTCCCGCCACCGGTGGTCATCCGGCGGCTGGGACGCGAGGCCGTGCTTGACGAGGCTCTGCGCAGTGGGCTCGGCCACTGGTACGCCGATGCGATCGACGCCTCCGGGATCGCTCCCGTGGGCGAGCCCCAGCTCGACGTCGGCGAGCTGCCCGGTGAGGGCGAGCCGCTGGCCTTCTCGATCGAGATCGGCGTCCGTCCCGGAGCCAAGCTCGGCGAGTACAAGGGCCTCGAGGTCGGGCGCCGGGAGCCCCAGGTGGACGACGCCCGGCTCGAGCAGGAGCTCGAGTCGCTGCGCGAGCGCTTCGGCACCCTCGAGACGGTGGAACGCCCCGCGGCCAGCGCCGACCACCTGGTGATCGACTACGTGGGCTCGATCGACGGTGAGCCGTTCGAGGGCGGGGAGGGTCGCGACCAGCTGCTTGAGCTGGGCTCCGGGCGCCTGATCCCGGGTTTCGAGGATCAGCTCGTGGGCGCCGCGGCCGGTGAGACGCGCACCGTCGAGGTCGAGTTCCCCGAGGAGTACCCGCAGCACGCGGGGGAGGCGGCCAGCTTCGAGGTCACCGTCAAGGAGGTCAAGGAGAAGCGGCTGCCCGAGCTCGACGACGAATTCGCCTCCGAGTCGGCCGGCTTCGACACACTGGCCGAATTGCGCGAGGACATCGCTACCCGGCTGCGAGAGGCCGACGAGCGCACGGTCGAGCGTGAGTTCGAAGAGGCCGTGCTGGACGCCGCGGTCGCCGAGGCCGAGGTCGAGGTTCCCGGCCCGCTGGTGCACGCCCGAGCGCACGAGATGCTCGAACAGATGATGAGCACGCTGGCCCGGCAGGGCGTCTCCAAGGAGACCTATCTACAGATCTCGGGCAAGGACGAGGAGTCGCTGGCCCACGAGGCCGAGCCCGAGGCAGCCGAGGCGCTCAAGCGCGAGGCCGTCCTCGCGGCGATCGTCGAGGCCGAGAGCATCGAACCGAGCGACGATGACGTGATCGAGGCCCTCGAGCCGGTCGCCGAGCGTGACGGCACGAGCGCCAAGAAGCTGTTCGAGCAGCTGCGCAAGGCCGACCGCGTGGACCGCGTGCGTGAGGACCTGGCCACACGTCGCGCGCTGGAGCTGATCGTCAGTGAGGCCAGGCCCATCTCGGTTGACCAGGCGCAGGCTCGCGAAAAGCTCTGGACGCCCGGTCAGGACGCTCCCGAGAAGGGCTCGGGCGAGCTCTGGACTCCGGACTCCTAAGCCCTTCAGAGCGTTTCAGACACGTTGCTAGACTCGCCGCGAGTGACCGGTTCAGCACGAACGGGGCGCTCGCGGTCCCGGCCAGAAGTCGGGCTCGTGGTGGAAGGATTCCGGCCGAGGAAGCGAGAAAGAGCGAGACCATGAGCCCACTGGTACCGATGGTCGTCGAACAGACCTCCCGCGGGGAGCGCGCGTTTGACATCTACAGCAGGCTGCTGAACGAACGGATCATTTTCCTCGGTACGCCGGTGGACGACCAGATCGCCAACCTGATCGTGGCCCAGCTGCTGCACCTGGAGTCCGAGGACCCGGACAAGGACATCTCGGTGTACATCAACTCGCCGGGCGGCTCGGTCTACGCGGGCCTGGCCATCTACGACACGATGCAGTTCATCAAGCCCGACGTGCAGACGATCTGCGTCGGCATCGCGATGTCGATGGGGGCGCTGTTGCTCTCCGGTGGCGCCGCGGGCAAGCGGATGGCGCTACCCAACGCGAAGATCCTCATCCATCAGGTGTCCTCAAGTTTCCAGGGCCAGGCGACCGATATCGAGATTCATGCCAAGGAGATCATCGACGTCCGGCGCCGGCTCGACGAGATCATCTCGCACCACACTGGCAAGCCGGTCGAAGAGGTTAAGAAGGACACCGAGCGGGATTACTT
The DNA here is from genome assembly GCA_963725515.1 of uncultured Solirubrobacteraceae bacterium. GTDB lineage: Bacteria > Actinomycetota > Thermoleophilia > Solirubrobacterales > Solirubrobacteraceae > Palsa-465. The sequence continues at coordinate 777,450 of CAVRZB010000003.1, read as the reverse complement.
CATGAGCTCTGAGGAGGCGAAGGACTACGGAATCATCGATCGCGTGATCTCACAGCACTAAAGGGCTACCCTTAGCGCTGCGAGTCGCGAGCCGACGACTCTGGGAGAGGGCAAACAATGGCACGTCCTACCGACTCCAACGAACAGCTTCTATGCAGCTTCTGCGGCAAGTCGCAGCGGCAGGTCAAGAAGCTCATCGCCGGTCCCGGCGTCTACATCTGCGACGAGTGCATCGATCTCTGCAACGAGATCATCGACGAGGAGCTCACCGCACCGCCGAGCTTCGACATCGAGAACCTGCCCAAGCCGCGCGAGATCTATGACGTCCTGAACGAGTACGTGGTCGGGCAAGAGCAGGCCAAGCGTTCGCTCTCGGTGGCCGTCTACAACCACTACAAGCGCGTTCAGATGATGCAGTCCGATGAGAACGACATCGAGCTGCAGAAGTCCAACATCCTGCTGCTCGGTCCCACGGGCTGCGGCAAGACGCTGCTCGCCCAGACGCTGGCCAAGATCCTCAACGTTCCTTTCGCGATCGCCGACGCCACGGCACTGACCGAGGCCGGCTATGTCGGCGAGGACGTGGAGAACATCCTGCTGAAGCTGATCCAGGCTGCCGACTACGACGTCAAGAAGGCCGAGACCGGGATCATCTACATCGACGAGGTCGACAAGATCGCCCGCAAGGCCGACAACCCGTCGATCACCCGGGACGTCTCGGGGGAGGGGGTCCAGCAGGCGCTGTTGAAGATCCTCGAGGGGACGACCGCCTCGGTCCCGCCGCAGGGCGGCCGCAAGCATCCGCACCAGGAGTTCCTCTCGATCGACACGACCAACGTGCTCTTCATCTGCGGTGGCGCGTTCGCGAATCTGGACCGCGTGATCGAGCGCCGGGTCGGCCATCAGGGCGTCGGCTTCGGGGCCGCGATCCAGTCCAAGGAGCAGCGCGACAAGGGCGAGATCTTCGAGCACTGTCTGCCCGAGGACCTGATCCAGTACGGGTTGATCCCAGAGTTCATCGGCCGTCTGCCCGTGATGTCGGCGATCCATCAGCTCTCACGGGACGAGCTCATGCAGATCCTGACCGAGCCCCGCAACGCGCTCGTCAAGCAGTTTGCCCGCTTCTTCCAGTTCGACGGGATCGAGCTCGTGTTCGCCGACGAGGCGCTGTCCTCGATCGCCGACAAGGCGCTGGAGCGCGAGACCGGCGCGCGCGGCCTGCGCTCGATCATCGAAGAGGTCCTGCTCGAGGTCCAGTTCGAATTGCCCTCCCGGCGCGACGTGCAGAAATGCGTCGTCACCCGGGAGACGATCGAGAAGGACGTCTCGCCGACGCTGGTCACGGTCTCCGTGCCCGACGAAGAAGCGGCCTAGACCCACCGCCGAATCTCGAGCCGGGCCACCTACACTCCGGCACCCATGTCGGAGCTCGAAACCCGAACGCGATACGACCCGGCCGAGGTCGAGCCGCGCATCATGCGCCGCTGGCTGGACTCCGGGCTCTTTCACCCCGAGCCCGAGGGCACGGCCGAGGAGAACTACTCGATCGCGATCCCGCCGCCGAACGTCACGGGCGTGCTGCACATGGGGCACGCGCTCAACAACTCCGTCCAGGACACGCTGGTCCGTCATGCCCGCATGCAAGGGCGGCGCACCAAGTGGATCCTCGGCACCGATCACGCCGGCATCGCCACCCAGACCCAGGTCGAGCGCGCCCTCGTAGCCGAGCGGACGAGCCGCGAGGCGATCGGTCGCGAAGCCTTCGTCGAGCGCGTGTGGCAATGGCGCGAGCAGTACGGCGGAGCGATCATCGAGCAGCTGAAGCGGCTCGGCGCCTCGTGCGATTACGACGAGGAGCGCTTCACGCTCGACCAGGACTACGTCCAGGCCGTGCTCCAGGTGTTCGTTGCGCTGTACGAGAAGGGCTACATCTACCGCGACCGGTACATGGTCAACTGGGATCCGGGCAGCCGCTCGGCCATCTCCGACCTCGAGGTCGAGGACCGCGAGAACGTCAAGGACACGCTCTACTACATCGACTATCCACTCGCCTCCGGTTCGGGTGCGGTGACCGTCGCCACCGTGCGACCCGAGACGATCCTCGCCGACACCGCGGTCGCGGTCCACCCGGACGACGAGCGCTACCGCCGGCTGGTCGGCGAGACGGCGATCCTGCCGCTGGTCGGACGGCGGCTGCGGATCATCGCGGACGAGTACGTGAAGCCCGAGTTCGGGACCGGGGCGCTGAAGATAACCCCGGGACACGATCCCAACGACTTCGACATCGGCCAGCGCCACGGGCTCGAGCAGATCTCCGTGATCGGCGAGGACGGCCGCATGACGGCCGCGGCCGGCGAGGCCTTCGCGGGGCTCACCGTCGACGCCGCGCGCGAGGCCGTGGTGGCGCAGCTGCGCGAGCAGGAGCTGATCACCCGTACCGAGGACCTCGTGCACACCGTCCCCTACTCGCACCGTTCCGGCGAGCGGATCGAGCCCCTGATCTCGCTCCAGTGGTTCATGCGCATGGACGAGCTCGCCGGGCCGGCCATCGAGGCCGTCACCAGCGGCCGGGTCAGGTTCCATCCCGAGCAGGCCGAGCGCGTCTACCTGCAGTGGATGCGCAGCATCCGGCCGTGGTGCATCTCCCGCCAGCTGTGGTGGGGCCATCGGATCCCGGTCTGGTATCGCGGTAAGGAGACCTATGTCGGCACCGAGCCCCCCATGGGGGAGGGCTGGACACAGGACCCGGACGTGCTCGACACGTGGTTCTCCAGCGCGCTCTGGCCCTTCGCCACGCTGGGCTGGCCGAAGGACACGCCCGAGCTGCGCGCCTTCTATCCGACGGATGTCGTGGTGACGGCCCGCGACATCATCTTCCTGTGGGTCGCACGCATGATCATGCAGGGCCTCGAGTTCGCCGGCGACATCCCGTTCCAGGACGTCTACGTGCATTCGGTGATCCAGGCCCCCGACGGCCGGCGCATGTCCAAATCGCTCGGCACGGGCATCGACCCGCTCGATCTGATCGATGGCGGGTCTCGCCCGCCCGTGTTCGCCGACGGAGGCGAGTTCCCGGCCTATGGGGCCGACGCCGTGCGCTGGGGCCTGCTCGTCATGTCATCCGGTCAGGATGTCCGCTTCAGCGAGGAGAAGGTGGCCCAGGGCCAGCAGCTGACCAACAAGCTCTGGAACGCCTCGCGGCTCGTCCTCACGCGTATCGACGAGAGTCTGCGCGCCGCCCGCGAGCCGGTCGCGGTAGAGGACCGCTGGATCCTCTCGCGGCTGGCCCGCGCGCGCGCCGAGGTCGATGCGCGGATCGAGCGCTATGACTTCTCCCACGCCGCGCTGGGGCTCTACGACTTCGTCTACGGCGAGCTCTGCGACTGGTACCTGGAGCTGGTCAAGCCGCGACTGTACGACGGCGATCCGGCCACCGCACGGACGCTCCTGCACATCCTTCAGGAGACGGTGGCGCTCGCCCATCCCATGATCCCGTTCGTGACCGAGGAGATCCACTGCTACATACCTGGCGCCGACGGCCTGCTCGCCGCCCACACGCGCGGTGAGTCGAGCCCACCGGACGAGCACGCCGAGGCGATCCTCACGCGCACGGTCGAGGCGGTCCAGGGCCTGCGGGCCTGGCGCGATTTCGCCGGTGTGAAGGTCGGGGCGCAGCTCAACGCACGCCTGGCCGCCGAGGGCTACGAGCAGACGGCGGAGCAGATCGCCCGGCTCGGCCGGCTCAACTTGACGACGCAGGCCGGCGATCCGGTCGCCTCGGTGCCCGTGCCGGGTGGCGCGATCGAGATCCTGGCCAGTGACGAGCTCGATCTCGGCGCGGCCGAGCGCAAGCGCGAGGGGCGCCGCCACAAGCTCGAGGCGGAGATCGAGCGGGCCGAGCGCAAGCTGGCCAACCAGGGGTTCGTGGCCAAGGCACCACCGCTGGTCGTCGAGGCCGAGCGCGAAAAGCTCGCCCGCCTACGCTCGGAGCTCGAGTCGCTGTGACCCCCGAGCAGGCCGAGCGCTACCTGCTCTCGCTCGAGCTGTTCGGGATGCGGTTCGGCCTGGACCGGATGCGCCGTCTCATGACCGCGCTGGAGCACCCCGAGCGCCGCTTCGACTCGATCCACGTGGTGGGGACGAACGGCAAATCCTCGACGGTGCGCATGATCGCCGCGATCCTCGAGCGCCACGGCCGGCGGGTCGGCGCATATCTGTCCCCGCACCTGGTCTCCTTCTCTGAGCGAATCCGGATCGGCGACGCCGACCTCGAGCCGGCGGCCTTCGCCCACGCCGTCCAGCGCGCGGCGCGCGCGGCCGAGCTCGTCGACCGCGGCGCCGGCGAGGACCGGGTCACGCAGTTCGAGGCCCTGACCGCGGCCGCCTACTCGGAGCTGGCGGCGCGCGGCGTCGACGTAGCGGTGATCGAAGCGGGCCTCGGCGGCCGCTACGACGCCACCAACGTGCTGCCCTCTCGTGTCCAGGTCCTGACCAGCGTGGGGCTCGAGCACACGCGCTGGCTCGGTCCGACCGTGCTCGATATCGCGCGCGAGAAGCTCGACGTCGTGCGGCCCGGCGGCACGCTCGTGCTCGGCGCGGACCTGCACCCAGACGCCCTGGCCGAGGCCGAGCGCACCGCGCGCGAGCGCGGGGCTCAGATCGTGCAAGCCGGTGTCGATCCGGGCGTGGAGGTTGGCGCGCTGGGCGCCTTTCAGCGACGCAACTTCGCGCTCGCCCGCGCGGCCGCCGAGGTCTATCTCGGCGTGCTGCTGCCCGGGGCGGTCGCGGCGGCGGCGGCCCAGGTCCGGGTTCCCGGCCGCCTGCAGGCCACCGGCAGCGATCCGCTGACGCTGCTCGATGGCGCCCATAATCCCGACGGGATAGCCGCGCTGGTCGAATCCGTGGCCGAACTGGCGCGCGACCGCCGTGTCGTGGCCGTGGTGTCGATCCTCGACGACAAGGACGCGGCGGGCATGTTGAGGATGCTGCTGCCCGTCAGCCATGCGATCGTCTTCACGAGCAGTCAGAATCCGCGAGCCTTGCCCCCACCGACACTTGCATCCCTCGCGGGCCAACTCGACGGGCCGCCGTCGGAGATCGTGCGCGACCCGCGTGCCGCACTCGCCCGCGCGCGCGAACTCGCCGGGCCCCACGGGGTTGTGATCGCCACCGGGTCGATCTATCTGATCGCCGACCTCGTCCGTCCGCTCAATGACGCGGGATCCGGACGCGTCTCGATGCTTTGAACGACCCGGACGACAATCCCAGCTGGCTGACCATGATCGGAGTCGTTGCGCTGGCCGTGGTGATCGTCATCCTGGTCTTCTTCGGCATCGGCTACCTGTTCGGCCGCGTGTTCCTCTAGCGAACCGGAGGCGATCCGACGCCGCCGCCCATTACACTCGCGTCCCTCATGCTTTCGCAGGCCGTATTCGGGATCAAGAACAGCGGGCTGAGCCTGGCCGTCAACCTCGTGATCCTGTTCCTCGTGGTGATCTGGCTGGCGCTCGTCTATTGGACGTACGCCGATGCCCGTCGCCGCATCGCCGATCCGATGCTCATCGGATGCGCCACCGCGGCGGCCCTGTTCCCCTTCGTCGGCTCGCTGATCTACCTGATCGTGCGGCCGCCCGAGTATCTCGACGACGTGCGCGAGCGCGAGCTCGAGATGCAGGCCGCCGAGGCGCGGCTGGCCCAGCTCGGGTACCACCTCTGCCCGCACTGCGACTACGAGGTCGAAAAGGACTTCCTGCGCTGTCCGAGCTGCCTACGCAAGCTCAAGGATCCGTGCCACAACTGCGGCAAGCCACTCGATCCGATGTGGAAGATCTGCCCGTTCTGCGAAGCCGAGATCGGGGCCGTGACCCCGGCCGCCCGGCGCAGCACGCGCCGGCGGCGCGAGAGCACCGCAGAGCAGCCGGCGGCTGAGCAGCCGTCGACCACCTGACCCCGAACCACCTCTAACAGGGAGATATGCCGGTTATGGAGCGCACGCTCATCCTCGTCAAGCCCGACGCCTTCGCCCGCAACCTGACCGGCGAGATCATCGCGCGGTTCGAGCGCAAGGGCCTCTCGCTGGCGGCGCTGAAGCTCATGACGATGACCCGCGAGCTGGCCGAGCGCCATTACGCTGAGCACGAGGGCAAGCCGTTCTTCGAAGAGCTGGCCAGCTTCATCACCTCGGGGCCGCTGGTGGCGATGGTGCTCGAGGGCGAGCAGGCCATCAAGGCCGCGCGCCAGGTGATCGGCGCGACCAATCCGCTCGAGGCCAACACGGGATCGATCCGGGGTGACTACGCGATCGAGGTCGGCCAGAACATGGTTCACGGCTCGGACTCGCCCGAGTCGGCGCAGCGCGAGGCCGCGCTGTTCTTCCCGGACCTCGGCTGAGCCGGCCGCCCGCGCCATGACGCGGCCGCTCGTCCTGGCCTCGCGTTCGCCCCAGCGGCGGGCGATCCTCGAGCAGCTCGGGGTTCCGTTCGAGGAATGTGCCGCCGATGTGCCGGAGCTCATGCAGGGACCTCCGCACGAGGTCGCGCTGGAGAACGCCTACCGCAAGGCCGCCGCGGTCGCCGCCGCGCGACCCGACGCGCTCGTGCTCGGGGTCGACACGCTCGTCGTGCTCGGTGCACGCATCTTCGGCAAGCCTGCCGGCGTCGCGCAGGCCCGGGATACCCTGCGCGTGCTCGGTGGCCACCGTCACGCGGTGATCAGCGGCATCTGCCTGATCCAAGCCGGGCAGCGCCGTACGGCGGCGGCCACCACCGTGGTCGAGTTCCGAGCTCTGGACGAGCCGCTGATCGAGTGGTACCTCGCGACCGAGGAGTGGCGTGAGCGCGCGGGCGGCTACGCGATCCAGGGCCGCGGCGCCGCGCTCGTGCAGGCGATCGAGGGTGATTACCTGAACGTGGTCGGGCTGCCCGTGCCCACGCTGCTCGACCTCGAGCCGGCGCTGCTCTGGCCCTGACCGGGCGGTCCTATACGTTGCGCGCAGGGTTGCTCGCCATCCTGCGCTACTTCGTCGTGTCCGCCTGGGCACACCGCGAGTCAACGCCGGGACCCCATTACACCCCTCGAGCCGAGGACCCGGGTGCGCCAAGACACCGGAAGGCCCCGAAATGCGGGGAAAAGACCGCGTTCTGGCAGGAGTGAGTGGCGGGCGAAGGTCCGCTACACTCAGCCGCGGATGGACCGTTGCGGGGCGCTTACGTCGGCCCCCATTCGCATCTTGCCGCTCCGTCCAACGCTAGGCCGTACCTCTACACAGCATGGGCTTCTTTACGTACCTAACCGGTTTCGGCGGCCGTGACATGGCGGTCGACCTCGGCACCGCCAACACCCTCGTATACGTGCGGGGGCGGGGGATCGTGCTCTCCGAGCCGAGTGTCGTCGCTGTCGACTCCCGCACCGGGGAGGTGCACGCCGTCGGCATCGAGGCCAAGCGCATGCTCGGGCGCACGCCGGGCACGATCTCGGCCATCCGGCCGCTCAAGGACGGCGTGATCGCCGACTTCGAGGTCACCGAGGAGATGCTCCGGCACTTCATCCAGAAGGTGCATCAGAACCGCTGGGCGCATCCGCGCGTGGTCGTCTGCGTGCCCAGCGGCGTGACCGGCGTCGAGAAGCGCGCCGTCGAGGAGGCCTGCCTCTCGGCCGGCGCCCGCCAGGCCTATCTGATCGAGGAGCCGATGGCCGCGGCGATCGGCGCGGGACTGCCGGTCGGCGAGCCGACCGGCTCGATGGTGGTCGACATCGGTGGCGGCACGAGCGAGGTCGCGGTGATCTCGCTCGGAGGGATCGTCGTCTCGCAGTCGATCCGGGTCGGTGGCGACGAGCTCGACGAGGCGATCATCAACTACGTCAAGCGCGAGTACAAGCTCCTGATCGGCCAGCAGACGGCCGAGGAGGTCAAGCTCGAGATCGGCTCCGCGTTCCCGATGGACGAGGAGGTTCAGGCGGAGATCCGGGGCCGCGACATGGTCTCGGGCCTGCCCAAGACGGTCGTCCTGACCAGCGAGGAGATCCGGGGCGCGCTCGAGGAACCCGTCTCGCAGATCATCGACGCGGTCAAGGAGACGCTCGATCGCACGCCGCCCGAGCTGGCCTCCGACATCATGGACCGCGGTATCATGCTGGCCGGAGGGGGTTCGCTGCTGCAGGGAATCGAGGAGCGCCTGCGTCACGAGACGCAGATGCCGGCGCACCTGGCCGAGTCGCCGCTGACCTGCGTGGCGGTGGGCTCGGGTCGATCACTCGAGGAGTTCGAGGCGATCCATCGTTCAAGCAAGAATTCACGCAACCGGCGCCGCCGGTACTAGCTTTTGGGCCAGTACCAATAGGCTGGCGCGGAGCACGACCTTGGAGACACGCCCACCGTGTACGACAAGCAAGTACGGCGACGACGCGCGCTGCTCGCGCTGCTCATCGCCGTTTCCCTGATCCTTCTGACGGCTTACTTCGGCGAATCGCCCAGCAGCCCTCTGCACTCGGTGCAGCGGGGCATCGTCGAGGTGCTCTCCCCGATCCAGAAGGGCGCCAGCACGGCGCTCAAGCCCGTGCGCGACGTGGCGGGCTGGTTCAGCGACACCTTCAGCGCCAAGAGCGAGCGCGACAAGTACAAGAAGGAGGCCGCTGCGCTCCAGCAGCAGGTCGGCAGCCTGCAGCAGTACAAGTTCGAGTATCAGCAGGCGGCCAAGCTGCTCGGACTGGCCAGCAACATCGGCACCGCCAACTTACAGCCGGTGGCCGCGCATGTCATCTCGCGCGACCCGACGCTCTGGTATCAGACCGTCGAGGTCGACAAGGGTTCGGCCGACGGCGTGCACCAGGACGACCCTGTGCTCGGCGCGGGCGCCCTGGCGGGCAAGATCTCGACCGTCGGGCCGAATTTCGCGATCGTCACGCTGATCACCGATCACTCCTACTCGGTGGCCGCAGCGGTTCAGGACTCGCTCAATGACGCGGGCGTGCTCACGCCGGCAGTCGGCAACCCCAACCAGTTGCTGCTGCAGAACCTGAGCCCGCACGCACCGATCAAGACGGGCCAGCAGGTGGTGACCGCCGGCTTCAAGTCGGGCACGCTGGACTCGCTCTACCCGTCGGGGATCCCGATCGGCCAGGTCTCGGACTCCAATCCACAGGACGACCTGCTCAACAACCAGCAGGTCACCGTGACCCCGGCCGCTGACGTGCGTCATCTCGACCTGGTGCAGATCCTCACCCGCCCGCACCCCGGATCGCAACGCGCCCAGGTTCCGGGCGGATGACTCACGCGGCCTCCATTCAGGCGAGCCCGGACGGCGAGCGGAGGCGCGCGTGAGCGAGTCCCTCCGTCTTCCGCTCCGGCTGGTGATCCTGGCCTTCGTGACCGTCGTCATCCAGCAGGCGGGGATCTCGCAGATCTCAATCTTCGGCGTCAGCGCTGACGTGACGCCGCTCGTCGTGATGTCCGTCGGGCTGCTCGCCGGCTCGCTGATGGGCGCCGTGATGGGCTTCGGCACGGGTCTGCTGGTCGATCTCGTGCTCGTCCAGACGCTCGGGGTCACCTCATTGCTCTACATCGCGATCGGCTACTGGTCGGGACGGCTGCGCGAGCTGCGCGACCCCGCCCACGGCCTCGTGCCCGTCGCGCTGGGTGCGGCGGCCACGGCCGTCGCCGGGATCGGCATGGCCATGATCCAATTCCTGCTCGGCGTCGACGCGCCCGTCTCGCTGCTCCTCTTCCAGCAACTTTTCATCACCGTGCTCGTCAACTCCCTGATCGCGCTGCCGGTCTATGCGGCCGTTCGCCGGATCATCCAGCCGGCGCTGCCCGACGACCCGCGGCGCCGGCGGCGTCGCGCGTACACGACCGGCGGACTGAGCCCGCTCCAGAGCCCGTCCAAGCGGCTCGGTCAGATCCCGCGCTCCGCCCGATGATCCAGCTTCCCGAAGACCGGCGCCCGCCCCTCTCGCCACAGCTCGCGATGCGCGTGGCCGTGATCGGCGGCTTCGCGCTGGCCATGTTCGCGATCATCTTCTTCCGGCTGTGGTTTCTGCAGGTCCTCTCGGGCGATCAGTATCTGGCCCAGGCCAGCACGAACCGCACGCGCGACATCGCGATTCCCGCCCAGCGCGGAGAGATGGTCGACCGCAACGGGACGCAGCTCGTGGAGAGCCGCCAGGCGATCGCCGTCCAGCTCGACCCGGTGGAGATCCCGCAGAACCCAGCCGCGCGCGACGCCATGTTCCACCGCCTGTCGGCCGTGCTCGGTATGTCGACGCGCCCGGTCCGCTGCCGGATCGCGGGTCAGGGCGTCCAGACCCTGGGCCCGATCGACTGCAAGGTCGCGCAGCAGCACGCGCTGCTCCCCTACGCCAACGTGACCGTCAAGACCGACGTCCAGAAGCCCGTCTACTTCTACCTAGCCGAGCGCCAGGAGCAGTTCCCGGGTGTGCTCGAGCCGACGGTCTACGTGCGCTCCTACCCGCTGCACAGCCTGGCTGCCCAGCTTTTCGGGACCGTCGGCCCGATCAACGCGACCGAGCTTCACCAGTCGCACTTCAAGGGTGTCTCGCAGAACTCGATCGTCGGCCAGACCGGGCTCGAGTACTCATACGACCACTACCTGCGCGGCTCCGACGGCGCCGACCGGGTGCAGGTCAACGCCGCGGGACGCTTCACCAAGGAGCTTGCGCAGAAGGCGCCGTTGGCCGGCCACACCCTGAAGCTGTCACTCGACATCCGCCTCCAGAGGGCGGGCGAGCAGGCACTGGCCACGGCGATCGGCAGCAACCCACCGGCCAACGCCGGTGCCTTCGTCGCGCTCGACCCCCGCAACGGCGAGGTTCTGGCCATGGGCTCCAATCCCACCTTTGATCCCAACGTCTTCGTCAAGCCGCTCTCGAGCAGCGCCTACGCCCAGCTCAACAATGCCTCGAGCAACTTCCCGCTCATCGACCGTGCGCTGCAGAGCGCCTATCCGACCGGTTCGACCTTCAAGGCCATCACGGCCACCGCCGCACTGCAGAGCGGCGTCTGGAACCTCAGCGACACCTTCGACGACACGGGCAGCTTCACCCTCTCGGGCGGTCTCAACCTCCACAACGCCGGCCACGCGTCCTATGGGTCGCTGGACATGGTCAACGCCATCCGCGTGTCGTCGGACATCTTCTTCTACAACCTGGGCGAGAAGCTCAACGTGGATCCGAGCCGGGCGCCGAACGGCGGCCAGCTCCAGACGTGGGCGCGCAGGTTCGGGATCGGCCAGCCGACCGGGATCGATCTGGGTGGCGAGGTCACGGGCACGCTGCCAACGCCCAAGTGGCGGGCCAACCGCAACAAGCTCGAGCTCGAATGCGAGCAGGCCACGGGCCCATACAAGGGCAAGCCGCGTCATGCTTCGTGCGGGATCGCCGACGGCCGGCCCTGGTCCGAGGGCGACAACGTCAACCTGGCCGTGGGCCAGGGTGACCTGCAGGCCACGCCGCTGCAGCTCGCCGTCGCCTATTCGGCGATCGAGAACGGGGGCACTGTCGTGCGTCCGCATGTCGGCCTTCAGGTCGAAAACCCGGACGGCACGGTGCTGCAGAAGATCGACCCGCCGGCCGAGCGCCACATCGCGATCGACGCGGGCAACCTCGACGCGATCCGCTCCGGCCTGCACGACGCCGCCTCGCAGCCGGGCGGCACGTCCGCCGACGTCTTCGCCGGCTTTCCCGAGCCGGTGTACGGCAAGACGGGTACCGCGCAGCGCAACGGTCAAGCCGACCAGTCCTGGTACGTCTGCTACGTGCCCGATCCCAAGCGGCCGATCCTGGTTGCCGTGACCGTCGAGCAGGGCGGCTTCGGCGCCGCGGCGGCGGCCCCGGCCGCGCGTCAGATCCTCTCGCAGTGGTTCTTCAACAATCGCGGCAACTTCGTCGCCGGCACGTCCAAGACGCTTTGAGTCTGACGACCCCGATCCAGGCCACCGAGGAGCCGACGGCCCGGCCGCGCGCGCTGCCGCGCATCGATCCGCTGCTGATCGTGGCGGCCGCCGGGCTCGTGGCCTGCTCGCTGGTGACGCTGCACGGGGCCACGAAGGGCAGCATCAGGGGCCAGCCGCTCTACTACGTCGAGCGCCAGGCCATCTACGTGGTGCTCGGCCTGGTGGTTGCGGGGCTGCTCGCGCGGATGGACTACTCCAGGCTGCGGGAGTACAAGCTCGGGCTCTACGGGCTGCTGGTCGTCTCCAACCTGCTCGTGTTCGGAACACCGGCCATCAAGGGCGCGCATCGTTGGTTCACGCTGCCCTTCTTCAATCTGCAGCCGTCCGAGTTCGGCAAGGTGCTGCTGGTCATCTCGCTGGCCGGGTTCACCGTGGACCGCTCGCGACGCCTGCACGAGCGGCGCACGACCGCGCGGATCATGCTGCTCGCGCTACTCCCGGCGCTGATCGTGATCGGCCAGCCGGACCTCGGTACGGGCATGGTCTTCGTCGCCGTCGCCTTCACGATCCTTTTCGTGGCCGGCACGTCCTGGAAGCAGCTCACCGCGCTGGTGGCCATGTTCGCGGCCTCGATCGCGATCGTGCTCGCGGCCGCGCCCGCGGTGGGGGTCCATGTGCTCAAGCCCTATCAGGTGCAGCGCCTGACCGGCTTCCTCAGCCCCTCGCACGATCCGCGCAACCAGACTTACCAGATAACCGAGTCGCTGATTGCCATCGGCTCGGGCCAGAAGACCGGTCGCGGGGTGGAGCACGCGACCCAGACCGCGCTCGGATACGTACCCGAGAACCAGACGGACTTCATCTTCTCCGTCGTGGGGGAGACCTACGGCTTCGTCGGCGCGGCCCTCGTGCTGTCGCTGTACGCGCTGCTGATCTGGCGCGGTCTGCGCATCCTCACGATGGCCAAGAACCTCTTCGGCGCACTCGTCGCCGGCGGCATCCTGGCGATGCTGATGTTCCAGGTTTTCGTCAATGTCGGCATGACGATCGGGATCATGCCGATCACAGGCGTACCGTTACCGCTCATGAGCTACGGCGGATCATCGGTCGTCATCACCTTCATAGCCCTCGGCCTACTGCAGTCGATCTACATCCAGGCACGGATGGCGACGGCCGGCAAGACGCGGGCGCTACTTTCGTAATGGGGCTCCGTGCTCGCACGACCCCGATGCCTCGCCGCAGCTTTGCGGGGCGCCAAACTTATAAAGGACTGAACACAATTGAAGAAGCAAGTGCTGGTCAGCGTCGACCGTGGGGAGACCCGGGTTGCGCTGCTGGAGGCGACGGGCACCGTCGCCGCACGTAAGCCGGCCTCGTCCTCGCCCCGACGCCGCAAGACGTCCAAGCCGGACGCCGGCTACACGGTGGCCGAGTTGTATCTGGAGCGCCGCGGCGCTCGCTCGATCGTCGGCAACATCTACAAGGGGCGGGTCGACAACGTGCTCGCCGGTCTCGAGGCGGCATTCGTCGACATCGGCCTGGAGAAGAACGGCTTTCTCCACGTCGACGAGATCGTCATGCCCGGGGTCGACGCTCCGCGCCGCGGCCGCGGCTCGAGCCGCGACGGGCGCAACATCACCGACATGCTCAAGCCCGGTCAGGAGATCGTCGTCCAGGTCGTCAAGGACCCGCTGAAGAGCAAGGGCGCACGCCTGTCCATGGATCTCACGATCGCCGGCCGCTACATGGTCTTCGCTCCCTTCGGCGAGGGCGTCGGCGTCTCACGCCGCCTCGAGGAAAAGGAGCGCGAGCGCCTGCGCAAGCAGGCCGCGAAGCTAGAGCTAGCCGGCGGTGGGGCGATCATCCGCACGGCCGCGCAGGGCGCTCAGCGCGCCGACCTAGAGCGCGAGCTGCTCTATCTGTTCAAGCTCAACGAGGTGCTCCAGAGGCGCGTCGCCGAGACGCCGGCGCCGGCGCTCGTCTTCCAGGAGGCGGACCTCTCGGTGCGCGTCGTCCGGGACATCTTCTCGGCGGCCTTCGAGCGCGCGATCGTCGACGACCCCAAGCAGCACCACCGCCTGGTCTCGTTCTTCTCGCGCACAGCCCCCGAGCTCGTGGACCAGGTCGAGCTCTGGGAGCAGGACACACCGCTCTTCGAGGCCTTCGGCGTCGAGGAGGTCCTGGCCTCCACGCTCTCGCGGCGTGTCGACCTGCCGAGCGGGGGCTATCTGATGATCGACTACGCCGAGGCGCTGACGGTCATCGACGTCAACTCGGGGTCGTTCATCGGACGCGGCAAGGGCGCCCGGCTCGAGGACACGATCACCAAGACGAACCTCGAGGCGGCCGATGAGGTCGTGCGCCAGCTCCGGCTGCGCGACATCGGCGGCATCATCGTCATCGACTTCATCGACATGGCGCGTGCCCGCAATCGCGACGCTGTGCTCAAGACGCTGCGCAAGGCGCTCGACGAGGACCGCACCAAGACGTTCGTGGTCGAGATCTCGCCGCTCGGACTGGTCGAGATGACGCGCCAGAACGTCACCGAGGGCGTGCGCGAGATCATGACCCGGCCGTGCCCGACCTGCGACGGCGAGGGCGTGATCAAGTCCGAAGAGACGATCGCCATCGAGTTCGAGCGCCGCCTGCGCGACCTGGCCAAGGAGACGTCCGCCGAGGCGCTGCTGATCCAGATGAATCCCCGCGTGAGCGCCGAGTTCACCGGCAACGAGGCCCGCGTGCTCAAGACGATCGAGTCCGAGACGGGTAAGTGGTTCCACTTCGAGGGCTCCGAAGGGCTGCCGCTGGACCACTTCGCGGTGCGGCTCGAGGGCGATCGCGACGAGGTCCTCGAGCGTGCACTGCCGTTCAACGAGGGCGAGGAGGTCCACGTCCAGATCGTCGAGCCGCACATGTACAGCCCGGGCGACGCCGTGGCCAAGATCGACGGTTACATAATCTCGGTCAAGGGCGGCGGCCGGTACGTGGGCGAGAAGCATCTCGTCCGGATCGAGGAGGTCGACCGCACCGCGGCGGTCGCCACGCTGGTCGACGTGCCGGCCGGCGAGGCCGAGGGCGAGAACGGCGATACCGTAGAATCGAGGCCTCGGCGTCGCGGCCGCAGAGGCGGGCGGCGCCGTTCCGGTGCTCGGCCCGAATCGGCCGCGCCGGCAACTTCGTCGGAGTGAACATGTACGCGATTGTCAAGACAGGCGGCAAGCAGTACCGGGTGCAGGAGGGCCAGTCCCTGCTCGTCGAGCGCCTGCCCGATGCCGATGGCGCCAAGGTGCAGCTCCAGCCGCTGCTCTACGTCGACGGTGGCGACGTCCTCGACGGCGACGACCTGGCCAAGGTCAAGGTCGAGGCCAGGGTCATCGCCCACGAGCGCGGACCCGAAGCTGCGCGTCGTCAAGTTCAAGCCCAAGCGCGGCTACAAGCGCCGCACCGGCCACCGCCAGGAGCTCACGCGCCTCGAGGTCGACCGGAATCAAGCTGGCCGCACGCCGCGCGGCGGCCAAGCGGGCGGACGCCGCCGAATCATCGACCAAGGAGGCCGGCGATGGCTCATAAGAAGGGGCTCGGATCCTCACGTAACGGCCGTGACTCGAACGCCAAGCGGCTCGGGGTCAAGGTCTTCGCCGGGCAGACCGTGACCGGCGGCGAGATCATCGTGCGTCAGCGCGGCTCGCGTTTCAAGGCCGGCGACGGCGTCGGCATCGGCAAGGACGACACGATCTTCGCCCGCTCCGCCGGAACCGTCGAGTTCACGCGTGGCCGCCGTGGCCGCGTGATCTCGGTCGTTCCCGGCGACGCCGCCGAGTAGCCCCTGGCTAGGCCGGTCCCGACGCGGCTAGCTGCGCCGTGCACTGCGGGCAGCGACGCGCCTTGATCGGGATCACGGTCGTGCACTCAGGGCATTCCTTGCTGTCCGGGTCCTCCTTGGCCCGACGGGCCATGAGCACGTTGTAGGGCTTCACGACGAAGAGGAAGATCACCGCCGCCGTGGTCAGGAACGTGATCAGGGCGTTGATGAAATCCCCGTAGGCGAAGTGGCTCCCATTGATCGTGAACGACAGCGTGGAGAAGTCGGGCTTGCCGAAGATCATCGCGATGATCGGCGTGATCAGATCGGCGATGAACGACTTGACGAGCGCCGCGAACACCGCCCCGATGACGAACGCGACCGCGAGCTCGACCAGGTTGCCCCGCAGCATGAACTGCTTGAACTCCTTGTACACGTTGGCCATGGCCGGGCACGATACCGTGGCGCGGGCCCGGCGTGGCGTCAATCATTCGGGTCGGCCCCGGCCCGGCTCGCGGTGAAAGGCCGGCACCATCTCGCTGGTCACCAGCCCTGCCTCGCCGGTGACCTGCTCGACCAGCGGCCACAGCCGCTGCATCCGCTCGGGCGTGTCGACCAGCACGGTGACCGTCGGCGCGTGGCGCTTGACCGCGAGCAGCCGGTCGGCGAACGGTCCCCGGTCGCCATAGAACCCGAGCACGCCGCGCAGCGTGGTGGCTCCCGCCGCGCGCTCGGCGCGCAGGCGCCGGAGCAGCTCGCCGTGCAGCGGCCGCCCGGCGTGCTTGGCCTGCTCCTCGGCATGCACCATGAGCTTCTGCCAGACGGGCAGCCCCGACGGGTCCGAGCGCTGCGCCGGGACACGCGGCTCCGCGTGCGAGATGCCGTCGAGCCGGCACACGCGGACCCGCTCGACCGTCACCGCAGGGCGCTCGAAGAGCGGCGTCAGGGACGACAGCAGCGGAGCCAGGGCCGGCGCGTCGCCGATCACCAGCACCATCACGGGCACTCCGGCGTTGCGGGCGAAGAAGCGCGCTCGGCGGCGCTCCCCGTCGAGCGTGCCGTCGACGCCGAGCAGCACAGAGGCGCCGGCGGCGCTCGCCTCGCGCAGCCTGCGCACGGCGGACGCGTAACCGGGCTCGCCCCCGCTACGCACTCCACGACCGCCGTAGATCGTGAGCTTGAGCTCGCGTCCGTCCGCGGGCAGCGCCTCGATCTCCTCGGCGCGCTCGACAAGCAGGGCCCGCTCGAGGCTGACCAACCCGTGCTCGGCAAGTGCCAGCACGTCCGGCAGCGCGCGCCCGATCCGGTCTTCGGTATCGATGGCCACCGAGACCGCCGGGAGGCTCTCCGAGAGCGTCAGAGAGCGCTCGGAGTGCGCCCCGTGGCGGTCCCCGAAGCCGGCCGTGCCGCGGAGCAGCAGGCTCGCGCGCAGGCCATGGCGCTCGTAGACGTCGAACAGCGCATCGGCCAGGAATGCGTTCCCGACGCGGTCGCGCTCGCTGAAGTAGATCGTCAGCTTGGTGGCCGGGCGGCCCGCCGGGGCGTTCACAGCGCGCCTCCGATCGCGCGCCCGAGGGCGGCTGCGGCCAGGCCCGCGGCCACCGCGACCCCGATGCTCCACCAGGCCAGCCGCTGCTGGCCGTCCTCGGCGGCGCGGTGAGCCTCGAGTATCCATGTCGAGAAGGTCGTGTAGGAGCCGAGCGTCGCCGTACCGGCCACGAGCAGCACGTCGTGGGACGCATGCAGCCCCACCAGCAGCCCGAGCAGGGCCGACCCGCTGAGGTTCACGATCAGCGTCCCGAGCGGATACTCGCCCAGCACGCGGCTCTGCACCAGACCGTCGACTCCGAATCGCGTGAGGGCGCCGAGGCCGCCGCAGACCGCCACGAGGAGCGCGATCACCACGTCAATCGCGCCCGTCTGACCACGGCCGTGCCGATCAGGACGCCCGCGAACCCGGCGGCGACGCTCGCCGCGCAGTAGCCGCAGGCCAGGCCCAACCGGCCACGATCGAGCATCTGGAGCAACTCGACCTGCACCGTCGAGAAGGTGGTCAGCGCACCGCACAGGCCGGTCCCGAGGAAGGGCCGGCGATAGGCGGTGATCGGCAGCCGCTCGGCCAGCCGTGTGACGAAGTAACCGAGCATCAGGCAGCCGCTCACATTGACGGCGAAGGTCAGCCATGGCCAGCGCCCCGCGTGGGCGCCGGCCAACTCGACGAGACCCGTGCGCAACCCGGCGCCGATCGCGCCGCCCGCGAAGATCGCGAGCAGCTCCCTGCGGTCGGCGGTCAATTGGCCTGAGCCGTGGGCCTGATCAGGATCTCGTTGACGTCCACGTGCGGCGGCTGCGATACCGCGTACATGACCGCGCGCGCGACGTCGTCGGGCTCGAGCGCCCGTTCGGGCCGGTTGTCGAAGAACGGTGTGTCGACCATGCCCGGCTCGATCAGCGTGACCCGCACGCCGGTGTCGTTCAGGTCCTGTCGGGCCGACTCACCCATCGCCGTCACGGCCCACTTGGTGGCCGAGTACAGCGAGCCGGGCAGTGCCCGGCGTCCGGCCACCGAGCCGGTCAGCAGCAGGTGGCCGTGCGACTCCTTGAGCGCCGGGATCGTGGCGCGGATGGTCAGCGCCGCCCCGTAAACGTTGGTCAGGACCATCGATCGCCACTGCTCGGGCGACTCGCTGAGGAAACCGCGAGACGCGCCGAAGCCGGCGTTGGCGAAGGCCACGTCGAGCTGTCCGAAGTGCTCGAGCGCCGAGCGCACCATCGCCTCCTGCTGCTCCCACTCGGTCACGTCACAGCGCAGGGCCAGAGCGCGTTGCGCGCCACCCAGTTCATCGGCGAGCTCGGCGAGGCGCTCCTGCGAGCGCGCGGCCAGCACGAGCCGGTAGCCGGCCCCGGCCGCGTGACGGGCGGTGGCGGCGCCGATGCCACTCGAGGCACCGGTGATCAGGAAGACAGGGTCTGGCATGGCGGGAGATTGGAGTCGAGCATGGCAGGATCATCTCATGCACGATCGTGCGCGTATTCATGTCCAGGCCGGCGGAGGCGGGGACGGCTGCATGAGCTTCCGGCGCGAGGCCCACGTGCCCAAGGGCGGCCCGGACGGCGGCGACGGTGGCCACGGCGGCGACGTGCTGCTCGTGTGCGACGACTCGTTGCGCGATCTCGAGAGCTTCCGCCGCAGCGCGCACTTCAAGGCGCGCCGTGGCGGCCACGGGCAGGGTTCGCTGCGCCACGGCGCCGATGGTGCCTCGCTCGAGATCCGCGTCCCGCCGGGCACGCAGGTGCTCGTCGAGAGCGACCAGACGACCTACGACCTCGTGCTGCCCGGTCAGCGCGCCGTGGTCGCGCGCGGGGGCTCCGGTGGTCGCGGCAACAAGCGCTTTGCCGGACCCACACATCAGGCGCCGCGCTTCGCCGAGCGGGGACTCACCGGAGAAGAGGGCTGGGTGACGCTGCGGCTCAAGCTGCTGGCCGATGTCGGCCTCGTCGGGCTGCCCAACGCCGGTAAGTCCTCGTTGCTGGCGCGCATCACCCGGGCCCATCCCAAGGTGGCCAGCTACCCGTTCACCACGCTCGAGCCGGTGCTCGGCACGCTCGAGGGCGACCAGCGCCAGTTGGTGATCGCCGACATCCCGGGGCTGATCGAGGGCGCCAGCGCGGGCGCCGGTTTGGGGCACGAGTTCCTGGCCCATGTGGAGCGCACACAGCTGCTCGTGCATGTGCTCGACGCGCGCCCGCTCGACGGCTCCGACCCGGTGGCCAACCACGGCGTGGTGGAACGCGAGCTGGCCCAGCACGACGCCCGCCTGGCCGCGCTGCCACGCGTGCTCGCGCTCTCCAAGGTCGACCTGCTCGACCCGGACACCGCCGAGGCCGCGCGCGCCGAATGGAGGCAGCGGCTGGGTCCCGAGGTGCCGGTGCTGCTGACCTCGTCGGTCACTCGCCGGGGCCTCGACGAGCTCGCCCGGGTGCTGCTGCGCAGCATCCCCGTATCGACGCGGGACGAGCCCGCGCTGCTCGAGGTCTCGAGCGGGACCCTCGACGACCTGGCCGAGCATCGCGTGTTTCGCCCCTCGGCGCGCCGGTCGTTCGAGGTCGAGCGTGTGGACGAGCACCGCTTCACGGTGAGCGGCGCCGGGGTGGAACGCCTCGTGGCCCGCTACGACCTGGGCAACGAGGACGCGCTTGCCCATCTCGAGCTCAGGCTACGGGGGATGGGTGTTCTCCGCGCGCTGGAAGCGCAGGGATTCGAGGCCGGTGACGACGTCGAGATCGCCGGGATCGAGTTCGAGCTTGATCCGGAATCCTGAGTGTGAATCTGTCTCATCGGGCCCCCGGTTAGCTATAGGATGGCCTGGCGGCCGAAGCTTCAAGGAGAGAGAGGGATCACCGAATGCGTCGTGTAACAGTTGCAGCGCTCTTGGCCATCGCGGCCGTGGTGCTTGCGCCAACCGCGAGTGCCCGAGTGCTGCGCGTGGGGACCTACAAGGGGATCCCGGGCCAGTTCAACTCGATTCAGGCCGCGGTCAACGCCGCCCACCCCGGGGACTGGATCCTCGTCGGTCCGGGCGACTATAAGGAGCGCGCCGACCACAGCGCGAACCCCGGGCCCCAGCCGACCAACACCCCGGCCGGCGTGATCATCTCGAAGCCCCGCATCTATCTGCGCGGCATGAACCGCAACCGGGTCGTCGTCGACGGCACGAAGCCGGGCACGGCACAGTGCAGCCGTAAGGCCTCGGCGCAGGACTTCGGGGTCAAGGGCACCGACGGCAAGCCGCTCGGTCGCAACGGCATCCTGGTCTGGAAGGCCGCGCACGTCTGGGTCCAGAACCTGACGGTGTGCAACTTCCTCGGGGGCGCCGGCGATGTGGGCAACCAGGTCTGGTGGAACGGTGGCGACGGCAGCGGCACGGTCGGCGGCCACGACTACTTCGGCTCGTACCTGAACGCCACGAGCACGTACTTCGACCCGGCCAATGAGGGGACGGCTGCCACCTACGGCATCTTCTCCAGCAACTGGGACGGCGGCGTGTG
The DNA here is from genome assembly GCA_963725515.1 of uncultured Solirubrobacteraceae bacterium. Lineage (GTDB taxonomy): Bacteria > Actinomycetota > Thermoleophilia > Solirubrobacterales > Solirubrobacteraceae > Palsa-465. Next base: position 756,690 of record CAVRZB010000003.1, on the reverse strand, counting down.
GGACCAGACCTACGCGAGCAACTTCAACGACTCGGGCTATTACATCGGCGCGTGCCAGCAGCAGTGCAACCAGATCGTCAATCACGCGCACGGCCAGTTCAGCGCGCTCGGCTACTCGGGCTCCAACTCGGGCGGCACGCTGATCGTCAAGAACTCGGAGTTCGATCGCAACCAGGACGGCTTTGACACCAACAGCCAGAACGGCGACAACCCGCCGCCGCAAGACGGTGCGTGCCCGAACAACCGCATCAGCCCGATCACGCACACGCACTCGTGCTGGGTGTTCATGAACAACTACGTTCACGACAACAACAACCCCAACGTGCCGGCGCTCGGCTCCGCCGCCGCGGGCCCGGTGGGCACAGGCATGTCGGTTTCCGGCGGCCGGAACGACACGATCATGAACAACCGCTTCGTCAACAACAAGGCATGGGGCATCATCTTCGTGCCCTACACCGACAGCGGCCCGCCGTGCACCGGAGGGACGCGGAACTCGCCGTTCGGCGACTGCCTGTTCGACGAGTACGGCGACGCCCTGCTCAACAACAGGTTCAAGAACAACGGTGGGTACGGGAACCCGACCAACGGGGACTTCGAGCACCTCAACCTGGAGACGCATCCGACCAGCTGCTTCTCCGGGAACACGGACGCGAGCGGGCACCTGAACGCCGAAGCGGCCGCATTGCAGCAGAAGTACCCGAGCTGCAACGGTCAGAGCGTGGCTCCGAACATCAACATCCCGTTCCTGAACGAGGTGCTGTGTGACTCCCAGGTCAAGCTGACCGGCTTCGGCTGCCAGCCCGGGGACAACTATCCGCGCCAGACGCGGGTGGTCATGCATCCGCTGCCGAGCGGATTGAAGACGATGCCGAACCCGTGCATCGGCGTACCGCGTAACCCGTGGTGCCCGGTCCGCAGGCACGGCACCAAGGCCTAGAAGCCGAGTCGGCCGGGTGGGCGCGAGGGCGCCCACCCGGCCGCGTGCTCTGCCGCCCGAGCGGGGGCGCCACGCGGGGCGACGGGTAGGCCGCCGCGCCGGTCGCCGCGACGGGTCGGTCGCCGCGCCGGCCGCCGCGACGGGTCGGTCGCCGCGCCCGGCCGCCGCGCCGGCCGCCGCGCCGGCCGCAGACCCTAAGCTGTCAGTGCCATGGGCTGTCTGGTCGTCAAGCTTGGATCGAGCATCGTCGCCGACGATCGCGGCGAGGTGCGCTCGGACGTGCTCGGGCGCATCGTCGGCGAGCTGGCCGTGCTCCACGCCGCCGGCCGGCCGCTCGTGGTAGTTACCAGCGGCGCCATCGCGCGGGGCATGGGCGTGATGGGGCTGGCCCTGCGTCCGCGCGCGATGGACGAGCTGCAGGCGGCGAGCGCGGTTGGCCAGGGCAAGCTCTACCAGGTCTACGACGAGCTCCTGCGGGCGCGGGGAGTGCCCACCGCGCAGGTCCTGCTCACCTTCTTCGACATGAGCGCGCGGACGCATTACCTGAACGCGCGCCAGACGCTGCGCAAGCTGCTCGAGTGGCGAGTCGTGCCGATCATCAACGAGAACGACACGACCACGACGGATGAGATCTCCTTCGGTAACAACGACTTCCTGGCCGCCCAGGTGGCGATCCTGCTCGGCGCCGAGCTGCTCCTGATGCTCACGGACGCCGCAGGTGTGTTCACCGCCGATCCCCGCCACCATCGGGACGCTGTCCTGATCCCCGAGGTCGAAGAGTTCGACGCCCTCGACGGCCTCGACATCGGTCACGAGACCTCGCCCCTGGGTTCGGGCGGCATGCGCTCGAAGGTCGTCGCCGCCGAGATGGCCACGGCGGCCGGAATCCCGACGATCGTGGCCGGCGGCCTCGAGCCGGGAACGATCGCTGCCGCGGCGGGGGGGAGGGCGGTCGGCACCCGCTTCACCGCGCGCGAGGCACGCTATTCGAGCTTCAAGCTCTGGCTGAAGTACGCCAAACCGGCCCGCGGGCGGGTGCTGGTGGATGCCGGGGCCGCCCGGGCGCTGCAGGAGGGCGGCACGAGCCTCCTGCCCGTCGGCGTGCTCGACGTGGCCGGCGACTTCGATGTGGGCGACGCGGTCGAGGTGGCACACGACGGACACGCCGTGGGCAAGGGCATCTCCAACTACTCGGCCAACGAGCTGCGCCAGGTGCGTGGGCTGCAGTCGCGCGCCGTGCGCGAGCTGCTTCCACGGGCCAGCGACGAGGCTGTCCACCGGGACTATTTCGTCCTCACGTAACCTTTAGGGCGATGGCCACCACAGCCACATCCGTCGCCGAGATCGCTCGCGCCGCCAAGCGCGCGTCGCGCACCCTGGCCACGCTCGATGCGGCGACCAAGGACGCGGCGCTCGAGGCGATCGCGGCCGCCCTGCTCGAGCGCACGCCGGAGATCCTCGAGGCCAACGCCCGCGATCTCGACGCGGCCCGCGAGGCGGACATCGGCGCGGCGCTGATCGACCGCCTGGCCCTCGATGAGCGACGCGTGGCCGAGATGGCCCGCGGCGTGCGCAAGATCGCTGCGCTGCCCGATCCGGTCGGCGAGGTGGTCGATGGTTCGACGTTGCCCAATGGCCTCGAGCTGCGCAAGGTCCGCGTGCCGCTCGGCGTCGTCGCCGTGGTCTACGAGGCGCGGCCGAACGTGACCATCGACGCCGCCGCGTTGTGCCTGAAGTCCGGAAACGCCGTCGTGCTCCGGGGTTCGAGCTCGGCGGCGCACTCCAACGAGATCCTGGCCGCCGTGGCCGGGGAGGCCGCGGCCGAGGCCGGCCTGCCCGAGGGAGCCCTGTCGCTGGTCGCCGGCGGTGGCCGCGACGAGCTCGCCGAACTCGCCACCCAGACCGGCGTGGTCGACCTGATCATCCCGCGCGGTGGGGAGGGTCTCAAGGCGGCGCTGAAGGGCGTCGCGACCGTCCCCGTGATCTACGCCGCGTCGGGCAACTGCCACGTCTACGTTGACGCCAGCGCCGACCTCGAGGCCGCGCAGGCCATCATCCTGAACGCCAAGGTGCAGCGGCCCGGAACCTGCAACGCCGCCGAGAAGCTGCTGGTGCACGCCGACGTGGCCCGTGATTTCCTGGCACCGGCACTGCGGGCGCTGAACGACGCCGGGGTCACGTTGCGCGGTGACGAGCGCGCTCGCGCGGCGGCCGGGCCGGCCGTCGAGATCGGCGCGGCGGGCGAGGCGGACTGGGATACCGAGTACCTGGCACTCGAGCTGGCCGTCGGAGTCGTCGACTCGGTCGACGAGGCGATCGAACACATCAACGGCCACGGCAGCGGCCATTCGGAGGCGATCATCACTCGCGACACCGGATCGGCCCGGGCGTTTCGCCTGGGCGTCGACGCCGCGGTCATCTACGTCAACGCATCCACGCGCTTCACCGACGGCGCGGAGTTCGGGATGGGGGCCGAGATCGGCAACTCGACCCAGAAGCTTCATGCCCGCGGGCCGATCGGACTGCGCGAGCTCTGCTCGTCGAAGTACGTGGTCGAGGGCGACGGCCACGTCCGCCCGTGACCTCGCAAGCCAGATAATCGCTCGGTGCGCATCGGGATTCTCGGCGGAACCTTCAACCCGCCACACTTTGGTCACCTCATCTGCGCGCAGGAGGCGTACGTTGCCCTCGAGCTCGACGCCGTGACGTTCATGCCCGCCCGTGTCCCGCCCCACAAGCCCGTCGATGACGAGCCTGGTCCCGAGCACCGATACGAGCTGTCCCGGCTGGCCGTGGACGGCGATGAACGCATGACGGTCAGCGATCTCGAGATCCGGCGAGACGGCACGTCGTACACGATCGATACTCTGCATCAACTGCGCACGCAAGATCCCGACAGCGAGCTCTTCCTGATCGTCGGTGGTGACGTGGCCGCCGGTCTGCCCCGCTGGCGTGAGCCCGAGCGCGTGCTGGACGTGGCCACGCTCGCCGTGGCGAAGCGTGGCGGAACCCCGCGCGCCGAGGTCAAGGCGGCGCTCGCCGACCTGGCCGGCGCCGAGCGCGCACGTTTCTTCCCGATGCCGCGGATTGAGATCTCCTCGACCGAGGTCCGCCGCCGCGTGGCGGTCGGGGAGCCGATCCGCTACCTCGTCCCCGATGCGGTGGCCGGATACATCGAGCGGGAGGGCCTCTACCGGTGAGCACCGGAGCCCAGAAGTCGGCGCTCACGCCCGAGCAGACCGCTGTCGCCGTGGCCGCCCTCGCCGCCGACCGCAAGGCGCTCGACATCGTGCAGCTCGACCTGCGCGGGATCATCGGCTACACGGACTACTTCGTGATCTGCACCGGTCGCAGCGATCGCCAGGCCAGGGCGATCCACGACGCGATCCACCTGGGCATGAAGACCGATCATGGCCTGCTGCCCCGGCGCGTCGAGGGCACCACCGAGGGGAACTGGATCCTGATGGACTATCTGGACGTGATCGTCCACGTCTTCACGCCGGAGACCCGCGAGTACTACCGCCTCGAACAGCTCTGGGGCGAGGCCCCGGCCCAGGCCGTCGAAGCTCGGTAGACCGACCGGGGGCGGGCGGCGGCGAAGGCGGAGGCCGAGTCCCGGCGCGCACTAGTTGCCCGGCGCCGTGCTGTAGGTTCCGCGCGGAAAGCGCTGTCCGAACCCGAAGGAGAGACGATGCCGACCGCCCCGCAGATCCTGCCGACTCAGATCACCGAGGGAGCGGCGCCGGGGTTGAGGTATCGCCTCGAGGGTGAGCTCGTGCCCGTGCTGCACATGAACCTCGACGGGCAGGTGCCGGTGTACTTCGAGCACCACGTCCTGTTGTGGAAGTACCCGGCGCTTCAGATCGGCCTGCACCCGCTGAAGAAGGGCCTCAAGCGCCGCGTCTTCGGGGGCATGCCGCTGCTGTTGCTCGAGGCACAGTCGGCCGGCGAGATCGCCTTCAGCCGTGACGCGCCCGGCCACATCGCCGCGCTTCATCTCCAGGCCGGCGAGGGCATCGTCGTCCGCGAGCACCAGTTCCTCGCCGCCACCGGCGGGGTCCAGTACGACTTCACGCGCATCAAGGGCTTCGCCAACATGATGTATGGCGGCGGGTTCTTCGTCGATCAGTTCTTCGCCTCGGACCATGAGGGCGTGGTCTGGGTGCACGGCTACGGCAACATGTTCGAGAAGCAGCTCGAGGCCGGCGAGACGATCGACATCGAGCCCGGCGGTTGGGTCTTCCGCGACCATTCCGTGCAGATGACCCAGGAGATCTACGGCTTCAAGACCGGCATGCTCGGCGGCGGGGCCGGAAACCTCGTCTTCAATCGGTTCACCGGCCCGGGCCGCGTCGGGCTGCAGAGCGCCTATTTCCATCCGCCGGTGTCCGAGGGCGCGGGCGGTGTCTCCCAACGCGAGGGCGGCGGCCTGCTCGGCGGCATCGTCGGCGGCCTGCTGGACAACTAGAGCCATGGCCCATCCACCCGGCTATCTCGCCGCCAACCCGCTCCCGCCCGGAATCCTCGGCGCGCTCGGGCTCGGCGGTTACCAGCTGCTGGCCGAGGTGGGCGGCGTGGGCGCCGGCCGCCTCGGCCCGCAGGCCTTCCTGCTCGTCGCGCCGGACCCCGATCCACGGCTTCCCGACGCGGGCACGCAGATATCGCTGCACAACCCGCGGGTGCGCGACGAGCGCGACATCATGGCCTTCACCCAGCTGGCCGCTCAGCTCGGCTACCTGCGCCTGTCGGGCTACCGGCTCGCGCTCGAGCGATCCGGCCTGCGCAGCAAGGTGAACGTGGTCAATCCGGCCACGGGGGCCATCGTCGCCTCGATCCCCGACCGCCACCCCGGGCGCCTGTCCTTCGGTGGCGGCGGCAACGCCGCGTCCCTGCTCGTGACGCTGCGCGGGCTGCCCCCGGCCGGCCCGGCGCCCGACGCCAACGACCCAGAGCTGCTGCGTGGCGTGCTGCTGGCGCTCGCGCTCCGTGACGAGAACGTCACCGGCGTCGAGGCGGCGGAGCTGGCAGATCGCGCCCTGCAGCTCTCACGCGGCGATTCGAGCCTCGATCCGACCGCCGCGCTCGAGGCGGCGCGCGGGGAGGGTTGAGGGTCGCCTCAGAGCGTGGCCAGCAGCTTCGGCGCCACCTCTTTCTTGCGGCTCATCACGTTGGGGAGCTCGATCGTCGAGTCCTCGCTCTCGACCCCAAAGGTGCGCGCGACGGGCGCCACGTCGCCCGCGACCAGGAGCACGGTCCCCTTCGTCAGGACGTCAGTGATCATCAGCGCATAGAGCAGGTGGTCCTTGCGCTCGCGGGCGTCCCTGAGCGCCTTCAGCAGTTCGTCCTTGCGCTCGAGCAACGACCTGCCGACCACCTCGACCTGTGCGATGCAGATCGTCTGGTCGCCGCCCACCTGATACTGCTTGGCGTCCCGCGTGACGATCTCCTCGGCGCTCACGTGGGACACATCAGCCGTCGCCTCGAACATCTCGCGCCCGAAGCCCTCCGCCTCGAGCGCCAGCGCGCGCTCCAGGTAGGCGATCGCCGAGTGATCGCGCTCGGTCGTCGTCGGCGAATTGAGGATCACCGTGTCGGAGAGGATCGCGCCGAGCAGCATCACGGCGGTCGGCCGGCTCGGCTCGAGCCCGTTGTTGCGAAAGCGCTCGATCACCAGGGTGGCCGTCGAGCCGACCGGGTCGAAGGTGGCCCGCACCGGGACCCGCGTCTCGATCGAGCCGATGTGGTGATGGTCGAGGATCTCGACGATCTCGGCCTGTTCGACGCCGTGCACACTCTGGGCCTGCTCGGCGTGGTCGACGAGCGCGACGCGGCGCGGCTGCGGGGAGACGAGATCCGAACGGGTGACGACGCCGATCGGCCGGCGGCCGGCGTCGACCGCCACCGCGGTGCCGTAATGGATGTCCTTGATCTGGTCCGAGATGTCGGCGATCAGGTAGTCCGGGCTGACCGTGAGCGGATCCTCCTCCATGAAGGCGCTGCACGGCGCGGCGAGCGTGATCATGCGCCCCGAGACGTACGTGTCCAGTGGTGAGACGACCACCGCCGCACCGCGCTGCCCGGCCAGGGCCAGCACATCGTCCTCGGGCCGCACGCCGTTGCTCGCCACCAGCAGCGCGGCGCCGAGCTCGATGGCCAGCCGCTGGGCGTCGGAGCGGTTGCCGACCACGACCACATCCCCCTCGGAGATCCCGCTCTTGGTGGTCACGTCCATCGAATGCACCCATACGCGGCCGGCCAGGAGCTTGTCGTCACCCGTGACGAGCTCACCCTCGAGCACCTCGACGATCGCGCGCACGTGGGTCGGCGCCTCCCTGAGCGTCGAGGTCTGGCGTGACTCGCGGATGTAGCGTCGCGCCAGGGCCCGCTCGGTGACCACGCCCACCAAGGCGCCATCCTCGTCGACCACGGGCACGAGATCCAGGTTGGCCCGCGCCATCGCTCGCCCGGCTTCGCGAATCGGCTCGTCCTGGCCGGTGACCGGAAAATCGGTCTGCATCACGTCGATCGCCCGCAGCATGATGTGGGGGAGGAAGTCGGGCTCCGGCGTGCCGGCCTGCTCGAGCACCCAGCGGGTCTGCGCGTTGCACTCACCCAGCCGCACGGCTACGTACTCGTTGCGTGGATCGAGCCGGCGCCGCAACTCGGCGTACCCGATGGCCGATGCGATCGAGTCCGTGTCGGGATTCCGGTGGCCCGTGACGTAGATCTGAGGCAACGCGCCGCGATTATCTCAGGCGGCCGAGCCGACCGGGGTCACGGGCGGCGCAGCCGCGGGGCCGAGGCGCACGATCGGGTGCCCGCGGCGCGTCACGAGGATCTCCTGGCCGGCGGCGGCCCGGTCGAGCCACTGTCCGAACCGGTCTCGAAAGGCATTGGCCCCGACCGTGGTCGGCGGGGCTGGGGGTGAAGTGGAGCTAGTCGGGCTCGAACCGACGACCTCTGCCATGCCATGGCAGCGCTCTCCCAGCTGAGCTATAGCCCCTTCGAATTCGAAGTCATCAGCAAGGGTAATACACGCGCGCTGCCCGTTGCGAGGCGGGTGCAAACGCAGGTGCAGCTGCTGCATGCCCGCGCCGCGCGCAGCGGGGAGCAGAAAGCAGCGATCGAGCTCCCTGCAGTAGACGCCGAACAGATCGACCTCCTGCTCGGAGTAGGTGGAGTGCACGTAGCCCTGCAGTGATCGCCGTGAGCCCCGCAGCTGGACGATCACGACGTCCCCCCGGGCGCTCATCCGTCCCCACTTGCATTGGACCCGCCACAGACGCCCGCCCACATCGAACGCCAGGTCGGCGCGGGAGTGCTGGCTGACCGGCCAGAACACCGGGACCCCGGCCTTGAGTGCCGCCGCGGTCAGCTCCAGCTCAGCCACGCAACCCTTGTCGTTCGAGCTCAGCACGAACATATGTTCGCATGCCAACCGGACGGCGCCGCCCCGGCGCCTGCTCGTCGCGCCCCCAAGCCCCTGCCTCGTCGCCCCCCCAAAACCCCAACCCCGGGCGCCCCCAAGCCGCTACCCCGGCGGGATGAACTCCGGCACGTCGAGAACCTCGCCCTCCGGGGATGTCGCGGATCCGCGCCTCGGCGCATCGTCGTCACGGTCATCGCGCGTGGACGCTCCCCCGCGAGTGCCGCGGGCGGCTGGGGCGCTGCGGCCCGAACCGCCGTCGATCTGGTCGAGGCGGGCGACCATGCTCGAGTGCATGGTCTGGACGTCGCGCAACAGACGCTCGGCGTTGGAGCGCAGCGAATCGCCCATCTGACGGAGATTGGAATGGATCTCGAGGCCCTCGCTGTGGACCTCGGCCGCGACGGCGCGGGCATCACTGATGAGCTCGCGGGCGTGCGTGTCGGCGTCCTCGCGCGCCTTGACGGCGTAGCCGTTGGCCTCGCCGCGGATGCGCTCGACCTCGTCCTGTCCGCGCGCCAGGACGGCGAGCGCGTCTCCCTCCGCGGACTCCTTGACGCGCTTGGCCTCGGCCGCCGCGGTGCTGGTCACGCGCTTGGACTCGGCCGCCGCGGTGCTGGTCACGCGCTCGGCCTCGGCCTGAGCCGCGCTTCGCAGCTGGGCCGCCTCGGTCCGCGCCGACTCGAGCAGCTCGGCCGCCTCCGCCTCGGCGGCCCGGACGCGATTCTCGGCCGCGCGGTCGGCCTCGGCGACCCGCGCGCGCACGCGGTCCTCGGTTCGCTGCAGCAGGCGCTCGGCCGTGGCCTCGGCGGCGGACACGATCGACGCGACCCGGTCGGCTGTCGTGCCCGCGGTGCGCGCCGGGACCGCGGCGTTCTGGCCGCTTTCGCGGGACGGACGCTCGGCCTCTTCTGGCATGCCCGCATGGTACGTGGCGGCACAAGGCGCCCGACCGGGGCAGCCGGGGCGGCCGGAACGTCTAATGTCCTGCGGCCATGTCCGAGCGCCGTTATGACCCCAAGCAGATCGAGCCCAAGTGGCAGCAGACCTGGGAACGTGAGCGCACCTGGGAGGTCTCGAACGATCCCGCGACCGATCACGCCGGCGGGTACGAGAAGTCCTACGTGCTGGAGATGCTGCCCTACCCGAGCGGCGAGCCCCACATCGGGCACCTGAAGAACTACGCCCTCGGCGATGCGATCGCGCACTTTCATCGCCGCACGGGCCGCTTCGTCCTGCACCCGATGGGCTTTGACGCCTTCGGCCTGCCGGCCGAGAACCACGCCATCAAGACCGGCGTGCATCCGCGGCGCTCGACCGACGAGTCGATCGCCGCCTTTCAGCGCGCCTTCCGTTCGTGGGGGATCTCGATCGACTGGAGCCGGGAGATCGCCACCCACGAGCCCTCGTACTACCGCTGGACCCAGTGGATCTTCCTCAAGCTGCTCGAGCGCGACCTGGCCTACCGCAAGCAGGCCGCGGTCAACTGGTGCCCCAACGACCAGACCGTGCTGGCCAACGAACAGGTGATCGACGGGCGCTGCGAGCGCTGCGGCCACGAGGTCGAGGTGCGCCAGCTCGAGCAGTGGTTCTTCCGCATCACCGAGTACGCCGACCGGCTGCTCGACGATCTGGACGCGATCGACTGGCCCGAGCACGTGAAGGCCATGCAACGCAACTGGATCGGTCGCAGCTTCGGCGCCGAGGTGAACTTCCGCTGTGAGGCGCTCGGCATCGACTACCCGGTGTTCACGACGCGCCCGGACACGCTCTTCGGTGCGACCTTCTTCGTCATGGCGCCCGAGCACCCCGACGTGTTTCGCCTCGCCCAGGGCACCGAGTACGAGCAGGCGGTGCACGAATACGTGAATCGCTCGCTGGCCGAGTCGAGCGAGGAGCGCGGCGACGCCGAAAAGCCGAAGACCGGCGTGCCCCTGGGCCGGACCGTGACCAATCCCGTCACGGGCGAGCAGCTGCCGATGTACGTCTCCGACTACGTGCTGATGGAATACGGGACCGGAGCGATCATGGCCGTCCCGGCGCATGACGAGCGCGACTTCGCCTTCGCGCAGGCCTTCGACCTGCCGATCCGCCGCGTGGTGGGCAGCGACGAGAAGCTGCCCTACACGGGCGAGGGCCCGCTGGTCAACTCGAGTCCCCAGTTCGACGGCCGGCCCAACCGCGAGGCCATGGAGGCGATCGTCGCGTGGCTCGACCTCGAGGGGATCGGCCACGCCTCGATCAACTATCGCCTGCGTGACTGGCTGGTCTCCCGCCAGCGCTACTGGGGCTGCCCGATCCCGATCGTGTACTGCGAGCGGGACGGCATCGTCCCCGTGCCCGAGGATCAGCTGCCGGTCGAGCTGCCCGACGTCGAGGACTACAAGCCCCGCGGCCGCTCGCCGCTGGCCGCCGCCGAGGACTGGGTCAACACGACCTGCCCCGTCTGTGGCGGTCCGGCCCGGCGTGAGACCGACACCATGGACACGTTCGTCGACTCGAGCTGGTACTTCCTGCGCTACTGCGACCCGCACAACGACGAGGCGCCCTGGGACCGTCGCGTGACCGACTTCTGGATGCCGGCGGACCAGTACATCGGCGGCATCGAGCACGCGATCTTGCACCTGATGTACGCGCGCTTCTTCGTCAAGGCACTCGCGGACATGGACCTGCTGGGCGTCCAGGAGCCCTTTCAGGCCCTCTTCACCCAGGGGATGATCCTCGGCCCGGACGGTCAGAAGATGTCCAAGTCGGCGGGCAACGTCGTCAGCCCGATGCCGATCGTCGAGCGCTACGGTGCCGACGCCGCGCGCTGCTACGCGCTCTTCATCGGGCCACCCGACCAGGACGCCGCCTGGTCGGAGACCTCGCTCGAGGGTGTGCATCGGTTCCTCTCCCGCCTGTGGCGCCTGGGCGACGAGCTCGGCCCTGGACCTGGCACCGCGCCCGACCCGGCACGCGCCGAGCCGCCCGAGGATCCCGACGAGCACGCCCTGGTGCTCGTGCGCAAGGCGAACTGGGCGATCGACAAGGTCACGCGCGACATGACCGGGCGCTTCTCCTTCAACACCGCGATTGCCGCGATCATGGAGCTCCTCAACGAGGTCTACCGGGACATCGACCGCAACCCCGAGGGCGACCTGGCCGCGCGCCGCTTCGCCGCCGCGACGGCCGCCTCGCTGGTCTTCCCCTTCGCGCCGCATCTCGGCGCCGAGGTCTACGAGCGGCTGACCGGCCGGCGCGTGTGGGACGAGCCGTGGCCCGCCGCCGACCCGCTGATGCTCCAGGCCGACACATTCGAGCTCGTCTGCCAGGTCAACGGCAAGGTGCGGGCCCGGGTGAGCGCTCCGAGCGGCAGCGACGCCGCCGAGCTAGAGCGCCTGGCCCGCGAGGCACCGGTCGTGCACTCCTACCTCGACGGACACGAGGTCGTCAAGGTCGTGACCGTGCCCGACAAGCTGGTCAACTTCGTCGTCAGGCCACGCTAGACGTGGTGCCCTATGTGGCCGTTGTCGGGGGCTCGGCCGCCACGGCGGCACAGGAGGCGGCGGCCGAGCAGGTGGGGCGTGAGCTGGCCGGCGCCGGCGCGATCGTGCTCACAGGTGGCGGCCCCGGAGTGATGGCCGCGGCGAGCCGGGGAGCGCGAGCGCATGACGGGACCACGGTCGGGATCCTGCGCGGCCTCGACCGCGCCGAGGCCAACCAGTGGGTGACGATCGCCATCCCGACCGGTCTCGGCGAGCTGCGCAACGGCCTGATCGTGCGCGCCGCCGACGTACTGATCGCCGTCGGCGGGGCCTACGGGACGCTCTCCGAGGTTGCGCTGGCCCTGCACGCGAGGGTCCCGGTCGTGGGGCTCGAGACGTGGCCGATCGACGGTGTGCGGCCGGCGGGCAGTCCGAGCGCGGCGGTGCGCATGGCGCTCGGGCTCGTCGGGGGCGCGTCCTAGACTCGGGAGCCGACCATGCCCAGTTTCAAGCCCGCCTACCTGATCCACGGGGACGACCACGGCCGCATCGGTGAGCGGCGCGCGCGCCTGCGGTCGGTGGCCGAGCAGCAGAGCGGCGCCCAGGGCGTCGAGCTGCTCGAGGGCGAGGCCGCCACGCCCGAAGCCGCGGCGGCGGCGCTCAACACGATGACCTTCGCCATCGGCCGCCGCTTCATCATCGTCGACGGGGTCGAGCGCTGGAAGGACAAGGAGCTCGACGGGCTCGAGGCGGCCCTGGGCGCGATCGAGCCGGAGACGACGATCGCCTTCTTCGCCCGTGAGGAGGGGCGCACCAAGCTCCCCGCCCGCCTCTCGGCGGCGGTGCAGAGGGCGGGCGGTCACGTCGAGGCCGAGGCGACGGTGAAACCGTGGGAGCTCCCCAAATGGGTCCTCGCGCGGGCCCGGGAGATGGGGCTGGCGCTCGAGCCGGAGGCGGCCCGCGCGCTGGTGCAGCACGTCGGCGAGCGCCAGCAGCGACTGCTGCGGGAGCTCGAGAAGCTCGCGCTCGAGGTCGGCCCGAGCGGCCGCGTCGATGTCGAGGAGATCGAGGCCCTGACCGCGCCGTCAGCCGAGCGCAAGGCCTGGGCGCTGGCCGACGCGCTCGTGGCCGGCGAGGCGCGCGCCGCGACAAGCATCTATCTGGCCCTGCGCGGTCAGGGCGAGCGCGTGCCGGGACTGCTGTACTGGATCGCCCAGCGACTGCGCACCGCGCACGACATCGCCCAGGGCCTCGAGGCCGGGGAGCCGGCGGCCCAGGTCAAGCGACGCCTACGGATGCCTCCGCGGGCCGCCGACCGGCTGATCGCCGACGCGCGGCGCGCGGGCGCGGGCAACCTCCGCGCGGCCATCGAGGAGACGGCCGATCTCGAGCTGGCCTCGCGCGGTGGCGGATCGGGCGGCCAGGCCGAGGACACCGCCGTGCTCCGGGCGATCCAGCGGATCGGGACCTAGCGCGGGGCCTAGGCTGCGGTGTGCCGGCGCAGCCGGGCGGCGCGGGACTTCTTGCGGGCGCCGGTGTTGCGGTGCAGCGCGCCGGCCTTGACGGCCTTGTCAATCGTCTGCACGAGCGTTCTGTGCTCCACGTCGATGGCGCTGTCCTCGCCGCCGGCGATCGCCTGCTCGAGGCGGTGGAAGTACGTCTTGATCTTCGACGTGTAGCGGCGGTTCTCCAACCGCTCGCGCTCGGCACGCAGGATGCGCTTCTTCTGTGAGTGGATGTTGGCCATGACGCAAAGAGACCGCGGACGCCCGCGGCACGCGCTTACTATAGCGCGCAGGGCTCATCTCGGATCCCGCCCGCGGGCCCGGTGGGCCGGACGATTACCATCGCGGCCCGCCTCCGCCAACCTCCTCCAGCTCTCTTGTCACCCGAGACCACCGCGCCCGGCACAACGGCCGCTGACCGACCGCGCCGGCGGCTCGGCCTGAACACCGCGATCTTCGCCATCGCGACGGCCATCTCGCGCGTGGTGGGGCTCGCGCGCGAGATCGTCGCGGCGAGCTACTTCGGCACCTCGGGCGCCGCGTCGGCCTTCACGATCGCCTCGCAGATCCCGAACCTGGTCTCGAACCTGTTCGCGCAGGCCGCCCTGTCGGCCGCGTTCGTGCCGGTATTCACCGACCTGCTCCAGCAGGGTAAGAAGCGGGAGGCCTTCCGGCTCGCCTCGACGCTGCTCTGGATCATCCTGATCGCCCTCGGTGGGTTGACCGCACTGGGGATCGTGTTCGCGGGGACGATCATGCCGCTGTTCACGGGCAGCACGTTCACGCCGCACCTCGACGCGCTCACGGCGGGGCTCTCGCAGGTGCTGTTCCCGGTCGTGCTGATGCTGGGGATCACCGGCCTGTTCGTCGGGATCCTGCAGTCCTATGACGAGTTCTCGATCCCGGCGATCGCACCGGCGGTGTGGAACCTCGTGATCCTGGTCCTGCTCGTCGTCCTGCACCCGCACTTCCACGGCGACGATGGGCTGTACGCCTACGCGATCGCCTGGGTGGTCGCCACCTTCGTGCAGATGCTGATGGTCGCGGGCGCGCTGCGGCGGATCGACTTCCGGCTCGAGTTCTCGTTCGACTGGCGCGACCCCCGCGTCAAGCAGGTCCTGTACCTGATGCTCCCGATCACCATCGGCCTCGGCATCGTGAACATCGATCAGCTGCTGAACTCGGTCTTCGGCACGCTGGTCTCGCCCCAGGCGCCGCGCGCGATCGACAACGCCTTCCGCATCTACATGCTGCCCCAGGGGATCTTCAGCGTCGCCGTCGCCACCGTGCTGTTCCCGACCCTGAGCCGGCAGGCCGCCCGACACGCCGCGGGCGAAATGCGGCGCACGCTCGGCAACGGCATGCGCCAGATCAACCTGCTGCTGATCCCGGCCGCCGCGATCCTGATCGTGCTGGCCACGCCGATCACCCGCCTGGTCTTCCAGCGCGGCGAGTTCAACGCCGAGTCGACCCACCTGGTCTCGATCGCGCTCTTCTGGTTCGCCTTCAGCCTGCCCTTCGGCGGCCTGAACCTGCTGCTCACGCGCACCTTCTTCGCGGTTCAGCGGCCGTGGATCCCCACCCGCCTGGCCGCGATGAACCTGGTCGTCGATGTGATCGTCAGCGTGGCGCTCTACAAGCCGTTGGGGATCGCCGGGCTGGTGATCGGTACCGCGGCCGCCAATGCGGTCATGACGGCGCTTCAGCTCCATCGCCTGCGCCAGGGCTTCAACGGCCGGCTCGAGGGCGGGCAGACGATGATGATCACGGCGCGGATCCTTGTCGCCTCGGCCATCATGGCCGCCCTGGCCTGGCTGGTTTGGCATCTGCTCGACTCGCTGCTCGGGCGCTCGCTGCCGGCGCAGGTCGTCTCGGTCGGCCTCGGGATCAGCGCGGGCATCGTCGTCTACGCGAAACTGGTGCTCGTGATGCGCATCCGCGAGGCACGGCAGATCGAGGCGCTGATCCGCAGCCGTCTCGGCGGCGGCGCGGCCGCCTGAGGGCTCCGCGTCCCGGTCCGCCGGTAGGCTCGCGCCCACCGTGCCGCACCGCAACCTCCGCGCCGTCTACCGCCGCCACTTCTCCGATCCCCGCCGCGAGCGGGCTTTTCTCAGCGCGGTCGGCTTCACGTCCTCGTTTGCCATCGCGCGCGCCGTCACGCACGCCATTCGGGCCGGAGTCGGGCCGTTCGGCAACGTCGCCGTCGGCGGCCGCCACATCCACCATTCCACCTTCGGCATCTTCGGGCTGCTCGGCGTCGGCTACGCGTGGACCTATCGGGTGGGCATCGGCGACGGGACGCCGCCGCGCTGGGCCTCGCGGGTGACCGCGACCGGCTACGGCGTGGCCTCGGCGCTGACGCTCGACGAGTTCGCCCTGTGGCTCGACCTCCACGACGACTACTGGGACAAGCAGGGCCGCAAGTCGATCGACGCGGTGGCCATCTTCGCCGGCCTGCTGACGATCGGCGTAGCCGGCCGCGGGGCCCTGGCCGAGCTCGGCCTGCTGCCCGGGTTTGCGCGGCGGCTGGTGGGGCGCGAGGAGCACCGCCACGCCGGCGAGCCCCGCGCGCAGTAGCGCGGGCCAGAGTGCTCCACGGTCCTCGCTCTACCCTTGCATTACGCCCATGGCTGACCAGGCTCACATCCGCAACTTCTCGATCATCGCCCATATCGACCACGGAAAGTCGACGCTGGCCGACCGCATCCTGGAGCTGACGCACACCGTCGACCCGCGGGCCATGCGAGCGCAGGTGCTCGACTCCATGGATCTCGAGCGTGAGCGGGGGATCACGATCAAGGCCCAGGCCGTGCGCGTCTTCTACGAGGCCGGCGACGGACAGACCTACCAGCTCCAGCTGATCGACACCCCGGGCCACGTCGACTTCACCTACGAGGTCTCGCGCTCGCTGGCCGCATGCGAGGGGGCGCTGCTGGTCGTCGACGCCTCACAGGGCGTCGAGGCCCAGACGGTGGCCAACACCTACCTGGCGGTCGAGTCGGGACTCGAGCTGATCCCGTGCCTGAACAAGGTCGATCTGCCGGGCGCCGAGCCCGAGCGGGTCGCCGAGGAGGTTGCCGACCTGCTCGGTGAGCCGGCCGAAACCGTGCGCCGCATCAGCGCGAAGACGGGGGAGGGGGTGACCGACGTGCTCGACGAGCTGATCGCCCGCGTACCCCCCCCTGGAGGCGATCCCGATGCCCCGCCCCGAGCGCTCATCTTCGACTCCGAGTTTGATCAGTACCGCGGCGTGATCGCCTACATCCGCGTCGTCGACGGCACGTTCACCAAGGGCGAGGCGATCCGCGCCATGCAGGCCGGCACGGAGGCCGACATCGACGATATCGGCTTCTTCACCCCCGAGATGGTCTCAGCCCAGGCCCTCGGGCCCGGTGAGGTCGGCTACCTGATCACGGGCATCAAGGACGTCACCCGGCTGCGGGTCGGCGACACATTGACCTCCAAGACGCGCCCCGCGCTCGAGCCGCTCCCCGGCTACCGGGAGGTCAAGCCGATGGTCTTCTGCGGGCTCTTTCCGATCGATTCGGACGCCTACCCGGACTTGCGCGACGCGCTCGAGAAGCTGACGCTGAACGATGCCGCGCTGTCGTGGGAGCCCGAGACCTCGGACGCGCTCGGGTTCGGCTTTCGCTGCGGCTTCCTCGGCCTGCTCCACATGGACATCGTGCGCGAACGGCTGGAGCGCGAGTACGACCTCGAGCTGCTCGCCACGATGCCGAGCGTGGAGTACGAGGTGACACTCACCGACGGCACGGTGGTTCCTGTGCACTCGCCCAACGACATGCCCGACCCGAGCAAGGTGTCAGAGGTGCGCGAGCCCTACATCCGCGCCTCGATCCTCACACCCAAGGAGTTCGTCGGTCAGATCATGGAGCTCTGCCAGGACCGCCGCGGCGAGCACGCCGGCATGCACTACCTCTCGAGCGAGCGTCTGCAGATCACCTACGACCTGCCGCTGGCCGAGATCGTGCTCGACTTCTTCGATCAGCTCAAGTCCCGCACCCGCGGCTACGCGTCGTTCGACTACGACATCGTCGGCCTGCGCGAGTCGGATCTGGTCAAGCTCGACATCCTGCTCGCCGGCGAGCCGATCGACGCGCTCTCGATGCTCGTCCACCGCTCCAAGGCCTACGAGGCCGGCAAGACGCTGACGGAGAAGCTCCGCCAGAAGATTCCCCGTCAGCAGTATGACGTGCCGATCCAGGCCGCGATCGGGTCGCGGATCGTCGCGCGCGAGACGATCAAGGCATACCGCAAGGACGTGATCGCCAAGTGCTACGGCGGCGACATCTCGCGCAAGCGCAAGCTGCTCGAACAGCAGAAGAAGGGCAAGCAGCGGATGAAGCAGGTGGGGCGGATCGAGGTGCCGCAGGAGGCCTTCCTGGCCGTCCTCGAGCTGGGCGAGAAGGGCTAGCGCCCAAACCCGGCGCCGAATTCGTGGTCCACGCGGCTGGTGCCGGCGGCCCTCGGGTGATCGCAATGGCCGCGGGCGGCCCTGGGCGTTCTGGCTCGACTCAGAGCCAGTGCGAGAGGCCACCCGCGGCGGTGCGGTTCCCGCGACCCACGGGCCCGCGGCGGTGCGAGGCGGCGATCCACGGCGGAGCCGGTCGGCGCCGGTCGCCTAGGAGCAGGGCCGCCAGGACCACGAGCACGGTCCAGAGCACGGTTATGGCGATCGCCAGGGCGAACGCGGCAAGGACTACCGGGAGGGCGAACAAGAGCACGATCGGGTGGGCGCGGGCCAGGGCGAGCGCGCGACTCGATCCGCGCCGCGAGACGCCGTTGCGGGAACCGGGAAGGTCGGAGACCGTCGCGTTGAGCTCGCGATAGGTCTGCGCGGAAAGGGCGATACCCAGGCGCTGCTCGAGCTCGTGAGCGGCCAGTCGACCCTCGGCCGTGGCGTTGCGCAGTCGCTCGGCGATCCGCTCCCGGTCGGCGTCCGAAGCTCTGTGATGACCGCGCTGCCCCATGACTCCATCGAGAGTAGCGCGACACCCCGGCGGTCTCAAACCGCTCCCACCGCGGCGGCACCGCTGTGCCAGATTAAGGCGATGGACCTCGGCCTCGCAGAGCGCGCATGCATCGTCACGGGGGCCTCGCGTGGCATCGGCCACGCCACGGCGCTCGGCCTCGCGCGTGAGGGAGCGGCCGTGCTGCTCGTGGGACGCCGCCACGCCCTGCTCGAGCGCGCGGCCGAGGAGTGTCGCGGCGCCGGCGGGACCGCCGCGACGCTCGCCCTGGACGTGCTCGACGCCGACGCCGCCCCGCGTGCGCTCGCGGCTTGCCTGGAGGCCTTCGGTGGCGTCGAGGTGCTGGTCAACAACGCGGGCACGAGCTCGCTCCGCGGAACCGACGAGCTCACCGACGAGGATTGGCAGGAGCAGTGGGAGCTCAACGTGATGGCGCCGATGCGCTTCATGCGGGCGATCGCCCCGGCGATGGCCGAGCGCGGGTGGGGCCGGATCGTCAACGTGGCCTCCTCCTCGGGCAAGCGCCCGTCGCAGACGAACATCTCCTACTCGGTCACCAAGGCCGCGGAGCTCTCACTCTCGCGCGCGTTCGCCGACCAGTACGCGGCGCGCGGCGTGCTGATCAACGCGGTCGCCCCCGGGCCCGTGGCCACGGAGCTGTGGACGGGCGAGGGCGGCCTGGCCGACCAGGTCTCGGGCGCGCGCGGCGGGACCCGCGAGGAGGCGCTCCACGCCGCGGCGCAGCGGATCCCCCGCGGCCGGCTGGCCACCGAGGACGAGATCGCCGCCGTGATCGTGTTCCTGTGCTCCGAGGCCGCGGCCAACGTCGCGGGCGCGGCCTGGTCGGTCGACGGCGGCAGCGTGCCCGGGATCCTGTAGGGAGCGGGCGACACGCCCGCGGTCCGTGTCGGACGTCAACGGCGGCCGCGGCCCGGGCGTCCCCGGCCCCGTCGTCCACCACCCCCATAACGTGACACGCCGGCGCCGGGCGAGGGGGGTGTGTAGCGGTCCGCGCGACAGAGCGCGCGTGGCGCGACACACCCCCATTTCCCCAGGTGGTGTGTCACGTTAGGCGGCCTGGCGACGCCAAGACACCTCACTCCGGCCGTCCGTACGCCCATCCCGGCCGCGCCCTGGGACGAGAACGGCGTCGTAATCGCGCCGCGGCTATTGTGCCCGCCCATGCCAATCAGCACCGAAGCGATCGGAAAGTCCTTCCCGCCCGTCACCTACGCCGTCGGGCGCGAGAAGATCAAGGAGTACGCGTCCGCCGTCGGCGAGACCAACCCGGTTCATCTCGATGTCGAGGCCGCCCGCGCGGCGGGCTATGCCGATGTCGTGGCGCCACCGATGTTCGCGGTCGTCTACGCCGGCCCCGCGGTCGCGCCGGGGATCTTCGATCCCGAGGTGGGGATCAACTTCGCCATGATGGTCCACGGCAGCCAGGAGTTCAGCTGGGGTCCGGTCGTCGTGGCCGGTGACGAGATCACCACGACGATGACCGTCAAGGACATCTCCGAGCGTGGTGGGATGGCCTTCTACGTCTTTGAATCGGTGTCCGTGAACCAGCGCGGCGAGACCGTCTGCACCGGGACATGGACCAACATCATCAGGGGGGTCGCCTAGATGCCATTGAGTGAAGGCCAGACGATCGGCCTCGAGATCACGCCCGATCCCTTCGTGACCGTCCGCTACGCGGGCGCGTCGGGGGACTTCAACCCGATTCACATCGATGAGGGGTTCGCCAAGCAGGTCGGTCTGCCCGGCCGCATCCTGCACGGCCTGTGGACGATGGCCCAGGTGGCCCGGGCCCACACGGAGGCCGCCGGAGGCCCGGAATCGCTGCGCCGCCTATCGGTCCAGTTCCGCGGCATGGGCGTGCTCGGCGAGCAGATCACCGTGCGCGGCACGGTGGACGCGATCGAGGGCGATCTGGCGATCGTCCATTCCGAAGCCGAGCAGGCGGGCAACCGGATCATCCGCAACGCCGAGGCCGAGGTGCGGAGCGCCTGAGCGGGCGGCGGTTCAGCGGATCAGCGGGGCCTCACGCCAGGCCACGTGATCGCTGGTGCTGAGCAGCGGCGTCCACAGCCGTGAGCCCGCGAAGAAGTAATGCGTGACCTGGCTGCGACGGGTGCGGCCGGGGACGCGAACGGGCGAGCCGCCGTGCAGCAGGTTCGCCGCCCAGACGAGCGCCTGGCCCTTGTTGATCGTCCCGTAGCGCGCCTCCAGGCCCTCGCGTTCGATCAGCTGCTCGACGAACGGCTCGTAGCGGGCCTCGTACTCCTCGTGAGAGACCGCCTCCTGGCCCGGCTCGATCTCGATGCCCACGTCACTGGGGGTCACCTTGGGCAGCTTGTGGCTGCCGGGGTAGTAGACGAGCGGCCCGCAGTCCATGTCGACGTCCTCGAGCGCCACCCAGACGCCGCACATCAACGCGGGCGGTTCGGTGTCGAAGTGGACCGCGTCGGCGTGGGTCCGCTGCTGGGTCCCGACCCTGAAGTTGAGCGTCTGAAACGGTTGCGGCTCGCGCCCGTACAGAGTGCGCAGCAGCTCGAGCACGGCCGGCGCTAGCGCGATCTGCTTGACGCTGGGCGACACCGTCCAGGCGTCGGTGGCTCGCCCGAAGTCGCCGGCGGGCGTTTGGCGCAGAAACGGCAGCCAGCGCCGGCGTGGACCCTGCTCAACGTCGGCGACCGCCGCGTCAAGCACCTTTGACGGAATCCCGGGATCGAAGATCAGGTAACCGTCGCGCTCGAATGCAGCCCGCTCGGCTTCGCCCACCGAATTAGGGACCACCATGCGGCTCAGCTTACCGCGCATCCCGGTGCAGTCGATGTCCGGGAACAGCGACCCGGGCGACCCGGAGACGGGCCGGGGCCGACCTACAATGGGGCGGGTGCTGACCGACCGACAGGAGCTCGTGTTGCGCAAGGTCGTCGAGGAATACCTCGAGGCCGGTTCGCCCGTGGGCTCAAAGGCACTCGCCGAGGGCGTGGTCTGGGGCCCCTCGACGATCCGCCACGAGCTGGCCAACCTCGAGGAACTTGGCCTGCTCGCCCATCCGCACACCTCGGCCGGGCGCGTGCCCACGGAGGCGGGCTACCGCTACTTCGTCGATCGCCTGCTGCCCGCCGAGGACGACACGCCGCGGCTCTCGCTGTCGCTGGTGCGCCGTGAGCTGGACGAGGCCATGCGGGCCACTACCGAGACGCTCTCGCAGGTGACGAATCTGCTGGCCATCGTCACCTCGCCGCCGATCGAGACCTCGACCATCCGGCACGTCGAGGTGCTCTTGCTCCAGCCCCAGGTCCTGATGGTGGTGGTGATCACCTCGACCGGAGGCGTGACCAAGCGCCTGTTCACCTTCGAGCGCCCGGTCGACGCCGGGCTTGCCCAGTGGGCGGCGAGCTACCTGAACGAGCGGCTCGTGGGGCTGGGGCTCGGCGCCCGGATGCTCCATCAGCGGCTCAAGGACCCGACGCTGCCGGCCAGCGAGTCGGCGTTCCTCGACGCGCTCGCGCCCGCGTTCACTGAGCTCGAGTACGCGGCCGAGGGGACGCTCTACGTCGAGGGCGCCTCGCGCCTGCTGCGCCTCGAACGCTTCCACGACGTATCGGAGCTCAACGCCCTGATGGACATGCTCGAGCAGCGCGTGACGCTGCTCGGCGTGCTTCGCTCGGCGCTCTCGCAGCGCGACGTGCTGGTGCGGATCGGCGCCGAGAACGACGCCCCCGAGCTTCGCTCGCTGGCTCTGGTGGCGGCCAGCTACGGGCTACCGCAGCGCAGCCTGGGCACGGTTTCGGTGATCGGACCGCTGCGCATGGACTATGGCCGCGCGATCCGGAGCGTCCGTGAGGTCGCGGCCCAGCTCTCGAGCTTCATCTCCGACGTCTACGACGAACGCTGATGCGCGACTACTACGAGGTTCTGGGCGTCGGGCGCGAGGCCGGCGACGCGGAGATCAAGAAGTCCTTCCGACGGCTGGCGCGCGAGCTGCATCCCGACGTCAACCGCCACGACCCCGCCGCAGAGGAGAAGTTCAAGGAGGCCGCGGAGGCCTACGAGGTGCTCTCGGATCCCGACCGGCGCGCGACCTACGACCGCTACGGCCACGAGGGCCTGCGCAGCGGCGGGTACGCACCGAACTTCGAGGGCTTCGGATCGGTCGGAGACATCTTCGAGGCCTTCTTCGGCGGCGGGGCCTTCGGCGGTGCCTTTGGCGGCGGACGGCCGGGCGGACCGGTCCAGGGCGGCGACGTCGCGGTCAACGCCGACATCGACCTTGCCCAGGCCGCTCACGGGGCCGAGGTCGAGGTGGCCTACGAGGCCATCACGCGCTGCGAGCACTGCCACGGCAACGGCGCGGAGCCCGGGACGCCGATCGAAACGTGCGGCAAATGCGGCGGCACCGGCCAGCTGCGCGCCGTCTCCCGGACGCCGTTCGGGCAGGTTGTCAGGGCCGCGGTCTGCGAGACCTGCGGCGGCGACGGACGCGTGCCCAAGGAGCCGTGCCGCGAATGTCAGGGTCGCGGGCGCAAGGTCGGGCGCGTCAAGGTGTCGGTCGACGTGCCGGCCGGGATCGACGACGGTCAGCGCATTCGGATCAGCGGCCGTGGGCACGCCGGTGAGCACGGCGGGCCGGCCGGCGACCTGTACGTGCTGATCCGCGTGCGCGAGGATCCGCGCTTCGTGCGCGACGGTGATGACCTCGTGACCGCGGTGGACGTGGCGGCGCCGCTGGCCGCGCTCGGCACGACCGTGCAGGTGCCCACGATCGAGGGCCCCGTGGAGCTCGAGGTGCCCGCAGGCACCCAGCCCCACGAGACCCTGGTCGTGCGCGGGGCCGGTATGCCGGCGCTGCGCTCGCGCCGCACGGGGAATCTGCGCGTCGTGGTCAACGTCGTCATTCCGCGGCGGCTGGGGCGCGAGCAACGCGAACTGCTCGAGCGGCTCGCAGAGTCGCTGACCGACGAGAACCTCCGCACGGAGGAGGGCGTGTTCGGCAAGCTGCGGCGGGCGTTCGGCGGCTGAGGATTTGCTGCGCCTCGCTGTTCGCGTCACGCGGGAGGACGCCGAGGTCGTGCTGGCCGAGCTGCTCGAGCTCGCGCCCGGCGGCGTCGAGGAGGTGGATCGGGACGGGGTCGTGGAATACGCCGTCTACGGACCGCCCGGGGAGCTGCCCTCGCTGCCTGACCTGCGCGCCGCTGCCGGCGGGGCGCTGGTCGAAGTCTCGACCACCGAGATCGAGGACGACTGGGCCGAGCGCTGGCGGGCCTTCCACGTCCCGCTCGTGCTGGGCGACACGCTGACCGTGCGCCCGCCCTGGGAACCCTCGGGAGCGACGCCGCTCGACATCGTGATCGACCCCGGCCAGGCCTTCGGCACCGGGGCGCACGCCACCACGCGCCTGTGCCTCGAGCTGCTGCTCGAGCTCGCGCCGCGTGGCCCGCTGCTCGACCTCGGCTGTGGCTCCGGGGTCCTGGCCATCGCCGCCGCCAAGCTCGGCTGGGCGCCCGTCCTGGCCGTCGACAACGACCCCGAGAGTCTCGCGGCGACGCGCTCGAACGCGCTGGCCAATGAGGCCGAGATCGGCGTCGGGCGCATCGACCTGCGCAATGACCCGCTGCCGGGCGCCCCGACGGTGCTGGCCAACCTCCTGGCCCCGCTGCTGATCGGGCTCGCGCCGCGTATCGCCGCGCTAAAGGACGGCCCGGAGCGCCTGATCGCCAGCGGACTGCTCGCCGGTGAGGCCGACGCCGTGGCGGCGGCGTTCGCGCCTGCGGGCCTGAGCGAGTCGGCACGCCGGGAGCGGGGCGACTGGGCCGCGCTGCTGCTGCAGCGAGGCTGAACTGCACGCCGGGCCAACCCGTGCCCGGCAAATCCTGTCCATGCGGCCCAAGCCACAGGGGCTCGGATCCGGCATCCTTGACCCATGCTGCGATCCGGGTTCGAAAGGTGGTGAACGTGGTCAATCCGCTCGCGATCGGCGTGACCCTCGGTGGCCTGCTCCTCGATGTCGTAGCGCCGCGGCCCAAGCCTCGGGCCGGCTCTCCGTGCGATCCTCTGCACGGAGCCGGAACGAGGACACCGCGGAGCCCAGCGAGGCAGGGGGAGCAAGGAGGAGCGTCGGTCGCGGGCGGCTCCTCCGGCCGGCACCGGGTGTCGGCCTGAGCGAGCGCCGGGCCCGACGGCGGCGCCCGGCTGAGCGCTCCGGCCTGCGGCGTATCCTTGTGGTAAGGATGAGTCTCACCGACCAGGTACGCACAGACATCAACAGCGCCATGAAGGCTGGCGAGAAGAGCCGCGTCGGCGCGCTGCGACTCGTGCTGTCCGAGTTACAGAAGGCCGCCAAGGAGGGCGGCGGCGACGAGGTCGCGGTGCTGCGGCGTGAGCGCAAGCGCCGGCTCGAGGCCGCGGAGCAGTTCCGTGGCGGCGGCCGCCCCGAGCTAGCCGAGCAGGAGGAGTCAGAAGCCAGGCTGATCGAGGGCTACCTGCCCGCCGAGATCTCCGACGAGGAGCTCGGCGCGCTCGTCACCACGGCAATCGCCCGGACCGGAGCCAGCGAGCCGAAGGACATGGGCGCCGTGATGAAGCTGGTGATGGCCGATGTCGACGGCCGGGCCGACGGCAAGCGCGTGTCGGGGCGGGTCCGCGAAGCCCTGGCCGGAGGCTGAGATGCGCCGCCAGATTCAACTGGACAATTCCGTCGCGGCCGAGCTCGCGGGCAGCGCCGACGCGGTCCTGCGCGCGCTCGAGGGCCATCTCGAGTGCGACGTCTTCCTGCGCGGGAACGTGCTCACGCTGGAGGGATCCGAGCCGGCCGTCGAGGCGGCGGCGACCGTCGTGCGTGAGCTCTCTGAGCTGATCGCCCAGGGTCACGAGATCGCTCCGGGGACGATCGAGGCGGTCACGCGGGCGCTGGACGAGCACGAATCGCCGGCCCGCATCCTCGAGGATGTCGTGTGGCGTCACCGGGCCACCAAGGTCGCGCCCAAGACGGTCAACCAGAAGCGCTACGTCGACTCGATCCGCAACAACACGATCACCTTCGGGATCGGTCCGGCGGGTACCGGCAAGACGTTCCTCGCTGTCGCCTTGGCCGCCGCGGCGCTCAGCCGTCGCGAGGTCAACCGCGTCATCCTGACCCGCCCGGCGGTCGAGGCCGGCGAGCGGCTGGGCTTCCTGCCCGGCGATCTGATGGCCAAAGTCGATCCCTACCTGCGGCCGCTGTTCGACGCGCTGCACGACATGCTCGAGCCGGAGCGGGTGGCGGCCCATCTCGAGCGCGGCGTGATCGAGGTGGCGCCGCTGGCCTTCATGCGCGGCCGGACGCTCAACGACAGCTTCATCATCCTCGATGAAGCCCAGAACACCAGCCCCGAGCAGATGAAGATGTTCCTGACGCGGCTCGGCTTCAACTCCAAGGTCGTGGTGACCGGCGACATCACGCAGATCGACCTGCCCCGCGAGCAGGACTCCGGGCTCGTGGCCGTCTCCGACGTGCTGCAGGACGTCGAGGGCATCGAGTTCGTCCGCTTCGGCGAGGAGGACGTGGTCCGCCACAAGCTCGTGCGGCGGATCGTGGCCGCCTACAGCGAGCACCAGCAGCGGATGGCGCCCGAGCTGCGTCCGCGCAAGCGCGCCTGACCCGGGCGCTCGCGCATGTTGGAGATCGAGGTCATCGGAATCGAGTCCCTGGCCCCGCGCGGCGGTCCGAGCGCGGTCGAGATCGAGGAGCTGTGCGCGCTGGCGTTGTCCTCGGCGGGCATCACCGAGGGCCATGCGGCGGTGGAGTTCGTCGACGAGGACCGGATCCGCGACCTCAACCGTGACCACCGCTCGCGCGACGAGCCCACCGACGTCCTGTCGTTCCCCGTCGACAGCGACGAGGACATCGACGGTCCGCGCGAGCTCGGCGACATCGTGATCTGCCCCGAGCACACGAGTGATCTGCGCGAGGCCGTGCTGCACGGCGCGCTGCACCTGACCGGGATGGACCATGAGACCGACGACGGCGAGATGCTGGCTCTCCAGGGCGAGCTCATGCGGTGGGTCCGGTGAGCCTAGGCGCGGATCCCGACGGCGAGCCCGTCACGAGATCAGGCTTCGTCGCGCTCGCCGGGCGCCCGAACGTCGGCAAGTCGACGCTGGCCAATGCGGTCGTCGGCTCGCATGTGGCGATCGTCTCCGACAAGCCGCAGACGACACGGCGCGCGATACGCGCCGTGGCCACCGGACCCGACTGGCAGCTCGTGCTCGTCGACCTGCCGGGCGTGCAGCGCCCGCGCGACGTGCTCACGGAACGCATGCAGAAGCGTGTCGAGCACGAGCTCGACGACGCCGACGGCTGCCTGCTCGTGGTCAACGCCGAGCAGGGGCTCGGGCCCGGGGACCGCTTCATCGCCGGGCTGCTCCGCAACGCCGGCGTGCCGGTGCTGGTCGCGGTCAACAAGGTCGATCGCGCCGACCGCGCCAAGGTGGCCGCCGCCCTGCAGGCGGCGGCCGACCTCGACGTCGCGCAGGACGTCTTCCCCGTCTCGGCCCGCACCGGCGATGGCGTGCCCGCGCTCGTGCAGGCCATGATCGCCATGCTCCCGGGGGGACCGTTCTATTTCGACGTCGACCAGCACTCGGACCAGTCCGAGTCGGTGATGCTGGCCGAGATGGTGCGCGAGCAGATCCTCTCGCGCACGCGCCAGGAGGTGCCCCACGCGGTCGAGGTCGCAGATCGAGGACGTCGAGCACCGGGCGCTCGGTCTGATCGCCATCACGGCGGCGGTTCTCGTCGAGACCGAGTCACAGAAGGGGATCCTGATCGGCGCGGGCGGGCGGATGGTCAAGTCGATCGGCGTGGCCGCGCGCCGCTCGATCGAGCGTGAGCTCGGCCGGCAGGTGCACCTCGAGCTGTCGGTGCGCGTGCGCCGTCACTGGCGCACCGACGAGCACTTGCTAGATCGCCTCGGAATCGAGTGAGCGGCCCGCGGCCGCCTAGAATCGGCGCCCGTGGACGACACCGAGATCGCCTTCGACGAGCGCGGACTCGTCCCGTGCATCGTGCAGGACTGGCGCACGGGCGAGGTGCTGACGCTCGCCTACATGAACGCCGAGGCGCTGCGCCAGACGCGCGCCACGGGCGAGATGCACTTCTTCAGCCGCTCGCGCCAGGAGCTCTGGCACAAGGGCGCGACCTCGGGCAACACGCAGGCCGTGCGGGCGATCCGCTACGACTGCGACGGCGACGCGCTGCTGGCCCTGGTCGAGCCGGCGGGGCCGGCGTGCCACACGGGCGAGCGCACCTGCTTCCACCGCGGCGAGCTCGAGCCCGCCGCGCCGCACGAGGTCCTGCCCACGCTCGAGCGCACGATCGCCGCAGCGCGCCGCTGCCCGGCCCGAGGGCTCCTACACGATCCTCGCTGCTGGCCGACCCCGAGCTGATCGGCGCGAAGGTCCAGGAGGAGGCCGAGGAGGTCGCCCGCGCGGCGCGCGAGGAGTCCGACGAGCGCGTCATCGGAGGAGGCGGCCGACGTGCTCTACCACCTGGCCGTCCTGCTGCGCGGTCGCGGCCTGTCGCTGGCCGACGCCGAGCGGGTGCTCGATGGCCGTCGCACCGGCTGAGGCAGCCGCGGCGTCGCCGTCGCTCGAGGAGGTCCGTGCGCTCGCGCGCGATCACAACCTGATCCCCGCTACGCGAGACGTTCATCGACGACTCGCAGACGCCGGTCTCGGCCTTCCTGAAGCTGCGCGGTGGCGGACCCGCGTTCCTGCTCGAATCGGCCGAGCAGGGGCGGGTCGGGCGCTACTCGTTCATCGGCTTCCGCCCCCGCGAGGTGCTGCGCTGGTCGCTCGGCGACCCCGGCGACCCGTACGCGCTGGCCGCCGCGGAGCTCGGTCGGCTTCGCGCCGGCGCCGCTGCCAGGGCCTGCCGCCGTTCGCCGGCGGCGCGGTCGGGCGTCTTCGCCTACGACCTCGTGCGCACGGTCGAGCCGCTCGGCGAGCCCAACCCGGACCCGATCGGCGCTACCCGACCTGGCGCTGATGCTGACCGACGCGCTGGTCGTCTTCGATCACCTCAAGCACACGGTCACGGTGCTCGCCAACGTCTACGCCGACGAGGACCTCGACGTCGCTACCAGCGCGCGCCGGCAGACGATCGCCGAGGTCCGTTGACGCCTGGCCGGGCCGATGCCGCGCCGCGGCGCAGCCCGCCGGCACCGGACGCCACGCGCCGGACTTTCGGTCCGAACATGCCGCGCGAGCAGTTCGAGGCGATGGTCGCGCGGATCATCGAGTACATCTACGCCGGCGATGCCTTCCAGGTGGTGCCCTCGCAGCGCTGGTCGGCGCCGGTCGCCGATCGAGGCGTTCTCGATCTACCGCGGGCTGCGCGCGGTCAACCCGAGCCCGTACATGTACTTCCTCGACTTCGGCGACTTCGAGATCGCCGGCGCGAGCCCCGAGCCGCTGATCACGGTCACCGGCCGGCGACGTCTCGACGCGGCCGATCGCCGGCACGCGGCCGCGCGGCGCCGACCGCCGAGGAGGACCGCCAGATGGCCGAGGAGCTGCTCGCCGACCAGAAGGAGCGCGCCGAGCACGTGATGCTCGTCGACCTCGGGCGCAACGACCTCGGCCGCGTGTGCGAGTACGGCAGCGTCGCGGTCGAGGACTTCATGGCGGTCGAGAACTACAGCCACGTGATGCACATCGTCTCGCGCGTCGTCCGGCACGCTGCGCCAGGGCGTCGGCGCGCTCGACGCGCTGCGCTCGGTGCTCCCGGCGGGCACGCTGTCGGGCGCGCCGAAGGTCCGCGCGATGCAGATCATCGACGAGCTCGAGCCGGTCAAGCGCGGCGGCTACGGCGGCGCGATCGGCTACGTCAGCTACACCGGCGATCTCGACACCTGCATCCACATCCGCACCGTCGTCGTCAAGGACGGCGTCGCCCACGTGCAGGCCGGGCGGCGGCACGGTCGCCGACGCCAAGCCCGACTACGAGTTCCGCGAGTCAGAGGCGAAGGCGCGCGCGGTGCTGCAGGCGATCGAGCTCGCCGTCGCGCAGCCCGACTGGCCCTAGACCGGCTCCTCTACCGTTCCGCACCGTGCGCGTTCTCGTCATCGACAACTACGACAGCTTCACCTACAACCTCGTCCAGTATCTGGGCGAGCTGGAGGCCGACATCGAGGTCGTGCGCAACGACCACGCGACCGTCGATGACCTGCTCATCCGCGGCTACGACCGCGTGATCGTCTCGCCCGGACCGTGCACGCCGCACGAGGCCGGGATCTCGCTCGAGGCGGTGCGGCGCTTCCCGGTGGCGAAGATCCCGACGCTCGGCGTGTGCCTCGGCCACCAGGCGCTCGTGCAGGCGTGGGGCGGGCGAGGTCATCCAGCACGAGCCGGTGCACGGCAAGACGACCGCGATCGAGCACGACGGCCGGACGATCTTCCGCGGGCTGCGCGAGCCGCTCGAGGTCGGCCGCTACCACTCGCTGGTCGCGCGAGCCGACGCTGCCCGAGGTCCTCGAGCGCAGCGCGTTCGGCGGCGACGTCGTGATGGCTGTCCGCCACCGCGAGCTGCCCGCCGAGGGCGTGCAGTTCCATCCCGAGTCGGTGCTCACCGAGCAGGGGCGTGAGCTGCTCGGGAACTTCCTCGACCCAGCAGCGATGAGCGCGGCCCCAGATCTGCTGACGCGCTCGATCGACGCGCTCGCCGAGGGTCACGATCTGACGCTCGAGGACACCGCGGCGGTGCTCAGCGAGATCATGGCCGGCAACGCCACCGAGATGCAGATCGCCGCCTTCCTGATCGCGCTGCGGACCAAGGGCGAGACGGTCGACGAGCTCGCCGGGCTGGCGCGCACGATGCGCGCGCTCGCGACCCCGGTCTCGGTGGCCGCGCGGCGACCTGCTCGACACCGGCGGGCACCGGCGGCGGCCGGCAGACCTTCAACGTCTCGACCACCGCGGCGCTGATCGCCGCCGGCGCGGGCTGCACGGTGGCCAAGCACGGCAACCGCTCGGCCACGGGCCTGTCCGGATCGGCCGACGTGCTCGAGGCGCTCGGGGCGCGCATCGACCTCGACCCGGCGGCGGTCGCCCGCTGCATCGAGGAGGTCGGCTTCGGCTTCATGTTCGCCCCCGCTCACCATCAGGCCACGCGCTTCGTGATCCCCGTGCGCAAGCAGCTCGCGGTGCGCACGATCTTCAACTTCCTCGGTCCGCTGACCAACCCGGCCGGTGCCAGCCGGCAGCTGATCGGCGTCTCCGATCCGGCCTACCTGGAGACGATGGCCGGTGCGCTGGCGCGCCTCGGCACCGAGCACGCGCTCCTCGTCTCCGGCGACGACGGGCTCGACGAGCTGAGCATCTCGGCGCCGACGGCGGTCGTCGAGGTGCGTGCGGGCGAGCTGCGGGAGTACACGGTGACGCCCGAGGACGTCTCGCTGGCCCGCGCGCCGGCCGAGCTCGTGCCCGGCGGTGACCCGACCCAGAACGCGCGGACGACGCGCCGGATCTTCGCCGGCGAGACTGGTGCGGCGCGCGATCTCGCCGTGCTGAACGCCGGCGCCGCGATCTACGCCGGCGGCGGCGCGGATTCGCTCGCGGCCGGCGTTTCGCCGGCGCAAGAGGCGATCGACAGCGGCGCGGCGGCCGACACGATCGAGCGGTTCGTGGCCCGGACGCTGGAGCTCGCCCCGGCATGAACGCGCTGACCCCGATAATCGCCTCGACGCGGGCCGAGGTGGCCCGCCGCCGCGCCGAGGTGCCGCTCGCCGCGGTGGAGCGCGCCGCCGCCGCCCGGGCTGACCCTGTACGGCCGTTCCAGGCCGCGCTCGAGCGCGCCGGCGTGGCCGTGATCGCCGAGCACAAGCGCCGCTCGCCGTCGGCGGGCGCGATCCGCGAGGAGCTGTCGGTGACGAAGTGGTGAGCGCCTACGAACGCGGCGGCGCGGCGGCGCTCTCGGTCCTCACCGAGGGCCCCAGCTTCGGCGGCTCGCTCGAGGACCTGCGCGCGGCCCGTGCCGCGGTGAGCCTGCCGGTCCTGCGCAAGGACTTCATCGTCGAGCGCTACCAGGTGCCCGAGTCGCTCGCAGCCGGCGCGGACGCGATCCTGCTGATCGTGGCGGCGTTGTCCCCGGAGGAGCTGAGCGGCCTGCACGCCGAGGCCAGCGCGCTCGGCCTGAGCGTCCTGGTCGAGGTCCACGACGAGCGTGAGCTCGAGCTGGCCGCGGAGCTCGGGGCCACGCTGATCGGCATCAACAACCGCGATCTGATGACGCTCACGGTCGACATACGGCGCACCTATCAGCTGCTGCCCCGGGTCCCCGAAGGCGCTACGGTCGTGGCCGAGTCCGGGTTCGGTGCCCGCGCGGAGCTCGACGAGCTCGGGCGCGCCGGCGTCGACGCCGTGCTGATCGGAGAATCGCTGATGCGCTCGCCTGACATCGAGGCCGCCGCCCGGCGACTCACCCTTTAGCGGGGCTTCACGGCTAGTTCCGAGACTGACCGAGTCTATGAAGTACTCCGTTCGCATCTCCGTGCTCTCCGCCGTGCTCGGCGGCCTCGTCGTGGCCGGCGTCTTTCTGGCCCTGGGCATCACCGGTCGCCGCACGACGCAGACGATCGTCGAGCAGTCGCCGATCGCCGCGCTTCCCGCGTCGAGCACCTCCTCGGGCCTGACTCCGCACGACATCTACCTGCGCGACGCCCCGGGTGTCGTCTTCGTCCGCGCTCAGGTCGTCCAGCAGGTGCAGAACCCCTTTGACCTCTTCCCGCGGGAGCAGAGCAGCACGGCCACCGGCTCGGGCTTTCTCGTTCGCACTGACGGCAGCATCCTGACCAACTACCACGTGATCGAGGGCGCCGATCCGAACACCGGCGTGACGGTCCAGTTCGAGGACAACGTGACGCGCAAGGCCCGCGTCGTGGGTCAGGACCCGAACAACGACCTGGCCCTGCTCAAGGTCGATCTGGGCGACGTTGACGCCCGGCCGCTGCGGATCGGCGAGTCGGCCAACGTCCAGGTCGGCGACCCGACCTTCGCGATCGGCAATCCATTCGGGCTCGACCGCACGCTCACCAGCGGCATCGTGTCGGCGCTCGCCCGCCAGATCCAGGCTCCGAACGGCTTCAGCATCGACAACGTGATCCAGACCGATACGCCTATCAATCCGGGCAACTCGGGCGGCCCGCTGATCGACGCGGCGGGTCGTGTGATCGGCATCAACTCGCAGATCGACACCGGCGGCAACGGCAGCGGGAGCGTCGGCATCGCCTTCGCCGTGCCGATCGACACGGCGCGGCGCGTGCTGAACCAGCTCGAGGAGGGCGGACAGGTCAAGGTCGCCTACCTGGGCGTCGGCGGCGTGGCCGTATCGGGCGCCCGGCGTGGAGTGCTCGTGCAGCGCGCCAACGCCGGCGGGCCCGCGGCCAGCGCCGGTCTGACACACGGCGACGTGATCCAGAAGATCGACCGGCACGTCGTCGCCAACATGGCCGAGGTCCAGTCGGTCCTCGCCGCTCATCAGCCTGGGCAGGATGTGCAGGTCAGCGCCCTGCGCGGCGGCCGGCTGCGGGAGTTCAGCGTGCGGCTCGCCCAGCGGCCCGTGCAGGCGCCCACCGGCTAGAGCAGGCTTTCTCGGCGCGGGCGAGGGCCTCGGCGTCGCCCGCGCGCGGCGTTCGTACGATGTGTGACGTGGTCGGCGTGCCTCCCAAGATCAAGTTCTGCGGAATTACCTCGGCCGCCGACGCCCAGCGGGCCGCCGACGCCGGCGCCTGGGCGGTCGGCGTGATTCTCTGGCCGGGCTCGCCGCGCGCCTGCCGCACGGCGGCTGCCGCCGAGATCGCCGCCACGCTCCGCCGCCGGCTGGAGGTCGTCGGCGTGTTCGTCAATCCGACTCTCGACGAGCTCGCCCGCGCCGCCGACGAGATCGGGCTGACCATGCTCCAGCTCCACGGCGACGAGGGGCCGGTCTTCTGTGCCGAGGCCGAGCGCCGCACCGGCTGCCGCGTCATCAAGGCGGCGCGGGTGCGCAGTGGCGCCGACATCCAGGCGCTGGCGCCCTTCCACACCGACTTTCACCTGCTGGACAGCCACGTCGCGGGACTGCCCGGAGGCACGGGGGAGACGTTTGCCTGGGAGCTCGCCCGTGCGCATCGCGGGCCCGCGAAGCTGATCCTGAGCGGCGGTCTGACCGCCGGCAACGTGGCCGAGGCGATCGGCGCCGTGCGTCCGTTCGCCGTCGACGTGGCCAGCGGCGTCGAGCAGGCTCCCGGTGTCAAGGACCCGGCGAAGCTCAGGGCCTTCGCCGATGCCGTCGCCTCGACCGGGGCGCTCGCCGCGACATGAGCAGCGTCGAGCACCGTTTCGGCCCCTACGGGGGGCAGTACGTCCCCGAGACCCTGATGCCGGCGCTGGCCGAGCTCGAGACGGCATGGGTCGAGGCCCGCGAGAGCCCGGAGTACCGAGCCGAGCTCGACGCGCTGCTGCGAGACTACGTCGGCCGTCCGACGCCGCTCTACCACGCCACGCGCCTGAGCCAGGCCGCCGGTCATCCGATCTACCTCAAGCGCGAGGATCTCAACCACACCGGCGCGCACAAGATCAACAACGCGCTCGGCCAGGCGCTGCTCGCGCGGCGCATGGGCAAGCTGCGCATCATCGCCGAGACCGGAGCTGGGCAGCACGGCGTGGCCACGGCGACGGCATGCGCCCTGCTCGACCTCGAGTGTGTCGTCTACATGGGCACCGAGGACATGCGCCGCCAACGCCCGAACGTCGAGCGGATGGGTCTGCTCGGGGCGCGCGTCGAGGCCGTCGATGCGGGCGCGCGGACGCTCAAGGAGGCGGTCTCCGCGGCGATCCGCGACTGGGTCACCAACGTCGGCACGACGCACTACATCATCGGCTCGTGCGTCGGCCCGGCTCCGTACCCGGCGCTCGTCCGGGACCTGCAGCGCGTGATCGGCGACGAGGCGCGGGCCCAGGTGCTCTCGCGCACCGGCCGCCTGCCGCAACGGGTGATCGCCTGCGTCGGCGGTGGATCGAACGCGATCGGCGTCTTCACCCCGTTCGTGGCCGACGCCGAGGTGGAGCTGATCGGCGTGGAGGCGGCCGGGGAGGGGATCGACACGCCCCGCCATGGCGCGCCGCTGACCGCGGCTGGGCTGCCGGGCGTCCTGCACGGTGCGTTCTCGGCTCTGATGCAGGACGAGGACGGGCAGATCCTCGAAGCCCACTCGATCTCGGCGGGTCTCGACTATCCCGGCAGCGGACCGGAACACGCCTGGCTGCGCGACTCGGGCCGGGCCCGCTACGTGGCCGTCACCGACCAGCAGGCGCTCGATGCATTCGCCGGCTGCTCGCGTCTCGAGGGCATCATCCCGGCGCTCGAGTCCTCCCACGCCTTGGCCTGGACGCTCGCCCACGGGCCGAGCGAGCTCGACCTGGTCTGTCTGTCCGGTCGGGGCGACAAGGATCTGGCCGAGGCGCTCGAGCAGATCGAGGCTCGCGCGGAGCCCGGCCGCTCGTGAACGGCATCGAGCGGATCGCCGCGGCCTTCGAGTCCGCGCGTGCCGATGGACGCCGGGCCGCACTGATGCCCTACCTGATGGGCGGCTTCCCGGACCTCGAGCGCTCGCGGGCGATCGCGCTGGCCTACGCCGACGCCGGCGCCGATCTCGTCGAGCTGGGGATTCCCTTCTCGGACCCGCTGGCCGACGGGCCCGTGATCCATGCCGCGGCGACCACCGCGCTGCGCGCCGGGGTGAGGCTCGCGGACGTCCTCGAGATCGGCCGCGAGCTGGCCGAGCGCCTGCCGGTCGTGGTCATGTGCTACTCGAACCTGATCTTCGCCCGCGGCGGCGAGCGCTTCGCGGACGCGCTCTTCGAGGTCGGCGTCAGCGGGCTGATCGTGCCTGATCTGCCCCTGGAGGAGGCGGCGGAATTGCTCGGGGTCTGTGACGCCCGTGGCCTCGCGCTGGTGCCACTGGTCGCCCCGACCACGCCCGAGGAGCGGCTGGCCCGGATCGGCGCTCAGGCCCGCGGCTTCCTTTACACGGTCTCGAGCACCGGGACCACAGGGGAGCGGGCACAGGTCGGCGGGGGGATCGCCGCCGTGCTGGCGCGGGCCGCGGCCCACACCGAGGTTCCAGTGGCGCTCGGGTTCGGCATCGCCACCCCGGAGGCGGCCGCGGCCGCGGCGCAGGCCGGCGCAGATGGCGTGATCGTGGGCAGCCGGCTCGTGCGGGCCGCGGGGGAGTCGGATGACCCGGCGGCCGCGGTCGGCGAGCTCGTGCGCGCGCTCGGGGCGGCTCTCGCGTAGGATCTCCTCCCCGATGGGCCTGATCCTGACCGCAACCGCCGGCCTCAGCCTCTGGATAATCCTCTGGGCGCTGAACGTCAAGGGCTTTGACGGCTTTCTGATCACCGCCCTGATGGTCGTGATCGCGATCGCGATCCGGAATGTTCTCCCGTACCTGCCGGGGCGCCGGGACTAGCGGCCCTGCGCTTAGTTAGCGTCGTAATAAGGGACGTGAAGAACAGGCGCGAGGATGCGCATGCCGGGCATAGAATCGCCCATGTGCGCTGGGCTTCCGGGGGTCCTATCGCTTTTCCGATGACCGATCTGCTCAAGACAAGTCGCACGCTGGTGATGTGCGGATTCGTGGGGGCGGCGGCCTTGCTCGCCGGCTGTGCGGGCCAGACCACGACGGCCGCGTCGGTCTCAGGCGCCACGCTCAGGGTGTACGTCGGTCAGTCTCCGGCCGGCGCCGGAGGCCAGCCGGCGCAGGACGTCCTCGACGCCGAACGCCTCGCGCTCCAGCAGGCTGGGGGCCAGGTGGGCCACTTCAGGGTCGTGCTGACACCGCTCAGCAGCGGCAAGATCTCCGACAACGCCCGCACGGCGATCAGCGACTCGCGGACGATCGCCTATCTCGGCGAGCTCGATCCCCACTCCTCGGCCGATTCGCTCGGCATCACCAACGGCGCCGGCATCCTTCAGCTGAGCCCATACGACACGGCGATCGAGCTGACCCAGTCCACCAAGGCGGTCAGCGGCGCGCCGACCAAGTACTACGAGTCGCTCAAGACCTATGGCCGGACCTTCGGCCGCGTCGTCCCGGCCGCGAACCGCGAGGCGGGCGTGCTGGCCCAGGCTATGAGTGCGGGCGGGGTGAAGAGTCTCTACGTGACCGACGACGGCAGCCCCTACGGCAAGGCGATCGCGCTGGCCGTGGTGAGCGCGGCGCGCGGCAAGGGGATCACGGTCAGCGAGGGTCCCGCCAAGGGCGCGGCGGTCGGACCGGGAAGCGCCGACGCCGCTTTCATCGGCGCCGGCAACCGGGCGCTGGCCGGGCAGTTCCTGGACGCCGTCGCCGGCGTCAACCCCGGCGCCACGCTGTTCGCCCCCTCGGCGCTGGACGAGGACGCCTTCCTGGCCGGGCTCTCGCCCGCCGCCCAGCGCAAGCTCGTGGTCTCAGCGCCCGGCTTCATCGACAGTGGCCCCAAGGCCGACCTGACGGCGCAGGGGACGCGGTTCGTCTCGGCCTTCAAGGCCGCCTACGGACGCGCTCCCGCGCAGTCGGCGATCTTCGGCTACGAGGCGATGTCCCTGGTGCTCGACTCCCTGCGGCGGGCCGGAACCCAGGCCAACAACCGCTCTGCGGTCGTCGCCCAGTTCCAGAAGACCAAGAACCGCGACTCGGTGCTCGGCACCTATTCGATCAACGGCAACGGCGACACGTCCGCTGGGCCCTACGTACTCAGCCACTTCAAGGCCGGAAGGCTCGTCCCCTTCGACTCGATGCAAGGGTAATCGGTGCTAACCGGCGAATACAAGAGCGCCGATCGAGGCGCACGGACCATCTAGGAGGAGGAAGCTGCTGTGAAAGCACGCTTGACGCTAGTGGGTTCCGCTCTGCTGACCCTGGCCGTCGCCGGGTGTGGGGGGAGTAGTTCCAACAGCAACAACGTTTCAGGTACCAATCTGACGGTTTACTCGAGCCTGCCGCTGCAGGGCTCGAACCGCCCGAACTCGGTGGCCACCAACAACGGCGCAGCGCTGGCGCTCGCCGCTGTCAACGGCAAGATCGGGAAGTACACGATCACCTTCAAGCAGCTCGACGACTCGACGGCCCAGTCCGGGAAGTGGGATCCCGGGCAGACGACCAGTGACGCGCACACCGCGGTCAACAACAAGAGCACGATCGGTTACCTCGGGGAGTTCAACTCTGGGGCGAGCGCGATCTCGATCCCGATCCTCAACCGGGCCGGGATCCCGCAGATCAGCCCGTCCAACACCGCGGTCGGTCTGACGTCGAGCGCCGCTGGTGCGACGCCGGGCGAGCCGCAGAAGTACTACCCGACCGGCAAGCGCACGTATGCGCGTGTCGTGCCGAAGGACACGGTCCAAGCCGCGGCGCAGGCCACGCTCCAGAAGAGCGAGGGCTGCACCAAGACCTACGTGCTCGACGACCAGGAGGTCTACGGTCAGGGTCTGGCGACGAACTTCAAGGACGTCGCCGCGTCTAACGGGATCACTGTCGTCGGTGTCCAGGGCTATGACCCGAAGGCGGCCAACTACCGCTCGCTGGCCCAGCAGATCGCCGGCACCGGAGCGAACTGCGTGTTCGTCTCGGCGATCGTCGACAACAACGCCGTGCAGCTGACCAAGGACGTGGCGGCCGCCGTGCCGAAGGCGAAGATCTTCGGCCCCGACGGCGTCGAGGTGGACACGTACTTCGACCCGACCAAGGGTGGAATCCCCGTGTCGCTGGATCCGCGCGTGTTCATGACGGTGGCGACGTTGCCGCCGTCAGAGTACCCGCCGTCCGGGCAGGCCTTCTTCAAGGACTATCAGGCGAAGTACGGCACACCACAGGCGTACGCGGTGTACGGCTACGAGTCGATGGCACTGATGCTCGACGCCATCAAGCGGGCCACCAACAACGGCACCGCGACGGCTTCGCGGTCGAAGGTCGTCGCGGCGATCTTGGCGACGAAGGACCGTCCGAGCGTGCTCGGGACGTACAGCATCGACGCCAACGGCGACACGACGCTGAAGTCGTACGGCTCCTACAAGATCGTCAACGGGAAGGACGCCTTCCTCAAGACGATCACGCCGACGGGCGGCGCGTGAGGAACCGACAGGTATCGCAGAGGGGGCGGGCGCAAGCCCGCCCCCTGAGCGACTAGCGCCGTGGAAGCGCACGCCGCCAACCTCATCCGGCGCCGGCAGCCCGCGGCGCTGCGCGCCCTGCGCCGGTTCTCGGCACGCTATGGGCTGATCATCTTCCTGGCGATCCTGCCGGTCGCCTTTGGTCTGAACGACCTCATCACCACCGGCTCGATCTCCCACATCGCCGAGAACCTCAAGGACGGGATCTCGAACGGCGCCATCTGGGCGCTGGTGGCGATCGGGTACACGCTGGTCTACGGCATCGTCGAGCTGATCAACTTCGCCCACGGCGACGTGTTCATGATCGGCTCGTTCGTGTCCGCCGGCCTGTGGGGCACGCTCGGGCTCACGCTGGCCACGGGCGTGTTCGGTCTCGCCGGCGGCCTGTTCGTCGCCCTGATCGTGGCCATGCTGGCCTGCGGGACGCTCAACACGCTGATCGAGCGCGTGGCCTACCGCCCGCTGCGCAACGCGCCCAAGCTCGCGCCGCTGATCACCGCGGTCGGCTTCTCCTTCATCCTTCAGAACGTCGCCCTGCTGTGGCTGGGTGGCTCGCAGCAGAGCGTGCCGGACCTGATCCACGCGCAGCAGGACCTGTTCACGATCGGCGGCGTGCATATCTACCACGCCGACCTGCTCTCGGTCGCGGTGACCGCGCCGCTGGTGGTGATCCTCGTGCTGTTCCTGTCTCGCAGCCGGCTCGGCAAGGCGATGCGGGCGACAGCGCAGGATCCCGAGGCCGCGCGCCTGATGGGCATCAACGTCGACACGACGATCTCACTGACCTTCCTGATCGGCGGCATGATGGCCGGCGCGGCGGGGCTCGTGTTCGCGCTCTACGAGACCACGATCTGGTACTTCCAGGGCTTCACCGCCGGTCTGATCGCCTTCACCGCGGCGGTGATGGGCGGGATCGGCAACGTGCAGGGCGCGGTGCTCGGCGGCCTCATCATCGGCTGCATCCAGCAGATCTCCGACAACCGCATCGGGGCCCAGTGGACCAACGTGATCGTCTTCGGCTACCTGATCGCCATCATGGTCCTGCGTCCGCGAGGCCTGCTGGGCGAGGAGACGCGCGAGGCCGGATGAGACAGCGACTCACGCACCTGCGCTCCGAGTCCCACCGTCTGTGGGCCCAGCGGCGTGTGCGGATCGTCGTGCTCGTGGCGGTTGGCGTGTTCGCCGCCCTGCTGCCGTTGTTCTTCGAGTCGGGCAGCAACTTCACGCTCGACGCGACGACGGCGCTGGCCTATGTCGTGATGGCACTCGGCCTCAACATCGTGGTCGGCTTCGCCGGGCTGCTCGACCTCGGCTACGTGGCCTTCTTCGCCATCGGGGCGTACACCATCGGGTGGTTCGGGTCGGGCTTCTTCGCCTACGTGAACCACCAGAAGGGCATCCACGTGCTGGTCAGCGGCCTGGCCTCGCAGCTGCCCGGAATCCATCTGAACTTCATCCTGGTCATCGTCATCGCGATCGTCTTCACGACGATCGCCGGGTTGATCATCGGCCTGCCGACCCTGCGCCTGCGGGGCGACTACATCGCCATCGTGACGCTGGCCTTCGGCGAGATCATCCACGATGTCGCCGTCAACGGCATCAACATCCACATCGGCGCCCACGCCACGCTGACCGCCGGCCGGCAGGGCATCACGCCGATCGACCCGATCCAGCTGCCCGGCGGTGGTCCGTTCGACCCGCTCAACCTGCGGCCGTGGTACTGGGTGGCGCTCGTGCTCGTGGGGATCGTGCTGTTCGTCAACGTGCGCCTGCGCGATTCGCGCCTCGGCCGCGCCTGGATAGCCCTGCGGGAGGACGAGGTGGCCGCCGCCAGCATGGGCGTGCCGTTGGTCAAGACGAAGCTGCTGGCCTACGGCACCGGCGCGGCCTTCGGCGGCATGGCGGGCGCCTTCCTGGGCTCGTTCCTGAACACGGTGAACGCCGACCAGTTCGAATTCTCCTTCTCGATCTTTGTCCTGGCCATGGTCATCCTCGGCGGCCTCGGGTCGATCTGGGGGGTCGTGCTGGGCGCGATCGCGCTGTCGTTCATCAACACCTGGCTGATCCCGCAGGTGCTTAACAGCCTGCCGTCCAAGATCGGCCTCAACTTCGACCTGACACAGCTCTCCTACGGGATCTTCGGCTTCCTGCTGGTGGTCATGATGGTGCTCCGCCCGCAGGGTCTCCTACCGGAGCGAAGACGCGAGCTCGAGCTGGTCGAGCACATCGGCACCGGCCCGACCGACCTCGCGGGTCCCGTGGACACGTTCGAGCGGGCGACGTGAGCGCCTCCGACACGCCCACGGCCGGCGCCCACGACCTGGCCGCGCAGCAGCCGCCCGCCGACTCGCTGTTGCTCGCGGTCGACATCTCCAAGTCCTTCGGTGGCCTGCACGCCGTCACCGACGTCACGTTCTGGATCCCCGAGCGCGGCATCGTCTCGATCATCGGCCCCAACGGCGCCGGCAAGACGACCTTCTTCAACATGCTGACCGGGCTCTACAAGCCGACCGCCGGGCTGATCAGCTACCGCGGTAGGGACATCACCGGCATGCGCCCCGACCGCATCATGGCGGCGGGCGTCGCCCGCACGTTCCAGAACATCCGGCTGTTCGGCACCATGACCGCGCTCGAGAACGTGCTCGTGGGCGAGCATGCGCGCATGAAGGCCGGCCTCTTCGGCTCGATCATGCGCACGCCCGCCGTCCGCAAGGAGGAGCGTGTGGTGCGCGAGAAGGCCACCGAGATGCTCGAATACGTGGGCCTCCCCAAGCGGATCCACTCCCAGCTGGCCATCAACCTGGCCTACGGCGACCAGCGGCGTGTGGAGATCGCCCGGG
The DNA here is from genome assembly GCA_963725515.1 of uncultured Solirubrobacteraceae bacterium. GTDB lineage: Bacteria > Actinomycetota > Thermoleophilia > Solirubrobacterales > Solirubrobacteraceae > Palsa-465. Next base: position 715,341 of record CAVRZB010000003.1, on the reverse strand, counting down.
CGCTGGCCTCGGAGCCGGCGCTGCTGCTGCTCGACGAGCCGACCGCGGGCATGAATGCCGACGAGTCGGCGCGCCTGGTCGCGCTCGTGCGCCGCCTGCGCGATGAGCGCGGTGTGGCGGTGCTGCTGATCGAGCACGACATGAAGGTGGTCATGGAGCTGTCCGAGCGGGTGACCGTGCTCGATCACGGCGAGAAGGTGGCCGAGGGCGAGCCGCAGGTGGTGGCCGCCGATCCCCGCGTCGTCGAGGCCTATCTGGGTAAGCAGGCGGCCGGTCAATGAGCCACACCGACGGCCCGGCGAAGGCGCTTCTCGAGATCGACGACCTCCACACCTATTACGGCAACATCGAAGCGCTGAAGGGGATCTCGCTCACGGTCAGCGAGGGCGAGGTGGTGACGCTGATCGGTTCCAACGGGGCCGGCAAGACGACCACGCTGCGCTCGATCTCGGGCCTCACGCCGCCGCGCTCGGGGAGGATCCGCTTCCGCGGTCGCGACATCAGCGTCACTCCGGCGCAGGACATCGTCCGCCTGGGGATCTCGCACGCGCCCGAGGGCCGGCGCTGCTTCCCGCGCCTGACGGTCCTCGACAACCTCGAGCTGGGCGCGTTCCTGCGCCGCGACGCCGGCATCGCCGAGGACCTCGAGCGCGTCTTCCAGCTCTTCCCCCGGCTCGAGGAGCGCCGCAAGCAGAAGGCGGGCACGATGTCCGGCGGCGAGCAGCAGATGCTGGCCATCGGCCGTGCCCTGATGGCCAATCCCGACCTGCTGCTGCTCGATGAGCCCTCGATGGGACTCGCCCCGATTCTGGTCGAGCGGATCTACGAGACGATCGCGGAGATCAGCCGCCAGGGAACTACGATTCTGCTGGTGGAGCAGAACGCCAACTTCGCACTCGAGGTCTCCCAGCGGGGGTACGTGCTCGAGACCGGCAGGATCGTGATCGCCGACCAGGCGAGCGCTCTGCGTGAGAACTCCGACGTCAGAAAGGCCTACCTGGGCGCATGACGATCGTGGCCCTGATCGGCGCCAAGTCGCTCTACCTGCTCTACGCCTGGCTGATCTCGGCCGCGGTCTCTTCCTACCTCTCAGACCGCAAGGGCTACGGCGAGAAGCCGGGCCTGGCGACCGGGCTGCTGCTCTTCGTGCTCGGCCCGATCATCTGGCTTCTCTGGCCGCCCAAGGCGGAATCGAAGTGGAGAACCGCCGGCATCGTCGGCAGCCGCACCAAGGCCGACCGGGCGGCAGCCGGAGAGCGCGACCACGAGGATTGAGGCCGGCGGCCGTGGTCCAGCGCGCGCCCACCGTAGTCAAGGATGTCTTTGCGCCCACCGAGCGCATCTGCGGGGACTGCGGCACCACGACGATGACCGCCGGCCGGGTGTGTCCGAATTGCGGCACCCCATACGTGGCGCGGCGGGTGAAGTCCCTCGGCACGAGCCGGCGACGGCTCGTGTTCGGCGTCGCGGCGCTCGTGGTGCTCGGCCTCGTGGCCCTCGGGGTCGTGCTGCTGAGCCCGGGCATCGAGCGGGCCGAGCACGTCCACGCCACGGCCGCCCAGCGGGCCGCGGCCGCCTCGCAGGCCTCGCTGATCGCCCAGCAGCGCGAACAGCAGCTGCTGCGCCTGGGCCGCGCCGCGGTGCAGGATCCCGGCCCCGGGACCGCGGCCCCGACGCGCCGGCTCGTGCGCTCGACGATGGTGCGCGAGCTCCAGGACGCCATCACGCTCGACACGCGGGGGCGCATCCGGGCCGGGATCCTGACCGGGCCGGTCCTGTTCACCACCTGCTCCCCGTACCCTGCGGATGCCTCCGCGCCGCAGACGACGCTCGACGTCGGGGTCGGCGCCTACTCGTGCCTCGCGGTCAACCGGCTGGTCCGAAATCGTGTCGGCACCGTGGGTCAGCTGGGCGACCCGATCTGGGCACGCGTCGACTTCAGCCGCGGACGCTTCGCCTGGTGCAAGATCAACCCGCGGCCGGGTGAGCAGGCGATCGACGGCGCGGCACCCCTGGTGCCGCTCGCCCAGGCCTGCGATCTGAGCCGCGCGGCCCCGCCGGGATTCTAGGGGCGGGAAACCCGTGAGGGGCGGAAACCCGTGACTTGCCGGCGCCCTGCGGCCGAGGGTGTTGTCTTTGAGTCACGTTCCCCGAACTGTCGGGATTTCGTCCGCATGAGTGACACTTATCCCAGACAGGTCGCGGCCATCCGCCGGCTGCCAATCGACTACCGCCCCTATCCCACCGCCGCCTCCAGCGCCTTCCCGAGGTCCTCGTACTGGAACCGGTAGCCGCGCTCGGTCGTCCTGGCCGGGACCATGCGCTGGCCGCCGGTGACGATCTGCGCCATGTCGCCGTAGAGGATCCGTAGCGCGAGTCCGGGCACGGGCATCACCGCGGGCCGGTGGAGCGCCCTCCCGAGCGCCTTCGAGAGCTCGCTGTTGGTCACCGCGGTCGGCGCCGCGGCGTTGAACGTGCCCGTCCAGGCCTCGTTGTCGAGCGCGGCCAAAAAGATTCCGACGACGTCGTCGAGGGCGATCCAGGCCACGTACTGGCGGCCGCCGGCGACGGGGCCGCCGACTCCGAACTTGAAGGGCGGCAGCATCTTGGCCAGCGCGCCGCCCGCGCCGTCGATGATCACGCCGATCCGCACGATCGCCACGCGGACGTCGAACTCGGCCGCGGCGAGCGCCTCGCGCTCCCAGTCGACGCACACCTCGGCCAGGAAGTCGTCGCCCGGGGAGGCCGACTCCTCGAGCAGCTCGTCACCGCGGTCGCCGTAGTAGCCGGCCGCCGAGGTGGAGACGAGCGCGCTCGGGCCGCGGGTGCTCGCCTCGCGCAATCCGGCCACGAGGTTGCGCGTGCCCATCACGCGGCTGTCGCGGATCCGCTCCTTGACCTCGGCATTCCAGCGCTGGGCCACGGGCTCGCCGGCGAGGTGCACGACGGCCTCGATGCCCTCGAAGGCCGAGGCTGGGGGCGGCCCGGCCATCGGGTCCCAGGCGACCGCCGGCACGCCCAGGGCCTGGGAAGCGCGGTCGGGGTTGCGGGAGAGGACCACGACATCGTCGCCGCGGGCGCGAAGCGCCGCCACGAGCCGCGGGCCGACCAGGCCGGTGGCGCCCGTGAGCGCAACCTTCATCGCGACGACACTCCGAACTCCTCGGTGGCGGCGAAGCCCAGCTCGTTACCAGGCGCCGCGGCACCGCTGGCCCGGGCCTCGTCGGCGACCGCTGCTGCGACGGCGCCCACGACCTCACGGTTGAACACCGAGGGGATGATGTAGTCCTCGCGCAGCTCGTCCGGCGCGACGATCTCGGAGATCGCGCGTGCCGCGGCCATCTTCATCGCCTCGGTGATCTGCGTCGCGCGCACGTCCAGCGCGCCGCGGAAGACGCCCGGGAAACAGAGCACGTTGTTGATCTGGTTCGGATAGTCCGACCGCCCGGTGGCCATGATGCGCACGTAGGGCGCGGCTTCCTCGGGAGCGATCTCCGGATTCGGGTTCGCCATCGCGAAGACGATCGGGTCGGGAGCCATGCGAGCGAGGGCCTCGGGAGGGAGCACCCGTGCCCCGCTCAAGCCGATGAACAGGTCGGCGCCGTCGATCACGTCCGCGGGTCTGCCCGTCCGGTGCTCCGGGTTCGTGGCCTCCGCGAACCACCGCTTGATCGGTGGCATCGTGTCCTGCAGGTAATCCGCGCGCTCGTTGTGAAGCGCCCCCTGCGAGTCGCAGCCGATGATGTTCCTCGCCCCGGCGGCCATCAGGATCCGGGTCACGGCGATCCCGGCGGCGCCCAGTCCGGTGATCACGATGCGTATGTCCTCCAGCCGGCGCTCGGTCAGCTTGAGGGCGTTCAGCAGCGCCGCGAGCACGACGACCGCCGTCCCGTGCTGATCGTCATGGAAGACGGGAATGTCCAACGTCGCCTTGAGCCGCTCCTCGATCTCGAAGCAGCGCGGCGCCGAGATGTCCTCCAGGTTGATGCCGCCGAAGGTGGGGGCGATCGCCGAGACCACGGCCACGATCTCGTCGGGATCCTTGGTGTCGAGGCAGATCGGGAACGCGTCGACGCCGGCGAACTCCTTGAACAGCATCGCCTTGCCCTCCATCACCGGCATCGCGGCGCGCGGGCCGATGTCGCCCAGCCCCAGGACGGCGGTCCCGTCGCTGACGACCGCCACCGTGTTGCGCTTGATCGTGTACTGAAACGCCTTGTCGGGGTCGTGGTGGATCGCCGCGCAGACCCGCGCGACGCCGGGCGTGTAGGCCATCGAGAGGTCGTCGCGCGTCTTGAGCGGCGACTTGTTGCGCATCTCGATCTTGCCGCCGACGTGGAGCAGGAAGGTCCGATCGGTGGTGTCGAGTACCCGCGCGCCCGGCACGCGGTTGACGGCTTCGGTCAGGCGAGGCCAGTCGGTGGCGTCGGCGGTGTTGACGGTGATGTCGCGCACCGTGTGCGTGCCGTCCACCTGGACGAGGTCGACCGCGCCGATCGTTCCGCCCGCGTCGCCGATCGCACTGGCCACCTTGCCGAGCATCCCCGGGCGATGATCGATCTCCACCCTCAGGGTGAGGCTGTACTGAGCGCTCGGGTTGACTGCCATCTCCCGACGGATCTTATGGGCCGCCGGGTGCTCGGGTGTCGTGCGCTCGGCAGCCGGGGCGGGGCCGACCTCGCCCGGACGGCCAGATAGCCTCCGGTCCATGCCCGACGAGCTCTTCCTGATCGACGGCAACAGCCTCGCCTATCGCGCCTTCTTCGCGCTTCCGGAGTCGATCGCCACCTCGACCGGGGTGCCCACGAACGCGATCTTCGGCTTTGCCTCGATGCTCGTGAAGATCCTCACCGACTATGGACCCAAGGCCACCGTCGTGGTGTGGGACCGGGGCCATTCGGGGCGCAAGGACATCTACTCCGACTACAAGGCCCAGCGCTCATCGCGCCCCGACCTGCTCAAGGAGCAATGGCCGCACCTCGAGCCGCTGGTGGAGGCATTCGGTTACAGGAACCTCGCCGTCGAGGGCTACGAGGCCGACGACGTGATCGCCTCGATCGTAGGCCGGGCTCGCGCCGCCGACCCGCCGATTCCCGTCATGGTCGTGACCGGCGACCGCGACGCCTACCAGCTCGTCGACGACGGCGTGCGGATCATGACCACCTCGCGGGGCATCACCGATACCCGCGTGTACGACCGCGAGGGCGTCGTCGACCGCTATGGCATCCCGCCCGAGCTGGTGCCCGATTTCATCGGCCTGAAGGGCGACACCAGCGACAACATCCCCGGCGTTCCGGGGATCGGCGACAAGACCGCGGCCGAGCTGCTGCAGCGCTTTGGCTCGCTGGAGGAGGTGCTCGCTCACGTCGACGAGATCTCGGGCGCCAAGCGCAAGCAGAACCTGACCGAGCATGCCGAGGCGGCGCGCATCTCCAAGGCGCTGGCGACGGCCAAGCGCGACATCCCGCTCGAGCTCGATCTGGCCGAATACGTGGCCGCGCCGCCCGACCGCTCGCGGCTGCGCGACGTCTTCAGGGAGTTCGAGCTCCGTGATCCGCTGCGTCGTCTCGAGGAGGCGCTCGGGTCGGCCGAGGCCGCCGCCCCCGCCCCGGAGGCCGAACGCGCCCTGAGCGCGCGGGTGCGCGCGGCGCGGATCGAGGATGTCAAGGCGCTGCCGCATACCGAGGTGACGGTCGCCGTTCGGGCTCCCCGGCCGCCCGAGGACGCGCTCTTCGCCACCGATCCGGAGTGGCGCTTTGGCGTCTGCGCCGGCCCGCGGGAGGTGCTCTCCGGCGGCGTCGCGAGGCCGGAGGATCTCGTCCTCGCGCTCGGGAACCGGCCGGTCGTGGCCCATGACGCCAAGGCGCTCGGCGACGTCCCGGCCGTGCTCGCCCACGACACCGAGGTGGCCGCCTACCTGCTCGAGCCGGCGCGGCGCGCCTATCCATTCCGTGAGCTCTGCGAGGAGCGCGGCTTCGGGACCGACGTCGAGGACGAGGTGGCCGCCGACGCGCTGCTGCTCGTCGCGCTGGCCGCGTGGCAGCGCGAGGAGATCCGCGGCCGCGGGCTCGTCGACCTGCTCGAGCAGGTCGAGCTGCCGATCGTTCGTGTGCTGCGCAAGATGGAGCAGGCGGGCTCGAAGCTCGACACCGAGCGGCTGAAGGAGATCTCCACGCGCGTCAAGCAGGAGGCCGACACGCTCGAGCTGGAGATCTACGAGCTGGCCGGCGAGGAGTTCACACTCGGCTCTCCCAAGCAGCTCGAGGAGATCCTGTTCGGCAGGCTCGGGCTTTCACGCAAGCGCCGCGGCAAGACCGGCTACTCGACAGATGCCCGCGTCCTGCAGGCGATCCGCGACGAGCACCCCGTGATCCCGAAGATCGAGCGCTGGCGGGAGCTGACCAAGCTCGCGCAGACATATCTCGACGCGCTGCCCGAGCTGATCGCCGAGGACGGCCGCCTGCACACCACGTTCAATCAGACCGCCGCGACCACGGGGCGGCTCTCCTCCAACAACCCCAATCTCCAGAACATCCCGATCCGGACCACCCTGGGCCGGGAGATCCGCGCCTGCTTCGTGGCCGAGCCGGGCAACGTCCTGGTGTCGGCCGACTACTCGCAGGTGGAGCTCAGGCTGCTCGCCCACATCGCCGGCGAGGACGTCCTGAAGGAGATCTTCCGGCGCGGGGAGGACGTCCACACCGCCACGGCCTGCCGGGTGTTCGGCGTGACGCCGGACCAGATCGATCCGGGGATGCGCTCGAAGGCCAAGATGATCAACTACGGGATCGTCTATGGCCTCTCCGCCTACGGGATGGCCGACCGGCTCGACATCCCGCAGGCCGAGGCTGACGAGTTCATCCAGCGCTACCTGGCCGGCTTCCCCGCCGTCGGTCGCTTCATCGAGGAGACGATCGAGCAGGGCACCGAGCACGGCTACGTCTCGACGCTCTTCGGGCGCCGGCGCCAGGTCCCCGAGCTGCGCGCGCGGCGCTGGGACCTGCGCAAGCAGGGCGAGCGCTTTGCCGTGAACATGGTCATCCAGGGCACCGCGGCCGACATCATCAAGGTGGCCATGGTGCGGGCCGACCGAGCGCTGGCCGAGGCCGGACTGGCCTCACGGCTGATCCTCCAGATCCACGACGAGCTGCTGTTCGAGGGGCCGGCGGGCGAGGGCGCAGCTGTGGCTGAGATCGCCCGGAGTGAGATGACGACCGCCTACGACATGGACCCGCCGCTCGCCGTGGACGTGGGCACCGGTCTGAACTGGCTCGAGGCGAAATGACCGTGGGCAGGGCGCACCGGGTTCTGCCCCTGCTCCTTCTGGCGCTGGCGCTGGCGCTGCTCGCGCCCGCGGCATCGACCGCCCGGGAGCGGACGGCGTCCGGCGTGGTGGCCGATGTACCCACCGGCGCCCAGGTGCCGACCAATCTGCGTGCCCGGGTCGCCGATGTGCTTTCGGGCGGCGGCCCGGTGCTGCATTCCAACCGTACCCACCTGATCTTCTGGCAACCGGCTGGATCTGGCCTCAGATTCGAGTCGGGGTATGCCGCGCTGATCAAACGGTTCCTGCGCCAGGTCGCGGCCGACAGCCGCCGCCCCGGCAACATCTTCGGGCTCACGGGCCAGTACGGTGACGCCCACGGTCCGGCCGCCTACGACTCGACCTACGCGGGGGCGGTCCTGGCCACCGATCCGCTACCGCCGGGCGGCTGCGTGGAGCCGCTCCCGCCGCAGCTCGGCGGCCAGGGTCCAGGCTGGAAGGCCTGCGTCAGCGACCAACAGCTCCAGGATGAGCTGATGCGCGTGGTGAGCGCGCACCGGCTGCCGAGCAGCGCCACCGACGTCTTCCTGATCCTGACTCCGGAAGGGCTCGGTGACTGCTTCGGCAGCGGCCCCGACGGCTGCGCGCTCGGCGGCCTGGGCAACGACGGCTATTGCGGCTACCACGACTCGACACAGGCCGGCGGGGTTCTCTACGCGGTGATTCCGTACAACGCGGTGGCCAATCACTGCCAGTCGGACAATCCGCGGCCCAACTCGAGCCCGGCCGATCCGACGATCTCCACACTCGCGCACGAGCTGGCCGAGATCGTCACGGATCCGCTCGGGACCTCATGGTTCGAGCCCGGCCAGAACGGGGCCGGGGACGTCGAGATCGCCGACCTCTGCCTGACCCGCTACGGGCCGGCGCTCGGCGGCGCGGGCGGCGCGGGCGCCTACGACCAGGTCATTCACGGCGGGCGCTACTTCATCCAGGAGCTGTGGAGCAACGCCGACGGGCGCTGCCTGCCGGCCGCACAGGCCGACTCGGCGTCCTTCAGGGCGCCCGCAACGGTGCCCGGGGACCGCCGCTGTCACGCTGAGCGGCGTGGCGCGCGCTGCTCACGGCCGGATCGTCTCCTACAGCTGGTCGTTCGGGGATCGCGACCGCGGCGCGGGGCGGCGCGTCTGGCACGCCTATGCCAGCAGCGGCCGGTACAGGATCGGCCTGCGCACGACCGACAGCTGGGGGAACCGCGCCGACGTCTCCCGCACGGTCACGGTCATGCGCCCCGGTCCGCCCTCGACGCGCATCACGGGCGGACCGATGCGCGCGAGCAGTCTGAGCGGCGTGGGCTTCCGCTTCAGCTCCGATGCCGTGATCGCGCGCTTCGCCTGCCGGGTCGATCGCCAGGCCTGGCTGCCCTGCCGCTCGCCCTACTGGACGTCGCGGCTCGCCCGGGGGCGGCACAGCTTCGCCGTCCGCGCGCGGGACACCTTCGGCCAGCTCGGCCGCCCGGCCGCCGTCTACGGCTTCGCGGCCGCCTAGGGCGCGGTACCGCGACTCAGACCGCCGCGGTGGCCCGGGCCGGGGCGCGCGCCGGGGCCGATCCCGCGGTCACGAAATCCGGGTGGGCGATGTTCAGGTAGTGGCCGAAGGACCAGTCGACGAAGCGCTTGGCGCTCCATCGCGCGAAGCCCGGCGCGCCAGCAGCGCGGGGCGCGACCCGCGGGACCAGCCGCTGCACGCGCAGCATCCAGCGGAACGGCAGCGCGTGGCCGGCCGAGAACGCGTGGTAGCGCGCCAGCGCCTGCGCGCGCGTCTGGTGCGCCCTCGATCACCCGGCGCGCAGCTCGCGGCCGCAGGCGAGCCCGAAGTACAGCGCCGTCCGGATCCCCTCGGCGGTCAGCGGGCAGGCAGTGGCCGGCCGAGTCGCCGACGAAGAAGACGCCGTCGTCGGTGGCGGCGCGCAGCGCGTGCGGGATCCAGTTGCCCTGGTAGCGGACCGTGTCGGCGCCGCAGGTCCTCGGCCAGCCGCACGGTCGGCTCCTTGACGTGGAAGCGCGGGTCGAACGAGCCGACGCCGATCGCGCAGCTCGTCGTCGGCCGGGAAGCTCCAGCCGTAGCCGGCCGGGACGTAGCGAGCGGTCGATCCACACCTCGAGGTCGGTCGCCGCCGCCGAACGGATGGACCTCCAGACCGCGCGACAGCAGCGCGTCGGGCGGCTGGATGTTGTCGCCGCGACCGAGCACGCGCCGCCAGCCGAGGCCGTCGACGATCAGCGGCGGCGCGGATCGTCGCCGCGATCGGTGATGCACGACGTCGCCCGTGCGGCCGTCGACCTTGGCGGTCTCGAACGTGAACGTCGCCCTGCGCGGCGCAGCAGCCCGCACAGCGTCGCGGTAGTCGAAGGTCGAGAACGTCCACGGCAGGTCGTAGCGGACGGTGGTGTGCGGCGTGTGGATGACCAGCTCGCCGAAGGTCTGCTGCAGCGCCTCGTCGAGGCCGAGCGCGTGCAGCCACGCGGTCGGGATCCCGCACGCCGAGGTCTGGCGCTCGCCGATCTCGTAGCGGTCGACGCACCAGCACGTCGGCGCCGCTGCCCGCGAGCTCGCGCGCGACCGCCAGGCCGGCGAAGCTCGCGCCGCAGATCAGGACGTCGCAGTCGCGATCGAGCGGCGTGCGCTCGTCGCCGCGTTTGGTGGCTCGGTGGGGCACGCGTTGATGATACGGCGGCAGCCGATGCCGCGCGCCGGGTCCGCCGCGGCTGCGGACACGGCACAACGCTCAACATCCGGACCTGGCTATCCTCCGAAGTTCATGTCTCCAACAACCACCCTGCCCCCACCCACGGATCTGCCCGACGCCAAGGTCGTCGAAGGCTCCGACGGCCTGCTGCTCGAGATCGACGGTCAGATCGTCCCCAACTACGACGCCACGATCCATCCCTTCGCAGGAGGGCGACGTCGTCACCGGCCACGTCGTCCGCATCGACAACGACGAGGTGCTCGTCGACATCGGCTACAAGTCCGAGGGCGTCATCCCCGTCGGCGAGCTGTCGATCCGCAAGTCGGTCGACCCGCACGACGAGGTCGAGCTCGGCGAAGAGGTCGACGCGCTCGTCCTCACCAAGGAGGACCAGGACGGCCGCCTGATCCTGTCCAAGAAGCGCGCCCGCTTCGAGAAGGCCTGGCGCCGCATCGAGGCCGCCGCCGAGTCGGGCGAGCCCGTCGAGGGCCAGGTCATCGAGGTCGTCAAGGGCGGCCTGATCATCGACCTCGGCGTGCGCGGCTTCCTGCCCGCCTCGCTGGTCGACATCCGCCGCGTGCCGAACCTCGACGAGTACATGGGCCAGACGATCGAGTGCAAGGTGATCGAGCTCAACCGCTCGCGCAACAACGTCGTGCTCTCGCGCCGCGCGGTGCTCGAGGAGCAGCGCAAGGAGGACCGCGAGCGGATCCTCGACCGGCTGCAGCCCGGCCAGGTCGTCGAGGGCACGATCTCCAACATCGTCGACTTCGGCGCGTTCGTCGACCTCGACGGGATCGACGGCCTGATCCACATCTCCGAGCTGTCGTGGTCGCACGTCAACCATCCCTCGGAGATCCTTTCCATCGGCGACACCGTCAGCGTCAAGGTGCTCGACATCGACCGCCAGCGCCAGCGCATCTCGCTGGGTCTCAAGCAGACCCAGGAGGACCCGTGGCAGCGCGTCGTCGACACGTACAACATCGGCGACGAGCTCGAGGGCAACGTCACCAAGGTCGTCACCTTCGGGGCATTCGTCGAGATCCTCGACGGCGTCGAGGGCCTCGTCCACATCTCCGAGCTCGCCCAGCATCACGTCGAGAACCCGCGCGAGATCATCCAGCCCGGCGACCCGGTGCGCGTGAAGATCCTGGAGATCGACTCCGAGCGCCGGCGCCTGTCGCTGTCGATCAAGCGCGTCGAGGGCCAGGTGCTGCCGGTGCGGCCGATCGAGCCGCCGGTCGATGGCGCCGAGGAGACCTCCGGCGACGCCGGCGATCTCGACGACGTGCCCGAGCTGGGTCTGTCCGAGGACGTCTTCGCGTCCGCTCCGGAGGCCGAGGCGGCACCCGCGGCTCCGGCCGCGCCTGAATCCGGGGACGCGCCCGTGGCGCCCGCCGAGCCCGAGGCCGGCGCGGCACCCGAGGCGCCCGCCGCCGTTCCCGAGGAGTCCGCGGCTCCGGCGGCCGAGGCGCCCGCCGCCGTTCCCGAGGAGTCCGCGGCTCCGGCGGCCGCCGAGGACCCCGCGGCTCCGGTCGACCGATCGCTCGCCGAGGCAGCGGTGCCGGAAGCTGAGCTCGAGGCCCCGCTGGCCCCGGCCACCGCGGATGAGCACGGAGAGCCCGCGCCGGCGACGGCTGACGACTCACCGGCGTGAAAGTCGCGCGCTGCGCCGATGGTCCCGTTCATCGGTCTGACGGGTGGAATCGGCGCGGGTAAGTCGACCGCGCTGGCCGTGCTCGAGGCGCTCGGGGCGGCCGTCGTGTCGACCGACCGCATCGTCCACGAGCTCTACGAGACCGACGCAGGTGCGCGAGCGGTGATCGAGCGTTTCGGGCCCGAGGTTGCACCGGACGGCGGCGTCGATCGGGCCGAGCTCGCGCGCCGTGCCTTCGCCACGCCGGAATCGCGGGTGTGGCTCGAGCGTCTACTGTGGCCGCTCGTGGGCGCCCGCATGGCCGCTTGGCGCGACGCCCTGGAGCACGCGGAGCCACCTCCGCGTGCGGCCGTCGTCGAGGTGCCGCTGCTGTTCGAGGCGGACATGGATGAAGCGTTTGACGCGACGATCGCGGTCGTCGCCGACGAGCAGGTCCGGGCCGCGCGGGCCGCCGGGCGCGGCCATGCCGCGCTCGACGAGCGGGCCGCACGCCAGCTCTCGCAGGCCGAGAAGGCCGAGCGGGCGAGCTACGTCGTGGTCAACGATGGCACCGTCGAGGCGCTCCGTTCGGAACTGTCGGGTGTTCTTGACAAGCTGGGGAGGTGAATTCCGTCCAACCGTCTGCCGCTACCAGGGTCACATCACGACGCGCCGCCGCTCGCCGGCGCACCGCCGTGCGCGCGCCGCCGTTCGCTGATTGTCCTGGCCACGGCCGGCCTCGGCGTGCTTATCGTGCTGCTGGCCTCGCCGCTCTTCAAGCGGGCGATCGAGCATTTCGCCCTGCCGCTGAACCACCAGGACATCATTCGCCAGCAGGCGCACGAAAAGCACCTCGACCCGGCTCTGATCGCCGCCGTGATTTACGCCGAGACGAAGTTCGACGCCCGTCCGTCGGCCGCCGGCGCCCAGGGACTGATGCAGATCCTGCCGCAGACCGCCGAGTTCCTGGCGCACCGCTCGGGCGCCCAGACGTTCACCACGGCGGACCTGGCCACCCCGCAGGTCAACATCGCCTACGGCAGTTATTACCTGCGCTATCTGCTCGATGAGTATGGGGGCAAGACGATGCTCGCGCTGGCCGCCTACAACGGCGGTGAGGCCAATGTGAGCAAGTGGCTCGCCGACGCGCACGCGCGCGGGCACGCGCTGACGATCGACGCGATCCCCTTCCCGGAGACCCGGGCGTACGTGGCCAAGGTCCTTCAGGCGCAGCGCGACTACCGCCGCGCCTACGCCTCCGAACTCGGCTATCAGTAGGCGCGACGCGGGCGCCGTGCGTGCTCGACCGCGGCGATCACCCGCGCCAGGTCGTGGGCGTCGTCCGGGTCGAGCGTCGCGATCGTGATGCGGATGCCCGGCGGCGTGGCGATCCGGAAACGCTCCCCGGCGAGCACGAACCAGCCCTCCTCGAGCAGCGCCCGCACGACGGGCCCCTCCTCCCGGACGGGGACCCAGACGTTGAGTCCGGACCGGCCTGAGGCGGCGATGCCCTGGTCGTGAAGCGCGTCGAGGAGCGCCCGCCGGCGCAGCGTGTACGCGACGCGCGCGCGCGCCACGGTGTCGGGGTAGGAGGGGTCGAGCATCAGCTCGGCGACGAGCGCTTGGAGCACGTGGCTCACCCAGCGGGTGCCCAGGGCCAGGCGCCCCTCGACGCGGCCAATCGTGGTCTCGTCGCCGGCCATCAGCGCGACGCGCAGATCGGGGTGGAGGATCTTCGACGTCGAGCGGATCATCGCCCAGCGGCGATGCTCGGGTCCGATGATCGTGGAGAACGGGGCTCCCGAGATGACGCTCGTGTGGTCGTCCTCGACGATCAGCAGGTCAGGGTGCTCTCGCAGCAGGCCACGGAGCTCGGCGCTGCGTTCCGCGTCGAGCGCCGCGCCCAGTGGATTCTGCGCGCGCGGGACGATCACCGCCGCGTCGACGCCCCTGGCCAGGGCGGCCTCCAGGCGCTCCGGGATCGGTCCGCGGTCGTCGACGGCCACGGGCACGGCGATCAGGCCGAGCGCGAGCAGCAGGTCCCGCGTGGTCGTGTAGGCCGGATCCTCGACGATGACGCGGTCTCCCGGTCTCAGGTGCGCCTGGAGGACGCGTTCGATGCCATCGAACGCGCCGCCGACGATCGCCGGCTCACCCGACGGTGCCCCGTCGTCGGCGAACGCGGTGCGAGCCAGTTCGAGCAACGTGTCGTCGATCTCCTCGAGTCGGCTGATCTCGAGCTTGCGCTCGAGGTCGATCCGGGCGAGCGCGGGGCCGAGCGGGGGCAGCAGCCCGGGGTCAGGAAGCCCGACCGACAGGTCGTGCACGCCGCCGTTGTGGGTATCGGGCTCGGCTCGCTCTTGAGCCCCCGTGCGGTGGAGCGCCGGCCGCGGCGCGACTCGGGTCCCGCGCCGGCCCTCGGCGACGACCAGCCCTCGTTGACGAAGGGTCCGGTAGGCCGCGTTGACCGTCGCCGGGCTGATGCCCAGCCGCTCGGCCAGGGCACGGACGGTGGGGAGCTGCGCACCCGTCTCGAGGCCGCCCGCCGCGATCGCGGCTTCGGCGCTGGCGGCGATCTCACGGGCCGTCGACCCGAAGATCTGGTATTGTTCTAGATCAAGCATGACTTCGTACTATAACAAATATCCTTCTCACAAACGGCGCGTCTCCGGCGTTTGATCAGTGATGGCGAGGCAAGCCGCTTTCCACCGAATCGAGCCGACCTCCCGCACACGCGTCCGACGGCGCGCGGGTCGCGGAAGCTATGAGCGCGCCGTGGTCAAAGCGATCCTCGATGAGGGCCTCGTCGCTCATGTCGGAATCTGCGACGCCGACGGGCAGCCGTTCGTCATCCCGCTGATCTACGGTCGCGACGAGAACCAGATCTACCTCCACGGGAGCCCGCTCAGCCGTCTGCTCCGCGCGATGGGCTCAGGCACCCGCGTGTGCCTGACGGTGACGCTGCTCGATGGCGTGGTGCTCGCCCGCTCGGCCTTCCACAGCTCAATGAACTACCGCTCGGTGGTCGTGCTCGGAGAGCCGCGCGAGTTGACCGATCGGGCCGAGCGGCGGCACGCCCTGCGGGTGATCGTCGAGCACATCGCGCGCGGGCGCGCCGAGGAGACGCGCGGGCCGGACGACCAGGAGCTGAGCGCAACCTCGGTCGTGGCGCTGGGGCTCGACGAGGCCTCGGCCAAGATCCGGACCGGGCCGCCGATCGACGCCGCCGAGGACCTCGTGCTGCCCTTCTGGGCGGGCGTCGTCCCGCTGCGGCTCACCGCCGGCGAGCCGCTGGCCGACCCCCGCTGCCAGGTCCCCACCCCCACCTACGCAAGCGAGTACCGCCGTGATGTCATCGTCTCCCCTGACTAGCCTGATGGCCAACGAGCGCGGGGCCGAGCTTCGGCGCTCCGCGGCCGAACAACGCCGCTGGCGCCGGAGTCTCCGCCGGGCGCCCCGTGCGGCCCGGCCGATCGGCATCGAGCGCTCGGTCACGATCCGCTTCGCCTTCCCCGACGACACGGAGGCTCTCGGCCGGCTCGCGGCGCTCGATTCGTGCCCCGCCCCGGGTGGCCCCGTGCTCCTCTGCGAGGTCGACGGGGAGCTGTGGGCCGCGCTGTCGCTCGCCGACGGCGCGACGGCGGCGGATCCGTTCAAGCCCACGGCGACGGCGATCGAGCTGCTGCTCGCGCGGGCTGAGCAGCTCCGGCTAAAAACCACCGTTCGCCGCAGCGGCCGCAGCAGGCTTCGCCTGCCGATACCGGCTCGCTAGCCGGCCGGCCGTCGCCCCCTGGCGAGTGTGGGCGCCGCCCCGCGGGGCCGCCGGCGCCGCCCGGCGCCCCCGCTACGCTGGGTGCTTCAGCGATGCCAAAGTTCGAGCTAGACGCCGCATACCGCGCGACCGCCGATCAGCCGGCCGCGATCGAGTCGCTTGCCGCCGGAATCAACGCCGGAGAGCGCGCCATGACGCTGCTCGGGGCGACCGGCACGGGCAAGACGATGACCGTCGCATCGACGATCGAGGCCGTCCAGAAGCCGGCCCTGGTGATCGCCCACAACAAGACGCTCGCGGCCCAGCTCTGCAACGAGTTCCGCACCTACTTCCCGCGCAACGCGGTCGAGTACTTCGTCTCGTACTACGACTACTACCAGCCCGAGGCGTACGTTCCGAGCAAGGACCTGTACATCGAGAAGGACTCGGCGATCAACCAGGAGATCGACCGGCTGCGCCATTCGGCCACGGCGGCGCTGTTCGCGCGGCGCGACGTGGTCATCGTGGCCAGCGTCTCCTGCATATACGGGCTGGGCTCGCCCGAGGTCTATGACGAGAACCTGCAGACGCTCCAGAAGGGCGAGTTCATCGATCGCGACGCGCTGCTGCGAAAGCTCGTCTCGATTCAGTACACGCGGAACGACACGGCGCTCGCGCGCGGGACCTTCCGGGTGCGCGGCGAGACGCTGGAGATCTTCCCCGCCTACGCCGAAACGGCCTTTCGGATCGTGCTGTTCGGCGACGAGGTCGAGCGCCTGCAGCACTTCGACCCGCTGACCGGCGAGCTGATCGAGGACGACATCGAGCACGTCGGGATCTGGCCCGCCTCGCACTACAACGTGCGCGAGGGCCAGATCGACGACGCCGTCGCCGAGATCAAGCGTGAGCTGAACGAGCGCTGCGCCGAGCTCGACGCCGAGGGCAAGCTGCTCGAGTCCCACCGCCTGCGTCAGCGCACGCAGTACGACATGGAGATGCTGCGCGAGGTCGGCTTCTGCTCGGGCATTGAGAACTATTCGCGCATCCTCGACGGTCGCAATCCCGGCGACCGGCCGTACTGCCTGCTCGACTACTTCCCGGACGACTTCGTCTGCTTCATCGACGAGTCTCACCAGACGGTCCCCCAGCTCGGGGGGATGTACGAGGGCGACCGCTCGCGCAAGCAGACGCTTGTCGACTACGGCTTCCGTCTGCCCAGCGCACTGGACAATCGCCCCCAGAAGTTCCAGGAGTTCCTCTCGATCACGCCGCAGCTGGTGTTCGTCTCGGCCACCCCGGGCGAGTACGAGCGCACGCACTCGAGTCGCATCGTCGAGCAGATCGTCCGTCCGACGGGCATCATCGATCCCGAGGTCGAGGTCCGCGAGACCCGCAATCAGATCGACGATCTGATGAACGAGATCCGCACGCGCGTCGAGCGCAACGAGCGGACGCTGATCACCACGATCACCAAGAAGATGTCGGAGGATCTGACCGACTACCTGCTCGAGATGGGCTTCAAGGTGCGCTATCTGCATTCCGAGGTCGACACGCTTGAGCGGATCCAGATCATCCGCGAGCTGCGCCTGGGCGAGTTCGACGCGCTCGTGGGCGTCAACCTGCTGCGCGAAGGGCTCGACCTGCCAGAGGTCTCGCTGGTGGCCATCCTGGACGCCGACAAGGAGGGCTTCCTGCGCGGCGAGACGTCGCTCATCCAGACGATCGGCCGCGCCGCGCGCAACGTCGACGGCAAGGTGCTCATGTATGCCGACAATGAGACCGCCGCGATGCGCGCGGCGATCGGCGAGACAGACCGCCGCCGCGAGATCCAGCGGCGGTACAACGAGCAGCATGGGATCACGCCGGAGACGATCGTCAAGGGCATCTCCGACATCGCCGAGTTTCTGCAGAGCGATTCCAAGGTTCCACGCTCGCGCCGACGCCGTCAGCGGGCGGCGAACGCAGTCCCGCCGGAGGAGATCGGGCGTACGATCGTCGAGCTCGAGGAGGAGATGCTGGCCGCCGCCGAGGATCTGCGCTTCGAGTACGCCGCCAAGCTGCGCGACGAGATCCGCGACCTGCGCCGAGAGCTCGATCAGGCGGTCGCCGAGGGTCGCGCCCCCGCGGGCGCGGGCTGAGATTCAGGCCGCTGCGCCCGGGCTGAGACTCAGGCCTCTCTCGAGGTTCGCACCGCGCTCCGGGGCGGAGCCCCGGTAAGGAGCTCCGATCCAATTTACCGGAAACTGAGTCAATGAACCCAGCGGAGCGGCAGGTCCGATACGCTGCCCCCGATCTGAGATCTGGATTATGGGAGGTAGCGTGGCGCTGGAACGACAGAGCATCGAAAAGAAGGACTTCCCGATCGGGCGCCGGGGCTATGACCCCGACGCGGTTGACGCGCACCTCTCGTCACTCGCCAACGAGATCGAGGAGCTCAAGCGCACGGCGCGCCGGAGAACCGAGACGCTCGCCTCCTCGGCCAGCGAGCAGGTGCGGGCGATCGTCGATGCGGCCGAGACGAGTGCGAACCAGATCCAGACCCAGGCCGAGGACGACGCGCGCGAGGTCCGCACGGAGGCCAGCACCGAGGCGCAGCGCACGCGCGAGGAGGCCACGGCGCAGGCCCAGGAGTACGTCAGCCAGGTTTCGCAGGCCACCTCGGTGATGCTGCAGCGCATCGATGCGATGGAGACCGAGCTCGGTTCGCTCGTCGACTCCCTGCGCACGGGCGCGAATCGTCTCACGGCGGACCTTCAGCTCCTGCAGGGAAACTTGGGCGAGCTGCGGGCCGCCGCAGGTCCCAACCAGTACTTCGAGCCCGAGCCCGCTCCGGCGCCCCCGCCCAACTCTGGCGCGTCCGCCTTCGGCTCTGAGCCCGACACGCCACTCGGCGCCGCGGCCGACCGGCAGGACGAGCTTCCGGCCGAGACCGTCGTCGAGGAGCTCGCGGCCGGCGAGTCCGCCAACCGGGGAGCGGCGCCGGTCTCCGAGGCGGGCTCGGCGGAGAGCCCCGACGACACCGAGGGGGCTCGCCTGATCGCTCTCAACATGGCGCTCAACGGCACCCCGCGCGAGGAGACCGACCGCTATCTGGCCGACAACTTCCGGCTCGAGAACCGCGACGCGCTGCTCAACGACGTCTACTCGAGCGTCGAGGGCTAACCGGGAGGGCTTCGCGAGGCCGCGGGGGACGGCGCGGGCTCCGGCTTAGGATCGCGGCGCAGGCGGCGGTCGGACTCGTGCGGTGAGAAATCGCCGCTCGCGGCCACAACTGTAAGAGACCTGACCGCCGGACGGGGGAGGGGGCAATGGGAACATCTGTTCGGTTCCCTAGAATCGGTATCAGTGGATCAACTCGTCGTCTCGGGCGCCCGGGAGCACAACCTCAAGGACATCACGGTCGCCATCCCGCGCGGATCGCTGACCGTGATCACCGGGCTCTCCGGCTCCGGTAAGTCATCGCTGGCCTTCGACACGATCTACGCCGAGGGTCAGCGGCGGTACGTCGAGTCGTTGTCGGCCTACGCGCGCCAGTTTCTGGGGCAGATGGACAAGCCCGACGTGGACTCGATCGAAGGTCTCTCGCCCGCGATCTCGATTGACCAGAAGACGACCTCGCGCAACCCGCGCTCCACGGTCGGCACGGTCACCGAGATCTACGACTACCTGCGCCTGCTGTGGTCCAGGGTCGGCCATCCCCACTGTCACATCTGCGGCCGGCCGATCACAGGTCAGTCGGCGGAGCAGATCATCGACCAGGTCATGGAGCTCGAAGAGGGGGCGCGCTTCATGGTGCTGGCCCCGATCGTCCGCGGCCGCAAGGGTGAGTACGGCAAGCAGTTCGAGGAGCTCCGGGGCGAAGGCTTCACCCGCGTCAAGGTCGACGGCGAGCTGCGCCGGCTGGACGAGGAGATCGCGCTCGACAAGAAGTACAAGCACGACATCGCGGTGGTCGTCGACCGCCTCGTGATGAAGGGTGAGCTGCGCAAGCGACTCGCCGACTCGATCGAGACCGCGGTCGCGCTCGCTGATGGCCTCGTGGAGATCGAGCTGGTCGACGACGGCGACACCCTGACCTTCAGCGAGCGCTTCGCCTGTCCGGTGCACGGCCCGAGCCTGATCGAGCTCGAGCCGCGCATCTTCTCGTTCAACTCGCCGCACGGCGCGTGCCCGCGCTGTACCGGGCTCGGCTCTCAGATGGAGATCGACCCGGAGCTCGTCGTCCCCGACCCGACGCTGTCGATCGGCGAGGGGGCGATCGCGCCGTGGGCCGTGAGCGCGTCGAACTACTACGACCAGCTCACGCAGGCGATCGCCGAGCGCTACGAGGTGGATCTGGAGACACCCTGGCAGGATCTGCCCGAGGCCTCGCGCGACTTCTTTCTGCACGGTACGAACGGGGACCGGGTGCAGGTGTCCTACCGCAACCGCTTCGGTCGGCGGCGCTCGTACGCCACCCAGTTCGAGGGCATCGTCCCCAACCTCGAGCGTCGCTACCGCGAGACCGACTCGGACTTCTCGCGCGAGAAGATCGAGGAATACATGACGCTGCGCCCGTGCCCGGACTGCAAGGGCGCCCGCCTGCGCCCCGAGTCCCGAGCGGTGCTGGTGGCCGGCACGCCGATTCACGAGTTCACCGCGCTCTCGGCCGGCAAGGCGCTCGAGTGGGTCCGCGCGCTCGAGCTGAGCGAGCACGACCGCCGCATCGCGCGCCTGGTGCTGCGAGAGATCGAGGAGCGGCTCCAGTTCCTGGACAACGTCGGCGTCGGTTACCTCTCGATGGAGCGCGCCGCCGCCACGCTGTCCGGCGGCGAGGCCCAGCGCATCCGGCTGGCCACCCAGATCGGCTCCTCGCTGGTGGGCGTGCTGTACATCCTCGACGAGCCCTCGATCGGGCTTCACCAGCGCGACAACGAACGGCTGATCGGGACGCTCGAGCGGCTGCGGGATCTCGGCAACACGGTGCTCGTGGTCGAGCACGACGAGGGGACGATGCGGGCCGCCGACCACCTCGTCGACATGGGCCCGGCGGCCGGGGAGCATGGGGGCCACGTGGTCGCGCAGGGCACGGCGGACGAGGTCGCGCAGGTGCCCGATTCACTGACCGGCCAGTACCTGGCCGGGACGCGCACGATCGAGACTCCGACGCGCCGACGCAAGCCCGCGGGCTACGTGGGCATCGAGGGGGCCTCACAGCACAACCTGAAGAACATCAACGTCAAGATCCCACTGGGCGTGTTCTGCGCCGTGACCGGGGTCTCGGGGTCCGGGAAGTCCACGCTGGTCAACGAGGTGCTCTTCAAGGCGGTCTCCAATCGCCTGCACCGCTCGCGCCAGCGGGCCGGTTCTCACAAGCGGATCACCGGCCTCGAGCAGCTCGACAAGATCATCTCGGTGGACCAGTCTCCGATCGGGCGCACACCGCGGTCGAACCCGGCGACCTACATCGGGCTGTTCGACCAGATCCGCGAGCTGTTCTCCAAGACCCAGGAGGCCCGGGCGCGCGGCTACAAGCCGGGACGCTTCTCCTTCAATGTCAAGGGTGGTCGCTGCGAGGTATGCCGCGGCGACGGGCAGATCAAGATCGAGATGCATTTCCTGCCCGACGTCTACGTGCCCTGCGAGCAGTGTCACGGCAAGCGCTACAACCGCGAGACGCTCGAGGTCCGTTTCAAGGGCAAGACGATCGCCGACGTGCTCGAGATGCCGATCGAGGAGGCGCTCGAGTTCTTCGCCCACATCCCGAAGATCCGGCGCCGCGTCGAGACGCTCAACGACGTCGGGCTGGGCTACATGCGTCTCGGCCAACCCGCAACGACGCTCTCCGGCGGGGAGGCCCAGCGCGTCAAGCTCGCCGCGGAGCTGTCGCGGGTGGCCACCGGGAACACGCTCTACATCCTCGACGAGCCGACGACCGGTTTGCATTTCGCCGACATCCAGCGTCTGCTCGAGGTCCTCGGACGGCTGGTCGACGCCGGCAACTCGGTCGTCGTGATCGAGCACAACCTGGACGTGATCAAGGTCGCGGACCGGGTGGTCGACCTTGGCCCCGAGGGGGGGGACGAGGGCGGGCGCGTGCTCGTGGCCGGCACGCCGGAGGACGTGGCCGCGGAGTCCGAGTCCTACACCGGCGGCTTCTTGGCGGACATCCTTCCCGTGCGGGCGACCCGGCGCCGCTCGGGTGGCCGGCGCAAGGCCGAGGCCGCTGCGGGCTGACATGCGGCGGCGCGCGGCCAGCAGGGTCGGGCTCCTCCTGCTGGCCGCGCTCACGATCAGTGCCTGCGGCGGAGCCACGGGATCCTCCGGGGACGCCAACGGCAGCTCTTCGGTGATCAACCCCGCCTCGGGGGCCGTGCCGGCCGGCGTCCGCCGGGCCAACGTCCTCGTCGTGACCCAGACGCTCGGTTATCACCACGCCTCGATCCCGTCGGCCGTGGCCGCCCTGAAGCGCATCGCGACGCGCGACGGGCGCTACCGCCTGACCTTCCTGCCGGGCGCCTCGGCACTCGCGGCCGGACTGCCCCGGGCCTCCGCGGTGGTCTTTCTGCTCACCTCGGGCGAGCTGCCGCTCGACGCGGCGGGCAAGCGGGCGCTGGTCGCGTTCGTGCGCCGCGGTGGCGGCCTGATCGGCTTTCACTCGGCGACCGACACGTTCCATCGCTGGCCGGGCTTCATCAGCCTGATCGGCGCCGAATTCAGCCACCACCCGCTGCCCAGCCTTCAGCGTCTGATCGTGGAGGACCGGCGCACGCCGGCGACCTCGGCGCTGCCGCCGAGCATCGCGCTCAAGGAGGAGTTCTACGTCTTCAAGCACGACCCTCGCGCCCACGCCCACGTGCTGGTTCGGCTCGACACCGGCTCCCGGGGCCCAGACCGGCCGCTGGTCTGGTGCCGGCGCTCGGGCCGGGGCCGCGTCTTCTACGACGCCCTCGGCCATTTCCCGGAGACCTGGCAGGACGCCCGCCAGATCGCGCTGGTGCGCGGCGGCGTGGCCTGGGCAGCGGGCGTCGAGCCCGGGCACTGCTAGTCCGCTCCGGGGGCGGGTCGGCGCCGGCGCGGCCGGTGCGACAATGCCGCGATGGGCGTCGAGCACATGCCAAGGAGCTGGTCGGAGCAGCGCGCCCTTCCCACACGCCCGACCGTCGGCGGCTGTCGGTCTTGAGTCCCGAGTCGGCCGCCCGTGTGAAACTCTGGGCGCAGAAGTGGCGCTGGTACGAGCGCAACTCGGTGCCCTGGAACCGCGCTCGGATTCACTGGGAGATGATGCGTCGTGGGGCCTTCGTGCGCTGGCCGATTCACGGCAATGTGCTCGAGGCGCTCGGGCAGGGCCGGCTCGAGATCGGCCCGCAGACGCTGTTCGAGCCGGGGGTGTGGATCACCGCACCCGGCGCGGCCAGGGTGCGCATCGGCGAAGGCTCCTTCTTCAATCTCGGCGTCATGGTGGCCTCGGTGGACCTCGTCGAGATCGGCGATCACTGCATGTTCGCCAACGGCTGCTTCATCACCGACGGCAACCACCGCTTTGACGATCCGACGAAGCCCGTCCCCTGGCAGGGTTTCAGCTCCAAGGGCCCGACGCGCGTCGGCGATAACGTCTGGTGCGGGGCTCACGTCGTGATCACCAGCGGCGTGCGCGTCGGGGAGCGTTCGGTGATCGGCGCCAACTCCGTGGTCACCGGGGACATCCCGCCGTTCTCGATCGCGGCCGGCGCTCCGGCCCGGGTGCTGCGCACGATCCAGTACGACTAGACGGTTTCCGGCCGGCCGCGCTTCCCGGGGCGCATTCAGGATCGGTGCTCTGGGGCCGATAAGGGACTGATGGACATTCCGCCTGCCCTGAGGCCGGGCCTGCGCGTCGCGGCGATCGCCGGCGTGCTGCTGCTCGCCCTTCATGTTGCCCATGGCCAGGTCGGGCTCGGCGGCCATGCGCTGGACACGCTGATCCAGCAGTGGGTGTACGACGCAGTCATCCTCGGCTGTGGGATCTCGTGCCTGGTGCGAGCCATGGCATTTCGCGATGAGCGCGGCGCCTGGCTGGCCCTCGGCGCGGCGCTGGTCACCGACGCGGCGGGCGAGATCTACTACTCGATCGCCTTCGGCAACTCGGGCAACCCCCCGGTGCCCTCGCTGGCCGACCTCTTCTACCTGCTCTATTACCCGGCGACCTATGTCGCGCTGATCATGCTCGTGCGCCGCCGGGTGCACCGCTTCAGCCCCAGCACCTGGCTCGATGGCGGTATAGCGGCCGCCACGGCGGCCGCGGTCATCGCAGCGCTCTTCTTCGAGCCGATCCTCAGCGGGGCCACGGTCGGGAGCGTGGCCGCCGTGGCGACCAACCTGGCCTACCCCGTCGGAGACATGCTGCTGCTGGCGGTCATCTTCGCGGCCTTCGCCTTCAGTGGCTGGCGGCCCGGCCGCCGGTGGCTGGTGCTGACCGGAGGGCTGGCCCTGACCGCGCTGGCGGATACGGCCTACCTCTATGCGAGCACCCAGGGCGACTACCACGTGGGCGGGATCCTTGACTCAGCGTGGATCGCCGCGGCGTTGTTCATCGGGTTCGCGGCCTGGCAGCCGATCCCCACCATGGCCAAGATCCATCTCGACGACCGACGTCTGCTCCTGATCCCGTGTTTCTTCGGGCTCACGGCCGTCGCTGTGCTGGTCTACGGCGGCGTGCACCACGTCGCCGTGGTCGGCCTGGCCTGCGCGGCTGTCGCGGTGCTGCTCGTGATCCTGCGCGGCGCCTGGATGTTCCGGGAGAACGTCGGCCTGCTCGAGCGCTCTCGCCACGAGGCGGTCACCGACGCCCTGACCGGGATCGGCAACCGGCGCAAGCTGAACGACGAGCTCGAGCTGGCCCTGGCGCACGGCGCCGCATCGCCGCGGGCGGTGCTGGTCATGTTCGACCTCGACGGCTTCAAGCTGTACAACGACAACTTCGGCCATATGGCCGGCGATACGCTGCTCTCTCACTTCGGCCACCAACTGGCCGCGTCCGTGCACTCGGGTGACGAGGTCTATCGCCTCGGGGGCGATGAGTTCTGCGTGCTCCTGCGCGGGGCGCCCGAGGGCATGCGGGAACGCGTCGACGCGTGCCGGCGGGCGCTGCTGGCCACGGGAGACGGATTCTCGGTGACGGCCTCCTTCGGCCAGGTCGCGATCCCTGCCGAGGCCGACACCGCGACGCTCGCGCTGCGCATCGCCGACGATCGCATGTACGCCCAGAAGGGCGGCCGCCGCGGCTCGGCGAGGCAGCAGACCCACGACGTGCTGCTCGGGCTGCTGCGCGAACGGGAGCCCGAGCTCCACGACCACCTGCGCGAGGTCGGCCGCCTGGCCTTGGCCGTCGGCCGTCGCCTGGGGATGGACGCCGAGCAGCTCGACGAGCTCAGCCGCGCCGCCGAGCTGCACGACATCGGCAAGGCCGCGATTCCCGACGAGATCCTCAACAAGCCGGGCCCCCTGGACGAGCAGGAGATGGCCTTCATGCGGCGCCACACGCTGATCGGCGAACGGATCCTGGCCACCGCGCCGGCGCTCGCACCGGTCGCCGGTCTGGTCCGCTCCAGCCACGAGCGTTGGGACGGTCGCGGCTACCCCGATGGGCTGGCCGCCGAGGCGATACCGCTGGGTGCCCGAATCGTCTCGGTCTGCGACGCCTTCGATGCGATAACCACGGATCGGCCCTACGCCGGCGCCCGGAGCGCCGACGAGGCGATCGCCGAGCTCGAGCGAAACGCCGGCTCGCAGTTCGATCCCTCCGTCGTCGACGCGTTCCGGCTCGCCTGGAGTGAGCATGCCCTGGACGGCCCGGCCGGCCGGCACGTCAAAGGACCAACTCCCGGAGCCGTGGCCGGAACCTTGGCCGGCCAGGTCGGAGCTTCCGCGGCGCAGGCCGGAACGCACGCCTAGCCTGGTCCGTGGCTGCGCGGCGCGGATGCTTCGCGTCGTCCCCAGCCGCGTCTCGGCGAGCCCCACCAGAGCAGCACGGCCGCACCCGAGTGCGACCTCACGGTGGCCAAGCTCGCGCGGCTCACGACGACGGTCGACTCGGCACCGCAGGCCGATTTCCGCCTCGAGCGCGCCGTGGTCGAGGAGGGCCAGCATTTTGCCAACGTGCGCACCGCCGCGCCGCCCCAGGCCGTCCCGGGCATGGGGCTCGATGCCGACTGGTTCGCTGACCACACCGAGCTCATGACCACCGACGGCGTGCGCCTGACCTCTGTCAACGTGCACTGGCCGGGCGCGACCGAGGCGCGCGCGCGTGCGCTGGCCGAAGTCCTGGCGCGAACATAGCTGGGCCAGGAGCACGGGTGAGACCCGGACCGGCGGGCCTAGGAGTTCTTGATCACGATGCCCTCGAGGATGTTCGCGACGCGTTCGGTCGCGTCGACCGCCGCCTCGAGACGCTCGAAGAGGTCCTTCCAGCGGATCACGACCATCGGGTCGATCCCGTTGTCGAACAGCGAGGCGACGGCCTCGCGCGTGATCCGGTCGCCCTCGTTCTCCAGTCGGTTGATCTCGACCGTGAAGCGCGAGATGTCGCTGAAGCCACGCAGCCGGGGGATTGCCTCGGCGATCTGACGGCTCGCGGCCAGCAGCACGTGGGCCAGCTTGATGGCCTGGTCCATGGGCGCCTCGATCTTGTACAGGCCGAGGTAATCGGCCACCTCCTCGGTGTAATCGACGATGTCGTCTAGCGCGGAGGCCAGGGCGAGGATGTCCTCGCGGTCGATCGGCGTGACGAAGGTGTGGTTCAGCCGGTCGATGATGTCGTGGGTGATGCGGTCACCCTCCTGCTCGCAGATCAGGATGTCCCGGGCCAGCAGCTTGCTCTCCGGGTAGTTCCGCAACATCCGGTCGAGCAGGTCAGCGGCATGCAGAAGGTTCTGGCCGGCCTCTTCGAAGAGCTCGAAGTAGACCCGGTCCCGAGGCGCGAAGAACTGCGCGAGACGTGGCACCCAGCCCATGCTATTGGTCTTGACTGACCCTGGGCCGGGAAAGCCGGGCCCCGGGTCGCCTCGGACCTCTACAGCCCGGCTCGGAACTGCTCCAGCTCTTCCTCGTCGATCGAGTAGACGTGCTCCGGCCCGGGGAACGAGCGCCCGCGCACCTCGGCCGCGTATTCGGCCACGCCGGCCACCATCTGCGCCTTGACCTCGCCGTAGCGCTTGGCGAAGCGGGGTGCGATGCCGTCGTAGATCCCGAGCAGGTCGTGGAAGACGAGCACCTGTCCATCGGTCGCCGGACCGGCGCCGATGCCGATCACCGGGACCTCGAGGCGCGTCATCAGCTCAGCCGAGACCTGGGCCGGGATCGCCTCGAAGACGATTGAGAAGCAGCCGGCCTGTTCGAGCGCGAGGGCGTCACGGGCAACGCCCAGCGCGCGCTCCGCCGTACGACCCTGCGCGCGGTAACCGCCGAGGGCGGTCGCGGTCTGCGGAGTGAGACCGACGTGCCCCATGACGGGAATGCCGGAGTCCACGATCGCCCGGGCGCGCTCGACGCTGGTCCCGCCCCGCTCGAGCTTGACCGCGTCACACCCGGCCTCCTTGATGAAGCGCTGGGCCGTCCGGATCGCCTGCTCGTTCGAGGATTCGTAGGAGCCGAAGGGCAGGTCGCCGACGAGCAGCGGGGTGCGGCAGCCGCGCCGGACCGCCGAGGCGAGCATGAGCATCTCCTCGGTCGAGACGGGCACTGTCGAGGGATAGCCGAGCACGGTCATCGCGCCGGAATCGCCCACCAGCACCATGTCGACACCGGCGGCCTGGGCCACCTGGGCCGAGGGGTAGTCATAGGCCGTGACCATCACGATGGGCTCGCCGAGGCGCTTCTTCTCCGCCAGACGCGGCAACGTCATCGGGAGCGGTGCCTCCATGTTCGGAGGGACTGCGACATGTGGGGTTGCTGACATTGCGAACTTCTCCTTAGGCGGTGGTTGGCGCCCCGAGCAGGGTCGCCACCTCCTGATCGACCTGCAGGATTTCGTTGTGCGCGTTCACATGCACCACGCGCGGGGTGTAGTGCTCGAGATCGTCGGGGTCATAGACCGCGTAGGAGATGACGATGATCGTGTCGCCGCGATGCACGAGCCGTGCCGCCGCGCCGTTGACCTTCATCTCTCCCGAGCCCGCCACTCCGGCAATCGTGTACGTCTCGAACCGTGCGCCGTTGTCCACGTCGACGACCGCCACCTGCTCGAACTCGCGGATATCCGCAACCTCGAGCAGCTCGGGATCGATCGTGATCGAGCCGACGTAGTGCAGATCGCAGTCGGTCACGGTCGCTCGATGGATCTTCGACTTCAGCATCGTGCGCTGCACGTCATGGCCTCCCGTTCGTGTGCGGTCGCCGGTCGGATGGGCGGCCGGTCCTGATGATCTGGTTGTCGATGAGTCGAGTTGTCCCGACCCGTGCCGCGACGACCGCGAGCACCTCGCCGTCGATCGCGCTCACGGGCGCCAGGGTGTCCGTCGAGACGAGCTCGAGGTACTCCGGTTCGAGCTCGGACTGAGCGAGTTGTTCCCGCCCCGCGGCGAGGGCCGTGCCGGCGTCGCGCTCGCCGCCGCTGACGGCCGTCTGGACCGCCTCGAGGGCTCTGTGCAGGGCGGTCGCCCGCTCGCGCTCGCTGCCGGCGAGGTGTTCGTTGCGGCTCGACATGGCGAGTCCGTCCGGTTCGCGCACCGTGGGGCAGATCTCGATTCGCACCGGGATGTCGAGATCACGCACGAGACGCCGGATGACCACAGCCTGCTGGGCGTCCTTCTGGCCGAAGTAGGCGACGTCGGGAGCGACCATGTTGAAGAGCTTGGTCACCACGGTGGCGACGCCGTCGAAGTGGCCACGGCCGCGGTGAGCGCCCTCCAGAACCTCGGTCACATCGCCGACCGAGACGGTGGTGGCGAAGCCGGGCGGGTAGACCTCGAGCGCCGAGGGCGCGAACAGGTAGTCGACACCCGCGTCCTCGGCCAGCGCAGCATCCCGGGCCTCCTCGCCTGGGTAGGCGCTGAGGTCGCCCGGGTCGTCGAACTGGGTTGGGTTGACGAACAGCGACACGACGACCTCGTCGCAGTCGCGGCGCGCGCGGCGCATCAACGAGAGATGTCCCTCGTGAAAGGCGCCCATCGTCGGCACGAGCCCGATCGAGCGTCCGGCGCGGCGGGGCCCGGCGAGCGCGGGGCGAAGCTCCGCGGCGGTGCGTACGGTTCTCATGCCGGCGCCCCCGTCAGAGGCTTGCCGGCCTGAGGACCGGTGCCGGCCAGCGCGCGGGTCGCCGCCACGAGCGCGTCATACAACGGCAGCAGATCGTCTGCGCGCTCCTCGATCGCGGCGCGCTGGCGCTCGATGGTCGCCTCATCGCCGCGGGCCACCGGCCCGGTGAGCGCGCGCTCGGCGCCCAGCCGGCCCCAGTTCTCCACGCTGGCCCGCACCAGGGGCAGCAGGAGCTCGCGCTCGAGCCCGGTGGTGGCGGCGATCCGCTCAGCGGCCGCCTCGAGCGTCACGAGGAAGTTGGACGCGATCGATCCGGCCGCGTGGTACGCGGCCCGGTCCCGATCGGCGATCTCGACCGCGCGCATGCCCAGCCCTGCGGCGAGTTCCTGCGCGAGCGCCAGCGCGCGCGGCGTCGACCCGGCCACGGCCGCCCCGGCGCCGGCGAACCGGGCGCCTTCGGGTGTGACGGTCATCAGGGGGTGAAGCGAGAAGCGCTCGTGCGGAGCGAGCGGCTCGAGGCCGGTGGCGCCCGAGCAGTGGCCGAGGAGCGGGCCGCGCGCCACTGCGGCCGCGGCCGCGGCGATCTCACCATCGGGGACGCACAGGAGCACCGCGTCGGCACCGCCGCTGTCTGCGCCGCGGCCGAGCGGACCCTGGACGCGATATCCCGCCTCGCGCAGGGCCGGCGCGAGCGCGGCGCCAAGACGGCCCCGGCCGATCACGGCGAGGCGCTTACACGCGGAGATTTCGGGAGTTTCCCGTTCCAGTTCCCACATGGGAGATACCGGTCGGCAATCAGTGGTGGCGGCCCGAGAGGGCCTTGTCCGAGGTCAGTCCCTGTCGAAGGTGACGGCCTCGTCACGGATGATACCCCGTCGGCGAGCGCGGTTACCATCTTCGCTGTGAGGAGCGCCACAGAGCGGCGTGAGCTGTTGAAAACGGTGTGGGACGAGGCGAAGGGGTGCGTGCGCTGCCCTCTTCACCAGACCCGCACAACGGTCGTTTTCGGAGCCGGGAACGCCGACGCCGACCTGATGTTCATCGGCGAGGCTCCGGGCGCCAGCGAGGATCGCATGGGTCTGCCGTTCGTCGGCCAAGCCGGCAAGCTGCTCGACAAGCTGCTCGGCGAGATTGGCCTCGAGCGTGGGGACGTGTTCATCGCCAACGTCCTCAAATGCCGCCCGCCGGGCAACCGCGACCCCCAGCCCAGGGAGATCGAGACCTGTCAGCCCTATCTGTGGCGTCAGGTGGAGCTGATCGAGCCGACCGTGATCTGCACGCTGGGGAACTTCTCGACGAAGCTGCTGCGGTCCGATACCACGGGCATCTCGCGCCTCCACGGTCAGGAGGAAGTGCGCGTGATCGGCTCGCGTGCCGTGCGCCTGTACCCGCTCTACCATCCGGCCGCTGCCCTCTACACGCCGTCGATGCTCGAAACGCTGCGCGCGGACTTCGCGCGGCTCCCCGGCCTACTGCAGGCGGGCGCGCCAGAGCAGCCGCCCCTGCCCGAGGAGCCACCGCCGCCCGCCGAGCCGACCAATGCGCCGCGACTCGCCGAACAGGAAGGCAAGGTACCCGGGGAAACGCCTCCCGAGGAAGACCCCGAGGAAACCCACCCCGGGGCGCCGCCGAACCCGGTGCAGCCCGATCCGGCGACGCAACTGGGCCTGTTCTAGCGCCGCTACTCGCTGACGCGCTCGATCAGGAAGGACACGCGCACGTGGGCGCGCCACTCCGCCAGGTTCTCACCCCGCAGCCCGACCGAGACGACATCGACGGCCTTGATGTTCCGCAGGGTTGCCTGGGCGTCCTTGAGCGCGGCCTTGACTGCATCGTCCGAGCTGGTCTTGGAGCTTCCGACGAGCTCGATGATCTTGGTAACAGCCATCTCACCTCCCTGATGGGGTACCGGACAACCGACCCTACTCCGTCCGTCGGCTCAGCGGCGAGAATCTCAGGGTCACGGCCGTGCCTGCCGATACCCTCGGCGTTGTGAGGGCAAATGAGGCCGATGGACCGGCGGCCGGCCGGAACCGGACCGGCCCGGGCACACTCGCGGGCAGGCTGGCCGAGCGCGATCGCGACCGTTTCGTGGGCCGCGAGCTCGAGCTCGGGTTCCTCGAGCGCTGCCTGGCCGAGGACCCGCCGGCCAGCGTCGTGCTCGTGCACGGCCCGGGGGGAATCGGCAAGAGCACGCTGCTGCGCGAGCTGGCGCGGCGCTCCGAGCGCCACGGCCGCGAGCCCTTCTTCGTCGAGGGGCGCGATCTGCCGCCGATGCCCGACGCGCTGGAGGCCGTGCTCGCCGGGGCGCGTCACCACCCGCGGCCGCTCGTGCTGATCGACACGTATGAGCGGATGACCGCGCTAGATGGGTACCTGCGCCGGGGCCTGCTGCCCTCGCTGCCCGACTGCGCCGTCGTGGTCATCGCCGGCCGCCCGACCCCGGACGCAGCATGGTTCGCCGGGGGCTGGGAGGGGGTGGCCACCGAGCTCGAGCTGCGCGCCATGCCGCCCGAGGAGGCGCTCGCGCTCCTCACGGCGCACGGCTTGCAGGACAGCCGCGCCCCGGCGGTGGTCGAGTGGGCGGATGGTTCGCCGCTGGCGCTCGCGCTGGCCGCTGATACCGCGGCGGTGGAGCCCGAGTGGAGCCCGGCCGAGGGCGAGGACCGACCGCAGATCGTCCGCTCGCTGATCCGGCGGCTGGCCGAGTCGGAGCTCCGCGGAACCCGACTCTCGGCACTTGGCGTCGCCGCCACCGCCCGCGTCACCACCGTGGACCTGCTGCGCGCCGTGCTGCCCGACAGCGAGCCGCAGGTGGCCTACGACCGACTCGAGTCGCTGACCTTCACCGAGCCGCTGGGCGAGGGCCTCGCCCTGCACGAGCTCGTCCGCAAGGCACTGCGCGCCGATCTGCGGCGCCACGACCAGGAGCGCGAGCGCGAGCTTCGCCGCCGGATCATCGACAACCTCTATGAGCGAGCCTGTCAGGGCGATCCGCTACTGGTCATCGACATGGCCCACCTGATCGAGAATCCGGTGATCAGGTGGGGCTTCGGCTGGGAGGGGAGCATCGAGTACCGCATCGACGACGTGATGCCCGGCGATGCCGAGCGCGTCGCCGAGCTGCTCACCGGCCGCGAGTTCGTGGCCTGGTGGGATCTCACGCGTCCCTTCTTCGAGTGCGCGCCGGAGCGCGTGGCGATCGCCCGTGACGCTCGGGACGGGCTGTGCGGATACCTCGTCTGCATGACGCCCCAGACCGCCCCGGCCTTCGCCGACGAGGATCCGCTGATCGGACCGTGGCTGGCCCACGCCCGA
The DNA here is from genome assembly GCA_963725515.1 of uncultured Solirubrobacteraceae bacterium. Taxonomy (GTDB): domain Bacteria; phylum Actinomycetota; class Thermoleophilia; order Solirubrobacterales; family Solirubrobacteraceae; genus Palsa-465. Next base: position 683,411 of record CAVRZB010000003.1, on the reverse strand, counting down.
GCCGACGCAGCGCTCGGTGATGCCGTCCTCTGGCATGGCTCGGTCGATTTCACCGGCGATCGCCGCGGCCGGGTCCAGGCCATGCTCGGGATGGCCGGCATCCTGCGCTCCGGGGCCTCCAACCCGCGCTTCGCCTACATGCCGATCAATCCCGCCCGCGTCGACGCGCTCTCGTTCGCCCGCGAGGCCGGCGCCGAGCACCTGAGCGCGCTCGACCTCGAGATCGCCGGGCGCCGCCTGGAATGCCACCGCATCGACTACGGGCCCGGAGGCTTGTTCGCCACGCTGCGCAACGCCGTCTACGCCGAGCTGGGCCTGACCCCGGCCGACGTCGCGGAACCGGCGCCGGGGGCCGGTGTCGACGACGTCCGCGAGGCCCTGCGCAACTTCCGCGTGCCCCACGAGCTGGCCCGCAGTCCGCTGGCCAGCGGCGCGACCCCCGAGGAGCGTGCCGAATCGGTCCGCGTGCTGCTCCGCGATGCCGCCGAACGGGCCTTCGGCGAGACCGAGAACGAGAGGCTCCTCTACCGCGTGCTGGTCCGAGGCTACATCGAACCCGCGCCGAGCCACGAACAGGCCGCGCTCGACCTCGCGCTCAGCCGCGCCGCCTACTTCAGGCGTTTGCGTGCGGCCGCTGAGCGCGTGGCGGAGTATCTGGCGGCTCGGGCGTGAGCTCGGGGCCGCCGGGGAGCCCATCTCCCGCGGCGGGCGGGCCGACCGAGCCGGCGTCCTTCGAATCCGGCGCTCCCCGCCGGCTGAGGGCCGCGCCGAAGGCCACCAGCGCGCCGACGGCCTGAATGGCCAGCACGACGGCGGCGAAGTTGGCGGGCTTGCGCGAGGCCTGGAGCAGCAGGATCGGCTCGAGGATGGCAACCACGCCGACGGCGATCAGGAACCATGTCCGCTTGAGCGCCAGCATGTACTGGATGGCCAGGTACGTGGCCGCCAGCACGGTGAACGCCGCGCCCAGCACGATCAGCGAGTCGGACGCTCCGGTCCGCTTCTCCCCGAAGGCCAGCTTGAGCAGCAGATGCGGCGCGACGGCGAAGATCAGCAGGCAGGGGATGGCGCACACGAGAATGATCCCGAGCGCCTTCATCAGCACGGGGCGCGGATCCTCACCTGCGGCCCGTCGCCGGGAGACCTCTGGCACAAGGTAGAAACCGGCGCCGATTGCCACCCAGATCAGCACCTTGGCCGCGACCGCGGTGGCGCCGTAAGAGCTGGCCAGGCTCTTGCTGAAGCGGTGCTTTGCGGCGATGATGTCGATGTTCTGGAGCACGGCGATCACGATCAGCCCGGCGATCGGAGCCCAGGCCCGGCGCACGTGGGTCCAGAGGGTCAGCGAGGCCGGGGCCCAGCTGCGCTCGGAGTCAGTCGAAGCGCCGGCGAAGGCGCCCGCGCCGTGCCCGCCGGCCGGCTCGAGCGCCGCGCCGTGCTCGCTGGCCGGCTCGAGCGCCGCGCCGTCCGCGCCGGCTTCCGTCTGGATGAGCGCGATCCTGCGCAGGTGGTTCCAGCAGTAGAAGCAGATCGCGATGAACGAGATCGGCGTGCCCAGGTAGGCGCCCGTGACGCCCAGGCCGACCGCGGCCAGCGTCGCGCCGGCGATCAGCCGCACCGACTGCTCGAGGATCAGGCTGAGACCGACGCTCTTGTAGTCGCCCACGCCCTGCAGGGCGCCGCGGAGGATCGAGAGCTCGAGCCACAGGCAGCCCGCCGGGATCCCGATCGCGGCGGCCCAGGCGTCCTTCTTGACACCCACCGCGTCAGCGATCGGCTGGCGGAAGAGGATCGAGAGCACGGTCAGCACCGCGGTGAAGATCAGCATCGAGCGCGTCCAGCGCCGGATCGTGGCCAGCAGCCCGGCCCCCACCCCGAGGTGGCCGAGCACGCCCTCGCGCGCCGTCGCCACCTGCATGGCCGCGCCGGCCACGGACAGAATCAGGAAATAGCTGATCAGCGCGGCCAGCGAGCCGTAGTCGTCGAGCAGCCGCGCGAACACGACCGTCGAGAGCAACGCGATCACGTTGTTGACGATCATCGCGAGGGCGAGTCCGGCGGCCTTGGCCGTTTCGGAACCGCGCAGCTGCTCGAGGCGACTCCGGAGCGAGCCGTTCGGACCCGAGCCCGATCGCTTGCCGGTGGGGCTCATAAGCGCCGCTGACGGTACCGAACGCGACGGTCCGAGGGTGCGGCGCCTTCTCTACAGTCCGCTGGCCATGGCGCGTCGCTTCCAGACTTCGAGCGCCGTGGAGACCGAGGCGGCCGGCGCGGAGCTCGCCGCCACGCTCTCCGCGGGGGATGTCGTGTTGGTCTCCGGCGAGCTCGGCGCGGGCAAGACAACGCTCGTGCGCGGGGCCTGCCGCGCACTCGGCGTGCGCGTGCCGGTGACCAGCCCGACGTTCACGATCGGCCAGCGCTACCACGCACGCGTGGACGTCTCGCACCTGGATCTGTACCGGCTCGGAGGGCTCGATGATGAGGACCCCGCGTTGCTGGCCGACTACGTCGGTCCCGACGTGATCACGTTTGTCGAGTGGCCGCACGAGGGCGAGGACGCGCTGGGCGCGCTCGGCAACGTCGTCTGTCGCGTCGGGTTGAGCCACGCGGGCGGCGACCGCCGCGGCATCGAGATCGAGGACCGGCGGGCGTGAGGGTGCTCGCCTTCGACACGGCTACCGCGGCCACCACGGTCGCGCTCGTGGACCCTGACGCGGGCCTCGCGATCGAAGCCCGTGACGACCCTGCCCCCGGCGAGCGCCCGCGCCATGTGACCCGCCTGCTGGGGCTCATTGCCGAGGTGCTCGAGCGCTCCGCAGAGGGCTGGCAGGGGGTCGACCGGATCGCCGTGGGGATCGGGCCGGGCACGTTCACCGGGCTGCGCATCGGGATCGCCACCGCCCGCGCGCTGTCGGCCGCGCGCGAGCTCCCGCTGCTCGGCGTCTCGACGCTCGAGTCACTGGCCCTGAACGCGGTCGGCGAAGCCGAGGCTAGGGTCGTGCTGGCCGTGCTCGACGCCCGCCGCGGCGAGGCCTTCGCCGCCGCCTGGCGGCTCGAGCCGGAGGCGCCCGCGGCCGGCGCGCTGCTCGGCGAGCGTCTGCTCGAGCCCGCCGCGCTGGCGCCCGAGGCGCTGCTCGGGAGGCTCGGCGCGCTCGGCCCGCGCCCGCTGGCGATCGGCTCGGGCGCGGTAGAATTCAGCTCTCGGCTGCAACGCGCGGGGGTCAACGTTCCAGCGGCGGATTCGGAGCTTCACCGCGTCACCGCTCTGCGCCACTGCCAGCTCGCGTTGGGGCCGGGCGCAGAGCAGGGCGCCGACGATATCCACCCGGAATATCTTCGGCTCCCGGATGCGGAGCTCGCTCGCCGCCGGAGGGCGGCCACAGCCCAGCCGTGACCCCGCAGGTCCAGTCCGTGAACGAACAGCCAGTCACGAGCCATCCCGAGCAGCCGACCGTCGTCCGGACGCTTGGGTACGCCGATCTCCCGCAGGTCATAGCGATCGAGCGCCGGGCCTTCACGACGCCTTGGTCGCTGGCCATGTTCGTGCTCGAGCTCTCCAAGCCCTCGGGAGTGTGCCTGGCCGCCGTGCAGGATGGCTCGCTGGTCGGATATCTGATCTGCTCACGCTACGACCGGGCCTGGCACCTCATGAACATCGCGGTGGATCCCGCCGCCCGCCGGCGCGGGCTGGCCCGGGCGCTGCTCCAGCAGCTGCTCGACCGGGCCGGACCCGATGAGCAGTACACGCTCGAGGTGCGCCAATCCAACACGGCCGCGATCGCGCTCTACGAACAGTTCGGCTTTCGGCCCGCCGGCACCAGGCGCCGCTACTACCAGGACACCGGCGAGGACGCGATGATCATGTGGCGGACCGACGGGACGCCCTGGGATGCCGAGCAGCCGTGATCCTGGCCATCGAGACCAGCTGCGACGACACCTGCGCGGCCGTGCTCGGCGAGCACGGCGAGATTCGCGCGAACGTGATCTCGTCGCAGGGAGTCCACGACCGCTACGGGGGCGTCGTCCCCGAGGTGGCGTCGCGTCACCACCTCGAGCTGATCGGCGATGTCGTGCGCGAGGCCCTGAGCGAGGCGGATGCCTCGCTCGATGAGGCCGGACTCATAGCGGTCACCACCGGCCCGGGACTGGTCGGCGCGCTGCTCGTCGGCGTGGCCACGGCCAAGGCGCTGGCCGCGGCGTGCGAGCTGCCGCTGGCCGCGGTCGACCACCTCCACGGGCACGTGGCCGCCAGCTTCCTGGCCAAGGAGCCCCTGCCGACGCCGTTTCTCAGCCTGATCGCCAGCGGCGGCCACACCCTGCTGGCCAGGGTCGACGGGCGCGGCCCCGGCTTCGAGGTCCTCGGCCAGACGCTCGACGATGCCGCGGGCGAGGCCTTCGACAAGGGGGCGAGGTTGCTCGGGTTGGGCTATCCCGGCGGTCCCGCCCTCGAACGGCTCGCGCGCGAGGGGGATCCCGCAGCGTTCAGCTTCCCGATCGCCGCCGGCGTCGCCGGCCTCGACTTCAGTTTCGCCGGGCTGAAGACCGCACTGCTCTATCGCGTGCGCGATCTCGGCGACGCCGAGGCCGACCGCCGCCGGGCGGACCTCGCGGCCTCCTACCAGCACGCGATCGTCGAGGCCCTCGCGCTGCGGGTCGAGCGCGCTCTGCAGGCCACCGGTCTCGAGCGGCTGGCCGTGGGTGGCGGCGTGGCGGCCAACGGCGCCCTGCGTGAGCGGATGGCCGGTCTCGGTGTGCGGATCGACGTCCCGCCGGTGGCCCTGTGCACCGACAACGCGGCGATGATCGCCAGCGCTGCACGCTATGTCCCGGCGATCCCGTACCCCGGGTATCTCGCGCTCGACGTACACGCCTCCGGCGAGCGGGAGCTCGCGGCGCGATGACGAGCGTGGTTCTCTACGGCCGTCCGGGGTGCTGCCTGTGCGACGACGCGCGCGCGCTGCTCGAGCGCGTCCGCCAGAGCCATCCCTTCGAGCTCGACGAGCGCGACATCGAGACCGACGACGCGCTGCTGCGGACCTATCTCGAACGCATCCCCGTGGTCACGATCGACGGCGAGGAGGCGTTCGAGCTGTTCGTCGAGGAGACGGAGCTCATACGCCGGCTCAGCCACCGTCGCTAGAGTGAGACCGGCATGAGCTACACGGTCGGCCGCGGTACGGAGCTCGCTCACCCGGGCGTCGAGAAGCCGGGGGAGAAGCTCTCTCTCGGCGTGGCAGCGCGCCTGTCGCGCTACCTCCAGGTCCTCACCCAGGCGCACAAGATGGGCAAGAAGACGATCTCCTCACAGGAGCTCGCCGACTACACGCACGTCAACTCGACCCAGATCAGACGTGACCTGTCCGGTTTCGGCAAGTTCGGCAAGCGCGGCGTCGGCTACAACGTCGACTCGCTGCTCTCGCAGATCCGCAAGATCCTGCGCACCTCGGGCCAGCACAACATCGCCCTGTTCGGCGCGGGGCACCTGGGCACGGCGATCGCCACTTCGGACATCTTCGCCGACCACGGGTTTCGCGTGGTGGCCATCTTCGATGTCGACCGCGAGCTCGTGGGCACCCAGGTCGGCAACGTCACCGTGCGCCACAACTCCGAGCTGCGTGCCGTGGTCGAGCAGGAGGACATCGTCGTGGCCGTGCTCGCCGTGCCCTCGGCGGCGGCGCAGGTGATTGCCGACGACCTGGCCGACGCCGGCGTGAAGATCATCTTCAACTACTCGGACGCCCTGATCCAGGTGCCGCCAGAGGTGACCGTCCACACCTCGAGTCCGGCGGTAGATCTGCTGTACGCGCTGTACTTCTATCTGGCGTAGGCCTCGATCGATGGACTTTGACCTTCACGCGGCTCGTGCGGCCTTTGAGCGGTCGACCGATTTCACGGTCGGGCTCGAGGAGGAGTTCGCGCTGCTCGACCCCGGCCACCTCGGCCTCGTGCCGCGATTCGAAGAGCTGCGCGACGCCGCGGCGGCCGACCCCGTGCTGGCCGATTCGATCGCCGGCGAGCTGATCTCCTCCGAGATCGAGATCCGCTCCGGCCGCGGCGCCGACCTCGCCGCCGCAATCGAAGCCCAGCGGGACCGGCGCCGCCGCCTGTTCGGCCTGGCCGAGAAGCTCGACCTCGCGCTCGGCGCCACCGGCACCCACCCGTGGGCCGACTACCGCGAGCAGCAGATCATCCAGACCGAGCACTACCGCCGCGTGGCGGAGGGGCTCAAGTACGTCGCACGGCGCAACAACACCTTCTCGCTGCACGTCCACGTCGGGATCCGCGGGGCCGACCGCTCGGTGCTCGTCTGCGATCGCCTGCGCTCGACCCTGCCGCTGCTGCTCGCCCTGTCAGCCAGCTCGCCCTTCCTCGACGGGCTCGATTCGGGCCTGCACAGCGCCCGCACGCAGATCTTCACCAAGAGCTTCCCGCGCTGCGGTGTGCCCGATCCATTCGGCAGCTGGGATGCCTTCGGCGACTACATCGGTTTCCTCGACACGACGAACTCGATCGTCGAGTACACACAGGTCTGGTGGTCGGTACGACCGCATCCCGCCTTCGGCACCGTCGAGGTGCGGATCTGCGACGCGCAGGCCACGGCGGCGGAGTCGGAGGGCCTGGCGGGGCTGATCGTGGCTTGTGTGGCACAGGCCGCCCGTGACATCGACGAGGGCGTGGCCACGCCGCCAGTCCCAGGACGCCTGATCGAGGAGAACGTCTGGCGGGCCCTGCGCTACGGCCTCGACGGCAAGCTGATCGACCTAGAGCGTCGCGAGGAGTACCCCGCGGCCGAGACGGCAGAGCGGCTCCTGGCCTGGACCGAGCCGATGCGCGCCGAGCTGGGGATCGAGATCGCGCTGCCGGCGCTCAACGGCGCCCAGCGGCAGCGGCGCATGGTCGAGACCGGAGCCGGCCTGAACGAGATCTATGCGGCGACGGTCGCCGAGACACGTGCGACCTACGCCGAAATCGCGGACACCCCAGCGGAGATGACGAAATGAGCACCACCGAGGAACCGAACGGCCCGCAGGATCAGGGCCCCACCGAGAACCCGACCTCGTCGCAGGACCGGGCCCCGACGGAGGAGGAGCTGCGCGCGGCCTACGAGGCCGAGATCAAGAGGATCCGCGTCGAGCACGTGCTCCTGGAGCACGTCGTGTCGCTGGTCAATCTCGGCATGCGCCGCACCGGCCTGGCCCCGGGGACCGAGGACGAGCGCGATCCGCAGCAGGTCCGGCTCGCCATCGAGGCCATCCGGGTCGTCCTGCCGCTGATCGAACAGGTGGCCCCCGAACAGGTGGCGCCGATCAAGGACGCGCTCTCACAGCTGCAGATGGCCTTCGTCCGCATCGGGGGGAAGGTCGAGGGTCAGGCGCCCGCCGCTGCGGGTGAGCCGCCCGCCGGCGGCGATTCGCCTGCCGGCGGGGCGCAAAAGGACGCCGGCGGCGGCCCCGCGCAGAGCAGCGGTCGCCTCTGGGTCCCGGGCCAGTAGGCCGCGGGCAGGCAGAGGACCTTTTTCCGCCTCGCCCGCTAGACTTCCGCGCCGCAAATACAGGGCCTCCGTCCGGATCGAGGGTGGTGGCCCTTTTCGCAGTTCGGCCGCGCGGTTTCGCGCGCGCCCTCTCCCGAACTAAGAGCTCTCCGGAGGATCTTCCTTGTCAAGCTTTTTGACGCATCACGGCGTCCTTGTCGCGCTCGTGGGCGCCGCAGCCGCCATCGTTTACGGCCTGCTGACTTCGCGCGCGCTACTCGCGCTCTCGCCGGGCAACGAGCGCATGCGCTCGATCTCGCAGGCGGTCCAGGAGGGCGCACGCGCATACCTGAACCGCCAGTACACGACGATCGCGGCCGTCGGCGTGCTGCTCTTCGTCGCCCTGATCTTCATTCAGAACATCCGGGTTGCGATCGGCTTCGCCATCGGTGGCGCCCTCTCGGCCGCCGCCGGCTACATCGGCATGAACGTCTCGGTGCGGGCCAACGCCCGTGTTGCTGAGGCCGCCCGCTCGGGCGTGTCCCGCGCGCTCGACGTCGCCTTCCGCGGCGGCGCCGTGACCGGCCTGCTCGTCGTCGGCCTGGCGCTGATCGGCGTGGCCGGTTACTACGGCCTGCTCACCTGGGCCTTCAACGAGTCGCCCCGCCACGCGGTCGACGCGCTGATCGGCCTGGGCTTCGGCGGCTCGCTGATCTCGGTTTTCGCCCGTCTGGGCGGCGGCATCTTCACCAAGGGCGCCGACGTCGGCGCCGACCTCGTCGGCAAGATCGAGGCAGGGATACCCGAGGATGACCCCCGCAACCCCGCGGTGATCGCCGACAACGTGGGCGACAACGTCGGCGACTGCGCCGGTATGGCCGCCGACCTCTTCGAGACCTACGCCGTCACGGCCGTCGCCGTGATGCTGCTCGGCCTGCTGCTCTTCCGGCAGGAGAGCGCGGTCGCCGTCTACCCGCTGGTCCTGGGTGGCGTGTCGATCATCGCTTCGATCATCGGCACCTTCGCCGTCAAGTCCCGAAGCGGGAACGTCGAGCGGGCGCTCTACCAAGGGCTCGCCGTCTCGGGGATCCTGGCCGCGCTGGCCTTCCTGCCGGTGACCAAGTGGCTGATGGACGGTCTCACCTTCCTCGGTGGCCGCAGCGGCCCGCACTGGTGGAAGTTCTATCTCTGCGCGCTGATCGGCCTCGGCGTCACGGCGCTGCTCTTCGTGCTCACCGACTACTACACCTCGACCCGCTTCTCGCCGGTCAAGAGCACGGCGAGCGCCTCCCAGACCGGCCACGCGACCAACATCATCCAGGGCCTCGCCCAGGGCTACCAGGCCACCGCGCTGCCCGCGGTCGTGATCGCGCTTGGCATCTTTGGCGCTTGGAAGCTCGGTGGCGGCGGTGTCAACGGGATCTACGGCATCGGCGTGGCCGTCATGGCCCAGCTGTCGCTCACCGGTCTGATCGTCGCCCTCGACGCCTTCGGTCCGATCACCGACAACGCTGGTGGCATCGCCGAGATGGCCGAGCTGCCCGAGGACGTCCGCAATGTCACCGACAAGCTCGACGCGGTCGGCAACACGACCAAGGCGGTCACCAAGGGCTATGCCATCGGCTCGGCCGCGCTGGCCGCGCTCGTGCTGTTCAGCGCCTTCCAGCGAGAGCTGCTCGACAAGGGCCAGCACCCGGTCTTCGCGATCGGTAACCCGCCCGTGCTGATCGGCCTTCTGGTCGGCGGCCTGATGGTCTATCTGTTCGCCGCGCTCTCGATGGAGGCCGTCGGACGGGCCGGGTCCGCCGTGGTGGAGGAGGTGCGCCGCCAGTTCCGCGAGAAGCCGGGAATCATGGAGGGCACCGAGCTGCCCGAGTACGGCACCTGCGTGGACATCGTCACCAAGTCCGCCCAGCGCGAGATGATCCTGCCCGCGCTGATCCCGATCGTCTTCACGCTCATCGTCGGCCTGATCAGCATCGAGGCGCTCGGGGGTCTGCTGATCGGCGTGATCGTCGTCGGCGTGTTCATGGCCATCTCGATGACTGCCGGAGGCGGCGCCTGGGACAACGCCAAGAAGCTGATCGAGGACGGCGCGTTCGGTGGTAAGGGGTCCGAGGCCCACGCCGCCGCGGTCACCGGCGACACCGTCGGCGACCCGTTCAAGGACACCGCCGGCCCGGCCATCAACCCGATGATCAAGGTGGCCAACATCGTTGCTCTGCTGATCATTCCGCTGATTACCTGAGCGGGTTTGGCCGCCCGCCATCGCGGGGGACTGATGCTGATCGTCGGCATCGTGATCGTCGCCGAGCCTCAGCGACGCGAGTCCCTCGGATGGCGGATGGCCAACCTCGTGCGGTGGACGACCCAGCCTCGCCACTCTACGGGTGACCCTGGCCTCGCTACGCTGGCTGAGCCTTGTCCGTGGAGATCGGCCTCATGCTGGCTGTGCTGAGCGCCTTTGGCTCGGTCGTCGGCTTTCTCTACAAGTTCCGGGGCGCGCGGGATGCGCCGGCGGTCGACATGCGGCGGCCCGTGCGGAGCTCGCTGGCCTTGTTTCGCTCGCCGCTCTACACCGTGGGCGTCCTGATCGCCATGGCCGGATGGGGTACGCATGTTGGGGCGCTCGCCCTGGCGCCGATATCGCTCGTTCAGTCGATCATCGCCGGCGGCCTCGTGCTGGTCACCGTGGTCGCCGATCGCCTCTTCGGGATCGAGGTCACGCGCCGGGAGTGGATCGCCGTGGCGCTGACCGCAGCGGGCCTCGCCTTCCTGGCCGCGACCCTCGACCGGTCCGCGCTCAATTCCCACACGCGCTACGACACCGGGACCCTGGCCGTCTACGTGCTGGGGCTAGGGGTCGGCGGGCTGGTGATCCTCGCGCTCTCCCGCAACGCCCTTGCCCTGGCCGTCTCCGCCGGCCTGCTCTGGGCGGCCTCGGACACCTCGATCAAGGCGCTCAGCTCGCACCTCGGCCACCTCGGCGGCGGCGTACTGCTGCACCCGCTGGCCCTCGTGATCCTGGTCGCCTCGCTGCTCGGCCTGCTGGTCTCCGCCCGCAGCCTGCAGCTCGGGGACGCGGTGCCGATCATCGCGCTGACCAGCGCCGCGGCCAACCTCTCGACGATCGCCGCCGGTCCGATCGTCTTCGGCGAGGCGCTCCCCGCCGGGCACGTGGATCTGGTCCTGCGCGTGCTGGCCTTCGCGCTGGTGATCGTCGCAGCGGCTCTGACCCCGCCGCCCAGCGCCCGCTCGGAGGCACTCGAGAGCTCCGGTCGCGCGTCGCTCTCGGGCTGAGCCTAAGCTACGCCGCTCGTGCGCGACCCGAGTCGCATATACCGCTCCGCGACCAACGTCATGTCCCTGCTGATGGTGGTGATCGGCGTCGTCCTCGTGATCCGCACGATCGCGGCGGGCGGCGGGGTGATCGCCAGCGGGATCCTGCTCGGCATTCTGTTCATTCTCGCCGGAGCGATCCGGCTCTACGTCCAGCTGCGCGGACGCCCTGAGTGAGCGACCAGACGATCAGCTACCGCGCGCTGTTCGCCGTCGTCTACACGACCTCGGTCAGCTCGGTCTACTTCGCGCTGGGCGTGGTCGCCCACCGCGCCGACGGGCTCACACCGGTCGTCTTCCTGGCCGCCGGCATCTTCTTCCAGCTCACCGCCATGACGTACGCCGAGGGCGCGGCGCTCCACCCCGAGCGCGGTGGCTCGGCCGTCTTCGCCCGCTACGCCTTCAACGAGCTGATCAGTTTCGTGGCCGGCTGGGCGATCGTGCTCGACTACACGATCCTGGTCGCCGTCACGGCCATCACCGTGCCGAGCTACCTGGCCATCTTCTGGGCGCCGATCGGCCGGGGCAGCCTGGAGATCGTCGTGGCCCTCGCCGTGATCGCCTTCGTCGCGCTCGACAATCTGACCGGGGTGAGCGCCCGGCGCCTGCGCCGGCGCGTGGTCGTGACCGGGGTCGACCTGATCACCCAGGCCATCGTGATCGTCCTCGGGCTGGTGCTGGTGTTCGACCCGCAGCGGCTCGCGGACGCAGTCCATCTCGGCACCGATCCGACCGTCTCGGACCTGATGTTCGCGCTGCCGATCGCCGTGATCGCCTTCACCGGTCTCGAGGCGGCCGCCAGTCTGGCCGGCGAGGTCCGCGTGACCCCGAAGCAGCTGCGCCGCTTGCTCGGCCCCGGCAGCGGCGTGATCGTGCTCATCTACGTCGGCATCGCGCTCGTCGGCGTGGGCTCGCTGCCGGTTCACAATGGCCAGACCGTGCTCGGCGAGCTGCACGTGCGCGCGCCGGTGCTCGGGGTCGTCTCGGCGTACCACCCCCACTGGCTCGCCAAAGCGCTCGAGTACCTGGTGGGCATCGGCGCCGCGCTCGGCCTGCTGGCCGCGGCGGGCTCCTCGATGCTGGGCGTGAGTCGGGTCGGCTACTCGCTGGCCACCAACCGTCAGATCCCCAGTGCCGTGGGGCGCCTGCATCCGCGCTTCGGCACGCCCTACGTGGTGATCGGCATCACCGCGCTCATCGCCGCGGCACTCGTGCTGCCGACGGACCTCGAGCTGCTCGTGGGCATCTATGCCTTCGGTGCGATGCTCGCTTTCACGATCGCCCATCTGTCGGTCATCGTGCTGCGCTACCGAGAGCCCGACCGGCGACGGGCGTACGAGATCCCCTGGTCGATCCCGTTCCGCGGCGCGCGCCTGCCGCTGCCGGCGCTGTTCGGCGCGATCTTCGCCGGTGTTGGTCTGATCAGCGTGCTCGTGCTCCACGCGGGAGCGCGCTATGTCGGCGTCGGCTGGCTGCTGGCCGGCCTCGTGCTCTACGTGACCTACCGCAAGACAGAGGACAAGCCGCTGCTGCGCCGCGTGACGATCCCCGATCGCGCGCTTCGCCACGAGACGCTCGAGCCCGAGTTCGGCTCGATCCTCGTGCCCATCTTCGGCACGCCGCTGGACGACGACATCGTGCAGACGGCCGGTCGGCTGGCCGGCCCGGAGCACGACGACCTCGAGTCGACCGGTGCCGTGATCGAGGCCGTGTGGATCTTCGAGGTGCCGATGGCGCTGCCGCTCGACGCCAGCCTGCCCGAGGCCCAGGTGCGCATCGCGCGCGACGCGCTGGCCCGCGCCAAGGCCGTCGGCGAGGAGTACGAGGGCGTGCAGGTCCAGACCGCGCTCGTGCGCGCGCGGCGCGTCGGTCAGGGAATCGTCAACGAGGCGCGGCGCCGCGGGGTGGAGGCGATCGTGCTGGCCGCCGAGGAGCCCTCCCGCGTGCGCGGCGGCGCTCTGTTCGGGGGCGCCGGCGGGCCGCTGGAGAACTACCTCGGCGACGCCACGCGCTACGTGATTCGCAAGGCGCCGTGTCGGGTCATCCTCACCGCACCGCCCGCCAACAAGATCCCGCCCACCGCGGCGTCCGACCAGGATGCTCCGTCCGGCGCTCCCGTCTAGAGTCCAGCATATGTTCATCCTGATCGTCGGTGCCGGTCGCGTCGGCTCGGCTGTCGCCAAGAAGGCACTCGCGGCCGGCCACCAGGTCTCCGTGCTCGATACCGACCCGCTCTCGCACGAGCGGCTCGACAAGGACGCAGCCACCTCCTGGGAGGACGCCGGAGGCCGCTTCACGGTCGGGGCCGCGCTGGAGCTGGACGGGCTCGTGGAGGCGGGGATCGAGGAGGCTGATGTGTTCATCGCCGCCACGCGCGGGGACAACACAAACCTGGTGATCGCCCAGCTGGCCCAGCGGCGCTACAACGTTCCGCGCGTTGTCGTGCGCGTCGCCGATCCGGGCCGCGCGGCGTGGTACGCAGAGCAGGGCCTGCTGACGATCTGCCCGACGCAGCAGGCGATCGAACAGACCGAGCGCGTGGCGTTGGCCGAATGAGAGACCGGGTGCGCATATGTACGTGATCATCGCCGGGGCCGGCAAGGTCGGCTGGAACCTCGCCCGCGAGCTGATCAACAAGGAGCAGGAGGTCACGCTGATCGAGTCCGATCACCGCCGCTATCGGGTGGTCGAGCAGGAACTCGAGCACGCCGTGCAGTACGGCGACGCGACCGAGCTCTGGGTACTCGAGCGCGCCGGCATCCAGCGTGCCGATCTCGTCATCGCCGTGACCGGCGACGACGAGGACAACATCGTCATCTGCCAGGTGGCCAAGGAGAAATACGAGTGCGCCCGTATCGTGGCCCGCGTGAACAATCCACGCAATCTCCAGCACTTCAAGCTGCTGGGTATCCAGCCGGCCGTCTCGGCCACCGACCTGATTCTGCGGCTGATCGAGCACGAGGTGCCGGAGTACGGACTCGTGCAGCTGCTCGCGCTCGAGGAGGAGCGGCTCGAGATCATCGAGCTTGAGGTCGGCGAGGGCTCGGCCGCCGCCGGACGGCGCGTCTCGGACGTCGTGCTGCCCGACGGCTCGCTGATCATCTCGGTGCTGCGCGACGGCGCGGGCTTCGTGCCCAAGGCCGACTCGGTCATCCAGTCCGGAGACCAGGTGCTATTGATCCTCGATCCGGGCCTCGAGGCCGAGATCACGCCGCAGTTCGCGCCCAGTCGGGCGACCGCCGGCGCCGATGGCTGATCGCCGCGTCGACTACCTCCTGATCGGCGGCGGCCTCGCCGGCGCCACCTGCGCGCAGACGCTGCGCGAGCGGGGGGCCGAGGGCTCGATCCTGCTGGTCGGCCGCGAGCTTGACGCGCCGTATCACCGGCCACCGCTGTCCAAGGGGTATCTCCAGGGCACGGAGTCGCGCGAATCCACGCCCGTCCAAGAGCCAGCCTGGTACGCCGAGCAGCAGATCGAGCTCCTTACCCGCTGCTCGGCCATGAAGCTCGATCCCCAGGCGCGCACGGTCAAGCTCTCGACGCGCGAGGAGGTCGAGTTCGACCAGGCCCTCCTGGCCACGGGGGCGAACGTCAGACGCCTGAACGCTCCCGGCGCCGAGCTCGAGGGCATTCACTACCTGCGCACGCTGCCCAACAGCGACACGATCCGCGCCGACGCGGCGGGCAGGCGCGTGGTCATGATCGGCGGGTCCTACATCGGCTGCGAGGTCGCGGCCACGCTGACCGAGCTCGGCAGCTCGTGCTCGATCCTCATGATCGAGCCCGTGACCCTCAGCCGGACGTTCGGCGAGCGCGCGGGACGGTTCTTCCAGGGCCGGCTCGAGCAGCACGGGATCGAGGTCCATGGTGGCGACGAGCTCGAGCGCTTCGAGGGCGCCGACGGGCGCATCACGCATGTCGTGACCAAGAATGGCCTCCGGCTCGAGGCCGACGCGGTGGTCATCGGTGCCGGCGTGACGCCCGATGTCACGCTCGCCCGCGGTGCGGGGCTCGAACTTGGTGAGGGCGGGGGGGTGCAGGTCTCCTCACGGCTCGAGTCCGCGGTTCCGGGTATCTACGCCGCCGGCGACATCGCCGAGTACGAGAGCGTCGTCCACGACGGGCGCCGCATCCGCGTCGAGCACTGGGACGTGGCCGCCGAGCAGGGCAAGACCGCGGCTGCCAACATGCTCGGCGCGGACAGGGCGCACGACGTCGTGCCCTACTTCTTCTCCGACCTGTCCGACTGGGCCTCGCTCGAGTATGTCGGGCCCGCCTCGGATTGGGATCACGAGGTGGTCCGCGGCGCGCTCGAGGACGGCGAGTTCAGCATCTGGTACCTGCAGAACGGGTGCCTGGCCGCCGCGCTCTCCGTCGGGCGTTCCGCCGACCTCGAGCACGCACGGCGCCTGATCAAGGACCGTACGGAGCTCTCCGGCCGCGAGGTCCTGCTCGCCGACACCGCGACCGACCTCGCCTCGCTCTAGACGGCGGCGAGGCCGCGGCACCGCCTCCGCTCAGGCGTCCGGGCGTCGCCGTGGAGCACCGCCTCCGGGCAGCCGGTCGACGAGCCGGCCGAAACGGTCGATCGCCCCCTCCAGGGGGGTCGCCATCTCCAGCGCCCGCTCCAGCGTGGGCAGCATCGAGATCAGCTCGCTGCCCGTATCGACCACCCCGGCTGCGGTGTCGACGATCTCCGCCCCGCGCGCGTCGATGCGCTCTCCGAGCGCCTGCAGGTGAACGCCCAGGCGCAGCAGATCATCCGCGCGCCCATCGAGGCTCATGCCGAGCTCGAGCACGGCCTCGGCTCGCTGATCCAACCGCTCGGCCACCTCCAGCATGCCCCGCCCCGTCGCGGCCACGTCCTCGCCCAGGGCGAGCAGGCGATCGAGCTTCGCCGGTGTCTCGCGCGCCGCCGTGGCGATCGCGCCCAGATCTGACAGCACGCGCGCGGCGATGACCATCGGGAGATCGAGCAGAAGGCCGAACGGGCGCACGCGTCGGACGGTAGCTGACGGGCGTGGTCATCAGGCGCTCCTCGCCGAGCCGGTGGTTCGCCGAGCCTTGTTTCGCCCGCCCACGCGTCCGGCTGACAATGGCAAGTGCGCGCACAGCACGTGCGGACGGAACCCCGGCGGGGACACCCATCGCGAGGGCCTCTGAGCGTTCCGACTTGTATGCTCGGAGCCCCGTCATTGGGGGGTCGTCTAATGGCAAGACGCCAGCCTCTGGAGCTGGTTATCGGGGTTCGAGTCCCTGCCCCCCAGCTCAGCCATGCCCGTCGCTAGCATCCCGGGAAGCCACCATCGATCGGGAGCCGCACGCACGACATGCCAGTCACCTGCACGCATCTGGATCAGATCACCGTCACCGAGATCCCGCAGCAGGTCGCGGGCTGCGAGGAGTGTTTGAAGATCGGTGGCCAATGGGTGCACCTGCGGCTCTGTCTGTCCTGCGGCAAGGTGGGTTGCTGTGACTCGTCGCCCAACCGTCACGCCAGCCGGCACGCGGCCGAGTCGGGGCATCCGATCATGCGCTCGCTCGAGCCGGGCGAGGATTGGTGCTGGTGCGTGCTTGACGAGGAGGCGTTCGTCGTCGACTTCAGCGGCTGACGGACCGGCCGCCGGCCTGCTCAGACCGGGTCGATGAACGCAGCCGGCTGCTTGGTGACCCCGGCGGCGACGGCGGCGAGCTGGTTCGGCGAGCCCATCAGGCCGAGCTGGAGCTCGGCCTCGAGCGCCAGGGTCTGCTCCGCCGGCGCGGTCCACGCCTCCTCGAAGAGCCGCTTGGCGCTGCGGACGGCATCCGGGGACTTGGTGGCGATCTCGGCGGCCAGGCCGCGCGCGGCCGCGAGCGGATCTTCGGAGACGTGGGTGACGATCCGCAGCGCGTGGCCCTCGGTGCCGCTGAACACCCGGCCGGTGTAGGTCAGTTCCTTGGCCACGTCGATCCCGGTCAGCCGCGGCAGGGTGCGGGTGATCGACATGTCGGGGATCAGACCCCACTTGATCTCCATGACCGAGAGACGGGTGTCCGGGGCCGCGAAGCGGATGTCGGCGCCGAGGGCGATCTGGAAGCCGCCGCCGAGGCAGTTGCCGTGCAGGGCGGCGATCACCGGGACGGGCACGCGCACCCAGTCGTAGGCTGCCCGCTGGAACCAGTTCGGCACGGCGCCCCGAACGTGCTCGAGCAGGCCGTCGAGTCCGGTGTCGGCGGACATCATGCTCATGATGTCGAGGCCCGAGCAGAAGCTCGGGCCCTCGCCGTGCAGCACGACCGCGCGCACGCCCGGCTCGGAGCTGACGCGCTCGACGGCGCCGATGATGCCCTCGAACATCGGCACGTCGAGGGCGTTGTGCTTCTCGGGCCGCGTCAACGTGACGACGGCGACGTGATCATCGACCTCGACTCGGACGCGCTCGCTCATCAGCGCGGAGACTATCTACGCAGCGGCCTGTTCGGCCCAGTCGCGGTAGAGCTGCCAGTAACGCCCGCCCGCATCGAGCAGTTCTTCATGCGTGCCGCTCTCGACGATTCGGCCGTGCTCGAGCACGACGATCCGGCCGGCGTGGCGGATCGTCGAGAGCCGGTGCGCGATCACCAGCGCGGTGCGCCCCGTCACCAGCCGGCGCAGCCCCTGCTCGATCAGCGTCTCGGTGTGCACGTCCACATTCGAGGTTGCCTCGTCCAGGACGAGGATGCGCGGATCGGCAACGAGTGCCCGCGCGAAGGCGATCAGCTGGCGCTGGCCGGCCGAGAGCTGGGCGCCGCGTTCCCCGACCTCGGTTTCGTAGCCGTGCTCGAGCGCCGTGATGAACCCGTCGGCGCCGACGGCGCGGGCCGCTGCCCTGACCTCCTCATCGGTGGCCTCGGGCCGACCGAAGGTGATGTTGTCCCGCACCGAGCCGCTGAACAGGAAGCCCTCCTGAGGGACGATGCCCATCTGCGAGCGCAGCGAGGCCGCCTCCACCGTGCGCAGGTCGTGACCGTCGATCAGCACGCTCCCCGAGGTCGGGTCGTAGAAGCGCGCCACCAGCTTGGCGATTGTCGACTTGCCGGCGCCCGTGGCTCCCACGAGCGCGACTGTCTGACCGGCCGGCACGGTGAGGTCGATGTCGCGCAGGGCGAGGGCGCCGTCCTCGTCGCTTCCGTAGCGGAACGACACGTGCTCGAAGCGCAGCTCGCCTCTGAGCTGCGGGAGCTCGACCGCCCCCGGCGCGTCGCTCAGCTCGGGCTCCTCGTCGAGCAGGTCGAAGATCTTGTCGAGCGCGGCCATCCCGGACTGGTAGGTCGTGTACAGCTGTGAGAGCTGCTGGATGGGGTCGAAGAAGTTGTTCAGCGCGGCAATGAAGGCGAACACGACGCCTGTCGAGGTGTGCCCGTTGATGGCCTCGAAGCCGCCGATCACGAGGATCTCGACCGTCACGAGTGCCGAGAGCAGCTCGACCGCGGGAAAATAGGCGGCGTTGAGATTCACCGTGGTCATGTTGGCCGCTCGGTTGTCCTCGTTGAGCTCCTCGAAGCGCGCGATGTGCCGCGGCTCTTGGCCGAACGCGCGCACGACCCGAATCCCGGAGAGCGTCTCCTGCAGGTAGCCGGTGATCCAGGCGATCTTCTCACGCGTCAGGCGGTAGGCATCGGCCGAGGCGATTCGGAACGCGAGGCCGCCGAGCGCCAGCAACGGCAGCGCGAGGAAGGTGAGCAGGGCGAGGTGGGGGTCGAGCAGGAAGAGGATCACCACCACGCCGATCAGCATCAGCCCGGACTGGAACAGCGTGGCCATGCCGTCTGAGACGAGCTGGTCCAACGCCTCGACGTCGTTGGTCAGGCGCGAGATGATGACCCCGGCCCGGTTGCGCGAGTAGAAGCCGATCGACAGCGATTGCAGATGCTCGAACAGGCGCAGGCGCAGGTCCTGCAGGGCCCGCTGCCCGACCCATCCGACCAGGTAGGACTGCGCATAGGACGCCAGGGCATAGATCACGGCCGAGGCCAGGAAGGCCGCGACCACGAGGTTCAGCGCGCCGACGTCGTGCTTGTTGATGCCGTCGTCGATCGCCAGTTTGGCCAGCGGCGCCGGAGCCAGCGCTGCGGCGGTGGCCAGCAGCAGCGAAATGAACATCGCGATCACCCGCCACCGGTAGGGCTTCAGCAGCTCGATCAGGCCGCGCAGCTTGCGCCCCCGGCCCGAGGTCTGGCGAATCCGCCGGCGGAGCTCACTCAAGCGTGTCGTCATAGCCCGGCCACCCCGGCCTCGATCGGGTTGCGGGTCATGAAGACCTGGTCGGGCATGCCCTTCTCGACGATCTCGCGGTACAGCTCGGAGCGCTCGAGCAGCTCGTCGTGGTTGCCGCGCGCGACGATGCGCCCGGCCTCCAGCACGACGATCTCGTCGGCGAGCGCGATCGTCGAGAGCCGGTGGGCGATCACGAGCGTGGTGCGGCCCTCCATGACGTCGCCGAGCGCGACCTTGATCTCGTTTTCGGTCGAGGCGTCGACCGATGAGGTGGCGTCGTCGAGCACGAGGATGCGCGGGTCGGCCAGGAAGGCCCGGGCGATGGCGATCCGTTGGCGTTGGCCGCCGGAGAGCGTCAGCCCGCGCTCGCCCACGAGCGTGTCGTAGCCTTCGGGGAGGGCCTCGATGAAGCCGGCCGCCTGGGCCCGCTGTGCGGCTCGCTCGACCTCGGCGCGCGTGGCGTCGGGGCGCGCGTAGGCGATGTTTTCGTGCACGGTCGCCGAGAACAGGAAGGGGTCGTCGGTGACGACGGCGATCGCGCGGCGCAGGCTGACCAGGTCGACCGTGCGCACGTCGGCGCCATCGATCCGCACCGCGCCCGCGCTCACGTCATAGAGCCGCGGCAGCAGCGAGACGAGTGAGGTCTTGCCCGCGCCTGTGCCGCCGACCAGCGCGATCGTGAGTCCCGCCTCGACCTCGAGGTTGATGTCGTGAAGCGTCGGGTGCGAAGCGCCCTCGAAGGTCAGCTCGGCGTGCTCGATCTCCACCCGGCCACGCCCCGGCGGCAGCGGTGGAGCGGCCGGCGGGCTGGTCATCTCGGGCTCGCGGTCGAGCAGCTGGAAGATGCGTGCGCCGGAAGCGGTGGCCCGCTGCGCCGCGCCGAGCATGTACCCGAGCGTGCGCATCGGCGAGATCAGCATCAGCAGGTAGGCGTAGAAGGCGGTGAACGCCCCGACGCTGAGCGAGCCGTGGATGACCTGGCGGCCGCCGATGAGCAGGATGGCCGCCAGGCCGAGATTGGGCAGGAAGCCGATCATCGGCGTGTAGAACGCCTGGATGCGCGTCGAGATGATGGCCTGGTCGAACACGCGGCCGACGGACTCGCGGAAGCGCTCGAGCTGGCGATCCTCGCGCGCGAACGCCTTGACGACCCGGACTCCGGACACGTTCTCCTCGGCCTCGGCGGTCAGCTCGGCGATCCGCTGCTGGACCTCCTGGATCGCCGGACGCGAGCGGCGTCCATAACGCTGGGCGATGAGGACCACGAACGGCGCCGGAGCCAGGGCCAGGAGGGCCAGCTCGGGTTGCAGTGCGAGCATGGCCACTCCGGCCAGCACGATCGTGAGCAGTGACTGGGCGATGAAGATCAGCCCATAGCCGAGGAAGAAACGCACGGCCTGCAGATCGACGGTCACGCGCGACATGAGCTGTCCGGTCTGTTGGTGATCGAAGAAGGCCAGCTCGAGCTCCTGGAGATGGCCGTAGAGCCGGTTGCGCAGGTCGAGCTCGACGCCCAGCGACACCCGACCGGCGACCAGCCGCCGCGCGACGCTCAGCCCCAGCCGGGCGAAACCGGCGACGCCGATGGCGATCGCCCACATGGTCAGCGCGTGACGCTGATGGGCGCCGATCGCGTTGATGGCGCGGCCCGTCAGGTACGGCAGCAGTACCGTCGTCGCCATCGCTCCGAAGGCGAGCCCGAACGACCAGGCGACGCCACGCCGATACGGCGTGAGGAAACCCAGAAGTCGGCGGAACGTAGCCATACTTCATAAAGTATAGTGACTCGTCCCCCGACGTGACTTCGCCCCTCAGCTGCCGGTAGGGTCTCCCTGATCTGAGGGACAGCGTGAGTCGGAGGGACACGGTGAGGGCGCGCGTGGAGACGCTTGAGCAGTCGCAGCGCAGGCGGCTGTTCCTGAGCTTCGACCCCCGCGACACTGCTGAGCTGGCCCTCCGCCTGAACGCGGATCTGGAGACGTACGCCTTTGAGGTGTGCTGCGACGTCGAGCGTTCGGCCGCGCGGGCGCGGGCGGAGATCGCGGCCAGCGATGCCGTGGTGGCGATCCTCTCGCCGCAGGCCACGCTGGCCGGCGATTCCGTGGACGGGCGCGGTGGCCGGTGTCTGCAGGAGATCGCCTGGGCGCGTTTCGGCGATGCGCCCCGGCCGATCGTGCCCGCGATGGCCAGCTCCTGTCAGGTGCCGATGATGATCTTCCGTCTTCAGTACGTCGACATGCAGGGCTGGGCGCACTCCGGCGAGCGCTATCGATCCGCGCTCGACCTCCTGGTGCACGCCATCTCGGCGACGCTCGACGCGGAGTGCAGTGCCTGACGCTCGGCCCCCGGCGGCTCCGAAGCGGCGCCAGCGTGTGCGTATCTTCGAGAGCTACGGGCGTAGCGATGCCTCCGAGCTCGCCGCGCGCCTGCGCCGCGACCTCGAAGCCCATGACTTCGAAGTCTGGCAGGACATCGACCGGCTGCACGGCGGCGCGCTCTGGGACGAAAAGATCCGCGAGGCGCTGAGCAACAGCGAGGCCGTCGTGGCCATCCTCTCACCACACGCGACGCGGACGGGGGCGGGCTCGAGCGACCGGCTCGATTCCGTCTGCCTCGACGAGATCGCCTTCGCCCGTTTCAGCGACCCGCCGCGCCCAATCGTGCCCGTGATGGCGCTGGCCTGCGAACCGCCGCTGACGATCTACAGGCTCCACTGCATCGACATGCAGGGCTGGGAGGCCGACGAGCCGCGCTACCTGGCCGCATTCGACGAGCTCCTGCGGTCGATCGACCTCGCCCGCCGGGGCGAACCGGCGCTGCGCGGTTTCGTGGGCCCGCTGAACCCCGACCAGAAGCTCACTGAGGTCCTCGACACCGCGGCCTTCCTGGAGAACAAGCGACAGAACTTCACCGGTCGGGCATGGCTGTTCGCCGAGATCGACGGCTGGCTCGAGCACCCCGGCGAGCGGGCGCTACTCATCACCGGTGACCCCGGCGCGGGCAAGTCGGCGCTCGTCGCCGAGCTCGTGCATCGCAATCCGGGCGGCCAGGTCGTGGCCTACCACTGCTGCATCGCCGACCTGCCCGACACGCTGAGCGCGGGGAAGTTCGTGCCCAACCTCGCCGCGATGCTCGCCTCGCAGGTGCCGGGATTCGCGCAGGCCATCGATCGCGGCGGAGCCCTCGAGCGGCTGAGAGACGCAGAGCGGGATCCCGCGAGCGCGTTTCAATTCGGCGTGATAGCCCCGCTGGCGAGCCTCCCTGCGCCGCCGCACACGCCTCGCTACATCCTGATCGACGGGCTCGATGAGGCGCTGAGCGGAGAGGCAGCGCGGGCAGCCGTTACGATCCCTGACCTGCTGAGCAGCCAGCTGGGGACGTTTCCGGCCTGGCTGCGACTCGTGGCCACGACCCGGCGCAGGCGCTCCGTGCTCGAGCGCTTTGGCGGCGTCCGCGAGGTGGCCCTGAGCCCGAGTGACGAGCGCAACCTGGCCGACGTGCGGGTCTATCTGGACGCGCGTCTGAAGGCTCCGGAGCTCGCGGCGCTCGTGGCGCGGTCGGCGTTCACCGGCGAGCAGATCCTGGGGCGCCTGGCCGAGCTCGCCGATGGCAGCTTCATCTATGCCAAGCACGCCGCCGACGCGCTCGCGCACGGAAGCCTCGATCTTGGTCAGCTCGAGCGCCAGCCGCCGGGGCTAGCGAGCCTCTACGAGGTCTCCTTCGCCCACACCTTCGAGGACCCCGAGTTGTTCGCCGCCTGCGCCCAGGTGCTGGCCGTGCTGCTGGCCGCTCGTCGCAGCCTGCGGCGTGACCAGCTCGGGGCGATCCTCGGCTTGGCTGCAGTCGAGCTCGAGCGTCGCCTGACCCCCCTCGAGCCCTACCTGGCCCGGATCGACGCTGCCTTGGCCGTGTTCCACAAGTCTCTGGCCGACTGGCTCATGGACCCCTCGATCGGCACGACCCGGTTCCACGTCGACCCGGCGGATGGCGAGCCGCAGCTCGTGCAGTGGTGCCGGCGCTGGCGCGAGCTCGAGGACGACTACCCGCTCCGCTATCTGCCCCTACACCTGGCCAACCGGGGGGCCGTGGATGAGCTACAGACCCTGCTGCTCGACGATGAGTTCGTGCGGCGCCGGCGCGCGGCGCGGATCTCGCGACTGCTCGAGATCGAGGACTTCGCGGTGCTGAGCACCAAGCTGCTCGAGGCGGACCGGATCACGGACCTGGCCGCGCTGGCCCAGACGACGAGCCCCTACCGGCGCGATGGGATTGCGCTCGCGCTGAGTCAGGCCGGGGAGGCTCGCCAGCCCGTGGTGCGGGCAATCGTCGATCGCCTGCTGGCCGTCGGCGGGGGGCGGGGGGGAGATGACCTGTCCCCCGAGCTGCTCAGCGCGCGGGTGATCGCCATCGACACCGCGGCCCATCACGGTTATGCCGACGCCCTGACCGCCGCGGCCGACGACCCGTCCGCCGCGGTGCGGGCCGTGCTCGTGCCCCACCTCTACCGCTTCTGGCGCGATCGGGGCGATGAGGGCTGGGCATTGCTCGATTCACTCGGCGCTCAGCTGATCGGACATTTCGGCCTCCCGCGTCAGAGCCAGGTCGAGGTCACGGGCGGGCTCTCGCTGGCGATCCTCACCCGCGACTTCGACGATGCCCGCACGGTGGCTCGCCTGGGTGAGTTCTGGCGCGTGATCGTCCGGCGTGTGCTGGCCTCCAAGCTAGTGCGCGCGGCCGGGAAGCGGCTTGCGCTCAAGGCCGCGCTGGCGGCCTTGACCGTGGTCATGCGCAACCAGCCCGAGTACCAGCCGCTGAATCTGAACGAGCTGCGCCACACCTTCTCCGCCCCGGCTGAGCACCGGCCGGCGCTCGCCGCCCTGGATGCGCTCGAGCGCCCGGTGCTCGGGTGCGACGGCGTGGTCGAGGTGCTGCTCGATCAGACGCTCGAGTTCGACGTCTTCCTGATGGCCGTCGCGGAGCGCGCGCTCGTGGTTCAGGGGGCGCGTGACCCGGGCGCGACCATCGACGCGATCGAGCGCATATATCGCGATGGCTGCCCCTGGTTCCGGCAGTCCTGCCTGTACAGCGCGTTTCACACCCTGCAGATCGCCCACGAGCCCGACTCCGCATGGCTCGATCGCTACGGGCAACTCACCGACGAGTTCGTCGCCGTCGATCACGCCGGGCTGAGAACGGCGGTGGGCACATATTCGTTCCCACCCCATCTGGCCTGGGCCGAGATCATCTTCGCTCGTCATCGGCCGACCGGGAAGGCGCGCTTTCTCAACCGTTATTTCGAGGCCGCGCTGGCTCGCGAGGACGTGCCCCTCTGCCGCACGGTCATCAAGGCATGCCACCTGCTCAGCTTCGCCTATCGCGAATCGCAGCTCGCCCTCGACGCGCTGCGGGACATGGTGCCTAACATCCCCGCCGAAAGTCCGCTCGAGGAGACGCTGGTTGAAGCACTCGCCAACATCAGGCTGTATGAGGACGCTAGCGTCGATCGCTTCCTGCGCGGTCTCGGTGACCCCGAGCTCATGAGTCGCGTGCGCGCCGCGACGCCCAGCGTCCGGGCCGAGGAGTTCCCGACCTGGATGGACAGCTTCGTCAATCATCAGCTCGTCACCTCGGACGAGTTCAGGGACGAGCTCTGCGAGGCGTTTCGCCGCGCGGCCGGCGTGTCCAACGTGCGCGAGCTGCTGTACGACAACGTCGCCTGGGTGCTCAACATGCTGGCCGGCGAGCGACTCGTAAAAGCGCGCCAGTGAGACTCGGACGGTTGGTCTGCAGCGGGCGCGTCCTGCTGGCCTGCGCGGCGCTGCTGGGACTGGCCGCGGCAGGGGCGCGGGCGGCCGCCCGCCCGCCAGATTACACGGCCCTCGTGCGCCCCTTCACGGGCACCGACAGCGGTTCGCGGGACTTCGGCACGGGCGGGGGCGACGGCGCGACCTTCCCCGGAGCGACACTGCCGTTCGGGATGGCGCAGTTCAGCCCGGACACCTTCCCTTCGACGACCAACTTCGCCGGCGGCTACACATTCAGCGACGCGCGGATCCGCGGCTTCTCGCTCGATCATTTCAGCGGCGGGGGGTGCGCCATATTCCAGGACGTGCCGATCCTGCCCACGGTCGCTCCGGTCACCCTGCCGCCGGTCAAACCCGGTTCGAGCGACCTGCAGGATCGATACCTCGCGAGCTTCGACCACGCCCACGAGTCGGCTGCCCCGGGCGACTACAGGGTCGAGCTCAACCCCGGCACGGGACACTCGATCGAGAGCGAGCTGACGGCCACGGCAAGAACCGCCGACGCGCGCTTCACCTTCCCGCGCACGCGCGCGGCGAGCCTACTGGTCAATGTCGGCGGAAGCACACTGGCCGACTCGGCCGGCGACGTGCGCGTCGATCCGCGGCGTCGCGAGGTCTCCGGCAGTGCGACGAGCGGCGGCTTCTGCTCTGCGCCCGCTCACTACAGGATCTACTTTGCCGCCCGCTTCAGCCGCCCGTTCAGCGCCAGCGGCACCTGGGAGGGCCAGCGCCTGGCGTCCGGCGGTCGGTCGGCCGCCGCGTCGGCCCCTGGGGCCTACACCTACAAGCCGATCCCGGGTGGGCCGCTGTCGTTGCCGGGCGACCCGAGCACCGGCGTGCAGCTCGGAGCCTTCGTCACCTTCGATGCCCGGCATGTGCGCACGGTCGGCGCCGACGTGGGCATCTCGTTCACCTCGGTGGCCGAGGCCCGTCGCAATCTGGGCGACGAGGTGGCGTGGCGGTCATTCGAGTCGATTCGCCGCGCGGCCGCGCGGACGTGGCGAGCCGAGCTGGCCAAGCTCAGCGTCCGGGGTGGCACGCGCACCCAGCGCACGCTGTTCTACACCTCCCTGTACCACGCGCTGCTCGAGCCGAACGTCTTCAGCGACGTCGACGGCAGCTATCGCGGCATGGATGATCGCGTGCACCGGGCGGCCGGGTTCACGAAGTACGCCAACGTGTCCGGATGGGACGTCTACCGCACCCAGACCCAGCTGATGTCGATGCTCGAGCCGCGCCGCGCGGCAGATCTCGCGTCCTCGCTGTTGAGCGACGCGCAACAGAGCGGCTGCCTGCCCCGCTGGCCGTACGCCAATCAGCAGACCAACGTGATGGTCGGAGACCCGGGCGCGGCGATCATCTCGGACGTCGATGCGTTCGGTGTGCGGGGCTTCGATGCCGCGGGTGCGCTTGGCGCCATGGCGCGCGGTGCCTCGGTCCCCTGCCACACGGTGGCCGGCGATTACACCGAGCGTGAGGGGCTCGCGGCCTACCTGCGGCTCGGCTACGTGCCCTACGAGCTGAACACCGACGTCACACGCCACACCTTCGGCCAGCGCGATCACGCCTGGGGAAGCGCGGCGACGACGCTCGAGGATGCGCTGGCCGACTTCGCCATCGGCCGCATGGCGGCGCGTCACCATCGGGCGGGGATCGCCGCGGCGATGGGCCGCAGGGCGTCGAACTGGCGCACGCTGGTGGACCACGCCACGGGGTATGTCGAGCCCCGGCTGGACTCGGGAGCGTTCCTGCCGGGCTTCACGCCGACCTCCGGTGACGGCTTCGTCGAGGGCGACGGCGCGCAGTACACCTGGTTCGTGCCGCAGGATCCGGCCGGGCTGATCGCCGCGCTGGGCGGCCCCGCAGTGGTCTCGCGACGGCTCGATGCCTTTTTCGCCGAGCTCAACGCCGGACCGAACTCGCCGCACGCCTTTCTCGGCAACGAGCCGACCCTCGACGCGCCGTGGCTCTACGAGTGGCTCGGCGAGCCCGGCCGCACGACCGACGTCCTGCGCCGCGCCCTGCTCGGCCTGTATCGGCCGACCGCGTCGGGGATGCCCGGAAATGACGACGGCGGCGAGATGTCCGCCTGGTGGGTGCTCGCGGCGCTCGGCGCCTATCCGGCCGTACCCGGCACCGACCTGCTCGCGCTGAGCGGGCCGTTATTCCCGAGCGCCACGCTGCAGCTCGCCCACGGCCGGCTCACGCTGAACGCCGTCGGCGCCTCGCGCAGCGACCGTTACATCGTCTCGGCGCGGCGTGACGGGCAGCCGCTGCGCCGCTCGTGGATCCGCTTCGCGCAGGTCGCCCGCGGCGACCACGAGCTCGACTTCAGGCTGTCGGCGACGCCGGGGACCGACTGGGGCACCCGGCCGTCATCGCGCCCGCCGTCCGGCGGCTGAGACCACCGTCAGCGCACCGCGTGTGCGTGGCGCCGCACGACGCCACGCAGTTGCGACTCGAACGCCGCCGTGAGCTTCTGGTGCCCGATGTCGTTGGCGTGGATGTTCGGGTCGGCACACATGTGAGTCCAGTTGCACAGGTTGGCGGTCGCACTCATCGCGCCGTCCCTCCTCAGCTCGTTGGCGCCGTCCGCTTCCAACCCAGGCGAGGCGCAACAGTTTCGGTCGTTTCCGAGTTGGGAACACGAAGCTCGACAGGGCCGGTGCGGTCCCGCTATGGCGGAGCACGGTTGATCCTTGTCATCTCCGCAAGGGGCCGACAATATGATCCGCCGCTGCGGCGAGGGAGACGGCGAGGCAGGAGAGGAGGAACGGCTGTTGGAGGCCATTCTGCGGTTTGGTTACGCGCCGTTGCGCGGCATGATCGAGACCGTTGGCGCGATGGTGCTCCTGTTTCGCCGCACCGTGCTCGCCGCTCTCACTCCGCCATTCAACTACGGCCCCGAGCTGGTCGACCAGTTCCTCTTTGCCATGCGTCTCGGCTGGTTTCCGATGATCTCGCTTCGCTGGCCTTCACCTACGGACCGGCCGGGATCGAGATCGGCAACTTCCTGAATCTCTTCGGCGCGCTGGACCGGCTCGGCGGTCTGTTCGTGCTCGTGGTGCTGCGCGAGTTCGCCCCGCTCGTGTGCGCGATTGTGATGGCCGGAGTCGCGGGCACGGCCATGACCGCCGACCTCGGGCGCCGCACGCGCGACGACGCCGGTGGCCACCGCCGGCACCCCCGCCGGCATGGCCGCACTACCTGCGAACCGTCGTGGCCATCAACAACGAATCGATCTTCGGTCAGACCGTGCGTGAGCCGACCAACCGCCACAACGGCTACTACGCGCCGGGCGAGCAGGCGAACCTCGTGGCCGGTCTGCTGTCCTCTGACTGCCGCAACACCGGCGACATCTCCCAGGTCCCGATCCCGCTGGGTAACGGCAACGTGCCCTGCCGCGTCCAGCCGGGCTTCCCATACGCCGGGCTGAGCCAGTACTACCCGCACGTAACACGGTCGAGGTTGCCGAAGTAGGCGGCGGCGCTTCACGGTTCCTGCCGGGTCGGAGGCCCAGGACGGCTGGGACGTGGTCGCGTCGCGCAAGAGGGCGAAACCGTGCAACGACTCCCAAGAAAACGTGCAACGACCCCCCAATATCGTTGCCCTCGGCTCGGGCGCGGTGGGTTTGGGTAACGAAAACCGCCTGCTGGACGGCTTTCGTCACCTGCCCGGATTCTGGTCCACGTATGGGTAACGGCCTGGGGGTGTCGGACCAGCCACGTCCCGTTCCCAAGCGCAGTTCACGTCGACCTAACCGACCTGGTCACGCGCCTGGTGGTGCGCGGCCACCGACGAGGAGCGCCGGCCGCTGTAGGTTTCCCGTCAGGAGCCCGACCAACGAGGGAGAGATCGCCTGATGCCGACCGTCCGTGAAGCCACCTTCGATCTGTTCCGCGCGCACGGAATGACGACGATCTTCGGCAACCCGGGTTCGACCGAGCTGCCCATGCTGGCAGACTTTCCCGACGACTTCCGCTACGTGCTCGGCCTGCAGGAGCTCGTCGTGGTGGGCATGGCCGACGGGTTCGCCCAGGCCACCGGCCGCCCGACGCACGTGAACCTCCACACCGCGCCGGGGGTCGGCAACGCCGTCGGCGGGATCTTCAATGCCCAGGCCAACAAGGCTCCGCTGGTCATCACGGCCGGACAGCAGGTTCGTGCCCAGATAACGATCGAGGCCAACCTCACAAACCGCGACGCCGTCGTGGGCCCGCAGCCCTACGTCAAATGGAGTCACGAGCCGCCGCGCGCGCAGGATGTGCCGACCGCGATCGGTCGCGCGATCCACCACGCCTCCATGCCGCCACGGGGGCCGGCCTTCGTCTCCATCCCGATGGATGACTGGTCGGCCGACGCCGACGCGGACCTGGCCCGGAACGCGATCGCCCGCTCGGTCGCCGGTCGCGCCGCGCCGGATCCGGCCGCGCTCGAGGACCTGGCTCGGCGCCTGCAGGTGGCCGAGCGTCCCGTGCTGCTCGCCGGCCCCGACATCGACGCCAGCGGCGCCTGGGACGCCGCGGTTGCCCTGGCCGAGAAGCAGCGGCTGCCCGTGTGGGCGACGCCGGCGCCCGGCGGGGGCCGCATCGGCTTTCCGGAGAACCACGCGAACTTCGTGGGTGTGCTGCCGCCCGGGATCGGGGCCGTGTCGGCCACGCTCCAGGGTCACGATCTGATCGTGGTCGTCGGCTCCTCGGTATTCCCCTACTACCCCTACATCCCCGGTCCGCTGCTCCCCGAAGGCGCCACGCTCGTCCAGATCACCAACGACCCGGCCGAGGCCGCGCGAGCCCCGATGGGGGAGGCGATCGTCGGTGACGTGGCCCAGGCGCTCGACCGGCTGGCCGCGCTGGTGAACGCCTCCGAGCGCTCGGCGCCCGAGCCGCGTCCCGCCCCGGGCGATCCCGCGGAAGCTGATCCGCTCAGCGGCTCGGCGGCCATGGCCGCGCTCGCCGATGCGTGGCCGGAGGATGGAATCGTCGTGCTGGAGAGCCCGTCGAGCACGGTGGCGCTGCGCAACCGGCTGCGGATATCGCGGCCCGGGAGCTACTACTTCGGAGCCAGCGGCGGTCTCGGGTTCGGTATCTCCGCGGCTGTCGGAGTCGGCCTGGCCCAGCCCGGGCGGCCTGTCGTGTGCGTGATCGGTGAGGGCTCTGCCCAGTACGGCATAACCGCGCTCTGGAGCGCCGCCGCGTACAAGGTCCCGGTCACGTTCCTCGTGCTGCGCAACGATGAGTACATGATTCTCAAGTGGTTCGCCGAGTTCGAGCAGGTCGGCGGCGCTCCTGGGCTTGACCTGCCCGGCCTGGACGTCGCGGCCGTGGCGCGCGCCTATGGCGTCCCGGCCCGCGAGGTCGACGGCCGTGAGGAGCTGACGGCGGCGCTGCGCGAGGACATTCCCGCGCAGGACGGGCCACGCCTCATTCAGGTGCCGGTCGCCTCCGGCATGTGGCTCGACTAGGAGGGAGGCAGCGTATGAGCCTGCTCGCCCCGGACGTGCGACGCATCGCCCCTGAGGCCGCTGAGCCGGCGCCCGACCGCGCACCGGACTGGGTCGCCGCGGGCACGCCGGAGCCGCTGCGCTCGGAACTCATAGCTCTGCTCGGCGCCGAGCGGGTGCTGACGCGGGCCCTTGACCTCGTCCGCTACGCCTCCGACGCCAGCCCGTATCGGTCGATCCCCAGGGCCGTCGTGATGCCCGAGAACGCCGAGGACGTCTCGAAGCTCTTCGCCTACGCCGCGCGGACCGGCGTGCCGCTGGTCTTCCGCGCCGGCGGCACGAGTCTCAACGGGCAGTCGCAGACCGACGGCGTCCTGGTCGAATGCCGGCGCCACTGGCAGCGCGCGCGTGTGCTCGAGGGCGGGGCGCGGGTCAGGGTTCAGCCGGGCGTGTTGCTCGGGCACGTCAACCGGCTGCTCGCCCGCCATGGGCGCAAGCTCGGTCCCGACCCGGCGAGCACCGACATCGCCTGCGTCGGGGGCGTAATCGCCAACAACTCGGGCGGCATGCGCTGCGGCGTGACGGCCGACTCATACAGCACGGTGCGCTCGCTCAAGCTCGTGCTCGCCGGCGGCGCGGTGATCGACACCGCCGAGCCCGGGGCCGAGGAGGCCTTCGCCCGTGCCGCCCCGGAGCTTGCGGCCGGGCTGCTCGAGATCCGCGAGGAGCTGCGCGACGATCCCCAGCTGGCCGAGCGCGTGACCCAGAAGTTCCGGATCAAGAACACCACCGGTTACCGGCTGTGCGCCTTCCTCGACGCCGACACCCCGCTGGAGATCTTCCGCCGGCTCGTGGTCGGCTCGGAGGGCACGCTCGCCTTCATCGCCGAGGCCGTCTTCGACACCGTCGCCCTCGGCCGCCACGTCTCGATGGCGCTGCTTCACCTCGACGACCTCGACGCCGCCGCCGAGGTGGTCCCGTCGCTGGTCGCGGCCGGGGCCACGGCGACCGAGCTGATGGTCGCGCCCACCCTGGTGGCCGCGGCCTACAACATGCCGGGAACGCCCGAGCGGTGGCGCGAGCTGCCGCCCGAGTCCGCGGCGGTGCTCGTCGAATTCCGCACCGACGACGAATCCGAGCTCGAGCAGAGTGAGGCGCAGGCCCTCTCGCTGCTCGCCGAGCGCAAGCTGATCGATCCGGCTCGCTTCACCCGTGAGGCCGAGGAGATCGCCATGCTCTGGCACGTGCGCGAGGGGATGCAGGGGCTGCTGGCTGCGTTCCGCGGTCCCGGCGTGCAGCTCATCATCGAGGACGTGTGCGTCCCGCCGGAGCGGGTGGCCGAAGCCGCCCGTGATCTGCAGGCGCTGCTCGGCGAGCACGGGTTTCTCCAGGGGCTGGCCGGACATGCCTCGGCGGGCAACCTGCATTTCCTGCTCACACCGAACTTCGGTGAGCCGTCCGACCTCGAGCGCTACGACCGGTTCATGCACGCGCTGGTCGAGCTGATCGTCGAGAAGTACGACGGGTCGTTGAAGGCCGAGCACGGAACCGGGGTCAACATGGCGCCCTTCGTGGAGCGGGAATGGGGGCCGGTGGCGACCGAGATGATGTGGCGGATCAAGCGGCTGGCAGATCCCGACGGAATTCTCGCCCCCGGCGTCGTCATGAACAGCGACCCCGGCGTCCATCTGCGCAACCTGAAGGGCACGCCAGAGATCGAGGCGGCGGCCACGAAGTGCATCGAATGCGGTTTCTGCGAGCCCGTCTGCCCGAGCCGCAACGTCACCACCACGCCGCGGCAGCGGATCGTGCTGCGGCGCGAGATGGTGCGCCAGCCCGCGGGCTCACCCGTCCTGAACGCGCTACTCGAGCAGTACGAGTACGACGCGATCGAGACCTGTGCGGCGGACGGAACCTGCAGCTCCGCGTGTCCGGTGGGTATCGACACCGGCCAGCTCATCAAGGAGTTCCGGCGCCGGGAGCGGAGCGACCGGGAGCAGGCCGTCGCGCTCGCGCTGGCCAGACGGTACGCGCTCGTCGAGCGGGCCGCGCGCGGCGGGCTGCGGGCGGGTGGCCTGGCCTCCAGGCTCTTCGGTGAGCGCGTCGTGGCCGCCGTGCCCGCCGCGCTGCGGCGGCGGGTGAGCACCGACATCGTCCCAAGCTGGCCGGCGAGCGCGCCGCAGGCCGCCCCGCGGCTGCCGCTCACTCCTCGTGCGGGCGCCTGCGCCGTCTACCTGCCGGCGTGCATCAACCGGATCTTCGGGAACGGCCCAGGACGGCCGGCGCGACCCTCGCTCCCGCAGGCGCTGGTCGCGGTCTCGGCGCGCGCGGGGATGCCGGTGTGGATTCCCCCGGATGCCGCCGGCCACTGCTGTGCCACGCCGTGGAGCTCGAAGGGATACGAGGACGGCCGGCGCCTGATGGCGCGCCGCACCGCAGCCGCACTCGAGCGCTGGAGCGAAGGCGGCCGGTTGCCGATCGTGATCGACGCGAGCTCGTGCGCCCACGGCCTGATCTCCGACGTCGCCGCGTGCCTGGAGGAGGGCGAGCGCGAGCGCTACGAGCGTCTCGAGGTGTTCGATTCGGTGGCCTGGGCCCATGATCGCCTGCTGCCACGGCTCGAGGTGGGGCGGCGCGTCGCCTCGGCCGCGGTCCATCCGACCTGCTCGACCGGGCATCTCGGGCTTCAGGGCAAGCTGCGCGCGCTGGTCGGCGCGCTCGCCGACGAGGTCGTCGTGCCGGCCGCCACGACCTGCTGCGGGATGGCCGGCGACCGGGGCTGGCTCCACCCCGAGCTGCCCGCCTCGGCGCTCGGCGAGGTGCGCCGCGAGCTTCAGGGGCGCGAATTCGAGGCTCATCTGTGTTCCAACCGCACTTGCGAAGCCGCCCTCCAGGCGGTCACCGGCCGGTCCTATGAGTCGGTCGTGCTGCTGCTGGAGGAGCTGACGCGGGCGTGAGCTCGGGCGACGGAGGGCGGACTCGCTCGCGCGGACCCGCGGGCGGCCTGTGCGACTCCTGTCGCCACCAGCAACTGGTGTCCACGACGCGCGGTCCGGTCTACTCGCTCTGTCAGCGCTCCCGCGACGAGCCCAAGCGCTTCCCACGCTACCCGCGGCTGCCCGTGAACGCCTGCCCGGGCTACGAGCGGCGGCCTTAGAGGCCCGGGCTACTCTGGCGGCAGCGGGTTCAGGACGATCAGATTGCTGCCGTCCTGGGCCTGGGACAGGGCC
The DNA here is from genome assembly GCA_963725515.1 of uncultured Solirubrobacteraceae bacterium. Classification (GTDB taxonomy): domain Bacteria; phylum Actinomycetota; class Thermoleophilia; order Solirubrobacterales; family Solirubrobacteraceae; genus Palsa-465. The sequence continues at coordinate 649,888 of CAVRZB010000003.1, read as the reverse complement.
TGGGAGAACAGCCCGCGCGCGGTTATCTGCTCCACGAGCCCGGCCTCGGGCGCGCCGCGCATCTGGGCCACGGTGGGCGGGAAATCCTCCGGCAGGGTCTGGGCGAGTGGACGGTCGAGCCAGGGCTGGAGCTCGTCGTGGAGGAAGAGCAGGGCCACGTTGAGCGGCTTGGTCGCCGGTTTGGCCAGCGGGGACTTGGGGCTGAGCGTGCCCGGTGCTCCGGTGGTGCTCGTCCGGCCGGGGGGGAGGATCGCGACGACGTTGCTCACGCCGCCGACGTACTTGAACGTGTACAGCGCGAGCTCGAGCGCCTCGCGGCGGAGCAGCAGCAGGCGGGCCGAGGACGGCACACCGACACCGATCGCGCAGTTCGCGCCGCCGATACCGCAGAGGTTGAAGGCGACCGTCTTGCCGGTCAAGAGCGAGACTGCACTCGAGGTGGCGCTCGGCCTGACCGCCACCTGAAGCCCCTGCGAGGAGGTGCTCGAGCCCGTGGCTCCGCTGCTCGCGGCGCTCGCCGAGCCGGAGTTCGCCAGGCCGACCACCGTCACGACGGAGAGCTGATCGACGGGGGAGATGCGGTACAGCGGCGCAATGTGGTCGGCGATCTCCTGCGCCCCCGCCGTCCCTGAATCAGAAGGCTTCCAGGCGGACCAGGGCGCCGCCGTGACCGCCGTGTCGCTCGTCGAGAGCAAGGCGATGGCCACCACGATCGCGCCAATGGCCAGGCCGACGAGGGCCGCGGTGACCATGCGGAACTTGTGCGCGTAGGGGGAGGACGGGGAGCGCGCCGGGCGGCGACGGGAGAGGCCGAGCGCCGGGCCGCGCGGGGCTTCCGCGGCGTGCTCCTCGCTCGCCGAGACGACCTGGTGCTGCTCACTCATACGGTCGGCCACGTGGCATCGTCCATCAGGTCGAGCTCCGGACGGGTCAGGCCGACGCTGTTGAGCATGTCGACGACCTCGTCACCGTGCATCTCCTTGCGCTCGATCAGCGTGTCGGCGATCCGCTCGATCGCCGGCTTGTTGTTGACCATCAGCGCATATGCGGTCACGTAGGCCTGGCCCAGGATCTGTGCCGCCGCGCGGTGCTTGTCGCGGTCGCCGAGAATCGCTCCGAGCGGATTGTCGGCGAACGGGCCGCCACCGTTGGCGCGGTTCATGATCGTCGAGCCGATCTGCTCGAGGCGCTTTCTGACCTCCTCCGCGCGCTCGGCGTCGCGGGGTCTGCCGTGCAGATTGACGGGCTCGGGCCCCATCGCCCACAGGCCGACCATGGCCGCGGCGGTCGCCGTGGCGGACTGCACGTCGCCGCCGACGCCCTGGGAGTTCTCGCCATAGAAGGCCTGCTCGGCGGCCATCGCGCCGAGGGTCATGACCAGGCTGCCCATCACCCGCGAGCGGAACTTGGAGAAGCGCTCGTCCTTCTCCATGCCCTGATAGTGGCCGAGCGAGCCACCGCGCTTGCGGATCGAGAGGCGCGTGGAGAGCACGTCCTGCTCCAGGAAGACGTGGCCTGCCGCGGCGTGACCGGCCTCGTGAATGGCCACCGCGCGCGTTTCCTCGGGCACGTAGTCGATGTTCTGCGCGGTACCTGTCTCGACCGTCGTCATGGCCTCGACGATGTCGCGCCAGCCGAAGACCCGCCGGCCCTCGGCGTGGGCGATGGTCAGCGCCATCGAGCAGCACTGCTCGATCATCGAGGGCGAGTAGCCGTTGGTGATCCGCGCGAGCTCGTCGCGGCGGCGCTCGGTGTCGAGGTCGGGCTCGTGGGCGACGTTCTCCAGATAGAGATCGAAGATGTCGAGCCGGTCGTCCTTGGTCGGGGTTCGGAACCAGATGTGGCGACCCATGCGGCCCGGGCGCGTGAGCGCTGGGTCGAGCACGTTGATCGGCACGTTGCAGGCGCCGATGAAGTAGATCTGCTCCTTGCGCGGGCGGGCCCGCGGGAGGCGCAGGGAAACCTTGCCGACGCTCCGGGGGACCACGAAGATGGCGTCGAGGAAGGTGTTGATGCGGTTGGTCAGGAACTTGCGGAAGACCGGTGGCTCGTCGATGCCGTCCATCACGACGAGCAGCTGGTTCAGGGCCTGTCCGCCACCCATGTTGCCCATCCCGAAGCCCGGGTAAATCCGCTGGATGCGCTCCGTCGCACGTTCCACGAACGCCCCGTAACCGGTCTGCGGCGTCTCGGCGCGCTGGGCGAAGAGTCGCTCGCGCCAGGCGCGCGACTCGATGATCAGGTCGCCGGTCGGCGTCAGCGCGCCGTTCGGGCCATAGAACGAGAAGTCGTGGATCGAGGACGGATCCGACCCGGCAGGGGCTCCACCGAGCGCCTGGCGCCGCATCCCGACCGCGTCGATCTCGTCGATGAAGACGATGCACTGGCCGCCCCATTTGGCGGCCAGCTTGCGCGCCTTGCGGGCCAGGAACTGCACGGTCAGGGCATCCATGCCGATGAACATCCCGGCGAACCCGGAACCGGGGATGGTCACGAACGGGCAGTTGAAGTTGGTGGCGATGGCCTTGGAGATCATCGTTTTGCCGGTGCCTGGGGCGCCGAGGAACAGCAGGCCGCGCTCGCGCTTGCCACCCGCCTTCTCGAACTCCTCACCCGATTGCCACAGTGTGATCACGCGCGTGATCTCCTCCTTGGCCTCGGCCTGGCCGCGGACGTCGTCGATCTTCACGCCCCAGCTGGCGTCACCCGGCTCGTAGCTGCGGATCTGGCGAATCGCGAAGAACAGAAACGGCCCGAAGAAGATTCCGAAGTTGATGAACAGCAGCAGCGGCAGCTGCACGAGGATCAGGGCCAGCTGAGGCAGCTGGTCGGGCGGGTAGAGCGCGCGCAGACCTTCGAACGGCTTGAAGAACGGAGCGCTGACGCCGGCGAAGGCGAACAACAACTGACACAGGACCAGGAAGGCGAGCACGATCAGCGCGTAGATCGGCAGGCGGCGGTACTTCCCGCGCCAGTACCAGTAGCGCCGGCGGGCGATCAGATCGTCCTCCCGAAGGCTGTCGTCGGCGCCGTAGAGGTTCGGCGACGGGATCAGCTTGCGGACTACGATCTCCACCAGGCCCCGGAACATGAGAATGCCCACGATCGTGATCAGGATCGACGCGACGAGGCTCAGGTGGTCAGAGCGGTACAGGACCAGGAACAGGGCGGGGCTGGTGATCAGCGCCACCACCGTGGCCGCCCGTGTCAGTCGCCGCCACTCATGGGCGAGCGCGGACGCATGCTCGTTGATGGGCCCCCGGAGCCTCGGACTCTGCTCGGCGTAAGCCATACGCCCCCCTCAGGGTACAGACGCGGCGGAGGGTCCGGGGCGGTCAGCGGCGGCCCAGGGACGGCGCGAAGCGCCGCAGCCGCTGCACGAGCTGGACCGTGCTCGCGCTCGGGGGAGCGGCAAGCGAACCGCGGGCCGCCGTGGAGCTCGACCGAGCCAACTTGGCGCCGGCCGAGGGGCCGGTGGTGAACGACCAGGTCATCGGGTTGGCCAGATGTCGGCCGGACTGGTCGGTCGGGCCGGCCGCGATCGACGCCACGTAGGCGGTGTTCGGGGCCAGCGCCTGACTGGGGACGAGGATCGGCAGCCGGTCGCCGAACCAGACGACGCTGCCCGCGACCGGAGCGCCGTCGCTCGTGCGCCTGAGGGTGAAGGCGGCCGCCGTGGACTGATGGTCCATGGACTCGCTGAAGATGGCGTAGACGACCCCGCCTGTGCCCACGCCGGTGGCTCCGGCGGCGGGTGATACCTGATCTATGACGGGCTGGTTGATGGTTGTGAAGCGCCACCTCGCGCTCGCCCCGGGCGCGTTGCCGTTGGCGTCGCGGGCGGCCGTGGAGATCGTCGCCGTGTACTGCACGCCCGTCCCGAGGTCGCCGCTCGGCGTGAAGATCAAGGCCTTCGGCCCGAACCATGAGAAGCTGCCGCTGACCGGGGTTCCCGTGCCCGTCTGGACGAGCGAGAACGCGGGCTGTGTCGCGGCCTGGTTCATGGGCGAGTTGAACACGGCGTAAACCGAGGACGCGGGGTAGACGCCCGTGGCGCCGTCGGCCGGTCCGAAGGCGGTCAGCGCCGGCCCGGGCGCGGTCGTGAACTGCCAGCTGCTCGGCGTGGGGAGATGGGTGCCGGACTGATCGGTGGCCGCGGTCGAGATGCGCGCCGTGTAGAGCGTGCTCGGGGCCAGCGCGCTCGAGGGCACGAAGATCGGCAGCCGATCGCCGAACCAGACCACGCTGCCGGCGACCGGAGTGTTGTCGCTGGCGCGCACGAGGGTGAACGCCGCGGCTGTGGACGCGTGGTCCATGGCCTCGTTGAACACGGCGTAGGCGTCCGCTCCACCGGTGACGCCGGTTGAACCGGCGGCTGGTCCGACGGACGTCACCGAGGGCTCGAGACAGGTGGGTATGGCTTTGCAGATGTTGAGGCGGCCGCCGGTGCGGGTTTTGCCGGTGAGGGCGGGGGTGGGGTCGGTGTTGGTGAGGATGTCGTTTTTGAGGTTGGTGGTGGTTTGGTCGCCGGTGGAGAGGATCAGGGCGGCGGCGCCGGAGACTTGGGCGGCGGCCATCGAGCCGCCGTTGATGTAGCCGTAGGTGTTGTTACGCAGCGTGGAGTAGATGTTCTGGCCGGGGGCGCCGAGGTCGACTGTGGTGGCGCCCCAGTTCGCCCAGCTGGGGAGTTGGTCGTTCTGGTCGGTCGCGGTGACGCAGATCTCGCTCGGGCGGTCATAGCCGCAGGGATAGCGGGTGTAGGCCGGGTTGTCGTTGTCCTGGCCGGTGTTCCCGGCCGCGGTCACGAACAGGATGTTGTTCTGGCCCAGCAGGTCGATCTCGTCCGAGAGCGCCTGCGAGTAGGCGGTCCCCACGAACGTCGCCGAGTCGTTGATCACGCGCACGTTGACGCCGGCCTGCTTGGCCCTGACCAGCCAGTCCAGCGCGCTGATCAGCTGCGAGGTCGACCCCGACGCATTCGCATCAAGCCACTTCACCGGCAGGATCGTCGTCGACCAATTCACGCCCGCGACCCCGATCCCGTTATTCCCGACCGCCCCCATGATCCCCGCGACATGCGTCCCATGCCCCCCATACACAGTGTCGTCATCCATCGGATTACACGACCCCGCGACCACGTTATAACCCCGCGTCCCCGCCGCACAACCACCCACCCCACCCGGATTCACCCACACATTCGCCGCCAAATCCGGATGCGTGTAATCCACCCCCGTATCCACCTCACCAATCACCACCCCCGAACTACCCGTCGAAACCCCCCACGCCAACGCCGCCCGATCATCCGCCCCCACCACACCCGCCACCCCCTGCACCACCTGACCCGAATTCAACGACCCCCACAACAACCCAAACCCCGCATCAGAAGGCACCCGCACCCCACTCGCCCGCATGACGTAATCCGGCTCGGCATACCGCACCTGCTGTAGGCGACGGAGCGTGGCCACCGCGGTCGCGACCGCGGGGTCGGCCAGCCGCAGAACGTGCGTCTGCGCTCCGATGACCTGCAGGTCGCGCGCGTGGACGATCGCCACGGCGCGCCGCACAGCGGGCGCGCTCGTCCCGGGCCTGAAGGCGACGAGGACCGTGCGCGGCGCAGTCTGCGGAGCGTCTGCGCGACGGCCGCCCCGAGGTGTACTCCGGCCGGCGGCTCCGACCGGCGCTGAGTGCCGCGGAGTGCCCGGGTTGAGCGCCCCGGCGTAGGCGCTCAGCGGCGCGGCCGCAGAGCCAACGCGGGCGCCCGGGCCACGCCCCGCCTCCCGGTCCTCGGCACTCGTGACGAGCAGCAGCAGGGCGGCGAGGGCGAGCACAGCCACCCCGCGCGAGGCGACCCCCAGCCTGCGGGAGGCCGTTGCGCTCTCATTCTCGGCGTCATGGTTTGTCATCGTCCCAGCCCGCGGCGGCGGTCGTACGTGCTCCCTCAGCGCAAAGCTAGCGCGGATTGGTACGAAAAATCTGTCCAGAAACAATCGTCGGTCTCAGACTCTGAGGTCGAGACGGCGATGAGCCACGTGTGAGCTGCGATCACACGTCCCCGCGCAGCGGCGCGGCGCGATACCTGCCGGAGTCCGGCGTCCTGCGCCTGGTACTCGTCTGCGACGGCTGTGGGTCCGAGTGCGACGAACTGGGGACGATGGGTTACAGGCCCCACGGACGGCGGCTGGTGGGTCAGCTGGCCGAGCGGACCGCCCGTGAGCTCGGCCTCGACGAGGCCCGGATTGCGCGTGTCCGCCTGGCGGCGATGGTCTGCGACGTGGGCCGCGACGAGATCCCGCCCGAGATTCTGAACAAGCGCGGGCCGCTCACCGAGGAGGAATGGATCGAGGTCCGGCGCCAACCGGAGCTCGGTGCGGCGCTGCTCAGCGACACCAGCTTCGATGACATCCGCGACTGGATCGTCAGCCGCCGTGAGCGCGTGGATGGGTACGGCTACCCCGCCGGGCTGGCGGGTAACGAGATCCCGCTCGAGGCCCGCATCCTTGCCGTGGCCGACGCGTACGTGGCCATGACCAGCGACCGCGCCCACCGCCGTGCTCGCGACCACGAGCAGGCCACCCGTGAGCTGACCGTCTGCGCGGGGACGCAGTTCGACTCGGCCGTCGTCGAGGCGTTCGTGCGCGCCTCCGACCGCCGTGGTCCGGCCCTGGCGCTCGCCGCCCGTTAGCTCCAGGTCTGGGCGCAGGCACCGCCGGGACGCGGCCGGCCTAGCCAAGCTCGCGAGCCAGGGCCTGGGGGCTGGGCGTGCGGCTCACCGACATCTCGATCAGGTCGATCCGCAGCGGTCCCGACCCCCCCGTGAACGAGATCGTACGCACATCAGGGCTGAGCCGGAACGGCGCAGGGTAGTCGCTCTGCGGCGAGAGGCTGAACAGCAGGCCATCCTGCGCCGTGCCCGGGACGATCCGCGCCAGGAGCGTCCCATTGATGAGCGCGTGGCGCTCGTGGGCGCGGAAGAGCAGCGTCTCGAGGCGCTCGACACCTGAGACGGCGAGGCCGTGAACCCGGCCGATCAGGGCCTGGCCGGCGCCCACGGCCGGAATCGAGATCGTCTGGCCCGGCTGGGCCGAGACCGTCTTGAGCAACCGTCCCGGTCCGCAGCGATCTGGCACGCGGGCCAGCACCTGCCAGCGGGCAGAGGTCTGCAAGGGGGCGAAGTTGCACATGGTCGCCGTCGCCTCCGCCGGCGGGTCCCACACACCGAGCCGCCCGTCGATCCCGGCGGCCCCGTGGCGAGGATCGATCCGGTTGGTGTTCTCGCGCAGGATCCGCTGTGGACCGCTCGCAGCGCGCAACGCGTGAGCGTTGAGCTCATCGAGGGTTGACGTGTAGGCCGAGTAACCCTGGAACACGGGCGCGGGATCCCAGTTGAGGTGGTAGACCCATGCTGCCGCCGTGTCCCAGGGGTTGAGATGCACCGTGTGTCCCTTCAGGAGCGCCAAATCCGACGGCGGCAGCCTGTAGACCGCCGCCATGAAGGCGCCGGAGAACACCCGGATGATGTCGAGGCGCCGCGCGCTACTCAGCGTGCGCACCTGCGTAAACGCTTGATTCGCATTTGTCACTGGGTTGAACTGTGAGAGCGGTGGGCGTGGCCTGAGACCCACATTGACCACCAACAAGAGAGCCAGGGCGGCCAGCAGAACGACGCTCCGGCGGTCGCGCAGTGGGCGAGCCGCCGCCACGAGCACGAGCATGCTCCCGAAGAAGATCGGCGTGTGGCCGATATCGGCCCGCACGAAGCCCTCCTTGAAGAGAGCGAAGCCTGCGAGGCCGACGACGAGCCCGACGGCGACGCGCCGGCCGCGTCGGGGTCCGGTCAGCGCCACGGCACCGGCAACGACCCCGATCAGGATCGGTATCGCCAGCCAGATTCTCGCGTTGGGAGGGAAACCCATGGCCTCGCTGTAGCCGGAGACGATCTGGAGCTCGTTCGTCACGTAGTCCGGCAGGTTGGCGAGCGACTGCCCACTGGCGAACCACAGTCCGGCCCCGACCACCAGCAGAATGCCGAGGAAGATCGGCAGCTGGCGCCGCCGGCGCTCGACCGCCACCAGCGTGATCAGGGAAATCCCGACGATCACCGGCCCGGGACGGGCCTCGACGAGCGTCTCAATCGCACCCAGCACGGCGCCGCCGATGGTCACTACCCAGATGGCAAACGGAGGCGGGTCCGAGGACAGCGCCGTGACGCACCAGGCGACAGCTAGCACCGTCGGCACGTCGGCCGCGGGTGCCGCCAGGATGATCACGAAGGCGACCACTGCGCCGACCACCAGTCCGAGCAACTCCCGCAGCGCGAACACCAGCGTGACCGCCAGCAGGACGTGCAGGGCCGCCTGGTAGATGAAGGCAACCGTCGCCAGCCCGCTGTACCAGAGGATCGGGTAGCCGAGAAACCCGAGCGGGCCATACGTGAAGACGATGCTGGTGCCGAAATGCATCCCCCGGTGCGCGGCGTTGTTGAGCGCCCACAACCAGCTCGGATCAAGCCCCTGGGTCGGGTAGCCGAGGGTGACGTTCCAGGCCGCCAGCGCAACCAACACCCCTATCAACCAGCTCGAACCGGCGACCGAGCGCACCCGGCCACCGTGCCCGGACCACCAGCCACGTGCTCGGGCGGTCGGCCGCGCCTGGTCATTCATGCGATTCGGCGGTTCGCGGCGCGCCGGCGGCGCCGTCGCGGCCGCGCTCGGTGCCCCCACGAGATCGCCCGCGCCCAGCAGCGGTTATCACCCGGCCATCCTATCGGCGCGGGCCATGCTGACCGCCGGTTCGCATCGCGTCCGAGGTCCGCGCCCAGAGCGCGAAGGCCGCGATCGAGGTCGCGTCCGAAAGCGCCCCCGGGAGCTCGGCGAGCTGTAGTCGTCGCACCTCGATCCGCTCATCGGGATCCTGACGGCCGTCGGTCGGCGTGAGGCCCCGAGCCTCGAAGACGTGAACGCGCTCGGTCGAGTACGCAGGTACCACCCAGAAGTCACCCAGCGACCGCCACTGCCGCGCGCCCAGCGCGCACTCCTCGCCGAGCTCGCGGATCGCCGCGTCGAGTGGTGCTTCCCCCGCCTCGATGCCGCCCGCCGGTAGCTCGACCGTGGGCTCGGGCGCGCCCGGGCGCGGCTGGTGCACCGCCACAACGAGCGCGTCGTCGAGGGCAACGATCGCAACCGACTGAGGATGCATGACAAGCATGCCCGCACAGTAACCGGGTATGTAACGATGAAACCGGGGCCACCATCTTTACTGAATCTGGAGAAGAGCATGCGGAAGTTCGTTGCCGGTCTGGCCGCCGTCGGCGCCCTGACGAGCGCAGGCGCCGCAATCGCCGGACAGGCGGCCACGAGCGTGAACGGCGAATTCGTCGCGCTCAACGTCGCCGTCACGCCGCCGGTGTCGGGCACGCCGCGTGCGCCGCGGGGCGTGGGTGTCTCGCTCGACTCCTTCGGCGGAAACCGCATCAACGGCGACGCCCCGAACCATCGGACGTCGATCGTCGTGCGCTTCAACCGCGGCTTCAAGGAGAACGGCGCACTGTTCCCGGCCTGCCAAATCAATCGCGCGGGGGCCTCGACGTGTGCCGATTCGACTCGCATCGGCACCGGAACGGGCGAGGCGCAGATAGTCCATCCGAGCGGCGCGCAACCAAACTTCCTGCCGGCCGAACTCGTCGCCTACAACGGCAAGCCGTCCGGCGGCCGCGGGCCAACCCTGATCGTGATCGCGCTCCTCAATGGCAAGCCCGGCGCCGAGCTCGACCTGACGGCCGCCCAGCAGCCGCGGGGCCCATACGGACTGGCGCTGAAGCAGATCCGCTTTCGCAGCCTCGGCACCCCGGTGGACATCTCCAAGCTCAGCCTGACGATTCCCGACCGCGCGACACTGCGCAGAGTGAACGGCAGACCAACCCGAGTCCATCTGTTCCAGGCCCCCACGGCGTGTGCCGGAGCCTGGCAGTTCTCGCAGACTGACACTTTCAGTGATGCGGCACCACTGACCGCGCGCGACGCGCAGCCGTGCGTCAAAGGCTGACGCTCAGATAAGCAGCCCGTTACCCGCCACGTTGACCACTCGGCCGAGCAGGTGCTCGTGGTCACCGGTGAGTCCTAGCTCGTTGCGCGGCTTCCAGAGCATGTCAGCCTGGCCCCGGGCGGTTGTCGACGACGGAGCGCTCATCGCGACGTTCGACGGCAAGGCAGCAGCGTCGACGATCCGGCCCAAATCCCAGCGTCGGCGGGCATGGGCCGAGTATATGGGCGCTGAGCGCGCCGCTTGGCACGAGGGCCGAGCCTTTTCTTGCTTGAGAACGGCCCGATGGGGTATCTAGTGCGGTTGTGCATGAGATCGACATAATCTGGCGCTTGGGCCTGGCGCTCGTTCTCTCCTCGGCGATCGGCGTGGAGCGGGAGATGCGCCAGAAGACGGCGGGACTGCGTACCTACACGCTCGTCGGAGTCGGTTCGGCCGTCTTCATGCTGGTGAGCATCTTCGGGTTCTCCGACCTGATCGGTCAGCGGAGCGTGTCGCTGGATCCTTCGCGGGTGGCCGCTCAGATCGTCTCGGGGATCGGCTTCATCGGCGGCGGGATCATCTTCGTCCGGCGCGACACGGTCCGTGGACTGACCACGGCCGCCGGGGTGTGGGTCACGGCCGGGGTCGGCATGGCCTGTGGCGGTGACATGCCGATCCTTGCGGTCACGACCACCTTGGTGTATTTCATCGTCGCCTATGCCTATCCGGTGCTGGTGAGCCGGCTCCCGCGCTCGCGCGATGCACCATCAGAGCTGCGGCTTGTCTACCTCGATGGCCAAGGGATCCTGCGCGAAGCGCTGGCCGAGTGCGCCAGGCGGGGATTCTCGATCTCCGATCTCTCGATCAAGCACAACGGCGCGCTCGGGACGAACGGTCACAAGCAGGCCGTGGTGACGGTCGAGCTTGAGGTCAGAGGCCGCGGCCCGGTCGCCGAGCTCGCCTCGGAGCTGAACGAGATGGACGGGATCGTCGACGTCCATGCCGATGACATGAACGTGCTCAGCACGAGCTACTGACGAGCGCGGCTCATGCCCGAACCGGCTAGCGGCTGACGCCGCCCACGCGGCGGCCGTTCTCGAGGTACAGGCACCGCTTCGCCCCCACGGCCTTGGACACCCGGCGGCGCAGGGGGCCGCTCAGGAGCGTCAGCGCTTCATCCAGTTCAGCCAGGCGGTAGTCGTCGATCTCCTCGGCCTGAAGCGTGATCGTCGCAAGTTGCTCGTCGCCGAGCGAGCCGCAGTCAAACAGGAACCTGACCCCGCCCGGGCGGCGGGCGGCGTTAGGGCGCTGCGATCGCGGCGGCAGAAAATCGACGCACACGAGCCGGCCGCGCTCGATCACGAGGCCGCACTCCTCGAGCGTCTCACGACGACACGCCTCCCACGGCGACTCGCCATTGGCGTCGACCTGGCCGCCGGGAATCGTCCAGCCGCGCTTGTAGTTCGGCTTGAGGATCAGCAATCGCCCCGATTCGTCGAAGATCATCGCCCCGGCCGAGGCCGGGATCCGGGGGATGTCGGGGTAGGGATCCGAGCCGACTGTCACGGAGTCACGATCTTGATGGAGCGGAACACCTCGGCGAGCTACTTTGCACGTTGATGTCTCTCTAAAGTAGTTGAGCTTCGAGATGCTCGATAGAAGGGGTGCGGCGTGATGCTGAAGCTCGCACGAGGGTGTATCGCTCATCGACGGCGCGTGATCGTCTCCTGGGTCGTGATCGCGGCCGCCGCTACCGCCCTCGCGTCCGCGGCCGGACGCAACTACTCGACCAACTTCACCCTCCCCGGCACCGAGACGCAGCGCGTCTCGGATCTGCTCACGCGCGAGTTCCCATCTCAGAGCGGGGACATCGACACGATCGTCTTCCAGACCTCGTCCGGCAGTGTGCGCGACCCGGCCGTGCGCGCCGTGATCGAGCCGCTGCTGGCCAAGGTGGCCCAGATGCCGCACGTGGCCGCTGTCATCAGCCCCTACAGCCCATCCGGTGGGCTGCAGGTTTCCAGCGACGGGCGGACGGCGTTCGCGTCGGTGGCCTACGACAAGCGGGCGAATCTGCTGCCCGACACCACGGCAAAGCCTCTGATCGCCGACGTGCAGGCGACCAAACTGCCGGGCCTGAAGGTGGCCGCCGGGGGACAGGTGGTCGAGCAGGCCGAGGGCTTCAACATCGGGCCGGCGACCGAGATCGGCGTGGTCGCGGCGCTGGTGATCCTGTTGCTCACGTTCGGTTCGCTACTTGCCGCCGGAATGCCACTCGCGACTGCGGGCATCGGCCTGATCACCGGCGTCGCCCTGATCGGTCTCGCCACCCATGTGATGAGCATGTCGAACGTCGCGCCGCAACTGGCGCTGATGATCGGGCTCGGCGTGGGGATCGACTATGCGCTCTTCATCGTCACCCGCTTCCGGGAGGAGTACGCGCGGACCGGCGACGTCGAGCGTTCGGTGCTGATCGCGATGAACACCTCGGGTCGGGCGATCCTGCTCGCGGGTACCACGGTGATAATCGCGCTCCTGGGGATGTTCGCGCTCGGCGTGAGCTTCATGTACGGCCTGGCGACGGCCTCTGTGCTGGCCGTGCTGCTGACGATGATGACTTCGCTCACGGTTCTGCCGGCGCTGCTCTCGAAGTTCGGCGCGCGCGTCGGGGCTCGTCAGCGTCGCCAGGCGACCGACGAGTCGGGGCGTCCGCGCTCGGCCTGGCGCCGCTGGAGCGAGACGGTCCAAGCGCGCCCGTGGCCGCTGGCGCTCGCCTCGCTGGCCCTGATCGTCGTCCTGATGGTCCCCGTCGTCGCTCTGCGCATGGAGAACAGCGACGCCGGCAACGACCCACCCGCGAAGACCTCACGCCAGGCCTTTGATCTGCTCGCGTCGGGCTTCGGCGCGGGCTTCAACGGACCTCTGCTGATCACAGCCCAGTTGCACTCGCCGGCCCAGCTGGCCGGCCTCGCCGCCGTGCGCTCGGCCGTCGCCTCGACCCCGGATGTGGGCGCCGTGGGCCGGCCGCAGCTGAGTCCGTCGGGTCGGGTGGCGGTGCTGCGGGCCTACCCCATCACGGCGGCCCAGGCCCAGGCCACGACTGATCTGGTCAACCGCCTGCGCAACAAGGTCCTGCCGCCATATGCGCACCGGACCGGAACGACGTTGCTCGTGGGCGGCTTCACGGCCGGCTCGATCGACTTCTCGCGCGTGCTGTCCAGCAAGCTGCCGGTGTTCATTGCGGTGGTCGTGGCCCTTTCGGCGCTGCTGCTGCTCGTGATCTTCCGCTCGCTGGTGATCCCTGTACAGGCGGCGGCGATGAACCTGCTCAGCATCGCCGCGGCCCTCGGGGTCACGGCCGCCGTCTTCCAGTGGGGTTGGTTCGGCGGGCTGTTCGGGCTCGAGAAGGGTCCGATCGAGCCGTGGATCCCCGTGCTCATGTTCGCTGTCGTCTTCGGCCTGTCGATGGACTACGAGGTCTTCCTCATCTCCCGCGTGCGCGAGGAATGGGTCAACGGCAACCCGGCCGGGGAGGCCGTCGCCGACGGCATCGCCCTCACCGGACGCGTGATCAGTGCTGCCGCGGCGATCATGATCTGCGTGTTCATCTCCTTCACACTCGGCGACGAGCGCACGATCAAGGAGTTCGGGTTCGGGCTCGCCGTCGCCGTGTTCCTCGACGCGCTGGTCGTGCGCTGCGTGCTCCTGCCCGCGGTGCTCGAACTGCTCGGCGAACGCACCTGGTGGCTGCCCGCCTGGCTCGACGCGCGTCTGCCCCATTTCGACGTCGAAGGTCGCACGATCGAACCCGCGGCCAGCGGGGAGGCCACGCCGTCGGCACACACCGTGCGCGAGCCCGCGTGAGCGCTATGGGCGCCGTAAAGGGATCGCGGTGAGCCCGGCCGCCGCTCGAATCTCCGTCTCGGGTGAGGTTTCCGGCTCGATGTTGCGCGAGGACGTACGCGCGCGAGCGCAGCGGCTTGGTCTGTTCGGATGGGTGCGGCTGATGGAGGACGGCACCCTGTGCGTGCATGCGGAGGGGGACGGCTCTGCGCTCGAGGCCCTTGTCTCGTGCTTGCGATCCGAGGCGGCGTTCGACTCGGTTTCAGACCGTGTGGTTCGCGTCGAAGGGCATGAGCAGTTCGCGATCCGCGGCGTGCCGGCGGGGGTGTTCGTCGTCCAAGAGCACCAGGCGACCGCTCACCACTTCGATGTCCGGCTCGAGGTCGGCGGAGTCATGCGCTCCTGGGCGGTTCCCAAGGGACCATCGATGGATCCCGGAACCAAGCGACTGGCGGTGCAGGTCGAGGATCACGAGATGGCACACAATGACTTCGAGGGAAGCAGCCGGCGCGGCGCCGTGATCGTCTGGGACCGTGGGAGTTACGAGCAGGGCGGCCGCGTGCCCTGGCCCAAGGCGCTTGAACGCGGTCACGCGGTGTTCGTCGTGCATGGGGAGAAGCTGCGCGGTGGCTTCGCCCTGCAGCGGACCCGTGGGGGGGAGAAGCCGCAGTGGCTGCTGATCAAGCGCCGCGACGATTACGCCCACCCGGACTCGGACATCGTCAGCGAGCGTCCGGAGTCGGTCAAGAGCGGTCTGACCCTGGACGCGCTGCTCGACGATCGCCCACGTTAGTCGTCGGGTTGCGGGAAGGGCTATCGCCGCGAGCTCAAAATCTGAGCCGGGGCTGAACGCTAGAGTGCTACGGTCATGTGTCAGCGACCGCCGCTCTCAGGAAAGGGGGCTTGAGCGGGAGCTTCGTGCAGTTGGATTGACAGCGATCAGCAATGGTTGACTGTCGAGCCATCGCATTTCCGAGTCCCGAGGAAAGGCGATGCGATGTCCCACACGAGTTGCCGCGGCCGAGTGAGTCTCCGGCTCGAGGGCATTGCGCGAGGCCGGCGTCATGGGTAACCCGGCGCCTCGGCGGCGTGGTGACAGCGCGCGCGCCGTAACTCGCGGGAGCGCCACCCAGCCCCGGCGGCAGGCCGACCGCCGCGATCTCGATCGAGCCGTCTGGGAGCGCGTGATGAGGCGGCTGCGCATCAGCACTTGGCTGCTCAGCGCGGTCCTGCTCGCCCTGCTCGCTCGCGTGGTCGTCTCCGGCCCAAGCTTCGCGGGCGACGTGAGCGGTGCGTTCGTAGCGATCCTCCTGCTCGCGTCGCTGCTGCTCACGCACCGGGGCCGTCAGCTCGAGCCCCCGCATGGCGGTCGCGGTCCACGGCCCGAACAGGCGAGGCGGCGCGCCCCGCATCGCTAGCTGCGGAGCGAGAGCCTGCCGGGTTCTGTAGCCACGGCGATCTGTTCCTGGCTGTAGGTCCGCGCCGCCGAGCCGGCAAGATGTAACCGGCAGGAGCTTCGCCTTCGGCTAGGGTGCTCGCATGGCAGAGTCAGGTGTAACGGTTCTGGTCACCGGCGGTTCGGGTTTTCTTGGTGGCTGGTGCGTCGCATCGCTGCTGGAGCGCGGGTATGACGTGCGAACGACGGTTCGCGACATGTCACGCGAGCGGGCCGTGCGCGATGCCGTCGCGACGGCCGGGATAGATCCGGGCTCACGGCTGACCGTGGTGGCCGCTGACCTCACGTCTGACGCGGGATGGGCGGGCGCCGCGAGCGGCTGCCGATACGTGTTGCACACGGCATCTCCGTTCCCGCCGGTGCAGCCGAAGGATCCGGATGAGCTGATCGTTCCCGCCCGTGACGGCGCGCTGCGGGTCCTAGGGGCTGCGCTCGACGCCGGCGTCGAGCGTGTGGTGATGACGTCGTCGATTGCCGCGGTTCGCTCGGACCGCCAGAGTTCCGAGGCCGCGCCGTACACCGAGGCCGACTGGACCAACGGACACGACCGTTCGCGGACGCCCTACGTGCGCTCCAAGACACTGGCTGAGCAGGCCGCTTGGCAGCGCGTCCACGCGGCCGGCGCCGAGGATCGCCTGGCCACGATCAACCCCGGCGCGATCATCGGCCCTGCGCTCAATGACGACCACTCGTATTCGCTGCAGGCCATCCAGCGGCTGCTTGCCGGTATGCCGGCCACGCCACGACTTGGGTTCACCTTCGTCGACGTAAGGGACGTCGCCGATCTGCATATTCTCGCGCTCACGAGTCCCGCGGGTGGGGGGGAGCGCTTCGTCGCCACTGACCGGTTCCTGTGGCTGGCCGAGGTTGCCGCGATCCTCCGCGAGCGGCTCGGCGACGCCGCGAAGAAGGTGCCGACTCGAGTCGCGCCGAACCTCATGATCCGCGCGATGGCGCTCTTCGACGGCAGCGTCCGCTCGGTAGTGGGCGACCTCGGCAAGCAATCATGGTTCTCCAGCGAGAAGGCGCGCACGACCCTGGGTTGGACGACGCGCCCGGCAGGGGACTCGATCGAGGATTGCGGACGCACCCTGATCTGATGAGTCGCGTGGCCGCGATCGGGCGCCAGGCCGCGGGCAGGACCGGCCTCGGTCTGGCCGGTCTCCTCTCGGCGCTGCTCACGCTGCAGCTGAGCTCGCTGCCGGCCACAGCGGCCCCGCCGCGCGCCCCGGTCGTCTTCTTCCCGGGCTACGGGACGACGATCTTGCGGGTGACGGTCCGTAATCAGACGTCCGTGCGGGGCTGTCCGCGCTCGGGATCGTTCGAGGATGGGATCCCGGCCAGCGTTGGTGTGGCGTTCAGTCAGGTCTGCCGCGACCGGTTGCTCACACCGCGGTGGCGTCATGACCCGCGCCTGTCGTTCGCGCAGCGCTTCTCGCTGCCGCAGGGGGTGAGCGTCTCGATACCCCACTATGGGCAGACGGCCAGCGCGCCGGTTTACAACGCGTTCTACAACGCGCTCGAGTCGGCCGGATACACCGCTGAGCGCAACCTGATCGTGGCGGGCTACGACTTCCGGCTCACGCCCGACCTCGCGGGCTTCGTGCCGGCAACCAAGCGCTTGATCGAGCAGACATGGCGCCGCAACGCTCATCGGCCCGTCAGGCTGGTCGGGCACTCGAACGGTCCTCTGTACGCCCAGTACCTCCTCACCCACGTCTCCGCGCCATGGAAGCGGAAGTACATCCAGGGGTTCACCGACATCGCCGGCAACCTGCCGGGTCAGGGCGCGACCTGGTCGTGGGTGTTCACGGGGGTCGAGATCCCGACCGGCTTCTCCTTGCCGACGACCGCCGCCACGGCGCGCAGCAGCGCGCGCCTGGTGGCCCTTTCTCCGTCGACATGGATGAGCACGGCCGATCCCGCAGTCTTCGGCCGCCGTGAGGTCGTCGTCAGGAATCGGACAACCGGCCGCAGCTACACGCCCGCCGACACAGACAGGCTCCTACGCGACGCGCAGCTCAGCTCGATCAGCCCAATCGTCCAGCACTACCTCGGCTTCGTGAAGTTCGCCGACCGCGCGCACTTCCCGGATGTCGACGTCTCGGCCGAGAAGGGCTCCGGCCTGCCGACCCAGGTCGGGATCGTTCTGCCCGATCTCACGGTCGGCCAGGTCGTCGATCAGGCCACGGCCGACTTCATCAACCTCCCCGGTGACAGCAACCAGGAATACATCACGAACGACGCCGTGCGCGTCTGGCGGCGCATGCGCTGCTACCGCTTTCGCCTCACCGACAATCCCGGCGTTTCCCATCTCGGCCTGATGACCGACGCGAGCGTGATCCGCCGCCTGCTCGTGGACTTGGCAACGCCCCGCTCGCGGTGCGGTTGATTCGGCGCGAGGCATGGCCGGCGGGCGTCCAGGTCTCGCTCACACTCAAGTCGTACGCGACGCACCGGCGAGGGCGAGTCTCGAGCACTGGCGCAAGGCCGCGACCGCCTGGCTCGCGTAGGCGTGCGCCGGCACCGGGGGGTGGTTAAGCTCCTCTCATGAGCCAGGGCCTGGTTGGGAACGGCCGGCCTGCGCGGGCCGCCACGGGTCCGTCGATCGCGGTTGTGGGTGGCGGTTTCGGTGGTGTCGGTGCGATCGTGATGCTGCAGCGGGCCGGCTATCACGACGTGACCGTGTTCGAACGCGGTGAGCGGGTCGGGGGCGTCTGGCACCACAACACCTACCCCGGGGCGGCGTGCGACGTGCCTTCGCATCTGTACGAGTTCTCGTTCGCGCCGAATCCGCACTGGTCGCGCCGCTATGCCCCCCAGGCCGAGATCCAGGCCTACCTCGAGGGCCTGATAGACCGTCATGGGCTCCGCGATCGGATCCGCACCGGGACCGCGGTGGAGCGAGCGACCTGGGATGAGCACCGAGGTCGATGGGTCCTCGAGTGTGGCGGAGGTGTGCACGAGGCGGATGTGCTGATCACGGCGTGCGGTCAGCTGTCGGTGCCGAAGGTCCCGCCCCTGGCCGGGCTCGAGAACTTCTCGGGCCCGGTCTTTCACACGGCTCGGTGGCGCCACGACGTCTCGATCTCGGGCAAGCGTGTCGCGGTGGTGGGAACGGGCTGCAGCGCGATCCAGACCGTGCCGGCGATCCAGCCTGTCGTCGCCCACGTCGATGTCTATCAACGCTCGCCAGGCTGGACGATCCCAAAGATGGACTTCGCCTACAGCGAGCGTGCACAGCGACTGTTCGAGCGCTTTCCGGCGCTTCAGAGGATTGATCGCGCGGCAGTGTTCGCGTTCATGGAGCTTGGGGCAGCCGCGATGACGAATCGTCGCTGGCTGCTACCGCCGTTCCGCGCCGTCGCCCGTCAGCAGATCAGGCGGACGATCAAGGACCCCGAGCTGCGGCGCAAGGTGACGCCCGCCGATGAAGTCGGCTGCAAACGGGTCATGCTCACGGACGAGTGGTATCCGACGTTGTTGCGGCCGAACGTCTCGCTGGTGACGCAGCGGATCGCGGAGGTGACCGCGTCCGGGGTTCGAACCGAGGATGGGGTAGAGCGCCCAGCTGAGGTCCTGGTGCTGGCGACCGGATTTCAGACGCACGGATTCGTCGCGCCGATGGAGATCGTCGGGACTGGCGGCCGTGCGCTCGCGGAGGAATGGTCTGATGTCCCGAGGGCCTACCTCGGGCTGAGCGTGCCGAGCTTTCCGAACATGTTCCTGATCTACGGCCCCAACACAAACGGCGGCACCGGCTCTGTGATCTACACGATCGAGGCGGGCATCCAGCACGTCATCTCGGCGCTGAGAGAACTTTCGCGCACCGGCGCCGCTCGAGTCGAGGTCCGGCGCCAGGCCGCCGAGCAGTTCGATCGGGAGCTCCGCGCGGCCCTGCGACAGACCGTCTGGCACACCGGCTGCACAAGCTGGTATGTCGACGAGAACGGCAACGACCCGAACCAGTGGCCGTGGCTGTGGAGCACCTATCGGCGCCGAACCGCTCGAATCGCCGCGGGGTCGTATCAGCTCTCGGCTCGTTGAGCCTCCTTTCCGGGATGATCGGCCCCACCACTTCGGCGGCCTTGGCGGCCCTGCTCGCGCAGCCCCTCGGCAGGAAAACCACGGGCGGCGCCGAAAGGGCAGCTATGGAAAGCTCCGGACAGATGCCCGCACCTTCGCCGGGCGATCGGTTGCCGCCGGGAGGCGGCCACGACTACCCGCTCACGTTCTCCGTCGACTATCCCGACCGCAGCCTCAATCGCCTCAGCACGGCCTTTCGCATCTTCACGATCATCCCGATCGCGATCCTCGCTGCGACGCTGGAGGGCGGCAGCTTCGGCGCCCAAGCGGGAGGCGAGGGTATCCGGTACGCCGGCGGCGGCATCGGGGTGCTGTTCATCCCAGTGCTGCTGATGCTGCTCTTCCGCAAGAAGTACCCGCGCTGGTGGTACGACTGGAACCTGCAGCTGACCCGCTTCACCAACCGGATCGCTGTCTACTTCGTGCTGATGGACGACCGCTACCCGTCCACCGACGAGGAGCAGGCCGTCCGCCTCGACTTCCCCTATCCCAACGCGCAGCACGACCTGAGCCAGGGTCTGCCGCTCGTCAAGTGGTTTCTGGCTATTCCGCACTACATCGTGCTGATCCTGCTCACGATCGGGGCGTGGTTCGCCGCCATCTTCGCCTGGTTCGCGATCCTCTTCACCGGTCGCTATCCGCCCTCCGTGTTCGAGTACATCGAGGGGGTGATCCGTTGGCACAACCGCGTCGCGGCGTACGCCTTCCTGCTGATCACCGATCGCTACCCGCCATTCAGCCTGAAGCCCTGACGGTCCGCCGGTCCGGAGTCGTCCCCGCAGGAATCGCTCCCGCACTATTGACTTTTTGGTCGGTCGGGGGATAGCGTTACCTCGCTGCTGTCGCTCTTGGGTGGTTTCGGGAAGGGGTGACGCATGAGGCCTCTATGGGGACGTCTCGTTGCGCTCGTGATGGGATTGGTGCTGTTGGTCGGCGGAGGCTCTGCGGCTGCGGCCGTGCTCGGCCTCCCGCTGAACGGTGCGCAGGTCAACGATGATCCGGCGAGCGGGATTGATCCTGGTCAAAACGCAGGTCTGTCGGATGTCGTGGGCGGCTCGTTGGCCGCGGGCGGCTCGCGAGTGCCGTGGGCGACGTTCGAGCAGAAGTCGGGTAGCGCGCAGCACATCTTCGTGCGGGCGTTCAAGAACGGTCAGTGGGTGACCCAGGGCGCGTCTCTGAACATCAGCCCGACGGTGGAGGCAGAAGCGCCGTCGATCGACTTTGCCGGAGCCGGCCGCACGGTGCCGTGGGACTCGTGGTACGAGCCGAACGCCGCATTGGGTGGGTCGAAGCAGATCTTTGCGAGCCGCTTTTGTGCCGCTGTTACCGTCGGCTGCGTCGCGGCTAACACGTGGGTGCCCGAGGGCCAGAACCGCGGCTCCGGCGTTCCCTCGCTCAACATCCACACGAGCAAGGAGGCCGAGAACCCGGCGGTTGCGGGTGGCGCGACCGTGCCGGGCAACGCGCCCGTGCCGTGGGTCGCGTGGCAGGAGCAGGATGGCAACGTCGCCGGCTCTGGCAACCACGATCAGATCTTCGTCTCCAAGGGCGTCAAGCAGGCGACGGGCAAGAGTCCGTGCACCGGATTCAAGCCATCGACCGCCGCGAGCGTGAGCGCTTTCTGCTGGCAGCAGGTGGGCGCCGACCGCCTTGCCGCCAACGGAGGATCTTCCTCCAGCGGTGATCCATCGCTCAACGTCGATCCAAGCCGCGACGGGATCGAGCCCGACATCGCCTTTACGGGCCCAAGTGACAAGGTCGCGTGGGTGGTCTGGTACGAGGTCGGGTCGAGCGCGCTCGGTCTGCGCGCCAACGATCAGGTGTTCGCGGCGAAGATCGTCGCCGATCCGGCGGCCGATGGTGGGTTCCACTGGCAGGCCGTCGGGCGTGGCACCGCGGGCCTGGCAAATTCGCTTGACACCTCGAGTGCTCCACCCGGGTTCGGCCACTGCGCGGCGTCAACGGGCGCCGAAGACGCTTGTTCGGAGAACGCAAACCCAGCCCGTCAGGCGGAGGACCCGAGCGTGGCCTCGGGCACGCTGACGCCGGGCGGCACAACCGTCCCGTGGATCGTCTGGGCCGAGGACACCGGCTCCGGCAAGCACGCGATCTTCATCTCGAGGCTCGTCGGCGGCGATCATTTCGAGCTGTTCAACGGGGGCGCTCCGCTGTCCCCGACCAGCCGCGACGCCACGCATCCCGACATCACGTTCTTCGGCAACGTGCCGTACGTGTCGTGGATCGAGGCTCGCGGGAGCGGATTCCGCGGATTCGTGGGCCACTTCGAGAACGGTACTTTCGTGCTCGACACGCCCCAAGGCATAGCTCTGCTCTCGCCGCCGCGCCGCCCGTCGCTGATCGATTTCCGAGTCCCGGTGTCCTCGAGCTGCACGGCTGATCCGTTCACTCGTGATGGCTTGGCATGCCCGGTGGCAAAGGTGAACTCGCCATTCCTGGTGTTCACCACCTCGGACAGCCCGCAGCGGCTCTTCGGTCAGTTCGTGATTGGCGGCCCGAACTGCGTGCTATTCCCAGGCTGCAACCTGACCATCGTGCGGCGCTCGATCGACGTTCTGATCGAGGCGAGTCTCAGGCAAAGCAACAGCGTTGGGATCCTGGTCGAGCGGATCGTCGGGACCAAACGGGTGCACGGCACAAAGGTGTTGGTGCTGCGAGGTGTCGGGCGCGTCCCGCTGGGCCACCACTCCACCGGCCGGTTGAAGATCCGGTGGAACCTCAAGGTGAACGGTCACCGGCTGGGCAAGGGTAGATATCTGATCACCTTGCGCGCCTTGGATAGTCACCGGAACGTGCTCGGCCTCACCAAGCCAGTGATCTTCACCATCAATCGGTGAAGCTGGGACAGACGGACTCGCGGGCCCGCTCGGTCGGGAGTGGAGCAAGCACGCGGAAGCAGCATTGCCTCTTTAGCTGTGGAGTGCCGTTGGCCGAGCGCTGTGGCGCTCGGTGGCGTGTGGGATCCTTCTCCGATGCCGTGGGCCCCGGAGCTCTTCTCTGCGCCGACGCTGCAGCGACTGGAGGAGAAGTGGCAGAGCGAGCTCGTGACCGTGCCGTTCTTCGATGGTTTGATGGCCGGGGAGTTCGATGCGCTCGTCGGGTCGTTTGCCGGCGTGCCCGAACTGCACCACCCCGTACGTGGGCGCATCACGGGCGCGCGGGCGTTCGAGGCGTTCGTCGTCGAAACGAACGCTTGGCTCCGCGAGCGCAATGTCTCGGTCGAGGACGTCGAGCGCATCGTCGCCGAGCGACGCGGCTTGGGGGAAGTGGTTCTCCACCTCGACGGGCAGTCCGGACGAGTCGATCTTCCGGTCGCGATCGTCGCCGACAAGCAGCCCGACGGGCGCATCGACGAACTGCGGATGTACTACAGCAGCTGGCCGCTGACCGGGCGCCACGTGAACCGCCCACCCCTGCTGCAGCCCGATCCGGAGCTGCGCGACTCGGATGTCGTGGCCGAGTATCAGCGTGCGCTGTCAGCCGGCGACGTCGACGCGATCATGGCGGCATTCGAGCCGGACGGCTACGTCCGCGAGCCTGCAGGCGGCGAGTACGTCCACGCGGGGCCCGACGGTCTGCGCGCCTTCTACGAGCTCTTGTTCTCGAACGACGGCGGCATCCCGCTGGAGCACTGTGCGCTGATCGACGACGGGCGCACGTGCGCGCTCGAGTACAACGTTGTGCGTTGGGGCAAGACGGAGCTACCGCCCGCGGCGGGGGTCGGCGTCTACGTTCGGGGTCAGAGCGGCAAGCTCGCTGCGGCCCGTATCTACGACGACGTCAACCCGCCGCTCGGCCCGCGCATGTAGCCGGCCGGGGCTCCGGGTGTCAGTTTCCAGCCGTCTGATGCTCGTCGACTCGGCCGCGGGCTGCGGTCTGTTTGCTCCAGCCGTGGAAGGGTGAGAGGTCGCCGGCGTTCCAGGCTTCGCGTAGTCCGGGGCTGCTGAGGTCCCAGTCGGGCCGGAGCTCGCGGGTGACGGCGCGCAGGTCGTGCCAGAGGTCGGCGATCGAGGGGCGCCCCCAGAACCAGTAGCCGTTGTAGATGCTGTGGATGACGAGCCCGGGCTTGAGCACCAGCGTGTGCGGGATCATCGGGTCGTTCTCGGGGTCCGTGTACTCCTGGATCTCGAGGTCCTTCTGGACGATCCGCTGCGGGTCGGAGAGGAAGGTCCACTGGGCGCCGACCGAGGCACGGAATTCCTGGAGCGTGTGATGGGGGTCGGTCGCGATCGTGACGATCTGGGTATAGGCCACGGCCACCTTGGGATAGAAGGCCGCAAGCTCGAGATGCTGCTGGTGCTCCTTGGGGCAGTAGTGGCCGCGCGCGAGCGTGAGGATCAGGGGGTCGTCGCCCTGAAGCTCGCTGAGCCTTCGCGAGACGCTCTCGTGATCGGGCAGCTCATAGTCCGGGAAGCTGGCGCCGGGGGCGATGTCGGAGCGCATCGTGGGAGCCTTTCGGTTGGTTGGTGTTGGGGATTGGCTTGTGGTTAGGCGACGAATTGCTGGCCGCCGTCGATGTCGTAGGTCGCGCCGGTGAGGGCGGTGTTGGTCATGATGTGAACGGCGAGCGCGGCTACGTCGGCTGGTCCGACGACGCGTCCGATGGGGAGTGTTGCGCGGAGCTCGTCGCGCCGGGCTTGGAGTCGGTCGCCGAGCAGCGACGCCGACAGCGGGGTGTCGACGAAGCCGGGGGCGATCAGATTGACTCGGATGGGCGCGAGTTCGAGCGCCAGCGCGGCCGTGAAAGGGGGGATCGCTGCGGTGGCCGCGGAGGCGATCCCGAGGCCGTGACCGACGCGCCGGCCGCCGGTGCCGCCCATCAGCAGCAGCGTGCCGCCGGGCCTCATCTTGTCGGCGGCGTGGCGCGCTACCTCGAGCGCCAGAACCACGTGTCCGCTGAGCGCCTCGCGCACCTGAGCGGCGTCCATCTCGAGCAAGGGTCCGTAGTGCGGGCCGCCGGCCGTGAGCATGACATGGTCGATCGGACCGGGCAGCCCATCGAAGAACCGCTCCAGCGCGACTGGGTCATTGGCGTCGAACGCGGCCGTGCCGCGTGCGTCGACGTCGAGCGCTGCCCGCGTGAGCCGCTCCGGATTCCGGCCGGTGAGGATCACGTCGGCTCCCTCCGCGCGGGCGCGCCGAGCCGTCTCCAGACCGATCCCGGCGCTGCCACCGATCACCACGACGGTCTGCCCCAACAACTCCGGCCCGCCGGCAACGGATACAACGGCGGTGGTGGCCATCGTTCTCTCCTCTCATCAGCTCCCCCTCGGCGGTCCCGCGCCGACCGGCTTCGACGCTGCCGCGATCTCGCCGCGGAGCGCCTTGAGTGCATCGACGTAGATCTCCGAGAACGTCGGGAACGGCTGGATCGTGTCGGCCAGCACGTCGAGTGGGACGTGGGCGCGGATAGCCAGCGTGGCCTGCTGCAGCCACTCGCCTGCCTCGGGGCCGAGCGCGTAGGCACCGGTCAGCCGCTCGCCGTCGCTGAGCAGCGTCAGGAAACCCTTGTCGTCGGCGTATGCGCGCGTGTAGGTCGCGGTCTTCGCCACCGCTGATACGGGGACCATGGCGCTGAAGCGGCCGGCGGCAGCGCCCACCGCCGCGGCTTGCGGGTCCGTGTAGACGACTCGCGGAACGGCCTCATAGTCGGCCTTTCGCGGCTCCCCGAGGATGTTCGCGGCGACCACCTCGCCCTCATACTTGCCGACGTGGGTCAGCGGCCAGAGGCCGTTGACGTCGCCGATCGCCCACAGACCCTCCGCCACGCGCAGGTGCGCATCGACGGGAACTCCGTGGGCGTCCGCCTCGACGCCGACCGTTTCGAGGCCGAGCCCGTGCACCCGCGGACGCCGGCCCGTGGCCACGAGCAGCCGGTCGCCGCTCAGCTCTCGCCCGTCGTCGATCCCGAGGACGTAATTCTCGCCTTCGCGTCGTGCGACGGTCGCGTTCGCGGACATGACGAGCTCGATGCCCTCGCGTCTTAGAAGCTCGCCGAGCGCCTCACCCAGCGGCGCCGGCTCGCGGGCGAGCACATGCTCGGCCATGTCGATGACGGCCACCTCGCCGCCGAGTCGACGCACGGCCTGCGCCATCTCGACCCCGACCGGGCCGCCACCCAGGATGAGCAGGCGACGAGGAATGGCCTTCATGGACGTCGCCTCACGGTTGGTCCAGACGCCTTCGAGTTCGCGCAGGCCCGGGACGGGTGGCACGACCGGATCGGCGCCGTTCGCCAGGACCACATGGTCGGCCGTATGGCGCACGCCGTCGACCTCGACGACGCCCGCGCCGGCGAGCCGGCCGGTGCCGCGCAGCAGGTCGATGCCATTTTCGGCCAGCCAGCGCTCCTGTCCGGCATCGGAGTAGTCCGAGACCATGAAGTCTCGCCACGCGAGCGCCGCCTCTACATCTACCTCGGCGCTCGCGGCCGCCTCCCGCGCCCCATGGACCGCCTCGCCCGGCCGCAGCAGCGTCTTCGACGGAATGCAGGCCCAGTACGAACACTCCCCGCCCACCAGCTCGCGCTCCACGACGGCCACGCGCAAGCCGCCCTCGGCCAAAGCGCCCGCGCAGTGTTCGCCCGGCGAGCCCCCGCCGAGCACGATGACGTCGTAATCGCTGTTCATGTCGGCAGCTCCTCGCCGGCGCGCTCGCGCACCATGTAGAGCGCGTACCAGTCCGGCCAGTCCGGGTCCGCCTCACCCGTCCGCTCCTCGTGCCTGCCGTGTGCTTCGGCCGCCCGCCTGAGGGCGTCCGCGAGATCGCCCACGGACTCGTACGTCGTGGCCATCAGACTCTCCTTTCAGCGGCCAGGAAGCCGCGTCGTGACCTCTTGGAGCAGCCAGCCGTTGCCGTCCGGATCACTGAAGGTGGCGAACGAGCCGTAGGTGCTGTGGTCGGGCGCCGAACCCGCCACCCGGCCGGCCTGGTGGAATCGAGCGCCCGGCGCGCCCTCGTGGAACACCTCGCTCACTTCCACACCGCGGGCGAGCAGCTCGTCGCGCACATCCTCGATGTCGGAGACGATCAGGTACATGCTCTGGGCCGAGCCGGGCGCGGCCGATGCCATGTCCGTGCCAAATTGAATCGAGCACCCGGAGCCTGGAGGCGTGAACTGGACCAGGCGGAAGTCGTCACCGCGTGCGATGTCGGCGTCGAGCCGCCACCCGAGCGCCTCGTAGAAACGCTTCGCCCGATCGACATCCGAGACCGGCACGACCACAACCTCAAGCCTCATCTCCCCGGGCTTCACCGGCGGGCTGCCAGTCGCGCTGTCGCTGCTCACGGGGACGCTGCTCATCTCGGCCTCCATCAGTCGGTGGCGCCAGGACGGGGCGACGCGGTCTCGTGGTCGCCCCCTCGGCCGTGCTCCGACCGAGGGCGCTACGTTGAGTGTGGCCTAGGTTTCCTCTCATTCGAGCGAAAGTCAAGGTCCTGTGGCGGAGTCGCGAGCCAGCACGCCCCGCCCGGACGCGCCGACGTCGAAGCGCTCGGAGGCCGCGTCGCTCTTCGCGGGAGAGCTCGTGCCGCGAGCGGGAGCAATGCGCGCCAGGTCGACTCGAGCAGCGCCCGGTCAGGGCCCCTGGACGTGATCACAGGAGCCCTGATGAGCTGGCACTAACGGCTATTAGCCGATGATGACGCCTCCGCCGCCTCCCACGCCGACAACGGATTCCTCACTGGGATAGCGCGAGGCAAAAGCCTGCTGGAAGTTGCTCGCCTCTCTGGGATTGTTGGCCGCGAACGCCTTATAGACCGCAGACGCAGTCCCGGGGTCGCACTGCGCCAAGGTGTCGAACTCGGCGAGCGTCGCGGCCGGGGCGAACCGGTACGCGAAGCCCAGCAAACGCGCGAAGGGCTGAGCGTTGCGGCTGACCGCCCTGTCGATCGCGCGAAATGCCGCGGTCTGGCAGACCGCCGGTTGCGCCTGCGCTGACGCAACGGGAGCGAGTGCGACGATGGACGCTACGGCTACGCCGAGCGCACATTTGTTCCTAAGGTGCATGTGCCCCTCCAGTCCCGTGGTGGACCCCCCGGGTCTTCCGTGCCCAGGTGGGCACGAATGCATCGGCTCCGGATCGACGATGCTTTATTCGACTGAGGGGTGTTCTAGACGGAAGAACGCCGGCCTGGGGCGTACGATCTTCACGTGCATCAAGCACGGCGCTCCGTACGCCCGACCGCCGCGTCAGCGGACGTACGTAGACGGCGTCCCGGCGGGATCAAAGTTCTCGGGCCTCATGAGAACGTCGACGCCGGCGAGTGCACATTCCGGACCTCGCCCCAGATCGAACCGGCCACTCCCAGGCTCGAATCGCTGAACCGGGGCGTCTTCATCAGCGTCGGCGGGCGGCAGGCCGGAGGCGTGATCTACGAGACCTACCTCGTCGACTGAGGCGGGCGGGAAGATGCCCGGGCCGAGAAAGGTCGCGATCATCACCGGCGCCTCGCAGGGCATCGGCGCCGGCCTGGTGGCGGCGTTCCGTCGGGCCGGCTACGCGGTTGTCGGAACCGCACGCTCGATCCGCTCCTCCGACCAGTCCGACTACCTGACCGTGCCGGGTGACATCACGGGAGCCGAGACGGCGCAGCGCGTGATGGCGCGGGCGCTGGATCGGTTCGGACGGATCGACAGCCTGGTCAATAACGCGGGGGTCTTCATCAGCAAGCCGTTCACGGAGTACACGCCCGACGACTACGCCGCGATCACCGCCGTGAACCTGGCCGGGTTCTTCCACATCACCCAGCGCGTCGTCGGGCAGATGGTCAACCAGGGCAGCGGCCACATCGTCAACATCACCACCAGCATCGTCGAGCGCCCGAGCAGCGAGCGGCCCTCCGCTTTGGTGGCTCTCACGAAGGGCGGCCTGGCGGCCGTCACGCGCTCGCTGGCGATCGAGTACGCATCGCGCGGCATAAGAGTCAACGCCGTCGCCCCCGGGATCATCAAGACTCCCACGCACGACGCTGCCTCATACGAGGGGCTCGCCGGCCTGCACCCGCTTGGCCGGTTAGGGGAAGTCGATGACATCATCGAGGGGATCCTGTATCTCGAACGGGCCACGTTCGTCACCGGCGAGACCTTGCACATCGACGGCGGCCAGGCCGCTGGAGATTGACGTCATGAGCTGGGTGCGATGGGTCGGGGTCGCCCGTGTGCGATCACCCCGCTTGCGTTCGTTGTCACGACGCGAGTAGGGTCGGCCGACTCCCACGAAAGGACGACCGATGGACCACTCGGCCACGCAGCGACGCCTCTACGACCTGCTCAACGCTGGCGACATCGAAGCGTTCGGCGCTCTGCTGGCAGACGGTTTTGTGGAGCACGAGGTGGCTCCTGGCCTCGCACCAACAAAGGAGGGTGTCCAGGAGTTCTTCCGGATCTACCGCGCCGCGTTCCCTGATCTGCGCATGGACCCCGAGGACGTCGTGGCCAGCGGTGACAAGGTCGTCGCACGCGTGAGGGCGACTGGAACTCACGAGGGTGAGTTCATGGGCATGCCCCCAACCGGCAAGCGCATCGACGTGCAGCTCATCGACATCATGCGGTTCGCCGATGACGGTCGGGTGCATGAGCACTGGGGAGTTGTCGACATGCTGGCGATGATGCAGCAGCTCGGCGTGGTTCCTGAAGGCCCGCCGGCATAGGCCGACTGTCGTGCGGAGGCGTGTCCCTAACCCCGTCCATTCGTCTTGAGCTCGGGCACGGAGCTGGGCGGCAGGATCCGGCACGATCTTTGCGTGCGACGCGTGCTTCGATAACGCCCCGCGCTAGCTGGTGACGGCGTCGGCAGCGAGTGAGGAAAGCGCAGCGGCCGTGTGCTCGATGCCCGTGATCAGCCCGTCGCGTGCTCGGCGCAGCGATTCGGTCTCGAGCTCGATTCGGCGCCGCTCCTGTTCGGCCTCCTCGCGCAGCGCTGCGGCATACGAGGCGGAGTCGGCAACGCAGGTCTGGGCTTGTGCCTCCGCCAGGCTGACGGTTTCAGTTGCCTTTTGATGAGCGGTGATGAGGATCGCGGAGGTCTGCTCTCCGAGTCGCTCAATCTCGGCCGTGATCTCAGAGGGTGTCGGGAGCTGACTCCTGAGCTCAGCGAGCTCGCGCTGGGTCTCGATGAGCGCGGCCTCAAGCTCATCGACGTGCTCATCGACGGCATCGCAGTCATAGCCATGCTTCACAACGGAAAAGCGCGGCAGAACCGAGTCCGGATAGAAGGCCTCATCGAGGACGGCCGCCTCCTGTGGATCTTGGGCCCACGGCTCTCCCGGCGGAACGCGCGCCCGATTCGAGAACGTTCCCGCGAGGCGCGCGCTCCACTCGCCGAGCCGTGAACCCACTGAGCGGCTGGCTTGCGGCCGACTCGCGGCGCTTTGTCTATCGAAACCCTCCACGGCATCTCCTTCCTACGCAGAGCAACAACGAGATGCTTCGTCGGGGTTCGCGGCAGTCCTGTCGAATGCCTCCGAAGGTTCATCCGTGCACGACGGCATTCAGGCGCCCGCAGGCCGCCGGGCGCGAGCAGTCCCAAGAACCGGCTGGTACATCGCCGGTAGGCTACGCGGCATTCGCGACTACAAGCCCCAGGCCGAGAAGACCCGCACCGAGAAGCTGCTGCAGTCCTTCGCCCAAACCCCCCTGGGTGGCAGGCTGTTCATAACCGTATTCCCCGCCATAGACCGGCGCCTGATGCCACTCACCCGTGGGCGGCTGAGCACCGGCTTGGGCCAACCGGTGGTGCTGCTGCACGTCCGCGGGGCAAGAAGCGGGATCGAGCGCACGGTGCCGCTGCTGGCCACCAAGACACGGCGACACCGTGCTTCTCGTGGCGTCCAAGGCCGGCGCCATCAAACATCCTGCCTGGTACCACAACGTCCGGGCCAATCCGGACGTCGAGGTGACGATCGACGGCTGGCGCCGACCGATGCGAGCCGAGATCGCCGCGGAGGGCGAGGAGCGCGATCGCATGTGGCAGATCGTGTGCGACAACTACAGCGGCTACGCGACTTACCAGCGACGCGCCGGCGGCCGGCTGATCCCGGTGGTCGTGCTCCGACCGATGTAGCGGCTCAGCGCGCTGCTGAGGCACCGCGGGCGGCGTCCGAGTCCTGCTGGGCGAAGAGCAGACGCCCCCCGGACGCTTACGAGGCGCGTGCTCTGCTCATGGCGCACCGAGCGCCTGAGCAGATCCCGACTCGGCCGACTCGGATCGGCGATCTTCATGTCCACGTCAGCCGGTTCGGATGCACGCCTCCTTGTGTGCGGCACGGGCGCCGGCGACGCTTTGGTACGCGTCTGTCTCCGGCAGGACCAGGCCCTGAACACATCGTCAGAAAGGAGCGGCAGATGTGCCGCTGGCTCGCATACTCCGGTGCCCCCATCCTCCTGAAAGAGGCACTCTACGGGGGGACTCACTCGTTAGTGGACCAGAGCCTGCACTCACGGCTCGGCGCCGAGACGACCAACGGCGACGGGTTCGGCGTCGGCTGGTACGGCGCACCCGCCATTCCGGGCATCTTCAAGAGCACTGAGCCGGCCTGGAACGACAGCAACCTGCGCGAGCTCGCCGAACACGTCAGTTCCCCCCTGTTCTTCACCCATATCCGGGCGGCGATCGGCAGCGCCGTGCAGCAGACCAACTGCCACCCGTTTCGACATGACCGGTGGCTGTTCATGCATAACGGCTACCTCAACGAGCTCGCCACAATCAAACGCGACCTGATGATGGCCGTTGACCCGTCGCTCTATCCCAAGATCCAGGGGCAGGCCGACACCGAGGTGCTGTTCTTCCTCGCCCTCACATTCGGCCTTGAGGACGACCCCCCGGCCGCCGTCGAGCAGGCGATTGGTTTTGTCGAGGCGGTCGCCGACGACCACGGGGTACCGCACCCATTCCAGGGCACGGTGGCGACCACCGACGGCGAGACCATCTGGGCGTTTCGGTACTCCAGCGAGAGCAACTCGCGCACGCTCTACTACACGACCGACGTTCCCACGCTGCGAAAGCGCCAGCCCGAGCGGAAGCTGCTCCAGGAATTCTCAGATGAAGCGCGGCTGATCGTCTCCGAACCACTCGGCGACGTCGCCGGCGTCTGGAACGAGGTGCCCGAATCTACCTGCGTCATAGTCGGATCAGACAAGGCTGAGCTGCGGCCATTCCGACCCGCGGCACCGTCGGCCTCGATACCCGGCGTCGCCTGAGAAGGGCCGCCATGGTGGAGCTTCAGCAGAGGAAAGCTTCCGCGGCTCGTGCGCTACGAAAGCGGCCCGTCTCCATGGACGCCCAACCGTAGAGCCAGAGCGCCGACTTGTCGTCCTCGGTCAGTTTGCAGGGTTCGATCACGTCGTGCTCGACCTGCTGGAGCGGCTCGCCGGAGCTCAACCGTGCCTCTATCTCCTGCTGCAATTCGGCGATTGCTGCCATCCGGCCTTCCCTTCGCTCCCCGACTCAAAACGGCGTGCGAAACCCAATCGAGTAGATCATGCTGCCCGATCAGGGTCGCGCTTTCCCGGGGTCGAGTTGCGCGACGTCGCTCTTTGCGCAGAAAACCGGGCCGGATCTGTGCGGAACTTCAGCCCGGCGGAGTCGTAGACCAATCAACGCAGTCCTCCGGGCGATTGATCACCGGGTTGAGCCTGGAAGAATCGCCTACGGTAACTCGGAGGCCTGAAATGGACGTACCGAACACAGAATCATCGGTGCCGGGGGCCGGTTCATCGCGGCGCAAGCAGGAGGCGCTTGAGCTGTTTGCGGGCCTGCCGCGTCATTACGATCTGATCGCGGCCTTGTTCAGCTTTGGCCAGGACCCGCGCTGGCGTCGGGCGATGGTGGCGGCGCTCGGTCCCTCGGCTCGGGACCGCGTGTTGGACGTCGCGAGCGGCACCGGGATGGTCGCTGCGGCGCTCGTCCGCGGCAGCGGCTGCTCGGTGGTGGCGCTCGACCAGAGCGAGCCGATGCTGGCGCGGGCGCGGCACCGAATCGCACGTGACGTCGTGCTTGCAGGCCGCGTCTCGGTGGTACCCGGCGAGGCCGAACGGCTCCCTTTCGCTGATGGTGAGTTCGATGGTCTGACGTTCACCTATCTGCTCCGTTACGTTGACGACCCGGCCGCGACGCTGCGGGAGCTCGGGCGTGTGGTCAAGCCCGGGGGCCGGATTGCGTCGCTCGAGTTCGCGGTTCCCGAGTTGCTTGTGACACGCCTGCTGTGGCGCCTTTACACCTGGGTCGGCCTGCCCTTGCTTGGGCGCCTCGTCTCTCGTGATTGGTACGCAGTCGGTCGTTTCCTGGGCCCGAGCATCGTCGGGTTCTATGAGCGGTATCCGCTGGACCAGGTGGTGCAGCTGTGGCGCGACGCCGGTATCGACTCCGTCAAGGTGCGCCGGATGAGTCTCGGTGGCGGCGTGGTCATGTGGGGGGTGAAGCGGGATCTCGGGTCAGCACCTTGACCGCCCGGCGTTCTACGCGCGCGGTGGGAGCCTCGGGAACGACGTTCTGACGCTGCTGCATCCGCCCTACACGGCGTGGCATTTGAGCTACGTTGCGCTTGGCGCGGTGGCTGCTCCGGAAGTTCATGGCAACCGCGTGGGTGCGGCCCTGGTCGCCTTCTTCCTGGCCGTGGGCGTGGCCGCGCATGCGCTCGACGAGCTTCATGATCGACCGCTGGGCACACACCTCTCGAGCCGTGCGCTCGCGCTTGCCGGTGGCATCGCGTTGCTCGGCGCGACCGCGATCGGCGTCGCCGGGATCGCCACGGTGTCGATCACGCTGGCGCCGTTCGTGGTCTTCGGTGCCGCAGTCTGCGTTGCGTACAACCTGGAGCTGTTCGGGGGGCGCTTTCACAACGACGCCTGGTTCGCCTTGGCCTGGGGTGCATTCCCGGCCTTGACCGGCTACTGGGTAAACGCGCTGCACTTCTCGGTCGCGGGTCTGCTGGTCGCCGCGGCGTGTGGCGGCTTCAGCATCGTGCAGCGACGTCTCAGCACGCCGGCACGGCTACTGCGGCGCAAAACGGCGTCCGTGCGCGGAGAGCAACTACTCAGGGATGGCACCTCGATCGAGCTCTCTCGCTCAGCCCTGCTGGCCCCGCTCGATGCCGCACTCCACACTGCATCAGTCGCGATCACGCTCTTGGCCGCGGGTCTGCTCGCAGCGCGACTCTGACGCTCACCATGGACGCTGGGCGCGAACGCTCAACATCAGCTAACAGCTCTCGCTGCCGGAATTGGTCACTGACCGTCCGCCCTCGGGAGCGGTCCCAGCACGAACACTTCAACGGCTAGGTCGGGATCGATCTCGAGGGCCGGGTCAACGAGACCAACCAGCTGGACCTGCCGCGGGTCATCCGAGGGTCGCTCGAGGCGCTGCAGTCGGTGACCGGGCGTCAGTGGTCACCGGCCGGAGGAGATCAGTCCGGGTACTCGTCCTTGCGCCAGGCCCGAGGCTCTTCGGACTCCGCCTTCGGCGTTCGCCTGAGCAGGAACGAGTGGTATGGCGCGACGAACGGATCGGGCGCGGTCACCGTGTAGCTGTGGTAAACGGTTCCGTTCTCGCGTGCGAAGGCGATGAAGCTCGGGCCCTCGCGCAGGCCGTCTTCGAGTTTGGCTCCGATTTGCCGTGCCCAGTCCTCGAGCCACGCGGGAGGGGTGTCAATCATCGTCCTGACCTCGGGGATCTTCTGTGCCTGCTCCGGCGTGAGGGCGAGCCCGAAATCGAAAGGGAACTCCGTTCCGTACGTTGACACATACGGGAACTGCCAACCCATTCGCTCCTTGTAGGCGATGAGCCGATCAATCGGCGCGCGCGAGAAGCAGATCAGCGTCACGTCGCGGTGGTTCAGATGCACGCGCGTGGCGTCGAGCTCATCCCCGAGGTTCGAGCATCCGGGGCAGGCGCCGAGCTCGTAATCGGGCCCGTACATGATGTTGTAGGCGAGGAGCTGCGAGCGCCCGTCGAAGAGCTCGGCGAGCGTCTTCTTCCCGTGCTCGGTGTCGAACTGGTACTCGGCCTCTACCGGGACCCAGGGAAGCTGACGCCGCTGCTCGGTCACCCTCTGGCCGAGCTTGGCGTGCTCGGCCTCGAGCTTCGCAAGTTCACCGCGAGCCGCCAGCCATTCTTCGCGGGTTCCAATCTTATGGCCGGCCATTGTGACCTCCTTCGGCGTTGTGAGCTCTGCGTGGGCGGCAGTCGTCGATCGTTGGCGGCGACGTGTCGACGCCTGGTACGTTAGACCGGCGCACCATGGCCTACTCATCGCCGTCGGATTCCTCCGCCGGCCTTGACCCGAGCTCCAAGCGAGACGCTAGGCCTGCTGGGTTGGCGCGGCGCAGTAAACGCCGGCGGCGATGATCGCTGCGCGGCTGAACGAGCACTGGGTCCCGTGAACCTGTAGGCGGAAGAAGCAGCGCCACAGACGTCGAGCTGCGAGCACAATTAGGAGCCGCGTGGCGCTGCGCAGGTGTCCTTGCCCCCGGATCCTTGCATCCTCGACGCCACGCGGCTCAACACTCCATACGTTGGTCGACGGCGTGGCGTAACAACTTTCGGTTCACGTCGTCCGCAATTTGCGAGACAAGCTTGTCGCCACGGTCCTCCGCGGCGCCGGCCAGCGCGATTGCAGACCTCCGTCTTCAGTCCGAGTCCGGCGGTCCGGCGTCACCGCTCTCGACCCCCTTGGAAGGCAGCGCCCCGTCGCCTCCACCTCAACGACCGCCCTCGTACGGTTGATGTAGATACGAGCGGAAGCGTTGACGACCCCGATGGACGGGAGCTACCGTTGCCCTCGGAACGGCGCACCGGCCCAGACGCTCCGTAACCGGAGATTGCCAGAGAAAGCGTCTGGTACTTGGGCCGGGCCGTCGTTCCGCCTATCGCCGGAAATCGCGGCCCCCGATTTCCTGGCCCACGGGGGTGGGGCACTGAATGGATTCGGTCCCACCCCCATACTTACGCGCTCGCGAAGGCGTCGAGGTCATAGCAAGGTGACGCTCCGACCTGGTGCCCCGAGCCTCACCGGTCACCCACTTAGGATGATGCGCGACTCCGGCGGCTCGCCTAATGTCACGCCCTCTGGGCTGCCTCCTCAAGGCCCAGGGCCACCAGCCGTGAGGGTTCGATGAGGGGTTCTGAAACGGGGACGGAAGCCGTAGGGAGCGCGAATATGCCGGCGCTCTTCGCCGCGGCGTTTACCCAATCGAGAAACGCGATGGTGTTGGTCGACGGGCGCCGTCGGCAAGTCGACGCGAACGGCGCGTACTTGAAGCTCCTTGGCTACGACCGCCAGGCAATCGTTGGCCGACCGATTTACCGATTCGTTGCCGGAGGACCCCTGGCGTCGCCCGAGGAGTGGAGGACCGCGCTGGCCAGTGGGCGGTTCACCGGCGAGGCCGAGCTTGTCTGCGCCGACGGCGAGCACGTCGCTGTGCAATGGGCGGCCACCACCGAGGTCGTGACCGGACGATCCCTGGTCCTCTTTGTCGCGCTGAGCACCTCACGCTGGGGCCCGCGGTTCCGCCGAACCCTGCCGACCGAGCCGCGGGAATCCGGGAGGCTTTCCCGGCGCGAGCGTGAAGTCGTGCGACTCGTCGCGCTCGGCGGGACGGGCCCGGAGATCGCAGACGAACTTCAAATCGCCCACGACACCGTTCGCACCCACGTCCGCAACGCGATGGGAAAGCTCGGCGCCCGGTCGCGTGCCCACCTGGTCGCAAAGGCACTCGGCGACGGCCTGGCCCTGGATTGATTCACGGGCCACGGGTTCAAAAGAGGGCGGCTAGTGCCGTCTAGGTGAGCGCCACCCACATGCGGACCCCACAAAGCGCCTGCTTTCCCCGCGAATGGGGGTCCGCCCGAGGGATCGCAGTCGAGTACCCCTGGTCGTGCTGGGCGGCCGAGCGGGGCGAGCTCGCGTTGCCCGGGTGAGGTGCCCGATGCGTTCGCACGCGAGCAGCGCCACCAGGCGCAATTTCGTCCAGGGCAACTCGCTGAGCGGGGTTCTGGCCTTCTACACGGGAGTCCGGTGGCCGGTGGGTGTACGGCAGCTTTGGCGCTCGCCCGCTCGCGGTAGGCTGGCGTGCCGCATGCCTGCACGTCGCTCCTGCCTTTCGGTCCCTGGCTCCTCCCCCCGGATGTTGGCCAAAGCGGCCGGCCTGCCGGCGGACGAGGTCGTGATCGACCTGGAGGACGCGGTAGCCGCGCCGGCCAAGGACGATGCGCGTGCGGCTGTGGTCAGCTTCCTCGCCAGCGGGCAACTGGACGGTCGCACCGTCGCTGTTCGGGTTAACGGCCTGGATACGCCTTGGTGTCACCGGGACATCGTCGCGCTGGCCGATGGCCCGGCGGCAGCGGCTGTGACGACGCTCGTCGTCCCCAAGGTGCAGGCACCCCAGGACATCACCTGGGTGGCGCGGTTGTTAGATATGGTCGGCGCCGGCGCGCGGGACATTCGCTTGCAGGCGTTGATCGAGACGGCGGCCGGGCTGGGACAGGCCGGCGACATTGGGCAGGCCGGCGCTCGCCTTGAGGCGCTGATCCTGGGCTATGCGGACCTGCGCGCGTCGCTGGGCCGGCCCGCCAGCGCTGAGGAGCCGCCTGACCGCTGGAATTTCGCGCAGGAGGCGGTGCTCGTGGCGGCTCGGGCCGCCGGGCTGCAGGCCATCGACGGCCCGCACTTGCGGTCTGACGACGCCGCCGGCCTGTCGGCCTGGGCGGCACACGCCCGTGCGCTGGGCTACGACGGCAAGTGGGCGATCCATCCGAGCCAGCTGGACACACTCAACGCGACGTTCTCGCCGACCCCCGAGGAGATTCAGCGCGCGCGCGGCATCATCTCGGCGCTCGAGATGGCCGAGACCGACGCCGGCCGAGGCGTGGTGACGTTGGAAGGCGAGATGATCGATGAGGCGCTGCGTAAGCAGGCGCTGGAGGTCCTGGCGCGCGCTCGCGCGGCGGGGCTGGCCAGCATGTCGGCGCCGGCGGCCGGCCCATGACCACGGCAGGCTCGGGGCCGCGGGTCCGCGTCGGCGGGCCGTGGTTCGAGGACTTTGCGGTCGGCCAGATATTCGACGACGCCCCCGCGCTCACCCTCAGCCCCGGCCATGCCGCCCTGCACCAGGCAATCGCCGGCGACCGGTTGCGTCTGGCGCTGGACGAGCCGCTGTGTCGCGTGGTGACTGGCCGCGACCATCCTCTGGCGCACCCCAACCTGGTCTGCGACGTCGCCATCGGACAGTCCACCGGGCCGACCCAGCGCGTGCGCGGAAACCTCTTCTACCGCGGGCTGGTGCTTCAGCGCCCGGTGTTCCTGGGCGACACGCTGGCCACACGCACGGAGGTGGTGGCGCTCAAGCAGAATCGGCCGCGCGAGGGCGCACCGTCCACCGGACTGGTCGTGCTGCGCATCCGCACCTGGGATCAGGACAACCAGCCAGTGCTGGACTTCTGGCGCTGTCCGATGCTTCCGCTGCGCGACGCCGACGCGCGCACCGGCCATGCCGACGCGTTGGACGCCATTCCGGCGGCGCTGAATCGCCCCGCGGTGCGCGCGGCGGCGCCGGCGGGGTGGCGACTGGAAGCGCTGCGAGCACGGGCCGGCGGCCCCGCCGCCGCGGACTTGACGCCGGGCGCTGTCTTCGAGGTTGACGGGGGCGAGACGGTGACCGCGGCCCCCGAATTGGCACGGCTGACTCTCAACCTGGCCACCGCGCACACCGATGCCACGGGCAGCCCTCACGGCCGGCGCCTCGTATACGGTGGGCACACCATCTCGATCGCGGCTGCGCACGCGACGCGCGCGCTGCCTGGGCTGGCCACGATCGTGGCCTGGGCTAGCTGCGAACATCTCGGTCCGGTCTTCGAGGGCGATGTGCTACGCACGGAGTTGCACATCGAGGGCGTCGAGCCGGCCGCCCAAGGCGGGCTGGTTGACCTGCGGGCGTTGATGTCGGCGCATCGCCCGGACGATGAGGAGGCGCCCGTCCTAGACTGGCGCTTCGTGGCCCTGGTGGCCTGAGCGTCACGGGAGGAGGTCCGGAGATGGGCGGGATCCTGGAGGGCATGCGGATCGTTGAGGGCTCGGCCTTCGTGGCTGCCCCACTGGGCGGGCTGACGCTCGCCCAGCTCGGGGCCGACGTCATCCGTTTCGATCAGATCGGCGGCGGTCTAGACCGCGGGCGCTGGCCGATCACCAGGGAGGGGCGCAGTCTTTTCTGGGCCGGTCTGAACAAGGGCAAGCGGTCGATCCAGATCGACCTCACCTCCCCGGCCGGGCGCGAGCTGGCGGCTGAGCTGATCGGCGCGCCCGGACCCGACACGGGCCTGTTCCTGACCAACTTTCCAGCCCGTGGGTGGCTGGACTACGATGCGCTGGCTGCTCGTCGTCCCGATCTCATCATGGTCAACATCACGGGCAACGCGGACGGCTCCTCCGCCGTCGACTACACCGTCAACCCGGCCACAGGATTCCCCTGGGCCACAGGCCCGCGCAACCTCAGTGTCCCGTTCAACCACCTGCTGCCCGCATGGGACGCGATCACGGGCGCGCTGGCCACGACGTCGTTACTGGCGGCCGAGCGCCACCGCACACGCACCGGCGCCGGGCAATTCGTGCGCCTAGCGCTGTCCGACGTGGCCTTCTGGATGGTCGGCAACCTCGGCAAGATCGCCGAAGTGGAGATCAATCGCCACGAGCGCGCCAAGGACGGCAACTACCTTTACGGCGCCTTTGGGCGCGACTTCCGCACCCGCGACGGGCGTCGCATCATGATCGTCGCGCTGACCGGCCGTCAGTGGCGAAGCCTCGTGGCGGCCACCGACCTGGGCGAGGCATTCGCGAACATCGAACAGATAATGGACGTCGACCTGAGCGAAGAGGGCGGACGCTTCACCGCGCGCGAGCTCATCGGGGCGACGCTCAGGCCGTGGGTGTTGTCACGCTCCATCGCCGAGGTGCGCGACATCTTCGACGGTCACGAGGTCTGCTGGGGGCCCTACCAGACGTTCACCGAGCTCGTAGAGCAGGACCCGCGCTGCTCGCTCGCCAACCCGCTGTTCGCCAAGGTCGAGCAGCCGGGGATCGGCACCTACCTGATGCCGGGCTCGCCGCTGGTCTTCGGCGAGGCCGAGCGCTTGACGCCGCAGCGCGCACCAACGTTGGGCGAGCACACCGAGGAGGTGCTGGCAGACGTGCTGGGTCTCTCCGACGCTGAGATTGGGCGGCTCCTGGGTGACGGCGTGGTGGCCGGCGCGACCGCGATCACGGCGTAGCTCACCGACGACGCCGCCTGTGGCTCGAGGGTACTTCTCCCCGTTTCGCCGACCCGTCTCCTCTCGCGACAAACAACTCGAAGTCGTGAGGCGAGAAGTTGTCGTAGCGCCGCATTCTCATCATTCTCGCTCCGCGGCAGACGCGATATCGCCGCTCTGGCTGAAGATCCTGATCAGTGCTGGTCGCGAGCATCCCGGACGACGGATGTCAGCCCGGTATCGCGAGACCAGCAGCTCGGCGATGCTGAGCTCGATTAACGCGTTGCCGTGATCCAGTACAGCGAGTGGCTCTGGTCATCGCCGGGTTTGTAGCGCCGAAACGACTTGTACTTTGCGGGATTGCGGCGGTCTTGTGCCCGTCGGACAGCAGGGGGCAATAACGGACCGGGGTCCTGGACCTTGTCACGGCTATTCCCACGTCAGTGTGCGGCACCGCTGTTGGCCGCGCTGCTGTGGGCGTGACGGGTGCGGCTGCTCAGTGCAGCCAGGTGGCGGGTACGCTGGTGGTCTGTTGCCCTGGTGTGCTGGCGAGTGTGGCGGTGGCGTGGGCGGTTCCGCCGCTGCCGGTGAGTACGCCGGTGCGGGTGGTGAGGCGGATGACGCCGGTGCGGGCGGGAAGGTTGCTGATCCGGATGGTGTGGCGGGTGATGCTCACGGTGACGTTGTTGGCGGTGGTGTGAGCACCGACGATGTCGAAGATGCGCGCGGGGTACCCGGCCTGTCGGTAGCTGAACTGTCCGAGCTTGCGTGCGGTCACATGTAGGTAGAGGCGGCTGGGAAGGGTGATCGTGGCGGTGTTCATTGCGGTGCGTGCGGCGAGCGAGATTAGTGCGCTCTGGCCGGGGCCGCCGTCGACGCGGACGGCGAGTGGGCACGTGGCGAGCATCAGCGGGGTCTGGTGGCTGTGTCCGTGGGTCGTGACCGTGAGCGTGTGCGCGCCGTCGGTATAGCCCTCGAGGGTCCGGGGGCTGATTGTGACTCGGCGGCCGCTGCCGACGACTTGTCCGTCGATGCGGGCCTCGAGTGTGTGTCGGGCGGTCAGGGTCAGGGGCGCCCATAGGAGGCTGGGCTGGGGGTAGCTAACGATGACCAGGTTGCTACCGGCGTGGAATTCGCGGGCGGTGCTGATCGTGCGGCACGTGCCCGCGTCGACGAACGACCCCGCGAGGCGGCTGAGATCCATTGCCGCGATCGGTCCGGTCGGCGGGCTGGTGACCGTCTCGGTGCCCACACTGTTCGTCGCAGTCAAACGGCACGCGAGCTGGAAGCCGACGTCTCCGTCGCTCGGCGTATAGGTCGCGGCTCTGGCGCCGGGGAGTGGTTGCCCGTTGCGCAGCCATTGGTAGGCGTAGCCGGTCGCGCTCGGGTAGCCGACCGGGTTGCAGGTGAGCCTGCTGCCAGCGGCCGGGTTGCCGGTGATGACGGCGGTGCCGTTGGGGCTGGGCACGCCCGTTCCGGTGAAGCCAATCGGCGTCACGGGACCGGGAGCGTTGGTGATGATGATGACCGAGCCCTCGCGATAGCCATCGGTGCTCGGCTGAAAGTGCACGGTGAACTGGCAGAACGAGCCCTGGTTGACAACCTGCCCGGAGCAGCCGTCGGTGGTGATCGGGAAGACCGAGGGGGTGCCGGTGACCATGAAGGCCTGCTGGATCTGCAGTGGCGAGTCCCCGATGTTCGCGACGGTGATCGTCTGAGAGGCGCTCTTGCCGATGGCGATGTTGCCGAAATCGGTCTGCGAGGGACTGACGACAGCGTGCGGACCGCTCAGCGCTGTGGCGTTCAAGGGGATGATGAGCGGGCTGCTGAGGCTGTCGCTGCTGATTTCGAGTTGGGCGTGGAAGGTGCCCGGACCGTTAGGAGGGTTGAACCCGACGCCCATCCCGCATCCATTTCCGGGCCCATACTGCTGGTTGGTGCAGTTCTGGCCATT
This sequence comes from uncultured Solirubrobacteraceae bacterium, assembly GCA_963725515.1. Lineage (GTDB taxonomy): Bacteria > Actinomycetota > Thermoleophilia > Solirubrobacterales > Solirubrobacteraceae > Palsa-465. The sequence goes on along the minus strand of CAVRZB010000003.1, from coordinate 608,274 downwards.
GGCGATGTAGAAGCGGGAGGCGTCGGGGCCGGTGATCGTCGCCGACGTGGTCTGCGTGCCGGCATCGTTGGAGTTCTGGATATTGATGCCCTGCTGCTGACCGCCGTCGAAGTACGGCTGCGCCGTGAAGTTCAGCGGGCTCGGAGTGGCCGTCAGGGTCCCCGTGATGCCCGTGCCCGTGAGCGGCACATCGAGCGTGCCGGAGTCGTCGCTGAGCTCCAACGATGCGCTCTTCGGGCCCGTGCTGGTCGCGTTGAAGGTCACCTGAACACTGCAGGCACCCGTCGGCGGCAGCAACGCCCCGTTGCACGTATCGAAGTTCAGTTGAAAGTCTGTCGCGTCGGGGCCGACAACCGTGAGACCGGCGACGCTCACGTCGCCGGCAGTGTTGTTCGTGAACGTGAAGGTCTGGTTGGGGCCGCCGCCGCTATGAACGTCGTCGTTACCGAAATCCCACGCGACCGGCGAAGGCGACAGCACCGACGTGCTGGCCCGCGCCGACGCCGGCGCATCGAGCAGCCCGGCCAGCGCGAGCGCGACCACGCACACGGAGACACGAAATTGAGCGTGGAGGTGCCGGGCGGTGGGCATGGGCCGAGTGGCCGAGAACATGGCTGCCTTGCGGCAGCGCTGCCTCGGACGGATTCATGAGCGCTGAGAAGGCGCCTGCAGCCCAGGCATCGGCAGCCACACCAGATCTCACAACACCTGCACCCTCCCATGCAGACAAAGGCCCACGCCCCGCCGCGCGATGACTGCACGGGATCACCACCGGAACCCGCGCACCCGCGTGAACTCGGCTCAGCACAAGAAGCGCCGGCCCCAGAAGCCAGGCCGCCCTAAGCAGCGGCGCCCTGCGACGTGCGGCAGCATTCGCCGAAAGCGACACTCGCCGAGAATGCCGTTGCTTCCTGCCGTCCGTCGATGAGCACGCACGCTCGATTTCGCATTCGGCTCGCAGCGACAGTCCCCGCGCCGTCGGGCGTCCCCGGCTTCATGTCACGGCTATTCCCACTCCGCGACCCCTTATCTCCTCTCCCGGCCTAAAGGTTCACGGCCACGTACTTGTTCTCCAGGTATTCCTGGATGCCCTCGTAACCGCCCTCGCGGCCGAAGCCCGACTGCTTGACGCCGCCGAAGGGGGCGGCGGGATTGGAGACGATGCCCTGGTTCAGACCGAGCATGCCCGTCTCCAGGCGTTCGGCCACGCGCAGGGCGCGCTTGATGTCACGCGTGTAGAGGTAGGCGACGAGACCGAACTCGGTGTCGTTGGCCGCGGCGACCGCCTCGTCCTCGTCCTTGAAGCCCTTGATCGGGGCGACCGGGCCGAAGATCTCCTCGCGCAGCAGGCGCGCGTCGGCGGGCACGTCGGTGATGACGGTGGGCTCGAAGAAGTAGCCGCGGCCGTCGACGGCGCGGCCGCCGCAGAGGACCCGGGCGCCGCGATTGACAGCATCCTCGACGAGCTCGGCGACCTTGGAGCGCTGATCGTCATCGATCAGGGGTCCGACCTCGGAGTCCGGATCGGTCCCGCGGGCCACCTTCATCGCGCCCAGCTTTTCGGCCAGGGCCTCGGCGAACTGCGGTGCGATCGACTCGGCGACATGGAAGCGGTTGGCGGCGGTGCAGGCCTCGCCGATATTGCGCATCTTGGCGATCACCGCGCCCTCGACCGCCTCATCGAGATCGGCATCCTCGAAGACGACGAACGGCGCGTTGCCCCCGAGCTCCATGGAGAGGCGCAGAAGGTTCTTCGACGACTGCTCCATGAGTCCACGCCCGACCTCGGTGGAGCCCGTGAAGGACAGCTTGCGCAGGCGCGAGTCGTCGATCAGTGGCGCCGTGGTCGGCCCCGACTTCGATGTGGTGATCAGGTTCACGACGCCGCCCGGGAGCCCGGCCTCCTCGAGGATCTTCGCCAGTGCGAGCATCGAGAGCGGCGTCTGCTTGGCCGGCTTGACGACCGCGGTGCAGCCCGCGGCGAGGGCCGGGCCGATCTTGCGCGTGCCCATGGCCAGCGGGAAGTTCCAGGGAGTGATGAGCAGGCACGGGCCGACGGGCTGCTTCATGGTCAGCAGCCGCCCCTGGCCGTTGGGGGCGACCGCGAAACGGCCGTCGATGCGGACCGCCTGCTCTGAGAACCAGCGCAGGAACTCGGCGCCGTAGGCGATCTCGGCCTTTGACTCCTTGAGGGGCTTGCCCATCTCGAGTGTCATGAGCAGCGCGAGCTCTTCCTGGCGATCCATGATCGCCTCGAAGGCGCGGCGGAGGATCTCCCCACGCTCGCGCGGCGGGTGCTCGGCGAAGCCGGGGCCGGCCTGAACGGCGGCGTCGAGTGCGGACGTGGCGTCCTCCGCAGACGCGTCGGCGACCTCGCAAAGCGTCTCGCCGGTCGACGGATCCTCGACGGCGAGAGTGCCGTTGCTCCCGTCGCGCCATTGGCCGCCGATGTACAGCTGCTTGGGGACCTGCTCGAGGACTCTCTGCTCTTCAGGTGCGATGGTCGTGCTCATACAACCAAACCTACCCCACGGCCGCCGGAGGTCAACACGGATCTCGGGCGCCGAGCAACCGGGGACCTGGCGCCGAAAACGAGCGGCCGGGGGCGAGGTCCGTGGGGAACTCGCCACCGGCCGCAGCCGCTTGGTTCTCAGCTCAGGCGGTAGAGGCCACCGCCGCCGGCTCGAGCGTCACGCCAAGTACCTCGTCGATTGTCATCGCGAAGTGGAACCGCATCGCGTCGCGGACCTCCTCCGGGACATCGTCGAGATCACCACGGTTTCGCTCCGGGAGCACGACGTCGGTCAGACCCGCCGCGTGCGCAGCCAGGACCTTCTGCTTCACACCGCCGATCGGCAGCACGCGACCCTGAAGGGTCACCTCGCCGGTCATTCCGACCGTATGACGGACGGGCCGGCCGCTCAGCAGCGACGAGAGCGCCGTGACCATGGTCACGCCCGCACTCGGGCCATCCTTGGGAATCGCGCCGGCCGGCACGTGGACGTGGAACGCGCGATCCTCGAAGCCGGCCGGGTCGATCTCGAGCTCGCCGGCGTGGCCGCGCACATAGGACAGCGCGATCTGTGCCGACTCCTTCATCACGTCGCCGAGCTGGCCGGTGAGCGTGAGCCCCGGCTTCCCGGGCATGGCGGTGGCCTCGACGAACAGCACGTCGCCGCCGGCTCCCGTCACGGCCAGACCGGTCGCGACGCCCGGCACCGCGGTGCGGATCGCCGACTCCTGGAAGTGCCGCTGGCGCCCCAGCGCCTCCCGGACGGCCTCGAGGTCGAGGGTCACCGGAGTCTCCGTGCTGTCCGAGGCGATCTTGGTCGCGGTCTTGCGCAGCAAGGTGCCGAGATCGCGCTCGAGCTGCCGGACCCCGGCCTCCCGCGTGTATTCGGTCGTGATTGTCCCGAGCAGCTCGTCGGTCACCGTGACCTCGTCTTCACGCAGACCGTTGCGCTCGAGCTGGCGCGGCCACAGGTAGCCGCGCGCGATCGCAACCTTCTCCGAGGTCGTGTAGCCGTCGAAGCGGATGACCTCCATACGGTCGAGCAGCGGGCCCGGGATCGTGTCGGCGACGTTCGCCGTCGCGATGAACAGCACCCCGCTCAGATCGAGCTCCAGATCCAGATAGTGATCGCGGAAGCTGTGGTTCTGAGCCGGATCGAGCACCTCGAGCAGGGCCGAGCTCGGGTCTCCGCGCCAGTCGGCGCCGACCTTGTCGACCTCGTCGAGCATGATCACCGGGTTCATCGTGCCGGCGTCGCGCAGCGCGCGGACCAGGCGTCCCGGCAGGGCGCCGATGTAGGTTCGGCGATGACCGCGGATCTCGGCCTCGTCGCGCACGCCGCCGAGCGACATGCGGACGAATTCGCGCCCGGTGGCCCGGGCGATCGATTCGCCGATCGAGGTCTTGCCTGTGCCCGGAGGGCCGATCAGGGTCAGGATCGCGCCGGAGCGGCGGTCCTCCGAGATGCCACGGTCAAGCCGCAGCTTCTTGACCGCGATGTACTCCACGATCCGCTTCTTGACGTCATCCAGCCCGGCGTGGTCGGCGTCGAGCACCTCACGTGCGTGCGTGGGATCAAGCCGCTCGTCCGAGCGCTTGCTCCACGGCACGGCGATCAGCCAGTCGAGGTAGGTGCGGATCACGCTCGACTCAGCGCTCTGCTCGCCCATCCGTTCGAGCCGTCCGAGCTCCTTCTCGGCCTGCTCACGCGCATGATCGGGCATGCCCGCCGCTTCGATCTTGGTCCGGTACTCCTCGACGATCGAGGCGTCGTCCTCGTCGAGCTCCTTGCGGATCGACTCCATCTGCTTGCGCAGGAAGTACTCCCGCTGCTGGCGCTCGGCGCCGGACTCGACGTCCTCACGGATGCGCTTGCGGACCTGAAGCTCGGCCAGCCGCTCGCGCTGGTTGGCCAGCGCGAGTTCGAGGCGCTCGGTCACGTCGGTGGTCTCCAGAAGCTTGACCTTCTGGGCATAGCTGAGATCGGGCGAATAGCCGCTTGTGTCGGCCAGCGCACCGGGCTCGGTGATCGAGCGCACAAAGGCGGCGATGCGGCCGTCGTCGCCGCGGATCTCGAGGATCTCCTCCACCACGGCGCGGTATTCGCGCTCGAGGTTGCGGGTGCGACCGTCAACCGGGACTTCATCCGGTCGCTCGTCCACGTCGACGTACAGCCGTCCGTCGGGCAGCGTCTGCGCAGCGCCGGCGACACCACGGTGCACCCCGGTGACGTTGACCGCCCGGGCGCCACCGGGCAACTTCACGCGGTCGGCGACCTCGGCCACCGTGCCCACGCCGGCGAAATCCTGCTCATGGCGGGGGACCAGGAGAACGCGCTCATCCTCGCCGGTGTCCACCGCGAGCGTGAGCGACATGCCCGGAAAGACGACGGTGTCGTCGAGCGGGACAAGCAGAAGGCGAGTCATTTATGCATTCACTTTCGCTAGCAACTTACGAGTTGTAAGCAATGGTATCAGGGATCTAAGTGTGGGCAACTTAGATCTAGTCAAGTGTGGCAACGACTGCAGATTTGCCTGCTCACGGCCATTCGGAGCGTGGATATGCGCTTCGATCCAATACGATGCGCCCGGTGAAGCCGTTTTCGATCGAGGTGCAGCGCACGGATGACGCCGTTCAGATCGTCCTGGCCGGCGAACTCGACATCGCCACGCACGGTGACGCCGACGCCGCGCTGCGCGATGCACAGGCCAGCGGCGTCAAGACGATCGTGCTCGATCTCCGCCGGCTGAACTTCATGGATTCGACCGGACTGCGCCTGCTCGTGCAGGCCGATCTGCGGGCCCGCGAGTCCGGGCAGAGGCTGGCCATCGTGCGCGGTCCCGACGCGGTCCATCGTGTACTCGAGATAACCGGGCTCGAGGCCAAGCTCGACTTGATCGACGACCCGGCCGAGGCCGGGGTCACGGCCGCCTGAGCAGACCCGGGCGCGATCAAGGGCCACGGCGGGGCCGCGCCGCCGGGGTCAGGTGCCTAGGAGGCGGTCGGTAGGTCGATCTCGCACACGACGCGCGTGCCGTCGATGCGCTCCACGCGCCAGCGGTCAACGAGTGAGTCCACGAGCTTCAGGCCCCAGCCCCCGGTCGATCCGTCCTGGCCGTAGAGCCCATCCCGATCGAAGCCCACGCCGCGGTCGTGGACGGCCAGCCTGACCCGCGACGCCGTGACGTCGATGGTCAGGTAGGGGTCGGGATTCTCGACCTCGCTATGCCGCAGGACGTTGGTCACTAGCTCGCTGACGGCCAGACTCAGCTTCTGGGGAACCGGCGCGGGCAGAACGCGCGCGAATGAGGCGACGGCCTCGCGAGCCCTCGACGGCGCGCTCGGGTCGGCAGGCAGTCGCAGCGTGATCCGGGGCTGGCTGAACGTGTTATGCATCGTGCGCAGCATCGTTGTCGGCATGGTTCCCGGGCTGAGCGTCGGCTGAAACCGGACTGGTCCGATTACCCAACTATTCGCTCGGTCAGTTGAGCGTGGCGTACATCTGCGCGAGCTCGGCCGGGGCTTCGCCGTGCAGTACCCACATGCCGTCCTCGCGGCGGGAGACGCGGCTCTGGAGCGCCAGCTCCTTGAGCGCGGTGGTCACCGTGGGGCGCCGGGCGCCGACCAAGCTGGCCAGCATCCGATGCGTTAGCTGCAGAGGCAGCACGATCCCGTCAGGGGACACGCGCCCCCAGCGCTCGGCCAGATGCCACATGAGCAGCAGCAGGCGCGCCTCGACGCGCTGTACGTTGCAGATCGCCAACTGCACGGCGAGCGACCGGGACCGCTTGACGGCGCGGCCGAGGAGCGCGGTTGTGAGCTCCGGCCAGCGCGCCGTGCGAGCCACGAAGCGGTGGTCGAGAATCGCGATCCGAGCGGTCATGAGGACGGTCCAGGTGATCTCCGGCGGGTCGGTGTTGAGCTCGGTCCCGGTGTCCCAGGGCCGGAGGATCTCGCCCTCGCCGATCAACTCGGTGAACGAGACGCTGCCGAGCGAAACGTCGCGGGAGATAAGGCCGTCCACGACGAGCAGGCCGAGGGCGCCACGGGGCTCGATGATGTCCAGCGCGCGCGCCGGCCACTCGCCCGGAGCAAGCGTCTCGATCGCCGCGATCGCGTGACTCCGAGCCGTGGTGATGCGCTCGTCGTTCATATCGCGGGCGAGGTCAGGATCGACATCGAGGATCGCCACGGCGCGTCTCCTCGGTGTCCTTTGCTCGTCGCGCTCTGGGGGGCGGCGGCCCCCCGACCCCTGGGTTGTTCGCGCAAGACTTGAAAGCACTAGTCCCCGGTGCATCCCCAGAAGATCGCCCACCCAAACGCCGGGTGCAGAAATGCACAGTCCCGGCCGCCTGCGAATGCGACGTCCCGGCCGGCTCCTTTAGCAGCGACACACGGCCACATCTGGGATCATCAGACGATGACCGAGAAGAAGCCGCGCCGCCGTCAAGGCTCGATCACCGAAGAGGCTCACGACATCCTCGCCGCGGAGGCATTCGCGGTTCCGCAGGCCGATCCCACGATCCATCCACGGCCGGTCGTGCTGCCCGAGGACCCGACCGGGATTCTCGAGGCCCACGACATCCTGGCCGCGGAGGAATTCGCCATGCCATCGGTGCGTCCACACGCCGAGCCGCCTCCGTCCCGCGGCGTTCTCTCCGGCAAGTTCGGGCTCGTGATAGCGGGTCTGCTGCTGTTGGTCGTGCTGCGCCGCCGGCGCCGGCACGCATAAGCCTCGCTCGCGGACGAGTAGGCTGGCGGCGAGCCGTCCCCCGCTCAGCGCCGGCGGGCGCGCGGGGGCATCAGGTCGGTGATCGTCCCGAGGGCGAGCTCGGCGGCGAAGCCGATCGTCTCGGACAGGGTGGGGTGGGGGTGGACGGTGAGCGCCAGGTCCTCGGCGTCGGCGCCCATCTCGAGGGCGTGGACCGTCTCGGCTATCAGCTCGCCGGCGTTGATGCCGACGATCCCCGCGCCCAGCAGACGCCGCGATCCGGGCTCGACGATCAGCTTCGTGATCCCGTCGTCGCGGCCGATGGACAGCGCGCGGCCCGAGGCCGCCCAGGGGAACACCGCCTTCTCGTAGTCGACCCCATCGGCGCGCGCCGCGGTCTCGGTGAGCCCCATCCAGGCCACCTCCGGATCGGTGTAGGCGACCGACGGGATCGAGCGCGCGTCGAACTCGACGTCGTGACCGGCGATCACCTCGGCGGCGATCTTGCCCTCGTGCGACGCCTTGTGGGCGAGCATCGGGCCGCCGACGATGTCGCCGATCGCGTAGATGCCCGACATGTTCGTGCGCAGTTGGTGATCTACCCGGATGAAACCGCGTTCGTCGACCTCCACTCCGGCGGCATCGGCACCGATCACCGCGCCGTTCGGTCGTCTTCCGACCGCCACGAGGATCTGGTCGAAGACCTGGGTCTTGGCGCCTTCGATCTCGACCTTGAGGCCATTCCTCTGGGCCTTGACGGCGCCCACCTTCTTGCCGAGCAGCACGGCCTCGTAGCGCCCCTCGATGCGCTTCTGGAGCGGCTTGACCAGGTCCGGATCGCAGCCGGGGATCAGTTGGTCGAGCATCTCGACCACGGTCACGCGCGAGCCGAGCGCGTCGTACACCGCGGCCATCTCGAGCCCGATGATCCCACCTCCGATCACCAGCAGCCGCTTGGGGATCGAGGCGAGCTCGAGGGCTCCGGTCGAGTCAAAGATCCGCGGGTCGTCGGGCAGCTCGGGCAGGCGCACGGACTCCGAGCCCGCGGCGATGATGCAGTTGTCGAAGGAGATCGTGCGCTCGCCGACCTCCAGCGAGTTCGGGCCGCGGAAGCGGGCTTCGCCGTGGACGACCTCGACCTGGCGCTGCTTGGCCAGAGCATCGAGACCGCCGGTGAGTTTCTTGACCACTGATTCCTTCCAGCCGCGCAGGCCGTCGATGTCGATCGAGGGCCGGCCGAACTTGATCCCATGTGCGGCCATGTCCTCGGCATCGGCGATCGTCCGGGCGGCATGGAGCAGCGTCTTAGAGGGGATGCAGCCCACGTTCAGACAGACGCCGCCGAGTCGGGGGTAGCGCTCGATGAGAACCGTCTTGAGTCCCAGATCGGCGGCACGAAAGGCCGCCGTGTAGCCGCCGGGGCCGGCGCCGAGCACGACCACCTGGGCGTCGTTGCCTCCGGTCGGCCGCGGCCCGCCAGCAGCGGGCTCGTCCCGCTCCTGCTCGGGCTCGGCGCGCGCGAGCTCCGGCTTGGGTTCGGCGGCGGACCCCGAATCCCCATCCAGCGTGAGCAGAACACTGCCCTCGGACACGCGATCGCCCAGCGCGACGCGCAACTGTTTGACGATGCCCGCGCGGGGCGCGGGGACGTCCATCGTCGCCTTGTCGGATTCAAGCGTGACCAGGGGATCCTCGGCCGCGACCTGATCGCCGATCGCCACGTGGATCTCGATCACGGGTACGTCCGTGAAATCCCCGATGTCGGGGACGCGAACCTCGAGCTGCTCGCTCACAGCAGGGCCCTGCGCAGGTCTGAGAGCACGTGGACCAGGTGGACCACGAAGCGCGCCGCGGCCGCGCCGTCGATCACCCGGTGGTCGTAGGACAGCGAGAGCGGCACCATCAGCCGCGGGGCGAACTCGCTCCCGTTCCAGACCGGCTTGACGCTCGCGCGAGTGGCGCCGAGGATGGCCACCTCGGGTGCGTTGATGATCGGGGTGAAGCTGGTGCCCCCGATCCCGCCCAGGCTCGAGATGGTGAACGTGCCGCCCTGCAGATCGGCCATCCCGAGCTTGCCCTCGCGGGCCCGGCTCGAGAGGTCGCTGAGCTCGCGGGCGATGTCGAGGATCCCCTTCTGGTCGGCGTTCCGGATCACCGGCACGACCAGCCCGCCGGGCGTGTCGGCGGCGAAGCCGATGTTGTAGTAGCGCTTGATGACCAGATCGTCGCCGTCGAGCGACGAGTTGAACTCGGGGAACTCCTTGAGCGTCGCCACCGAGGCGGCGATCAGGAAGCCCACCATGGTGAGTTTGACGCCCTCCTTGGCATGCTCCTCGTTGACCTGCTTGCGGAACGCTTCGAGCTCGGTGATGTCGGCCTCGTCGTTCTGAGTGACGTGCGGGATCATCACCCAGTTGCGAGCCAGGTTGGGGGCCGAGATCTTCTGGATGCGTGAGCGTTCCCGGCGCTCGACGGGGCCGAACCTCTCGAAGTCGACCCGCGGCCAGGGCGCGAGCTCCAGCCCGGGGATCGCCGCTGAGCGCCCCTCGGCGCCCGGCGCCGGTGCGGCACCCGGGGAGGCCATTGCGCGCTCGACGTCCTCCTTGGTGATGCGGCCCTTGCGCCCGCTGCCCTCGATCAGGCTCAGATCGAGACCGCGCTCACGGGCCAGCCGCCGGACCGAGGGGCTGGCGTAGACCGGCCCGGCCCCGTTGCCCGACCCGCGCGCCGCGCGCCCGCCGGACCCCGCAGCGTCGGCCGCCCCTCCAGCCGCGGCGCCCGTGCGCTCCCCGGCGGCACCATCCCCGGCCCCATCCGACGCCTCAGCCCGCGTGGCGGCGCTGATCGAATCGGGCGCCGAGGCTTCGTCCGGGGCGGCCTGTGAGGCGACCGTGGAGGCCTTTGTCCGGGTCTCACCGTCGGCCGCGCCGTCGGCCGCCGCCTCGAGGCGCAGCAGGAGCGTCCCCTGCGCGACCTTGTCACCCACTTTGACCTCGAGCTTCTTCACGACCCCGGCGAACGGCGCCGGCACGTCCATGGTGGCCTTGTCGGACTCGAGCGTCAGCAGAGGGTCGTCGACGGCGACCGCGTCACCCGGCGAGACGAGGATCTCGATGACCGGGACCGCGTCGAAGTCCCCGATGTCCGGAACGACGACGTCGATGGTCTCGGTTGCGCTCATCAGACGGTGGTCGGCATCGGCGCGTCGGGGTCGAGCTCGTAGCGTTCGATCGCCTCTTGCGCGCGGCTGGGGTCGAGCTCGCCGGCGTCGGCCAGGGACTTCAGGGCGCCGACGGTCACGAAATGCCGGTCGACCTCGAAGAAGCGCCGCAACGCCCGGCGGAAGTCGCTGCGGCCGTAGCCGTCGGTCCCGAGCACGCGGTAGGAGCCGGGAACCCATTGGCGGATCTGGTCCGCGAAGGCGCGAAGGTAATCCGTGGAGGCGACGACCGGACCGCGCCGGGCCGCGAGTGACTCCGAGACGTACGCGCGACGCGGCTCCGATTCCGGGTGCAGCAGATTCCAACGCTCCACCTCGAGCCCGTCTCGCCGCAGCTCGGTGAACGAGGTGACGCTCCAGACGTCGGCCTCGACGCCCCAGTCTGAGGACAGCAGGTCCGCGGCCGCCACCACCTCGCGCAGCATCGTTCCCGAACCGAGCAACTGCACACGGGGCTTCTTCGAGCGCTTGGGGCCCTCACGCAGCAGGTACATGCCGCGCAGGATCCCGTCCTCGGCCCCTGCCGGCATGGCCGGGTGCGGATAGTTCTCGTTCATCAGCGTGATGTAGTAGAAGACGTCCTCCTGGTCGACCACCATCCGTCGCAGGCCCGCGTGGATGATCACGGCCAGCTCGTAGCCGAAGCTGGGGTCGTAGGCGCGCACGTTCGGCACGACGGAGAAGAGCACGTGGCTGTGGCCGTCCTCGTGCTGGAGGCCCTCGCCGTTGAGCGTCGTGCGTCCGGCGGTGCCGCCGAGCATGAAGCCGCGTGAGCGGTTGTCGCCCGCCGCCCAGACCAGGTCGCCGACCCGCTGATAGCCGAACATCGAGTAGTAGATGTAGAACGGGATCATCTGCACGGCGTGGGTGCTGTACGACGTCCCGGCGGCGATGAACGAAGACATGGCCCCGGCCTCGGTGATGCCCTCCTCGAGGATCTGGCCGTGCTCATCCTCCTTGTAGAACATGAGCTGCTCGGAGTCCTGGGGCTGATAGAGCTGTCCCACGGGCGAGTAGATGCCGACCTGGCGGAAGAGGCCCTCCATGCCGAAGGTGCGCGATTCGTCGGGCACGATCGGAACGATGTGGCGGCCCAGCTTCTTGTCGCGCAGGAGGGCCGCGAGGATGCGCACGAAGGCCATCGTGGTGGAGATCTCGCGCTCGCCGGTTCCGTCGAGCTGTGATTGGAAGGTCGAGAGTGGGGGCGGCTCGAGCGGCTCGGCACGGCGCCGCCGGGCCGGCAGGAACCCGCCGAGCTCGGCGCGGCGCTCGTGCAGATAGCTCATCTCGGGCGAGTCGTCGGGCGGCTTGTAGTACTCGGCGGCCTTGACCTGCTCGTCGGTCAGGGGCAGCTCGAAGCGGTCGCGGAAATGCAGCAGCGCCGCCTCGGTCATCTTCTTGGCCTGGTGCGTGATCATCTGCCCCTCGCCGGAGACGCCCATGCCGTAGCCCTTGACCGTCTTGGCCAGGATCACGGTTGGCTCGCCCGCGTGGTTGACCGCCTCGTGATAGGCCGCGTAGACCTTCTGCTGGTCGTGACCACCGCGATTGAGCAGCCAGATCTGCTCGTCGCTCATGTCCTTGACACGCTCGAGGAGGTTCGGGTCGCGTCCGAAGAAGTGCTCACGCACGTAGGCCCCGTCGCGCGACTTGAATGTCTGGTAGTCGCCGTCGACGCAGTCCTCCATGACCTTGATGAGCGCGTCGTCGTCATCGGCCGCGAGCAGCGGGTCCCAGCGCGAGCCCCAGATCACCTTGATCACGTTCCAGCCCGCGCCGCGGAAGTCGGACTCGAGCTCCTGGATGATCTTGCCGTTGCCGCGCACCGGCCCGTCGAGGCGCTGGAGGTTGCAGTTGACGATCCAGATCAGGTTGTCGAGCCGCTCGCGTCCGGCCAGGCCGATCGACCCCATGGACTCGGGCTCGTCCATCTCCCCGTCGCCGGCGAACACCCACACCTTGCGCCCGGAGGTCTGCCCGATTCCGCGGGCCTCCAGGTAGCGCATGAAGCGCGCCTGGTAGATCGAGGTGATCGGCCCGATCCCGAGCGAAACCGTAGGGAACTGCCAGAAGTCGGGCATCAGCCAGGGGTGCGGATAGGAGGCGAGGCCGCCGCGGCTGATCTCCTGCCGGAAACCGTCGAGCTGCTCGGCGCTCAGGCGGCCCTCGAGAAAGGCGCGTGCGTAGTTGCCTGGTGACGAGTGGCCCTGGAAGTACACGAGATCGCCGCCGTGATGCTCGCTCGGCGCGCGCCAGAAGTGATTGAAGCCGACCTCCATGAGGGTGGCCAGCGACTGGTAGGTCGCGATGTGGCCGCCTAGCTCAGATGACTCCTTGTTGGCGCGTACGACCATGGCGATCGCGTTCCAGCGCACGATCGAGCGCAGGCGCCGCTCGAGCGCGGGGTCACCCGGCATCGGGGCCTCGCGCTGCGGCGGAATCGTGTTGACGTAGGGAGTGTTGAGGCTGGCGATCGGCCCCGTGCCGGCGGCCTGGGCGCGCTCGATGACGCGCGTGAGGATGTCTCGGGCGCGGCTCGGTCCGTCATGCGCCACAACGGCATCGAGCGCCTCGAGCCATTCGCGCGTCTCGACCGCGTCGATATCGGCTCGCGCACCGTTGGACGTTGAGGTCTGGACGCCATCCGACATGAACCGCAACGGACTATACCCCGGTGCTCTGCACGCCCTTGTGCGAGCGTTCTCGGACCGATGTTCGCGGTCCACGTGCCGGCGCCCGACCCGCCCCACCGCGGCGCGCCACCACCGTAGCGAGGGCTAGCCGCCGTGCTCGACCATCCGCTCGAGCCCGGGCAGCATGAGCTCGACCAGCCAGGCGGCGAGGGTCTCAGCCTCGACTTCGGGATTGGCCCGCCACCAGTGGGCCATCCACTCGAACGCGCCGTTGAGCGCGTTGGCGACGGCCTCGAGGCGGTCCCGCTCGAGCCCCACCCCCAGCTGCTCGGCGCGCGCGGCCAGCAGACCGGCGACCAGCCTGGTCTGGCGGGCGCGGATCTCGTTGAGGTGCGGGGTGTGGGGGGCGCCGCCCTCATCGGCGTAGAGCATCGCCCAGGCCGCCCGGTGGTCGTCGATGAAGTGAAAGAAGGCCAGTGCCCCTTCGTGCAGTGTCGCCTCGAGGCTGCCGTCGGGGACGATCGAAGTGGCCACCGCGGAGGCCAGCTCGTCGGCCGCGCGTTGGAACAGACGGCGATGGAGCTCGTCCTTGCTCGAGAAAAGCTCGTAGATGAGCGGCTTGGAGACGCCGGCTCGGCGGGCGAGCTCATCCATCGAGGCTCGCTGGTAGCCGCGCTCGGCGAACAGCTCCTCCGCGATCACCAGCAGCTGACGCTCACGAAGCTCGCGCGGGACGCGGCCGTGGCGGTAGTTGGCGAGTTCGTCAAGCGCGGCTGAGCGATCGGACATGGCGGGGGAGTCTAGGGCCGCAGCAGTGTGACCCGACACACACAAGTCTGCACTTACCCGCAGTAGGTTACCAGCAGTAAGTCACCAGTGAGAGGGAGAGCCGCCAGATGACGAGCACGATCGCCCCCAGCGCCGACGCGATCACCACCGGCAAAGCCAGCGACCGACCGCCGGACGCCGCGGCGCTGCGCCGCGACGGTGGACTCCGAGAGGTCCGCGTGGCCATCGTGGGAACGGGCTTCTCCGGACTGGGGATGGCCATCGGCCTCGAGCGGGTCGGCGTCGACGACTACGTGGTGCTCGAGCGCGCGGACGACGTGGGCGGCACGTGGCGCGAGAACACCTACCCCGGGGCGGCGTGCGATGTCCCCTCGCATCTCTACTCGTTCTCCTTCGCACCCAACCCGAACTGGACCCGCACGTTCTCGGCGCAGGGCGAGATCCACGCCTATCTGCGCGACTGCGCCGAGCGATTCGGGATCACCGACCACCTGCTCTACGGCCACGAGGTGACGGACGCCGCGTGGGTGGAGGATCAGCAGCGCTGGCACATCACCACGACCGCGGGCCGGGTCGCCGCCGAGGTGCTGGTCGCGGGCATGGGCCCCCTGAGCGAACCGTCGATTCCCGCGCTGAACGGCCTCGAGCGCTTCAAGGGCACCGTGTTTCACTCCGCGCACTGGAACCACCAGCATGACCTGAGCGGTGAGCGCGTCGCGGTGATCGGGACCGGAGCCTCGGCGATCCAACTCGTCCCGGAGATTCAGCCCCGGGTGGACGAGCTCCACCTCTATCAGCGCACCGCCCCCTGGGTCATGCCGCGCAGCGACCGGCCCGTGACCAGGGCTGAGCGCTGGATCTTCCGGCACTTCCCGCTCGCTCAGCGTGCGGTCAGGAACGCCATCTACTGGGCTTATGAGTCGCGCGTGCTGGCGCTGGCGCGGTGGCCGGCGCTCCTCAAGCTGGGCGAGCGCCTGGCCAAGCTCCATCTGCGTCGCCAGGTCCCGGACCCTGCTCTGCGCGCCAAGCTCACGCCGGACTACACGATGGGCTGCAAGCGCGTGCTGATCTCCAGCGACTACTACCCCTCGTTGACGCGCGAGAACGTGGACGTCATCACCGATGGCATCCGCGAGGTCCGCGAGCGCTCGATCGTAACCGCGGACGGCACCGAGCGCGCGGTCGACACGATCGTTTTCAGCACCGGCTTTCATGTCACCGACCCGCCGATCGCCAGGCTGGTGCGCGGCCGCGGCGGACGCACGCTGGAGGAGGCCTGGAACGTCTCGATGGCCGCCTACCTCGGCGCAACCATCTCCGGCTTCCCCAATCTGTTCGCGATCATCGGCCCGAACACGGGACTCGGCCACACCTCGATGACGGTGATGATCGAGGCCCACATCCAATATGTGCTCGACGCACTGAGGGTCATGGATGAGCGGCGACTGGCCAGCTTCGACGTGCGCCCGGAGGTCCAGGACGCCTACAACGAGCAGCTGCAGGGCGACATGAAGGGCACGGTCTGGACCACGGGTGGCTGCTCGAGCTGGTACCTCGACGCCAGCGGTCGCAACACCACGCTCTGGCCCTCGTTCACGTTCCGCTTCCGGCGCCTCACCGCGCACTTCGATCCGGCCGACTACCGCGTGCGGGCGCGCACGGCGAGCTCGGTGCCGGCGGCCACCTAGCGTAGTCCCGAGTAGGTTGGTCACGCTTGTTGGTGGGCGGGTGGTGGCCGAGGGCTGAGTGTTTGCGGAGATGGTTGTAGTGCCAGAGCCAGCCGTCAAGAGCTGCGGTGCGTTCTGAGCTGTTGCGGTAGATCGCGCCATATGCCCAGCCGCCGAGGAGGGTGCGGATGAAGCGCTCGGCCTTCCCGTTGGTCTGGGGTCGGTAGGGGCGGGTGCGTAGGTGACGGATGCGCAAGGTCCGGCAGGCGATGGCGTGGATTGTTGAGCGGTATCCAGAGCCGTTGTCGGTGAGCAATCGTTCGACGGTGATGCCGTGTCGGAGATAGAACGCGACCGCTCGCTTGAGGAAGCCGACGACGGTGGTGGCCTTCTCGTTGTCCAGGACCTCGGCGTAGGCCAGGCGGGTGCAGTCATCGATCGCGACGTGCACGTACTCCCAGCCGACGGTTCCGTAGCGCTTAGTGTGCGTGCCCACGGTCGGGTTGTAATGCCGGCGGCCGGTCATACGATGCCCAGCTCCGCGTTGGATCCGGCCGAGCTTCTTGACGTCGATGTGGATCAGCTCGCCCGGACGAGCCCGCTCGTAGCGTCGCGCGGGCTCCAGCCCGAGCCGGCCGAGCTTGCCCATCCCGATCCTGGTCAAGATCCCCGAAACGGTCGACAGCGCCATCCCCAAGCACTCGGCGATCTCCGGGCCGGTGAACCGCAGCCGCCTGAGTGCTGCGATCGCCTCGATCCGACGCTCGCTCGTTCGGTGCGGAATCGCATGCGGCGCCGAGGAACGGTCCATCAGACCGAGCTCCCCCTCGGCTCGATACCGGCCGACCCATTTGCGGGCGCAGCGGACGCTGACCTCGGCGGCCTCAGCCGCCTCGCTCACCGTCCGCTCGCCCGCAACAACCCGACGGCAGAGCGCCTCGCGGCCTTTCAGACTGAGAGCCGCGTTACGGTGCAGATTCATCCGGTGTCCTCCTTGGGACTGATCGCTTGGCAGCTCTCAGCCTCCAAGGGGGCCCGGATCGACCAACCTACTCAGGAACTACACCTAGCCCGCCGCGACCGTCACATCAGGAGCCCGCGTCTCGTCCTAGTCTGAGAACCCGGATGAGATGGGAGGTCTGCGCATGAACAGCCCTGAAGAGGAGCTCCTGGAGGAGCTGAGGCCGGCCGCCTTCGCGATCGCCTATCGCATGCTCGGCAGCGTGGTAGATGCGGAGGATGTCGTGCAGGAGGCCCTCCTGCGCGTGCACGCCGCGCTCGCGCGGGGAGAGCGCCTCGAATCGCCGCGGGCCTATGTCGTGACCATCACGACCCGGTTGGCGATCGACGAGCTGCGCTCGGCCCGTGTGCGGCGCGAGAGCTATACCGGCGACTGGTTGCCCGAGCCGATCGTCACCGACTCGGCCGACGACCCCGCCCGTCATGCCGAGATCGCCGATTCCCTGTCGCTCGCCTTCCTCGTCCTGCTGGAGAGCCTGTCGCCCGAGCAGCGGGCCGTGCTGCTGTTGCGCGACGTCTTCGACTACGGGTACGAGGAGATCGCGGACATCGTCGGCAAGAGCCCCGACAACGCGCGCCAGCTCGCCACGCGCGCGCGGCGCCACGTCGAGGAGCGACGCCCGCGATTCGAGGCGACGGCTCAGGAGCGCGACGAGCTCGCTCGCCGCTTCTTCGCCGCTGCACAGGGCGGTGAGCTGCCCGCGCTGGAGGCGCTGCTGGCTCATGACGTCGTGCTGCGCGGCGACGGCGGCGGCAAGGTGCCGGCGCTTGCGCGTTCTCTTCACGGCCGCGCGCGCGTCGCGCGAACGCTCATGGCCTGGATGCGCCAGGGAGCCCGTATCGCCGGCGCCTCGATGCGCCAGGTCACGGTCAACGGCGGCCCGGGGGCGGTGATGCTCGACGGCCGCGGGCACCTGATCGGCGTGATGGCCCTCGACATCGCCGAGGGTCAGATCCAGGGCGTCAGCTCGATCGTCAATCCTGACAAGCTCCGGCACGTTGGTCCGGTGGCCGACATGCGGGCGCTGCTCGCGAGCCGCGAGCCCGCCGGGGCGCGCCAGCTCAGAGCCCGCTGAGGACCGGCTCCGCGCCGGAGCGGCAGCGGATCAGCGCGGCCCGCTCGAGCGCCGCCACACGGTGGTGGCGGGCCGCGAGCAGCTCCGGGTCGCTGATCAGTGCCACGAACGCCG
This sequence comes from uncultured Solirubrobacteraceae bacterium, assembly GCA_963725515.1. Taxonomy (GTDB): domain Bacteria; phylum Actinomycetota; class Thermoleophilia; order Solirubrobacterales; family Solirubrobacteraceae; genus Palsa-465. The sequence continues at coordinate 590,532 of CAVRZB010000003.1, read as the reverse complement.
CGAGGTCCGGATACCAGACGGCGATCACCTCGTCGTAGCGGTCGCTGCCATCGCCGATGACCGTCCGCTCCGAGGTGGTGTGCCACAGGATCCGGGCGCCGACGCGCTCGAGCACGCCATTGGCCACGATCCCGTAACGCAGGTAGGCCGCGTGGCCAGAGACGTCGGGGTCGCTCTCCGGCACCCCCGCCGCATCGTACGCCGCCCGCTCCCGGTAGCGGTTCAGGTTGAGCATCACGACCGGGCCATCGTCCTCGGTGCCCGCGATCGCGGTCACCTCGCTCAGCTGCTGCTCGTCCGGCTCGATCGCCACCGACCGCCCCTAGCCGTTAACGGGCAGCAGCATCGGCGACCGCGGCTTCTGCTTGAAGTTGAAGTCGCGGACCAGGTTGCCCAGGCCGGGGACCGTCTCGCGCACGGTCGGGCGCTTGTCGGGGCGTCCGTCGGTGCGCGGGTTCAGCCGCTGGCCACTGAGGAAGTCGTCCTCGATGAACTTGGCGAAGGCGTCGAAGCTCAACCGCTGATGGTCGATGACGCCACGCCGCGCATACGGGCTGATGACTATCCCGGGCGTCCGGAATCCATAGCCGTTGCCGTCGACGACCGGCGGTACCACGTGATCGTAGAAGCCACCCCAGTCATCCCAGGTCAGGAAGATGGCCGTCGAGTTCCAGTCCTTCGAGCGCATGATGGAATTGATCACGTTCGTGACGTACGCCTGACCCTTGTGGATGCTCGAGGTTGGATGTTCGCTCACCACGCCGCTCGGGATGACCCATGAAACGGCCGGCAGGCGGTTCTTGCGCAGCGCCGTGAATAGATTTTCTGTGGGCTCAACGTTCTTGACCTGGTTGTCCTGTTTGACCGTGTCGAACGAGGGCAGCGGGTTCCAGATCCCCGGCGTGCGCGGATCCTGGTCCTTGAACTTGCAGAACATCTCACCGGTCTCGCAGTCGGGCTCCTTGCCCTTCTTCAGGTAATAGGCCCAGCTCACATGGTTCTTATGGAAGAGATAGGTGAGGTCGGTCCACGCGTAATCAGGTTGCACGTGGGGGGCGGGTCCGATGTCGGCCGGCAGCGCCGGAAGTTCGATGTTGCTGGTGCAACTCATCGCCACGCCAGGAATCGTGCAGCGGGCCGACCATTCGGAGACCAGGAAGAGATGGGCCGGCAGGCTCCAGGAGGCATCGGGCTCGAACATGTGGTCCTGAAGCACGAAGTTGCGCGCGTACGCCCAGTAGTTGGGGATCTCACGAGCGGTGTGGTAGCCCATCATGTCGGTCGGCTGCGATGTGTCACAGTCCTTGGGATCGAGCGGGTTCTGGCAGACCCGCGCCAGGACGAACCCGTTCATGCGACCGCCGTTGAGGTCGGTCAGAAAAGCGTTGTTCTCGTGCGGTCCCCCGAGGTTGATGTCGTGCGTGTCGTGGTAGGGCCGGACGCACGGCTTGCCCGGCAGGTTCGGCACGCAGACCGAGATGCGTCCGTTCTTCCTGGGAATCCCGTCGGCCCCCGGATAGGTGCCGAAGTAGGAGTCGAAGGAGCGGTTCTCCTGCATGATGATCACGACGTGCTTGATCTTGTGGATGCCACTCGCCGCGTGGGCGACGGGGGCACTCGCGGCGGCGAGCGCCAGCAGTGGGAGGGTCAGCGTGAGCAGGCGACGGGTCATGGCATCAATTCTTTAGGGTCGGGAGCAGGTTCGGCGGCAGCTTGTCCGGCGGGATCCTCGGCAGCAGAAGCGGCCGCTGTGGCTTCTGGTTGAAGTTGAAATCGCGCACCAGGTTCCCGAGGCCGGGTGCATGCTCGCGGACGGAGGGGCGCGGATCGGGTCGGCCGTCCGTGCGGGGATCGAGTCGCCGGCCGCCGAGGAAGTCATCCTCGATGAACTTCAGGTAGGCGTCGAAGCTGATCGTCTGGTGGTCGATGTAACCGCGGCGGGCGTACGGCGAGATGACCAGGCCCGGGACGCGCATCCCCCAGCGCTGACCGCCGATGACCGGCGGCACGACGTGGTCGTAGAAGCCGCCCCAGTCGTCCCAGGCCAGGAAGATGGCGGTCGAGTTCCAGTCCTTGCCGGACATGATCGCGTTGATGGCCCGCGTGACGTGATCCTGCCCAGTGCTCACCCGGCCGGGTGGATGCTCGCTGTTGTCGCCGGAGGGGATCAGCCACGACACCGCCGGCAGCTTCCCGCGGTAGGCATCGCGGAAGAAGTTCGTGTCGGCCTGGATGTTGCCGATCTGGTTGTCCTGGTGGACGGTGGTGAAGTCGGGCAGCGGATTCCAGATCTCGGGCGTCTTGACGTTCTGGGGCACAGGCGTGCAGGTCATGGCGCCGCTCGCGCAATCCGGCTCCGTGCCCTGTGAGAGGTAGTAGCGCCAGCTGATGTTGTGCTTGTGCAGCATGTAGGTGATGTCGGTCCACGCGTAGTCCGGCGGCTGCTTGGCGTTGGCCGCGTCGTCGGCGTCGTTGACGGTGAGCAGGCCGGTCAGCGCGGCGCCGGGGTTGCTGCCGATCCCCGCGCCGGGGACGCCCTCGGTGTCGGGGAAGACGAGGTTCGTGCGGCAGCTCATCGGATCGTTCGGGATCGAGCAGTAGGCCGACCAGGCCGAGACCATGTACAGGTGGGCGACCAGGCTCCACGACGGCGTGGGCTCGAACATGTGGTCCTGGAGCACGAAGTTGTGCGCGTAGCGCCAGTAGTGCGGGAGCTCGCGCGCGTCGTGGTAACCCATGACGTCGACGCAGGTGGAGGGCAGCTTCTGCACCTGGCAGCCGAGCTGGTCGGTGTCGAGGTGCCCCGATTCGACCGAGCCGATGAAGCCGTTCATCTTGCCGCGGTTGACGTCGGCGACCGCATCGACCGCCATGTGCGGGCCGCCGGCATTGAGGTCGCTGTGGTCGTGAAACGGCCGCTGGCACGTGTGGCGCTTGGGGTCTGGCACGCACACGGTGAAGTGGCCATGGCGGTCGCGCGGCAAGCCGTCGGCACCCGGGTAGGTGCCGAAGTAGGAGTCGAAGGAGCGGTTCTCCTGCATGATGATCACGACGTGCTTGATCTTGTGAATGCCGGTGGCGGCCCCGGCGGACGAGGCGGCTCCCAGCAGGCACAGAAGACCGAGAACGGCGACCCGAACGGCTCCGGTTGTTCTGCGCAAGCTGAGTCTCCCCCGTGGTGGCGCGGCGCTCGCGAGGCGACCGCCGGGAGCAACATACCGCGTTCGACGTCCTCCGTGCGCGCCTTCTCAACCGGCCTTGCGCGCCGGCCCGCGCTCCAGCAGCGCTTCCAGATGCTCCTCGAGGTTGCCTTGCAGGTGCCAATCGCCGGCGGCCCCGGTCACCACTCCACAGTCCGAGAGGCGGCTGAGGGCGTGGGAGATCGAGGGCCGCTCGGCCGAGACGAGCTCGCCGAGCAGGCGGTGTGTGAGCGGCAGGGTTACGCGGATGCCGCCCGGCTCGACGCGGCCCCAGCGCGCACCCAGGTGCCAGAGCAGGAGCACGAGCCGGACCTCGAGACGCGGTTGTGAGGTGATCGCACGAACCGCGTCGATGTCGGCGATTCGCCGGCTGGCCCGGCGCAGCAGCGCCTCGCTGATCTGGGGCCAGGGACGCACGCGGTCGCCGAACTCGTCGTCGAGCAGCGCAAGGCGCGTCGGGCACAGGGCGCGCCAGGCGTCGATTCGCTCGATCAGGTCGTCGGCGCGCGGTGCCGGCGGCTGCAGCAGGTCACCCGCGCCGATCAGCTCCATCGCCGTGCGGTCGCCCACGCGGGTCTCCACGGCGATCAGCCCGTCGAGGATCAGCAGGCCGGGGCCCTGCCCGACCGCCTCGAACCAGGTGTCGAGCTCGCACGCTCCCGTGCCGGCGTCGAGCACCCGTGCGGTGATCGTCTGCCGCAGCGCGAGGCGGGTGCGAACGTCGAAGCCCTGGCCGAGGTCGTCGTCGGCATCGAGGAGCGACGCAAACCGTGAGGTCGCCTGGGGCTGCCCGTGCGCGAAGCCGGGGTTTCCCGGCCACTGGGCCGGGGTCCTCTGGGCCACCTCTCGGTCATGCAAATCGATGGTGCTGCCTCCCTGTGCCTCACGCCGGTCGGGCGCCGGCGCGAAGTCCTCCGCACAAGAATACGACCCGGTCAAATGCTCTCGGAGAGACGCGGTCAGTAATCCCGATTACAGTTGAAGGCGTAAGGGGGGTTACCCCCGGGGGCATCGGGGTTCGGACCGGTGATACAAGGTGTTCGTCTGCGGTCTGTGAGCCGCGCCTGCGGACAGCGGTCCACGCCGCCACGGCAGGCCCCGACAATTCTGAGAGGAGCCGTTCGGTCCCATGTGTTTGGCGATACCGGGTCAGATCCTGGAGATCGTCGACGAGCCGAACCGGCTCGCCAAGGTGGACGTCGCCGGCGTGCGGCGGAACGTCAACATCGGGCTCCTCGACGCCGGCGGCGAGGGCGTCGGACCCGGCGATTGGGTTCTGATCCACGTTGGCTTCGCCATCTCTCAGGTCGATGAGGAAGAGGCGCGGGCCACCCGCGACCTGCTCGAGCGCATGGGTGCGGATTACGAGCAGGAACTCGAGGAGCTCAAGGCGAGCGTCATCGAATGACACTGGAGCCCGCCGCGATCGCGCCGTGTGATGCCGATCACTGCATCACCTGCAGCGACGACGGCGCGCCGATGACGGTCCTGAAGCTCGACACGGCACGTGGCCTGGCCCTGTGCGCGGGCGAGGACGGCACTCGCTCCAGCGTGGAGACGGCGCTCGTCGAGCCGGTGGCCATCGGAGAGCAGCTGCTCGTGCACGCCGGGACGGCGATCGCCCGGCTCGATGCCGCCCGGGGAGCGCCGAGCGCATGAAGTTCGTGGACGAGTTCCGTGACGCCGAGCTCGGTCGGGCACTGGCCGGCGAGATCCTCTCGCTGGTCGAGCCGGGTCGTCACTACAAGCTGATGGAGGTGTGCGGCGGACATACGCACTCGATCTACAAATACGGCATCGACGACCTGCTGCCCGCGAACGTGGAGCTGGTGCACGGCCCGGGCTGCCCGGTGTGCGTGATCCCCATGGGCCGGGTCGACGACGGCATCGCCCTGGCGCATCGCGAGGGTGTGATCTTCACGTGCTTCGGCGACATGATGCGCGTGCCGGGAGGCGACGGGAGCCTGCTCGAGGCGAAGGCCGCCGGGGCTGACATCCGCATGGTCTACTCGCCGCTCGACGCCCTGCGCATCGCCAAGCAGAACCCGGACCGCGAGGTGGTGTTCTTCGCCATCGGGTTCGAGACGACGGCGCCGTCCACCGCGCTCACGCTCAAGCGTGCGCGGGCTGAGGCGACTGCGAACTTCTCCGTCATGTGCAGCCACGTCACGATCGTGCCGCCGCTGCGCGCGCTGCTCGAGTCACCCGATCTGCGGCTCGACGGCTTCATCGGCCCCGGTCACGTCTCGACCGTCGTGGGCGCGCGGCCGTTCGAGTTCATCCCCGCCGACTACGGCAAGCCCGTGGCCATCGCGGGCTTCGAGCCGCTGGACATCCTGCACGCGATCACGATGATCCTGCGCCAGCTGTCCGAGGGCCGGTGCGAGGTGGAGAACCAGTACAAGCGGGTGGTCCCCTACGACGGCAACCTGCGCGCACTCGAGGTGATGGCCGAGGTCTTCGAGCTGCGACCGCATTTCGAGTGGCGCGGGCTCGGTTTCATTTCCCACAGCGGGCTGAAGCTCTCGGAGGCCTACGCGGACCTCGATGCCGAGCGGCGCTTCAGCGTCCCCGGTATTCGCGTCGCCGACCCCAAAGCCTGCCAGTGTGGCGAGGTCCTCAAGGGCGTGATCAAGCCGTGGGAGTGCAAGGTCTTCGGGACGGCCTGCACGCCGGAGCGGCCGATCGGCACCTGCATGGTCTCGAGCGAGGGCGCCTGTGCCGCCTACTACAACTACGGGCGCTTCGCGCGCGAGCGAGAGGTCGTGTGATGAGCGAGACGCCCGGGACCGCCGTGTCGGATCGCGAGCAGAAGATCCTGGGCATCATCGAGACCGCGCGGGGCAAGCGCGCGAAGTTCCGCGACAGCCAGATCAACATGGCTCACGGTGCCGGCGGAAAGGCCACCCAGACGCTGATCGAGGGTCTCTTCGTGCCGGCCTTCGGCTCGGAGGCGCTCGCGGCTATGGGCGACGCCGGCGCCGTGAGTGCCGATGGTGTCGAGCTCGCCCTGACCACCGACTCCTACGTGGTCAAGCCACTGCGCTTCCCCGGCGGCTCGATCGGCGAGCTGGCCGTCAACGGCACGGTCAACGACCTCGCCGTCTCCGGCGCCCGCCCCCTGGCCGTCAGCCTGTCGCTGATCCTCGAGGAGGGCCTCTCGGCCGACGATCTCCGCGCCGAGGTGCAGGCGATCGCCGAGGCCGCCGCCACCGCTGGCGTGAGCATCGTGGCCGGCGATACCAAGGTGGTCGAGCGGGGGCACGCCGACGGCATGTACATCTGCACGAGCGGCATCGGACTGCGCGACCCACGCGCGCGCCTGGCGCCCGACGCCCTGCGTCCGGGCGATCGGATCCTGCTCTCGGGCTCGATCGGCGAGCACGGCACGGCGATCATGCTCGCGCGCGGCGAGTTCGAGCTCGACGCGGCGATCGAATCCGACACGCGCTCGCTGTGGCCCGCGGTCGACGCGCTGCTCGAGGCCGTCGGTCCCGGGTTGCGCTGCCTGCGCGACGCGACACGCGGCGGCGTGGCTTCGGTGCTGAACGAGCTCGCCCGGGCCTCGGCGGTCGCCATGATCGTCCGCGAGGGCGACGTGCCGGTCGCCCCTGAGGTGGCCGGAGCGGCCGAGCTCCTCGGGATCGACCCGATGTACGTGGCCAATGAGGGCAAGTTCGTGGCCTTCGTGGCTCCCGAGGTGGCCCCGCAGGCGCTTGAGGTGCTGCGCGGCGTCCCGGGCTGTGAGTCGGCGGCGGAGATCGGTGAGGTGCGGACGGAACCGCCCGGAATGGTGTTGGTGCAAACGGCGTTTGGTGGTAGGCGGGTGATGGACCAGCTGGTGGGGGATCCCCTGCCACGCATCTGTTGAGCGGTGAGAGGAGACGGGATGGCGACGGCGGCATTTGCTGAACACAAGAAGACAGAGCAGGTGACGGCTCATGTCCTCTGGATGACGACCGGTCTGAGTTGCGAAGGCGACTCGGTCGCCATGACCTCGGCCACGAATCCCAGTCTCGAGGACATCATCCTCCAGGCGATCCCGGGCATGCCCAAGGTGATCGTGCACAACCAGGTCGTCGACTACGCCAACGGCCAGGAGTACGCCCAGGCCTGGTTCGACGCCGAGGACGGCAAGCTCGATCCGTTTGTGCTCGTGATCGAAGGCTCGCTCGGCAACGAGGAGATCAACGGCGACGGACATTGGACCGGCTTCGCGGTCAATCCGGAGAACGGCCAGCCGATCACGATGAACGAGTGGATGGACCGCCTGGCGCCGAAGGCCGCGGCGGTGGTGGCCGTGGGGACGTGCGCCACCTACGGCGGGATCCCGGCGATGAAGAACAACCCGACCGGCGCGATGGGCGTCCCGGACTACCTGGGCTGGAACTGGAAGTCCAAGGCCAACCTCCCAGTCGTCTGTATTCCCGGGTGCCCGGCGCAGCCCGACAACATGACCGAGGTGCTGCTCTACCTCGCGCTGCACCTGGCCGGGCTTGCTCCCGCGCCCGAGCTCGACGAGGCGCTGCGGCCCAAGTGGCTGTTCGGGCGCACGGTGCGCGAGAGCTGCAACCGCGCAGGCTTCACCGAGCAGGGCGAGTACGCGACGGAGTACGGCGGCGACCATCGCTGCCTGGTCAAGCTCGGGTGCAAGGGGCCGGTGGTCAAGTGCAACGTGCCGATCCGTGGCTGGGTGAACGGCATCGGCGGCTGCCCGAACGTGGGCGGCATCTGCATGGCCTGCACGATGCCCGGCTTCCCCGACAAGTTCATGCCCTTCATGGACGAGGACAAATGGGGGCGCTGGGCCGCCGGGATCACCGAATACGCCTACGGGCCGGTCGTCCGGCACTTCCGCAAGCGCAACATCAAGAAGAACTACGACGTCGAGCCCGAGTGGCGCCGGCGCGGCCGGACCCTGACCACCGGCTACGCGAAGAGGTGGTGAGCAGAGTCACCCACAGCGTGACCGGCCTTCGAATTCTTGCGCCCGCAGGAGCCGAGTGAGGAGAGATACAGATGGCGATTGAGACACCTTCGCAGCAGAAGGTCGTGGTCAAGGAGATGTCCTGGGATCCGATAACCCGGATCGTCGGGAGCCTCGGGATTCACACCGAGATCGACTTCACCAATCAGCAGGTGAACAAGTGCTACAGCACGTCGATGATCTTCCGCGGCTTCGACATCTTCATGAAGGGCATCGATCCGCGTGACGCGCACTTCATCACCAGCCGCATCTGCGGCATCTGTGGTGACAACCACTGCACGTGCTCGTGCCTGAACCAGAACATGGCCTACGGCGTCAAGCCGCCGAAGCTCGGTGACCTGGCCTTCAACCTGGCCGAGTCGGCGGACTACATCTTCGACCACGCGATCTTCAACGACTGCATGGCGAATGTGGACTTCTGCGAGCAGATGGTCAAGGAGACCAACCCGACGCTGCTGGCCAAGGCCGAGAACACGCCCGCGCCGGGCAGCGACATCCACGGCTTCAGGACGATCGCCGACATCATGCGCTCGCTGAACCCGTTCACCGGGGAGTTCTATCTGGAGACGCTGCACGTCGCGCGCTACACGCGCGAGATGTACTGCCTCTTCGGCGGCCGGCACACGCACCCCTCGACGATCATGCCGGGCGGCTGCAGCGCCGACATCACGCACCAGACGTGCACCGACTACTACGTGCGCCTGATGCGCTACTTCGACTACGTCAAGCGCAGCGTCCCGATGCACGACGACCTGTACGACTTCTTCCTCCAGGAGTTGCCCGGGTACGACATGGTGGGCTACCGCGAGACCAACCTCGTCAACTGGGGTTCGTTCGACGATCCGGACTTCGTCGACTACGACTACCGCAACATGACCGAGTGGGGACGCAAGCGCTACATCACGCCCGGCGTGGCCATCGGCGGCGAGCTGATCTCCACCGACCTGGTCGAGATCAACCTGATGATCCGGATCCTGCTCGGATCCTCGTACTTCGACTCCTGGGAGAGCGAGCCCACGTACGTGACCCACGACCCGCTCGGCAACCCGGTCGACAAGAACCATCCGTGGAACAAGGTCACCCTCCCGCGCCCGCAGAAGCGCGACTTCGCGGACAAGTACACCTGGGTCGTCTCGCCGCGCATGTACGACAAACGGACCGACACCCATGTGTGCTGCGACACCGGGGGTGGGCCGTTTGCGCGGCAATGGTGCACGGCCAAGGCCGGCCTGGTCGACTTCGGCTACGCCAAGGCGACCGGCCATTCGATCCAAATGGTCCTGCCGCGCTCGCCCAACCTGCCCGAGATGGAGCTCGAGTGGCACGTGCCCGAGAAGTCCAACGCGATCGAGCGTGACCGGGCGCGGAGCTACCACCAGGCCTACAGCGCGCTGATCGCGCTGCACAATCTCGAGCGCGCCATGAAGGAGGTCCAGGCCGGCCGAACCAAGAGCTGGAACAAGTTCAAGGTTCCCGACACGGCGGTCAGCGTCGGCTTCCACGAGGCCGCCCGCGGCGTCCTCTCGCACCACATGGTCATCCAGGACGGCAAGATCGCCAACTACCAGCCGTACCCGCCGACCCCCTGGAACGCCAGCCCGCGCGACACGTACGGGACGCCGGGGCCGTACGAGGATGCGGTGCAGAACACGCCCATCTTCGAGGAGAACGGGCCCGACAAGTTCAAGGGGATCGACATCATGCGCGCGGTGCGCTCGTTCGATCCGTGCCTGCCCTGCGGTGTGCACATGTACACGGGCGGGGGCAAGGTCCGCAAGGTGATGCACACGCCCACGGCGATGGCGTAAGCGATGGAGGCTGCTGCCGCCGTTCAGGCCGAGGGGCCAGAGCAGCTGGTGACGCGGGTCCAGGATCTGCAGGAGCGTCTCGACGCCGCTGCGGATCCGGCCACGCGGGAGCTGGCCGACGAGCTCGTCGCGGCCATGCTGCAGATGTATGGCGCGGGCCTCGAGCGCATCATGTCGGCGCTCTTCGCCGCCGGCGAGGAGGGTGAGCGGATCGCCGCCGGGTTGGCCGATGACGAGCTGCTCGCAACCCTGCTGCTGATCCACGATCTGCACCCGGTGCCGCTCGAGGACCGAGTCCACGAGGCGCTCGAACGGGTCCGGCCCTACATGGAATCCCATGGCGGGAACGTCGAGTTCCTCTCGCTGGAGCACGGCATCGCCCGGATTCGTCTGCAGGGCAGCTGCTCGGACTGCTCGGCGTCCTCGGTCACGCTCGAGCTGGCCATCAAACAGGCGCTCGAGGAGATGGCGCCCGATCTGGAGGGTCTCGAGGTCGAGGGCGTGAGCCCCCAGACGATGGGCGGACCCGGACTTCCCATGGTCACGGGATCGGCGCCGAGCGGAATCGAGCTGCCGGTGGTGATGCCGAACGGGGTTGCGGCGCCGCCGGCTTCACCACCCTCGTGGGTCGAGGTCGACGCCCTGGGCTCGCTCAGCGAAGGTGGGATCACGTCCCTGAGCGTGGCCGGCCACGAGCTGCTGTTCGCCAACGTCGAGGGAACGCTGCTCGCCTACCGCGACGCGTGCGCGGGCTGCGGCGCGGCGCTCCACGACGGCACGTTGCACGACGGCACACTGGCCTGCCGCGGTTGCGCACGCTCGTTCTTCCTGCCCCGGGCCGGGCGCTCGATGGATGACGACGCCCTGCAGCTCGAGCCGGTGCCGCTGCTCCGCGAGCAGGGTCTCGTCAAGGTGGCACTGGCACCATGACCGAGAACGGCAACGGCTCCGGCCGGCCCGAGCGCCGTCTCATAGCCGACGCCGTAGCCGCGCGCCGTCGCGCCCAGCTGGTCTCCGGCCTGCGCGGCCTGGCCCGGCCCGGGTCCCGGGCACAGGCGGGGCCCGGACCGAGCCCGGCCGCCGGCCGTGCGGCGGACATGGGGGCGCCCGTTCCGCTGATCGGCGCCACCGCGGGCCCCGGGATCGAGGACACCGAGGTGTGCGACATCTGCGGCGTCGACATCCCGGTCGAGCACCGTCACCTCCTGCAGCTCGTCGAGCGCCGCATCCTCTGCACGTGTGAGAGCTGCTGGGGCATGCGCGCGGGGGAGGGCGACTACCGGCCGACGGGCGCGCGGACCATGTGGCTGCCCGATCTCGACCTCCCCGACGATCTCTGGGCCAGCTTCCAGATCCCGATCGGGCTGGCGTTCTTCATGGACTCGACGGTCTCGGGTTGCGTCGTGGCCATGTACCCGAGTCCCGTCGGGGCCACGGAGAGCGAGCTGCACTTCGATTCGTGGCAGCGCATGTGCCAGCTCAACCCGGTCCTGGCCAACCTCGACGCCGACATAGAGGGGCTGGTGGTCAACCGGCTGTCCGATCCGCCGACCTATCTGATCGCGCCGATCGATCGCTGCTACGAGTTGACCGGGATCATCAAGGCGAACTGGGAGGGGATCTCGGGCGGCGCCGAGGTCGAGACCGCGGTGGCCGGCTTCTTCGACCGGCTGCGGGCCCGGGCGGTGACGGCGTGAGCGTCGTCCCGGCGGAGCTTCCCTTCGGCGCCGCCGCGCCGGAGCCCGAGTTCTCCGTCCTCGGCGCCCGCCCGGTGCGACACGCCGCGGCGCCGATGCTCGCCCTCGATCTCGAGGTGAGCGAGCCGAGCGGCCGGCAGGTCTACATGATGGCGCTGTCGATCTCGGTCATGATCGAGCCCGCGCGGCGCCGCTACGACGACGAGACCCGGGCGCGCCTGATCGAGCTCTTCGGAGCTCCTGAGCGCTGGTCGGTGACCACGCGCAGCCTGCGTCTGGGCGCAGCTCGACGTGGTTGTGCCCGCGTTCACTGGCTCGACGACCGTGGCGATTCCCGTGGCCTGCCACTACGACCTCGAGCTGGCGGCGGCCAAGTACCTGCACTCGCTGCCGGACGGCATGGCCCCGCTCGCGCTGCACTTCAACGGGATGATCTATTACCGCGCCGAGGACGGCGGGCTGCAGATGGTGCTCGTGCCCTGGACGAAGTCGATCGACTTCCGCATGCCGGTCGCGGTGTGGCGCGAGACGATCGACCACTACTATCCGAGCACGGGCTGGGTCGCGCTGCGCTCACGCACGCTCGAGGCCCTGCAGCGGGAGAAGCTCGATCGCGGGCTGGCGACACTCGACGCATGCGTCGAGGCCCTGCTCGATGAGGCGCAGAATGCCTGACCAGCTCGAGGCGCTCGTCGAGTCGCTGCTGTACGAGGGCTACGCGCTCTACCCGTACACGCCCGGCGCGACCAAGAACGCGACCCCGACGCCGTTCGGGATCGCCTATCCGCCGGCTTACGCCGAGACCCTGCCGAGCACCTTCGACCACCTTGAGCTGCGGGCCGTGCTCGACGCCCCGCCCGATGCCGTGCTGAGCGCCGAGGTGCGGTTCCTGGCCGCGGCTGGCGATCGGCACGAGGCCCGCGCGCACCGACTGACGCTCCAGGGGGCCATGGTCGGGGCTCTCGCGGCCTCGCCGGCCGGCAAGGAGGCCCGGATCGCCTCCGCAGCGGGGATGCCGCCGCTGAGCCTGGGCCTCGAGCTCTCGGCCCGCGAGCTCGATCGACGCACCTACGAAGTGACCTTCCGGGTCGAGAACTGCACGCTGGTCAGCAGTGGCCTCGACCGGGCGGGCGCGCTGCGACGCGCGCTGCTCTCCACGCACCCGCTGGTTCGCGTGAGCGGCGGCAGGTTCGTCTCGCCGCTCGAGCGGTCGTGCGCGAACGTGAACACGTTCCCCGTGCTGGCGACACCGGCCGATGACGCCGTGCTCGGCGCGTCGATCGTGCTTCCGGACCATCCGCAGATCGCCCCCGAGAGCCGTGGCGGCCTGTTCGACTCGACCGAGATCGAGGAGGCGCTGCTGCTGCACGTCCACGCGCTCAGCGAAGCCGAGCGGGAGGAGATAGACCAGCACGATCCGACTGTGAGCGCGATGGTGGCGCGCGCGGCGGCGAGCACACCCGAGGATATCGTCGCGCTTCACGGTCGGGTCACGCTGCGCGATCCCGAGACCCGCCGTGACCCGCAGACCGACGAGCCGCCGGCCGCTCCGGAGGGACTGCGCGACCCGCGCGTGGGGGAGGAGGTGGCCGACGTCGACGGCGTCAGCTTCCGCCGCGGTGCCAAGGTGGTGATTCGCCCCGGCCCCGACGCCGACCTGCACGCCCGCATGCTCGCCGGGCGCACGGCCACCGTCGAGCGCATCTTTACCGACTACGACGGCCGGGTCCACCTCGGGGTGACGATCGACAGCGATCCCGGTCAGGATCTGATGCGCGACACGGGCCGGTATCTGTTCTTCTTCACACCCGAGGTGGAGGTCCTTCCGACATGAGCACAGATTGGATCAGACGGATACTGGTGGCCGGGATCGGCAACGCCTGGATGCACGACGACGGTTTCGGCGGCGAGGTGGCGCGGCGACTGGAGCGCCGGGAGATGCCCGAGGGCGTGGCCGTGATGGACGTCGGGACCGGCGGGCTCGACCTGGCCTACGAGGTCATGCGCGGCTACGACGCGCTGGTGATGCTCGATGTCAGCCGGCAGGGCGGCGCCCCGGGGACGCTGTATGTCATGGAGGCCGACGAGGAGTCCGTGGCCGGGGGGATCGAGGACGGCGAAGTCATCAACCCACACGGCATGGACCCCCAGACCGTGCTCCGGTTCGTCAAGTCAATCGGCGCCTGGCCCGGCAAGGTGCTGGTGATCGCCTGTGAACCGGCGCACGTTGAGGAGCTGGGCTGGGGCCTCTCCGAGGAGGTCAAGGACGCCGTCGAGCGGGCCGTCGACCTCGTGGTCGAGACGATCGAGGAACTCCGCTCGGCGCCGGCGTACCAGCCGGCGGATTGAGGCCCGCGGCGTGCACGAGCTCTCGCTGAGTAGCGCGATCGTCAACACCGTCGTCAAGCACGCGGCCGGCCGCCGCGTGACGCTGGTCAGCATGCGCGTCGGCCGCCTGCGCCAGGTTGTGCCCGACACGCTCGAGTTCTACTTCGATTTCGTCGCCCGGGATACCGTGTGCGAGGGCGCGAGGCTCGAGCAGGAGATCGTCGAAGCGTGGCTGCGCTGCAATCCGTGCGATACGACCTGGCCGATCGAGATCCCCGCCTTCCGCTGTCCGACGTGCGGCGGCAGCGACGTCGAGGTGGCCAGCGGCAATGAGTTCGAAGTCGAATCCATAGAGGTCGAGGAGGCCGAATGCATCGCACCAAGGTGAAGGTCGTAGAGGAGGCGCTCGACGCCAACAACACGATCGCCGCGGCCAACCGAGCCGACTTCGATCGCGCCGGCGTGAAGGTGGTGAACTTCATGAGCGCTCCCGGCGCCGGAAAGACGACGCTGCTGGAGCAGGTCGTGCGCGAGCTGCCCGGCGTGCGCGTGGGTGTGCTCGAGGGTGACGTCCGAGGCTCGATGGACGCCGACCGCCTGGCCAGCCTGCACGTCCCGGTCACTCAGCTCAACACTGACCCCAGCTTCGGCGGCGAATGTCATCTGGACGCGAACATGGTCCGCTCGGCGGTCCCGGCGCTCCCGCTGGACGAGATAGATCTGCTGATCATCGAGAACGTCGGCAACCTCGTCTGCCCCGCCGAGTTCAAGGTGGGGGAGGATGCGCGGGTCATGGTGTGCTCAGTGACCGAGGGCGAGGACAAGCCGCTCAAGTACCCGCTCATGTTCCGCACCTGCGAGCTGGTGCTGATCAACAAGATCGACCTGCTGCCGCATCTCGAATTCGATCTCGAGCGCCTGCTCTACAACATCGATCAGGTCCACCCCGACGTCGAGCGGATCGTGCTCAGCGCCCGCACGGGCGAGGGCATCGAGGGATGGCGCGACTGGCTGCTGCGAATCGCCATCCGTGAGGAGGCGATTGCGTGAGTGAAGCGGCGCTCGCCGCCGATCCGGTCGGGCGCCTCGAGTCGCTCCTCGAGCGGCGCACGGAGGCCAACGAGCGGTTCTTCGAGGAGCACGCCGAGCAGCTGGCGCGGCTGTGCCATCTGATGGCCGAGCGCTTCGCCCGCGGCGGGCGGCTGATCGCCTTCGGTCGCTCCGCCGCGGCGCGGTCCGACGCCCGGCACGTCGCCGTGGAGTTCGTGCATCCGGTAATCGTCGGCAAGCGCGCGCTGCCCGCGATCGGGCTGGCCGGGGAGGGCGGCGAGCTGCTGGCCCAAGTCGAACTGCTGGCCCGTCCCGACGACATCGCGGTCGCCTTCGGCGCCGAGGAGGACGGCGGGGACGCGGCCCGCGCTGTCACGCTCGCCCGGTCTCGGGGATGCCTGACCATCGGCTTCGCACCGGCGGCGGGGGCGGAGTACGAGTTCGAGCCCCCGACCCCGGATCCGCAGATCCGTCAGGAGGTGGTCGAGACGCTCTACCACATCCTCTGGGAGCTCGTGCACGTGTTCTTCGATCACCGCGGCCTGCTCGAGGGCCGCTCGGACCGTCGCACCCATGACGCGGGCGCGTCGGGCTTCCTGTATCCGTTTCTCGCCGAGCTCGAGCGCGAGCTCGAGCCAGTCGTCGACGACGTGCGGCGCTCGGCGCTGATGAAGTCGCGCGAGGTCGGCCTGCTGAGGATTCAGACCCTGGAGGAGAACCGCGGCGAGCTGATCGACGCAGCCGATGAGCTGCGTGGCGCGTTCGACGCTGGTGGCAAGCTGCTCGCCCTCGGCAACGGTGGCTCGGCCACCGACGCCATGGACGCGGTCGCGGACTTTCGCTCGGCCGCGGGTGGGCGGCGGGCCCGTCCAGCCGTTGACCTCACCGAGGACGCCGGCATCCTGACCGCGATCGCCAACGACATCGGCACCGAGGCGATCTTCTCGCGCCAGGTGATCGCCTACGGAATGAGGGGCGACGCGCTGCTTGCGCTCTCGACCTCGGGTAACTCCGGCAACGTGATCGAGGCGCTGGCCGAGGGTCGCCGTCGCGGGCTGATGACCGTAGCGATGGTGGGCTACGACGGTGGGCGGATCGCCGGCGAGCGCCTCGCCGACCACGTCATCGTGACGCGCTCCGAGCACATTCCCCGCATCCAGGAGGCACAGGCGAGCGCGTATCACGCGCTGCGGGAGCTGGTCGGATGAGCGCCCACGCTCCGCCGGCGATGCGTCGGCGCCTGCGCCTGCATGTGCGGGGCACGGTCCAGGGGGTCGGCTTTCGCCCGCACGTGCATCGGCTCGCCTCCGAGCTGAAGCTGAACGGCTTCGTACTCAACGATTCCAGCGGGGTGACGCTCGAGGTCGAAGGTGGCGCTCCGGACCTCGAGGAGTTCACCTCCCGGCTCGCGCGCGAGGTCCCACCGCTGGCGGTCATCGAGCGCGTCCTGACCGAGGAGCTCGCACCGACCGGGAAGGCGGGCTTCACGATCCGCGAGAGCGCGGCGGGCCGGCTCGCCGACACCCCGGTGACCCGGGACAGCGCCACCTGTGAGGAGTGCCTCGCCGAGCTCGCCGATCCGGCCGACCGCCGGTTCCGTTATCCGTTCATCAACTGCACCAACTGCGGGCCCCGCTTCACGATCGTACGCGGCGTCCCGTATGACCGCCCGCTGACCACGATGGCGGCGTTCGTGATGTGCGATCGCTGTCGCGCGGAGTACGAGGATCCCAGCGATCGCCGTTTCCACGCCCAGCCCAATGCCTGCGCCGAGTGTGGGCCGGCGCTGTCGCTGCGCGCGCCGGTCTCCGGCCAGATGGCCGAGCTGGGGACAACCGACCCGCTGATGGCCGCCGCGGCGGCGCTGCGCGACGGCGCGATCCTGGCCGTCAAGGGCGTCGGGGGATACCACCTGGCCTGCCGCGCCGACGACGAGTCGGCGGTGGGCGCGCTGCGGGCGCGCAAGCGCCGCTATGACAAGCCGTTCGCACTGATGGCCCGCTCGAGCGCGGTCGCTGAGTCGCTCGTGTCAATGGGCAGTCTCGAGCGCGAGCTGCTCGAGAGCCCGGCGCGGCCGATCGTGCTGGCCCGCCGGCTACGCGGCGCACCCGTCGCCGACGCGGTCGCCCCAGACTCCCGCGAGCTCGGCGTGATGCTTCCCTACTCGCCGCTTCATCACCTCCTGCTGGCCGATTTCGAGCGCGCCGGGGAGGCGGGGCGGGCGACGCTGGTCATGACCAGCGGCAACGTGTCGGACGAGCCGATCGCCTTCCGCGATCAGGATGCTGTCGAGCGGCTGCGCGGGATCGCCGATCTCTTCCTGCTCCACGACCGCCCGATCGAGACCCGCACGGATGACTCGGTCATGCGCGTCGTCTCCGGGCCTGCGCGCGCGCGCGCGACGATCCTCAGGCGCTCGCGCGGCTACGTCCCGGCGAGTCTCCCGCTCGTCACGCCGGCCACCCGGCCCGTACTGGCCTGCGGCGCGGAGCTCAAGAACACCTTCTGCCTCGCCCGCGGCGAACGCGCCTGGGTCAGTCACCACATCGGCGATCTGGAGAACTACGAGACACTGCGCTCCTTCACGGAGGGGATCGAGCACCTCGCGCGCCTATTCGCGGTCGAGCCGGCGATCGTCGCCCACGACCTTCATCCCGAGTATCTCTCGACCAAGTACGCGCTCGAATTCGCCGGCGTGGAGCTGGTCGGCGTGCAGCATCACCACGCGCATCTGGCCGCCTGCCTGGCCGAGCACGGCGAGCCGGGACCGGCCGTCGGCGCGATCTTCGACGGCACGGGATACGGCACCGACGGAACGGTCTGGGGCGGCGAGATCCTCTACGGCGGCCTGCGGGGCTTCAAGCGGATCGGGTCGCTCGTGCCGGTCAGGATGCCGGGCGGCGAGCGGGCGATCCGCGAGCCGTGGCGGATGGCGTGTGCGTGGCTCTCGGCCGCGGGCGAGCCCGCGGCCCGGGTTCCCGGTGCCCTCGGCGGTCGTGTCCCGGAGCGTCGCTGGGACCAGGTGCGCCGTCTCGTCGAGACCGGCCTGAGCTCGCCTCTGACGACCAGCATGGGCCGCCTGTTCGACGGGGTGGCGGCGCTCTGCGGCCTGCGGCCCGAGGTCACCTACGAGGGACAGGCGGCGATCGAGCTCGAGTCGGCCTGCGACCCCGACGAGCGCGCGAGCTATCCGATCGAGGTCGTCCACGCGGCGGACGGCCTGCTGATCGATCCGCGCCCCACGGTGCTGGCGGTCGCCGCCGACGTGCAGCGCGGGACGGCGCCGGGGCGTGTGTCCAGCCGTTTCCACGCGGCGATCGTCAATGCAACCGTCGAGGCATGCGCGAGCGCCGCCGCGACCCAGGCGACGGACGTCGTGGCGCTCTCGGGCGGGGTGTTCCAGAACCGGCGCCTGCTCGAAGCGGCCACGGCAGGCCTCGAGGCGGCCGGCCTGCGGGTTCTGGTGCCCGAGCGGCTGCCGGTCAACGACGGCGGCATCTCCTACGGACAGGCTGCTGTGGCGGCGGCCAGAACGGAGGTCTGCAGCGATGACCGAGATTGAGGCACAGGTGCCGGAGATCGTCTCTCAGCTCGTCTTCATGCGCGGGGCGAACCGCCCGTTCGGAGAGCTGACGCTCGAGGACGCCCGCACGCGGGCCGACGAGCTCCGCGCCGCGACAGGATGGGGCCCCACGGCCCGCGTCGGGCCGGTGGCCATGGCCTGGCGAGAACTCACCGTGAAGATGGAGCGCGCGGGCGCGGCCACCGTCGGCGAGCTCGATCCCGAGACGATCGTCGAGCTCGCGCCCAAGCTGTGGGTCGTGCCGCCCGGAGGAACGCTCCTGTGATCAGGCGCCTGCTGGCCGCTCTGCGCTCGCTGGACGCGGGCCAGCGCCGCACGCTGACGATGATGACGGTGGTCGTCGTCGCCCTGCACGTGGTGGGCTTCGTGACCCTGATCGCGCTGGTCGGCCATCACCACGTGGGCCGGGCCGGAGCCTTCACGGTCGGAATCGGCGTCACGGCCTACACACTCGGTCTTCGGCACGCCTTCGACGCTGATCACATCTCCGCGATCGACAACACGACGCGCAAGCTGATGGCCGAGGGCAAGCGCCCGCTGAGCGTCGGCTTCTGGTTCTCGCTCGGTCACTCGAGCATCGTCTTCGCGCTCACCTTCGTGCTCTCGATCGGCGTGCGGACGCTGGCCGGACCGGTACACGACAGCCACTCCCAGTTGCACCAGGTGACCGGCTGGATCGGAACCGCCGTGTCGGGCACCTTCCTGTACCTGATCGCCGCGCTCAACCTGGTCATCCTGGTGGGCATCGTGCGGGTCTTCCGGGAGATGAAATTGGGGGAGTACGACGAGCAGCAGCTCGAGACGCATCTCGACAACCGTGGCCTCATGAACCGTGTCTTCGGGCGCATGACGCGCGCGGTCAGGCGTCCCGAGCAGATGTACCCGATCGGCGTGCTCTTCGGCCTCGGCTTCGATACGGCGACGGAGGTGGCGCTGCTGGTGCTCGCGGGCGGGGCGGCGGGCGCCGGGCTGCCCTGGTACGCGATCCTCTGCCTGCCCGTCCTGTTCGCCGCCGGCATGTCGCTGATGGACTCGATCGACGGCTCGTTCATGAACTTCGCCTATGGCTGGGCCTTCTCCAAGCCCGTGCGCAAGGTCTTCTACAACCTCACCATCACCGGCCTCTCGATCGTCGTCGCGCTGGTCATCGGCACGATCGAGCTCGGCGGCCTGGTCGCCCAGCACCTCAACCTCTCGGGCTCCTTCTGGGCCTGGCTGGAGAACATCGACCTCAACATCCTCGGGTTCCTGATCGTCGGCATGTTCATCGCAACCTGGACCGTGGCACTGGCGTTCTGGCACTTCGGTCACGTCGAGGAGCGCTGGAGCGCAGCGCTGAAGAGGGGGGAGGCGTAGGAGGCGCGCGCAGCGCAGCCCGGGAGCGGGATCACCCCCGGCCGCCGCGCCGATCACCCGCCGCGCCGATCACCCCCCATAACGTTCCACATACGTTGCCCGGCATCGGGCTGGGTAACGAAAGCCGTCTCATAGGCTGTTTTCGTTACCCGACCACGATCCGCCGAGCGGACAGGTAACGAAATTAGGGGGTGCTGGGCATCCGATGGCGGGCTCGCGCCCCGCGCGATCACGGCCTGACGCCTAGCAGACCGATGGCAACAACCTTGACGTGCCGCTCAGCATCTCGGCCACCTGCGCGCCGGCGATCCGATCCTCAAGCCCGTCTACCGCCACGGCGATCGGAGCTTGGCCGCCGCCGGGCACGTTGATGCGAGTCTCTACAGCCCTCTACGGACCCGGCACCCCGAAGGTGGAGCGCAGCGACCGCGCGAGCCGGCGTGCGCGGTCGGTCCCGCGCCGGCCGGCCCACGGGTGTGGGCCCATCGCCCAGGGGTGCCAGCCGAGCGTGCCGTAGTGCTCACGCAGGAAGGCCTTGAGCTCGCCCCGGTGCTCGGCGCACGCATACCGCTGCGGCCCGTACATGCCGCGCCCATGCCAGGACAACCAGCGGCCGGGCTCGGCGTCCACGTACTCGCCGTGGCGCAGGTCGAGCAGCTGGTGCTCGAGGGCGACCTGTGTCTCCGGGTCCGGCCGGGCACCGCACACCTCGCACCTGAAGACCACCACGACGGGCATCGATTCACGGTAGCGCGACGCTCGGCATGTGTCAGGCTTTCAGCCGTGACGATCGACGTATGGATGCAGCACCCCACGCCGCGCTTCCTCGACCACGACATGTTCGATTCGCTGCGCCGCTGGACCGGCCAGGAGCTGCCCGCGGAGGAGATTCCGATCGAGACCACGGTCGCCGCGCTCGACGAAGCTCAGGTGGACCTCGGCCTGCTCAGCGCCTGGCACGCACCCGAGGGCGCCCTGATCTCCAACGACGAGGTTGCCGGCTGGGTGGCTCGGTGCCCGGGCCGTTTCGCGGGGCTGGCCGCCGTCGATCTCGCGCGGCCGATGGAGGCCGTGCGCGAGCTACGCCGGTCGGTGACCGAGCGCGGCTTCGTCGGCCTGCGCATGCTGCCGTGGATCTGGGAGGCGGCGCCGACCGATCGCCGCTACTACCCGCTCTATGCGGCCTGCGTGGAGCTGGGCGTCCCGTTCTGCACCCAGGTCGGCCACACCGGCCCGTTGCGCCCGTCGGAGACCGGGCGCCCGATCCCGTACATCGACCAGGTGGCGATCGACTTCCCCGAGCTGGTGATCGTGTGCGGACACATCGGCTATCCGTGGACCGAGGAGATGGTCGCCGTGGCGCGCAAGCACGAGAACGTCTTCATCGACACCTCGGCCTACACCTCGAAGCGCTATCCGGCCGAGCTCGTGGGCTATATGCGCAGCAAGAGCGGCCGGCGCAAAGTGCTCTTCGGCAGCAACTTCCCGATGATCTCACCCCGGCACGCGCTCGCCGACCTCGCCGAACTCGACCTGGACGACGAGACGCGTGAGCTGTTCCTCGGCGCCAACGCCAAGCGCGTGTTCGCCCTGGCGGCCTGAGGCGGCGATGCTCAGAAACGCAGCTTCCCGGAGAGAACGAAGGTGGAATCCTCCGTATCCGATCCGACCGGAGCGGCCCCCGACACCCGCAGCGTTCCGCTGGCCCGCCGGTAGGTTCCCGTGCCGCCGGTGACGGTCAGCACGCCGCTGAGCGCGAGGCCCTTGGCGCCCGGGGTGAAGCGGCCCGCGATCGAGTAGCGCAGCGTGCCGTGCGCGTCGAATGCCGTGCCGCGCACCGTGATCTTGAGGCCGCTGCCCCACGTGACGAGCTGTGCAACCGCTCCATTCCAACGCGGTGCACCCGCGATGCTGCCTCGCAGGATGCCGGCGTCGGTGTCCTGCGTGCCCTTGACGCCGATCGTCCCGGTGGTCAGGACCGTGTCGATCCAACCGCTGAGATGGACCACGTGGCTGCGCAGCGGGGGTTTCGCCCTCGTCTTACTGGCGAGCGCGGAAGCCGGAATCACCGCGACGGCGCCGAGCGTGAGCGCGATTGCGGCGCTGCGTAGGATCGATTTCATGTGGTCCCTTTCAGTTTGAGCCGGCAGCGGCGATCCTACATGCGTCCTGCGCCCTCAATGACACTAGGGTTCCTCAGCAGTGCACAGAATCGATCCCGAGAGGACGCGCATGACTTCAAAGGCAGACTTCACGGCAGAGGAATGGAAGACGGTCCTCGAGGGGCCGCCGAGCGCCGGCATGCTGGTGATCACCGCTCAGCGTGGGGGCACGCTACGCGAGACGATCACGATGGCCAAGGCCTACGGCGAGGCGCGGGCGCTCCACGGACAGAGCGAGCTCCTCGACGAGATCGTCTCGGCCAAGCCGGTGGTTGATCACACCCGCTACAGCACGCTCGAGGAGCTCCATGAACGGAGCCTCGGGCACCTGCGCGAAGCCGTGGCGCTGCTCGAGTCAAAGGCGACGCCCCAGGAGCTCGAGGACTACCGGCGCTTCGTGGTCAACCTCGCCGAAAAGGTCGCCGCCGCGCACCGGGAGGGAGGCAGCGACTCGGCGCCGGTGAGCGACGCCGAGCGCGCGGCGATCGACGCGATCACCGCGGCGCTGGCGAGCTGAGGCGCCTAGGCGGGGACGCTGGCGGCGCCCGTCACGGACAGGGCGCCCCGGTCGATGTCTGGGTGATCGTCACAGGCCCGATGGCGAACTTGCCCGGGTTTCCGCTCCAGGGGAAGAAGCCACCGATTCCGGCGGTCGCCCCGCACGGCGGCGTCGAGACCAGAGCGTTCGCACCGCCGTGGAAGGTCAGCGCGAAGTTCGTAAACGGGGTCTGCGGCAGGTTGCTCAGTGTCGTGATGATGTACGGGCCAGACAGGCTGTTGTTGGCGACCAGCTTGGCGAACTTGGTGCCGATCTGGATCTGGATGAACAGCCCGAGCGGTCGGGTCGGCGTCGCCGCCGCGAAGTAGACCTGGCCGGGCAGGTCTCCGAGCACCGGCGTCGAGAACGTCAGCGTGCCCACCTGTGAGGAGGCCGGGCAGGCGGCCGCGGCCGCCGAGGCGGTGTTGAACTGGGCATCGGTGCACGGCGTGAGCCCCGTGAACAGCCCGGGGTTGAGCGTCGTGCCAACCGGCAGGATGACCACGTTCGTGCGCAGATGCGACTGCCGGCGCGGCAACTCGCCGCCGGGCATGCTGACCGCGACCGTGAGCGAGGACGGCGTGCTCGCGCGCGTCGTTCCGAACGTGAAGCTGATCCCCGGATCGAATGGCTCGTTGGCGCAGTCGGTCGGCGTGAAGCCGGTGAAGGCTCCCGACGGGGTCGCGGACTCATACGAGGTGGCCAGGCCGCCGCCACCGGCGGGGCCGCAGCTCGTCGGATTGGTGACGAAGGCCGCCGTCCCCCCGTTTACGAGCCCGTTGAGCGTCAGCGAGATCGCATTGATGGTGATCGGGATCGGCACGAGCCCAAGCACCGGAGGCAACGTGCGCGGCAGGTTGTCAAACGTCGTCGTCAGCCCGTAGTCCCCCGGGACGCGGATGTCCGCCGGGCCCGACATCGAGGTCTTGCCCAGCACGCCGCCCAAGGGCCGCACGACCATGCCGATGCGGGCGAGCTCGGTGCCGGTCGGTGCGACGTTGTAGACGTCTCCCGGAGCGTTCACGGGCAACGGTATTCCCGCCGCCGTGGCGGTCACCGTAACGCTGCCGATCTTCGAACTGGCCGGGCATGTGTCGCTCGAGAGCTGCGCGCTGGTGCACTTGCTCACGACGCTTGGGTTGCCGATCAGCCCGGCCGGGAGGAATACCTGCAGGCTCTTGAGGTCATCGGTGGAGTCGGAGTACGAGACATGCGCGCTCACCGTGAGATCCGGGTGGCCGCCGGCCTCCGTGGTCGACGGTGTCTCGGAAAGCGAAGTCAACGTGACGGACGCCTGCGCCGATCCGGCCAAGAGCAGGAACGCGCAACAAAACATCGCTGTGACGACGCCCAGCAGTGTCCATCGCCGCGTCTCGCCGACGACCCTACCCTCGTGATACTCACCCATGGATCCTCCTCGTGCCGGTCCTCTGTAGTCCCAGCCTACCCAGGCGGGGCAGATCTTAGTCGCATTTGGCACACATTCTGTAGTTCGAAGAATTCTGGAGGCGGTTTCTTGGCTTGCCAGCGGCTCGCGGAACACCCGCCGAGCGGTGTCAACCGCTGATCCGCCGGCACAGCTGCTCGAGCGTGCGGCGCACGGCTGGGTCCGTGATCTGACCCGCGTGCGCAGCGCAGATCTGCCGAGCGCCGGGCGTGCGGGGAGTGGCGGGGCTCTGCCCTCGGTTCGGCTCGAGCGCGCGGCACGTCTTCAGCAGGCGGTCCCGCACGCCCCGGTCAGAGAGCCGGTGCGCCGCCGCCAGGCACGACGAGTGCGCGGCCACGGCGCTCGCCGCTGGGCCGCCCGTGGGCCGCGACGTCGAAGTGGTGGTGCGGGCCGCCGTGGTCGTCCTCGCCGCGGTGCTCGTGGTGCGCGTGGGCGTCGACCGCACGGTCGACGTGGAACTCGTCGCGGCGGTCGTCTTGACGGTCGCCGACGTGCCGGCGTTCGTCTTGGGGCTCGAGGACCCACCGCATCCCGCCCCTCCGATCGAGAGCAGTGCGGCCGTCACTGCGGCGCTGGCCCATCTCACATCCATGCGTCCTCTCCGTGGCCTGGTTGCGTCGAGCAGCTCGCGATCGTAACAACCGAGCTAGGCCTCGGCGATCGGCCGGCCCACGATGAGCGCCTCGCGGAGCTCAGGCTCGAGCTCGCGATAGCTCGCGTCCGGGAGCACGCCGAGGGCATCGAGCGTCTTTGAGAAGAAGCAGCGGCCCGCCGCGGCCAGGACGACGTCCATGATCTCCGTCTCCGAGAGTCCGAGGTTCCTGAGCGGCTGCAACTCGGCGTCGCCAACCGCGGTCGCGTCCTCGGCGACCCGCTCGGCCAAATCCATCACCGCCACGTCGATCGCGTCGAGACCGGCGTTGTGGTGGTCGAGCGCGATCTCGAGCACCGGGGCATTGAAGCGCTCCCGCAGCACGCTGCCGTGGGCAAGACAGCAGTAGCTCGAGCGCAGACACCGAGCGGCGGCCAGCGTAGCCAGCTCGTAGCGGCGCAGATCCATCCCGGCCTTGATGGCGCCGTTCAACTGGACCCAGGCCGCGTACACCTCGGGCCGCTGCGCGAAGGCGCGCTCGAAGTTTGTCGCCATGTTGTGGGATTGTCCGCTCCGGAGAGCTTGTTGTCCATGGCGCAACTGCGTCCGAGGGGATGTGTTCGGTGCAGTGGAGGGCCGTGGCAAACATGGAAGGGGTGAGAGATGCTTGAACGTCGAGGTGCAGCGCTCACGGTCGCGTTCGTGATCGCCCTGGCGAGTGTGGGAGGCGCGCTGGCCGTGGCCTCGGGGGCCAAGCCGAAGGCGGCCAGGGCCGCGGTGACCCGCCCCCCGAATGTCGTCTTCATCCTGACCGACGATCTGGCCTGGAACCTGGTCACGCCGAGGTACATGCCGCATCTGGTCGCACTGCAACGGCAGGGCGAGACCTTCAGCCGCTACATCGTCACCGACTCGCTGTGCTGCCCCTCGCGTTCGTCGATCTTCACCGGCATGGTCCCGCACAACACCGGGGTCTTCAAGAACAAGGGCGCCCAGGGCGGCTACCACGTGTTCCGGGCGCGGGGCCTGGAGAGCAAGACGTATGCCGTCGCGATGCAGCCGCGCGGCTACCGCACCTCGTTCATGGGCAAGTACCTCAACGGCTACGGCGTGCCCAAGGTGACGAAATACGTCCCGCCGGGGTGGAACGACTGGCACGGCGCCGGCAACGGTTATCCCGAGTTCAACTATGACCTAAATGAGAACGGCACAGTTGTCCACTACGGACCACCGCCCCCGCCGCCGGCCAACGCCGCCAACTACATGGTCGACGTCTTGGCCAAGCGCGCCAGCACGTTCATCAACAGCACCGCCGCCGCGCGCAAACCGTTCGTGATGGAGGTGGCGACGTTCGCGCCGCACCGCCCGTACACCCCGGCCCCCCGCAACGCCAGAGACTTTGCCGGCCTGAAGGCACCGCGCACGCCGTCGTACGACCGCAACAACATCAACCCGCCCCGCTGGCTGGGCGTACGCCAGCCGCTCACGCCGGCGGTGATCGCCACGATCGACCAGGAGTTCCGGATGCGCGCGCAGTCGATCGAGGCGGTCGACGCGTTGATCGGCAACGTCGAGAAGACACTCAGGGCCCGGGGCCTGGCCGACAACACCTACATCGTCTTCAGCTCGGATAACGGCTACCACATGGGGCAGCACCGGCTGCTACCCGGGAAGCAGACGGCATTCGACTCGGATATTCGCGTGCCGCTCATCGTGGCCGGACCGGGGGTGCCGCACGGTCGGACGGTGGGCAACCTGGTGCAGAACATCGACCTGTATCCCACCTTCCTGCAGATCGCCGGAGCCCGGCCCAACGTTTCGACCGACGGCCACAGCCTGCTCCCGCTTCTACATCCCGGCGCCCGGCGGGCGCCGATCGCGTGGCGCACCGCCGCACTGATCGAGCACCGCGGTCCCGGCACGAGCGCCAACGACCCGGACTTCGAGAACGGGGCGCTGGGCGGCAATCCGACCAGCTATGAGGCGATCCGCCTGACCAACGCCGTATACGTGGAGTACTTCGACGGCGAGCGGGAGTACTACAACATCCGCAGCGACCCGGACGAGCGCAACAACACCTACGCGCGGCTGTCATCGGCCGAGAAGACCCGGCTTCACGCCACCCTGTTGGGGCTGGCTCAGTGCCACGGCACGACCGGCGCCCATAGCTGCTGGGCCGCCGGCCAGCCCGCGGCGGTTCGCCCGTAGGCCGGCGGCGGCGCGCCCGCCAGTCGCCGGCGGTCAGCTCGGGCGCGTGTGATTCCCGGCCAGTTCGAGCCACTCCACCCGGGTGGGGGGACCGCTGATCCCGCCTTCCTGGAGCGCGCGCCCCAGTCGCCCGTTCATGAACTCCTCCTGCGCCTGCTGCGTCTCCCAGACCTCGAAGACGACCCAACCACCCGGCTTGGCCCCACCCGCGTGGTAGAGAATTCCGGCGGGCCAGTCGCCCTGCCCGGTTTCCGGATCGATACCCAGCCGTCCATTCACCGCCTCGTACTGCTCCTGACCTACGCCGTCGAACTCCAGGATCAATCCCTGCGCCATGATGCGAACCCCCTCGATCGAAGTAGCTGTCGAACGCATCGTCGCCGCGTCCGGATCGCTGTGTCAAGCGCGCTCGAGCTGCGTGGTCTATCCCGGTTTCCGGGGTTTCGAGCTAGGTGGTGATGAACGCGCTGGAGAGAGCGGGAGCGTTCGCGAGCGTCTGGTATACGACGCAATACCGCTCGGTCAGGCCTCGAAGCGTCGCGAGCTCGTCCTCGCTCGCGTCGCAGTCAAGCTCGAAGTACAGCCGCACGGCCGTGAATCCGACTGAGGCCTCGCGGTCGACGCTCAAGGTGCCACGAAAGTCGAGATCGCCCTCGGCGCGCACGTGGCCGGATCTCACGGCGATGCCCAGCGACGTCGCCACCGAGCGCAGTGTGACCCCAGCGCAGGCGACGAGGGCCTCGAGCAGCATGTCGCCAGAGCAGAGCAGCGACCCGTCGCCGCCGGCGGCCGGGTGCAGTCCGGCCTCGGCGATTGCGCGCCCGGTGCGCACCGAGCACGCAATGCCATCCTCGAGCTCCGCGGTCGCCTCGAGCGTCACCAGGGCGGCCTGCGGGTCGGCTCTGTAACGCTCCTTGAGCGGCGCCTGCAACGCCCGCAACTCGTCGCGGTCCATGCGCCAAGCCTACCCCTGTCGCGGAGGGATCGAGAAACGCGCCGTGATGGGTCTGTCGATTCGGGGGCGGCGGGTTCGTCTAGGACTGACAGAAGTACATTCCTCCGCTCACTCCTAGGAAAGGGTGGTTCGATTGCTCGGGCGCAAGACCTACACGCAGGAAGAATTCGACCACGCCAATGCGGCTATGAAGCAGCAGCTCGCGGCGTACAAGAAGCTCGTCAAGGCAATCGATGCGGCTCCGTCGGACCCGCAGGTCACGGCCGCGCTCGAGGCGTTCGAACCGCTCTTCTTCAACAACATGACGCTCGTTCTGGACCGCTACTTCGTCCATCGTGTGCGCATGGTCACGGGTAACGACGGCAACCCGCTCAACGAGGTCGAGTTGCTCTCCGACTCGCTGATGAACCATGACGCGTTGTTGCACGGCAACAACGTGATCAAGCTGATTCCCGAGCAGTCGGTCCTGAAGCTCAACGTCGGTGACCGGATCAGGCTCAGCGCGGCGCAGTTCGAACGTCTCTCCAAGGCATTCCTCGCCGAGATCCAGGCGAGATTCCTCTAGGCACCCGCCCACGGCGCTGGCCGATCAGGTGTCGCTGCTGAGCAATCCGGCCGGCAGCGCCCAGAGCCCGATCTCGTAGCTGTCGCGATCTCGCGCCGTGGCCCAATACGGCGCGAGATCGGCCAGGCCGACCTGGCAATGCGGGCGCTCGATCAAGTCGGATCTTCACCTGAACGGCAGCCGTCCGCCCGGCGTGATCGCCTTCATCGTGAACTGTGAGTTGACGCGGGCCAAGCCCGGGAGCTCGCTGAGCTGGGTCATGTAGAACGTCTCGTAGGCGGCCGCGTCGGCGACGGCCACGCGGATCACGTAGTCCGGGATGCCGAACATCCGCCGGCACTCGACGACCGCGTCCATCTGGGCGATCCGCGCCTCGAAGGCCTCGACGGTTGCGCGGTCCTTCAGCATCAGCTCCGCGTGGACGACGACCTCGAAGCCGCGATCGAGCGCCGCAGGGTCGATCTCGGCGTGGTAGCCGCGGATCGCCCCGGAGTCCTCGAGCGCACGCACGCGTCGCAGGCACGGCGACGGCGAGAGCCCGACGCGCTGAGCGAGCTCGACATTGGACAGCCGACCATCGTCCTGAAGCTGGCGCAGAATTGCGCGATCAAGGGCATCCACGAGTGAATCGTGCCACAAGGGCGCCTTCCGTACGCAGAATTGGGCAGGTTCTGCCGCGCTGGCTCACCTACTCTTCTCAGTCGATGGCCTGGGGAACGATCAGACGCGACGCACTGGCGATCGGCCTGGCCACGGGCGCCTACGGCGTGTCCTATGGCGTGCTCGGCGTGGCCGCCGGCCTGTCGGTGGCGAAGACCTGCGCCATGTCACTGCTCGTCTTCACGGGCGCATCGCAACTGGCAGTCGTGGGTGTGCTCGGCGCAGGGGGTGGGCCGGCTGCGGCGCTCGCGCCCGCGCTCCTACTCGCCGCGCGCAACACGGTCTACGGCCTCTCGCTCGTGCCCTCCTACGAGGGAGATTCGCGAGCCGTGCCGCCCAGTCGCAGCTGGTCATCGATGAGTCCACGGCGATGGCCCGCGCGCAGAGCGAGCCCGGGGCCGCACATCGTGCGTTTCTCCTGACCGGGCTGAGCGTGTTCCTGTTCTGGAACCTCGGCACGCTCACCGGCGCGCTGCTCGGCGGGAGCCTCGGCGACCCGCGGAAACTCGGCCTCGACGCGATGTTCCCCGCCGCGTTCCTCGCACTGCTCGCTCCGCAGCTCAACCGCCCGGGCGCACGCACGGCCGCCGTGTGCGGCGCGCTGCTGGCGATCGTGCTCGTGCCCGTGGTGCCCGTCGGATTGCCGGTACTGGCCGCCGTGTTCGGCGTCGCGCCCGGTGTCCGGGCGATGCGACGGGCAGCGGAGGCCCCGGCGTGAGCTGGGCGGCGATCCTCGGCCTGGCGGCGGCCGCCTACGGATTCAAGGCGATCGGACCGGTCGTGGTCGGTCGGCGGGCGCTCCCTCCCGACGTCACGCAGATGCTCGAGCTGGTCGCCGTCCCGGTCCTCGCAGCGCTGATCGTCGTGCAG
The DNA here is from genome assembly GCA_963725515.1 of uncultured Solirubrobacteraceae bacterium. Lineage (GTDB taxonomy): Bacteria > Actinomycetota > Thermoleophilia > Solirubrobacterales > Solirubrobacteraceae > Palsa-465. Next base: position 560,526 of record CAVRZB010000003.1, on the reverse strand, counting down.
ACGCTCGACGGCGGCGGCCGCCTGGTGCTCGACGCGCGAGTGCCGGCGCTATGCGTGGCGGCGCTGCTTGTGTGGCGGCGGGCGCCGTTTCTCGTCGTCGTGCTTGCCGCTGCGGGGACGGCCGCCCTGCTGCGGGCGATCGGCTGAGCCGGCGGCTGGCGCCGCCGCACGCCGTCGGGCCCCGACGCCGGACGCCATCATGCGTGCGGTGATGAGTGCGAAGCTCTCGGTCCGCGTGCACGCGCGGGCGCGGCGCGACGAGCTGCTCGGCGTGCGCGAAGGCGTGCTGGTCGTGCGCGTGACGGCGCCCGCCTTGGAGGGGCGGGCCAACCGAGCCGTGTGTCAACTCCTGGCCAAGCAACTGGGTATTGCTCCGTCGCGCCTGACGATCGCTCACGGCCAGCATTCGCGCGACAAGGTGGTCGAGGTGCGCGGGGTAGATCAGACCGCGCTGGAGGCAGCGCTCTCAGAGTGGTGAAGGGCCCTTAGCCGGGCTCGATCCGTTTGCGAGTCTTGTCCTGCGCTCCTGGTGTCCGGGTTGTCGCGGGGAATCTCGTTCGCCAAGATGAGCGCGGTGGGCGTTCCCGCAGAGCTCTTCGACGAGGACTACCTGTATTTCTACGCCGAGGTACTCGGCGCGGAGCGCAGTGACGCGGAGGCGTCGCTCGTCGCGCAGCTGCTGGCCCTGCAGCCTGGAATGCGCGTGCTCGACGTGCCCTGTGGGGAGGGGCGCATCGGGGGGCGCCTGGCTGAGCTTGGCTGCGAGGTCGTCGGCATCGATGCCTGCGAGCCGTTCCTGAGGGTGGCCCGCGAGCGCTTTCCGGCGGTGAGCTTCGAGCAGCGGGACATGCGCGAGCTCTCCCACTACGGCGAGTTCGATGCGGTGGTGAATTGGTTCACCTCGTTCGGCTACTTCGATCGTGCCGGCAACGATCAGCTCCTGGCCAGCTTCGCGCGCGCTCTGCGGCCGGGGGGCAAGCTGGTGCTCGAGTTGGCCAACCCGGCGCGCTTGATGCAAATTCTCGAGCTGACCGGTGGCAGCACGGCGTCGGTGGCCGAGCGCGATGGTGATCTGATGGTCGACCGCATCAGCTACGACCCGGCTGCGCGCCGGTCACACACTGATCGCTTCATCGTTCGCCACGGCCAGGTCCGCAGGCTCGAGTTCTCGCTCGAGCTGGTGCCCGCGCGCGAGCTCGCCCAGCGTTTACGCGGCGCCGGATTCAGCCGTGTTCAGCTGTTCGGACGAAACGGGACGCCGTTCGAGCCCGAGGGTCCGCGACTGCTCGCCGTTGCCGAGCGCTGAGGCGTCGCCGGAGCGCGCTCTTATCGCTGCGCCGACTCGGAGGCCGGTGTCGATCGAGCGGATAGGTTGACGCCGCACGGCTTCGGGTTTACGTTGGAGCCGCGGCACGGACGCCGAATCGGAAAGCCGTCACGCGCGGTGTCCGACGTGAAAGCCCCGGTCCTTGCCCTCGGCCGGGGTTCTCGCGTTCTGGGGGCGCTTGGAACGGCGACTGAACGAGCGCCTCGCTCACTCAGGGAGAACGAGGCGCTCTGGTCCAGTCGAGAGCGGGAAGGCAGACTCGACCGGGCTGGATCGACCCTACGTCTCCAGCCCCGCGCGGTCAAGGTCGGCCCTAGCCCTCGCAGGCACTCGTTTCGTACTACGATCGTGGTCGCGCCTTGCCGACCGGAGGGGTGTCGTGAACGGACTGCTGCTGGGGGTGGCTCGCGCCCCCGTTGTTATCTCGCGGACCGCGCGGTTTCGGTTGGGCCTCGTGGTGCTGGCGCTGGTGGGCGCCGCGGTGGGGGGTACGCCAGGCGGCGCGCTGGCCGCGGGACCCGCGACGCGGGCCCGGTTCGATGCTCCGGGTCCGCTGCGTGCGAACGGCGGCCAGCTTGTCGATCCCGATGGCCGGGTGGTAATTCTCCATGGGCTGTTCGCCGTCTGGAAGCAGCCCCCGTACTTCCCGGCGGGCAGCGACAGCGCGACCGATGCCTCGATCCCGAGCTTCACCGACGCCGACGCCGACCATGTCGAGTCGCTGGGTCTCGACGGCGTGCGACTGGCCTGGTACTGGCAGGGGCTCGAGCCGGCGCAGGGCCGCTACAGCGCCACATACCTGGCCGGGATCGCGGGCGCGGAGCAGAAGTTCGCCTCGCGTGGCGTGTACGTGGTGCTCGATGCACATCAGGACCAGTACGACCGGGTGTTCGGGAACGAACCCGGCTTCCCGCAGTGGTCGGCGGTGACCGACGGCCAGCCGGTGGCGCCTGACCCATCGGATCCGGGCTACGTCGGATGGAAGTTCCCGCTCGGCTACTTCCATGCCTCAACCGAGTTGGCATTCGGCCACCTGTATGCCAACTCCGCCGTCAACGGCGAAGGGATCCGGAGAGCGTTCGGTCGCGCGTGGCAGGTCGTGGTGCGGCGCTTTGACCGGGACCCGATGGTCGCCGGATACGACCTGATCAACGAACCATTCCCGGGCATCGCCTCACGGTCCAGCCCCTACGCCTCGAGCTGCGCCGGGATCACCGGCTGCGCCGGGTTCGACCGCCAGACACTGGAGCCTTTCCAGGTCGCCCTGGCGCGGGCAATCCGTCGCGCCGACCGCAGGCGCACAGTGTTCTTCGAGCCCACGTTCTTCTTCAACACCGGTGTGCCCACCCACTTCGCCCCGCCTCCGGCCGCGGTCCAGCCGGTCGGACTGTCGTTCCACGACCAGTGCCCGACCCGCAGCGCGTACTCGCTCAGCCACGATCCGGCGATCATCGTCCAGGGACACGCGAGCTGCCCCCCGGTTTCGGCATCGGTGCTCCGCCACGATCTCCACAGCTCAGGCAGGCTCGGCGGGCCGGGTCTGATGACCGAGGTCGCCTCGACCTCGGACAGCGACGTTCAGGGCCTCGACTGCCTGCTTGAGCAGGCCGACCAGTTCCAGACCGGCTGGACCTACGGGCTGAGCTGGAGCAACCCCAACGACGAGCTTCGCCGTTTGGCATCGGAGAGCGCTCCGAGCGGCTCGGCGCCGTTCAAGCAGCTGATTCTCGCGCGCGTCTTCCCTCGCGCCGTGGCTGGGGTGCCCGTGCGCTATTCGTTCAACGTCCGCAACGGCCGCTTCCGGATGACCTACCTGCCCCGACGCGACGATGGCGCGCCCACGATCATCTCGATCCCGGTCTCGGTCCAGTACCCCGGTGGGTACGTCGTGCGCGTGACCGGCGCGCGGCAGATCTCCCCGCCGGGCGCCTCCGAGCTGAAGCTCGCCAACCTCCGTGGTGCGGCCATCGTTTCGGTGGACGTCGGCCCCGCGCCGGGAACGACGGTGTCGCGGCCTCAATTTCCGGCCTGCCCGGCGACGCCGCCGGCAGCCCCCTAGTCTCGCGGCCACACATCCTCAGCCCACCCTGCGGCGAGCTGCCCTCGGAGCGAGACACCGGGACATTTCAAGATCCTCGCTCGCTGTGCGCCCGTTGCGCGTGAGCGGTAGCTCCATGAACACGTCCGCACGGATGTAGGGCAACGGGCCCACACGCTCGCGCGGCACGTGACGGAAGCCGGCGGACTCGTAGAGCCTGACCGCCGATATCAGCCGCCGGTTGGAACCCAGGAAGATGGAGCAGGCGCCCAGGGCGCGGGCGCGCTCGATCGCCGCTTCGAGCAGTCGGCGGCCCGTGCCGCGACCGCGCTCGGCCGGTGAGACGGCCATCTTGGACAGCTCGAACACCCCGTCGCCGGTCGGTTCCAGAGCGACGCAGCCGATGACGCGATTGGCGCAGTCGCGCGCGAGCAGCACGTCGCCGCCTGGCTCGACGTAATGGCCGAACGGATCGGCGAGCGTCGCACGGTCCTTCTCCTCGAGGGTGAACAGCGTCCTGATCCACTCCTCGTTGAGGCGACCAAATGCGACGGCGTCGGCGGGCGTGCGCATCGAGGTGATGGTGAGCACGAAACCATGATCGCTGCTCCCCAAGCAAGATGTCCAATATCTTGATTCTCTATATCAATATGCTGTGCCTATGGACCTCGAGCTGCGACACCTGCGCTATTTCGTCGCCGTCGCCGAGGAGCAGCATTTCACCCGCGCCGCTCAGCGGTTGCACATCGCCCAGCCGCCGCTGTCCCAGCAGATCCAGCGCCTCGAGGCGATCGTCGGCGCCCGGCTGTTCGTGCGGACGTCGCGCTCCGTCGCCCTCACTCCAGCCGGTGCCGCGTTCCTCGAACGCGCCAGAAGACTGCTCGCCGGAGCCGACGAGAGCATCGAGGAGGCGGCGCGGATCGGCCGTGGGGAGCAGGGCACGCTCGACGTCGGCTTTGTGTCATCCGCGATCACGCTCGGTGTGCCCGAGCGCATCCAGGCCTTCCGCGAACGCTTCCCCGGTATCCACACACGGCTGCACGAGGGCCAGACCTCACAGACGGTCACCCGGCTGATGCGAAGCGAGGTCGACCTCGGCATCGTCCGCGATGCCGAGCCGAACGCCGAGTTGACCAACGTGACGCTCGCCACCGAGGGCTTCGTCGCCGTTCTCCCCAAGGGCCACGCGCACGCCGACAAGAAGAGGCTCAACGCGAACGCGCTGCGAGATGAGCCCTTTGTGCTCTACCCGCGGACCGCGGGTGAGCTCGCGTATCGCCGCAACCTAAAACCCTGCGTCGAGGCCGGTTACGAGCCGTACATCGTCCAGGAGGCCACCAACTGGGTGACGGTCTTTCACCTGGTCGGTGCCGGTGTCGGCGTAACGGTTGCTCCGGCCAGCGCGGCCGAGATCCGCCCGACCACCGTGGCCAGCGTGCCCCTCTCCGGGTCCGCTCGCTCCGAGGTGCAACTCGTCACCCGCGCTCACGACGACCGCACGGTGATCCGCAACTTCGCGTCGATCGAGCCAAGCTTGACCCGGCATCGATCTGGCTGACCGGCGTCCCGGACTAGCGGGCCATCGCCGCTGTACTGGGCCTCAATCTCCGCCGTCTTCAGTCGGTCTCCGAGCCCGAGGACTGAGACTCCCTGAAGAGCTCCCGCATCATCGCTCGCTCCGCGCAGGTCGGCCCAGCAGGTTGGTCAGCCGCCGGCGAGCGCCTCTTTGGCCGACGGCAGTCTCGGTCGGGAGCGATCGACCAGGATCGGGGCTCCCGGCGCGGCTGAGAGCGGGCCCGGAGCCACCGGGGATTGCTTCGCGAGAGCGGCCGAAACAACCTCGACGAACTCCTGCGGCTGATCGTGCTGGAGGTAGTGGTTGGCGCGCGGCAGAAGCCAGAACTCGTTGTCCCCCGGTTTGCTGGAGAGGTATGCGTTCCAGATGTAGGTGGCGACCCGCAACGGCGAGACGACGTCGTACAGACCCCAGATCAAGGTGGTCGGCACGGGCAACCGGGCGAGGGTCTCGAGCCACTCCTGCTCGTGCTCGGAGCGCTCGACCAGGTATTGGATCGTGTCGTGGATGACCGCGGTCCCATCATTGACCGCGAAGGTATGCGCCAGAGCTGCGATTGCCGGATCCTCCAGGGATCGCGGCGGGCTGAATGTGGCACCGCCCATACCCGCGGCGAGCAGCTCAGGTGTCAAGGTATCGAGGACCTGGCCGGCGGATCCGGGATCGAGCACCAGCCTCTGAAAATCCGTGAGGTTCGACAGGGGAAGGAACATGTTGCCGTTGCTCAGAACGAGCTCGGTCAGCTCAAACGGCGCCTGGTCGGACGCACAGCGAGCGGCGAAGGCAAGGGCAACGCTGTCGCCACGGTCGTGAGCGACCACCGCCCCGCCGCGCGCACCGAGAATCTCAGCGAGGTAATGCTCCACCAGCCCGCAGTCACGCTCCAGCGTGTAGCTGCTCTGCTTGGGCTTGTCCGAGAATCCGAATCCGGGGAGATCGAGCACACACACCCGGTGCTCCCGGCTGAGCGCACCGACCACGTCATACCAATCGACGCTGCTGGTGGGAAACCCGTGCAGCAGCAGCAGCGTGGGCGCGTGCGAGTCGCCGAACTCGGCGTGAAAGATCCTCAAGCCGCTGCCGTGAGCCGTGGGTTCGGGGGTCGCCCACTCGAAGAAACCACCCGCTTTGAGCCACTCCTCGGCACGACCACCAGCCGTCGCACCCGATGTCGCCGCGGTCCTCTCCATGCGCCCGGCCCCTTTCGTTACTTGCGAGAGATCCTAACTGTCGCGGCTGGGCTGGTGCCCGCACCGCGCGCGCGAAGCATGAGCGGGACTCCGACGACCGCTCGCCCGCCTGGGAGGAGCGGGACTCCGGACGACCCCCCCGCCCGCCTGGGCTGGCGTCCGGCCATATCGCCAGAGGCTGCTGTTCTTCCGATGCGCCAGAGGCGAGGTCCGAGCAATTCGAGATGACGGCCGCTGGCTGCCGGATCGCGCCGCGCGCGTTCACCCCATCCGGGTGATGCCGTCCCCGGCCGCGTCGGTGAACCTGAACCGAAAGCGATCCCGCAGAGGGATGTCGGCAACCCATATGGAGGACAGACCCATGAATGACGCGGCTGTGGACGAGCTCGGGCCGGTTGACTATCTGGTCGTCGAGTTCCCGGCCGACAAGGCCGATTTCTCGGGTGCGATGGCCGCGGAGCTATCCGCCCTCATCCAGCGGGGCGTGGTGCGCGTGCTCGACCTGCTGATTCTCAAGAAGGACCTCGACGGGTCCGTAGAGGGTTTCGAGTCCCATGACTTCGGCGACAGCGATCTCGCTGAGCTGCTGGAGCTGGAGACGGAGCTCGCGATGCTGCTTGCCGCGGATGACGTCGAGGCGATCGGGGCCGCGATGGAGCCCGGGAGCGTCGCCGCCGTGCTGATCTGGGAGAACGTCTGGGCCGCGCCGTTCGGCTCCGCCGTGCGGCGGTCGGGCGGGGAGTTGGTGGCCGGCGGCCGGATCCCGATCCAGGCCATTGCGGCCGCGGTCGAGGCGCATGAGGCAGCGACGAAAGAAGGAGTCTGAGATGTTGGGTCGAGGTCGACGTGGTGGCGGAGGAGTGCTCGGAGGACGACCGGTCGTGCGGACCGCTGCGGTGGCCGGCACGGCCGCGGTCGCGGTCCGGGGCGTGCGCCGTCGAGGGGATCGGCGCGAGGACCGGCGCGATGACCGTGGGGACCGGCGCGAGGACCGGCGGGACCGGCGGTAGGAGCAGCCGGTTCTCAAGGACAAGACTCCGAGGGCTTCCGGCATCGCCTGCGGTCTGCCGCGCTGTTCCGTGGCCGATCGCCACTGCCACGCCTTGACAGAATCTTGACGCGCTCGAACTGATTCTTAGCGCGGGCTTGACGCGCGGTCGCAGATGATGTGGCGTGAGCGTTTTCGTCACCCAGCGGCCCCAGGGTAGGCAGCCGCGATTCGGTTTCGGTCGCGCCCGCTATCGGCGCGAAGGGCTGGATCGCTGGCGCGGGGGCACGCGGCTTGGGGATCTGCTTCTGCACCTCGACGCGGCCTGGCACAGCAATGCGCTCGACCGCGAGCTCGCCGGAGGCGCCGATCCGCAAACCGGCACTCTCCTGGCACTCCGGGCACGGAAGCTGACTGGTCCTCGCGGCCGCAAACTGGTGGCAGACGGGCTGGCTGGAGCGCTTCGCCGCGCCAAGGAAGACTCTCCCCGCATCAGCGCAGCGATGCGGCCAGACGCGCGTGAGCTGCTCGAAGCTCGGACCGTACTCGCAGCCCTCGATCGCCGCTTGCGCGGTTCCGAGGCCGTCACGGCGCAAGGCGTGGCAATGCTCGGAGGGCTGCTCACGGACGCCGGGAGCCCGCTCTATCGGCAGAGTGGAAGGGGCGAACTCGCGAGTAGACTCCGGGCAGCCGCGGCGGCACTCGAGCCGACGGCGACCCGACGCGATGGAACGCGAGAAGGCTGTCCTCCACAGCTCGTCCCTAAATCGGGTTACGTGGCGGAGTGACGGTCCAGCCGTCGCCAGATCGCCGACGAGTGCGCTGGCAGAGGCCGCGTGCCGGGTGGCTGCGCGGCTTGCGGCGATTCGCTCCCTCGCCGTTCGAGGCAACCGACGAGCGGTGGACCCCGCCGAGCTCGCACAGCGGGCCGCCGGTGGCTCGTGAGGAAGCCAGATGATGACTAGGTCCGGGCGGAAGCGCGCCTTTCGCGGGGCTGAGCACGAGCTCGATCTCGAGGTCCGAACCGAAGCCGGTGACGGCGTGCGTACCGGCGAGCGCCCTGTTCAGAAGCGGACCCTCAACGAAGCGGCGCACAAGCTCGGCGACTGGGCTCCACCTGCCTCCGACTCTCGGGAAGATGAGTCGGATGCCGCCCGCAGGCGATTCGAGGCCCTCGCCGATTCCAAGCGAGACGTAATCGCTCACGCCGGTCGGGCCGCGCTGGCGTTGGGCGCACTCGGCGTCGTCTACGGGGACATCGGTACAAGCCCGCTCTACACCGAGCAGGTCATCTTCAGCTCTTATCGGGCTACGGCGCACGTCACGCCGGCCGTCGTGTTACGGCGTCGCCTCATTGATCTTCTGGGCGCTGATGGTCGTCGTGTCGATCAAGTACGCGGGCTTCATCATGCGCGCGCACAACCGCGGCGACGGCGGCATCATGGCGCTGACGGCGCTGCTCCAGCGCAGCCGAGTGACCCGTCGCGCGCTGCTGGTGACGCTCGGGATCTTCGGCGCGGCGCTGTTCTTCGGCGACGGCATCATCACCCCGGCGATCTCGGTCCTCGGTTCGATCCAGGGGGTGCAGGTCGCCACTCCAGCGCTGGCGCACCTGGTTGTTCCGCTGTCGGTCGTGATCCTGATCGGGCTGTTCGTGCTCCAGCGGTTCGGATCGGGCACGATCGGACGGTTCTTCGGCCCCGTGATCCTCGTCTGGTTCACCGTGATCGGCGTGCTCGGCCTCAGCGAGGTAGCTCAAGGAACCGGCGGTGCTCCAGGGCCTTTCGCCCAGCTGGGCGGTGCGGTTCATGCTCGACCACGGCGTTGCCGGCTATCTGGTGCTCGGCGGCGTGGTGCTGGCGGTGACCGGCGCCGAAGCCCTCTACGCCGACCGAGGCCACTTCGGCGCAGGCCCGATCCGCCTGGGCTGGTTCGGCCTCGCCCTGCCCGCGCTGATGCTCAACTATCTGGGCCAGGGGGTCTTCATCCTCCAGCATCCGACCCTGGCCAAGGACCCAGCCACCTTCAACCCCTTCTACCAGATGGCGCCACGCTGGGCTCTGTGGCCGATGGTGATCCTCGCCGCCATAGCGACAGTGATCGCGTCGCAGGCGGCGATCTCTGGATCGTTCTCGGTGGCAAAGCAAGCCGTGCAACTCGGGTTCCTCCCAAGGCTCAAGGTCCTGCACACCTCCAGGATGGAGGGCCAAATCTACGTCCCTGTCGTCAACTGGGCGCTGTGCATCGGCGTGATCACACTGACGCTGGTGTTCCGCTCAGCCGCCAAGCTGGGGGACATCTACGGCGTGGCAGTGACCGGGACGTTCATCCTCAACACGTTGCTGTTCCTGGCCGTCGCGCGGTGGCTCTGGGGTACCTCCCGGGCAAAGCTGGCGCCCATCGCTGTGCTGTTCCTGACGATCGAGATCGCGTTCTTCAGCTCCAACATCGCCAAGGTCGAGCATGGCGCCTGGCTGTCTCTTGCGATCGGGCTTGTGATCTCGATCGTGATGATCAACTGGCGCAGGGGCCAGATGATCGTCACACGGAACCGCATCGCAAAGGAGGGACCGTTGAATGAGTTTCTCGACAGTGTCGCAGCGAAGCAACCGCCGCTCGTGCGCGTGCCGGGCGTCGCGGTCTTCCTCTGCCGCGACAGCGACACCACGCCGCTGGCGCTGCGGGCAGACGTCGAGCACACCCACTCGCTGCACGAGAAGGTCGTGATCGTCTCAGTAGACACCGTCAGCATCCCGCACGTCGACACCGTCGACAGGTTCATGGTGGAGCTGCTCGGCCATGGCCGCTTCAAGGTCATCCACCTAACCACCCGAATCGGCTACCAGGACAAGCTCAACGTGCCCGAGGCGCTGGCGCTCGCGCGCAAGCAAGGCCTGCTTGAGAGAAACCTGGACCTGGAGCACGCCTCGTATTTCGTCTCGCGGATCACGATCACGCCCACCGACGCCCCGGGGATGCAGGCGCTGGCGCAAGAACCTATTCATCGCGATGGCTCGCAACGCGTCCAGCCCGATCGACCACTTCGGGCTGCCAAGTGACCGCACGGTCGTAATGGGCTCCCAGGTCACGCTCTGACCCGGTCGGCAACCGCCAGCAGACACACGATTGGCGAGGCGGTCGCTGGCGAGTGGTTTGGCGCGAGTGACCATCTCCACGCGGGCGGCGAGCACTCGCTGTCGCGTTGCGCCGGGCAGATCCCGCGCGCTCGCCACACAGCGGGTGCTTTGAGGTCTGCCAAACAGCCCGGGGGCCTCGCTGGTAGCGAGGCCCCCGGGCGAAGGCTAAGCTCGCGCGGCCGGCTCGTCCTCGCCGAAGACGACGAGGCCATAGACAACCCAAACGCAGAGCGCGAAGATCGCCAGCGACCACCACGGGTGGACTCCGCCGATCGACAGCAGCGCCTCGAGCGCGCCAACACAGCCGGCGATGATCCCGATCACCCGGCCGAAGGTTCCCCCGGCAACGAGCGAGAACCCCGCGCCGACCTCGATGACACCCACGATGATCGTTATCCAGCCCCACGTGTGGAGGCTCGAGAACAGATACTGCGTGTTCGCAAAGAAATGAGCATTACCGACGGCAGCAATGCCGTAAATGATGTTGAGCGTGCCCGCGACCAACAACAGAATCGCAGCAAACAGCGCCCGGCCCGCACCTCTCATATGCCTTCCCCTCTCTAGCCGCGGACCGTCGCTCCGACGACCGCGTGATTTCGCGGTACGAGTTCGAACTCGACGCCCCGAACCCTCCATCTGCAGACTTCGGCCCAGCGACCCGCCACGGTGATTGCAGAGACCAGCGAACCCGACGGACGAAGATCATCAGAGCAGGCCATCGCGGCCGAGCCAGCCTTCAGGAGTGTCCCCTGACGGAGCCGGCTATCGCTTCTCATTCCGCATGCGAGTGAGCTCCGCGACCGTGGAGACGCTCGGTTCGTCTCGCGTGGGTAGTGGCTGAAGTGACTGCTCGTGCTGCTCCGCGTCGGCAAGCGCCCAGCTCATACGCGTGACGAGCTGGTCGGCGTAGTGTCCGTTGGCGAGTATCTCCGATGGCACATGCTCGCTCAGCATGACTTCCGGGTTACATCCCGGCACTTCGGTTTGAATCTGAATCCTGGGCATCTGCGCTCCTGTGTTGCGTTGGTGTTTGGCGTCGGGAGCGCTTCCTAGTCGCGTGAATGCGTCGGGTACGCCTGGTGGGGATCGCTTGGACTCGACGGGCCGGCTTTGGTTCGGCGCCGTCCCCTGGCCAGGGCGTTTAGGCGTCGTCGGGCGGCGAGTGCCGCAGGAGCCGCCGTGAACCGCGATCTCGAGCCGGCTCGCCTCGCGTGCGTGCCGACCGATTCTGTCCGGTCTGCATCATGTTCCTCACCTTCCGGTCCCTCTATAAGAATGGCCGCGCGGAAGGGCGAGGGTGAGAGCCCCCGAGCGTTCAACCGAATATGAGCGAACCCACCGGGGGGTGGCTGACCGCCGTTAGAGGCCGGCCCGCAGTCAAAACCACAGTGCCCCCCCGCTCCACGCCTCGTGGCGCAGGTGGCGCCGTTGGTGGCATCCGGGCTGGAGGCTGAGAATTCTGGCCGCAGGGCCAGCTCGCTACAGACAGTACTCCTATTGCGACCGTTCGCGTCGTCGATCCAGAAAGAAATTCGTCGACGTCGAGGGAATGGGGCTCCGGCGGCGAGAGGTGGCGGCTGGTGACGCGCACGCGGGCGCGCGACCGCCAGGCGGGGTGCCGTGACGTTGCCTCCTACTGTGCGCTTGATCCGCTAGCGGCGCGACCGCCCATGGTCACAACGGTTCACTCACGCAAACCTGGACTTTGGTCTAGCTGAAACCAGACGTTGCGCTGGGTTGCGACGAGCGGCCGGTTGGGATGATCGGTCGGGTGCCGTACATGATCGATGCGCGACGTGGCGACGGACGAGTCAGCTCGAGTGAGAAGCGCTGGCGGCGCGCGACCAACCTCGGCAACATCGACCTCACTGCGGGGAGCCAGAAATAATGGGTATCCGCAATGTCGCCGTCGTACGGGCACAAGAGCTCGAGGCGGTCGGCAACGTCCACGGTGCGTTGGCCGCGTATCGCGAGGCCGCCGATCGTGGCAATCCTGGCGCTCGGGTCACGCTCGGCGTTTTGCTCGCTCAGCGGGGCGACGCACAGGGCGCAGAGGCCGAGTTCCGAGTTGCTGACAAGGCTGGAGATCCGATCGCCGCACACAATCTCGGTTTCCTACACGAAGAGCGAGGAGAGCTCGCGGAGGCGCAATCTGCCTACCGGCGCAGCGCGCAACGCGGCCATGCGAGCGGCGCGATGGCGCTGGCGCGGCTACTCCACGAGGCAGGAGACTTGAGGGGAGCGGAGGAGGCGTGTCGCCGGGCGGCCGAGCTTGGAGACGTCCAAGGCGCTCGCAACTACACAAGCCTGCTCTTCCAGCGTACCGGCGAGACAAAGCCTGGTCTGGCGGCTATACGGGAAGCCGCCAAACGGAAGTACAGCACGGCGCCGGATCAGCCGTGGTGGCGGACGATGCCCCTGAATGCGATGACCGACGATCAGAAGACCGAGGCACACCGACAAGACGAGGAGTGGCGCCGGCAGCTCCAGACGCGGATGGCCGTCATTCCAATCAATCCCCTAATCGGTGAAGAGATCCTTGGCGAGGCGGAGGCGCAACTCGAACTCAATCAACGCTGGCAGGCAGAGCTTGCGGTCGCCGCCGATGCGGCCAAGGTGGAGACGGAGAAAGACCGCGAAAAGCTCTTGAAGTTGAGAGCTAGTACCCCGGACCGCCCGCTACCGCCGGTCGTAGGCCTGGACTCGTGCCGGTACGTTGGTGGATTCCCCGGCCTGCCTGGTCCGGTAGAGCGCCTCCAACTCGCCCTGGCAGCTCCGATAGCGGTTCAGGCCCACGCCGGCTCTACTAAACCGCTGTTGCGCATCGAATGGGCTGAGATCCAGAACCTCTCAGTCGGCCCCGAACAGATCGCCGAGCGGGTGACAACGACCCCGATACCGGCGGGTCGCCTCTTCGCGTGGGCTCTCAAGAAGCAACAGAAGCTCGCCTGCCTCATCGTCACAACAGCTCGATACGAAGCGTTCTTTGAGGTGCCCCTGACGCCGATCGAACTTCGGGCAAAGTTGAGTTCGCTCGTCCAGTTCGTCGGGGCCATTCCAACCCGCTCCGAGCGATAGGTCCGCGGGGTGCCATACATACGTTTGCTCGGCGACGCGGTCCCGATCTCGACGGGAGGTCCCGCGAGCGACTTTGCGGTCGTTGGCTGCTGCCGTGGCGCGGTACGCGGGTCGCGCCCTGCCGGCGGACCGAGAGCCCCGAGTTTCGGTGCTAACTCGAGTAAAGGGCGGCCCTTCGGGCCGCACTCTGCTCTTATTTGGCGGAGGCAAGGCGCGGGAAGAACTGCCCCGTGATGCTTCTGAGGAAGGCGATGATCTGTGCCGCTGATGGGGGCGATGCCGGGTCGGTCAACTCGGGCGGGACCGTGATCCCGGCCTGCTTGGCTTTCTCCACCATTCCACCGCCCATCGCGTGGCCAAGGGTGCTGAGCGCCTTGCTCATCACCGCCTCGTCCATCTGGAAGGCGGGCACCGGGAGTGGCTGCACGTCGGGCCAGCTGGCAGGGTCGCGAGGGCTCTCGCGCGAGAGAACGTGGTCGAACGGGCGGGCGGCGGCGTCGCGGGCGGTGAACGGGTCGCCGAGGTCCCACGCCTTGCGTAGCGTGGCGATCATCGAGGTGTGCCGGTACTCGTCGTTGATCACGATGCCCTCATCCACCCACGGGGAGACGATGATGGCCGGCACCCGGTAGCCGGAGCGGTCAAATTTGAAGCCCAACTGCCCCGCGGGTGCGCTCGGGTCCGGCGCAGGCACCGGCCCCGGGGGCACATGGTCATAGGTGCCGCCGGGCTCGTCCCAGCCGATGAAGAACGTCGTGTTGTATGCGTTGGAGCCCTCAGGGGAGGCGGCCGACCTGATCGCCGTATAGATGCGCGCCAGGAACGCCTCGCCGCCCAGGATCGATGACGGCGCGTCGAGGGGGACCTCGACATCCGGGCCGAGCGCTCGGCTGACGGCTGGGTGGTAGTCGCTGTGCCCCATGATCAGGTTGGGCTCGATCATGCTGAAGTCCGGCAGGGTGCCGTTGGCCACGTCATGCTCGAACTCGGAGAAGGGCACGAAGTTCGTCGCCAGGCGATCCTTGAGCCGCGACATGTGAATCAGGGCAGCGGCCGAAAACGACATTGGCTCCTGCACGTACACCTTCCACGTGCGCCCGTGCGCCTCGAGCCGCTCAAACAGCGTCTCGGCGGTGTTGTGCTGGACGAAGTTCGACGCAGGCTTGTTGATCACGAAACCCGACGAGGTCGCGGCCGTCCAGAACGACCGGTTCATCAGTGTTTGGGATGGAACCTCGCAGAACCAGTGATCGAACACCCCGAAGCCCTTCGCGATCCCGTTGAGCACCGGCACCTGCTCCGGCGTATAGCCGGCCATGATCTGCGCGTACTCCTCGTAGGTGGGCTGGCGGCCCATCTCGGCGGTGAAGGTGCTGATGTAGTCGGTCACGAAACCGTCCATGCTCGGCACCGCCCCGGGCTCGGGGGCGTTCCATGGTGGGCTGACCTGCTCGGCGAGCTTGAAGCGGTTCTGCTCGTCCAGGATGTTGAACAGCTGGGTGTTGGTGTGGAAGTACTCCTCACCGGAGTCCGGGTTCGGGGCATCCATGTCCGTCGCGACCGTGTACGGAACCGTCCTGCGCTCGGCCCCGTGCTCAGCCCACTCCGGGATCGGGTTGCTCAGACCCTTACCGATCACACCCTCAAAGGTCTTGCCGTCCTCCGGGCCGTACAGATGGCCCAGAAGGTTGTCCAGAGACCTGTTCTCGAACAGGACCAGAACAACATGGTCCAACGCATGACTTCGATCAACGGTCAACGTGACCTCGTTCCGTTCGCAAACACCGCCTGTTGGGCACGCAGCCGCAAGCCCTAGCTTCACGACGCTAAACCGCTCCGAGCCGAGATACGTCATCCGATCAGCATGAGAAATCTCACACCAAGCGGCGCGGAGTCGCGTCCGACACCTGTAGCACTCCGGAGCACTCGTCTCGAGGATCGCGACACTCCCGCCCGGCGAATGCGGGCGTCTCGATGCTGCCAGACCCGACGACCGGTGTGGACGCGGACCGTTCGAGCCCCTTAGCTCGGGGGACATTCCTGAACGCTGGCCCAGGCGAGTGAACTTTCTCCCTTGGGCGAGTGTTCAGGAATGTCACCTGAAGCTAAGGCTTCGAAGCACCGGCGGAGCAGCGTCCTGGTTTTGGCGAGGAGGAGGTGAGTCGCATCCGAGGACCGGAGCCCTGCGTTGATCGGGCCACCGGCCTCGTGGAAACGCAGGCCCCGAGTGGCAGCAGCCGACCACGATTAGCCTGTGTCCCCGAGGAGCTTGGGACGGAGGCGACCTGTCGCGACTTGGTTCACTTGACCGCGTAAGTCGACCAGGTGCCTGGTACGCCTTTTAGAGCCTCGGTTCCGCGGTCCGTGAACTCGATCCCCGAGCCGACAACAAGATCTTTGACGGTCCCAGATACGAGGATTTCATGTGCGTCGGCGAGCGCGGAGATCCGGGCGACGATGTGGACCGCAAGTCCGCGGAGATCGCCTGCCACAAGCTCGCACTCCCCCGTGTGAACTCCGCTACGCAGCTCCAAGTCCAATCGGCCAACGGCTTCGCGTGCTGCCATAGCGCACTGAATTGCCCGCCCAGGTCCGTCGAACCGGACCAGAAAGCCATCACCGGTGTGCTTAACCTCACGACCGCCGAACCGTTCAAGCTGGCGGCGCATCAAGGCATCGTGGCGCACCATCAGCTCGCGCCATCGCGCGTCTCCTAATGCGCTCGCTCGCCCGGTCGACCCGACAATATCGGTGATCAGCAGAGACGCGAGAATGCGATCGCTCGGCTGTACGGTGCGCGTACCGGTCAGAAAGTCCTCCACCTCATCCAGCAGTGAGTCGACGTCTCCGATCAGATAGAACGCCTCATCACCCGGCAGTTCAACCAGACGAGCGCCCGCAATCGAGTCGGCGAGCTCCTGCCCAAGCTCGAGTGAAACCAGACGGTCGCCGCTTCGGTGCAGGACCAGCGTTGGCGTCTGCACGTTCGCGAGCACACCCCGCACATCCGCGCGAGTGATCGTGTCGATCAGGTTCAGCATCGCCTGCGGGCTCGCGCTCATCCGTTCCCCCCGCATGCACCACTCTTTGAATACCAGATCGTCGATACGGCCCGGAGCGTAGACGCCGATGAGCTGAGCCTGCCCCCACCCCTGTTCCACCGCGTCACGGATACTTTGCGCCCATTCAGGTGTCATCACCGCCGCCCCGTACGGTGCGGTTCCAGCGGTCACAAGCGCCCGGGTGCGACCAGGATGCATGGCCGCGAACAAAATACACGTCCGCCCCTGATCACTCAGACCGAGCAATGCTGGGCGCCGGAAGCCGACGGCATCGATCACGGCCCCCAGGTCTTCGACCTGCTCTTCCAACGTAACCGGACCCGAGAGCGGATCTGAGAGCCCCATCCCGCGACGGTCAAACACAGCCACCCGCGCGAACGTCCCCAGCCGCTCCAGAAACCGCGCCGCCTCCGGCTGTTCCCGCAGCACCTCTAAATGCGAGATCGGACCAGGCGCCACGACAAGCTCGAGATCCCCGCCACCGAAAGTCTCATAAGCAATATGGCCATCCGGACTCACGGCATACCGGACATCAAGGGCCATCCGCCCAACCTACACGCCTGCCCAACCCTCCTGCTTCCCGCCGGCGAAGGCGAGCGTCCTGGTCATCACCGAGCACACTTGCGCCTTGGACGAGCTCCCACAGCGCGAACCACTCGGCGTTCTGCTCCCACATCCACGGCAAGCGAGAGTCTCGGCCGCGCGATTTGACCGGCACCTGGCTCTCCCTCTGGAACGCCTCCGGCAGCGACGCGGTCCGCGGCACGGTTGCCGCTCCGCCAGACGACGCGGAACTGATGGCAGTTGGCAGCGACGCCCATCAGACCCCAACGCCAGATTCCAACTACCTGCTCTTGTGCTGGCGCGGGCGTCTCGCGCTCCGCGCGGCTTCCCTGCCTTGCGCGGAAAGCAGGGCTGTTCTACGGCGGACAGAGTGTCGCTTCGATCGAGGAGCAGCACCCTGCCGTGGCCCAGCGTTCAGGAATGTCACTTGTGTCGCGCTAAGAAGATCCCAGGTGGTCACGCCGCGCTAGAGGGTTCCGGGGTCTCCGGGGTCCCGCTCGTGCTTTAGAGCCCAGTCGCATGGTTGCCTCGTCAGCGCCTCTGGCAGCTTCTCGGCCACCGGGCCGCCTATGGTGCGCGCATAGACGTCGAGAAAGGTCCCCGCACGGTCGGGTCGTCATACACCATTACAACAGGAGATGTCTATGTGCCCTGAAACCGCTGAGGTCAAGTTTTCTCTCGATCATGTCGGAATCGATTGCGCGGACCTCGAGGCTCAGAGTGACTTCTATCGTCGAGCCTTCGACCTCGAGGTCGAGCTCGAGGGGAACTTTCCGGAGTTCAACTTCCGGGGCGTGATGCTGGTTAGCGCGGAAGGCTGGCATCTAGAGCTATTCAAGCGCGACGGGGCTGGCCCGAGGCCTGTCCCCGATGACGCCGACGGTCAGCACGACGTGCTCGGTATCGGTCACGTGTGTTTCTCGGTGGGCGACCTCGGTGTGGCGTATGACCGGCTGCTGGCGCTTGGTGCCGCATCGCGCCTTCCTCCGATGCCATATCCGGGGGTGCCCGAGTGGAGACTGGCATATCTCGCCGACCCCGAGGGCAATCTCGTGGAGTTGCTCACGCGAAGCTGACCGAAGTTGCGGCCGCGACCACTTAGCCAACGACGATGCAGCTGCGCCGAGGCCGTGATCACGCGCGCGCTGACCCGCTCGGCGCGGATCCCGCCAGAGGGCGCAGCCCCGCTTTTGTTCGCCCAAGAGCATCTTGCCCCGGCCGACGCGCGCCCTGGCTTGCGCGGAAAGCAGAAGCGACGCGCGTTTCGATCAGAGTGCCCCAATGATCGAGATGCAGCACCCTGCCATGGGCCAGCGTTAAGGAATGTCCCCGACCCTAAGCGGGTCGAGTCCCACACTCAACCTTCCTGATTCTTGCCGAACGCAGCAGGAGCGGCGTGATGCTTCTGGCGAGGAGCAGGTGAGTCGCGAAGCGCCGGTCGAGACGCGTCGTAGCTGTGGTGAGCGTCCCTGTTAGCCGCGGGAACTGCCACCGCGGGAACTCGACGCTCAAGCCCAAGAGAGATGGGCAGCCGCGACCCGTTCATCGTGCGTTGCGTGTGGCTTGAGGTGCATCCGAGCCACGGCGACTACCGCCAAGAGGACCTTGCGGTCCGAGTCCCGCAACAGTCCGCCGAGCATCGACTAAGTGCCGGGCCATAGCATCGAGCGCTCGATGCTCGAGAGAACTGTCGTGCGCATGCGGCAAATTGAACCCGCGACGACCGCACTTGGTGCGCTGCTGCTCGCCGCGGGAGTCCTGCTCCTATACGCGGGCCGTCACCTCACGTTCTTCTATGACGAATGGGGCTTTATCCTCCACCGCCGAGGAGGCGGCCTCGACACGTACCTTACACCGGCTAACGGGCACCTCTCGCTGTTTCCAATCGTCGTCTACAAGCTCCTGTTCGCGACCGTTGGCCTGAGTCATTACACGCCCTACCGCTTGGTCGGAGTGGCCATGAACTTGCTGTGCGGAGCCTTGCTGTATCTGCTCGTTAGGCGGCGCCTCGGGCCATGGCGTGCGCTTGTTCCGACAACGCTGTTGTTGTTCATGGGAACAGCGTTCCAAGATCTGCTGTGGCCCTTCCAGACTGGCTACTTCACCTCAGTCGCCGGCGGACTCGCGGCACTGGCCCTGGTCGAGCGCCGCGACGCTCGCGGCGACACGTGGGCTTCGGTGCTGCTCGTTTGGTCGCTCACCGGCTCCGGCGTGGGACTCGCCTTTCTCGTCTCGTGCGCTGTGATGTTGATCGCCCAGGGCGGCCCGCGGCAAAGAGCCTGGGTCGTGGCCGTCCCCGCCGGCCTGTTCGCGCTGTGGTACATCGGCTGGGGATCGACTGAGCCCGTCACGTCCGACGCCTTATTGGCTGCGCCCCAGTACGTCGCGGAAGCAGCGGCGGGCGCGACTGCGGGCATTGTCGGTCTAAGCGCAGCGTGGGGTCCGGCGCTAGCGATCGCCGCGCTCGCTCTGATCGTGAGCGCCTGGCAACGCCGGCACGGCGGATCGCCCACGCCCCTGCTGCTCGCGGCCGCGGCGGGCGCAGTCACCTTCTGGGGGCTCGCGGCGATCACCCGCGGCACTAACCCAGATCCCACCGCCAGCCGCTATATCTACGTGGGTGCGGTGTTTATCCTGCTGTGCGCGGCAGAGGCCGGCGTCGGATCGACACGAAGTGCGTGGTTGCTCGCCTTTGGAGAGGTCCTTGTGGCTGGCGCTCTGATCGCGAACCTTGGCGCCCTGCGAGCCGGAGAGCGCGGCTTGCGGGCGTCAGACACCTCGGTCCGAGCGTCGCTCGCCGCCGTCGAGCTAGCTGAACCGCTCGTGGCGCCGAGCTTCCTGCCCGACCCCACAAATGCTCCGGTTGTCACGGCCGGCCCATACCTGGCCGCGGTTCGCCAGCTCGGCTCGCCCGCGCTCAGCCTCGCAGAGCTCCAGCACGCTCCAGAGGGCAGCCGGTCAGAGAGCGACACGGTGCTGGAGCAGGCCGAGGCGCTCGCAGCCGCGCCGACGACGGCCCCGGCCAACGGAACGCAGTTCGCCGTTGTCGAAGCCACGGCCGGTGGCCGGGTCATCGCCCGAGGCCTCTGCGAAACGCTCGAACCCACAGCGCCTATCTCGTCGGTCGCGCTGCGTACCCAGCCCGGGACCACAGTCGTTATCCACGCCGCGCTGGGTCCGCCAGCTGCGATCTACTTGCGGCGCTTCGCCTCCGCATTCGGGGGGAAGCCGTTCGCGAGCGTGGCCGGCGGCGCCAGCGTTGCTATTCGCTACCCGGTCGATCGGGCTCGCCGGCTGCCCTGGCACCTCCAGATCGTGGCGGCGCGACCGGTTGACGTCTGCGTTAGTTAGCCGTCGCGCGCTTGGGCGGCCCTGCATCGGGAGAAGCACGTCATGCTCCAGCGATTCGAGCAGTCTCGTGAGGCGAACGCGGAGTTCGTGCATTGCCTAGGGTTGCTCCTCGATCGGCGGCGCAGCCAACGCGAGCATCGAATCCGCGGCCGCCGGGCGCGTAAGGCCCTCGATCCAACGTGACCGCTTCAGGCGTGGAGCAGTCACGGAAACCGCTGACCCCGGCCGGCTTGGGCCGGACCCCTGCTTTGGTTATCCGACGAGCATGTCGCCGGCGGCGGCGACAGTCTCGGTTTGCGCGGACCGATGAAAGTCAAGGGGCTGAGGCAGAACTTCTCGGGCTGTTTTGGTGAGCAGTGGTGTGTGTGAGAGGTCGCGGGGGGATCTCAGATTCCGGCTGGCGAGGGTTGGCTTGGCCAGCGAGGGTGATCGGTCGCGGATGTCGCGGTATTTGCGCGTCGTTGCTCGTTGCCGGGGTTGCCGGGGTTGTTGTGGCGCGTTAGGTTGTTTGGGTGGGCGCGGGTGACTGACGTAGCGAAGCGCAGACGTCAGGAGCTTTGAGTCTGCCGCGCGGCTAATGCCCCTCGTGGGCCTGATTTATGCGCGCTCCGGTGTCGCGCTCGCGCCCACTTTGTGTCTGGCCGGCGCTCCAGCCTGCTGGTCTTTGACCATCCGCTGGTAGGAGGCTTCGGCTTGCTGGGCGAGGTGGCGCTCGGCGTGGCGGATCGCCTGGTTGGTGCTCCAGACTCCGGCGGCGGTTTTGATGCGCTTGGGAGCGCCGGCGGTGATCTCCAGTTGGCGCAGTTTCTTTTTGGTCAGAGAGGGCTGTTGGTGGGCGTAGTCCTCTGAGCGCGTCAGCATGCACCAGAACAGGATCGCCAGCTTGCGGGCGGTCGCGACGATCGCCTTGCCGTGACCACGGCGGCCGCGGGTGCGCTCATAGAAGGCATGCAGCGGCCCGGGTTGCAGCACGACGCTCCAGGCCGCTTCGACCAGCGCCCATCGCGCCGAGGCCGACCCGCGCTTGGAGATCCGGCCGCTGCGCGCCGGCGCCTCACCGGACTGGCGGACCTTGGGGTCCAATCCGAGATAGGCCACCAGCTTGCGAGCGGTCATGAAGCGGTTGGCGCGGCCGATAGCAGCCATGAACGTCGCTGCACAGATCAGGTTCACGCCCGGGACGGTCATCAACCGCCGGATCTCGGGCCACGAGAGCGCCTGACTGGCGATCACTCGCTCCACAGCGGCGACCTCTGAATCCAAGAACTCGATGTGGCGAATCCCGGCGTCGACGGACTCGCGCTCCTCCACCGGCAGCGTCAGCCCAGCCAACCACTCACGCCCTTTGACCCCGAACAGGTCCGAGCACGGGGGCTTGCCCTGTAGCCGGCGTGCCAGCACGGCGTGGATCTCGTTCTTGGCCCGCGATCGGGAGTGCACCAGCTGCTCACGACGCGCGAGGCGACGGCGCAGCACCCGACAGCGCTCATCGGGCATCCACACTGCCTCAAGCTCACCGCGCCACAAAAGCCTCGCCAGCGCCCGGGCGTCCAAGCGGTCGGTCTTGGCGCGCGCCTGACTGATCCCAGTGTCATCCGGGCTGACCACCACGACCCGATCGACACACGGCTCGAGGAGCCGCGCGACCTCCCAGCAACTCCCCGTCACCTCCAACGCCACCCGATCAGACGCCAACAGGCTCTCGGCCAGGGACCTCAAGCCATCGGGCGTACTCGGCACCCGACCCGCCGAACGCACCTCGCCGTCCTCGCAAATCGCGACCACGCAGAAGTCGCGATGGACATCAAGGCCGATCGCTCGACCAACCCACCTCACCAACGCCATCTCTCACCTCCATCACCACGATTGACAGTGAGGGGAGAACCAGCGGGACAACGACACAGACCGATACGAGCTCCAACGGCTCAATCCAGGCAAGTCGCAGGGGCGGCCGATAGAAAGCACGGGCTCGAAGCCCACCGCGCAAAACGGCCTACCCGTCTGCGTTCTCCCAATGAAGGCCCCTATCCCGGATCAACCGAACCTACGATCCGACCCGGACGGACCTCCAAGAGAAGTTTCATGCCGCGAAAGCAGGAACGGACTGTCAGCACGCGTCGCCGCGGCAGGGGACTGTCACCACACCGCCGCGGCGCGGTGCGCAGAAGACCGAATCGGGCCACTTTGGAGCCTCCTAACTCCATCCCCCCAAACAGATTCACGGCGATCTACGTCCGCTCCAGATACTTGTGCATGTTTTCGGGTCACGACCGCTGCGCGAGATCGCGCAGGAGCTGGGGGGTCGCTGAGTCGTGTCTGCGTAACTGGCTCAAGCGCGATCAGCTGGATCGTCGTGCGCGCGATGACGAGCTGACGACCGCGGAGCGGGAGGAGCTGCGAGACGGGTCCGGCGGCTTGAATCCCGACGGGCGGAGGATCTCTCAACGCAGGGCGAGCGGAGCGGCGATGTAGCGGCGCGCAAGCCGGTAGAAGACGCCGCGGTCGGTCCGTGCGCTGGTGGTCCCCGGGGCACCACCGCCGAACAGCAGGCCGATCACGCCCGCGTCGCGCGTGGCCCGCAGGTGCCGGCCGGTCGGATCGTCCAACCACCACTGCAAGCGGTTGTCGCGGTAGCGACCGAACGTGTTCTTGAGGGTCGTGTTGCCAAGAGGCAGCTGCCAGAGCACGACGGCGGTACGAGTGCGACGCGTGAAGCCAGCGATGTAGACGTCGTGGCGACGAAAATCCGCCGGTCCCCAGGCGGTGTTTGGGTTGTGCTCGACCTTCAGGTAGAAGCCGGCGTCGCGGTTGGTGACGTCGTTGAAGACGAGGTCGAAGTGCGCTTGCAACGAGTTGTAGAACGCCGCCGAGGTCGCCGCCAACGCATCCATATGGGCGAATGAGGGCTTGGAGTAGGTTGGGTCCTCGCCTGTACCCCAGATGCTGAGATGCCAGGCGAGCAGCACACGCGGAGCGAGCCGGTTACGCAGCGCGATCAAGTGCTGGGCAAACGAGCGCGCGAGCGCAGCGGCGTGTGCGTGCTCCAGGAAGCCCCACAGATCCGGCTCGATCTGGATCACGGCGAGGTGCCGCCCAGCGGCTGGGGCTATCCGTCGCAGCAGCAGGCTGTAGTCCGCCCAATAGGCGCGCATCGTCGCCCGGTCACGCAGGTGCGAGAGATCCTTCTGGGCCTCGCCGCCGACCGTCGGTCTTGACTGAAGCAGCTGGTAGTACGTCAGCACCGGGATCACGTGCCGCGCGATCGATTCGCGTACATACAGCGAAGCAAAGCTCCCGTTGGGGTTCCAAGTCGCCCATCCCGTTCCCGTGTTGACCCCGCCGGCGAGGTATTGATAGCGCGCATCGAGCGCAACGTGCGCGCTGAGACGCGCCGCGTCGCCAGGCGGGTCGCTGAGCCCGAGCACCAGATGATGCGGCCAGCCGGCCGGCAGTGCACTCAGACGAGTTGGCTTGCCAGTCAGAACCTGATGCCCAAGAGCGGCAACGGATCGACCCGAAGCGGTTCTGTCGCCATACGCAAGGGCCGCTGTCGGGAATGCCAGCGAGGCAAGGATCGCGACTACGAGGCGCGCCGAGAAGTTCTTAGTCAATCGAGGCACCCCCTTAGCGAACTGCTCGTGCGGAAACTTGACCCGCATCCGTAGTATCGACTTCTCCCGGACCGCTCTTGAGCGGCCCGATTTAGCTTCACGCTCTCAGGCAGGGGTCGACGACCCATCCGTCGCAGGGAAAGCCTCGGTGCAGCACTCGGCCAAGGCACCGCGGGTACGCAGGCCAGCGGGTTTCCGGCACGCCGGCAGGGTCCACCCGTCGGAGTCCCGTCCAATGCCGCGCATGCGGCACCCGCTTACCGAGCCGGATCAGCGAGCAGTAATGCTCGTACTCCCCGCGAACCCGAAAAACCAGGACGCGCAGCTTCCGGCTGCGCCGGTCCGTCCGCGCGCCAGACCAGCGTCCAGCGGGTGGTAAGTTCGGAGGCGCGACCGCTCAGGGAAGCAGCGGGAGCTGAAGCGAAACTCGGCACGAGGTCGATCGTGTGCGGTTGACCCCGGGCCGTTATTGGATCCCGGCCGCCGCGGGCATCAGACGGCCACCAACGGCTTATCGGCACCGACCGGCACGCGCCACCGATGCGCGCGCCACGAGACACCACCGCAGCCCCGACCGATAGGGCTCTACATCAGTGCTAACGCTGCGATCATCAACCCCAGCCCTACCGGATTACAGCCGTGCGGGCGCAGCGACGGCAGCCGCAGATGCACGATAGGACTCGCACTGATGGCGCGGGCGCGGTGTCGCGGGTCGACCCGATTGGGCTACTGAGCTTCCTCCTCGGCTTCGAGCTCCTCGAGCGCGACGATCACGATCCCGAGCGCCTTGGTGATCTTGAGGGCGGCGGACAGCGTCCGCGGCGTGCCGACGATCGGCGCGACGGCGATCAGGATGTCCTGGATCTGCTCGATCGTGACGCCGGCGTCCACCGCAGGCCCGACGTGCAGAGAGATAGGAGGCCGCCATCACGTCCCCATTTCACGCTCACGGCGCGCAACCTAACGCCACGAACTGGCATCGAGCAGCGAAGAGGCTCACGGTTGGTCGGAGCGCAGCACGCGTTGCAAGCGGATCGTATGCCGTCTTGCCCTCTGGCTCCTACCGCTTTGTTCGCACTTGCGTTCGCACTCTGCCCGTTCGATCCAAACCTTATGCGCCTCGACTACGGCATAACTGACATATTTGCAGGTCTATTCTTGATGCCGGAAATGTAGCCCACTTCGCCGACATTGCCCGTAATGGCAGGCGATTGTCACTTGGCTTGCCTCCGATCTGCCTCCGTGACGGCGCGGAGTGCCGTGACGTTGCCTCCTACTGCGCGCTTGATCCGCTCGCGAGCGAGGGAATCGGGTGCATCGGGTCGGAGCCATACGCGAAGCGCCCCGATTGCAGTGAAGCCGCCTGCCAGCGCGCACTGCAGGTGCTCGCCGCGCTCGTAGCCCACGAGTGGCAACGACGGAAAGACAGCGGCGACCGCGGCCGGGATGCCGGCCCAGACCTCGTCCGGATTGACGGTCGTCGCGAAGACATTGCTCACACCGACCACTGATCCCGTCCGGTTCGTGACGGCGCCCGCGCAGAGCCCGTCCGGTCCGCGCGCGGCTAGGATGCGTACGCTTGAGTCGCGGAGGAGATCGCTGCGTATGGTTTGCGCGAGGTCGGCGGCGTGCCCCCAATCCGCCAGGTCGTCGTCGGTCTCGACAACAGACCAGACCAGCGCGTTCTTCTGGAGTGAAGTCGCGGGATCTCGGAAGATCCAATCCGCCTGGAAGAGCTCGTCGAAGTCCAGGCGGGCGAGGTCGAGCGAGGAGAAGCTGTCCTTCACCGAGCATCCCGGACCGTCCTGGGCGGAGCGCAGCACGTCCTCCTCGGCAACGTCAGGACGGAGGGTGACGGCGTCTGGGTAGAGCTCAGGAGGACGTCGCAACGCCACCCAGACCCCGGGCTGCATCGCGGTGGGAATTGCATGCGAGCGGCAAATCAGGTCACACCAGCGAGCATTGTTGGCGGCGGCCCGGAGCACACGATCGTCCATGCGCCGATCGTGACAGAGCGAGATCCGGCCTATGACGCCGGACGGCCCGTGATGCCGGAGGAGGGACTCGAACCCCCGACACGCGGATTATGATTCCGCTGCTCTAACCGACTGAGCTACTCCGGCGGGGTAAGTCGCAAGGCTATCGACCGTGGACACGCTCGGTGCTCTCCGCGGGCCGTCCGTCGGCGGCCGCCCATGGTAGGCCGAAGAGGACGAGCAGGATGAGCCACGCGAGGCCCACGGCGTAGCCGGCCAGCACGTCGCTCGTCCAGTGCACGCCGAGCAGTACGCGGGCCGGACCCATGGCCGCGATCACGACCACGCAGGCGGCCGCCCACAGCCGATGGCCGCGTTGCAGCAGGAACACGGCGGTGAGGCCGAAGACCGCCGTCGTCCAGGTCGTATGTCCACTCGGGAAGCTCGGACTCGTGAGCCCCGCGCCGGGCGGCCGCGTGCGGTCGGCGATCGTCTTGATCGCCCAGGTGAGGACGCTGACGCCGAGCGCGCTGAAGGCGAGCACCGCGTGTCGCCAGCCAAACGCCTGCCAGGCCCAGGCGCAGAGGATCACGAGCACGACTGCCGTGCACGGGAACCGACCGAGCCAGTCCAGCGCGTGCGCCGGCGCGAGCACGAGTCCGTGGAGGTGCTGCTCGTTGACCTCGGCGGCGTTGCCGGTGTCGCCCGGGGCCGATCCATCTAACGCGATCACGGCCCAGAGGCCGGCAACGAGCAGCACCAGGGCAAGGGCAACCAGCACCAGTGCACGACGCAGGGCGTGCGGGGGGCGGCCGTCGACCCACGAGGCGGGGCCGGCAGCGGGGCGCCGTGTGGGGTCGGTCACCCCCTCAGGATGGCTGATCGACGCCCACGGGCGCGCCCGTATGATCCGGCCGAGATGTCCGATCTCGGCCCCGCCGTCAACACCGTGGTTCGCCGTTGCCTCGATGTTCGGGGCGGCGAAGACGTGCTGGTGATCGTCGACGAGGCCACGCGGGACATTGGCGAGGCCCTGCGCAGCGAGGCGGCGGCAGGCGGGGGCGACGCCGTCCTGGCCGTCATGGACGAGCGCGAGAACGACGGCACCGAGCCCCCACCGACGATCGCGGCCGCGCTGGCCGCGGCGGATGTCTTCATCGCACCGACCTCGCGCTCACTGAGTCATACGCAGGCGCGTAAGCGCGCGAGCGAGGCGGGTGCCCGCGGCGCGACGATGCCGGGCGTCACCGCGGACATGCTCGCGCGTGTGATGGCGGTCGACTTCGCGGCGATGGGGGCGCGCGGTCGTGCCGTGGCCCAGCTCCTGACCATCGGCCACACGGCCCACATCAGCTGCCCCCGGGGGACCGACCTGACGCTCGAGCTCGGCGGTCGCGCGGGGATCGCGGACGACGGCGACCTGACCGCCCCGGGCGCATTCGGCAACCTGCCGTGCGGGGAGGGCTTCATCTCGCCGGTCGGTGGAGAGGGACGTCTCACGCCCGTCAGCCTCGCGCCCCTCGGTCTCACGCCCGAACCCGCCACACTCATCCTCAGCGACGGCCGGCTCGTCGCCGCCGAGGGCGGATTCGGACCCCAGCTCCTCGCCCGGCTGACCGCGCAGGGAGAGCGGGGCACGAACCTCGCCGAGTTGGGCATTGGCACGAACGATCGCGCGACCCTGACCGGCAACGTGCTCGAAGACGAGAAGATCCTCGGCACGGTCCACGTCGCCTTCGGCGCGAGCGCCGGGATCGGCGGCACGGTGTCAGTGCCGATCCACCTCGATGTGGTGGTCATCGACGCGACGCTCGACATCGACGGGCAGCCCGTGCTCGAGTCCGGGCGCTTCGTGCTCGACGCGGCGTGACGCTGCTCGCGGTACCCAACGTCTCCGAGGGCCGGAATGCGGCGGTCATCGAGGCGATTGGGCAGGCGTTCGTTGCCGGCGGGGCACGCATGCTCGACATCCACGCCGATCCCGATCATCACCGCAGCGTGTACACCCTGGCCGGCGAGCCAGGAAGCCTCGCCCGCGCCATATGCCGCGGCGCGCGGGAGGCGCTCGAGCGGGTGGATCTGGACGCGCATGCCGGCCACCATCCGCGGGTCGGGGCGCTCGATGTGGCGCCGATCGTCTATCGGGAGCCCAAGCAGCGCGGCGCCGCCTGCGCCGAGGCGCTCGTGCTGGCCGACCTGCTGGGGCACGACTTGTCCGTGCCGGTCTTCCTGTACGGCGCTCTGGGCGCCGAACGCACGCGCGCGCAGTTGCGCCGTGGTGGAACGACCGAGCTCGCGCGCCGCGTGAGCAGCGGAGAGCTCTCACCCGACTTCGGGCCGAGCCGCATCGAGCCCGCGACCGGAGCCGTGCTGGTCGCCGCGCGTCCGCCACTGGTGGCCTTCAACGTCGAGCTCGCGCCACCGGCGACGCTCGAGGACGCCCGGGCGATCGCCGCGGCGATTCGCGAGGGCGGCCCGGACGGCCTGGACGGCGTACGAGCCATCGGCCTGTGGCTCGATCACCGTCAGCTGGCTCAGGTGTCGACCAACGTCGAGGACCACACCTCGACGACGCTTGCCGATGTCGTGGCGACGGTGGCCAGCCATGCCCCGGTGGCGGGCGCCGAACTGGTGGGCCTGGCGCCGCGCGCCGCGCTGGAGGGGTTTCCCGCCGAGGTGCCGCTGCCCGGATTCGACCCCGCGCGGCACGTGCTCGAGAACGTGGTGGGGCAGGGGGCGAGGGGCTAAGCTCCAAGCACGATGGCTCAGACCAAGCGCAAACGCCGTACCAAGCATCGGGGGAATGCCGCCGGGTCGATCCAATCGCGCGGGCGCACCGGGCGCCGACCGACCGCCGAGGAGCGCAAGAAGGAAGCCCGGTCGCAGTCCCGTGAGCAGCGGCTCAATACGCCGCCGACGTGGATGAGCTCGTTCAAGCGGGCCATACTCGCCGCGGCCCTGATGTTCGTCTTCATCCTGGTCACGAACAAGAAGAGCAAGGACCCGATCCTGGCGGCGCTCGTGTTCGCGTTCTTCGCGCTGGCGATCTACGTGCCCGCCGGTTATTACCTTGAGACGTTCCTGTACAAGCGCCGGCAGCGGCGCAGAACGGCGGGCAAGTGACCGAGTCCGGCGCGCAAGAGCTCGACGTCCGCATGTTCACCGTCGGGCCGGTTCAGGAGAACTGCTTCATCGTGCGGGCCCGGGGCAGCGAACGCGCCGTGATCGTCGATCCCGGTGACGAGGCGGACCGGCTGCTCGAGTCGATCTCGGCGCTCGGCGTTTCGATCGAGGCGATCCTGCTCACGCACACGCACTTCGATCACGTCGGCGCCGTGGCGCCAGTGGCGAGGGCCACCGGGGCGCCGGTGTACTGCCCAGAGCTCGAGACCGTCGTGCTGGCCAACATCATGGACTTCGTGCCGTGGCCCGGATTCGGGCCCTTCGAGAGCTACGACGCGGACAACACCGTCAAGGGTGGCGAAACGCTGGACCTTGCCGGCCTGAAGTTCGACGTCATCTTCACCCCCGGGCACAGCCCTGGTCACGTCACCTATGCCGTCCGCGAAGGGCAGCTGCTGCTCTCGGGCGACGTTCTCTTCCAGGGCTCCGTCGGACGGACGGACCTCCCCGGAGGCGACTGGCCCACGCTCAGCCGCTCGATCGAGTCGCTGATCAACACGTTCCCGGCCGAGACGGTGGTCTATCCGGGCCACATGGGGATCACCACGCTCGGCCACGAGCGCGACACGAACCCGTTCCTGCGCGAGCTCGCCTCGCAGCAGTAGGTGCCGTTGTGATCCAAGCGCCGCGAGGCACGTTCGACGTGCTCCCCGAGGATGCCGCACGGCGCGAGGTCGTGGAGGCCAACGCCCGTCGCATCCTCGGTGCCGCCGGCTACCGCCGCATCGAGACCCCCACGTTTGAGGCGACGGAGCTCTTCGCCCGCGGGGTAGGCGAGGCGACGGACATCGTGCAGAAGGAGATGTACACCTTCGATGACAGCGGCGGCCGCTCTCTGACCCTGAGGCCGGAGGGAACGGCGCCCGTCTGCCGCGCGTACATGCAGCACGGCATGCAGAAGCTCCCGCAGCCGGTGAAGCTTTGGTACCTCTCGAGCTTCTACCGCAGCGAGGCTCCCCAGAAGGGGCGCTACCGTCAGTTCTGGCAGGTCGGGGCCGAGGCGATCGGCTCGGCCGAGGCGGCGACCGATGCCGAGCTCATCCTGCTGCTGGCCGACCTGCTCCAGTCCCTCGGAGCCCGCGAGACGCGGCTTCGCCTTTCCAGCCTGGGAACGCCGGAGACCAGGGCGCAGTACCGCGAGGAGCTGACCGCCTATCTGCGCAAGCACGGGGGACGGCTATCGGCGGACGTCCGCGGTCGCATCGACGCCAACCCGCTGCGTGCATTCGATTCGACCCACCCGGGGACACGAGAGGTCATGGCACAGGCGCCACTGCTCCTGGATCGGCTGAGCGGCGATGACGCCGAGCATTTCGCGCTCGTCCGTGAGCTGCTCGACGACGCCGGTCTGGCCTACGAGCTTGACCCCACGCTGGTGCGAGGTCTCGACTACTACACGCGCACGGTTTTCGAATTCGCCAGCGACGCCCTCGGCGCCCAGAGCGGGGTGGGCGGCGGCGGCCGCTACGACCGCCTCATGGAGCAGCTCGACGGTCCTCCCACTCCAGCCTCAGGGTGGGCCGCCGGGGTGGAGCGCATGCTGCTGGCCGCGGGCGAGCTGCCCGTCGCGCCCGCGCCCGTGGACCTGTACGTCGCGCGTGCTGGGGAGGACGGCGGTCCCGCCGCCTTCGCCCTGGCCGGCGAGGCTCGTCGAGCCGGGCTCGCCGCGCAACTCGAGCTGGCCGGCCGCTCGCTCAAGGGCCAGCTCAAGCACGCGGACCGGATCGCCGCCCGCTATGTGGCGATCGTCGCCGCCGAGAGCCCGGTGACGCTCAAGGACATGCAGTCGGGCGAGCAGCACGAGGTCGAGATAGACGCGGTGATCCCGACGATCCTGCGCGGGAGCCGACTCGCGTGAAGCCCCCGCGGGCCAACGAGTACCGCGATGCCTGGTGCGGGGAGCTGACCGCCGAGAGCGCGGACCGGCGGGTGCGGGTGGCGGGCTGGGTCCATCGCCGGAGAGATCACGGCGGTTTGATCTTCATCGACCTGCGCGACCGCACGGGGATCGTGCAGCTCGTCTTTCATCCCGACACCGCAGGGGATGCCCACGCGGCCGCGCATCGGTTGCGCGCCGAGGATGTGGTGAGTGCCGCCGGGTTGGTCTGCCCGCGATCGCCCGAGAACGTCAATCCGAACATCGCCACGGGGGCGATCGAGCTGGTGGTCGACGACGTGCAGCTGCTGGCCGACGCCGACACGCCGCCCTTCCCGGTCGATGAGGACGTGGAGGTCGACGAGAACCTCCGCCTGCGTCAC
The DNA here is from genome assembly GCA_963725515.1 of uncultured Solirubrobacteraceae bacterium. Lineage (GTDB taxonomy): Bacteria > Actinomycetota > Thermoleophilia > Solirubrobacterales > Solirubrobacteraceae > Palsa-465. Next base: position 529,186 of record CAVRZB010000003.1, on the reverse strand, counting down.
CGCGCCCTTGACCTGCGGCGGGCCCCGATGCAGGAGGCCATGGCGCTCCGGCATCGGGTGATCTCGACGATTCGCGAGGTGCTGAACGCGCGTGACTTCCTGGAGATCGAGACGCCCTACCTGACGCGCTCGACGCCCGAGGGCGCGCGCGACTATCTCGTGCCCGCGCGCGTGCAGCCTGGTTCGTTCTACGCCCTGCCGCAATCTCCGCAGCTCTTCAAGCAGCTCCTGATGATCGGCGGCCTGGAGCGCTACTACCAGATCGCCCGCTGCTTCCGGGATGAGGACTCGCGCGCCGACCGCCTGCCCGAGTTCACACAGCTCGACCTCGAGATGTCGTTCGTCGAGGAGGAGGACGTGATCGAGACGATGGAGGCTGTGATGGGCGCGGTGTTCGAGCGTGAGGGCTTCAGCGGGGCGCCTCCGCCCTGGCCGCGCATGACCTTCGCCGAGGCAGTGTCGCGTTTCGGCACCGACCGGCCAGACACACGCTTCGGGCTGGAGCTCGTGGATCTCAGCGACGACCTGCGCGGGTCGGAGTTCCAGGTGTTCGCCGCTGCGCTGAGCGGCGGCGGCGAGGTGCGGGGCATCAACGCCGGGGCCCGTGCGCTGCCGCGCTCGGAGCTCGATGCGCTCACCGAACTGGCCAGGCAACACGGCGCCAGGGGTCTGGTCTGGGCCTTCGTCCAGGAGGACGGGTGGCGCTCGCCGATCGCCAAGTTCCTCAAGCCGGAAGAGCTGACGGCGGCCACCGAGCGCCTTGGTGCACAAGTCGGGGACCTGCTGCTGGTCGTCGCCGACCAGCAGCCCAGCACGGTCGGCCAAGCGCTGGGCGCGCTGCGACTGGAGCTCGCCCGGCGGTTCGATCTCGTCCCCGACGGACGACACGACATCCTCTGGGTGACCGAGTTCCCGATGTTCGAATGGCACCCCGACGAGGAGCGCTGGGATGCGCTTCACCACCCCTTCACGGCGCCGACGGGCGACCTCTCCGATCCGGCCGGACTGACCTCCCGCGCCTACGACCTGGTGCTCGACGGCGGCGAGATCGGGGGCGGGTCGATCCGCATCAACCGGCTCGATGTCCAGCAGCGCGTGCTCGAGGTGATCGGCATCGACGCCGAGGAGGCCCAGGCACGCTTCGGCTTTCTCCTCGACGCACTTCGCTACGGCGCGCCGCCGCACGGCGGTATCGCGATGGGGATCGACCGGATCGTGGCCTCGCTGGCCGGACGCGACTCGATCCGCGAGGTCATCGCCTTCCCAAAGGCCGCCAGCGGCGCGGATCCGCTCACCGGTGCTCCGGCCCCCGTCGCGCGGGAGCAGCTCCGGGAGCTGGGGCTACGGTTGCTCTGAGGGCGCACAGTGCCACGCCGGGGCTCATGCTCTGCGCCCTGGCTGCCGAAGAATACGGTGATGAACCAGGTTTCTCGACCTTTTCAGATCGCGCTGGTCGCTGTCATCGCCTTCTTCGCGCTGTGGATGGTCGCGCTCAAGCCGAGCTCGTCGGCGGACTCCACCCCGGCCACCCCCAAGCCGGCCGCCACCGCTGCGCCGGCCAGCACCCAGACGTCGGGTAACGCCATCCTCTCGGCGCCGGCCAAGGCCCGCAGCGCCGTGGCGGCCGCCAACGCCGCCAGCGGCGCCGCGGCGAGCGCCTCCACGGCCGGATCCAGCACCACGCCGGTGACCCCCTCCTCGCCGAGCGGTTCCGCCGCGCCCTCCGCGGCCGCCCCGGCCGCCGGTGTGAGCGTCACCGTCACGAAGGGCGCAGCCAGCGCCAAAGCGCAGGTCGCGCCCGCCGCCGGGCACGCGGTGCCCACCCGCTCGGCCCAGCAGCGCCTCGGGGTCGTCGGACGGGCGATCGACGCACACAGGGTTGTGGCGATGCTGTTCTACAACCCCAAGGCGGCGGACGACCGCGCGGTCAAGCAGGAGCTGGCCGCGGTGCCCTCGAGTGGCGGCAAGGTCGTGTCGCTGGCCGTGCCGCTGTTCGAGCTGTCCTTCTATCCCGTCGTCACGAGTCAGGTGCCGGTCACGATGTCGCCCACGCTCGTAATCATCAACACGCGTCGCCAGGCCTCGAAGATCGAAGGCTACGCGGACAGCTTCGAGATCTCCCAGCGGATCACCGACGCCGTCCACGGCCGCTGATCGCGCCCGCGACCGCCTGCGCGGGTGGGAGCGCCGGAGGCACGGCTCTATGCTGGCGACGGTGGACCGCACCCGCTTTGAGCATCATCTGAGCTCCCCTCAGGGACGTGGTCGCGTGCCGCCCAGGGGCTTCACGGGCACGGCCGGCGGTGGTTCCTGCTGCGACGAGGTCTCCGTCTCGCTGAGCGTCGAGGGCGATCGCGTGCTCGACGCCGGCTTCGTCGCCGACGGCTGCGGCTCGGCCCACGCCGCGGGCAGCGCGGCCGTGGCCCTGAGTCGCGGCCAGACGATCCTCGAGGCCGGGCGCATCGGCCCTCGAGAGATCGCCGAGGAGCTGGGCGGCCTCAGCCCAGGAAAGCTGCACGCCGCCGAGCTGGCCGCGGATGCCCTGCACCGCGCGCTGGGCGCCGCGGTCAAAGAGCAGGCGCAATGTGTCCCCCCGGAAGCGCCACGCACCCTGGTGGCCATGAGCGGGGGCGTCGACAGCGCGGTCGCGGCCCTGCTTGCCGCCCGCGAGGACGAGGTCGTGGCCGTGACGCTCGAGCTCTGGGCCGATACCGAGAACGACGCCGAGCGCAGCTGCTGCTCGGCCTCGGCGGTCCGGCAGGCCCGCGCGGTGGCCCACGAGATGGGACTGCCCCATCTGACGATCGATCTGCGGGCCGAGTTCCGTCAGGGTGTCGTCGAGCCGTTCATCGCCGGCTTCGCAGCCGGGGAGACGCCCAACCCGTGCGTGGGCTGCAACGGTCACGTGCGCCTGGACGCGATGCTCGAGCTCGCCGATCGCCTCGGCTGCCGCCGGCTGGCCACCGGCCACTACGCGCGCACGGCCGACGAGGCCAATCCCTGCGGCCCGCTGCTCCGCGCCGCGGCCGACCCGGCCAAGGACCAGACGTACATGCTCGCCGCCCTGAAGCCGGCCTCGCTCGCGCGGATGACCTTTCCCCTCGGCGAGCTGACCAAGCCCGAGGTCAGGCGGATCGCCCGCGCGGCGGGCCTCCGCGTCGCCGCCAAGCCGGACTCTCAGGACCTCTGCTTCCTCGCGGGCACCGGCCGGGCCCGGTTTCTGGCCCGTCACGGCGGGATCGCCGGGCAGGCCGGGGCGCTGGTCGATCGCGCCGGTAGCGTGCTCGGCACGCACGGCGGCCAGCACCGCTACACCGTCGGTCAGCGCAAGGGTATCGGCGTGGCCGGCCCAGAACCGCTGTACGTGCTCGAGAAGGACGCGGCCTCCAACCGCGTGGTGATCGGACCGCGCTCCGAGCTGCGGACGAACCGCGTGACCGTGCGCGGCGCGCTTCTGCACCGCACGGGGGATCGCGTGGACCGGGTCAAGCTGCGCTACCGCTCGCGGCCCGTCGCCGCGCGGCTACCCGGCACGCCGGCGGGGAGCCACAGGCGGCTCATGGTCGAGCTCGCAGAGCACGTGGACGGCGCGGCACCCGGCCAACTGGCCTGCCTGATGGATGGAGAGCTGGTCGTCGGCTGGGGAACGGTCGCGCCCGGCTAGCGGACGCTCCACACCGCGTTCTTGACGAGCATCATCGCGTACTGGTCCCAGAATACGCCGGTGGGGGGCGCGCCGGGGCGGCAGGCGCCTCCGGAGCGGCCGGGGTTGCCGATCCAGGCGAACGCGTCGACGGCCGGGTAGCCCGTTTCCCAGGTCGGCTTCGGGCCGAGGCCGCGCCCGGGCGGATTGCAAAGGACCTCGTTGCCGTACCGCACGCGACTGCTCGGAACGAGCGGCCCGCGGCCGTTGGCGGCGGTCGAGACGACGAAGTGCTTGCCGCCGGTCATGCGCGAGATCTGCTCGCCGTACCTGATCTCGCGCGACGTCCAGTCGTTGTGCGTCGAGTTGAGGAAGAAGCCCTGGATCTTCTGCACCCCGGCGAGCCGCAGCAGATGGGCCGTGCGGTAGGCCGGCAGCGCGTCGGCGGCGCCGCCGTCGAGATAGACGACGGTCCGCGGGAGCGCCGAGAGCCGGCCGATGGCGTAGTTGAGCTCGCGCATCCGCGTGCGCAGCCCGCTGCCGCTCAGGCAGCCCTCGGTGATCAACGAATCCATCTCGAGGTAGATCACGGCTCGGTAGCTCGAGACCCCGCGGGCAAAGCTCTGAATCCAGCCCCTATAGGAAGCCTCCGCACCGGGCGAATCCCCGGCGTGGCCGCATTTGCGGTGCACGAGGCGGTACACGGCGATCATCGGAACCGTGCCCGGCTGCTCCTGATAGGCCCGCTCGAGGAAGGCCTGCACGACATTGCCCGGGTGCGGTCCGTCCCACGACCCGAAGCGGTGCGTCTCGGGCTGAGCGGCGATCACCTTCAGCAGCCCGGCCCAGCTCGGGTGGCGGTGGCGCAGGCGCTGGGCCTCGCGCGCGGCGAGTCCCCAGACATGATCGACGTAGAAGCGCGCGCCGCCCAGCGGGTCGCCGCCCAGCGGCGCCGCGGCCAGCGCCAGCGGGTTGGTCGGGATGCGCTTGACCTGCACGACATCGTCGTTGACGATCGTCAGGGTCGCCGTCGAGGGCGAGCCGAGACCGATCGGCGAAGCGCCGTAGAGCCCGACCTTGACCGTCTTGGGGACCCCGGGGACGCCGTGGTCGACGATCGGTACCGAGAACGAGGCGCTCGATTGCCCGGCCGAGAAGTCGAGCCGTCCGCCGACTGGCGCGAAGTCGATGCCGGTCTGCCCTGACATACGCCAAGCGCCGTAGCGGACCTGGGCCGGATTACGCGTCGCCCGTCGCGTGACCTCGATGACCGCCTGGCCAGCGCGCTCGTGTACGTAGAGGTGGGCCGACTGCAGGCGAAAGCCGGTGCGCTGGAAGCGGTCGGCCCGTGCAACGGCGGGGACCAGCAGCGCCAGCACGAGACAGCCGAGCAACAGCATCGGACGGCGGGCAAACGTCATCATGTTCTCTATCGGTAAGACACATGAGGGCTTGAATACTCACGTCAGACCTCGACGTTTCCCTCGCCGCTCACGCCTACACTGAGCATCCATGGTCCCGATGAGCTCGGACGAGATCAGGCGCACGTTCACGGATTTCTTCGTGCAACGCGATCACCTGCGGCTTCCCTCGGCCTCGCTGATCCCGCAGGAGTTCGACCCCTCGGTGCTCTTCACGATCGCCGGCATGGTGCCCCTGAAGGGGTATTTCCTCGGCCACGAGCGACCGCCGCACCCGCGCGCGACGTCGTGTCAGAAGACCTTCCGGACCTCGGACATCGACATCATCGGGACCACCACGCGGCACCTGACGTTCTTCGAGATGCTCGGCAACTTCTCGTTCGGCGACTACTTCAAGCGCGAGGCGGTTCGCTACGCCTGGGATCTCTCTCGCGAGGGGTTCGGATTCGACGCGCGGGACATCTGGATCACGGTCTTCGCCGGTGACGAGGAGCTCGGCATCGGACCCGACGAGGACGCGATCGAGGCCTGGCTCGAGGTCGGCGTCCCGCGTGAGCGGATCGTCGAGTGCCCGCGCTCGGAGAACTTCTGGCAGATGGGCCCCACGGGCCCCTGCGGACCCTGCTCGGAGCTGTACCTCGACCGAGGCCTGGCCTTCGGCAAGGAGGACGACCTGCCGGGCGATGAGAACGAGCGCTTCCTCGAGTACTGGAACCTCGTCTTCATGCAGTTCGACCAGAACCCGATCAACACGCTGACGCCGCTGCCGGCCAAGAACATCGACACCGGCCTCGGGCTCAACCGTCTGGCGGCCATCCTCCAGGACAAGCCGACCGTCTTCGAAACCGACCAGTTCGCGCCGCTGATCGAGCTCGGCGAGGAGCTTTCGGGACGGCGCTACGGCGCAGATTTCCCGACTGACAAGGCGATGCGCGTGCTGGCCGACCACAGCCGGGCGATGACCTTCCTGATCGCCGACGGTGTCGTTCCGAGCAACGAGGAGCGCGGCTACGTGCTGCGCCGGGTGATGCGCCGCGCGATCCAGCAGGGACGTTCGCTGGAGCTGCCGCCCGGATTCCTGGGGCGTTACGCCGACCGGGTCACGGAGCTCATGGGAGCCGAGTACGACGAGCTGATCGAGCAGCGCGACTCGGTGCACAAGTGGCTGCGCTCGGAGGAGGAGGGCTTTGGCCGCACGCTCGAGCAGGGCACGAGGCTGCTCGACGAGCTGATCGCCCGCACCCGCGAGCAGGGTGACGAGGGGATCGGCGCCGAGGACGCCTTCATGCTCCACGACACGTATGGCTTCCCGATCGACCTCACGCGCGACATCCTGGCCGAGCACGGCCTTGGCGTCGACGAGGTGGGGTTCGAGACCCGCATGGAGGAGCAGCGCCAGCGCGCGCGGCGCGGGCGAGGATCGGGCTCCGGCGGGTACGACCTGCGTGAGGTGGCCCGCGAGTTCGCAGGCAGCGCGGAGTTCACGAGCGAGTTCACGGGCTACGCGACCATCGAGCAGGAGACGAGCGTGGGCGCTGTGGGGGGAGACGGTGCCGACGGGCGAACGCTGGTCAAGCTGCTCGAATCGCCGTTCTATGCCACCGGCGGCGGCCAGGTTGCCGACACGGGCTACCTCGAGCGCGAGGACGGTGATCGTGTGGCGCGTGTGGAGGACGTCGTGCGTCTGGGCGATGATCAGGTCATCGCGCTCGAGCTCGAGCGGGGTGGGCTCACGCCCGGTGAGCGGGTGCGTGCCCGCGTCGATCGTCCGACACGGCACGCAACCGAGTCCAACCACACGGCCACCCATTTGCTGCACGCCGCGCTGCGCCGCAAGCTCGGCTCACACGTCAATCAGGCCGGCTCGTATGTCGGCCCTGACAAGCTGCGCTTCGACTTCACGCACGGCGAGGGCCTCAAGCCGGAGGAGCTCGCCGAGATCGAGGACGCCGTCAACCGCTGGATCGTCGAGAACCATCCCGTCCGGGCGCTTTCGACGACGCTCGACGAGGCCCGGCGCCTCGGGGCGATGGCCCTCTTCAACGAGAAGTACGGCGAGATCGTACGCATGGTCGAGGTCGGCGACGGTTCGTTCTCGCGCGAGCTCTGCGGCGGCACCCATGTACGGGCGACGGCCGAGATCGGAGTCTTCAAGATCCTCGGCGAAACCTCCAGCGCGGCCAACGTGCGTCGCATCGAGGCGGTCACCGGTCCCGTCGCGGTCGAGTTGCTGCGCGGCCACGATCGCGTGCTCGGTGAGCTGTCGTCGGGGCTGCGCGTGCCGCCTGAGCGCGTCCCGGCCTCGGTGCAGGCCCTGCGGGCCCGGGTCAAGGAGCTCGAGCAGGCGGCCCGGCGAGGCACGGGCAACGGCGCGGTCGACATCGACGAGCTGGCCGCCGCTGCGCAGACGCACGACGGCGTCGCGGCGCTGGCCGCCGCCGTGCCCGGTGCCGACGGCAAGACCCTGCTCGAGCTCGTCGACCGTCTCAAGTCCCGGCTCGGCGACGCGGCGATCGTGCTCGGCTCCTCCGGCGGGGGTCGGGTGGATCTGATTGCCAGTGTCGCGCCGGCGCTGGTGGAACGCGGGGTGCGCGCGCCGGAGATCGTCAACGCGGCGGCGCGCGTTGTGGGGGGCGGAGGTGGCGGCCGCGACACGCTTGCGCGGGCGGGCGGGCGCGACCCCGAGAAGCTCCCCGAGGCGATCGCCGCAGCGCGCATGGCGATCGAGGCAGCCCTGGGTCGATAGCCTCATGCGGGTGCTCGCGCTCGACTACGGCAGCGCGCGTTGCGGATGCGCGGTGAGCGACCCGACCGGAGTGTTGGCCACGCCGGTCGAGCCCGTTCTGCGGCCTGCGACGCGTAAGGGATTTGGGCGGTTGCGAGAGCTCGTGCATGAGCTGGGCGCCGAACGCGTGGTGGTCGGGCTCCCGGTCTCGCTGTCGGGACAGGACTCGGAGCAGACCGCGCAGACGCGCGAATTCGCCGCCGAGCTCGCGCGTCGAGTCGAGGTGGAGGTCGAGCTGTACGACGAGCGCTTCACCACCAGGATGGCCGAGCGCACGGGGGGGAGGGCGAGCGAGGACTCGCGCGCCGCCGCACACCTGCTCGAGAGCTGGCTCGCCGCGCACCCGGAGCTCGTCGGCGCATGAGTGATGGCAATGGACGGTCCACCGAGGAGCGTGAGGCTGCTCGGCTCGAGCGAGAGCGGCGCCGGGCTGTCCGTGGCGGCACCCCGGAGCCTACGGTCACCCCTGAGCCTCCGGTCACCCCTGAGCCTACGGTCACCCCGGAGCCTACGGTCGCCCCGGAGCCTCCGGTCGCCCCGGAGCCTCCGGTCGCCCGCGAATCTCCGGCCGCCGCCGAGCCGCCGGCGGCTTCCCAGTCTCCGGCCGCCGCCGAGCCGCCGGCGCGCCAACCCACGCCGGCGTCCGGGCCGCCCGGCCCGATGGCCACGCCGGCCCCGGTGCCGCCGCCCGCCTTCGTGGCCGATCGCGAACCTGAGTTTGAGACCGGCGAGTACGAGCTTGACCACGAGCGCGAGGAGCCCGAGATCCCGTCCGGGACCCGTCGCGCACATTGGGGCTCGCGCTCAGGGCGCGAGGGCCGCGACGGCCGCCGGCCCCGCGCCCACCGCGGACTGCCTCACCGCCACCGCGCGTCCGGGGCGACGGGCGCCGCCGGTGAATCTGGTCGGCACCCGCGCCTTGTCCGCGGGCTGGCGGCCCTGGCGCTGATCGCCGCCGCGGCCCTGATCTGGTTCCTGATCGTGCTCTTTCAGCCCTTCCACGGCGCCGCCCAGGGCAGCATCACGGTCAGGATCCCGCCGCACACGAGCGCCAGCGGGATCGGCGACCTGCTCGAGCGCGACGGCGTCGTGTCCTCCTCGACGTTCTTCAATCTGCGCGCGCTGCTGGCTGGCGAGCGCGGGAACCTGCGCTCGGGCACCTACCACCTGCGGCGCGACATGAGCTACGGTGCCGCGCTCGACGTCCTCACGACGGCGCCGCGGGCGGCCAAGGTCACCGAGCTCACCATCATCGAGGGCAAGGCACGCTCCCAGGTGTCCGCGCTGCTCCACGCCCAAGGGATCCACGGTGACTATCTGGTGGCCTCGCGGCAATCGCGCCTGCTCAACCCGCGGGTCTATGGCGCCCCGGCCTCGACGCGGACGCTCGAGGGGTTCCTGTTCCCCTCGACCTACGAGCTCGTCGAGCCGATCTCGGTCAATGCGCTGGTCGCCGATCAGCTGCGCGCCTTCCGCCGCAGCTTTGCCGGCGTGAACCTGGCCCGCGCGCGCAGCAAGAACCTGACCCCGTACGACGTGCTGACCGTGGCGTCGCTGATTCAAGGCGAGGCCCAGATACCGCGCGATCGCGCCCTGATCGCGTCGGTGATCTACAACCGCTTGCACGACCACATGCCGCTGCAGATCGACGCCACGGTGCGCTATGCGACCGGCAACTACAAGTCGCCGATCACCGTTTCGCAGCTGGCGTCGTCCTCACCGTTCAACACCTACACGCACAAGGGCCTGCCGCCGGGTCCGATCAACAGCCCGGGCCTGGCCGCGATCCAGGCCGCGGCGCATCCCGCCGGGAGCAACTATCTGTACTTCGTGGTCAAGCCATGCGCCAACGGCGCGCATGCGTTCGCCTCGAATTACGCGCAGTTCCTGCGCGAGGTCAACCAGTACCGCACAGCCCGCAGCCGGGCCGGTGGCCGCTCCCCGGTGAGCTGCTAGACCGCGATGGCGGGCACCCCAACGCGCCTGGGGGTGGTGGGCTGGCCCGTCTCACACAGCCGCTCGCCCGCGATCCAGAATGCCGCCCTGAGCGCCGCCGGACTGGGCTCGCGGTGGCGCTATCAGCTGCTGCCGGTACCGGTCGAGCTGTTCGGCGAGACCGTGCGCGCGCTACCCGCGGCGGGCTTCCGGGGCGTCAACGTGACCATCCCGCACAAGGAGGCCGCGCTCGCACTCGCCGACACGGCGAGTCCCAGCGCGCGGGCGATCGGCGCGGCCAACGTGCTGCTCTTCGAGCACGGGGCGATCGCGGCCGAGAACACCGACGCGCCGGCGCTGATCGCCGGGCTGCCCTTCTCGCCCGAGGGCCGGACGGCGCTCGTGCTCGGGGCTGGAGGCAGCGCGCGAGCAGCGGTATGGGCGCTGCTTGACGCCGGAGCGGCCGAGGTCCGCGTCTGGAACCGTACGCCCGAACGGGCCGTGCGGCTGTGTGCCGAGCTCGGCGGAACGCCCGTCCGGGACGCCCAACCGGCCGACCTGCTTGTCCACTGCACGTCGAGCGGGCTGGGCGGTGGATCGGAAATGTTCAACCAATTGCCCTTACGTGCCGATGAGGTAGCCAAGTACAACTGCGTGGTTGACCTCGTGTACACGGCGACCGAGACACCGCTCATGCAAGCGGCGAGGGTAGGCAAGATCCCGGCTCTCGACGGGCTTGAGCTACTGATCGGTCAAGGAGCTCTCAGTTTCGAGCGTTTCACGGGTTTGCCGGCACCCACCGAGGCGATGCGCGCAGCTGTCAACCAAAATGAGCGAATCGTCACAACAACTGCAATCGGTCGTCCCACCGGCGGCGCAGCCCGACCCGATCACTGAATTCGACGGGGTCACCGCGCCCCGCCGTCGGGGCGGCTCTGGCCGCTTCCTGACCGACGTGCTCGTCGATCTCGGCTACGTCTCCCAGGCCCGGGTGCTGCGGGCCGTCGAAGAGGCGCGGGTGGCCGGCCGCCCACCGGAGCGGATGTTGCTCGAGGAGCGTGAGATCACCGCCGAGCAGCTCTCCCATGCGATTGCCGAGCGCTACGGGCTCGACCATCTCGATCTCGCTGTGTTCAACGTCGACATGGCCGCGGCCAACCTGCTGAGCGCGACCGCGGCGCGCCGCTACGGCGCGATCCCGGTGGCCTATATCGACGAGAAGACGGTCCTGCTGGCCATGTCGGACCCGGCCAACGTGCTGGCCGTTGACGACATCAGCCTGCTGACGCGCATGGACGTCAAACCGGCCGTCGCCTCCGAGGACGACATCGCTACCTTGATCAGGCGTCTGAACCAGTTCGAGGACGCCGTGCAGGACGCCGTCGACGAGGGCGAGGAGGACGCCGGCCCCGTCGAGGTCGTCGACCTGCGCGAGTCCGCCGACGACGCGCCGGTGATCAAGCTCGTGCATTCGATCATCGCGCAGGCCGCGGATCGGGGCGCCTCGGACATCCACTTCGAGCCCCAGCCCGACCCGGGCGGCCGGGGCAGCCGTGAGATGCGCGTGCGGATGCGCGTCGACGGTGTGCTCGCGGACGCCACCAGCATCCCCAAGCGCATGGTCGCGGGCGTGATCTCACGCATCAAGATCATGGCCGACCTGGACATCGCCGAGCGGCGTATCCCGCAGGACGGTCGCGTCGGGCTGACGATCGAGGGCCGTCACGTCGACATCCGCGCGGTCACGCTGCCCGCGGTGCACGGCGAGTCGGTCGTGCTGCGAATCCTCGACAAGCAGAACATCAGGCTCGAGCTCACCAAGCTCGGCATGCTCGAGCACGAGCTCGATCTTTTCCGGCGCTCATTCAACCGCGCCCACGGAGCGGTGCTCACGACCGGCCCGACCGGGTCGGGCAAGTCGACCTCGCTGTACGGCGCCCTGACCGAGCTAAACACGCCGGAGAAGAACATCATCACGATCGAGGACCCCGTCGAGTATCAGATCGAGGGGATCACGCAGGTTCAGGTCAACGCCAAGGCCGGCCTCACCTTCGCCACCGGCCTGCGCTCGATGATGCGCGCCGACCCGGATGTCCTGATGGTCGGCGAGATCCGCGACCGCGAGACGGCGCAGATCGCCATCGAGGGCGCGCTGACCGGCCACATGGTGCTCTCCACCTTGCACACGAACGACGCGCCGACGGCGATCACGCGGCTGATCGAGATGGGTGTCGAGCCCTTCCTGGTTGCCTCGGCGATCGATTGCGTGGTCGCCCAGCGCCTGGCCCGCACGCTCTGCCCGCACTGCAAGAAGGCCATCACCCTGAGCGCGGAGCTGCTGCGCGACAACGGCTTCACGGTGGACGCACCGGTCACGGCCCACGAGCCCGTCGGCTGCGTGCGCTGTAACGGCATGGGCTACCGCGGCCGGATCGGTCTCTACGAGGTCATGACGATGTCCGAGCAGTTGCGCGAGCTGACGCTACAGCGCGCGCCGGCCGATCAGATCGCGGCCGTCGCGATGAGCGAGGGCATGACGCGGCTGCGAGAAGACGGGCTGGCCAAGGTCCGCTCAGGCGAAACGTCGATGTCCGAGGTCGCGCGCGTAACGGGATCGGGCTGAGATGCCGATAACGCCAACGAAGCTTCCAAGGGTCGCTCGGGAGGGCTGACAGGGACATGCAATTCGATTTCGCCGAAGTACTGCTTGAGGTCATGAGCCGCCGGGCCTCCGACCTGCACATCACCGCCGGCGCTCCGCCGATGGTGCGCATCCGCGGCCGGCTGGTACCGATGGAGGGCTACCCCGTCCTCACCCCGGCCGATACACGCGAGGTGGTCTACTCGATCCTCTCCAACGCGCAGCGTCAGAAGCTCGAGACCGAATGGCAGCTCGACTTCGCCTACCAGATCCCCGGCCGCGCCCGCTTCCGCGTCAACGCGTATTTTCAGCGCGCCGCCCTGGGCGCCGCGTTCCGTCTGATCCCCTTCGAGGTCGCGCCGCTCGAGTCGCTCGGGCTGCCGCCCTCGGTGGCTGAGTTCGCCGATCGCGCCCGAGGCCTGGTGCTCGTCACCGGCCCCACCGGTTCGGGCAAGTCCACGACGCTGGCCTCGCTGATCGACATCATCAACTCGTCCCGCGAAGAGCACATCATGACGATCGAGGATCCGATCGAGTTCCTCCATCCGCACAAGAAGTGCATCGTCAACCAGCGCGAGCTCGGGTCCGACGCCACCAGCTTCGGCAACGCGTTGAAGGCCGCGCTGCGTCAGGACCCCGATGTGATCCTCGTCGGCGAGATGCGCGACATCGAGACCATCAGCACCGCGGTGACGGCGGCCGAGACCGGCCATCTCGTCTTCGCCACCCTGCACACCCAGGACACGCCGCAGACGATCGACCGCATCATCGACGTGTTCCCCTCGGCCCAACAGGGCCAGATTCGCGCGCAGCTGTCCGTGGCCCTTCAGGGCATCATGACCCAGATGCTGCTCCCGACCGCCGACGGCTCGGGACGTTGCGTGGCGGCCGAGGTGCTCGTGCCCACGCCGGCCGTGCGCAACCTGATCCGCGAGTCCAAGAGCCATCAGATCTACTCCGTGCTGCAGACCGGCGGCTCACACGGCATGCAGACCATGGACGCCTCGCTTGCCCAGCTCGTTCGCGCCGGCAAGATCACCCGCAAGCTGGCCGAGTCGCGGGCCCACTCACCGGAAGAACTGCGCCGCCTGGCCGGCTCGGGCATGGCGCCACAGATGGCGGCGTAGGGCATGGCCACATACGTATTCAAGGCGATGGACCTGGCGGGGGCGCCCGCCAACGGCGAGGTCGATGCCGTCTCCAAGCAGGACGTCGCGGATCAGCTCAAGGAGCGCGGGCTCGTCGTCGTCGACATCGCCGCGAAGTACCGCTCCAAGGAGATCAACATCGAGATCTTCGCGCGCGTCAAGGCCTCGGACCTGGCCGTCTACACCCGTCAGCTGGCGACCATGGTCTCCTCGGGCATGACCATCCTGCGCGCCCTGACCGTGCTCGAGACGCAGACCAAGTCGAAGCTCCTCGCCGAGACGACCGCGGCCGTGCGCCACGACGTCGAGGCCGGCCTGCTGCTCTCGGCGGCGATCGAGCGTCACCCCAAGGTCTTCGGTCAGCTCTACGTGGCCATGGTCAAGGCGGGGGAGATGGGCGGTGTGCTCGAGGAGTCGCTGCTGCGGACCGCCGACCAGCTCGAGAAGGACGCCGCGCTCAAGCGCCAGGTCCGCGCGGCCATGATCTACCCGATCGTGATCATCACCGTCGCGGTGGTCGTGCTGCTCGCCCTGGTCGCCTTCCTGATCCCGGTCTTCGAGAGCGTCTTCAAGCAGTTCAACGGCAAGCTGCCGGCGCTCACGGCGATGATGGTCAGCTTCTCGCACCTGCTGACCAAACAGGGCTACGTCCTCTTCATCTTCGTTGGCCTGCTGATCGGCGCCTTCCTGTGGTTCAAGCGCTCGGAGTGGGGGAGGCCCAAGTTCGACGCCTTCAAGCTCCGGATCCCGATGAAGATCGGCGACGTCGTGCAGAAGGTCTCATTGGCCCGCTGGGCCCGCACCCTATCGGCCCTGACCACCGCGGGCGTGCCCATCATGCAGGCGATCGAGATCACCGGCAAGACCGCCGGCAACGCGGTCATCGAGCGATCGATGGAATCGGTCATCGCTTCGGTCAAGGCGGGCGGCACGATCGCCGCGCCGCTGCGCGACGCGCCCGTTTTCCCCGCCATGGTCTCGAGCATGATCGGCGTCGGCGAGGAGACCGGCGCCCTGGACGCCATGCTCTCGAAGCTCGCGGACTTCTACGAGGACGAGGTCGCCGCGGCCGTCAAGGCCCTGACATCGATCCTCGAGCCCGTGATGATCATCTTCGTCGGCGGCATGGTGGGCCTGATCGTGGTCTCGATGTACCTGCCGCTCTTCAACGTCTACAACTCGATCAAGTAGCCACGGCTGCGGCTTCGTCGAGCTGCTCGACGCGTCCGGGCGACACGCACGGCGGCCCACTCGCTAGGGGCTCAGCCCGGCTCGCCCAGGCCGTGCACACGCCGCCGCTCGGCGCACCGGATTCCGCTGTTTGCGGTCATACCGGCTGCGCAGTACGCTGGAGCTGGCCCATCCGTTGGAGCCCGCCCCCCGGGCGACGCAGGGTGGGACTTCTGCACTTATGACGGGGCCACCGTCGGTCGGCGGTAAAGAGCTCTGCAGTTCTTAGGGTTCGGCCCAAGCACACGTGATGCCTCTCCCTTCTAATCATGGTCGCGCCCTCCGATTTCGATTCGTGGCGCCGCGCGAGACGTGATGGACCAGGCGACCCGTTCGCTGTTGGACGTCGCTCGCGGGGTGCTCGACGACCTCGACCTGGAGGTCGTGCTCGAGCGCGTGTTGGAGGCGGCTCGTAAGCTGACGAATGCGCGCTACGCCGCGCTCGGGGTGCTCGACCGCTCCAAGACGGAACTGTCCCGGTTTCTCACGTTGGGCATCGATGAGGACACCGAGCACGCGATCGGCCGTCGGCCCACGGGGAGGGGCGTGCTCGGTGAGCTGATCAGCAATGCGGAGCCGCTCCGCCTGCGTGATGTGAGCGCGCACCCACGCTCGTACGGGTTCCCGGTCGGCCACCCGCCGATGAAATCGTTCATCGGGGTGCCGATCCTCGTGGCCGGCGAGCCGTTCGGGAACATCTATCTGACCGGTAAGCGCGGCGCCGAGGAGTTCACCGCGGCCGACCTTGAGGCCGTCGTACAGCTGGCCGACTTCGCCGGTGTTGCGATCGACCACGCGCGCCGCTATACCGGCTCCGAGTCGCGGCGCACGGAGCTCGAGCGCACCGTCGATGCCCTCGAGGCGACGATCCAGATCAGCCGTGCGTTAGGCGGACAGACTGACCTCGATGCGATCCTCGAGCTGGTCGCCAAACGCGGCCGGGCGCTGGTCTGCGCGCGGGCCCTGGTGATCGAGATCGAGTGCGACGGCGAGCTCGTCGTCGCCGCCGGGGCGGGCGCCGTGCCCAAGGGCGTCGTGGGCCAGCGGGTCAACCTCGAGGACACGGTGGCCAGCACGGCACTTCGCACACGTCGCTCCCAGCGGCTGGGAGACGAGTTGAACCGGGCGCGCTTCGAGCAGCACGGCCTCGGACGGTTCGGCCTGCACGCGCAGGAGGGCCTCGTCGTGCCACTGGTGTTCAGAAACCGGTCCTACGGCGTACTCGTCGCGGTGGACCGGATCGAAGGTGGCCCTGAATTCACCGCCGAGCACCAGCGCCTGCTCGAAGCGTTCGCCGCCAGCGCCGCGACGGCCGTGGCCACCGCACGCACGGCCGCCGACGAGCGCCGACACCAGACGATGGCCGCGGCCGAGGCGGAGCGAGGGCGCTGGGCGCGGGAGCTTCACGACGAGACCCTCCAGGGAATGGCCAATCTACGGCTGGTGCTCGCCGCCGCGCAGCGGGTGGGTACCAGGGATGCATTGAGCGGAGCCTTTGACAACGTGATCGAGCAGCTCGAGGCTGACATCGCCAACCTGCGGCGGCTCATCACCGATCTGCGCCCCGCCGCGCTTGACCAGCTCGGCACCGAGGCGGCGATTAGGGCGCTGGCCGACCGTGTGTCTCTGGGCACGCAGCTCGAGCTCGAGCTCAGCATCGACCTGTCCTACGAGCAGGGCCGGGCGACCGAGCGGCACATCCCCGAGCTCGAGACGGCGGTCTACCGGATCGTCCAGGAGGCGCTCACGAACGCGACCAAGCACGGGCGCGCCCATCGCGTCGCGGTGGAGCTGATCGAGGACGACAACCGGCTTCGGGTGACGGTTCGCGATGACGGGGTGGGCTTTGAGCTCGGTAGCCAGACCGACGGGTTCGGCCTGCTCGGAATGCGCGAGCGGGCCGAGCTGCTGGAGGGCACGCTGACGGTGACCTCCTCGCCCGGCCGAGGAGCCTGCGTGCAGGTCACCTTCCCGGCACACCGGCGGTCGAATGGCGCGCCGGCTGAAGTCTCGTCCGGCTCGCTTCGCGCCCGCGGCGCCTGACACTGCGCGCGCTCCGCCCGCGACCGGCAGTCAGTAGTTCACCGCTCCGCCGCCGTGGGATATCGCTGTTGGCAGCGCGCTCACGTCCATCTAGCGTCGCTCGGCAAGTACGCAAGGGCTTTGGCGCCGGCCGGCACTTTGAGACAACTAACGTGGTGAGAGAGCTTGCCGTTCCTTATGTGCGCCCACTGTGGCGACCGTATCGGGGTCTATGAACCCGCCTGGCTCGAGCACCCGGACGGCACCCTCCAGGCAGCGTCCTTCCTGAACATCGAGGAACACGTTCGTCGCGGCCGCACCAGGGCGAGGTTCTTCCATCTGGGCTGCCTGGGGCCGGACGTTCCGCCGCGTGAGGGCCCGGCGGCGGGCGCGGGTGCCGGGCCAGAGGCGCCCGAGCCCTGAAATAGTCCCCAGGCGACGCTTCAGCTTCGGGGCGCGCCTGCCGAAATTCTCCATGGATGCCCAGCCGTGCACATCGCGCGCTTCACGTCGGCGGCGGTCTCGGACTCGTGGCGCTGGCGTCGGTCTGGGTGGCCTGGCTCGGCTTCAGGCCTCAGACGCCGGGCGACTACGCGCCGGACTACGCGCCCGCCATGAGCGCCCTGCTCGCCGGTCATCCCGGCGCGTTCTTCGCCCACCTGCCGACGAACGGGGCCGGGGGGTCGCTGCTGCTGCGGGCACCGGCGGCAGTGCTCGCCAAGGCGATCGTGGGCAGCCAACTGGCCATCTTCCGCTTCGGGGCGTTCCTCTGCGTGTTCGTCACCGGGCTGCTCGGCCTCGAGCTCGCCCGCAGCGTCCGGCCCGCCGAGCGCCGGCGGCTAACCCAGGCGACCGTGGTCGGCCTGTGCCTGCTCGCGCCCGCCCTGCTCGACGCGATCCTCTTCGGTCATCCCGAGGAGCCGCTCGGGGCGGCCCTGTGCATTGGCGCGGTGCTGTTGGCCGGCCGCCAGCAGACGGCCCTGGCCGGAGTCGCGCTCGGCCTGGCGATGATCAACAAGCCATGGGGCGTGCTGGCGGTGGCTCCGGTTCTGCTGGCCGCCCGCGGTGGCCGGACGCAGGTCTGCGCCATCGCGGGAGCGATCGCGGGGGCGTGGTTCGGGGCGGCCTACCTGGTCAGTCCGGCACAGCTCGCGCGGGCCGCGCATGGCGCAAGCACCGCCGTGGTGGCCCATCCCGTGGACGTCTGGTGGCCGCTGGCCAGGCTTCACAGCGCACCTGGCGTGACGCCGGCCTATCTCGTTCCGGCGCTGATCTCGGCTCACGCGCGGCAGCTGGTGCTCCTCCTCGCCGTACCGCTTTCGCTGGCGCTGGCCCGCCGCCGGACCCGGGGCCCCGAGAGCCCTTTGGCGCTACTGGCCCTGCTACTGCTGGGTCGCTGCCTGCTCGATCCCTCCAACCACGTCTACTACCAGGTGCCGGTGGTGATCGCGGTCGCGGCCTGGGAGGTGATCTCGGGCCGCTTCCCGATTCGGGCGCTGGGGGCGACCGCGGGCTTCTGGCTCGTGTTTCACACGATCTCGGGAACCGGCAGCCTGGCCGCTCAATTCCTGGCCTATCTGGCCGTCGTCCTGCCGCTCGCCGCGACCCTCATTCGCCCGGCGCTCGGGCGGCCGTTGCGAGCTCGCCCCCAGGGAACCGTGCCGACGCTCTCGACCGCCTGAGATCCCTGCGGGGGTATGGTCCCGGGTCGTGAGCGCCACCGGAACGACGAGCAGCGAGGGCGCACCGGACGACGGGCGGGCGACCTGCACCCCCTGCAGCGGACGCGGCAAGGTGATCTCGAGCCTCGGCGGCGAGCGCCACGAGGTCAGCTGTCCGTGGTGTGGCGGCAGCGGGCGCTTCGAGCCCGGGACCGACGCCCAACAGGCGCATCACCCGGACGCCGGCTCAGAGTCGGCCTGACCAGCGGCCAACACGGTCCGCGTCAAATCCCGGCCCGACCCGCGAGCCAACCATCGGCCTGGCGCTGTTCGTCACACAAATGTCCAGGGCACTCAATGAGTGCGGGGCTGGCGCCGATATTGCTCGTGCCAAGTCACACGGTGCCAAAGGCAAACCGTCCGCGAGGACGGGGCGCAAAGCCACGGACCTCCTATCGGGTGAGGGAGCCGGGCTGCCACCCGGGCTCAAGCTGTCGTAGCCCTCGTAGGCGATGGAACCGCTGGATCTGGCAAACCAGACCCAATCACCGATCCTAGGAGGATCAATGCTTGCCAAGTTCCGTCGTCGCGCCGAGGGGGAGAGGGGCTTCACGCTCATCGAGCTCCTGGTCGTGATTTTGATCATCGGCATCCTGGCCGCGATCGCCATTCCCTCGTTCATCAATCAGAAGAGCAAGGGCAACGATGCGGCTGCGAAGTCGCAGGCGCGCACGGCTGAGACCGCCGCGGAGACGCTGGCCACCGACAACAACGGTAGCTACACGACGCTGACCGCGGTGGCGAACCTGACGGCGATCGAGCCGACGCTGGCCGATACCACGGGCGCGACGCTCTCGGTGCCGGCGGCCGGTACGGCGAACACCTACACCGTCGTCTCGACCTCGAAGAGCGGCAACGCCTTCACGATCGTGCGCAACGCGACCGGCACGGTCACCCGTAGCTGCACCACCGCCGGGCAGGGCGCCTGCCCCACCGGCGGCTCCTGGTAAACCCCAACCGCAAACCAGTGAAGTACCCGGGGCGGGCCGCCAAGCGGCCCGCCCTGACTGTTCTTCGGGCGCTAAAGGTCGACGGCCGCGTGGCCGATTCGTCTCTCATGCGTGGAAGTCGACTCTGGTTCGCGGCTCTGCTCGTCCTGCTGATCGGACTGGCGGCCTGGGTCTCGCTCGCCTCCGGATTGGGAGGCGACTACCCGGGCCCGGAATGCTCGACCTGCGACTACCCCGGCCCGGCGATCAACGCTCTCGCCGCCGGGCACACGAGCCAGTTCTTCGCCCTGCAGCCCGTCATGGGTAGCTTCTCGCTGGTGCTCAGGGCGCCGTTCGCCGCCCTGCTCAGCGGAGACCTCTGGCGCTACCGCATCGGCGCTCTGGTGCTGCTTCTGATCGTCGTCGGCATCGCCTGGTGGTTCGCGCGGGTGCTCGCTGAACGAGGCAAGAGCCGCCCCATGCAGCTGGCGGTCGCCGGTCTCTTCGTGGCCAGCCCGCTGTCCTTCCAGGCCATGCGCTGGGGCCACCCGGAGGAGGTGCTCGCGGCCGCGCTGTGCGTTGCGGCGGTCATCCTCGCCGAGCAGCGCCGCGGGATGCTCGCGGGTGTGACGCTCGGGCTGGCCGTCGCCACCAAGCAGTGGGCGCTCCTGGCCGTGATCCCCGTGCTGATCGTCGCGGCCGGCACGCGCCGGCGGCTCCTCCTGGCGGCGCTCGGTGCCGTCGCCGTCTTCATGGTTCCGATGGCCATCGGTGACCTGCATCGCTTCCTGCACATCTCGACCTCCTACAGCGGCGCGAGCGGGAAGTTCCTCACTCCGTCGAACATCTGGTGGCCCTTCGGCGTCCGGACCCAGGTGATCGTCAACGGCGTGAGCGCGACGCAATGGCAGCTTCCCGCGGCGCTCAAGGGACTGGCCCACCCGCTGGTCCTGGTCGTCGTGCTCGGCCTGAGCGCGACCTACTGGCGCGCCGGACTCCGCAGGGACGCGGCCGGCGTGCTCTCGCTGATGGCCCTGATCTTCCTGCTGCGCTGCATGCTCGACACGCTGACCTACGGATACCACCACCTGCCCCTGGTGCTCACGCTGGCCGCGGCCGAGGGGCTCGGGCGGCGCCGCCTGCCCTGGGTGGCGCTGGCCGTCGCGGCAATCATGCTGCTGATGAACAACGTCGTCGCGCCGTCGGCCAGCCCGGACACGCTGCATCAGATCTACCTGGCCTGGTCGGTGCCACTGCTCATCTACCTGGTCATGACGGTGTTCAACCTGCGGCTGCCCGCATTGCGCTCGGCCCGCGTCGCGCGGGCCGCCTAGGTGAGCGGTCCCGTGCCCGTGCTCTTCACACTCGTGGGCGGTCTCTGCGTCGGGTCATTCCTCAACGTTGTCGCCTTCCGGCTGCCCCGCGGCGAGTCGCTCGTGAGCCCCGGTTCGCACTGCCCCGGCTGCGGGACACCGGTGCGAGCTTACGACAACGTGCCACTGCTCGGCTGGTTGCTTCTGCGGGGTCGCTGCCGCTCGTGCGGCGAGCGGATCTCGCCCCGCTACCCGCTGGTCGAGGCGCTCACCGCGCTGCTCGCGCTCTCCGTGGTGCTCGTCAAGCACTCCCCACGTGACATCGTGCTCGGCCTCGTTCTGGTCGCCGTACTCGTGCCGGTCGCGCTGATCGACCTCGAGGAGCAGATCATCCCCAACCGGATCACGCTGCCCGCTGCGGTGGCCGGGGTCGCCATCGGCCTGGCCCTGGCTCCAGCGCGGGTGCCGGAGCAGCTGATCGCGGGTGCGGCGGCGGGGGGCTTCCTGCTCGTGTTCGTGCTGGCCTATCCGCGCGGCATGGGCATGGGCGACGTCAAGCTGGCGGCCGTGCTGGGTCTCTACCTCGGCAGTTCGGTGGCGCCCGCGATGCTCGTGGCGCTGATCTCGGGCACGCTCGTCGGCGTGGTCGTGATCATGCGGCTCGGGGTCGCGCAGGGGCGTAAGACGGCCGTCCCGTTCGGTCCGTTCCTGGCGCTCGGCGGCCTGGTCGGGCTGCTGGCCGGCCCGGCGATCATCCATTGGTACCTGAACACGGCCGTATGAGCGTGAGCCTTAACCGCGCCCTGCGGCGTTGCACAGCCACCGCCGTCTTGACGCTGGCCCTGGGGCTCGTCCCCACGGGGAGCGCGGGGGCCAGCCAGAGCGCCGGGCCGCCGGTCTACTCCCCGACCTCGACGACCGTGCCCCCGCGCGGTTTCACCAGCAACTCGCAGCAGGCCATCCGGGCCGCGGCGGCCACGCCGACGCTGCGCGCGCTGCACGCCCGGATGCATCCGATGTTCGTGCAGCCGCTGATCTGGGGCGGGGAGCACTGGTTCGTCACCTTCTCCTACCGGGGCAAAATCCTGGCCGAGGTCGACGTCAGCCCGGCCGGACGCGTCATGGCCGTGTGGACCGGGCCGCTGGCGATCGCCTTCTATGCGCACGGCAACTACTCGCCGCTGTTCGACTCGTGGTGGGTCGTCGTACCGTTCTCGCTCCTCTTCCTCGTGCCCTTCCTCGACCCGCGGCACTGGCGGCGCATGATCCACCTCGACGCGCTCGTGCTGCTGTCCTTCCTGGCCTCCTATTACCTCTTCGACCACCGGCACCTCGAGGCTGCGGTGTGGTTCGTCTATCCGCCGCTGGCGTACCTGCTCGTCCGCATGCTCGCAATCGGCGTCAGACGCCGGGGCGTGAGCGTCGAGCTCCCGGCGCTGCTCAGCCCGCGGGTGCTAGGCGTGGGTTTGCTCGTGCTCGTCGGCGCGCGCCTCGGCCTCAGCCTGGCCACCCATCTGGTGACCGACGTCGGGTATGCGTCGGTCATCGGGGCGCATCGCCTGGTGCACGGGCAGTCGCTGTACTACGCCTCGAGCGCACACGGCGACACCTACGGGCCGATCGCCTACCTGGCCTACGCGCCGTTCGAGCTGATCTTCCCCTGGCACGGGGCCTGGGACTATCTGGCCTCGGCCCACGTGGCCTCGGTGGTCTTCGATCTGGTCACAATCGCCGGACTCGTCGTCCTCGGCCGGCGGCTGAGGCCCGGGCGTGCGGGACGTCGCCTCGGACTCGCGCTGGGCTGGGCGTGGGCCGCCTGTCCGTTCACGCTGCTCGGCCTGCTGATGCACACCAACGACGGGCTGATCGCCATGCTCTCCGTGCTGAGCCTGCTGGTGTTCAGCTCGCCGGCCGCGCGGGGTGCCGTGCTCGGCCTCGCCGCGGCGGCCAAGTTCTCGCCCGCGGCGCTGCTGCCCCTGTACGCCGGCGATCGAGAGCGCGGGCTGAAGGCCACGGCCTGCGTGGTTGTCTCATTCCTGCTCGTCGTCGTCGCGAGCATCGGCCTGACTCTGCCGTCGGGGGGGCTGAGCGAGTTCTACAACCACACGCTCGGCTACCAGCTGAATCGGCCGGACGTGTTCTCGCCGTGGGCTCTGCATCCCGGTTTGGAGCCTGTCAAGCTGGTGATCGAGGGGGCCGCGCTGCTCCTCTCCGCGGCCGTGGCCTTCGTGCCGCGTCGGCGGACCTTTGCGCAGATCTGTGCGCTCGCCGCCGCGGTCACGATCGCCGTGCAGGTGCCCGCCGTCCACTGGTTCTATTACTACGTGATCTGGTTCATGCCCTTCGTGCTGGTGGCCCTCTTCGGGCGCGAGCCCGCACAACCGTCGCCAGGGCCCGGCCCCGTGCTGAGCGCCGAGCGGGTCAGCGCGCCACCCGCCGAGCCGTCGACGCTTCTGCCGGTCTGAAGGCGCCGCCCTGGGGCCGAGGCCGTGGGGTGGCGATCCTGCGGCGCAGTTGCGAGCGTTCCGAGCCCAGAATCCGTGCGTTAGTCAGTCTTTCTGAGCGAGCGGACCACCCAAAGCTAACTTCAGCACTCAACTCTCGAGGCGAATCCGCCGATGAGGTTGGTGCATGGGAACCGCCGGTAAGTCAGTCGTGGGGCTCGACATCGAGCCCGGTTTCATCGTCGCAGTCGAGACGCGGGGTGGTCGCGTGGCGGTCGAACACGCCGCGGCGGCGCCGCTCGCGCCCGGCGTCATGCGCGACGGTGAGGTCGCCGACGTCGAGACGCTCGCCGCGGCGCTCCAGAAGCTCTTTGCCGAGCACAAGCTTGGCCGCCGAGTGCGGGTCGGGGTGGCCAACCAGCGGATCGTCATGCGCACCCTGGACCTCCCGCCGCTGCTCAAGCCGAAGGACATCGCCTCCGCGGTGCGCTTCCAGGCCCAGGAGCAGATCCCGATGCCGCTCGACCAGGCGGTCCTCGAGCACCAGTCGCTCGGTCTGGTCGAGACCCCCGACGGCCAGCGCACGCGCGTCGTGCTCGTCGCGGCGCGGCGCGACATGATCGATCGGCTGCTCGAGGCGACCACGCGCGCCGGGCTCCGGCCTCAGGGGATCGACCTCTCGGCGTTTGCCATGATCCGGGCGCTCTACCGGCCCGGTGCCACGGGCGACAAGCTCTACATCAGCGTCGGTGGGATGACCAACCTGGCGATCGCCAACGGGACCACATGCGTCTTCACGCGCGTGGTGCCCTACGGGCTCGAGTCGCTGGCCGGTGAGCTCGCCGAGCGCCGCGGGCTGACGCTCGATCACGCCCACGGCTGGCTCAAGCACGTCGGCCTGCTGACGCCCATCGATGAGCTCGAGGGCGACCGCGAGATCACCAGCGAGGCGCGCAACGTGCTCGTGGACGGCGTTCGCAGGATCGCCGACGACGTTCGCAACTCGCTCGACTTCCACGCCATGCAGTCCGGCGCCTCCGGCGTCGAGAGTGCCGTGCTGACCGGTCCGGCCGTCGCCGTACCCGGTTTCTGCCGAGCACGTCGGCAAGGAGATCGGGCTGACCGTCGAGCCGGGCATCGTGACCGAGGCCCACGCCGGCGCCTTCGGTGAGATCGACGCCGGCCGGCTGGCCATCGCCGCCGGCCTGGCCGTCGAGGAGACGCCCGCGTGAGGGCCGTCAACCTCATCCCCGACAGCGCAGGCCGTGGTGGTCGCGCTGAAGCCCTCGCGTTCCAGCCTATGCGGTCATCGCCGTGCTGGCGCGCGGCCCTCGTCCTGGTCACCGTCTACGTGCTGACGAACAACACGATCGCCGAGCGGAAGGCCAAGGTCGGCACCCTGCAGGAACAGGCCGCACAGGCCAAGGCCAACGCCGTGAGCCTCAACATACGTCCGAATTCGAGCAGCTCGCCCAGAAGCGCGTCGAAACAGTCCGTCAGATCGCCGCGACCCGCTTCGACTGGCACTCGGCGCTGTCGGACCTCTCGAAGGTCGTTCCCGCCGAACACCTCTCTGCAGTCGCTGACCGCGACTGTCGCCCCGGGCGTCAGGCCCGGCGGCGGCGCCGGGACGGGCTCACCTCGCGCTGCGCAGCGACGTCGCCGTGCCGGCGTTCGAGATTACCGGCTGCACGAAGACCCAGGACGACGTCGCGCGGCTGATGTCACGCCTGCGGCTGATCAACGGTGTCACGCGGGTGACGCTGGAGGACTCGGAGCCCGACAGAAGCGGTCGCCGGCAGGGTCACGGAGCTCGGCGCTCGGCAGCTCCGCGTCGCACCGGATCCCAGGGCTGCGGACCGCAACGCGCCGAGCTTCGACCTCGTCGTGTTCTTCACGTCCGCTGCCCGGCCGAGCCCGCCACCGGACGCCGCCGCCGCGAGCCCCCGCGGGACCGCGACACGCCCGCACGACCACGACCACGAGCACGGGCACGACCGCCACGACGGCCACGCCTCCGGCGGCGACCACGTCGAGTGCCACCAGCAGCGGGAGCTCGCGATGACCGCACGCGACCGAACCGTGATCATCGTCGTGCTCGCGCTGGCCGCGATCGTCGGCTCCTGGCTGCTGGTCATCCAGCCCAAGCGCAGACCAGGCGTCCAAGCTCGGCGACCAGGTCACACTCCGAGCAGGCCCAGCTCGACAGCGTGCGGGCCCAGGTCGCCGCCGGCGAGGCCGCCCGCCGGGCCTACGCCAGCAGTTACACGGCGATGGCGCGACTCGGCGAGGCGGTGCCGGCTGACGACAACGTGCCCTCGCTGATCATCCAGATCCAGGGCGCGGCTAGCGCGACGGACGTCGACTTCCGAATGTGGCGCTGTCTCCGGGGGCCGCCAGCTCGTCACTAACGCCAACCACGCCGACCAGCTCGTCGTCCGCCACGCAGGCATCCACGGCGCCGCTGCCTCCCGGCGCCACCGTGGGCCCGGCCGGGTTCCCGATCGAGCCCTTCAGCTTCACCTTCCAGGGCAACTTCTTCCATCTGGCCAACTTCTTTGGGCGGCTTCAGAAGTTTGTCGTGGCCACCAACAAGCGGGTGTCCGTGAGCGGGCGTCTCATGACCCTCAACGCGATAACCCTCGCGGCAAGCACGGCCGGACTTCCCGCAGATCCAGGCCCAGATCTCGGCCACGACGTATCCTCGTGCCGCCAGCCCAGGGCCTGGTCAACGGCGCCTCGCCGTCGGGCCCGTCGGGCAACTCGTCGACGCAATCGGTCTCAACGCCGGCCGGGTCCACCCCGGCGCCGACGCGCCGTCGTGACCTCCGGGGTGAAATGAGCTTCTTCAAGGACATCATCAACGAGCTGCGCGAGAAGCGGCTGTGGCCGGTGGCCGTCGCCCTTCTGGCCGCGCTTGTCGCGATCCCTGTCTTTCTCTCCAAGTCGCCCGGTAGCAAGGCGCTGGCGCAGATCCCGTTGCCATCGAGCACGGCACCGCAACCCGACGGCCCTGCCGGCGGTGAGCGTCTCCACCGCCACCGTGCACTCGAGACCTCGACCGGAACCGCGCGTGACCCGTTCGCGCAGCAGAAGCTCAGCCGGGCAAGAGCTCGACCAGCTGAGCACGTCGGGCTCGGGCTCGAGCCACGATCGAGCGCGACCCTCCTCGGTGTCGGGTTCGAACGGAACCAGCGGCTCGACCGGCGGTGGTTCGACCAGGCCGGCGGCTCCGGCGGGTCTACCTCGCCCGGCGGCTCGGGCTCGGGCGGAGGATCGCCCTCGCCGTCCCCCGCCCAACCCATCCCCACTCCCAAGCCCAGCCCTGACCCCGGGCTGACCTCGACCGAGACCTACCAGGTGACGATGGCCATGACCACGCCGACGGGAGGCCTGGACACGATCGATTCGGTCGAGCGGTTGAGCGCCGATCCCGAGCCAGAAACAGCCGCTGATGATCGAGCTCGGCGTGCTCAAGGGCGGACATCGCGTGCTGTTCGTGGTGCAGCCCGGAACCGTGGTCAGCGGACCCGGGACGTGCACTCCGGGCCCGATCGACTGCGAGATGCTCTCGTCGCGGGGTCAACCAGACCGAGACGATCTCCAAGCAGACGGGTTCCGATCGTCGCCGAGGTGGCCCAGTTCGCGGTCACCGGCATCCAGGCCGATCAGTACCCCTCGGCCGCCGCGGCTGACCGGGCCCGGCGCACGGTGTCCGCGTTCGGCAACAGGCTGATCAACAAGTCGACCCTCAATGCCCTCTCCCTCTTCCCGTACCAGCCGAGCCTCGGCGCGGTCGTCGACCTGCGCAACGTGACCATCGGAGGTAATTGATGCGCCGGTTCTTGTTCTCGTGCTGTCCCTCGTCGCCGCGTCTCGTCGCGGCGACGGGCGGCGCGCAGGCGATCGTGGTCACCGATCAGGGCAGTACCTACGGGGTCGCCCTGACGCCCGGGGTGCGGACCGCCCCCAGCTTCCTCGCCGGCGGGCATCTTCCCCGTCACCTCGAGTCCACCGTGCACCGACCCGGCGCTCTCGGCGGACCTCGTCCTGCCGGCAGCGGACTGTGCTCGCACGGCGGCGCGGTGATGCACGCCAACGAGACGTTCGCCGTCACCTGGGATCCGACGCGCTCCTACTGGCAGACCACCAGGAACTACGTCGAGCAGTTCCTGCGTGACGTCGCCGACGGTAGCGGCACGTTCACCTCACCGTACGCGGTCACGGCCAATACACGGACGCGGCGGCCGCGGCCAACGAACTTCGCGTGTACGGTGGTGGCTGCATCGACTTCGGGCTACCGGTGGTTCTGCGTGCCGCTTCGGCTCCACCACGGGGCGGCGCGGGTAACAACTATCCAGTCAGCGCCTGCCCGGTCACGGGCTCCAACCAGTTCCACGAATTCCCCGGCGGCGCCTTCGGCTCGGCGCCCAACGACGCGCTGCCTGACCGATGCCCAGATCCAGAGCGAGGTGGCCAGCATGATCCGGCAGACGCGGTGCTCGAACGGTCGCACCAGCCCGGGCTACACGCCGCTGATCGTCCTGCTCACGCCCCCTGGCGTCGTGACCTGTCTGGACAGCGGCGGCGCGCTGTGCTCGGCCAACAGCAGCTCGGCTCAGAAGTTCTGCTCGTATCACTCGCAGGTCAACGTCGACGGTGCGCTCTACGCCTACGTTGTGCAGCCCTGGACGGCGCTCACGCCCTGCGACGAGCCGGATGCGCCGGCCATACCCTCCAGCCCGCCGGCCGATGTGTTCGCCAAGTACGTCGGCATCAGGCTCGTGAGTCCGCTCAGCCAGAGCCAGATCGCGTGCGATCGTCAACCCAAGCCTGAACGGCTGGTTCGGGCTCGACGGCTCGGAGATCAACGACAACGGCTGCACGCTGCTCGGGAACGGGCTCGACAGTGTGACCGTCGGCGGCAGTGGCCAGAACCCCTACCTGCTACAGCGCGAGTTCAACAACGCCGGGGTGATCGAGAGCGACCCGAACGCGCCGAACTGTGCGGCGCTGGTCAATCTCGGGCCGACGTTCGTCGTCCCCAGCGCGGTCAACAACGGCGACGTCGTCCAGTTCGACGGCTCGACGACGGTCTCGTCGCTGATCGTGCCGCGGGCCAACTACGTCTGGACGTTCGGCGACGGAGGCGGCGCCGTTGGACCGAGCGTCGTGCACTCCTACGCCAAGGCCGGCACCTACACGGTGAAGCTGACCGTTATCGACCGCGGCGCAAACGTGGCCGGTCTTGAGCCAGCAGATCACCGTGCTAGGCCCGAGCGGCGTCCCGGTGGCGACGCCGCCACCCACCCACACCAAGTCCAGTTTGAGCGTCCACATCCAGCTCCTGCCCCAGAGCCTTCGCTCGATGCTTCGCTCCGGCGTCGCCGTCCGCGTGAGCTCGAACCAGGGCGCGGACGGGATCGCCACACTGTCGATCTCGCGCAGCGCGGCCAAGGCGGCACATATCCGCACCGGCCGGGGCCCCTCGGTGGTGATCGGGCGCGGCACGCTCTCCGGGATCAAGAACGGCAGCGTGAAACTGCACCTGCATCTGGCCCGGGCCACGGCCGCCAAGCTCCAGCACCTCCGGCACGTGACCCTGACGATCCGCCTGGCG
This sequence comes from uncultured Solirubrobacteraceae bacterium, assembly GCA_963725515.1. GTDB lineage: Bacteria > Actinomycetota > Thermoleophilia > Solirubrobacterales > Solirubrobacteraceae > Palsa-465. Next base: position 500,334 of record CAVRZB010000003.1, on the reverse strand, counting down.
GTCGTCTCGGCCGCCCGTGCACGGCTTGCGGTGGTCGTGGCCGGACGCTACTGAGCGGTAGGCCCGCGGACCCGGACGTTACGCGCAGACGGGTGGCCCGTAACCTGTAGCGCCCGATGGCGCTGAAACTGATCACGGCCGGCGAATCGCACGGCCCCTCGCTGACCTGCATCGTCGAGGGACTGCCCGCCGGGCTGCCCCTGGACCGTGAGACCCTCGACCGCGACCTCGCGCGTCGGCAGCTCGGCCATGGGCGCGGCGGCCGGATGAAGATCGAGCACGATCGAGTGGAGGTCACGGCCGGCGTCCGCCACGGCCGCACGCTCGGCGGTCCGATCGCCATTCAGGTCGTCAATCGCGACTACGCCAACTGGGAAGAGCGCATGAACCCGTGGCCGGTCGAGGCCGAGCTTGAGGAGGTCCATCTGCCGCGGCCCGGCCATGCCGACCTCGTCGGCACGCAGAAATACGGCCTGACCGACGTGCGCGACGTCCTCGAGCGCGCGAGCGCCCGGGAGACGGCGGCCCGCGTGGCCGGCGGCGCGCTCGCCAAGTCCTTCCTGGCCGCGCTCGGCGTGGAGGTCTACTCGCACGTGATCCAGATCACCGGGGTCCGGGCCCCAGAACGGACCGACCTCTCTCCCGCCGACTTCGCCGGCGTCGACGACTCGCCCGTCCGCTGCCTCGATGCCGACGCGACACGCGCGATGGTGGCCGAGATCAACCGTCTGCGCAAGGCCAACGAGTCCCTCGGCGGGGTCTTCGAGGTGTGGGCGTTCGGCCTCGTGCCGGGGCTCGGCTCGCATGTCTCCTGGGAGGAGCGACTCGACGGCCGCGTGGCCCAGTCCATCCTCTCGATCCAGGCGCTCAAGGCCGTCTCGATCGGCGACGGCTTCGAGGTCGCCGGAGTGCCGGGATCGCAGGCCCACGACGAGCTCTTCTACAGCGACGAGCGTGGCTATTACCGCGCGACGAACCGGGCCGGTGGCCTGGAGGGCGGCATGAGCACCGGCGAGCCGCTCATCGTGCGCGGCGCGATGAAACCGCTGCCGACGTTGACCAAGCCGCTGCGCTCCGTCGATATCGAGACCCACGAGCCGGCCGAGGCCCTGCGCGAGCGCACCGACTCGTGCACCGTCCCGGCCGCGGGCGTGGTCGGGGAGGCGATGGTCGCCTTCGTGCTCGCCGACGCCTACCGGCGCAAGTTCGGCGGCGACCACCTCGATGACGTGCGTGGGGCGCTGCAGGCATACGAGGAGCGGATCGGATGGCGCCGGGGCTGAGCGACGCAGGCCGGGCGGTCGTCTTCATCGGCTTCATGGGGGCGGGCAAGACGACCGCCGCGCGCAGCGCCGCGGCGACCCTGGGGACGGGCATGCTCGACGCCGACGAGGTCATCGAGCAGCGGCTCGGCAAGTCGATCGAAGCGATCTTCGCCCAGGACGGCGAGGGCGCGTTCCGGGCGGCTGAGGAGACCATCGCGCTCGAGCTGCTCGACGACCCGCGGACGTCGGTGCTGGCGCTGGGCGGCGGCGCGATCGGCTCGGAGGCCGTGCGCGATGCGCTCCGCGAGCACCCGACCGTGTGGCTCGACGTGCGCCCCGACACGGCCTGGGCCCGGGCGCATGGTGCCGGGCGCCCACTGGCTGCCGAGCGCGCCGCCTTCGAGCGTCTGCACGCCGAGCGCGAGCCCGTGTACGCTGAGCTCGCCGACGCCATCGTGCCGGCCGAGCGCTCCCACGCCATGGCCGCTGTGCTTGCGGCGCTCGCGGGAGTGCCGCCCGGGGTGCGGATGCTGTGGGCAGCCTCGGCGTCGGGCGACTATCCCGTCTACATCGGGCCCTCACTGATCGGAGAGCACGGCTTCTGGCCGGCCACCGTCGAGGGGCGTCGCTTTCTGGTCACAGACGGCCGGGTCGGGCGCCTCTATGGCGACGCCGTCGATCCGACCGCGGGACAGGTTTCGATCATGCCGGGTGAGCAGTCGAAGACCGTTGCCCATGCCGACATCGTCTGGAGCGAGTTGGCCCGGGCCGGCATGACGCGCGAGGATCTCGTGGTCGCCCTCGGCGGCGGCGTCGTGGGTGATCTGGCCGGCTTCTGCGCGGCCACCTATCAGCGCGGCGTGCGCTGGGTCGGGGTGCCCACGACGCTCGTCGCCCAGGTCGATTCGGCCTACGGGGGCAAGACCGGCGTCGACCTGCCCGAGGCGAAGAACTACGTCGGCGCCTACCACCAGCCGGCGGCGGTGATCACCGATACCGAGACGCTGGCCACGCTTCCGGCCCAGGAGTTGGCCGCCGGGTACGCGGAGGTGCTGAAGACCGCCCTGATCGCCGGCGGTCCCCTGTGGGAACGCGTACGCTCGGGGGCCGATCCGGCCGATCCGCAGGTGATCACAGCGTGCGCGCGCACCAAGCTGGCGATCGTCGCTCAGGACGAGCGCGACAGCGGTCTGCGCCAAGTGCTGAACCTCGGCCACACGGTCGGACACGCGATTGAGACAGTGACCGGCTACGCGCGCTACCGCCACGGTGAGGCCGTGGCGCTCGGGCTGCTCGCCGCCCTCCGGCTCTCGGAGCTCGAGGACCTGCGTACCGAGGTGCGCGAGCTGCTCGCCGGACGGGGCCTGCCGGTCGCGCTGCAGGGGGTCGACCCCGACGAGGTGGCCCGCGCGACGGCGCGCGACAAGAAGCGGGTCGGCGAGCGACCGGTGCCGTTTGTGCTGCTCGACTCACCCGGCGTGCCGCGTATCGGCTGCCAGGTCGACAGCAACCGGCTGGCGGCGGCCGTGCAGGAGTTGGCGCCATGAACTCGCACAACCGCATCGAGGTCATGCATGGTGTGAACCTGGATCAGCTGGGGCGCCGCGATCCGCTGCACTACGGCGGCCTGACGATCGACGAGCTCGAGCTGCGGATCGAGCGCGAGGCGCACGAGCTGGGTCTGGAGACGCGTTTCTTTCGCTCCAACCACGAGGGCGAGTTCGTCGAGCACCTGCACCGCTTGGAGGGTCTCGCCGACGCCATCATCCTCAACCCCGGGGCCTGGACGCACTATTCCTGGGCGATCCGCGACGCGCTCGAGCTGGCCGCACTACCCTCGGTCGAAGTGCACCTCTCAGATGTCGATTCGCGTGAGGAATGGCGCCGCTTCTCGGTGCTCGGTGAGCTGTGTGTCGGCCGGGTGGCGGGCAAGGGGCCGGACGGTTACCGCGACGCGCTCGCGCTGCTGCGCTCGGAGCTCTCGGCATGAGCGCGCGCGCGGACCGGCTTCTCGAGCGGCTGCCCGAGCTCGGGGTCGAGGCCATACTGGTCACCAACCTGGTCAACGTCCGCTACCTGACCGGTTACTCGGGCAGCAACGGCCTGGCGCTGATCGGGCCGTCGATGCGCACGTTCATCACCGACTTCCGCTACGTCGAACAGGCGGCCGAGGAGGTCGACGCATCCTTTGACCGGCTGCTCGCGCAGCTCGAGCTGGCCGAGTCGATCCCCGACGCCCTGACGCCGGGGAACGTGACGCTGGGTTTCGAGGATGGACACGTGACCGTGCGCCAGCACCGACGGCTGCGCGAGCTGCTGCCCGACCGGGTCGAGCTGGTGGGGCTCGAGGGCGCCGTCGAGGAGCTGCGCGCCACGAAGGACGCCGCCGAGGTGGCGCGGATCCGTGCCGCGAGCGAGCTCGCCGATGCCGCCTTCGAAGGCCTCCTGGCCGGCGGATTGGTCGGCCGTACCGAACGCGAGGCCGCGCTGGCGCTGGAGACGGCGATGCGCGAGCTGGGTGCCCGGCGCCCGAGCTTCGACTCGATCGTCGCCTCAGGAGCGCACGGGGCGCTGCCGCATGCCTTCCCGCGTGAGGTCACGATCGACGCGGACCGCCTGGTCGTGATCGACTGGGGAGCCGAGCTCGACGGATATTGCTCTGACTGCACGCGCACGGTCGCCACCGGCGAGCTCGACGCCGAGGCTCGCGAGGTCTATGCGCTGGTGCTCGAGGCTCAGCGCACGGCGCTCGACGCGGTCCATGCCGGGGCGGGCGGTCGCGAGCTTGACGCCGTCGCCCGCGAGGTCATCACGGCGGCCGGTCACGGAGAGCGCTTCGGCCACGGCCTCGGCCACGGCGTCGGCATGGAGATCCACGAGGCGCCACGGCTCTCCAAGCGCTCCGACGACGTGCTGCGCGCGGGGAACATCGTGACCGTCGAACCCGGCGTCTACCTGCCGGGCCGCTTCGGCGTGCGGATCGAGGACCTGCTCGCCGTCACCGAAGGCGGCTCCGAGGTCCTCACCGGCCTCTCGAAGGAGCTGCGCACGGTCAACTGACCGGGACTACGACCCTGTGGACCCGCGCGTCTGGCAAGATCGGAGCGGCCCATGATCTCCACCAACCAGTTTCGAAACGGAAACCACATCGACGTCGACGGAACGATCTTCAAGATCCTCGAGTTCCAGCACGTCAAGCCGGGCAAGGGCGGCGCCTTCGTGCGCACGAAGCTGCGCCGCTCCAGCGACGGCGCCGTGATCGACCGGACCTTCCGCGCCGGCGAGAAGTTCCGCCCCGTGCGCACCGAGGTGCGCCGCATGCAGTTCCTGTATCGCGACGGCTCCGAAGCCCATTTCATGGATGCCGAGAGCTACGAGCAGCTCGTCATCCCCGAGAGCGCGATCAGCGACGCACTGAACTGGATCAGGGACTCCGATGAGGTCGAGCTGCTCTACATCGACGATGAGCCCGCTGACGTCCAGCTGCCGAGCGCGATCGAGCTCGAGGTAACCCAGACCGAGCCCGGGCTGCGCGGCGACACGGCCTCGGGCGGCGGCACCAAGCCGGCGACGCTCGAGACGGGGGCCAAGATCCAGGTGCCGCTGTTCGTCGAAATCGGCGACACCGTGCGCGTCGACACGCGCTCGGGCGAGTACGTCTCGCGTGCGTAGGAGCGAGCAGCGCCGAGCCGCCGTGTGGGCTCTCTACCAGAGCGATCTCCTCGGCCGGCCGCTGGACGAGATGCTGGCCGGCGACACGCATACCTTCACGAGGGCGCTGGCGCACGCCGCCCAGGACCATCAGGCCGAGCTCGACGAGCTCATATCGCGCTACGCCTCGGGCTGGTCGATCGAACGCATAGCCCCCGTCGAGCGCTCGATCCTGCGTGTCGGCCTGTTGGAGATGCTCCACCCCGAGGCCGTCCCGGGAGCGCAGCCGATCCCGGCCGAGGGGGCGATCGACGAGGCGGTCGAAACGGCCAAGCGCTTCTGCGGCGCCGACGCCCCGAATTTCGTCAACGGGATCCTCGGCGCCGTGCTGCGTGAGCGCGTGGGCGGTGGCGGACGCTCCGGGGGTTGATAAGACCCAGGTAGGAATCGCTCGCAGTCCAGGGGCGATAGGACGAGAATGGAGCCATGAGACTGCTCGTCGTCGACGATGACCGCGCCCTGCGCGACGTGCTGCGCAGGTCCCTGGCGCTGGCCGGATACGACGTGCGCCTGGCCGAGACGGGATCCGATGCGCTCTCGGAGGTCTCGGGCTCGGTACCGGACGCGGTGGTACTCGACATCGGCCTGCCCGACATCGACGGGCTCGAGGTGTGCCGGCTGCTCAGGCGGGAGGGCAACCGCGTGCCGATCCTCATGCTGACTGCGCGCGACGCCGTCTCGGATCGGATCGACGGGCTCGACGCGGGCGCGGACGACTACCTCGTCAAGCCCTTCGACATCGATGAGCTCAAGGCCCGTCTGCGGGCGCTGCTGCGCCGCTCCGGAGGCGACGGCACGGGCGACGGGCTGAGCTTCGAGGAGCTCACCCTCGATCCCGCGCGCCACGGGGTGAACGTGGGTGAGAACTTCGTGGAGCTGACGCGCACCGAGTACCAGTTGCTCGAACTGCTGCTGCTCAATCCGCGCCGTGTGCTCCCCCACAGCCTGATCTACGACCGCGTGTGGGGCTACGACTTCGGGCCCACCTCGAACGCCCTGCGTGTCTACGTCGGCTACCTGCGCCGCAAGCTCGAGGACGCCGGTTCGCGACCGCTGATCCACACCGTTCGCGGCGTCGGCTACGCGCTGCGCGAGCCGACGTGAGGCGGGAGCGATGAGTCTGCGTGCGCGCATGGGGCTGGCGTCCGGTGTGGCGGTGGCGCTGGCCGTCTTCGCGGTGGCCATCTCGGCCTATGCCGGAACGCGATCGGAGCTCCGCAGCCAGGTCGACAACTCGCTGCACGGGCTGGCCCAGCCGATCCTCGACCGCGCCCGACCCGGACCGAGCGGGCCGGGCCAGGACGGGAATCCGCGCCCCGGCCGGCCCAGCAGCACGGGCCCCCTGGGGGTGACCAACACCGACTGCGATCTCGGGTTGGGGGTGGACCGCGGCCCGACCTTCGGTGCCGCCGCCGGGGTGAAGGGCTTCATCGCCCCGAACGGCGCCGCGTGCACGGTCTCCGGCAACTCGGGCTCGATCCCCGTGGACGCGCGGGCCCGCGCGCTCGCCCGGAGCCAGCACGGCCAGTACTTCACCGATGCGACGGTGGACGGCCACCATCTGCGCGCGCTGGTCACCGGCATACCCGGCCACGGTGCGCTCGTCGTGGCCCTGCCCCTCCAGAACGTCGACCAGGCCCTCTCGAGCCAGCTCCTGCTGCTGATCCTGATCGCCGCCGCGGGGATCGCCCTGGCCGCGCTGCTCGGGATCCTCGTCGCCCGCACCGCCCTCGCCCCGATCGCGCGCTTCACCCGCCGCGCCGAGCAGATCGCCGCCAATCCCGAGCGGCACAATCTGCGTCTCGAGGAGGAGGGCGGAGACGAGCTCGGGCGCTTGGCGGAGACCTTCAATGCCACGCTCGACGCGCTGGAGCGGTCGGTTCAGTCACAGCGCAACCTCGTTGCCGATGCTTCGCACGAGCTCCGTACGCCGATCGCCACCCTGCGGGCGAACCTGCAGCTCATGCGCGACGAGAGCCGTCTGAGCGCGGCGGACCGTGACGCGCTGCGCGAGGACATGATCTCCGAGCTCGACGAGTTGACCGGCCTGGTCGGCGACGTCGTGGAATTGGCCCGCGGCAGCAAGCCGACCGGCGCCCAGGGTGACGTGCGCGTCGACGCGATCGCCGAGGACGTGGCTGAGCGCACGCGGCGCCGGGCGCCCGGTCTTACCGTGCAGACGACGCTCGAGCCCACGCTCGTGCTCGGCGAAGCCGACCGCATCGCGCGGGCGATCACCAACCTGCTCGACAACGCCCGCAAGTGGAGCCCGTCCGACGGCCTGATCGAGGTCGGCCTCCGCGGCGGAGTGCTCACCGTGCGCGACCACGGACCGGGCTTCAATGCGGAGGACCTGCCGTTCGTCTTCGATCGCTTCCATCGCGCGCGCGAGGCGCGCTCCAAGCCGGGCTCGGGACTCGGGCTGGCGATCGTGCGCCAGGCCGCGGAGGCGCACGGCGGCAGCGCCGAGGCACACAACGCCCCCGGCGGCGGCGCCCTGCTGAAGGTCTCCTTCGGTCCGTCGCTCGAGATCGACCGCGGCGTGGAGCTGGACGCCGACCAGACCAGCGCACCGCTGAGGAGTTAGCGCGCCAGCAGGGGCGCCAGCGACGGCGTGCACGGGCAGGCGGCGTTGCGCAGGCGCGGAAGCCCGAGCAGGTCCTCGATCGTCTGCAGCACCGAGTAATGGTCGACGGGTGTCGCCAGCGTGGCCCCGCGTGCCGCGGCGCCACCGGCGAGGATCGTGACGATGTGTCCGCCGTGGGCGAGCCGACAGCAGCCGTCATCGCCCGAGCCCTCGTCCCAGGTGAGCACCAGCAGTCCGTGCGGACCGAGCGCGGCCAGCAGCGGAGGGACGAGCCCGGCTAGGAAGCGATCGCCGGTGGCCGTGCTGCAGTCGTGCATGTCGTGGCAGAGGTTGGGGCTGATCCAGCTGAAGCTGGGCATGGTTTGGGCCCGCTCGTCTGCCGCGAGACGCGTGAGCGGGACGATGTTTGCGCACCGGGCCGGGCTGTCGCGCACGTCGCGGTAATAGATGAACGGATCGTGCCTCTGGGCGTAGTTGTTGGTGTCGGAGCCCTTGAAGCACGGATGTGGGAGGTCTTCCATGTAGGCCTTCCAGCTCGTGCCGGCCCGATCCAACTGCGTGGCGATGCCGGGGGCGCTCACGCTGCAGTCCGTGCAGTCGCTGTCGATTCCGAACGTCGAGCCGCCGGTCAGGGCCAGGTAGTTCGGCAGTGATGGGTGCGCGATCGCATAGGACTGGTTCGCCAGTCCGTAGGTCCGGGCCAGCCCGTTTATGTACGGCGCGTCGGCGGAGCCGACGATGTCCGTGAAGCCCTCGTTCTCCATCACGATCACGGCGATGCGGGGCTTTGCCCCACCGGGAAGCGCGGCCTTCGGCGGCGCCGCTTTCTGGGTCGGCGGGCGCGTCTTGGCGCCGCAGCCGCCGAGCGCGAGGGCCATCACACCGGCGGCGGCCAGGACGCGGAGCGTGTTACTCATTCGGCGGCTGGCATCGGGGACCGATTTCAGCGTATCCCGCCGCGCGTTGGGGCGCGGGCTTGCAGGACGACGCCAAGCGGTCCGTTTTCTGCAGCCTCGGGCCGTCAAACGATGAGTTTTCCGACCATCCGTTTGCTTGGCCATCGTGACCGACGATCTTCCTATTGGGGCGTGCTGGCGCGTTCCCCGAGTGGGCAGCCTCGCCTGGCGCGCCCGCCCGCCGGCCGCCCCGCATCTTCTTCCCTCGGAGGAGCAGGCGCCCGCCGGCCGTGGTGGACGGCGGGCGCATCGCTCCAGCTAGAGCCTGGCCGGGAATGTCGCGGCGATCTTTTCTGGCCGCATAGATACGCTTTAGCGTTCGGGGGCGCAACTCGACGAACGTTCTAGGCGAGCATGGCCTCGTCGTTCGCGCTCGCGTTGCCCCGTCCAGCGCTTGAGCCGCGTCCGCGGCGTGCCGATGTTCGAGCATGTGGTTCGCTACGGCCACCGGGGACCGGACGCGCAGGGCGCTGCTCGCGCTGCGCGACGCGCCTGAGACCGACGCCCGCCTACAGGCCCGGACGCTCGGCTCGCTCTACCTCGCTGGAGCCCTGATCGGACTGGTGTCCGTGCTGCTCCCGCACTCCGACCGCGCGCACGACGTGGGGCTGTACTCGAACATCGGCTTCGCCTTCATCGGCGGCCTCGGCCTGCTGACCTTCAGCGCCCGCGTCCCGCGCTGGATGATCCATGCCGTGCTCGTGCTCGGGAGCCTGGTCATCGCCCGGGCGATCATCCTGAGCGGTGACTCGGTGAGCTTCTACTCGGTGTGGTTCATCTGGGTCGGCCTGTTCGCGTTCTACTTCTTCAGCCGCCCGGCGGCCGCCGCTCACGTCGCCTTCGCGGCGTTCCTCTACGCCCTCACGCTGGTGCGCGACACCCCGAGCTCGCCCATGGCCCGCTGGCTCACGACCGTGGCCACGCTCGTCGTCGCCGGGGTCCTGATCGATACGCTCGTGCGCCGCTCCCGCCTGCAGGCCAGCTCGGCGGCGGCGAGCGCGCAGAGCATGGGCAGGGTGATCGCCGTCGCCCACGAGCTGGCCGGCCTGTCGGACAGCGCCGCCGCTCGTCCGGCGCTCTGTTCGGCTGCGGCGCGCGTCACCGAGGCCGCTGCCGCGGTCCTGTGGGAGCCGGGCGCCGACGGCCGGAGCCTCGTGGCCAGTGCCGCCGCCGGCGATGAGCCCGCGTGCCGGGAGATCCCGTTCACCGGACCTCCGGCCGGGGCTCCCCAGGCCTTCACCACCGCCAGGACGATCTCCAGCCGAGCACGCCTGTTCAAACCGATCATGCGCGAGGACCGGCCGATCGGTGTGCTCGAGCTGGGATGGGCGGAGCCGGCCGTGATCGACCGCTCGCGCCTGGCCCTCGCCGACCTGCTGGCCGTCGAGGTGGCGGTGACGCTCGAGCGCGTGAGCCTGCTGGCCGAGCTCGAGAAGATCGCTCGTACCGACGAGCTCACGGGCCTGCCGAACCGCCGCGCCTGGCAGGAGGAGCTGCCGCGCGAGCTCGCGCGGGCTCGGCGCTCGACCCAGCCGCTGTGCGTGGCCATGCTCGACCTCGACCATTTCAAGCACTACAACGACCGTCGCGGGCACCAGACCGGCGACCGGCTGCTCAAGCAGGTGGCCGGCGCCTGGAACAGTGAGCTGCGCCCGACAGACCTGCTCGCCCGCTATGGCGGAGAGGAGTTCGCGCTCGCGTTGCCGGCGTGTGGCGCCGGGGAGGCCCTGGCTACCGTCGAGCGCATGCGCATGGTGATGCCCGACGAGCAGACCTGCTCGGCCGGGATCGCCTGCTGGGACGGCCGCGAGACCGCCGCCGAGCTCCTCGGACGAGCCGACCAGGCGCTGTACGAGGCCAAACGCGGCGGCCGAAACCGCAGCGCGATGGGCGCCGCCCCCGTGCCCGCCCCGGTGGTGCACTGAGGCCCCGCTGCTCTCCGGGGTTCCGCACCCAGCCCCGCGGTCGTACTCTTTCCCGCATGGCTCCGATCTCCCGCGGTTTTCGCGGCCGGCGTCCGGCCGTCGACCCGACTCGCGTCCCACCCGGTCAGTACCTGGTCGATGACTTCCCCGTGCTCTCGGCCGGTCCGACACCACGTGTCGATCTCGATGCCTGGAGCTTCACCATCACCGGCGCCGTCGACGCCGACGTTTCCTGGACGTGGCCCGAGTTCCTGGCCCTGACCAGCGAGGAGTTCACGGTTGACATCCATTGCGTGACCAAGTGGTCCAAGCTCGACACCAACTGGACCGGGGTGTCGCTCGACACGCTGCTCGAGGGCGTGCGCAGCGACGCCCGTTACGTGACCGCCTGGTGCGACGGGGGCTACACGACGAACCTGCCGCTCGCCGATCTGCGCGGCGGCAGGGCCTGGGTTGCCTACCGCTTTGACGGCGCGCCCCTGCACCCCGAGCACGGTGGGCCGGCCCGGCTGCTCGTGCCCCACCTATACCTGTGGAAGAGCGCGAAATGGGTCCGCGGGCTGACCCTCACCGTGGACGATGCCCCCGGATTTTGGGAGCAGAACGGCTACCACAACCACGGCGATCCCTGGCGCGAGCAGCGGTATTGGAGCGACTGAGCGCTCTCGCACCGCTCGTCTGGCGCGTGGCGCGCGTACGCGACGCGCGCCGCGAGACCACCAGCGCCCGCTCCCTGGTGCTCGAGGTTTCGGACTGGCGGGGGCACCGCCCGGGCCAATATCTGGACGTTCGGCTGACGGCTGCGGACGGCTATCAGGCTCAGCGCTCGTTCTCGATCGCCTCGCCGCCGGAAGACGACGGACTGGCCCTGACCGTCGAGCGGATCGAGGACGGTGAGGTTTCGCCCTACCTCGTCGATGAGCTGCGGATCGGCGACGAGCTCGAGGTTCGCGGCCCGATCGGCGGGCCGTTCACCTGGGCGGTGCCCGACGGCGGGCCGCTGCTCCTGGCCGCGGGCGGCTCCGGCCTCGTCCCGATCATGGCGATGATCCGGCACCGGGCGGCGCAGCGCAGCACCGTCGACACCCGCGCCCTGATCTCCGTGCGCACCGCGGCCGACGCGCTCTACCGCGAGGAGCTCGAACGCCTGGGCACGGGGGAGGGGCTCGACGTTCGCTGGACCTCGACCCGCGGCGCGGCGCTCTCCGCGCGCGACTTCACGGGCCGCGTCGACGACGGCATGCTGAGCGCGCTCGGGCCGCCCCCCTCGCTGGAACCGCGGGTGTTCGTCTGCGGGCCGACCGGATTCGTCGAGCATGTCGCCGACCTGCTCGTGGACGCCCGGCATGACCCCGACCGCATCCGCACCGAGCGCTTCGGCCCCAGCTGACCGTGCCGCGCCGAGCGTCCTGGCCCCGGCGTGCCGGGGCGGGCCGGGTGCCATGATTCGAGCGATGGCGGCAGGTCGCTCGAGTCTGCTCGTGCCCGCAATCGCGGCGGCGTTGATGGCCGCCGGATGCGGCTCGGGTGCGGTTCACCCCAGCACCTCGACGACCAGCTCCGCGCCCGCGCGTGGCTCGTCGGCTCCGCGCCGGACCGGCCCGCCGACGCTGCCGGACCCTGCCCCCACGGGAATCGCCGCGGACCCAGCCGCCGTGGCGGTCATTCGCAATTGGTCGGACGCCCTCCGACGCGGTGACGTGCGCGGCGCGGCGCGTTACTTCGCGACACCCAGCGAGATGATCAACGGCCCGGACTCGGGCGGCGTCACGCCGGTGCTGCGGATCCGCAACCTGGCCGAGGCCGAGGCGGCCAACGCGACGCTGCCCTGCGGGGCCAAGCTGATCTCGACCGATCTTCGCGGCAGGTACGTCAACGCCCGCTTCGTGCTTACCGACCGGCCGGGACTTGGGGGTGGCTGTGGTTCGGGTACGGGTCTCTCGGCGCGCACCAACTTCGTCATCGCGGGCGGCCGTATCGTGGAGTGGATTCGCGCACCCGACGACCCCAGGGACAGCCAGAGTGGCCCGCCCACGACCCCGCCCACCCCCCCCAACGCGCCGGCCAATCCCCCGCAGAGCGCCGGCCCGTCGGTCTGAGCGCGCTCCTCGTGCTCCCTCGGAGTGACCGGGTGAACGCACCTGGCCGGCTGATCGTGCTCGACTCGGGAGAGCCGATCGAGTTCACCTTCACGGTCATGATGGGCTACCACGGGCCGGGATCCCCGGCCGGCGTGGCGCACGCTTTCAAGGTCATGGAGCGGGCTTTCCCGCTGCTGGACGCCGAGCACCCACCGGAGCGACGCGAGTTGCGGATCGCCACCGCCTTCGGCGGCCCCGGGGCACGCGACGCGTTCGAGCTCGTAACGCGCGCGGTCACCGAGGGGCGCTACGAGATCGATCCCGGGCTCGCGCTCCCCGAGCGCGGCCCGACGCTCGAGCGCTTCGTCTTCCGGCTCTCCTACCGGGAGCGGGCGGTGACGCTCAGGGTACGCCGGGGGTATGTGCCCGATGAGCTGATCGAGCTCGCGCGGAGGTCCGCGCGGACCCGCGACCAGGAGACCCGCTTTCGCGCGGTCAAACGGCAGACGGCCGAGCTCGTGATGTCCGCGTCCGCGGCCGATGTGTACGAGCCGGCGTGAGGGCGGCCTGGCTCGTTCAGCGTCCGGCCGGGACCCGCGCGTGATCACGCAGGTAGCCGTGATGCTGAAGATCGCGGACGACCCGCTGCTCGTCGGCGGCGAGTGCCTGGAGGCGGGCGCTCATCGCCCGCAGCTCGGCGTCCGCGTCACGCTCGCGGCGCCGGACGGCCATCAGCTGGCGATTCTCGATGTCGCGTAGGCGTGCCGCGCGCGTCGCCGCGGTGGCCTGGCCCAGCGTGGTGAAGCTGGGCCGTTCGCTGCAGCCCAGGGCCACCGGGGCGCGGATCACCAGGCCGCTCGGATGACCGGGCAGCGCCGCCTGAATCGTGGGGTCCCAGGCGGCGATGTGCTTGGCCAGCATGCTGCCCACGGCGCGCCCGGGTGGCCACCACAGACAGCGCGTGGAGGGCTCCTGCGTGCCCACGGGGTTCTCGCCCAGCCACTGCCCTTGCTGCCCCGTGAGCAGCAGGCCGGTCAGCTCGGGTGCGGCGGGGGTGATCGTCTCGGCGCCGTGTCCGCCTGGGGACAGGAGCGCCGCGATCGCCGCGATCGCGGCGTCGGCCTGCTGAGCGGCGAGCGCGCTGTGTTCGAGCGCCGCGGCCACGCACCCACCGGCGGCCCACACACGTTCGCTGCCGCACACGCGCAGCGTCTCGTCGACCTCGATGAACCCCGCCGCATCGGTGGCCACACCGGCGATGAATGGCCCCACCACGGTGGGCAGGGAGATCAGACGGTCGAACTCCGCGGGGGAATGGCGACCGAGGCGCACACGGGCCGGATCGGTCGGCCGGCTGGTGAGGGCCTCGCCGGCATCCTCAGAGTCCTCGGTCCGCAGAATCAGGTCGGCCGGCTCGGGTGCCGGGCGGGGCTGGTCGTCCAGCACCTCGACGCCGGTGATCACCTCGACCCCGGCCGCCTCGAGTTCGAGCGTGACGGTCTCGGTGGCCTGCTGGCCCAGCGCGCCGAGGACCTGGCGCTCGGCGCTCAGCAGCGTGATCCGGGCCGACGTACCGGCGGCCGTCCAGGCCAGGATCAGCGCGAGCTCGTAGGCCGGCAGCGGCCACCGTGCGCCTCGGGGTACGACCACGGCCACGCTGTGCACCCGTCCCGAGACGACGTCGGAGATGATCTGGTCCAGGAAGCCGGGGTCGCCGCCGCGCTCCCAGACAAAGCCCTGCGCCAGCGCCCGCCGGCGGTGGGCTCCCGGAGCTAGCAGCAGGTAATCGAAGGCGATCGTGTCACCGTCGCGGGTCAGCACAGTGCGCTCGGCCTCGTCGATCACGTCGGCGCGGTCGCGCGACCACGTCGCCCCAGTCTCGGCGACGAGAGTGGCGATCGCCAGCGAGCGCTCGCGGGCGGGCCGGAAGAGCGAATCCCGGCTTGTCGGCCGGTAGCGGAACTCCTGGTCGGGCGCGATCAGCCGGAGCTCGGCGGTCGCGCCCAAACGCTCGCGCGCCGCGAGCAGGCCCTCGAGCCCTGCGGTACTGGCGCCGACGACGCAGACGACCGGCTCAGCCACGTGTGGCCGTTCCCGTCAAGCGCCAGAGCCCTCCGCCGATGTCGAACACCGTCTCCACGCTAGAGCGCGTGCAGGCCCGTGCCCACGGGGATCAGCACCGTTCCCGTGCGTAGAAAGCCGCAATCATCTCGCCCGCCACGGTCCCGGATCGTCGGCGCCCGATGGCCGACTGGAGGCGCGTATAGCGTGTCGGCGGGATGCTCACCCCGAACCGCCGCAGTCTGTGCGCCGTGGTCGCGCTGACCGCCGGGGTGGCGCTCGCCGGCTGTGGTGGCGGCGCGACCGTCCGCGTGGCCGAGCCGACGGGCACTGTGCACGCCCATCCGGGCGACACGGTCGTGCTGACCTTCGGCGCCAGCCCGGGCATCGGGTTTGCCTGGACGCTGCAATCCGCGCTGCCCGCCGGGCCGCTCTCGCTGGACAGCGAACGCTTCCAGGCCGAGCACCCGGACACGGTCGGGGGATCCGGCAGCGCGGTCTTCACCTTCAAGGCGCAAGAGGCGGGCACCGTGAAGCTCATCTTTCGCCGCCTCTTCCGAGGTCGGCCGCTCGAGCAGCGCCACGTCGCCGTCGTGCTGGCGTGAGCCGAGGTTCGGGCGACCGCTGGGCCCGGGCCCGGCTGATCATCAGAATTGCCGCCGACCGCCGGCCTGGATAAAGTGGGCGCGCTCGAATCTTCGAGCCGCCTGGGGCGCATACAACGGAGGAGCTGTCTTGAGACTTAGAGTGAATGGCGCGCGCGGCCGCCGGTTGATCACGTTGGCCTCCGTTTGCGTGATCGTGCTGGGAGCGTTGGCCAACGCCTCGGGCGCCGCGGCGCGGGCACGGGCCAAGTTGGCCCCCGTGGCCCATCTTTCGTTCCCGACGTACGTCGCCAGCACACCGGCAGACCCGCACGCGATCTATGTGACCGAACGCTCCGGTCGCGTCTTGATCGTTCGCGGTGGCCGCGTCGTGAGGCGCCCGTTCCTCGACCTGCGCAGCGACATCCGCCTCGCCGCCAACAGCGAGCAGGGCCTGCTCAGTCTCGCCTTTGCGCCCGACTACGCGCGCTCGCGGCTCTTCTACGTCTATTACAGCAACCTGCACGGTGACATCCGCGTACGGCAGTTCCAGCGCTCGCGCTCGAGCCCTGACCGCATCGTGACGGGCAGCGGGCGGACGATCCTGGCGCTGCGTCACCCGGCCATCAACCACTATGGCGGGCAGCTGCAGTTCGGACCCGAGGGCGACCTCTACATCAGCATCGGCGACGGCGGTTGCTGCGGTGACCCGCTCAATCACGCCCAGCGCCTCAACAACCTGTACGGCAAGATCCTGCGCATCGATCCCCAGCACGGCGGGCGCCACGCCTACCTGATCCCGCGCGGCAACCCATTCGCGCACCGCCGCGGGGCCCGACCGGAGATCTTCGCCTACGGCTTCCGCAACCCGTTCCGCTTCTCGTTCGACTCGTCGACCGGCGCCGCCTGGATCGGTGACGTTGGGCAGGATCGCTTTGAGGAGATCGACTATCGCTCACGCGGACACCTGGCCGGGGCCAACTTCGGCTGGAGCCGTTATGAGGGCTATTCGCGCTACTCCAACCGTGCCGCTCCGGGCGCTGTGCCGCCGGTCATCGTCGAGCAGCACAGCGGACCCGCGGGCACGCACGAGGTGTGGTGCGCGGGGATCGGCGGTTTCGTCGAGCGCGACCGCTCGGTGCCTTCGCTGTTCGGCCGCTACCTGTTCGCCGACCACTGCACCGGCCGGATTTTTTCGGCGCGCATCTCGGCGCACGGGCACGCCTTCGCCGTGGGGTGGACGGGTTTGACGACCCCGGCCCTCTTCACCTCGTTCGGAACCGACGCGTCGCACCGCGTCTACGCCGCCGCGGAGAACGGCTGGATCTACCGCATAGCGGCGAGATGACGCGCCGGGCTGGCTAGAGTTCTAGCCATCGGCGCACGAGTGGCGACAGCAATGGCGGCGCTCGTGTTGGTCGGGTGCGGCTCCAGCAGCGGTGAGCGAACGTCGGCCGTGGGGACCTCGCAGGCGGCGCTCGAGTCGTCGCCGCACGCCCATCCCCAGGTTGTCGATCCAGTAGCCGGGGGAGCGGGCACACCCACCGGCGCGGACCCGGCGGGCCCTCCGGCGACCGCGCGCCTGCCGCGGGAGCCGGTGCCCACGATGCCGGCCAGCGCCGGAAGCGGCCCCGCCAAGGGCGCGCCCACCGACGCCGAGGTGCGGGCCGAGGTCGCGCGCTTCCAGCGTGCGGTGGCGCAGTACCACCTGGACCGACTGAGGCTCTCAGGCGCGCTGCTCGATCTGTCCACGCTCCCGCCGGGTCAGTTCAATCAGAGCGTGGCCTCGGTGTTCACCGACTATGGCCTGCCGATCGCCTGCGGCGGCGTGCTGCGCGTGCCACAGCTCGGCGTGGCGAACAAGACGCTCCCCTGCGGCACGGAGGTGACGTTCCGCTACGGAAACCGGGCGATCCGCGTACCGGTGATCGATCGAGGGCCCTACATCGCCGGTCGCGAATGGGATCTGACCGGGGCCGCGGCGGAGGCGCTGCACTTCCCCGGCCTGGGCCTGATCGAGTGGAGGATCGGCTGACGACCGACCGGGCATGCCGGGTCTTCTACTGATGTCGACCGCGGCTGTGTGCGGATGCCGGGGGCCGTGCGCGGGCGTAGGTTCAGCTGGAAAGGAGGCGCAATGCAGACCTCTATGACGATCCTAACGGCACCGGCGCTCGCCGGCGGGAGCCTGATCTTCGCGGCTTTCCTCGTGGTGGGCTTCTTCGTGTTCTCGTTCAACTGGTACACGCGCAGGGGGAGCGGCATCAATCAGCATCCCTACGGCGATATCGACCACAACTCCGGCCCGGAGGCGCCGTCAGAGTTGGCTCACGACACCACTGCGGACATCATGAACTGGGACCATGGAGTCGCCGGCCATCACGGCCACCAACATCCGCGCAGCAAACCAAGCTGAAGTCGCGCGTCGCCGGCCTCCGGCGCTATCCTCGAGCCCTGACATAGATGTTAAGGTCAGAGGGAGGTCGAGCGCATGCGTATCGGAGAGCTGTCGGAGCGGACCGGCACCGCCCGGCGATTGCTGCGCTACTACGAGGAGCAGGGCCTGATCGTCCCCGGTCGCGCCCCGAACGACTATCGCGAATACGACGAGTCGGTCGTGGATCGGGTCATGCAGATCAGAGGGCTGCTCGACGCGGGCCTGCCGACACGCATCATCAAGCAGATCCTCCCGTGCCTCGACAAGCCCCGAAGCATCTACTTCCCTGGTGCGACACGGGAGATGATCGCCACGCTGGAACGCGAGCGCGATCGCATGACCGAGCGGATCGAGTTCCTGGCCCGCAACCGGGATGCGATCGCCGAGTACCTCGAGGCGGTGCGGACCATCCGCGACCGCGGTCGCGAGCCGTGAGTCAAGCATGTGACGGCGTGAGCGTGTTCGGCGCCGTCGTTCGTGTGTAGTGCGCGGCGATTTCGTCGCTGGTGGTCAGCCAGACCCCGGGATGGCTGGCGATGTAGGTGAGCGCGTGATCGAGGTACTTGTGCCGGAACGGCTGGCTGACGACGAACGGGTGTAGGGCGAGGGCCATGACCCGGCCGCTGTCCGCCGAGTCGGCGTAGAGCTGATCGAACTGGTCCTTCACGAGCTGTAGGAAGTCCGGACCGCTCAGACCCTTGCCGATGAACAGGCCGAGGTCGTTGACCTCGACGGAATACGGCACGCTGAGCATCTCGGGCACGTTGAGCGGGTATGGCTGATCGTCATTGGTCCAGTCGAGCACGTCGCTCAGACCGAGCTCGGCGAGCAGCGCCGGCGTCCGGAAGGTCTCGGTCAGTCCTGGCCCCATCCAGCCGCGCGGACGGCGGCCGGTCGCGCGCTCGATGGTTTCGATGACCTCGGTCAGATAGGCGCGTTCCGCCTCGGCGGACATGTCCGCCTGGAGGGTCGAGTTGTTCTTGGCGTGGGCGAGCCACGCCCAATCACGGCGCAGGCCCGCTTCGACGATCTGTGGATAGCGATCGACGACGTCGGAGTTCAGCAACACGCTGGCCCGCATCCCGTGCCGATCTAGACTCTCGATCAAGCGCCAGATGGCCACTCGGGGCCCATAGTCGCGCCAGCCGTAGTTCAGCGGATCCGGCACGAGCGCCGCAGTTGCATCGAAGATGCTCGTCGAGGGGCGGTCGATCTCGTAGTGCTCGACATTCAGGCCGACGTAGAAGGCCACCCGAGCTTGGCCGGGCCAGTGGATCGGCTCGCGTTCGACAATCGGGCTGTAGCCAAAGAGAGCGTTGCCCATTTGCTCATCTCCTTCTGGTCGGTGGGCGGTCTGTTGCAGACTCATGTCACCATTCTGGACCATCACATCCGTGTTAAGGTCAAGCTGGGCCGTCGCTGCTGATTGGGCTCCCCGGCGCACCCGGCATACGGGCGTTCGAGCTCGGCGCCGGCGGGCAAGTGTCGACCGGGGCGCAGAGTACGAACACGACCCGGGCTCGTTGTCCGTGCGCTGATCCGCTCAACTCGTGGCGAGGGTCAGACGGAGGGCCAGCGCCTGCAGATGCTCGACGAGCTCGGGCGGCTCGGTCACCTCGAAATCGACGCCCAGCGTCGCGATGCGCAGAGCGAGCCAGCGCAGATCGTCGTCCCCGGTCGTGTACTCGCAGGTGTGCGCGTCGATTGACCGGATCGTGCCCGCGTGGGCCGGGAGACGGCTCGTCACATCGGCTGCGGAGGCGTGCACGATCACCCGCGCCTCGAAGCGGTTGGGCGCGCGGGTGATGCTCTGTTCCACAAACGCGGCGGCGTCTCTTGCCGGCAGCCGGCGTGGCGTGAAGCGCACACCGGTTGATTCCGGTCTGCGCAGGCGGTCGATCCGGAAGGTCCGCCAGTCCTCACGAGCGCGATCCCAGGCGAGCAGATACCAGCGGCGACCACGGTTCACCAGCGAGTCGGGCTCGACCTCGCGGCGGCTCTCGACGCCATCGCGGGCCCGGTAGCCGAAACGCAGGCACTCGGAGTCGCGGCACGCCGCGGCGATCACGGTCAGGTGCTGCGGGTCGACCGTCGGGCCGGGGACGGGGAGCGTTAACGTTGCCCGGCCCAGCGCGGCGACGCGGCGACGGAGGTGGGCGGGCAGGACCTGCTCGAGTTTGACCAGGGCGCGCACGGCAGTTTCCTCGATGCCGGCCACAGAGGTGCCGGCGGCTGTGCGCAGGCCGACGGCGATCGCGATGGCCTCATCGTCGTCGAGGATCAGAGGTGGCATGGCGCTGCCCGCGCGCAGCCGGTATCCGCCGCCCGGGCCGGTTAGCGACTCGACCGGATAGCCCAGCTGACGCAGTCGCTCGATGTCGCGCCGGATCGTCCGGCCCGACACCTCGAGCCGCTCGGCCAGCTCGTTGCCGGGCCAATCGCGGCGTGCCTGGAGCAGCGAGAGCAGTTGCAGCAGCCGACTCGAGGTCTCGTGCACGGGTTCCCATGGTCAAGCATATTCAGGACAGAAACTGACCTAAATGCTCTCTAGCGTGTCTCCAGATGTCAACCAACCAGAGGAGAGACCTGATGCTTGAACGAGACGGATATGTACCGGGCGTGCCGTGCTGGGTCGACACCACCCAGCCCGACCCCGAGGGGGCGGCCGCCTTCTACGGCGGACTCTTCGGGTGGGAGTTCAGCGACGCGATGCCGCCGGGCTCGCCCGGCCGGTACCTGACCGCTCGCCTTCACGGCGGGGCCGTGGCCGCGGTCGGGTCAGGCCCCGCCGAGGACGGCCCGGCGGTGGCCGCCTGGAACACGTACATCTGGGTGCAGAGTGCCGATCAGGCTGCCTCGCGGGTCTGGAATGCCGGCGGTCGCGTCGTGATGGACCCGTTCGATGTCATGGATGCGGGCCGCATGGCCGTGTGCACCGACCCCGAAGGGGCCGCCTTCCGCCTCTGGCAGGCCGGGCAGCACAGAGGCGCTCAGATCGTGAACGCGCCGGGCTCGTTGAACTTCAACAGCCTGAACACACGCGATCCAGGGCGGGCCAAGTCCTTCTACCGCGACGTGTTCGGCTGGGGCACGCTCGGCCTGGGCGGCGGCATCGAGATGTGGCGCCTGGCGGGCTACGGGGACTTTCTGGAGCAGAGCGATCCAGGGCTGCGTCAGCGGATGGCGGACAACGCGGCCGCTCCCGATGGCTTCGAGGACGTGGTGGCGTCGCTCAACCCGATCGCGGATGACCAACCGGACGTGCCCGCTCACTGGAGCGTGACCTTCGCCGTGGACGACGCCGACGCCACGGCCGAACTGGCAGCAGCACTGGGAGGCCGCGTGATCGTGCCGCCATTCGACGCCCCCTGGGTCCGCATGACGGTGATCACCGATCCCCAGGGCGCGACGTTCACGGCGAGCAAGTTCGTGCCCGAGAACCACGATCTCGGTCACCAAACCCAGTCGGCCGCCCGAGCCGCGTAGACGGCCGGCCGGTCCGACTATCTGGCGGCGAGCACCTCGGTGGGGAGGATCTCGGGCGCCCCGGCGGCGAGCACCTCGGTGGGGAGGATCTCGGGCGCCCCGGCGGCGAGCACCTCGGTGGGGAGGATCTCGGGCGCCCCGGCGAGGAGCTCGTCGGCGTTGCCCATCAGCGGCGCCGCGATCTGGCCGGCGTCCGGCAGTGCGGTGCTGGTCGCGATCAACCTGTGTCGAGAAGCTGAGTATTCGCCCACAAGCCCGAGCTATGAGTCGATTTGTTCCGTATTTGCGGCTTTTTGCCGCGTCGCAGGCTTGACGCGACCATGCCCCGCTGTTCTGCTGGAAACCGGCAGGCTGGGTAAAGCTCGTCGAGGAGACGGTTTGGCCCGGTTGTGTGGGGATACGGGGGTGTGTCGCGGATGGCCGCTTACGATTTACGGGATCGATCGCTTGCATCGCGCGCGGCTGTGTGCCCGCCGCTTCGGATGCTTTGGGCGCTAGTCGCCGTGCTCGCGGTTGTAGTGCTGTCGGGTTGCGCGTTGGGTCGATCGGACCCTGCATCGAACGTGACCGACTCGTCCGCAACCCTCAACGGCGGCGTGTACAGCTCCAATGACGCAACCGTCTCGTACTGGTTCTCCTACGGGCCGACTGCGGCCTATGGGAGTGAGACGCCGCACCGCACGCTGGCGATCAGCGACCGGAACTGGCACGCGGTTTCGGAGCCGGTCAGCGGCCTGGAGGCGGGGACGTCATACCATTACCAGCTCTGCGCTCAGGATCCCGCGGTCAATAAGGCCTGCGGTGCGGATCGCGTGTTCACGCCGACGTGCGGCTCGTCGTCGGCTGCGGGCCTGCCGACTGGTTTTCAGGATTCGGACGTGCTGTGCGGGCTCACGCAGCCAACCTCGGTGCGTTTCTCGCCCGACGGCCGCGTGTTTGTGGCCGAGAAGAGCGGCGTGCTCAAGGTGTTCGACAGTCTCGGTGATAGCTCCCCGAAGGTGTTCGCCGACCTGAGCGCAGAGGTTCATGACTACTTGGACCGTGGGCTGTTGGGGCTGGCCCTGGCTCCGGGCTTTCCCACCAAGCCGTACGTCTATGTCCTGTACACCTATGACGCAGCAATCGGGGGCACGTCGCCGGCCTGGGGGAACACCGCGTGCCCGGACCCCAATGGCACTGGCTGTATGGTCAGCGGGCGACTGTCGCGGCTGCAGGCCAGCGGGGACCATATGACCGGGTCAGAGCAGGTGCTGATCAATGCCTGGTGTCAACAGTTCCCGAGCCACTCGGTGGGCGACCTGGCGTTCGGCGCTGACGGCGCGCTGTACGCCAGCGGCGGTGAGGGAGCGTCGTATCTGGCCGTCGATTACGGCCAGTTTGGCGGCAATCCGTGCGCCGATCCGCCCGCCGGGGCCGGCGGCAGTGAGACCGTTCCGACGGCCGAGGGTGGCGCACTGCGGGCCCAGAGCCTGCGGCGATCCTCGGAGCCTGCGCTGCTGAGTGGAACTGTGATCCGCGTAAACCCCGATACCGGCGCCGGTCTGCCCGATAACCCGATGGCCAGCAGTCCCGACCTCAACGCACGACGGATCGTCGGCTATGGCCTGCGTAACCCGTTCCGCTTCGCGGTTCGGCCCGGGACCAACGAGTTATGGATCGGCAACGTCGGCTGGGACACTTGGGAGGCAATCGACCGCGTTGGCAGTCCCACGGCGTCGCCGGTCAAGAACTTTGGATGGCCGTGCTACGAGGGGCCTGCCCAGCAGGACCGGTATCAAGCGACCGGGCTGCTTCAGTGTCAGTCGCTGGCCGGATCCAGCGTCACCCCACCGTTTTACGCCTACCAGCACACCGCCCAAGTGGTCCCAGGCGAGACTTGTCCGGCCGATCAGTACGGCACGGTGACCAGCGGTCTGACGTTCCAGAACACCTCCGGGGATCCCTATCCGAGCATGTACGACGGGGCTCTGTTCTTCGCCGACAAGCTACGCGGCTGCATCTGGGCGATGGAGCGCAACGGCGCCACGTTGCCGGATCCGTCCAAGATCCAGACCTTTGCGGCCAACGCCGCAAACCCTGTCGACCTGCAAATCGGGCCCGGCGGCGATCTCTACTACGTCGACTTTGACCGCGGTGCCATTCACCGCATCCACTTCACCGCCGGCACTGCCCAGGCCCCGAAGGCCTCGTCCGGTACGCGGCGTGCGCCAAGCACGCGCCGGAGCGGCGAGATCTTCGGCGGCAACTAGGAAGCCGAAAGCCTGCCCGCCGGTGGCGACTCCGCGGCGCTCGTGCTCGCGGCCGGCAAGACTGGGGCTGTGGGCGATCCGATGCCGCCCTGGCGTGGCCGTTGTTATTTTGGTCTCAGCCGTCGGGAGGCTCGTTGAGTTGCCCGAGTACCTCTTGGAGATCGTCGGTAAGTTCCTCGAAGGTTGTCCTGCCGTCTAGGTAGGACGTGGTTGCTCGCTCGGCGGTTGCGAGCTGGTCGCGTAGCCGCACCGCCTCATCGGTCTTGCTGTCGGCGAGCAGGGCGCGGAGTTCGCCAAGGAGTCGCTCCGCGGCGTCGACTGCCGGCGAACCGTTGGGCTCGGCGATGATCGCCAGCGTGATCGCCGCCCGTGCGAGGGAACGAAGGTCTTTGGGTTGCTGGCCATTGGTCACCTCGAGCGCTTCGGCGGCCCATTGGACGGGCACCCACTCGAGGGGCACGCGCTTTCTCATGCGCTCGCGAAGTGTGCTCGGCCAAGCGGTCCCCGAGCCGTGGTCGAGCGCGGTCCCAAGCTCGTACAGCCCGTGGGCCGCACCGATCGCGCCGGTCGCCCAGCTCGCTAGTGTCGCGAGCGCCGAGGCGACGAATGACTGAAGCGGGTCGTCGTGTGCGATCGAAGGCCTCGCGGCGATGAGCGCTCGCGCCGCGGCCTCGGGCGTCTGCTCGCCCACACAGCAGGCGGCCACGGTACGTCGCACTCGGACGGCGACCCCATCGCCGTCGGAGGGATGCGGGGCCCATAGCTCCTCGGCCCACGGAACGCGCGCCTCGTGGGACCAGCGACCGTACTTGAACCGGCCTCGCGCGAAGGCCCTGACCTTCAGCAGCGATGCCTGTCCTGAGTGCCAATTCGCGAGCTCGAGCCGCGCTGTCTCAGCATCCCACCGCCGGCCGGCCACGACCTCGAGCATCGCCTCCTGCGGCTCGTCCACCTGGCCGAAGAACAACCGCGGGCGGCCCGGCGCATCTGCCGCAACCTCAGGCAAGACACTCCCCGGCGCGAGCAGAGCGCCGACAGTGCACGCGAGGCGAACCCGCGTTGGCGAGCGGCCGGGGAAGGCGACCAGGAACTGCGCGATCAGGTCGAGCAGGCGCTGTCGGAGCGCCGTGTTCGGCGCTCCCCGGAGATCCGTGGCGGTCAACTGCCGGCGACTCACCACAAGGGTCGCGGATTCAAACCGCCCGTCAGCACCCAGCCGTGCCTCGACCTCCGACGAGCCGTCCGGGCAGAACGTACAGATGCTCGAGGGATGGATCTCCCATCCCCCGTCGCCGCGTCCGTCGTCGGTCACGCTCGGCAAGCGCGCGAGCGCGCCGCGGAAGCTCTGCCACGAGTCGTGCATCGCGCGGTCTACTCTGACACGAACCCTGCACCAAATCCGGTCAGACACCGGTGCGCAATCCGAACCACCTGGCCGACGGAATCATCAGACTCGGCCGGCCTCGCTTCGTCCGCTGATACGTCGTCCTTGACGTCGGAGTAGCGGACGAACCGCATTCAACGGGAGGGCCAGCCGGTGCGCCTTTGTGTACGCGCGGGAGCGCGTGCAACTGTGCGCCTCGGCTGTCTGGACCGCTCGAGGGCCCGCATCAGGGCGCGTGCTGCCATGAGATCAGGAATGAAAGGCCCGCATATTCGGGAGTTGTTCCCGATCCCTGAACCACTGAGCGCGGAGCTCGGGCTGAACGCTCATGTCGATGCCGATCGCTCGCCTTGACTCTGGGCGGGCCGGGGCCCTAAGGTGGGCCAGGCGTCGTGACGTACGGCGACGAGGGACCCGAATATGACCGGTGCACGCGATCCGGCCGACGGCCGCCAAGCGCTGCGATCCTCTGAACGGAGGGGTCGCGCCCAGCTCGGTCGACGTCCGCGCCCGGCCTCTGGCATGAGGCCGTCGGGCTGAGGTCTGGAGATGCTCTCCGCGTTCTCCCGCCGACGTCCCCCGGACGAGGTTAACCCGGTTCCCCGGCTGCCAGACACCCTGCCGTCGCCGGTCGTGTTGGATCTCGATGCCACGCTCGTCGAAGTCTTGCGTGCTCGCGGCTCGCAGTCGCTGACCGATTCCTACGCCGGCATCCCGCTGATGAAGCTACCCGAGGATCTGCGCGCCTACGAGCACCTGATCTGGTCCGGAAACGTCAGCGTGGTCATCGAACTTGGCGCCTTTGCCGGTGGGAGCGCGTTGTGGTTCCGCGACCGCTTGCGCACGCTGGCCAACTATGGTCATATCCGCGACCCTCATGTCGTCGCCGTCGATCTGGATGTCGAGCGTGCGCGCACGTTTCTGGCGGCGGCCGACCCGCGCTACGCCGAGACGATCACGCTGATCGGCGGAGACGTCTGCGACCCCCAAATCGCCGCACAGGTGTCGAGCCTCGTCGAGCCAGACGCCTCAGTCCTGGTGGTTGACGACTCCGGACACACTTACGAGTCAACGACGGCCGCTCTCAACGGATACTCCGAGTTCGTTCAGCCCGGCGGATTCTTCGTTGTTGAGGACGCCGGCGTCGATATCGAAGGGCTCCGCCAAGATCCATCGTGGCCGCACGGAGTCCTGCCTGCGATTCGCGACTGGCTGCAGACGACGAGCGGGCAGCGGTTCACAACGCGCCGCGACCTTGAGATCTACGGCATTACCAATGTGCTCCATGGCTTCCTTCAGCGCCAGGAATAATTGCCTCAGCATCCCACGCACTCCGGAATCGACGGAAGCTGTCATGCTCCGTTCGGATAGCGACGGGACTGAAGGCGCACTGCGGGTCTCCATCCGGCCGGCTGACAAGGAGCATGGCGCGAGGCACAGCGCCCCTCGAACACGCCACGTCGCGCTCCGCCGGAAGCGGGCGTCGGACTATCCGACACACACGGCTAGGCAACGGATGAGGGACATGGGAATCAGCGCCGGCCCGGCAACGACAACCAAGGATTACGCCGGTTGCTACTGCTTGTTCCAGGGACACACGATGGTCCCGGAAGAGCGCGCCTTACTTCACAGCTAGAAACAGGTATCGGTTGAGGCTGAAGAAGTAGTCATCCCCCAGCGTCGTTAGATCCTCCGCCCAATCCCGCGCATCGCGCTCGTTCAACCCCTGCCGGCCCGGAACGAACGCCGTGATAAAGCCGATCATGCCGGCGCTGAGAGTGTTCGGGTCATAGCCGGCGTTCAGCAGCGGGATCGCCGCGGGGCGCGCGACCGAAAATCCCGCTGCCGACAGGAGCCCGGTCAGCCGCCGGGGGAGATGGGGGTCGACGAGATGCTCTTCCCAAGCGGCCAGCACGTGCCGCATGCGCTCGGCGTCGCGTGACTCCCACACGATCGATCCCCAGTCGGTGTCGAGCACGAGTAACCGACCACCCGGTCGCAGCACGCGGAAGGCCTCCCCGAGCGCTGCCGGCATGTCCTGCACGTACTCATACACTTGCGTTGCGACCACGGCGTCGAACGCTTCCTCCCCGAACGGGAGCGCGCAGGCATCGCCGGCGAGGAACCGGAGCTCGGCGGCACCCTCCGGCGGCCGGCAGCCGCGTGCGAGCGCGATCATGCTCTCGCTCGGGTCGATGCCGTCGACCGAGCCGACAGCGCCGACCTCGGTCGCCATCTCGGAGGCGAGGAGCCCTGGCCCGGACCCGATGTCCAGCACGTTCTCCCCGTGTCTGAGCGCCAGGGCCGCGCGTGTCGCACGGCGCTGCTCGACGAAATCAGGCGTCGCATAGATTGCTTCGGCCCGCCGCGAAGCCTCCTCGTCGAATTGCAGCATTGTGCGCATCCACCAATCCTTTCAACGCCCCCAACCACACACTCAACCTCACGAGACGCGTGAAGCAGAACGACGCCGGAGTGCTCGATGCGCAACATCTCACCGGAACGTTCGCAGGTCTCCGTTACGCGCGATGCAGGCGTCGCCGCTGGTCACCAACGAGTCGGGTACCACCCACTCCTCGCTAGCAGCAGAGAATCCGACCCGCCTAGGTCAGAGCGAATGCCGCACCTCAGCCGCACGCGCCGATCCCCGCCGGGCGCGGCAGGACACGAGCGGTTCGTGGCGGCTGACGACCGAGCGCCTGCCAGACCCTTCGTCGTCGGTATCGCCGCGCGTGCGCGGTTGCGGGTCTGAGGCCCGGTGAGCGGGCAGCAGGCCGCGTCGGGCCACTCAGCGGGATCGCCTCCTCCCGGTGGGAGCGTGCCCTGCGCGATTCCGGCGCTATCTACTACGCCCACGGGATGACGCGGGGGGATAATGGTTTGCACGCCGCTCGGTGGGCGCAGATCGGGTTCTAATCAACCAAGCGCGTTCCGCGCCCCGGTCTTTGTTTCGACCGGGGCGCGGAATGAGCCGGAGTGGGTGTGCTTCGAGTTGCTACGAAACCAAGGTGCGCGTGTGTGCATCCAGTTGCGGCGTCAGGTCTGCGTTTCGTGCGGCGAAAGCCTCAGCCGGTTCTGCTGGCCGCTCCTGGGTTGGAGCGTCCCGCATCAAGGCCGGAGGCGGCGTCCGTTAGAGCCGCGCCAAACGAACTCTGCGCGCGTGTAGATCCCAGCTAAGGCGTCTCCCAGCTAAGGCGTCGCGTGTGCGGTTTCGGGGTTTCTTGGGTCAGGAGACCCCTCGTCCTCACGTTCGACTGCAGGTTCGACGAGTGCATATCTAGCCGGTGGGCGGCGTCACGATTGCAAGCATCGTCGTCAGCCGTTGCTGTCCGTCAACGATGCGGTGTCTCGTGATGCCCTGAGCCAACCCGGCAATCGGCGAAAGCACAAAGCTTCCGAGAAAGTGCGTCGCCCGAACCGACTTTCCTCCTGATGGGTGGCGTAGTCCTGAAGCTCCCGCTGCTGAGTCAGGACGTGGCTCCACAACACCACCCATTCCGGCGCGCGCTAGGTGTAGCGCCGCTGGTAGAGCGGTGCAATGAACTGCTTCGTGCCTTCAACGAGCGGCCCGATCGGAAGGTCATCGGCGTCCATCGGCGTCGAATCTACCGACTCCACGCCAACGATCCGCGGCGGAGCCGCGCGATGAGCTTCGACGAACTGCTAGATCGAGCCGCACGAGGAACGTATCCGTGGGGACGCATGGAAGAAGATCAACGACGACGAGGCCGCGCCAAGTTGGAGCGGCTCGCTACCTTCGACGCGAGCGGCGCTCGCGAAGCCAGCGCGTCACGGTCGCCTCATCCGGGAGCCTGCGAGCCGCAGAGCTAAGGCCGGTTGCCGGAGCGATCGGCGGCGGCCGGTGCCGATGCCGATGAGTCTGTATGTGTTGATGCCGCTGGTAATCCGGCCGATACACAGCGCTCGTTTCATAGGCGAGGCCCGCGACGTCCTCTGCCCAGATTTCGATCGCGTACGGTCGTGGCTCATTCGGTCCGGCGAACGTGTCGACTTCAAGCACCGCGCGCTCGTCCACAGCGATCGCACCGACCGGCTTTGCTTCGAACCAGTCTCCCTCGTCGAGCCGAAGCCTTGCGGTGACATTGAGTCCCGGCCCGGTGCCCACGTTTCGGACAGGAACCCAGATCGAGCCGAACTCGAAGTCGGTCGGCGCTTCATGCCAGACGCCCTTCTCGTCCACCCATCCGTCAAACGGAACCACTACCGGGCGTTGCGCTTCGGTGACCGACCGCCGTGTTACGCGCGCGATAAAGAGGGTGAGTCCGGCAAGCACGACCGTGGCTGCCCCGAGCCCCACCGTGGCCCATCCGCTGAGATCCGCCTCGCTGAACGTTGGGGGAAGCACGCCCCGATGATCGCTGATCCAATCTCGACCTCGGAGACTCGCCTCCACGCATGCAGCTCGGAGCGATCGACCACAGCTTCCCGCCTTGGCATTTCGCACGCGGCACCAAGCCGTCACTATGACCCGCGCTGTTCTGCAGCGCGGGAGCCTCACCGAGGCCCTCGTCGGGGTAGACCTAACCCGCGCGCCTACCGCCCCCAACTCCACGGCGGCGCTCCAAAAAGCTCCTGGCACCCGGCGAGCAAGCAAGGCACCGCGAGGAACGTGCGAGCTCAGATCACTTCATGACCCGAAGGCGGCTTCTTCAGCACAGAACTAGACCTTCGTGGAGTTGTCGAGCGTGCAAAGGACTGCCACGGTTTGCGTCCGATGTTGGTCTGAGCATGGAGCTCGTGGCGGGATGGGCACGAGCTGGAGAACCACCAATCCGAAGGAGCCGGCCATGCGGCCAGGGTTGCAGGTCATGGTTTGCGCCGGCTGTTCAGACGAGGCGATCGTACGGCTCGGATCGAGGGAGAGGCTCACGCTGTGGATCAGGACCGACCGGATACGCGCAGCGCAACGCATGCGCTTCGGGTACGCGCCATGAGCAGCCAGCCCGATCCCGAGCGCCTTGCCGACGCTACCCGCCGCGCCGTCTTCTCCTCCGAGCACTCAGTCGGATCCAACCAGCACGGCAATCGCGTCCTTGCGCTTGATGTTCTGGTCGAGTTCGCCGGCGGCTTTGACGACGGCAACCGCGAGCAGTTCGCGTGGGCGCTGCTGTGGGCCGAGAAGGCGACAGACCTTGAGCCTCACGAGGAAAGGATCCGTGAGGACGCCTGGAAGACAATCAACGACCCAGCGAACGCTCGGTGCGAACGAAGCATCGGGATCGGATTGGTCGATCAGGTCGAGGCCGATGGCCACAGTCACGGAACAAGGTGATGAGCTCTCACTTGCCTATTCACGAGCCTCCGAACGAAGTCGCAGTGTGCTCGTTCTGTGGTCAGCCGTTGTTTTCCGAGCAACCGATGTCTGTGCCGGACTGTGCCGACAGGGACGCTCACGGGTGTGGTCCCGAGTGTCGCCCGGTCGGATCATGTCCACCGCTGACGGGCGATGTGCAGCATGTCGGCTGCGCGCGGTGGGTGAGTAGGCACTAGATGGCAACGTTCACGGAAGGACTTGACATGACCATCCCCGAGATCCGAACGTGCGAAATCCAGCAAGTGATCCGCCGCTTCGGTGACTTCGCTTCTGGCGGTAGCGTTGCCGCTGTTGCCGTTGAATGGCGTGACCTTGGCTTCAGCGCGGACGAGGTTGAGCGTTGGCTAGAGGCTCGTTGCTTCGACCCTGGCGTCGCCGCCACGCTACGACAGCGCGGCTACACGCCGACCTTGGCTGGCGAGCGCACGGAAATGGGCCCCGGCGCTGCTTGCTCCCAAGGTGACCACCTCGCTCCCCCGGACCCCCATCCGGCGCGCGCACTGAGAATCGAACTGGCCCGCCGCCGCGCAGCCGGGGTCCCGTTTGAGCAGGCCTGGTCGCAGGCGCTGGTCTCAACTTTGAACCGCTTGCCCAGCAGCAAAAGCCGTGCGTCATGGCGCTCAGCTTTTCGGGCAACCCGCACAGCATGGAAAGCGGGCTGGAACCGCTCGGGTCCTGAGCCCCTGAAAGCGCTGGCCCTTGCTCGGGACGATGCCGGTCAAGCTCCTGCGTCGAGGATCGAACTCATCGCCTAGACGCCATATGCATGACCAATGAAGGCGACGACTCGCCCAAGTATCAAGTGATCTGCAAGATCACCTACCCGAACTGGAAGATGAGCAGACTCAACATCCTTGCCGGAGCGTTGCGCTGGGTCGCGGGGGTCCTGTATGCGGTCAGGTCCTATCTCCTGGACCAGCCGTTCTTCACGAGCACCGTCTTACCTGCGATTCCCCGGCCCGTACGCTGGGCGCTGCGCAAGGCGTACCTCTTCCCCGCGGACCTCGTCGAGGCGAGTACGGGTCGGCAGGGTGCCATGGTGCCGCCGCCCTCGAAGATGTTCGTGGGCTCGGTCGATGACTTCGAATCTAGCGGCGAGCTGCTTGTCCGGCGGCTGATCGAGGTCGCCGGCCTGACGCCGGAGTCGTGTGTGCTGGACATCGGCTGTGGGATCGGTCGCCTTGCCGTCGCGCTTACTTCGAAGCTGGAGGGCGAGGGGCGCTATGAGGGCCTGGACATCGTGCCATCGGGCATCGAGTGGTGCACGGAGAACATCACGTCGCGTTATCCGAACTTTCGATTCATGCTCGCGGACGTGGCCAATGGGGAGTACAACCCCAGCGGTCGCACGTCTCCCACCGAGTACCGGCTGCCGTACCCGGACGCGACGTTCGACCTGGTTGTCCTCACGTCGGTCTTCACCCACATGCTCACGGCCGAGCACGAGCACTATCTTGATGAGATCGTGCGGGTGCTCAAGCCTGATGGCCGATGCTTCGCGACCTACCTGCTGCTCAACCAGGAATCGCGACGACTCATGGAGGCCGGCGCGAGCGACACGCGCTTCAAACATGTGATCGGGCCGTGCGCGGTCGTCGACGCGAAGGTCCCCGAGCTGTCGGTCGGGTACGACGAGAATTACGTGCGCGAGGCCTACGAGCAGCGGGGGCTCTCCACCGAGAATGCCCTCTATTACGGAACCTGGGCCGGGCGCGAGCCCTACGCCCGAGCGTCAGGCCTCAGCCAGGACCTCGTTCTCGGCATCAGGCGGCTCCCACCGGCGGTGGCTGGTACTCGCCCCAAGTAGATCACTCCCAAGCACAACGCCAGTACCGACTTGCAAGACATCGGCGACGTAATGGATGACCCTCGGACTCGCGCTAGCCGCTCTCGATGCGGAATGATCTCAACCTAGCCACCGGGGGCCACTCGAACCCGTCCCGGCACACGTTGGGTATACGCCAAAATCGGTCTGCCGTGCGTGCGCGTCTGGTGATGGCAGGGCTTGAGAGAAGCTGTCGCGGTGGGAACCGGGGGGTGCCTCGACCGCAGGTTTCCGCTGGAGGCGGTTTAGCCGCGTTTCGGACGTCGTTTGATGCCCAATCGTGATGCCCAACCGCCAGAGCTTGCGGAGCTCCGAGTCTTCAAGAACAAGAAAACCCCGCCAGTAGCGGGGCTTTCCATAGAAGCGGCTGAAGGGACTCGAACCCTCGACCTTCTGCATGGCAAGCAGACGCTCTAGCCAACTGAGCTACAGCCGCGGAGCGTGGCCGAGTATAGCCTCGGGAATCGGAGCTGATCAGGTCGGTGGGCTTGGGGGCTTGAGGCCGCGACGAGGCACCGGCGAGGACTGCATGATCGCGGTGGTCGTCTGGCCGTAGGCCGCGAACTGGTCGATGACCGTCTCGAGGTGCTCGACGTCACGGACGTAGGCGGTCATCGTGTAGCAGTCGTCCCCGGTGATCCTGTGGCACTCGACGACCTCTGGTGTGTCCTGCGCGAGGCGCGCGACATCGGCCAGTTGGCGGGGCGCCGGGCGGATGCGGATCACGACGCCGAGCGAGTAGCCGAGGCTGCGCGGCGAAACCTCGGCGCGGTAGCCGCTGATCACGCCCTCTGACTCGAGGCGTTTGAGTCGCTCCGCGACCGCAGGCGAGGACAGGCCGACCCGGCGACCCAGCTCCGCGAGCGACGTCCGCGCGTCGCGCTGGAGCTCCTCGAGCAGGCGAAGGTTCGTCTCGTCGAGAAGGGCGACTTCGGTCATGCGCCCATTCTGCTTTGTATTTCTAGGCATGTCTCTGAGAATAGCTTCGATTGGCTCTGTACGGAACCCTCCGGGGACGGGATCATCGGACTGTGACAACGGCTCCTCACCCCAGCACCATCGTCGCCGATCGGACTCCGCCGCAGCTCTACTTCGTCGTCAGCGCGGTCTTCCACTACCTGGGGCCCGCCTTCGCGGTGCTCCTCTTCGTCCACGTGGGCGTGCTCGGCGTCGCGTGGCTGCGGATCGTCTCGGCCGCGCTCGTGTTCGCGCTCTGGCGCCGCCCCTGGCGGACCTACCTGGCCCAGGATGCCGACGGACGAAGGCTGCTGGTCGCGTGGGCGGTCGTACTGGCGCTGATGAATGCATGCTTCTACACGGCGATCAGCCGTTTGCCACTCGGGACCGTGGCCGCGATCGAGTTCTTACCGGTCATCGGGCTCGCGGCCCTCGGTGCCCGTAGCCCGCGCAACGCGCTGGCCTTGGTCCTGGTAGTCGGCGGGGTCTACCTGCTGAGCGATGTGCGGCTCGCCGCCCGGCCCGTGGCGCTGGCCTTCGCATTTGCCAACGCGTTCCTCTTCTCGGTCTACATCGTGCTCGCCGACCGGGTGGCCAAGCGCCCGCGCCTGAGCGGCATCGACGGGCTGGCCGCGGCGATGCTGGTCGCCGCGCTCGTGATCACACCGATCGGCGGCACGCAGGCCCTCCAGGCGATCGGCGATCCGGGCCTGCTCCTCGCCGGAGCAGGCGTAGGAGTGTGCTCCTCGGTGATCCCCTACGTCACCGACCAGCTGGCCCTTGCGCGGCTGACGCGAGCTACGTATGCGCTGATGGTCGCGCTGCTGCCGGCCACCGCGACGGTGATCGGGATCGCCGTCCTGGCCCAGGTGCCGACACCGCTCGAGCTGAGCGGCGTGAGCCTGGTCATCGCGGGCGTCGCCGTGCACACTGAGCGCAGTCCTTAGGATCCGCCCGTGCCCACCCACCCAGAGTCCGAGCCGCCGGCGACGCGCTGGGGCGTCCTGTCCACGGCCCGCATCAACGATGCGGTGCTCGCGGGCGCCGAGGAGTCGTCGGTCGTCGAGGTCGTGGCGGTGGCCAGTCGCGACCGAGACCGCGCCGAGGACTACGCCCGTCGGCACGGGATCCCGCGCGGCTATGGCTCGTACGAGGAGCTGCTCGCGGATCCCGAGATCGAGGCGGTCTATATCTCGCTGCCGAACTCGCTGCACGTCGAGTGGGCTAGGCGGGCGCTCGAGGCGGGTAAGCACGTGCTGTGCGAGAAGCCGCTCTCGCGTCGAAGCGCCGACGTCGAAGAACTGTTCGACATCGCCGAGCGGGTCGACCGGCGGTGCATGGAGGCCTTCATGTGGCGCCACAACCCGCAGACGAAGCGGCTGGCCGAGCTGGTCGCCGACGGCGCCATCGGCGAGCTGCGGCTGATCCGTGCCGCCTTCAGCTTTCCGCTCACCGACACCTTGAACGTCCGGCTCAGCTCGGAGCTCGACGGCGGCGCGCTTATGGATGTCGGCACGTACTGCATCTCGGCCGTGCGACTGCTGGCCGGGGAACCTCGGCAGGTCACGGCGCAGCAGGTCCTCGGTCCGAGCGGCGTAGACGTGCGCCTTGTGGCCACGCTCTTGATGGCGGGGCCCGTGCTCGCGTACATCGATTGCGGCTTCGACTTGCCCAACCGCAGTCTGCTCGAGGTGGTCGGGGCCGAAGGCTCGATCCAGGTGAGCGACCCCTGGCACTGCCGGGCGCCCGGTCTGGCCCTGCGCCGAGGGGCCGAGCTCGAGCACGTGGAGATCAAGCCGGAGAACTCCTACCGACTCGAGCTCGAGGACCTCGGGGCGGCGATACGGGGTGAAGGCGAGGCGCTGATTGGGCGCGCCGACGCCCTCGGTCAAGCCAAGGCCATCGAAGCGCTGTATCGCGCCGCGGACTCCGGCGTGACGGTCAGTACGGCTTGACGCGGTCGAGGTTCTGCTCGCCCTTGCGGACGGCTTCCTCATCGGGCGCCGGACTGCTGGGCGCGGGGTTCTCGGCTGGGTTGACCCGCCCTTTCCGGTCATCCTCGCCGCGACGAGCGGCCGGGCCTGCGGACGAGTGGTCGAGGTCGGCGCCGTCGGATCTGGGGTTGCGCTCGGACGTATTTGTCATACGTAGAGTGTCACCGCACGAGCGAGCCCGAAACATTGAACCGTTCGGGGGTCCCTACCGTATATGGAGCATGGAGCGAGTCTGGGATTACCCGCGCCCGCCGGCCCTGGTGCCATGCGAACGCCGCGCTCGGACGGAGCTCGGCGGTGAGCTCCTGGCCAATTCGGCACTCGCACTGCGCGTACTCGAGACGAGTCATCCGCCGACGATCTACATCCCACCCCAGGACATCCACTTCGACCTGCTGCGCGAGAGCACGCTGCGCACGACATGGTGCGAGTTCAAGGGCGCCGCGCGCTACCTCGACGCCGTGATCGACGGCCGGCACGTTCAGGGTGTCGGCTGGAGCTATCCGAGCCCGTCGCCCGGATATGAGGCGCTGCGCGACCATGTGGCCTTCTATCCGGATCGCGTGGACGCCGCGTGGCTCGACTACGAGCGTGTCCAGGCGCAGGCGAGCGGGTTCTACGGCGGCTGGATAACCGCCGACCTGATCGGCCCCTTCAAGGGGCCCACGGGCACGCTCGATTGGTGACCCGGCCGCCCGCCCGACGGCGCGGACGAACGGAGGTCTGAAGAACCCGCGAAACTTGGCGGGTGGCCACGGCCGACCAGTCGACAAACCCGTTCATCGGACGCACGGCCTGGGCGCGCAACCTGGAGGCGCCGCTACGCGACTTCCTGCGCACCGAGACGGGGAGCGCGGCGATTCTGCTTGCGGCGACGCTCGCCGCGTTGGCGTGGGTGAACATCAGTGCGTCCTCCTACGAGCACGTCTGGAGCACGATCCTCTCGATCCGCGTTGGCAGCGCCGGCGTGTCGCAGGATCTGCGTAGCTGGGTCAACAACGGGCTGATGACGTTCTTCTTCTTCGTCGTCGGGCTCGAGGCGCGGCGCGAGTTCGACCTCGGCGAGCTCCGCGACCGCAGACGGCTGACCCTGCCGCTGATCGCGGGTGTCGGCGGCATGCTCGTGCCGATCGCGATCTACCTGGTCATCAACGCCGGCCACGCCTCGAGCCACGGCTGGGGGGTGGCCATGTCCACCGATACGGCCTTCGCCCTCGGCATGCTCGCGCTGGTCGGCCGCCGGTTCCCGCAGAGTCTGCGCGCCTTCATCCTCACCGTCGCCGTCGTCGATGATCTCGTCGCCCTGCTGGTCATCGCCACCGCCTACAGCGGCACGATCGTAATGCGCGACCTGCTGATCGGCCTCGGCGTGTTCGGGATCGCGCTCGTGGTCCGCGCGCGTCACGTGCACAACGGCGTCGTCTATCTCACGCTGGGCGCGGCCGCGTGGGTGGCGCTCCTGAAATCGGGCGTCGACCCGGTGGTCATCGGTCTGGCCATGGGCCTGCTGACGATCGCCTATCCGGCCGCGCGCGCGGATCTGGAGCGGGCCACCGACCTGTTTCGGCTCTTCCGTGAGCAGCCGACCTCCGAGCTGGCTCAGTCAGCCCGCGCGGGTCTGCGCTCGGCGATCTCACCCAACGAGCGCTATCAGCGGCTCTATCACCCGGTCACGAGCTACGTGATCGTGCCCCTGTTCGCGCTCGCCAACGCCGGCATCGTGATCAACGGGAGCTTCCTCAGCCACGCCTACACGTCGACGATCACGCTCGGCATCATCGCCGGATACATCGTCGGCAAGCCGATCGGCGTGGCGGGCTCGAGTTGGCTCGTGACCAAGCTCAGCCGCGGTCGCATTCGGCCGCCGGTCGGCTGGGCGTCGGTGATCGGGGGCGGCGCGATCGCCGGGATCGGCTTCACCGTCTCGCTGCTGATCGCCAGCCTGGCGTTCCACGGTGTCGAGCTCGAAGAGGCCA
This sequence comes from uncultured Solirubrobacteraceae bacterium, assembly GCA_963725515.1. Taxonomy (GTDB): domain Bacteria; phylum Actinomycetota; class Thermoleophilia; order Solirubrobacterales; family Solirubrobacteraceae; genus Palsa-465. The sequence continues at coordinate 463,521 of CAVRZB010000003.1, read as the reverse complement.
AGCTGGGGGTGCTCACCGCCGCGCTCGGCGCCTCACTGGCGACCTGGCTGGTCTTCCGCCTGACCAAGCTGCTTCCTAAGCCGACCCGCCTGCGCGCGTTCGTCGGCACGGCCGAGACGCTGGTCGACCTCGCCGAGCCCGTCGACCGCGCGCGCGATCACATCCGCGGTCCGCTCGACGCCCCGCTGACGCTCGTCGAGTACGGTGACTATGAGTGTCCGTACTGTGGGCAGGCCGAGCCGGTGGTGCGCGAGTTGCTGCAGGACTTCGGCGACCTGCGCTACGTCTGGCGCCACCTGCCGCTCAACGATGTCCATCCCCATGCGCAGCTCGCCGCGGAGGCCGCGGAGGCGGCGGGGACGCAGGGCAAGTTCTGGGAGATGCACGACCTGCTGCTCTCCCATCAGGACGCTCTGACCCTGCGCGACCTGCTCCGCTATGCCGACGAGCTCGACCTCGACGGCGAGCGCTTCCGGGCGTACCTGCGTAAGCGCAAGCGCGCCGGCCGGGTCGCCGAGGACGTCGAATCCGCGGACCGCAGCGGCGTCACGGGCACGCCTTCGTTCTTCATCAACGGCCGGCGGCACTTCGGCGCCTACGACGTAGACACCCTCTCGGCGGCGGTGCGCGCGGCCCGCGCCCGCGCCGCAGTGGCCGAGCGCTGAGCCGCGCTCAGCGCTCCCAGCGGCTCAGCCACACCCGGAGCTCGAGCACGCGCTGCTCGTCGCGCTCGTACACGGAGAAGCACTCCGGGCGGCCCGGGCGCGCGGCCAGCAGATGCTCGATCACGGCGCGGGCGGCGGATCCGCCCGACCCGCGCTCGAGCCAGTCGTCGAAGTCCAGGACCAACGGCACCAGCTCGTCGTGCTCGAGCCGCAGCCCGGCCTGCTCGCCCAGCGCGCGCAGCCGGTCAACCGGCAGGCAGGCCCAATGGGACGGGTCGCGCAGGCGTTCGATCTCCAGCGACCACGCGGCGGCCTCGGCCTCTGTGTCCACGACGTGGTCGGCGAGCACCACGTGGCCTCCGGGCCGCACCACGCGGGCCAGCTCACCGAACACGCGGCTGGGCGCGGGGACGTGATGGAGCGCGTACCGGGCAATCGCGCCGTCGAAGCTCGCGGTGGGCAGATCCAGGGCCGTGGCATCGCCGACGGTGAAGGTGGCGTTGCCGGCACCGGCGGTCGCCGCCTCGCGGCGCGCGACCGCGACCATCGCGGGGGTGAGATCCACGCCGTGCACCTCACGAACATGGGGCGCAAGCGCGCGGCTGATGATCCCCGGCCCGCACGCCACCTCGAGCCAGCGCTCGCCAGGCTCGGGGGCGGCCACGCGCAGAAGGCCGTCCAGCGTTTCCCCGGTCCACGAGGACGGGCTGGCGTTAAAGCTCTCCGCCTGATGGGTGAACTCGCCGATGACCGTGTCGTCTTGCATGAGTCCGGTGAACCGGATCTTCGCACGCAGTACAGCCTCGCTAGATTCAGGCGCGCAGGTACGAGCCCCGGTCAAAGAGGCGGTAGTTGACCGTGAGCAGCGCGATCGTGGCGAGCAGCAGCGCGATGAAGGACAGCGCGATGCCCGCCTCGTGGTAGCCCAGGAAGCCGTAGCGGACGAGCGCGATCATGTAGTAGATCGGGTTGAAGTGCGTGAGGGTCTGAAACGGCTCGGGCAACAGCGAGGCCGAATAGAAGACACCGCCGAGGAAGATGAGCGGCTGGAGCACGAAGGTCTGGTAGACGGCGACGTCGTCGAACTGTTCGGCCCGTACGCCGACGAGGACGCCGAGCTGGGCGAAGAAGAGACCAACCAGCGCCAGCGACGGGACCAGGATCAACACGTGCTCGACCGGGAGGTCGACCAGCGCGGAGGCCGCGATGAAGGTCAGCGTGGCGACGATCAGCCCGCGCAGAAAGCCGCCAAGTGAGAAGCCCAGCAGGAGCTCGAGCGGCGACGCCGGCGAGGAGAGCTGGTCGTCGATCGCCCGCTGGAACTTCTGCTGCAGGATCGAGGACGCGTTGTTGGAGAAGGCGTTGATCGCCCAGGCCATCATGATCAGGCCCGGGATCACGAAGACGATGTAGTGAAAGCCGTGCAGCGTCTTGATCCGCGAGCCCAGGGCGGCGCCGAAGACCGAGATGTAGAGAAACGTCTCGAGCAGCGGCGCGGCGACCGTCTGGCGCTTGATCTTCATGAACCGGTTGATCTCGCGCCTGATCAGCGCGAGCATGCGGATCTGCGCGGCGCTCACGGCAGCGCAGCCTCGACGTGGGCGCGCGAGAGCTCCTGGCGGCCGACCAGCTCCAGGTAGGCATCCTCGAGGTTGGCCACGCCGTACTGGCCGGCCAGGGCCTCGCTCGTGCCGCGAGCGGCGATCTGTCCGTGGTTGATGAAGGCGATCCGGTTGCAGAGTCGCTCAGCCTCCTCCAGATAATGCGTCGTCAGGAGGATCGTGGTCCCCTCGGAGTTGATCCGCTCGATGTACTGCCAGAGCTCGAGCCGGAGCTCGATGTCCACCCCCGCCGTCGGCTCGTCGAGGATCAGCAGCTTCGGCCTGTGCATCAGTGCGCGTGCGAGTGTGAGGCGCCGCTTCATGCCGCCCGAGAGCGTCCGCGTGCGCTCCTTGCGCTTGGCGGTCAGGGAAAAGGCCTCGAGCAGCTCGGCGGTCCGCTCCCTTCGCTCTCGTTTGGGCATGCCGAAATAGCCCCCGTGGTAGTCGAGCGTCTCCTCGAGCGTCAGGAACCAGTCGAGGTTTATCTCCTGCGGCGCCAGGCCAACCGACTGCCGGGCTTTCTGGTAGTGATCGACCGCGTCCTGGCCGAAGATCCGGATCTGACCCGAGGTTGGGCGCGCCAGCCCGGTCGTGCAATGGATCAGGGTCGACTTGCCGGCCCCGTTCGGACCGAGCAGGCCGAAGAACTCGCCGGCCTCGATCTCGAGCGAGACACCGCGGAGGGCCTCGGTGCCGGTCGGATAGCGCTTGACCAGGTCGGTGACGTGCAGAGCGTTCACAGACCCTGAAGGTATTGAACTGAGATCGCTTACGACGCCCGGGACCAGATGGGTAGGCGCCCCTTGCGCAGGCTGGCGCGGGGAGTAAGCTCAGCGACAAGGGACGAACCGAAGCGCCGCGAGTGTGTTGGGTCGTTCACCGCAGGACGACGGGAAAGGCCAGGCCGTGATTGCGGCCAGACAAATCCCAGAGCCGGATCACGGGGGCCAGAGGCCTCGCGAGCGGACTGCTCGCAGGCGTATGGGCTGGGCCGACCGACACCGGCACGCCGTCGCCGCGACCCTCGGTCTCGCTCAGGAGGCTGCTGCCAGCGGCGATTTCGATGGCGCGCTCAAATGGCTGGTCGTCGTCGAGATCGTCGACGACGAGCTGCCGGCCGACTGGGAGGACACCCGTGACCTGTGGAGGCGTCGGCGTGCGGCCGTGGCGGACCGCGGCCGCACGCCACCTGCCTCGTCTCCGAGCCAAGTTGCATGGTGAGCACCGAGGGGATCCGCGGGGCCGATGGGCCGCACTACGGCGAGCTCGCTGCATCGATCTCCAACACGGTCGTTCGTGAGCTGGCCAACACCACTGGACGTGGACCGACCAAGGCGAAGACGACGCTGGGCGACAACGCGGTCTTCGTCGTGCTGCAGGACATGCTCACGCGTGGCGAGCGCAACCTCGTCGAGGCGGGCGAGGAGAACGCAGTGCTCGAGTTGCGCCGGCTGTGGCAGAAGGTGATGCGCACCAGCTGTAGCCGCAAGATCGAGGAGCTCACCGGCCGCAAAGTGGTCGGCTTCATGAGCGACAACCACATCGATCCCGACATCGCGGTCGAGGTGTTCATCCTCGAGCCGCTCGCCTCCGAGTAATCGCGCGCCGTCGCACTGAGACGCCGCACCAAGATGAGGCGCGCCTAGCTCAAACCGCGAGCTAGGAGGCGATCTCCCCGGCGGCGGCCTTCCGGCCGGCGACCCAGCCCGCTGTCGCGCCGAGCAGCCCGCCGAGGCTGATCAGGCTCACGCTTCTCAGCGGCCTGCGCCGGGCCTTGGCGGTGACGCCTCGAACCGAGTGCCGAACCGTGGCCTTGGTTGCCTTCTTTCCGATGATCCGGGTGAACTTTGCCATGCCTGCCTCCTCAGAAAGGGTTCGCTCCACTCCTACCCACAAATCGGCTGCTGGAGCGCAACCCGGCACGCACGGCTGAAGCGTTACGCGTGGTCAGCGCAGCACGCCACGCGTCGCGCGCCTACATCAATGCTCGGTCTGTCGGATCGCCGCGGCTGGTCGTCTGCGCGATGAACTGCCCCTCTGAGCTGCGGCTGGCCATTCCGCACAAGCGGGCGACGACCACCACAAACAGTGAGTAGAAACTCGCTGCGACCACGGCCACTACGACAACGACCGCGATACTCATAGGGGAAGCTATAACGCACGCCCCGGACGGATCGGGGCACGTGCTCGTGGGTCAGGGCCCGTGGAGCTCAGCCGCGTGGGCAACAGCCGGGAGATGGCGCAGCTTGTCGGGGTTGCGAACGATGCGCACCGTGTCGATCACGCCGGCGCTGACATCGATGGTCAGCGCGTCGCTGGCCCGACCGTCCGGCCCGAACACGATCACGCCGGGCTGACCGTTGATGCTCACCCGCCGCTCCTGGTCGCCGCGCTCTCTGCGTGTGCGGGTGATCTTCGTCAGGAAGCGGGCGATGCGGTCGGGGCCGGAGAACGGACGCCGTGCCGCCACGACCTTGCCGCCGCCGTCGCTGTAGACGAGCGCGTCGGCCGACAGGATCTCCTTGAGCTGATCCACATCACCGGTCTCGCAGGCCAGCAGGAAGCGCTCGAAGAGGTCCTCGTGTGCGCGCCGGTCGACTGTGAACCGCGGACGGCGCGCCTCGACATGCTGTCGCGCGCGTGCCGCGAGCTGCCGGCAGTTCTGCTCCGCCTTGCCCACGACGGCGGCGATCTCGGCGTACTCGTGGCCAAAGACCTCGCGCAGCAGGAAGACCGCCCGTTCGACCGGGGGGAGCGTCTCCAGGACGACGAGAAACGCCTGGGACAGGGAGTCTGCCGTCTGCGCCTGCTCCAAAGGTCCGGGCGCACGGTCGGTGAGTCAGCGGCTCGGGCAGCCACGGCCCGACGTAGCGCTCGCGTCGCATCCGAGCCGATCGCAGATGGTCGATGGCCAGGCGCGTCGTCACCGAGGACAGCCATGCTTTGCGGGACGTCACCTCGACGCCCTCCGGTCGGGCACGCTCGAGCCGGACGAACGCGTCCTGAACTATGTCCTCGGCGTCACCGACGCTCCCGGTCATGCGGTACGCGATCGAGAACATCAGCCCCTGCAGCTGATCGAACGCTTGGGTCTGGGTCATGGCCGTTCCGGAGCCGGACGATACGCCGGAGCGGTTCCCGCGGGGCCGTCCGTGCCTCCGCAAGCGCAGTCATCAGGCGGCTTCACGCAGCGCCGGTTCGTAGTGCCCCGGTTCGGTCCGCGTGGTGATCATCAGCCGGTTCCACGCGTTGATCGCTGTGATAGCGAAGATCAACTGCGCGAGCTCTCGCGCTTCGAATTTGGCGCGTGCCCGCACCCAAACAGCGTCGGAGACATCGTGTTCGGCGATCAGCGTCATCGCCTCGCAGAGCTCGAGCGCCGCCCGCTCGCGCTCGCTGTAGAGGGGGCTCTCGCGCCAGGCGGCGAGCATGTACAGCCGCTCCTCGCGCTCGCCGACAGCGCGCGCGTCCTTCCAGTGCATATCGATGCAGAACGCACAACCGTTGATCTGCGAGGCCCGGATCTTGATCAGCTCGCGCAGCCCAGGATCGAGCTCGATTGGTGCCTCGAACCGATACATCGCGGCGAATTGGCGGGCGGCCTGCTCCTCCAGCTGCATGCGCCCGGCGGGGATCATCTCGCTCATCTCGTCTCCTTTGCTCGTGTCGTGCACCAAGACGAGATAGGCAGGCCGCGCGTGACAGTGGCGGTGGCCACGAACGTGGACGACTACCGTCGCGGTTCGGTGACTAGCGCCGAGGTCGGGATCGGTTACCGAAGCTAGCCTCAGGTCGGTACCGATCATGTTCCTTGGACTGCTCCTCGCTGTCATCTGCGCCGCGGTCACCAACGCGAGCTTCCTGCTGCGTCAACGCGGCGCGGTCGAGTCGCCGGACGTCGATCCGCGCCACCCACTGCGCAGCGCCCGCGATCTATTCGCCTCGAAATGGTGGACGATCGGCTGGCTCGCAGCGGCCGGAGCTTGGATGCTGCACGTCGGGGCGCTCGCCGTCCTGCAGCTTTCGGTCGTCCAGGCCGTGGTTGCCGGCGGGCTCGTGTTCCTCGCCGTGCTTGCCGAACGCTTCTTCGGCTTTCATCTCGGCCGTCGGCAGTGGATTGGGCTGTCGATCACGGCGGCTGGGCTGGCGGTCCTCGGAATCACCGGAGGTCCCGCAGGGCCGGGGGCAGGGTCCTCGCTGGGCGCGCTGATCGCCGTCGAGGGAGGCGTTGCAGCGGTCAGTGCGCTGCTCGTCGTGATCTCGTTCAGGCTCGAGCAGATGCACCCGGCCGAGGGCATGATTCTTGGGGTAGCCGCGGGGACTCTGTTCGGCGTCTCGGACATCTCACTCAAGTACCTCACGCACGCGGCTCACGCGGGGATCCTGGCCGCGATCGCCAACGGCTGGGTCGCGGCGGCGCTGGCCGCCTCGGTGGTCGCGTTCTACGCGTCAGCTCGGAGCCTTCAGATCGGGCCGCCGCTCGAGGTGATCGCGTTCACCTCGATCGCGGCCAACCTGATCGCGATCGGCGGCGGAATCATCGTCTTCCACGACTCCGTCGGCCATGGTGCGCTCCAGATCAGCGGTCGCATGCTCGCCTTCGCACTCGTGATCGCCGGCGCCGCGGTGATGCCCGCGCCACGGGGCCGCGCCGATGCTCAGGACCTGGGTCCAACGTCCGACCCCGCTGCTCAGCGGTCCGTATGGACGTAGTCGGAGGTACGAAGGGCTGGGGCGGAGCGAGCGTTGCTTGTGGTGGTCCTGCTCCATCCGGCGCAGGATGTCGTCGAGCACTGAGATCGCCACGACGATCCGTGGGCCCTTGTTCAGCATCGCGCAGGACGATGCTCACTGGCGCTTGACGTCCACGAAGACGATCGCCCGGCTGAGCGTGTCGCCCGCGGTCACGCTGATCTTCGCCCGTCCCGTCGACCGGGCCGGCACGGTCAGGATCGCTTGCCCCCGGGTGTCGGTGCGAGCCAGCGCCCCACCGAGTCGGATGAGCGCCCCCTCGACGGCCCGCGTGTCAAGGCCTCGCTCGTTCGCTCCGGCGCCTCGGATCGTGGCGGTCACCCGCAGGCGCAGCAACCGGGTCGCGCCCGAGCGCGCGAGGTGCGCGGTCACGGCCAAACGCGGCGCTCTGGGTAGCGCGCTCGGGCATGCCTGCGGCGCACGGGGGATGCCCGTGATCGTTGTGCCGCCATAGTTGGAGATCGCCGAGCCGCTCACTCTCACCGGTAGCTGCCGATGCCGCTGAACGCGAGATGGACGTGCACATAGCCCGGGTGCGCACCGGTCATCCGCAGGTCAGCATCCACATTGACCGGACCGTTGAGGATGCTCGTGTTCATGATCGTGTACGAGCCACTGACGAAATCGCGGCCGTTGTCGGAGTAGCGGTTGTAGACCACACCGTCGGCGCCCGACAGCAGGCCGCCGGTGTTGTCGTAGTTCACTGACGCCGTGCCTGAGCTCAGCCCGCGCAGGGTCACATGGGCGACCGCTCCGATTGGGCCGTGATAGGCGAGCGGGCCGGGCGCCCAGCGGCCGGGCTGCGAGCTCACGATCCGGGTCGGAGCGCTCGGCCGTCGGGTGACCAGGTGGGCCACGACGAGATATGGAGCGCTTCGGTTTGTCGTGAAACTCTCGGTGTTGAGCGCGATGCGTGTGCCATCGGGACTCCACTGCGGGTACCCCGAGACATTGTTGGCCCCGTGCACCGAGCCGCCCGAATAGGGCTGAAGCGGCTGTCCCAGAAGCTGCCCGCCACCGTCACCTGAGGCGGGCAGCAACCACGGCTGCAGATCGCATTGACGCTGCACGGCTCCGCCGACGAAGTAGCTGGCCAGCACAGCAACCTCTGGTGCGTCGATGAAGTCGCGGACCGGCATCAGCGCTCCGAGCATGTCGACGCGATGCATCGTGCGGTCGCTCTCGACCACGATCGAGCGGCCGTCGGGGGACGGCGCGTCATCCTCATCCCAGTCCGGGTTGGCCGTGAGCCGGGTACGCCTGCCGGTGGCCAGGTTGATCTTCCATACGTCCGGGTTGCCGAGTGCGTCGCCGCCGACCTGGACGTAGGTGGCGGCGGCGCCCCCGTCGGCGAACGACTTGAACTCGAAGAGACCGGAGCTGTCTGACCATGCGCGCGTGTTCGTGTCCGTGGTCGAGGTCGGTCCCGCCGGATTGATGACGCGCGGATCCTCGAGCACATACTTGGCCGGCATGCGGCGCAGCGTGGCGATGACCATCAGCTCGACGGCGTCGGTGCGGATGTCGGAGAACGCGATGTGCACACCGTCGGGTGCGAGTTTCGGCGAGGAGGCATTGGCCTGGTCCAGAGCCGGCGCCGTGTCCGGCCCTCCCGGCGGGACGACAGCACCCCCGGGGCGCGCCCCGGCCAGGTCGATCGGCACGATCTGGCGCGTCGAGCAGCGGATCACGCTCGGACGACACTCGAGCATCGCGACGCTCCCCGCCGCACCGAAGAACGCCCGCCGCCGATCGGGCAGCTCGGTCGCGAAACCCTCCTGCTCGGTTGCGGAGAGCGCGGGTTCGTTGGGCAGGCCACAGGACAGGCACGAGAGCCCTTTCCCGTCGGCACGGACGCTCCAGAGGTGAAGCGCGGAGAAGAACAGAAGGTGGCCGCCGTCGCGGGTGAAGAGCGGTGTGCTGGCCTCCTCTATCCGACTCGGCAGATTGATCCGTTCCAGCTTCATCGGCTCGAACGTCGGGCTGGCCGCCTGTGCCGGCGCGGCACCGATGCACACGAGCGCGAGCACACCGGCGCAGTGCCAGTGTCTGCGGAGAGCCACGCGCGCGGTCGCCGTTCGGAGCGTGCTGCTAAGCGGTCGCCGAGGAAGCGCCACTCGGAGGCTCGACGGTCTTCTCCTTGACGGTGCGCATGGCGATTCCCAGGATCAACAGGCTCACCCCGTTGATGATGAAGGCCAGGCCGACCAGCAGGGCGAGCGTCGCGAAGCCGATCTTCGGGCTGGAGATGATCACGATTCCGGCGATCACCTCGACGACGGCGACGAACAATCGCCAGGCGCGGTGGCCCTGGGTCTCGAAGGCCACGACGAAGCGGACTGCGCCAATGGCGATCAGCCATATGCCAAGGATCACGACGACGAAAGTGATGCCGCCGACGGGATGGCGGATCAGGACGACGCCGACGATCAGATTCAGTACTCCGATTAGGGCCAGCAGGCCCCGGTTCTGCCTGGCGCCAGTGAGCGACATGATCAGCTGCGCGATCCCGTCGATCAGGACGAAGATGCCGACCACGACGGCCAGCGTCGCCAGGCTGTTGCTGGGCTTGGCGATCACGATCCCACCCGCGATGATGCTGAGCACGCCGAGCAAGGCGGGCAGCCACCACAAGCCGGTCGCATCACGCAGCTCCTCACGTGACATCGGCGCGTATGACAAGACTGACTTCTCCTCAGTAGGAAGCGGGCACCTGGAATCAGCATCCCGGATCATCGCCTCTGTCGTCAAGCGGAGAAATAAGGCTGTCGCGCGGAGCGCACGAGGCTCTCTATAGGGCGCTCGGGCGCGCAGAGAGGTCGTCCCTCGCGAGGATCCCGGCCAGGCCCGGCCTAGAGGACGAAGGGGATGATCGCGCGAACGCGCGTCTTGTACTCGGCGTATGCGCCGGGGAAGTGCGTGCTCATGATCCGCTCCTCCTGCAGGGCTTTCCACCACAGCCCGCCGCACAGCCCGATCAAGAGGACGAAGGCGATCGCCCGACCGTAGTTGATCGCCGTACCGAGAGCCATGAGGAGCAGGCCGGTGTAGATCGGGTGCCGCGCCAGCGCGTACGGGCCAGACTCGATCAACTCGTGATCTTGCTTGAAGGTCACCTCTGCGCTCCAGTTGCGACCAAGCGTGATCCGCGCCCAAACCGTGAATGCCGCGCCGGCGATAACCACGCAGTCGGTCGCAAGCCCCAGCGGGAGCGTCGTCTGCCAGAGCCGCGAGCTCGCCGACACGTGCAACAGCCGACCGGCGAGAACCGTCCCGATGATCAGGACCGCCGCGACAAGGCGGTACCCGATCAACCCTCCGCGTTCGAGCGTGGGTTTGGTGGCAAAGGCCATGATCACCCAGCAGACCCCCCAGGCGATCCAGCAGCACTCGATGAACAGCCATGTCGACTCGGTCATCTACTCGCGGGACCACGCGCCCGATAAGGCGATTCTCAGGGCGGTTGCAGCGAGCGGCATCGGCGGCGCATCCCAGACGTGCCGCTCGACATACGGCCACGCGTATGCCGGGCTGCCGTCGTGGATGAGCTCGCTCAGCCCGGGGAGCTCGAGCTCGCAGGCCGACCACTCGTACAGCAGCTGCAGCCGCGGAGCGATCACCGCGTAATCAAGCAGCCGCCCGAGACCACGCTCGTCGCGGAGATAGACGTTGAGGTCGGCCGTCAGGGGGTAGCGGTGGGGGAGTACCCGGCCCAAGGAGAGAAACACGCCGGCCATCCCCAGCCGAGGATCGCCAAGCACACGACCGAGCGCAGCCAGACGGCCGAGCGCCAAACGGGGGGCGGCCACCAGCGCGTGCGCGTAGAGAACGCGCAGGAGCACCACGTTGAGGAAGAAACGTTCGGCTCTGTTCTCGCCCTCGGCCAGATCGCGATGTTCCAGATACGCCGCGACGATGCTCGCGTTGTGCGCTCGGTACCAGGCTCGCGCCGTCGGCGTGGCGATGAAGGCCATCCAGAGCTCGATCGTCGGCGACGAAACCTGGCCCCGTAACCCGCGTGATCGTGCCACGGCCTCGCATCCGTCTCGCAGCAGCCGCTCGTTTATGGCCCGCCACCACGGACTCCCCGGAGGGTTCGCGTCGATCGAATTGAGCACTCCGCGATCCGCCTCCCAGCGCATGAACGACATCGCCGCGCGTCGAAACGGGAGGTGGCGAGGCACCCGGCCGGTCGGTCCGTGATAGGTCGCAATGGCCAGCTCAAGCCGCGCCGCCGGATCATCACGCACCACGGCAACCTGCCTGATCGCGCTTAGCGCAGCATCTTCGCTCGGCTCGAGCACGATCTCATCACAGCAGGTATGGCCGACCATGTGCGTGAGCCAGGGGCTGTTCGCGCGCGGTGCCAGGCGCGACGTTCGCAGGCAGCTTCAGGGGCTCACGACCATGCTGGAGCACAGCTGAGCGCGGCTGGTCGCCTCAGCCGACGTGCACCGCATATGGGGCTCATCCTGTCGCGGACTGTGTCGCGATTATCGGAAGTAGCGGATGGCATGCTCAATCCGTGCTCTCGGCATCGCGGGTGCCTGGCCTGCCCTGGGGCCGGTTGAGACGGTTGGGCCCGCGACGGGCGTCGATGGTCCCGAGGGGAATTGGAACACGTTGAAGTTGCCGTAGATGTCGCCTTCGAACAAGAGGCCGTCGGCCACGGTCGCTGGAGCGTAGAAGTCGCCGGCGTTGGCGTGATCGACGTTGCCCGTCGCGGCGTTGAGGAGCCAGAGCCCAGCGCGGCCGTGTCCGTCGTAGGTGGGTGACACGATCTCGCCGTTGGCGGCGGTGAGGGCGGCCAGAGGAACGGCCGCAAGTCCGCGTTCCCAGACGTAGTGTCCGGTGGCCGGGTCAATCGCGCGCACTGATCCGGGATACGACTGGCCACCGACTGCGGTGTAGCCCCCGGCGTAGTACAGGTACTTGCCGTCGAATACGCCGTTGGACACCGACCCTTGGCCTATCTGAGGAGCGTAGCCACCGATCGCGATCTGGTCCTGCCAGATGGGACCGGCGGCGAGATTGTTGCGGTCGAAGGCGTAGAGATAGCCATCCTTATCCGCTGCGGCGATCAGCTGTCGGTTCGTGGCGTCGGACATCAAGGACGGCGTCGTGCCCCAATCAAGGTCGTTGCAGGTGGGGTTGCAGTCGTCGGGCACCTGCCAATGGGACTTCACAGCGAGAGTGTTCGAATCGAGCGCGACGAGCGATTCGCTTAGCGTCTGGGACGCCGAGGCCCGCGTACCGGTGGTGACAAAGACGGTGTTCGTCGAGGCGTCAACGACCGGACTTGTCCAGATGCCCCCTCCCAACTGGCCGTCCGGCACGGCCTTGAAGACGGCATCCACCCGGTGAGTCGCCAGGTTGACGTCGAGCAGCTTGCCCTGCGTGAGCGGATCGTCGCAGAGGCTGGCTGTGCCGATGTACGCGGACCGTTGTAGATCACGGGGCTCGACCAGTTGTAGTTGCCGGGCGCTGTATCTGTGGGCACGGACCACAGCACGGCCCCGGTGGTTGGATCGAGAGCATCGAAGTTGTCGGTGCCATCGCCCAGATACAGAACACCGCTCGTCGGATCTATGGCCGGCGCGGAGGTGACGCCCTGGACCAGTGGGCCGCCGACGAAGTCATTGCAGGAACTCGCCTGGCCAAGGTTCGTAGCCCACTTGAGATTGCCCGTCTCGTCGTAGGCGCGCTCATAGCCATCCCACGAGCCGATGTAGATGGTGTGGTTCACGACCACCGGTCTCGCCGCATACGCCCACCCGTCATAGGACTTGAACCACGATTGGGTTAGCGAGCCGTACGTCGAGGCCGGGGCGGTGAAGAAAGGCTGAGCGGCACCACCCAGGCACGCCGGGCCATTCCAGGTCGATTCCTGGCCACACACCTGATATTCGTACTGAGTATCAGGAAGCAGGCCCGTCGCCCCTTGAACCCACGAGATGGCCGGATTCATTCCCCACCTGAAAATGCGTCGTATCGGTCCAAGTTGATGCACCGACCTGGCGGTAGTGCAGATACGCCGTGCAGGACAGGTCGCACTCGCTGGTGACCCACAGGTTCGCGGCCGTCGAGGTGACATTGCTGGCCCCGACGGTCCAGCCGTAGCACCCGGAGAGCGCGATCACGGCGACCACAGCGATACCTGTGCGCTTCACGGTGGCCCGCGATCTGGAAGGACCGACCCCGGCGATGAGCATGGACGCCCCTATCGGTTGCTCACGTCGACCCTAAGGGCGAGGCTCGCCGAAATCAAGCCCTACGGCGAGACAGTCCTGCGGGTCCCGCCCGGAGCCGAGGGTAGGAGGCGATATGAATGCATAACGGGGCGCGAAGCCAAAGGGAAAGGCGGAAGATGGAAGCACGAATCAACGTCATCACGCTGGCTGTGGCCGATCTGGAGCGGGCGCTTGACTTCTACCGAGACGGCCTCGGACTGGAGTCGCGGGGGGTGATCGCCACCGAATTCGTCGGCGACGATGTCAACCCGGCCGGGGCTATCGCGATCTTCGAACTGCGAAACGGGCTGATCCTGGCGCTCTACCCGCGTACCGAACTGGCGAAGGACGCCAACGTCCCGCTGGGCCCACCGAAGACCGGCGAGTTCAGCATCGGACATGCGGTGGCAAGCAAAGCCGAGGTCGACGCCCTGCTCACCCAGGCCGAAGCTGCCGGCGCCACGCTCACCGACCAACCTCACGACCGTCCATGGGGGATCTACTCCGGCTATTTTCGCGATCTCGACGGACACCTATGGGAGGTCCTCTGGAACCCCCGGCTCGTCAGCCCGCAGGAGTGATCGAGCCGCAAGAAACCGCATCAGCTCAAGCGCCGATCGGAGGCCCTCGATGGGGTGGATCTCGTTCTTGCTCGTAGCCGCGCGCGGACCGGAGCAAGCGCCAGACTTCGCGCACGGTGATCGCTGACGCAGCCATTAACGGTGCTGCCACGGGAACGGTGTATCGGCCCGTGTAGCTGCCGGAGAATGAGGGCGCCAAGATCAGCGACAACCCGCCGAGGCCGAATAGGAAAACGCCCACGCGGGAGCGGCGGGTACCGATCACGAGTCCGAGGAGCGTAAGGAGCGTGGTTATGGACAGCAACGTGGCACCGAAGCGGACCACGCGCTGCCAGTCATGCAGGAATTGCAGCGCCCAGTGGTGCGTGTGAACTGCGAATGGGTTGTAATAGGCCTCGAGGGACCGTTTGCGCATCGACGCGTAGTACACGTTGGCGAACGTGAAGTCGAGCTGCGGATCGAGGCCACCGTTGGTCGCGCGGAATCGTGCGGGTAGCGAGCCGGGGACCCAGTAGCTGCGCAGATAGGGCCATGTCGTGGTGAAGAGCTGACCAAACTGCGCGCGAAGCGCCCGTCTTGCCCACGCACCGACGAGCGCGTCGTGGGTGCCGATCTGCCCGAGGTGGCTAGGAGCCGGCGCGTGCGGCGAGAACATGTAGTACTCGGCGCTGGGCCGTTGGGAGGCGGGCCGCCGCTCGCACAGAAACGCGGTCCCGGGGGGAGGGGTGAACTGCTTGCAGTCAGCGAATTGCGCCACTTGCCCGTATAGGTACCAACCGGGCGACGGCGCGATGTTGAAGCGCTGGCCAAAGGTGGCGTTGGCGCTTGCGTAAACGAGTAGAACGAGGACCGCCGCGCAAGCTGTCGCGAGCGCAGCGCGCCACTGTCGCTCACCCCGCGCCCGCGGCCGATTGTAGATGAGCAGGGCGATTACGGCCACCGGAATGAGCGCAACAGCCGCCGTGCGGATCGTCACCGCGACGCCCAGGGCGAGCCCGGTGAGCAGTGGCCAGCGCCACCACGGAGACGGTGCGTCCAGTGCCCGCACGGCTGCATAGAACCCGGCTGAGCTGGCCAGCACCTCCCAACTTTCGGACATGACCGTGTGCTCGAGGAAGATCTGGTCCGCGCCGAGCAAGATCATCGCCGCCGGTAACAGTCCGGCCCAGGCGGATCCGGTGACTCGTCGCGTCGCCGCCCCGAGCATCAGCGCCGACGCGATGCCGAGCAGATGCTGAAGGAAGATGAGCACGCCCACGGCGCGGCTCACCGCGCCGATCGCCGCGATGATCAGCGCATAACCCGCAGGATGTTGCGGGTCCAAGAACGGATTGCTCTTGGAGTAGACCTGGTACCCGTCCTCAAGCGTGATCGACGTCGGCCACGAGCCGATCGCCGCCAATACCCGCAGAACGACGCCGAGGATGATGAGCCCTAGAAGCACGCGCCCCGCCGCCCCAGACGGCCAACGCGCCCGCACTGCACCGAACGCCCTCTGGATGAGCGATAGGTTCACGATCCGCCAAGAGCCGCGATGACTCGACATCGCCAACTCGATCACAACGCGCAGGGTGGGCGAACGGCTGTGGTTCGCATCATCCGCGCCGAAGTCGGTCTCAACGCACGCCGCCCGCATGATCGTTTGCGCGTCGTCGCCGAAAATCCACGGTTCTTGATCGGCCTGCAAATTGGCCCAGGCGCGGGTATCACCACCTGATTCGTCGCGAGTGCTTGCTTGTGAGCGACATGGTGGCACTGCCGAAAGGCGCTACCGAGGATTTTCAGGAGACACTTGTGGACGCGTCGCTGCCAGTCGAGCGCCTCGCGCCTGAGGCTGCGACACTGTCACCGATCGAGGACCGAGGCGCTGATAACGCCGCCCCGCCCGGCGGCGGCGAGGGGGCCTATGCCGGAGCGACCGGGCGGGTCGGCGCAACGCCGGGCCGGAGGGCATCGATCCGAGCGGCCGCGAGGCGCGTCAGGTTTCGCAGGGGCAGGGGCGATCATGAGACGGCTTCGCTCGACGCCCTGACCCGACGGGCTGAAGAACTGTCGCGCACGACCGGCCAGAGCCCAGATGAGGCCGCGGCGGTTGTCGTGGAAGACCTCGAGCGCGCCGCGGCCGCGTTGACGGCGCGCACGGCGCCCCTGGTGCCCGGCTGCGGCGTGCTCGTCGCCGTCAGCGGATTCGCCGTCAAGGCCGAGCCCACCTCGAACCCTTTCGCCGAGACCTTTG
Organism: uncultured Solirubrobacteraceae bacterium; assembly: GCA_963725515.1. Taxonomy (GTDB): domain Bacteria; phylum Actinomycetota; class Thermoleophilia; order Solirubrobacterales; family Solirubrobacteraceae; genus Palsa-465. Next base: position 447,456 of record CAVRZB010000003.1, on the reverse strand, counting down.
TCAGCCTGGCCGTGCTTTTCGCGATCGGGGGATTCGCGTTCCTGACCAGAGCGCTCTTCCTCTACGCCGGTCGGCGCATCGTCGGCCTTTCACCGACCGTCGATGACATCGCGTTCGCGCGTGACCGCCTCGTCCGCAAGCAAACCAGCGCGCATCGCGGCGGCTGGCTGGCAGGTATCGGCCTGAGCTGTCTGATCATCGGGATCCTGGCCGGCGTCCACATCTCGATCGGCTGAGGTGGCTTCCGCGCCGGGGCCAAACACGCTCAAGACAGCGGTGGAGGCGGCGACCGGATCCGTACCCGGCCTGGCCGGTTACGGACGGCCGTGTGATCCTGCCGCGCGCCGCGAGCCGCGGGCTACAGCGAGGCTTCGATCTCGAGCGGGTCTTGTCCAAGCGCGCGGAGTCCGTCCTCGATCGAGGAGATCACGATCTCGAGCACCTTGATCCGCGCGTAGTTCTTGGACTCGGCGGCGATCACGTGCCATGGCGCCGTGGGATGGTCGGTCGTGGCGAGCATCTCCTCGACGGCCTGCTCGTACTCGGCGCGGTGCGAGAGGTTCCGCCAGTCCTCGCCGGTGAGCTTCCAGCGCTTGAGCGGGTCGCGCTCGCGGGCGCGGAAGCGGCGCAGCTGCTCGTCCTCGGAGATCTGAAGCCATAGCTTGACGATCACCATTCCCTCGGCCGCCAGGCCCGCCTCCCATTGCACGATCTGCGGACAGGCGCGTCGCCATTCCGTCTCGGTCGCCAAGCCCTCGACGCGCTCAACCAACACGCGCCCATACCAGGACCGGTCGAGCACGGCCATCCCTCCCCAACCGGGCAGCGCCGCAGAGAAGCGATGCAGGAAGTGATGGCGCCGCTCGTCGGGGTTCGGAGCCCCGAACTGCGTCACGCGCACATGGCGTGGATCCAGCGGGCTGACCAGCCGCCGGATGCTGCCGCCCTTCCCAGACGCGTCCCAGCCCTCAAACACCACGCACAGCGGCGGTCCTAACTCGCTCCCGGCGATCAACCCTCCGAGCTGCAAGCGCAGGGCGAGGAGCCGACGCTGGGATTCGAGGATCCGAGCCTGGCTCTCCCTCGCGCTCAGCTTCAGCCGTAGGTCTGCATCGCGCAGGGATGCCATAGGAACATCCTTTCAGCAGTCGGGGGCGCCGGGATCGGCGCGCCGATCCGGCACGGAACGGGCGACGCGTTCAGCGGTGGGGAGTCTAGGCTTTCCGGTGTGGGTGCGGGTATGCGGGAAGGTCCGGTAGCGCTTGTGCTCAGCGGTGGCGGCGCGCGCGGCGCGTATGAGGCCGGTGTGCTGTCGGTCCTGCTGCCCGTGCTCGAGAGCCGGGGCGAGCGTCCCCGCATCCTGCTCGGCACGAGCGCGGGGGCGCTCAACGTGAGCTTCCTGGCCGCCAACGCGCAGCTGGCAACGTCGGAGCTGATCGGTGAGGCACTGTCGAGCTGGGCGTCGATGCGATGGGGCGGGGTGGCCAGACGGCTCATCTCGGCCGCATCGCTGCGGCGTGCCGTCGGATATGCCGGCGAGGTTCTCGGGCTGGCTGGCCTGCGGATCAGCTCGCTGCTCGACCCCGAGCCGCTGCGGGTGACGCTGCGTGAACGGGTGGACTTCGACCAACTGGAGGCGAATGTCCGTAGCGGGCGGCTCGACGCGGCCGCTGTGGTGGCCACCTCGGCGATGACAGGTCGCTCAGTGGTCTTCCACAGCGGCCTGGCGTCGCCGCCGCCTGACAATCGCCGCGGGATCGACTATGTCGCCGCTCGGCTGGGTGAGCAACACGTGCTGGCCTCGGCCGCGATTCCGGGGATCTTTCCAGCTGTTGAGGTCACGCGGCCGCGGAGCGCTCGGGGCTGGTACTTCGACGGCGGGACGCGTTTGAACACGCCGATCAAGCCGGCGCTCGAGCTGGGTGCCCAGCGCGTGGTCGTTGTCGCGGTCACCTCCGTGGCGCCCGGTGGTCCCGATCTGGCCGGTGGGCAGCGACCGGACGCGTTGGAGGGCGCCGCCCAGATCCTGATCGGCGTGCTCGAGGACCAGCTGGCCACCGACGTCCAGATGCTGGCGAGCGTCAACGCATTGCTGAGCGGACCGAAAACGCCGGTCAACGCGTCCAAGCGCGTATTGCCGTACATCCTCGTCGCACCCACGGAGCGCGACCCGATCGCCGAGCGCGCCCTGCGGGTGGTACGCGAGCATTACTCGGGGTCGCTTCAGACGATCACGTCGGACGTCGCCCTGCTGGCCAGGCTCACCGCTGCGGGCGTAGACGCGCATCACGCCGCGCTGCTCAGCTTCCTGCTGTTCGCGCCCGAGTTCGCGCGCGCGCTGATCGAACTGGGCCAGCAGGACGCCCGCCGCTGGATGGAGCAGGCGCACGACCTCGACGATCTCTGGCAGGTGGGGCCACTCTAGATACGGATCGCGCGTTGGCGCGGGAACCACGTGGTCTCCGGCTGGCGGCCAGGAGGCCTTGCCGCGCGTCAGCCGCAGACGGTCGTCCGTCGCGAGCTGAGCACAAGTGCGTGCCAGGGAGCCGTCGCTCGGCCGAGGGGCGCGCGCAGCAGGGCGGCACGCTCGCGCACGACGGCGAGCGATTGCGTGGGAAACGGACCGAAGCGCCGCACCCAGACGGCGATATCGGTGCCAGGAGGCGGCCTGATGATCGCTCCGCCAGCCGGAAGGCGCACCCCGAGAACTGCCGCTGGTGCGCTCGGTGTGAATTCGAGGCACCCGCCAACGGTGCGCACGCTGCCGCCCCGGACCAGCTCGACGACCGGCGGCCCCGCTGAGGGAGGCTGCGTCCCTCCCAATGGGGTCACGGCTACGCCGAGTGCGCGGACCAGAACCGAGTCCGCCGCCGACCGGGTGTACTCGGGGGCAGCACTCAGACCCGCGAGGGAATCGGCGGGAGACGACCCGTACTTGGAGGTGGCCGCGAAGTATCCACCCGCCCTGACATTCTGGAGACGGATGTCGTTGTCCGGCTGAAAGTCGGCAGGCACTTGGCCGCGGCTGATCTCGAGGGCGCTCAGTTCGGCCCTGACGAGCGCACCTTCGTGCCGTTTGAACCGGCCGTCAGCGAGCAGCCAGACGACATTCAGAGCGGCGCAGACCGCGACGGCAAGCGTCACGACCCGCAACCGCCGCCCGCGTAGTTCCGTCCCTCGCAGTAGCTCGACGACAAGCAGCACGATCAGCAGGGCGCCGACGAAGACATAGCGGTTGTCGTAGCCGTTGCTCGTGGAGCCGCGAGCGACGGCAAGGACCGTCCAATACCCGACCAGGGTCACGATGAAGGTCACGATCCGCGGTGTGGCGCCCCGCCGCGCGACGCGTACCAGTACGGCTGCGACGCCCGCGATAAGCAGCACGTGGGCAGCGAGCCGCCCCAGCGGGACACGGCGATGGAGCGACGGACTCGAGAGCTGGACACCCGCGAGGCCGGCGACGGCGCTCGCGGCGGCGTTGAAGACGTAGCGGGCGCGATCGAACAGGTCGCTGAGCGTCGATGTGCGCGCAAGGGGCTGTGACTGGGTGGGGTGATAACGCAGCGCCCAGGCGATGAACAGCGCCAGCGGGACCAGCGGCACCCACGCCCGGTGGCGAGCTCCGCGCGTCAGGAGGATCTCGAGCAGAATCGCGCCGGCGAGGATCACCCCCTCGGAATCCCCCGCCACCGCGAGCACCAGCATCACGCAGGCAAAGAGGTCCCATCGCCGCCGCCGCCGATCGAGCGCGAGGAGCGCAGCGATCCCGGCGGTGAGGCTGCCCACAGGAGCGGCCTGGTAGAGCGTAAGGAACGTGTCGGCGCCGGTGCCCAGGAAGAGGATGGGCACGGTGGCCAGCAGCCCCCCCAAATCTCCGACGCGACGACGCGCGTAAGCAAAGAGCAAGATGCAGCAGAGCAGATGGGTAGCGGTGCTCACGGCACGGTAGGGCCAGGAGTGGCCGAGCCCGACGGTGGCGAACAATGCGTGGTAGGACAGGAGTAGCAACGCCGTGAGGTGCCCGGCAACGGGGCCGAGCACCGTGTCGGGTGTCGCGTGGACGCTCCTGAGCAGGTAGGACCATTCGTCGGCGGTGAAGCTCGCGCCCCGCGCCGCCCAGAGGGTCAGGGCGGCCGAGGCGACAAGCAGCCCAGCAAAGAGCCACCGGATCCGGGCCGGCACACCTGCGGCCATGGACAGCCCCGTCAGACAGGGAAGGTCACGATGTTGATCGATTTCCCTCTGCGGCTCCGGGATCGCCATCGCAAGAGCAGTCAATCATGAGCCGCGACCGGGCTGGTATTGCGGCTATGGCGCGCTCATGCGCCGAAAGCTCGGGCCACTCGGGTCCCACGCGAACGCGTTTGAACGCGTGCGTCCGGTCGGTGGTGAGCGGACTTCTGTACTTATAGATCAGAGCTTGTGCCGGGCGGGCGTAGGTGCCTGGGCTGGTAGAGGGCTAGCTCCCGGCCGTCGGGGAGCTCGAGCGCGGTGATCAGGCCCCAACCCGCGTCGGTGATCGGTCGCGTGAACCTGACCCCCTTGGATTCGAGCTCGTCGACGGTCAGCTGCACGTCGTCGCACATCAGGTACAGCTCGTGATGCTGCTGCTCCTCTGTCGGGTGAACGGCCAGCTCGGCGGGTGGCAGCGCGAAGATGAGCCACCCGCCACCAGCGTCGACCGACGCGAGTCCCAGCACGTCGCGAAAGAACGCTCGCACGCCTTCTGCATCGCTTGTGAAGATGATCGTGTGGGCGCCGCTGATCACCGCTGCGGGAGCCTACTGCTGAAACTGTCGATCGACGACCGGCCAGCCACGCCTGGTGTTCGGAGCGTCGCGACCACGGGGCGAAGAGCTCCTGTGGCCTCTCACCGACGAACCCTGTATGCGACGGCCACCGCGCAAAGCAGCGAGCACCGAGGAGAGCAGTGGGCGGCTAGGGGGCGCATCTGCGTCTTACGGCCGGCGCGCGCATTCGTGGAAGCCCGACCGTGTCGAGGGCGGTGGAACCGGCGCTGAATCGACGCTTGACACGGCAGTCCCGGGTCGGATCTACTTGGTTCGTAAAGGAGACGCCTCGCCGAGGCGTTCCGGAGGCCGGACAAAGGACGTGCGCATGTCATCCAAGGGAACGTCGCACCTCGTCATCATGTTTACCGTCGGGCCCGATGACGTGGCCGAGGGAGATCGCATCTTCGCGAGCCACGGCGAGTTCATGAAGGGACACCCCCGCGAGGGCGATCTGGCGCTGCTGGACTACAGCATCTCCAAGGGCCCGGAGCTATCGAACCCGATGGACCCGAGCTCGGAGCCGACCGGCAACACGATCTTCGTGGTCGATGAGCGCTACGCGTCACCCGCCGGCATCGCCAACCATTGGCAGGACACGACGGCCAACTGGGCGGAGATGTCCTCTGCGGCGCCAGCGTGGTTCGAGAAGGCCACGATTGTGACGCTGCACAACGGCACGGCTGTCCAGGCAATCTGAGTGCGTGCCAGTCGGGCGAGGTTCGCGTCGTGGCGCGAGACGACGTGTGCGCATCGACGACGCGAGGCGGCGCCTCCGCATCCGCCCGGCGACGGTGACGTTCGCCGACGAGCAGCCGTCGCTCGTGCCGCTCGTCCTGCGAGCACGTGGTCGAGCGCGGTCGGCACGCCGGCTCGTGCAGGCGCCGCGCCCCTCGTCGGGCCGGGACCAGTGGCGAGCTCGGTCCTCAGCTCGCCGCCTGCTTCACCAGCGCGCCGATCTTCTTCTCCTCGGCGGGCGTCAGCTCCTTCAGCGCGAAGGAGGTCGGCCACATGGCGCCTTTGTCGATGTTCGCCTTGTCGCTGAAGCCGAACGTCGCGTACCTCGTCTTGAACTTCTGCGCGCTTTGGAAGAAGCAGACGACTTTGCCGTCCTTGGCGTACGCGGGCATCCCGTACCAGGTTCTCGGCGAGAGGGCTGGCGCGCTGGCTTTGATGATGGCATGGAGCCGCTCGGCCATGGCGCGATCCGCGTTCGGCATCTCGGCGATCTTCGCGAGCACATCGCCCTCCCCGTCCGCAATGTTCTTGTTCGCGCGCGGGCGGCGCGCGGCCGCCTTCAGCTCCTGGGCGCGCTCCCTCATCGCGGCTCGTTCGTCGTCCGTGAATCCCTTGGACGCCTTGCCGGTGGTGCTCTTAGCGGATCTTTGCGTGTTCTTCTTTGGGCTCATAGAAACCTCCTTGCAGTTCAGGTCATGTCGGCGATCGTCGCCCGGCTCAGCGCAGCTCCTGGCTCTGGATCAGGATGCCTGCGGGATCGCGGACGCCGCGGTCGCGAAGTCGCGACGTGGTGCGCCGCCCGCCGGCTCCCACGCGAACCCGTCCGGGTCGGTGAAGGAACCGGCATCGCTGCCAATGACGATCCGGTGCGAGCCCGTACCGTCCGGCGCGGTGCCGGCGTCCTTGGCCAGCGCGCGGCGTGCGTAGAGCGCCAGCTTGATGTGTGCCGTGTCGAACTGGACGTACTTGCGGCCGAAGCTCCTCGCCACCGTCAGGCCGCGCTCGAGGTAGAACCGCTTGCTTGCGGCAACGTCCGCGATTCCCAACAGGAGCACGATCTCGGCGATCTGCCGAGTGGCGGGGCCGGTGTCCTTCTTCGATGACGTCGCGACCTTCCAGATCGTCCCATCCGGGGCTTGTATGACGCCCCCGTAGCCCCAGAACCCCTTCTTGGCCGGCTTCAGCGGCGTCGCGCCGGCGTCGAGGGCGGCGCCGAGGAATCCGTCGACCGTGGCGGGCTGGGACACCACGAGCGACAGCGTGAATCCCCGAAAACCGGTCGTTGGCGCGTCCGAGGCGCTTAGGGCCACCTGATTGTCCAAACCGAAAGCGGATGTGTAGAAGGCGTTGGCGGCCCTGGGGTCGGGCACTTCGAGGGTGAGGGCTTCGATGGAGGTCACGGCGGCTCCTCTCGTAAAGAGTTGCGATCGCCAGGATGGCGCAAGCATCATGGTAGTGCACTATGATGGTTGCTGTCAATCATTGTAATAGTCCAGCGAATCTGCAAAGCTTGAGCAATGGCAGCGTCCGTGTCGAACGACATCGAAGTGGCCGAATTCGCCGGCCAACTCTTCTTCCGCCTATGGCGTGCCTCGCATACGCGAACCGCGGAGACGCTCAACTCAATCGGACTCACGCCCGCGCTGTTCGCGCTGCTCAACGTGCTCGGCGCCCGTGAGGGGGCTATCCAGCAGCAGCTGAGCTCCGATATGGGCATCGATCCAAGCGCCATGGTCAAGCTCATCAACGAACTCGAAAGCGCGGGGCTGGCCGAGCGCCGACGGCGTCCAGGCGATCGCCGCGCGTGGGAGGTATCGATCACGCCGCAGGGTCGGCGCACCCTGGAGCGGGCCAGACGATTCGTCACGCAGGTGGAAGACGAGGTGCTGGGCGGGCTCACCGCCGCCGATCGCCGTCAGCTGCTGACGCTCCTCCGACGAGCGCTCGTCTCAGCGCCTCCTCAGCCTCCGTGGCGCCCCGAGGAGGGAGACTGAGCGACACCGGCGTGATGCGCACACGCGCGTGTGGGGGGATGCTGGCCCTGACACGTCTTCGCGCAGGTGAGTCCGCCGGTGTCAAAGTCAAAGCGCTCTGGACGAAATCGGCCCGGCGGCACGCGAGCTGGCAGCCCCTGAACGGTGGGGGCCCGTCCAGCGGCGCCTACCTCGTTTGCCGTACATGGCGACCGATTCGCGATCCGCGGGAGCGAGAAGCGCGCGAGTATCGACGAACTATTAGGCCCTGCTGCGGCGGGGATACGGGGATCTCTGACCCGATGACGCGCGCGCGGCCGGAGCGGTTCACGCCAGTGAAGTCTCCTGCCCACGGGTCGCGCGGCGCTGGACCGGCTCCGCCACGTTTCGCGCGGTGTATCACGCGACGGCCCGCGGTTCGGACGAGGCGAGATCTAGCGCGGTACGGGCTCCCAGATCAGAAGACGGTGGCCCAGTCATTCTTGATGCTGATGACCGTGAAGCCGCTCTTGTCCGCGATTCTCAGCGCCTGCTCGGCGCCGCTGGTGTAGTCGAACTCACGCTCGGCGTCGTCGTGCAGGATGAGCAGGCGGAGCACGGGCTTGTCCTCGTGTGCGGTGAACTCAAGCATCGGGATGTCGCCGTTGGAATTGCCTGCCGCGAACACGGGGCGGCGGCCGGTACGGCTCCAGATCCGGATTGGTTTCTGGGGCCCGTCGTCGAGATAGTCGGCTTCGGCCTTGTGCGTGATCGTGCCGCCATGGTCGTCGCTCGTGTATTGGAAGGTGGTCGCGCTTCCTATCACCCCATCACGCGGGACCCCGTACACGTCCTGGCTGATCGGCCGCATGAAGTCGCGGCCGCCCCCCGAGGCGATGTAGTTGGAGAACCCGTGTGCCTTCAGGTAGCCGAGCAGTTCGACCATCGGCGCGTATACGCATTCGAGATACCCGCGAGCGAGGGTCGGGTGTTGTGCCGTGCGCAGGAAGGCGTTTGACTTAGCCTCGAAGTCCTCCACGGTGATCCCCTCGAAGGCGGCGAGGATGCCGGCCGCCAGCGCCGGCAGATTCCTGTCGTCGCCGGCGTAGTGCTCGCCGAGCACTTTTCCCAGCCAGGCATAGTCGTGTGTGTACGCGGCTTTCCACGGCTGGCGTTCCTGCAGCTTGGGATCTGTCTGAGCCATCTCGGCCAGCCGCCGCAGGATGAAGTCTGCCTGGATCGGCAGTGGCTTCTCGCACCACAGCGTGCCGTCGTTGTCGAACACCGCGACGCGCTCCTCGACCGGCACACCGTCAGACACCGTTTGCTCGACGAAGCGCATGACCTCGCGTTTCGCCGCGCCCTCATTCCAACTCGTCAACTGCTCGGTTTGAGCGCTCATCAAAACTCCCGCTTGGAACGAGACCACCGGAGTGGTCCGGACGCTACGTCGACGCCAGGCACTCCACCTCCCCCGAATCGGATGAAGCCCCGCCGACGGCCCGCAGGTCGCGGTACTCGGCTGCTGCGACTTCGCCGGCGGCGGTCGCGATCTGTGGCTCGAGCTCGCTGATCGGCGGCGCTGGATTTGGTACGCGTGGGCGTAAGGCGCCCAGCACCGGGACATGCTCGCCGCGTAGACGCAGGCGCAACGCGTCCCCCTGCGCCGGCGGTCCAGCTCAAACTGAACCCAGCGTCAGGCCCCGCTCTGGGCCATCTTCTGTTGGGCGTCGGCGATGGCGCCTTTGAGTGCTTGGACGTGTCTGCCTTCGGCTTCGCCGATGGCTTTTTGCACGGCGCGTGTGACGGCGGGTTCGATTTTGTCGGCTTCGGTGTGTGAGTAGGCGACGATCAGGCCGGCGCCGCCGATCGGGATCGTCGCTCCGGCCTGCTGGCCGAGTTTTTCCTTGACCTCGTGATGGAGGAGTTCGCCGGCGCCGGCGCCGATCGCGGCGCCGATCGCCGTGGTGGCGAGCACGGCTGGTGGTGCGATCAGTCCGACGGCGAACCCGATCGCGCCGAGGCCCGCGGCGCCTTCGCGGACCATGTGGTCGGTTTGCTCGACCGTGAGCTGGCCTTCGAGGTCTTTGCTGACGATCACGGCGCCTTGGAGGTGTCCGCCGCATTTGAGGACGGCGTTGTAGTCCTCTTCGGCGGCGTCTTTGGACAGGTAGCCGCCGATCAGGACGTCGATTGTGTCGTGTAGCTTCATGATCCTTTCCTCACGTCCTCATGCGGTCAGCGCGTGGGCGGTGTGCCCGTGGTGGACGGCCTTGTGCATTTCGTGCGCTTCGTCGGTCGAGGGGTGCGGGTTGACGTCGAAGGTGACCTTCTTGATCGTGCCGGTGAACGCGAACGGTTTGCGTTTTGCGTAGCCGAGATCGACGAGGCCGCCGTTATCGCGGCCGATGTCCATGCCGGCGTAGCCGGAGAAGCGGATCGGGACGGTGTGATCCATTCGGCCCTTGCCGACCGGCCGGTCGTTGATGAACAGGGTGACCTCCCCGCCGGTGGCCGGCTTGGGCGCGTCGGCGGTGAACTCCATGCGCACGGTGACGTCGCCCTCGGGGAGCGGCTCCTCGGCCTGTTGGCGGAAGACGAACACGCCCATCATCGAGTAGGTGTGTGTCAGCTTGCCGTCGTCGACGAACAGCGAGAACCCGCCGAGGTGGTCGGCCTCGGCGACGATCACTCCTTCGGCGCCGCCGGGCGGGATCACGAGCTCGGCGGTGATCGTGTAGGAGTGGTTGTAGATCCGCGGGATCATGCCCGACAGCACGTTTTGGACATCGCCGCGGTACTCGTACTTGGCTGTCTCCGGGAGCGGCGGCAGCATCCCGAAGAACCCCGCCAGCGGGGCCATCAGCGGCAGCACGTTGTACTTCTCGGCTTCCTGCCAGAACAGGTCCTTGAGTTCCTTGACCTTCTCGGGATGCTCGGCGGCGAGATCGTGAGCCTGGGTGAAGTCGTCGGGCAGGTAGTACAGCTCGACGGGATCGTCATCGGGGTTCCACACGCCGGGGGTGTAGGGCTTGATCGCGTCGGGCGTGAGGACCCACGGGATCCGCGCGGTCTTCATCGATAACCACCAGCCGTCCTTGTACATCGAGCGGTTGCCGATCGTCTCGAAGTACTGCTGCGTGTGGCGCTCAGGAGCGTCCGCGTCGGTCAAGGAATCGGCGAACGTGACGCCGTGCATCGGTTGCTGCTCGATCCCGTCGATGTGCGTCGGCATCGGGATGCCGGCGATGTTCAGGATCGTCGGGCCAACGTCGATCGCGTGTGTGAAGTGTGTCCGTAGCGCACCGGTGTCGGTGATCCGCTCGGGCCAGTGGACGACAAGCGGGTTGCGTGTGCCGCCGAGATGTGAGCCGACCTGCTTGCCCCACTGAAACGGCGTGTTGCCCGCCCACGCCCACGCCGCGGAGTAGTGCGGGTCCATCATCTGATTTCCCCACGCCTCGATCCCTCCGTAGCGCTCGGCGAGCTGCAGTTGCATCTCGTCGCTCAGCGGGATCCCGTTCTGCATCGTCAGCTCGTTGAAGGAGCCGGTGATCGTGCCCTCCATGCTGGCGCCGTTGTCGCCCCAGATCCACAGCACCAGCGTGTTCTCGAGCTCGCCGAGCTCGTCGATCGCGTCGATCACCCGGCCGACGTTGTGATCGGCGTTCTCCGAGAACCCCGCGTAGACCTCCATCTGACGGGCGTAGTACGGCTTGAGCTTGTCCGGGACCTCATCCCACGCCGGGAACGCATCGTCGCGCGGCGTGAGCTCCGCGTCCGCGGGGATCACCCCGAGCGCCTTCTGGCGGGCGAACGTCTCCTCACGCAGCTTGTCCCAGCCCTGGTCGAACTTGCCCTTGTACTTCGCCGCCCACGCCTCCGACACATGATGCGGGGCGTGGCTGCAACCCGTGGCGAAGTACGCGAAGAACGGCTTCTTGGCGTCCTGACCCCGGATCGCGTGCAACCACTCGATCGTCTTATCCGCCATCGCATCGGGCAGGTAGTAGGGGTTCTGCTCGTCGTAGAACTCGGGCGGCGTACCGATGATCTTCTGGTTCTCGGCCAGGCACGGGTCCCACTGCGACGCCCCACCGCCCAGGAACCCGTAGAAGTACTCAAACCCCCACCCAACCGGCCAGCGATCAAACGGTCCCGACGGACCCTGCTGACCATCAGGGGTCAGATGCCACTTCCCGAACGCCGCCGTGCTGTACCCGTTGTCGCGCAAGATCCTCGGGAACGGAACGCAATCGTCCGGAACAAACGCCGTATAGCCGGGGAACCCGGTCGAGAACTCGCCCACCGAACCAAACCCAACCGCATGACTGTTACGACCCGTCAACAGCGCCGCCCGCGTCGGCGAGCACAACGCCGGCACGTGGAACCGGTTGTACCGCACACCCTCCTGCGCGATCCGCGAGTAATTCGGGGTATCGATCGGCCCCCCGAAAGTCCCCGCATTCCCAAACCCGCATCATCAATCAACACCAGCAGCACGTTCGGCGCGCCATCCGGAGGCTCGACATGCCCAAGCTCACCCCAATCCGGCCGCGAACCATCAAGCGTCCGCTTGGCCACACCCCCAAACGGCTTCTTACGAATCGGAAGCTTGCTTCGATCAGGCTCGCTCATCACTGGCCTCCAGGCACGTTGGCACGAATCTCCTCCTCAGTAGCGAGCCCCACCCTTCCAGCGTTCAACGACGCCGTCATCACCCGATCCGGGCTTGATCAGAGGCGCGCGGATCAATCAGCGCCATCAGCAGCCGAATGGGGAGAGACAGGCGGCGCGGCGAGATGACTGCTGCAGCTCGCTCCGCCTCTCGAGTCGCGGGGTGGCCGTGAACGCTGTGCCCACGTCGGCCTAGCGAGCACGCGGCGACGAGCAAGAGCGGCGAGAGGTCGAAGCGGAGTACCGATCGTTGCCCAAGCAGGCGGTAGCGTCAGACGCGGCGGTTGCGCCGAGGCTCAGCGGTTGCGCGGCGGTGCCTGCGGTCGGCGCCCGGGAATCCTGAGCGCCGTGGGTAGGGCCAGCGCGAGCAGGTAGTCACCGCTGAGCTTGAGCTTGCCGGTGATCAGCAGTCGCTGGGCGCTGGCGGCACCGCCGACCAGACGGAGGAAAGGCACCGGTTCAAGCTCGAGTGTCAGCGCTGGCCTGAGCGCGCCGCGTGTTGATGTCTTGCCACGGCCCCGGGTGAGCGTGAGCTGGTAGCGGTCGAGGCCGCCGTTTCGTCGGCCGGCGATTCTGAACTCCACGACCGCGTTGATGCGTGTATCGGGCTGCGCGCGTTGACCGATCGTGCGAAAGATCTGCCACAACAGCACGCCGCGAAGTCGACTGCGCATCACCGACTGGAGTCTCTGGTCTGATGCCGATCTCACCCATCGAGCCAGCATCTCGGCCTTCAGGTCAGCAAACCAGCGCCTGCCCCGGCGTCGCCCGCCCGCGTTCATCGTCACATCTTCGACGAGGAGAACCGCTCCAGTGGCCTGAACGCCCAGCACACCGGCCACCTTGTGCCTGCGCGGGCTGACGAGCACCGACGCGGAGGCGCCACGCACACAGTCATCGGACGTTCAGGAATGTCCCCTGGCCCGAGGGGCTTCGTACTTCCACTCACACGTCTGGATCGGAAGCGTGACCTTCGCATCTTGCTCTTGACGGGGAGTGGTGCTGGCCCACGGCGCGCCGCGAGTCCTGCTTTGAGCCTTGACCTCAACCGGTCAGTGCACCACCGCTTGACGTCCGTATCGTCTCATCCGATCCGAGGGTTGTCGAGCGAAGGCCGTAGGCCGAAGCGAGTCAGCGCTCGGGGCCGCCCGTGTGGAGCCCGTCGATCAGCTCGGTGAGTTTCTCTGCGGGGGTTCGGAAGCCGAGCGTCTGACGGGGCCGGTCGTTGAGCTTGCGGGCGACCTCGTCGAGTTCTGCTTGGGTCACCCCGGCGAGGCTCTTGCCCTTCGGGAAGTACTGGCGCAGGAGGCCGTTGGTGTTCTCGTTCGACCCTCGCTGCCAGGGACTTCGGGGATCGCAGAAATAGACCTCGACGCCGGTCGCGATGCTGAACCGTCGGTGCTCTGCCATCTCCTTTCCCTGGTCCCAGGTGAGCGAGCGGCGCAGCTGGGCGGGCAGCGTCGTGATGCTCGCCTTGAGTGCCTCGCCGACCGGCTCGGCGTTGGTTCCCGCGGGCAGCGCGACGAGCTGGCAGTAGCGGGTCTGGCGCTCGACCAGGGTCGCGATCGCCGAGTCGCGGGTTCCCATCAGCAGGTCGCCCTCCCAGTGCCCGGGGACGGCTCGGTCGCAGACCTCCGGCGGGCGCTCGGAGATCATCACCATCCCGGCGATCCGGCCGGGACCCTGGCCACGGTTGGAGTGTGATCGGGCGAAGCGCTTCTGACGCCCGGTTCTGAGATGCCGGGTGAGCTCGCGGCGCAGCGACCCGCGCGCCTGGACGTACAGCGCCCGGTAGATCGTCTCGTGCGAGACCTGCATCTCGTCATTGTCGGGGTATGAGAGTCGCAGCCAGCCCGAGATCTGCTGCGGGGAGTGATCCTGCCCGAGCCGCTCGATGACAAGCTCACGCAGCTCGGGACAGAGCTCGAGCTTCGTCGGCCGAGGACGTCGCGCCCGACGCCAGGCCACCCGCTCGGCCGCGTGGGCGCGGTAGCGCCGACGGCCGCCGCAACGGTTGATCTCGCGAGAGATCGAGGTGTGGGAACGGCCGAGCGAGCGACCGATAGCCCGAGCCGACTGTCCTCGCGCTATCCCGCGCGAGATCTCCTCACGCTCGGCGAGCGGTCAGACAACGCTCAGGCCGACGGCCGGCCCTCGGCCGGATCCCTCCCATCCTCTGCAGGTACTTACTCACCGTCCGCTTCGGCAGGCCGAGCCGCCGGCCGATCTCGGCCTCGCTCACACCCTCCGCTCGCAGCACCCAGATCGCGTCCTTCACAGCCTCGGTCAGATAGTGACCCCTCGGCATCTCCGCACCTCACCTCGTTGGTCAGCGAATCGCTGACTTTCTCGAGTGGTGCGGCGGTGGCCTGAGACCGCCGCGGAACGAGGGTACGCCGGGACCATTCGCGTGTCGAATGCGTTCGTGGAGCTGTGGCGCCGTGTCTCAGTGCCCCAGTGCCGGATGGCGTCCGAGCCGTCGCGCCAGGCGCGCGGGCAGGTACCAGTTGCGCTCGCCGAGCAGTTTCATCGAGGCGGGCAGCAGAACCGCGCGCACGATCGTTGCGTCGATCAGCACCGCGGCTGCAAGCCCGACGCCGGCCTGCTTGAGCGCGAGCGAGGACAGCGAGGCGAACAGTGAGAACACGCCCACCATCACCAGGGCGGCGCCGGTGACCACGCCCGCTGTGTGGGCGATCCCTTCGCGCACCGCAGTGCTCGTCCAGAGCGCCGGCCTCAGGCAATGCGCTGTTGGCGCACAACCGTGCCGCTGAAGCAGGACGCTCGGAGGAGACGAGAAGTTGCCCGCTTCTCGCCAAGAACAGGACGCTGCTCCGCTGGTGCTTCGAAGCCTTAGCTGCAGGTGACATTCCTGAAACGCTCGCCGAGGCCACGATCGTCTTATTCGATGACTGCTCGTCATCCACTGAGTGGTCTGTGGCGTCGCGAAATGCGGACGCTCGCTTTGCCGGGGAGGCTGGTCTCTTGAGGCGACTACTGCCGTACGAGCATACCTTCGTCAGCCCACGGAGCAGGAGAGTCGCTGAGACGGCTGGCGGGTCGCTAGTGGCGTTGAGCTGCTCGGATGATGTCGCGGTAGCGCAGTCCGGTGGCGCTGAACTGGTCGTTTGTGATCGCGGTGGCGGCGGCGTTAGGTTCGAGTCCGTTTTGGAGGTTCTGGTAGGGGAGGTCTTGGGTCTCAGGTGTGTAGGGCACGTAGGCGAAGAACTGGCTGGTCCAGAACGGCGAGATGTATCGGGCTCCGACGGTGCGTGCGAACGCCGTGACGTTGGTGAGGAATGCGGCGTCGAGCGGTTGGAAGATGTCGAATACGTCGCGTCGGAAGACGGCCGCCCAGCCGGCGAGCGAGACGGTTCCCTCGACGCCGGTGCCGATCGATTTGTACAGCCAAGCCTCGTCGATCACGATCGGCTTGTGGTTTTGGTGAGCGAGTTGGGCCATGCGGTAGCCGGCGGTGATCGCCCCGGGGTATGTCCAGTAGACGTGTAGGTCGATGTAGTCGACGCGCGTGCGTGCCGCGAATTGGCGAACGTACTCGGGGCTGCTCCAGGTGCCGGAGCCCGCCCCGACCTTTGTTGTCCCGCGTCGTAGGCCGCTGAGAACGTCTCGAACGTAGCGTGTCGCCAAGGACGGGTGGTTGAACTGCGTGAGGCCGGTGAGCGTGGAGTATGTGTCGGGCTCGTGCAGGACGGTCAGGTAGTCGGGGTGCAGGGCGTTGATGATCGTCTGCGCCATTTGGTGCTGCTCGGCGGTGAAACGCGCCAACGTAAGGTTCCGGAAGTCGATCCGCCACGACGAGAAGACGCTGTTGGAGAACAAAACGATCTGTTCGACCGCCACGCGCATCCCACGCCGGCGAGCAGCTCGCGCCACCGCCTCGTAGAAGTCGAGGTAGCGTCGACGATCCGGGAAGCCCCGCACGAGCAACGGATAACCGATCGCCAATGTCACGCCGCGAACGCCCAGTTCCCTGAACCGATCGAGCGTCAGGGCTACCCCCGGCAGCGTCGTTGGATCGAGCAAGACCGAACCCCGATCCGAGTCCGCCACCACCAAGTCCGCTCCGAACACCGGCGCTCGCGACTGCTGAGCATGCCGAGCGACAGCCGACGCGAACTCGTCCGACCACTGACGCAGCGGGCCGATCAAAGCGCGTTCGGATCCCGACAGGGCGGTTGGGGCCGCCGAGGACCGCGCCGCCGAACGAGGCTTGGCCACAGCGCTCGGCGCGAGGCATAAAGCCAGCGCGATCACGGCAGCCGCGCACCCAACGCGCGACAACCGGCCCCGCGTCAGCGCCCGCCTCTTTGCGCCGTGAACCTCACCGCGGTAGATCCTGGGCCGCCGAGAAGCATGAGCCCGATTCGCCACGAAGCAAAGCTAGCCGATGGACGCCGCCCAGGCCGCCGTAAGTGTGGTAGGCGGTCGGAGAGCAGCATCCCTGCGATAGCGGTGGCGATCCCCCCTTCAATCGCACGCTTGAAGATCTCAAGCGCAAGCAGTCCTCAAGCCAGGCCCTCCGCACCCTGGTCATGACGTTAGGCGTCCGCGCAGGCATCGGCGCTCACGTTCATCCGCACTTGCTCCGTCACGCCTGGCGACCCACTGACGCGCCACGCCGACATCCGTAACGCGCAGTACGCGATGGGCCACGCCGGGGTTGCAACTACTGCGATCTACGTCGGCCGACCGACGTTGGAAGAGCTACCAACTTCCGTGCGCGGCTTCGCCTATCGCATCGCTGAGCGAACAACCGGTCTAGGGGTCGCAACAACCCTCCAAACAGCCCTAGAGGCGACGACCGGAATCGAACCGGTGCATCTACCTGCGTGACCAGGCCGAGCGGATATTGGTCAACCTTGCGGCCTGGGACGGCAAGACTTGCCTCGTTACCCTGACCGCGCCTGGGAAGGACGTCCTCCCGTGGGACCGGCTGAAGTGCCCTAGCGGCGAGCACCATTGCTCGGGGCGGGTCGGATGTCGCGTCAATTGCGTGGCTGCCGCGCAGTGGAACGCGACAGTTACGCGCCGGCTAGGTGAACTGCTCAAGGTTGCTCGGGAGCGCACCCGTCGAAAGCACGGTCGGGATGCGCGGGTTGATGTCCTGGTCTACGTGTGCGAGGCGCAGCAGCGTGGCGTGTTCCATCCTCATGTCGTGCTCGGCTATAGAACCGCTGCGGACGCGCTGCGCTTGAGACATTCCGCAAAGCTCTTAGGCGTAAGCGTGGTGCCTATGGCTTCGGGACCGGCAGGAAGTCTTTCGACGGCGGGAAGCCTGATCGCTTCAACGCCCGGGATGCTGCTCGCTACGTGAGTAAGTACCTGCGTCCTGATGGCGCGCTCTAGGGGTCGCAACAACCCTCCAAACAGCCTTAGAGGCGACGACCGGAATCGAACCGGTGTAGACGGCTTTGCAGGCCGCTGCGTAGCCACTCCGCCACGTCGCCGGGATTGCGAATCGTAGCGGCGCGAGGCTGAGGCTCAGGCTGTCGTCGTGCGCGTCTTCAGGACGACGGTGTTGCCCGAGGGATCGCGCAGCACGGCCGAGCCGTTCTGACGCTCGGCCTCTGCGCCGGCCGCGGCGGCTCGCTCGAGTGTGTGCTCGAGGGCGTCACGGTCGGGGAGCTCGATCTCGAAGGCGCGCATGCCGATTGCCCCGGGCGCCGGTGGCGAGCCGCCGGAGCTGTGCCAGGTGTTGAGGCCGATGTGATGGTGATAGCCGCCGGCCGAGACGAACAGCGCGCCCGGGTAGCCGCGCACGATGACGTCGAATCCGAGCGCACCCGAGTAGAAGGCCTCGGCGTCCGGAAGGTTCGCGACCTGGAGGTGGACGTGGCCCATCTTCGTGCCGGGGGGAGCGGTCTCGGCCCGGTCGTCGGGGGAGAGAAGCTCGCCGATCACGCTTTCGAGGTCGAGCGGCAGGGTTGCCATCTGGAGCGTGTCGCCGTCGTGGGGCCATTCCTCCCGGCGACGGTCGCGGTAGATCTCGATGCCGTTGCCGTCAGGGTCGGACAGGTAGAGCGCCTCACTGACGAGATGATCAGAGGCGCCGTCAAGCGGCCAGCGCGCCTCGGCGATGCGACGCAGGGCGAGCGCCAGATCGCGTCGCGTGGGGACGAGGATGGCCAGGTGAAACAGTCCCGTGGCGCGACGGTCCAGAGCGGGTGCGGATGCGTCGGCGACCAGCTCGATCAACGGCGCCTCGCCCTCGACCCCGAGGGTGAGCGTTCCGTCATCATGTTCGGTGCCGCGCAGGCCGATCACCCGCTCGGAGAAGTCGCGCGAGCGCGCCAGGTCGGCGACCGTGAGGCGCACAGCGCCGATCGCGGTGTCGGGATGAATCGCCATAGCGGGGAGATTAGGCCGCTTGGACGCGTCTGTTGTCGACATTTCGCGCTCCGTCCGTCGGAAAGTTGAGCCAACAACCATTATAGACGAAGATGATTGCGCTGTCAAGTATCTTGAACTGGCCCGCGCTTCAAACCTGCTCGCCCGCGTCCCTAGTCGACGCTGCAGGCCCCGCCTTCCGGTGCGCCGGGCAGCCGTTGGAGGAAGTCGGCCATTTGCTCGGTCTCCTCGTCGTTGAAGTGGGACAGGAAGAGGCGGCGGATGCCCTCGATATGGGTCTGGCCTGCGTCGCGCATGCGCTCGAGGCCGGCGTCGGTGATGCGGGCGTAGGACACGCGGGCATCGCTGGGGCACGAGACCCGCTCGACCAGACCGCAGGCCACGAGGCCATCGACCAGGCGGGTGATCCCGGAGCGGGTGAGCATCGTGTGCTCGGCCAGCTCGGACATGGCCAGCCGGCGGTCCTCGGCGTTGGCGAGGTAGAGCATGACGTCGTAGTCGCGGGCCGTCAGGCCGTGGCGGGTCGCGAGCTCGTGGTCAAGGACCCGCATGATCGAGGCGTGACTCTGGAGGTAGCTCCGCCACGCGTTGAGAGCGGATCCTTCCAGCCGGATGGGTGTCTTGGTGGCCACGTAAGAGATTATAGTTGACTAGTCAATTGCATCCGGCACGCTGGTCAATTCTAGGCTCGGGGGCTGAGCTGCCGACCGATTGCGCCACGACGAGGGGCTCATCCTACGGCGTGAGACGGCGGGCGCGGGCTTTTTGTCCGGAGCGGGTCGGTCGGCCGCGCTGCGAATGTCGGCCGAGCGCCGCAATCAGCCTGTGCAGCATGGAGAACGCGGGTTTGCGCGTGTAATCAGACCGCAGCAGTCCGTCGCTCGAGAAGAGAGGTGGGGGACCGGTGGGTTGCGGGCGTGAGTCGCGCAGGTTGAACCAGCGGTAATCGGTGACGTTGAAGGTGCCCGAGTAATCCCGTACGGCCCGGACCAGCTGCCGGAGCGCGGCAGCCTGTGCGGCGGCGGCCGCGGCGCTCGCCGAGATGGTCGGCACCCCGTTCTCGGTCACCCAGATGGGCACGCCGGCTCCAATTCCTGCGTGTCGCATGAAGCACCGGCGCATGACGCCGAGCGCCTGCGCGGTGGCCGTGCGGTAGCTCACGCCGGCCCCAAGCGTGGGGGGGAAGAGCGAGCCCGGATAGAAGTCGAGCCCGACGAAGCCCAGCGCCGCGCGGAAGCGCGGTCCGCCGTGTGACCCGAGATAGGCGAAGAACGCGGCGTCGTCGGCGGGCCCGAACCGATAGGCATAGGTGAAGCCGAAGCGCAGCTGCGTGAAGCCACGTCGCGTGGCCTCGGCATGGGCGGCCTCGATACCCGTGATCAGCGCATCGCGGGCGCCGGCGTAGAAGCCGTCGGACGTATTGGGCGAGACGCTCAGGTTGACCTCGTTGGTGATCGTCATCGAGATCACCCGAGGGTTCGGGCCGAACACGTCCACCACATGACGAACGTAGGCGACCCAGGCGGACAGGTTGCCCACCTCCCCCGGCGGCGGGTGATAGCGAACCTGGAGCTCGGCATCTATTCCTGCGCGCGTGTAACGGCCCACGAGCGTCTTGAAATGTGCGACTCCGGCCGCGCCGTCAGACCAGAACAGACGGTTCAGCCGGGCGACCAGCACACGGCCGGCCGGCCGCAGCACACGCATCGCCGCGAGGCTCCTGGCGGGATCGTCCGGGGTCGCGGGAAGCTGCGTACCGCCGGCGCTGCCGGCGATCCCCGGGTCGACGCCAAAGCGCAGCGGCGCGCCGGTGCGGGCGCTCGCGGCACCGTAGCTCGCGGCGCACAGCGGATCCGTCGACCGCGCGGAGGCGCTCACCGCGAGCGTCCCGAGGAGAGCAGCGAGTCCGATAAGCGAACCCAGCAGGTATGAGGCACGTCCGATCACGGCCGGAGCATGCCATCCGTTCAGCGTCATTGCGCCGGTGGGCAGACATCGAGCGCGGCGGCGGTCGGTCGCGGGTCCAGCACTACGAGATGCCACGGCGCGGTCGCACGGTCATTCGGTATCGCCAAGCGCGCGGCTGATCGGCCAGCGAGCAACCCGACGTAGCTGGGACGGCCGTGGGGAGCGAACCGGCGTACGCCGATCACCAGCGGGCCATTTGTTCGGTTGATGACTACCGCCCCGCCTCTGGGCAACTGGAGTTCACTCACCGTGCGGGCACCGATCGGCAGTCGTGCGCAGCCTGTCGTCTTCGCGGCCGGCTGCGTTTTCGGGGCGATTGCGTAGGCGGAGGCCAGCACGCGGTCTGCGGCCGCGCGCTGGGGAGCGGGTGCGTTTGAGATTTGGGCCGCCGTGTAGACGACCGGAGAGCCCTGCGCGCGGGTTTCGGCGAAGTATCTGCCCGCTGTGACGCCGGTCAGATGTTCATCGTGCGCGATGCCTTCGGTCAGGCGGAGGCTTGGTGGTGTCTTCGCTCGGGCCAGGCTGAGCGCACCGAGATCAGCCTTGACGTAGCCGCCTTCATCTCTCATGACGTTGAACCCGTCTCGCAACGCGAACAGGTTCGAGATCACTATTGCGACGCCGAAGAGGACTAGGGCCGTGGTCATCCAGCCGGCGATTCGTGTTGTGCGGAAGGCTTCGGCGGCGATCAGGTCAGAAACACGACGTTCATGATCTGGTAGCGGGAGGCGATCGCCTCCCGCCCTGGGATGTAGTTCGCTCCTGTCAGCACCCAGAACGCAAGGCCGGCCCCCGCGAAGACCAGGACGCCGCGAGGCGGTCGATTACCTCTCAGCATCCAGACCGCGACTCCGATCATTACGACGACGAGCTGGACGGACGGTCGAGTACCTGAATGAGCCCTGGTGGTTTGTGCCCGTGGCGGCTGCGATGCCGACAGACACGGCGTCGAACACGTATCTCGGCAGGTGAGCCAGGTTCGAGGACGTGATCGTCGAGGGAGCTGTGCTTCCGTCGAAGATCCACCACAGCCCGAACACGACGGCCGGGATTAGAGCGACCCAAAGCTGGGCGGGGCGGCGGCGCAGCACGATCGCGATCGCCGCCCCGACGACAAACGGTAGACCGCCGTTGGACATCAGCACCGAACAGGTGAGGAGCACACAGGCGAGCACGTTGCGCCGCGGCGTGTCCCGTTCGATGACATACAGCGCCGCGAGTCCGAAGGCCAGCGCGCCGACGAGATCGAGCGTCCCGGTTAGGAACAACAGGGCCTCTGACGCCGGGCCGAGGAAAAGCATGATCGCGGCTGCCACCAGCCCAAGGACTCGACCTACGCGGGCGCTGACTAGGAAATAGACGAGTACGCCGACAGCGACCACGCAGGCGGCGCTCACGATTCGGAACGGGAGCTGTGAATGCAACCCAAAGACCGCCACCAGCACCTTCACGATCGCGACCAGCAGCGCGACCAGATTCCCGTTGTGTGGTGCGAGCAGAACATCGGGGCCCGCGTGAGATTCCAGGCCGGGACGCTGAAGCAGGACGTACCAGTCGTCGTTGAAGAAGGTCAGCTTCATGCCGAGAATGACCAGCAGGAGCGCCGAGGCCGCACAAATCAGCGCCAGCAGCGGCCACGCCGGTCGCTCGCGACGCCCGGTGCGCGGGAGTGGCTTAGTACGTGGTTCAGTTGCAGGCAGAGAAGTAGTCACAAAGCGCTCCCATGCGAGCTTCAATGATTCCGGTCGCTCGTCCTGTAATCATCCCTGGCTGCAACCGGCGGGGCGCGCGGCCCACACCAGCGGAGAGCCCAGCCTGGACGGCTAGTCAGACAGCACGTGCCTGCGTGGCGCCGCACCGATAATTCCGGGTTCTCTGGCCGCCCTACCGGTCGCTCGTGAGATCGTCGGGGCGCCTCGCAGCTCGGTGGACCAGCGTGTCGTAATCAGCCTGATCGCCACGGTCGGTGCCCGGCACATCGGCGCCCGAAAGGCAAGCGGCTGAAGTTGTCTACCGCCGGAGCGCTGGTAACGGGGCGATTTGCGTCCCCCTGTCTCGGAGAGGCAGTTGCGGGTAATGTCGGAGCAATGCCGCCTGCGAACCTGCCGTTGCCGCCGCTTGACCTTGCGATGCGAGTCGGCAGTGTTGTCGGATCCGATCCGATGGCGGGGTACGAGGGGATCGGCGTGACCGCCAAGCTCACGATCGAGCAGTCGCTGCCAACCGACTGGAACTGGGAGGGTCGGCGCGCGCTTGACTTCGGCTGCGGCGCGGGCCGCGTACTTCGCCACTTCAGAAGCGAGGCCGGGACGGCCGAGTTCTGGGGCTGCGATATCGACGCGGCGAGCATCGCGTGGCTGAACGCGAATGCCTGCCCCCCGTTTCACGCGTTCGTCGTCGAGGAGGCACCGGGGCTCCCTGCCGAGGACGACTATTTCGACCTGGCGTGGGCGATGTCGGTCTTCACTCACCTGACCGATCACTGGGCAGGGTGGCTTCTGGAGCTGCACCGCGTCCTGAAACCGGGCGGGCGCGTGATCGCCACATTCCTGGGATCGAACATCGCCAAGGAACAGCTCGACGAGCAGTGGGACGAGGACCGCATCGGTATGAATGTCGTTGGTGCCGGTCGCCCGTGGGCCGAGGGCGGACCATCCGTGTTTCATTCGCAGTGGTGGCTCCGTGCGCACTGGGGACGTGCGTTCGAGATAGTGGAGCTGGAACCGAACGAGCTATTCCCCGGAACGCAAGGGCTGGTCGTGATGCGCAAGAAACCAGTTCAGCTGACCGCCGCGGACCTAGAGCGCCCAGAGCCCGACGAGCGCCGTGAAATCGCCGCTTGCCGGCACAACCTCCGTCAACTCCACGCCGAGGATCGCCGGGTGCGGAACCAGCTTCAAATCAGCAATCGCCACGCCTCCGAGCTTGAAGCGAGGCTTGCTCGGCGCTGGGATGCAAGAGCTCGAGCCCTTGTGCGACGCACGGCTTGGGGACGTCGGATCGAGCGCCGGTTACGCGCACGCCAGCCGTGAATTCGAGGCGATCGGCGATGCCGAGTTGGTCGCAGCTGCCTCTGCAGTCACAGTATTGAGTCGGCAACCCCCGCTACTGAGGTTTCGGGCAGTGGGCGATACTGGGCTCGAACCAGTGACCTCTGCCTTGTCGAGGCAGCGCTCTCCCAGCTGAGCTAATCGCCCGGGAGGGCCCCCAATGTACCAGCGTGGCGCACGTCCCGACTAGCATGCCCGGCCATGGAATTCGAGCTTCCAGACGGGACGGTGCTCGCGCTCCCCGAGCGTGCGACGGGCGCGGACGCCGCCGCCGCGATCGGCCCCGGGCTGGCCCGCGCGGCGCTCGCCGTCAAGGTCGACGGCGAGCTGCGCGACCTCTCGCGGCCGCTCCCCGAGACGGGCGGCAAGCTCGAGATCCTCACGGACCGAAGCGGTGAGGAGGCGCTGGCTCTGATCCGTCACGACACGGCCCACGTGCTCGCCGCGGCCGTGATGGAGCTCTATCCGGGGGTCAAGATCTCGATCGGGCCGCCGATCGAGAACGGCTTCTACTACGACTTCGACTTCCCTGACGGCGTGACGCTCTCGGATGCGGATTTCGAGCGCATCGAGGCCAAGATGCGCGAGCACGTCCAGGCCGATGAGCAGTTCCTGCGCGAGGACGTTGGCGTCACCGAGGCGATCGGGCGCTTCCGAGCCGAGGGGCAGCCCTACAAGGTGGAGCTGATCGAGGACCTCGTGCGCGACCAGGGCGTGGACACGGTCTCGCTCTACACCAACGGACCCTTCACGGATCTCTGCCGCGGCCCTCATGCCCCGGGCACCAAGCGGATCAAGGCCTTCAAGCTCCAGTCGGTGGCCGGCGCCTACTGGCGCGGCGACGCGGCCAAGCCGATGCTCACGCGCGTTTACGGGACCGCGTTCTTCTCCAGGCAGGACCTCGAGGAGTATCTCGAGCAACTCGAGCAGGCGCGCGCCAACGATCACCGCCGGCTCGGCCAGCAGCTCGACCTGTTCACCTTCTCCGACGTCTCGCCCGGCTCGGCCTTCTGGCTCCCGAACGGGACACGGGTGTTCAACTCGCTGGTCGCGCTGAGCCGCGAGATGGGGGAAGAGCGCGGCTACACGGAGGTCAAGACGCCGCTGCTCTACGACAGCTCGTTGTGGATGACCTCGGGTCACTGGGACAAGTACCGGGAGAACATGTTCGTCACCGAGTCGGAGAACCGCTCGATGGCGCTCAAGCCGATGAACTGCCCCGGCCACGCCCACCTGTTCTCGCTGCGCCGCCACTCCTACCGGGACCTGCCCGTGCGCTACTCCGAGCCGGGACTGCTGCACCGCAACGAGCCGAGCGGCACGCTCCACGGCCTGCTTCGGGTACGCAACTTCGTTCAGGACGACGCCCACATCTTCTGCGCCGAGGATCAGATCCAGGACGAGGTCGCAGCGTGCCTGGAGTTCGCCTTCGCCTCCTATGCGGTGTTCGGGCTCGATGTGCGGCTCGAGCTCTCGACGCGCCCCGAGCAGCGGATCGGAGCGGACGAGCTCTGGGATCGCAGCGAGCAGGCGCTCGTCAACGCGCTCGACAGCAAGGGACTGCCCTACGAGCTCAACGCGGGCGATGGGGCCTTCTACGGGCCGAAGATCGACATGCACGTCTCGGACTCGCTCGGGCGCTCCTGGCAGCTCGGCACGGTCCAGCTCGACTACAACTTCCCGGCGCGCTTCGAGCTGACCTACACCGGGGCGGACAACGCCGAGCACCGTCCGGTGATGATCCACCGGGCGCTGTTCGGATCCTACGAGCGTTTCATCGCCATCCTGCTCGAGCATTTCCGGGGCGAGCTGCCCGTGTGGCTCGCGCCCGTGCAGGCGATCGTGCTCCCGATCTCCGACCGGCACGTGGAATACGCGCGCTCGGTGCTCGAGCGTCTGCGCGCGGCCGGCGTGCAGGCTGAGCTCGACGACCGCGGCGAGTCGATCGCCCGCAAGATCCGCGACGCCGAGCTGCGCAAGATTCCGTACATGCTGGTGACCGGCGACCGCGAGCAGGAGGCCGACGAGGTCGGATTGCGCGAGCACGGCCGTGGCGATGCCGGATCGCTGCCCTTGGCAGCGTTCGTCTCTCGCGTGCGCGAGGAGATCGCCTCTCGCTCGGTCCGCTGATCCATGGCTATACTGAGCGGCGTTGATCCAAGCGATTCATTCCACACGGCCCGGCTCCGCTTGACGCCGCGCTCGCACCGCAGCTAGTGCCGGTTCCTCGCAGATTCGACCGGCGTCCCCCTGAACGGGATACGACCCGGATCAACGACCGCATCCGTGTGCCCGAGGTTCGACTGGTCGGCGAGGACGGCAAGCAGATCGGTGTTATCAAGACGCCTGACGCGCTGCGCTACGCCCAGGAGCGCGATCTCGACCTGGTCGAGGTCGCCCCCGAGGCGCGCCCGCCGGTCTGCCGCGTGCTCGATTACTCCAAGTACAAGTACGAGCAGGCCCAGAAGGTCAAGGCCGCGCGCAAGCACCAGCAGCAGATCACGATCCGCGAGATCAAGTTCCGCCCCAAGATCGCGCAGAACGATTACGACACCAAGAAGGGCCACGTGACCCGCTTCCTGCTCGGTCACGACAAGGTGAAGATCACGATCATGTTCCGCGGCCGCGAGGTGACCCACCCCGAGCGCGGCACGATGCTGCTCGACAAGCTCGCCGGCGAGCTGTCCGGGATAGCCGTGATCGAGCAGTCCCCGCTGCAGGACGGGCGCAACATGACGATGCTGCTCGCTCCCTCCAAGGCCGTGCTGGCCAGCGAGAAGGGCAAGGCGCCCGAGCCGGTGCTCGAGCAGGCGCCCGAGCTGACCGCGCATGACGCCTCCGAATCCGAGCCCCGGCCCGAGCCTGCGAGTACCGAGCCCGAGGTCGCGGCGCCCGTTGCGAACGGCGGCGCGACGGAGCCGACACCCGCCTCGAGCGACGCCACCGCCTAGATCCGCCTGCCGGACGGCGGCCCGTCGTCGGGGCGATCGTCTGCTTTACTAAACCGTCCTCATGCCGAAGATGAAGACCCATTCGGGCGCCAAGAAGCGCTTCCGGCTGACCGCCAAGGGCAAGGTCCGTGGTCGGCACGCCTTCACGAGCCATATCCTCGAGAAGAAGTCACCCAAGCGCAAGCGCCAGATGGGCAAGCCGGCCACCATCTCCAAGCACGACGAGCCGCGCGTCAAGGTGCTGCTGGGGGCCAAGCACAAATGACGCGTGTGAGCCGTGGCCTGCACGCGCGCAAGAAGCGCCGCGCGACGCTCAAGCTGGCGAAGGGCTACCGCGGCGACGCCAGCCGGCATTACCGGACGGCCAAGGAGGCCGTGCTCAAGGCCGACCAGTACCGCTACCGGGACCGGCGCAACCGCAAGCGCGACTTCCGTCGCCTGTGGATCACGCGCATCAACGCCGCCGCCCGCATCAACGGCCTGTCCTACTCGCAGTTCATGCACGGCCTGCAGCTCGCCGGCGTCGAGCTCGACCGTAAGATCCTCGCGGACATCGCCGTCCGCGACGCCGACACCTTCCGACGCTTTGCCGACCGCGCCCGCGAGGCGCTGGCGGCCGGCTGACGAAACGCCGACCAGACCAGCACCGTCACCCGGGCGCCGCTCCTTGAAGGAGGGCGCCTTTTTTGTGTCATGACCATCACCAGCTCACACAACGAAAAGCTCAAGGAGATCCGCCGCCTGGCCCGGGCGCGCAAGCGCGCGGCTGCGGGCCGGTTCGTCGCCGAGGGCGAGGACCTGCTCGCAGCAGCCGACGCCGTGGGGTGGGCCCCGCTCGAGCGTCTGTGTGCGGCGGGCTCCGGCCTCGCCGGCGTCGAGGTCGAGCCCTCGATCCTGGCCGAGGTCTCGGGGCTGGGCTCGGGAACCCGCGCACTCGGCGTCTACGCGGAGCGCTGGGCCGAGGGCGCGCTCGGGCCGCTCTGCGTCTATCTCCACGGCGTGGCCGATCCCGGCAACGTCGGCGCCGTATTGCGCTCCGCCGAGGCCTTCGGTGCCTCGTGCGTGGCCATCGGCGCCGGCACCGCGGATCCGTACGGGCCGAAGGCGGTGCGCGCCAGCATGGGCGCGATCTTCGGCGTGCCGCTCGCGCGCATCAGCGAGCCCTCCAACGAAACCCTCCCCGGGACCACGGTCGCGCTCGTGGCCGGCGCGGGGGTGCCGCTCAGCGAACTGTCGGGATTGAGTACCACTGGTGCGTACGAAAACCAGACAGTTCAGACACCGGGCCGCAGGAGCCGCCCCGAGCGCTGACGATTCTGGTCGGCTCCGAGCGCCACGGCCTCCCGCCGGAGATCGTGAACGCCGCCGACCACACGGCCCACATCCCGATCCGCAGCCATTCGCTCAACGCGGCCATGGCGGCGACGGTCGCGCTGTACGAGCTCACGCATAGGATGGCGCCGCAATGATCGAGCGCGTGGCTGAGATCCAGCAGGAGGCCGAGGCCAAGGTCCAGGCCGCCACCAGCACAGCCGCGCTCGAGGACCTGCGCGTCCACTACCTCGGTCGCAAGGCCGAGCTGCCGAACCTGCTGCGCTCCGTCGCCGCGCTGCCGCCCGAGGAGCGCGGTCCGACGGGCAAGGCGGCCAACCAGGCCCGCCAGGCGCTCGAGGCCCTGATCGAGCAGCGGACCGGCGAGCTCGCCCGCGACGAGCTCGACCAGCGCCTGCAGGCCGACCGCCTCGACATAACGCTGCCCGCCGACCCGCTGCCGGCCATCGGGCGCCTGCACCTGCTGACGGTCACGCGCCGCGAGATCGAGGACGTGTTCATCGGCCTCGGCTTCAACGTCGCCGAGGGTCCCGAGGTCGAGACCGTCTACTACAACTTCGACGCGCTCAACCACGAGATCACGCACCCGGCGCGCGAGCGCTCGGACACGTTCTACACCGACGACGGCAGCGTGCTGCGCACGCACACCAGCCCGATGCAGATCCGCGCGATGGAGGCCCAGCCGCCACCGATCTACATCGTGATCCCCGGTCGCGTCTACCGGCGCGACTCCGACGTGACCCACACGCCGCAGTTTCACCAGATCGAGGGCCTCGCGGTCGACACCGACATCACGCTCGGCGACCTCCAGGGCACCCTGCTGGCCTTCGCCCGGGCGATCTTCGGCGACGAGCGCGAGGTCCGCCTGCGCCCGCACTTCTTCCCCTTCACCGAGCCGAGCGTCGAGATCGACGTCTCGTGCTTCAACTGCACCGACGGCGTGACCGCCTCGGGCGAGCGCTGCCCGATCTGCAAGGGCACGCGCTGGATCGAGATCCTCGGCGCCGGGATGGTCGACCCCAACGTGTTCGAATACGTCAGCGAGCACGGCTACGACCCGGAGAAGGTCCAGGGCTTCGCCTTCGGAATGGGGATCGAGCGGATCGCCATGCTCAAGCACGGCGTGCCCGATCTGCGCCTCTTCTTCGACAACGACGTGCGCTTCCTGGAGCAGTTCTCGTGAGGGCGCCGCTCGAATGGCTCCACGAGTACGTGAAGCCCGACCTCAGCACGGCTCAGCTCGCCGACCGCCTGGCCATGACGGGCACGGCGGTCGAGCGGATCGAACATCACGGCGTTGGCGCGCCGGAGAACTTCGTCGTCGGCCGCGTGATCGAGGCCGGGCCGCACCCCGACGCGGACCGGCTCAGCCTCTGCAAGGTCGATATCGGCGCGGATGCCTACGCCCAGATCGTCTGCGGCGCGCCCAACGTGCGCGCCGGCCAGACGGTCGCGGTGGCGCGCCCCGGCGCGGTGATGCCCGATGGCACGCGCCTGAAGGCGGCAAGGCTGCGCGGCGTCGACTCGCAGGGCATGATCCTGGCCGAGGACGAGCTGGCCATCGGCACCGATCACGATGGGATCCTGGTGCTCGAGGACGACGGCCTGAAGCCCGGCACACCGCTCGCGGAGGTGCTGCCGCTGGCCACCGACGTGCTCGAGCTCGAGATCACGCCCAACCGCCCCGACTGCCTGGGCATCTACGGCGTCGCGCGCGAGGTGCACGCCATCACCGGTGCCTCGTTGAGCCCGGCGCCGTGGGCCGATGATCCCGGCACCTCCGGGCCGGTGGCCGGCGCCGAGGTGCTCGTCGAGTGCCCCGATCTCTGCCCGCGCTTCACCGCCCGCGTCTTCGAGGACGTGACAATCCGGCCGAGCCCGCCGTGGCTCAAGGCCCGCCTGATGGCCGCCGGACAGCGGCCGCTCTCCAACGTCGTCGACATCACCAACTACGTGATGCTGCTGACCGGGCAGCCGCTCCACGCCTTCGACCTCGACCGGATCTCCGGCGCCGGGCTCACCGTGCGTCGAGCCGTGGACGGCGAGCAGGTCAAGACGCTCGACGGTCAAACGCGCACGCTCGATCACGACATGGTTCTGATCGCCGACGCCGACGGGCCGACGTCGATCGCCGGTGTGATGGGGGGCGAGCGCTCGGAGGTCGAGCCGGGCACGACGCGCGTGCTGATGGAGGTCGCGAACTGGAACGGGCCCAACATCCACCGCACCTCGCAGCGGCTCGGTCTCCGTAGTGAGGCCTCCAATCGCTATGCCAAGCAGCTGCAGCCCGAGCAGGCGATGGAGGCCCAGGCGATTGCCACGCGCCTGATGACCGAGCTGGCGGGCGCGCGCCTGCAGCCCGGCACGATCGACATCGGCGGGCCCGGTCCGGAGCCGGTGACGATACGTTTGCGCGACGCGCGCGTGGCCGGCCTGCTGGGCGCACCGATCCCGCGCGAGCGGAGCGCCGAGATCCTGCGCGCACTCGATTTCGAGGTGTCCGACGCCCCCGACGGACTCGATGTCCGCCCGCCGGCCTTCCGCCGCGCCGACATCACCCGCGAGGCGGACGTGATCGAGGAGGTGGCGCGGCTCGACGGTATGGAAAAGCTACCGGCGACGCTCCCCTCGCGCCATGGCGCGGCCGGCCGCCTAACCCCGCGCCAGCGTCTGCGCCGCGCTGCCGCCGAGGCGCTCACCGCCCAGGGCCTGCACGAGATCGTCGGCTGGAGCTTCGTCGCCCCTGAGCTCGCCGGCCGCCTGCGGCTGCCCGCCGCCGCGGTGCGGCTCGAGAACCCGATGTCGGCTGACCAGTCCGAGTTGCGCACGACGCTGCTCGGGTCGCTGCTCGATGCCGCGCGCCGCAACCGCGCGCGGGGCTTCGGCGACCTGCGCCTGTTCGAGTCAGGCGCCGTCTACCTGCCTGCGGCCGCCGAGCCGCTGCCACGTGAGCCCCACCATCTCGCGGCGCTGCTGATGGGCGCCGTCCGTCCAGCGACTTGGCGCTATCCGGCCCCGCCCGTGGCTGATTTCTTCGCTGCCAAGGGGGTGCTCGGCGGGGTGCTCGACCGCCTGCGGGTGCCCTGGACGCTGGCTCCCGGGACGGCGCCCTTCCTGCACCCGGGACGCTCGGCGAGCATCGAGATCGTCGGTGTGCCGGCGGGCTGGCTGGGTGAGATCCACCCGCTCGTGGCCGCGGAATGGGACCTCGAGGGTGTGGCGGCGTTCGAGCTCGACCTCGACCTGGCCGCCTCCCACGCGCCCGAGGTGACGCTCTATCAGGACCTGACGAGCTTCCCCGAGGTGCGCGAGGACCTGGCCGTGGTGGTATCCGCGGCGACGGCCGCTGCCGATCTGCTGGCCGTTGCGGGCCGCGCCGCGGGGTCGTTGCTGGTGCACGCCGAGGTCTTCGACGTCTATCGCGGCCCCCAGATCGGCGAGGGCAACGTCTCGCTGGCCCTGCGGCTCGTCTTCCGGGCGCCGGACCGCACGCTCACCGACGCCGAGGTGGCCGAGCGGCGTGAGGCGATCGCGGCGGCGCTGGCCGACGAGCTCGGGGGGCAGATCCGTGCCTAGCGTCGCGGTCTTCGGCGCCGCCGGATACACCGGCGCGCTCAGCGCGCGCCTGCTCTGGCGCCACCCGGCCTTTGACCTGCGCGCGGTCACCGCGCGCTCGGATGTGGGGCGCCGGCTGGATCACCTCTATCCACACCACCGGGTGCCGCTGGTCCTCGAGGAGCTCGACCTGGACCGGCACACCGAGGTGGACGCGGCCGTCGTCGCGTACCCGCACGGGGCGGCCGCGGAGCTGGTGGCGGCGCTCGTGCGGCGTGGCGTGCGGGTGGTCGACCTGAGCGCCGACTTCCGCCTGCGCGATCTGGCGGTGTATGAGGAGTGGTATCGCCCGCATCCCGAGCCCGGCCTGCTCGGCGGCGCGGTCTATGGCCTGCCCGAGCTCTACCGCGAGACGATCAGGGGCGCCGACGTGGTGGCCAACCCGGGCTGCTACCCGACGGCCACGCTGCTCGCCCTGGCCCCGCTCGCGCGCGCGGGCCTCGTGCGGGATGTCGTCGTCGACGCCAAGTCGGGGGTCTCCGGGGCCGGCCGCGCCGCCAGCGACAAGACGCATTTTGTGACCGTCGACGAGAACATCACGCCCTACGGGCTGCCGAGCCATCGCCACACCCCGGAGATCGAGCAGGAGCTGGCCGTGCTCGGCGCCGACGTGCGGATCACCTTCACGCCGCACCTGCTGCCGCTCGACCAGGGCGAGCTCGTCTCCTGTTATGTGAGCGTGGACGGAGAGGCGGATCTGCCGGTCCTATACGAGGCCGCCTACGGCGAGGAGCCCTTCGTCGAGCTCACGGCGGCCGCGCCTGGCGTGCGCGACGTGCGCGAGACCAACATCTGCCGCATCTCGGTGCACCGGGACGGCCGCACGGGGCGGGTGCTCGTGTTCGGGGCGATCGACAACCTGTGGAAGGGCGCCGCCTCGCAGGCCGTGCAGAATCTGAACCTGATGTTCGGCCTACCGGAGGGGGACGGGATCTCGTGAGCGGCTTCTTCGCCTCGCGCTGGGTCGAGCCCCCGGGCAACGCCACGGAGCTCGAGGGCGGTCTGCCCACCGGGTTTCGCGCCACCGGAGTCGCCTGCGGGATCAAGCCGAGCGGCGCTCCCGACCTGGGGCTGATCGTGTCCTCGGCGCAGGCCACCACGAGCGCCGTGCGCTTCACGCGTTCCGGTGTGCTCGCCGCGCCCGTACTCCTGACCATGGAGCGCTGCCGGCCCGACGGCATCCGGGCCGTGGTGGCCAACTCGGGCAACGCCAACGCGGCCACCGGCGGACGCGGCCGCGACGACGCGGCCAAGATGCAGGGCGCCGGAGCGATGGTCTCGGGTGTGCGCGAGGACGCCGTGGCCGTCGCCTCGACGGGTGTGATCGGCGTGCCGCTGCCGATGCAGGCGGTGACGCGCGGGATCGCGTCGGCCGCGCACGAGCTCTCCGCCGAGGGCGACCTCGCCTTCGCCGAGGCGATCCGCACCACGGACGCCTTCGCCAAGCGCGCCTCGCTGTCGGTCACGGTTGCCGGTGGCACGGTCAGGCTGAGCGCCCAGGCCAAGGGCGCGGGCATGATCTCGCCCGGCTTCGCCACGCTGCTGTGCTTCGTGCAGACCGACGCGGTCCTCTCACCCGAGACCTGCGATCTGCTGCTCGGCGTGACCGTCAAGCGCTCATTCGAGCGCATCAGCGTCGACGGGGAACTCTCCACCAACGACACCGTGATCCTCCAGGCCAGCGGCGAGTCGGGCGTCCGAATCGAGCCCGAGACCGAGGATGAGCTGCACTTCGGCGAGACGCTCGATGCACTGCTCCGTCAGCTCGCCCTGACGATCGTGCGCGACGGCGAGGGTGCTCGGCGTGTCGGGCGCGTCGTGGTCAGGGGCGGCGATGAGCCGAGCATCCATCGCGCCGCCCGGGCGGTGGCCAACTCCCCGCTGGTCAAGACCGCTTTGTACGGCGGCGACCCGAACTGGGGCCGGATCGCCCAGGCCGTGGGCGCGGCCCTGCCCGGCACGGCGCCGCTGGCCCTCGACCTCGCGATCGAAGGCGTGCAGGTCTGCGTCCAGGGGTCGTGCGTGCCCTTCGACGAGGCCGCGCTGCGGGCGGCTGTCGCCGGCCCGGAGGTCGAGTACGAGGTCGGCCTGCCCGGCGAGGGGGCGGAGACCGAGATCTTCTTCTCCGATCTCGGCCACGAGTACGTCTCCATCAACGCCGAGTACACGACGTGAGGCGGTGGCGATGAGCGAACGCCGGACCGCGCGCGATGTCACGACGCTGCTCGAGGCGCTGCCCTACATCCGCGAATTCCACGGCAAGACGGTCGTCATCAAGTACGGCGGCGCCGCGATGACCGACCCGGCACTCAAGGAGGAGTTCGCGCGCGACGTCGTGCTGCTCAAGTACGTGGGCATGCGCCCGGTGATCGTCCACGGCGGCGGCCCCGAGATCACCAACCTCATGGAGCGCCTGAATCTGCCGGTCGAGTTCGTGGACGGCCTGCGCGTCTCCGACGCGGCGACGGTCGAGGTCGCGAAGATGGTGCTCGTGGGCAAGGTCAACAAGGACATCGTGCTGCTCATCAACCGCCACGGCCAGCCCGCCGTGGGGCTCTGCGGCGACGACGGGCTGCTCTTTCGCGCCGCGCGGCAGGCGTCGCCGAGCGGCCAGGACATCGGCTTCGTGGGCCGCATCGAGCGCGTCGATGTCGACGTGCTCAACCACGTAGCCAGCGATTACATCCCGGTCGTGGCCTCGGTCGGGGCCGATCGCGAGGGGAACTCCTACAACATCAACGCCGACGAGGCGGCCGGCGCCGTGGCGCGGGCGCTCGGGGCCTACAAGGTGATGTTCCTGACCGACGTGGCGGGCTGGATGCGTGATTGCGCGGACCCCTCGAGCCTTGTCTCCGAGGCCACGGCGGAGGAGGTCCAGGCCGCCCTGCCGAGTGTCGAAGGGGGCATGCGGCCCAAGCTGGCCGCGTGCCTCGAGGCGATCCACGGCGGTGTCACGCACGCCCACATCGTGGACGGGCGCGTACCGCATTCACTCCTGCTCGAGCTGTTCACCGACGCCGGGCAGGGCACCAAGATCGGCGCGGCGGGGTAGGCGTGTCGCTGGCCGAGCTGCAAGCGCTGGAGCGCGACTACGCGATCCCCACCTACGCCCGCAACCCGGTCGAGTTCGTACGCGGCGACGGCGTGCGGCTGTGGGACGCCGAGGGCCACGAGTACCTCGACTTCCTGGCCGGCATCTCGGTCCTGAACGTCGGCCACTGCCATCCGGCCGTCGTGGCTGCCGTGCGCGCGCAGGCGGGCGTGCTGATGCACGCCACAAACCTCTACTACACCGCGCCCGGGCTGCGGCTTTCGGCGGCGCTCTCGGAAAGCTCGCTGGGCGGCAAGGTGTTTCTATGCAACTCCGGCGCCGAGGCCAACGAGGCGGCGCTCAAGCTGGCCCGCCGGGCGCGGCCGGGGGGCTCGATCGTCGTCGTCCAGGACGCTTTTCACGGCCGCACCTACGGTGCCCTGTCGGCCACGCCCCAGGAGTCAAAGCAGGCGCCGTTCGCGCCGCTGGTACCCGGTTTCGTCGTCGTGCCCAAGGACCCGGCGGCGCTCGCGGCGGCCGTCGACGAGGGTACGGCGGCGGTACTGCTCGAGGTCATCCAGGGCGAGAGCGGCATCAACGTGCTCCCCGACGAGCTGCTGCTCGCCGCGCGCGCGGCCTGCGACCGCGTCGGAGCGGCGCTCGTGTTCGATGAGATCCAGACCGGCATGGGCCGCACGGGCACGCTGTGGGCCTACGAGCAGACCGAGGTCGTGCCGGACGCGATGACCAGCGCCAAGGCCCTGGGCGGCGGGCTGCCGATCGGCGCGCTGGTCACGGGGCCGCGGTTGGCCGACGTATTGCAGCCGGGGGATCACGGCTCGACCTTCGCTGGAGGACCGCTTGTGGCCTCGGCGGCGCTTGCCGCCTTCGCGATCTGCGCTGACCCGGAATTGCTGGCACGCGTGCGCGAACTCGGCGAGCGTCTGCGCGCGGGGCTCGCGGCGCTGCCCTTCGTGCGCACGGTGCGCGGGCGCGGGCTGATGATCGGCGTAGACCTGATCGAGGGCGTCTCGGCGCCCGAGCTCGCGCGGCGCGCGCTGCTCGAGCAGCGACTCGTGGTCAACGCGACCGGGCCGGGCACCGTGCGCTTCGAGCCACCCCTGATCGTCTCCGAGCAGCAGATCGATGACGCCGTCGGCCGCCTGGCCGCGCTCGGGACCTGAGGGCGAGCGAAGATGAACCCGGGAGCGCTGGACTATCTGCTGGGGGATGACGTGACGTTGGTCACCGCGCCGGCGGTGATCGGGGCGCAGGTCTCAGTGCGCTCCGAGCCGCTCGAGCGCGTCGAGCGCGCGTTCTATGAGACCTTCGACGGGCGCCTGCACACCGCGGGTCTGTCGTGCGTGTCCGAGGCCGGGCGCCTCGCCTTGTTCGAAGGCGACGGTACGCCGGGGCGCGAGATCGCCTCGGTCGCGCTGACCGACGACCCGGAGCAGATCTCGCCGCTCGAGCTGCCGGCTGGCGCCCTGCGCGACGCGCTCGTCGGCCTCGTGGAAGTGCGTGTTCTGCTGCGCGTCGCCCGCGTGCGCTCGCGTCGGAGAACGCTGGCGGTTCTCGATGACCTGCAGAAGACCGTCGTGCGGATCGTTGTCGAGCAGCCGGTGGTGGTACGAGCGGATGGGCGTGATGTGCGGCTGGCGGCGCGGCTGAGGCTCGCGCCGGTACGCGGCTATGACCGCGCGCTCGAGCGCGTGCGCGACCTCGTCGAGCGTCGGCTGGGTCTCTCGCCGGCGCCCGGGCCGCTGCTCGAGGAGGCCGTGCTGGCCTCTGGCGGCATGGCCGGCGGCGTGTCGGCCAAGGTCGAGGTCGCGCTCGAGGGCTCGATGCGGGCCGATGTGGCGGCGGCGCTCGTGCTGGCACGCCTGCTCGAGATCATGCGCGCGAACCTGCCCGGCACGATCGCCGAGCTCGACCCCGAGTTTCTGCACGACTTCCGTGTCGCCGTGCGCCGCTCTCGCGCGGTTCAGCGCGAGTTGCGCGGTGCCCTCCCGGCCGCCCCGCTCGAGCGCTTCCGGGCCGAGTTCCGCCGCCTCCAACAGATCACCAGCGACGTCCGCGACCTCGACGTCTACGTGCTCGACTTTGACCACTTTCGCGCCGCGCTGCCCGAGACGGCGTCGGCCGACCTCGATCCGTTGCTGCTGGTCCTGCGCAGGCGCCGCGCGGCCGCCCACCGTGCGATGACCCGCGCGCTGCGCTCCGAGCGCACGACGTCGCTGCTGGATGACTGGGAGCTGTTCCTGAGCGAGATCGCGGCCGAGTCTCCCGCCGCGGGGCCCGACGCGGCGCGGACGATCGCCGAGGTCGCCGGCGGTCGGATCGGCAAGGTCTACCGCGGCATGGTGCGCATGGGCAGCGCGATCACCGCCGAGAGCCCGGCCGAGGAGTACCACGAACTGCGCAAGAAGGGCAAGGAGCTCCGCTACCTGCTTGAGCTGTTCGGCGCGGCGTTCCCCGACGATGTGGTCAGGCCGATGGTCCGGGTGCTCAAGTCGCTCCAGGACTGCCTGGGCCGCCACCAGGACCGGGAGGTCCAGATCGCCACGCTGCGCTCGCTGGGCGAGGAGGTGGCCGACGAGCCCGGTGGCGCGGCCGGGCTGATGGCCATGGGCATGCTCGTCGATCGCCTGAAGCACGAGGAGGTGCAGGCGCGCGGCGAGTTCGCCGAGCGCTTCGCGGCCTTCGCGGCGAAGTCCCAGCGTCAGCTGGTCAGGGACACGTTCAGTTGAGCACCGTATTGGCGACCTACAACATCAAGGGCGGCGTCGGCAAGACTTCGACGGCCGTCAATCTCGCCTACCTCGCGGCCCGCGACGGCTTCCGCACCCTGCTCTGGGACCTCGACCCCCAGGGGGCCTCGACGTATCTGTTTCGGATCAAGCCCAAGGTGCGCGGGGGAGGACGCAAGCTCGTGCGCGGCAAGACCGACATCTCGGCTCTCATCCGGGGCACCGACTTCGAGCGCCTCGAGCTGCTGCCAGCCGACTTCTCCTACCGCCACATGGATCTCGCCCTCGATGGCGTCAAGCGGCCCACGCAGCGGCTGGCGCGCGTGATCGCCCCGCTGCGCGATGAGTACGACTGCATCTTCCTCGACTGCCCGCCCAGCATCTCGCTCGTGTCGGAGAGCGTCTTCGAGGCGGCCGACGCACTGCTCGTCCCGTTGATCCCGGCGACGTTGTCCTCGCGCACCTTCGAGCAGCTCGCGGCGCTCGTGCGCGGCGGCCCGCAGGTGCTCGCGTTCTTCTCGATGGTCGACCGGCGCAAGCGCCTGCATCGCGACGTGATGGACTCGGTGCGCGCGGTCGGCGGTGCCAGCGTCTTGGAAGCCGTGATCCCGGCCGCGGTCGATGTCGAGCGGATGGGCTCAAAGCGCACCGTCCTGGCCGAGTTCGCCGCCCGGGGGAGAGCGGCCGCGGCCTACGAGGCGCTGTGGTCAGAGGTTCGCGGACGGATCGGGCTCGAGCCGCGCTGAGAGCGGCCGGCCCCAAGTGCGCGCTTTCCCGGTCCCGAACTCGGACTACGCGCCCGCGACGGGCTGAATAACCTTGGCGACCGTCACGATGCCCGAGTCCACGACCCCACTCACCGCCGGCTACCTGGCCGACCCCTCAGAGGTCCAGCGCGTTCTGCTGCTCTACAGCGGGGGGCTCGACACGAGCGTGATGCTCAAGTGGATCCAGGACCAGTACGACGCCGAGGTGGTCGCGCTGACGGTCAACCTGGGACAGCCCGGCGAAGACTACGACGTCATTCGCGGTAAGGCCAAGGACCTCGGCGCGCTCGACTGCCACGTCGTCGACGCGCGCGAGGAGTTCGCCCACGACTATGTGCTCCCGGCCATCCGGGCGAATGCGGTCTATGGCCCGGGGTATCCGCTCTTCACCGCGCTCGGTCGTCCGTTGATTGCCAAGCTCGCGGTTGAGCATGCCCGCCGGTCGGGCTGCGACACGATCGCTCACGGGTGCACGGGCAAGGGCAACGACCAGGTCCGGATCGAGGCCACGGTGGCCACCCTGGCCCCCGAGCTCAAGGTGATCGCGCCCGTGCGCGAGTGGCGCATGGGCCGGGAGGAGGAGATCGCCTACGCGCGCGAGCACGGCATTCCGGTCAAGGGCGGGAACGAGTCGGCGCCGTACTCGATCGACGACAACCTGTGGGGCCGCTCGAGCGAGGGCCGCTGGATCGAAGATCTCGACCACGCGCCGGACCAGGATGTGTTCCAGCTCGTGACACCCCCGGAGCTCGCCCCGGACGAGCCCGAGTTCGTGACCGTCGAGTTCGAGCGGGGGACGCCGGTCGCCTTCAATGCC
Organism: uncultured Solirubrobacteraceae bacterium; assembly: GCA_963725515.1. Lineage (GTDB taxonomy): Bacteria > Actinomycetota > Thermoleophilia > Solirubrobacterales > Solirubrobacteraceae > Palsa-465. The sequence continues at coordinate 408,649 of CAVRZB010000003.1, read as the reverse complement.
GAGCGCCTGGAGCTCGTGCCGCTGATCGAGCGCGCCGCCGAGGCCGGCGCGCGCCACGGCGTGGGGATTGTCGACCAGCTCGAGGACCGGATCGTCGGCCTCAAGGTCCGCGACATCTACGAGATTCCGGCCGCCGCGATTCTGCTCCCGGCCCATCACGAGCTCGAGCGACTCGTCGGCACGATCCACCAGAACCAGTTCAAGCCGGCGCTCGATCAGAAGTGGGCCTACCTTGTCTACGCCGGCCTCTGGCACGAGCCGCTGCGCACCGACATCGACGCCTACATGGAGGCCGTCAACCGCCAGGTCACCGGCTCGATCGGGCTGAAGCTCTACAAGGGCACCGCGCGCGTCGTCACGCGCTCCTCGCCGAACGCCATCTACGACGCCCAGCTGGCCACGTTCTCGGAGTCGGGTGGCCTGTTCTCGCAGGCGGCGTCACCGGGCTTCATCGAGCTCTGGTCGCTGCAATCGCGCATGGCCTGGAACGTCCGTCACCGCGGCGATGGGCCCGGTGTGGGCGAAGATCGCGCGGGGTAGTCTTCGAACATGGGTTACAAGCTCCTCGGCTTCGCGGTTTGGCAGGGCGGCAGGCTGTATCGCCGCCGTCGTCACGGCCGCGCGCCACGCAAGCTGCTGCTCGCAGGCGTCGTCGGCTTGGCGATCGCCGGCGCTGTGGTCGTGCAGCGTCAGGCATCGAGCGACTGACGCTCGTCGCCGCGGGGCTTCCAGGAACAGGTTTAAGCACTTTTTGGCCCGTTCCCGTCTAACGTATGGGGCTACGCGATGACGGAACCTCCCGCACGTCACCATCCTCTCCATATAGAGGCAGTCGAATGCTCGCCAGAAAGAGCCGGTACGGTGACGTTCCATGTTCGCGGTCACTGGAACGATCGGCGGCAGATTCCGCCCAGCCGCGCGCACCTCTTGGTCGAGGTGGACGGGCGGCGTGAGCGTTACACCGCGACGCCTGGGCAGCCCGGCCCGTTCCGCCCGGGGGACTGGCACGCCAGTTTCGAGCTACCGGCCTCGGTCGGGCCCTACCTCAGTGCACACGCCTTCCTCGAGCTCGGTGTCCACCGCCAGGATCCCTCGCTCGGTGGGCTCATCGAGCTGCCCTCGCCCGGCGAAGGGGGGACCGCGCCCCACCGGGACCTCGACGCCGATGCCGCGGGCGACACGCCTCAGCTGATGGCCAGGATCCGTCATCTCGAGCGCTCGCTCGTCACCGCGCGCGAAGAACCGGCGCAGCTGCGAGAGGCTCTCGGCCGGGCGCAGGCCGAGCTTTCCGGTCGCGTGGCTCAGCAGCAGCGCTTCGAGATGGCCCGCGACGAGCTTCAGAACGAGCTTCGGCGGGTGCGGGCCGAGCTGGACCACGAGCGCGCGCGCCGCTCCGAGGCCGAGCGCCGCTCCGATGCCGCGGCTCGCCGCGTCGAGAGCCTGCGGGCCGAACTGGCCAGCATCACCGTGGCACGCGACGCGGCCACCCAGGAGGCGGCCGGGCTGCGGGCCGAATTGGAGCGGCTGGGTTCGGCGCTCACCGCGGTTCACGAGCGCACAGGACCGGACGCCTCGGCGATCGGTGAGGCGGAGGCTCTGCTGGCTGAGGCGCGCTCGGTGAGGGGTCGAGCGGAACGTCGGACGAGCGCTTCCCTGAGCACGGTGGATGAGGTCTGAGAACATGGAGCCATCTGTCCGCGTCGGCGTCTACCGTCGCCCAGGAATGACCGAGCCACCGGGAGTGCAGCCGGCCCTAGGGATCGAGTCGGTGGAATGGTCCGCGGTTGGCGGTGACCGGCTGCTGGTGCGCGTGACGGGGCGCTGGCTGCGCCGGCCGGCGGCGCCGCGCGGGCAGGCCATGCTGGTGGTCGCCGCCGACACTCAGCGACACCGCTTCCCGGCCATCCCCGAGCCGCCGAGCGTAGGGGGAACACCGCCCGGTGCGTGGCGCGTGAGCTTCTCGCTGCCCTCGTGGCTGGCTCCCTATCTCTCGCGACGACTGTCACTGCAGCTCGGTGGCGTGATCGTTCCGCTTCCGGGCGCCCGGTCGGCCAGTCCCGAAGATGCTCCCGGGGAGCAGACCGTCGTGGACGACGACAAGTACGCGGAGCACGGTTTTGCGACGGTGATCGATCCGGAGCCGGACGAGCTCTCGAACACCGAGGCGCGCGTACGCGAGCTCGAGCGCGAGGTCGAGGCCCTGCGTCGCGATGCTGAGAGCTCCGAACCGGTCGATCCTCAGGCCGGGGGCTGGGGCGCCGGCGAGCCCTCCGAGCCGACCGAGCCGACCGAGCGCTCGACCGCGCCAGAGCCGATCACCGAGGCGCTGCGTCAGGAGATCGAGATCGCCCGTGGCGTGCCCGCGGCTGAGCCACCCGGGCCGCCGCCCGTGGCGGGCGAGCCCCGCGGCCTCAGCGGAGAGCGGGATATGGTCGCGGCGCGACCCCGGCGCTCCGGGCAGTCCCAGCCCCAGGCACCCGGCAATCCCTCGGGGGGCGAAGGGCCCGGCGAGCCCGAGGAGCTGAGACGCAGCCTCGCCGACGTCCGCTCGCAGCTCGAGCTCCGCACCGAATCCGAGGCTCTATTGGTCAGCACGGTCGCCGCGCTTCGTCAGGAGCTTCAGGCCCGGACGGCCACCGAGGCGCAGGTCCGGGCACAGCTGGCCACGGTGCAGGGCAGCCTCGACGCTCGTACCGCGACGCAGTCGGCCCTCGAGGCCACGCTGGGCGAGCTGCGTGACGAGCTCGCGGGGATCCGACGCGTGGACGAGCGCGAGCTGGCCGCCCAGGCCGAGGCTGAGGCCCGTGTCGCCTCGCTCGCCGGGCAGCTCGGCGAGATGCGCTCGCAGCTCACGGCCCTGGGTGGCGAGCGCGACGCTGCGCAGGCCGAGGCCGCCGCCGTGCGCGCCGAGATATCCCAGCTCCGCAGCGAGCTCTCGGCGGCCCAGGAGGTCGCCCGGCGCGACGCGGCCGCGCTGGCCCGCGCCGAAGCGCTGCTCGAGGAGGCGCATGAGCTCGCTGACGACGCCGAGCAGCGGCTGGCGGACGAGCACCGCCGGGCGCAGGAGGCGGTCGCGGCGCGCGAGCAGGTCGAGCGCGAGTTCGCCGAGTATCGCGAGCGCTCGGCTCGTGTCCACGCGGCGATCGAGGAGCTCCGTCAGCAGCTCGCGGCGATGCGCGGCACGCGCGCCGGCGCGGCGCTGGCAGACATCGAGATACCCCCGGCCCCGATGACCACGGCGCCGACGCCGGCCGCGACGGTCGCTCCCGGGCCCGAGCAGACGGATCCGAGCGGCGCGGTCGAGCCCGAGCGTCTGGCCGAGGCCCTGTCGCGGCTGCGGGAAACCGCGCCGGCGCCGGAAGAGCCCGTCGCGGGGGCGAAAGAGGCCGTGGCCGCGCCGGCTCCCGAAGAGAATGTGCCGGTGCCGGGAGCGGCTGTGACGGCGCCTGGCGAGGCAGCGCCGGCGGCCGCTGAGGGCACCCCGGCCCCTGAGGGCACCCCGGCCCCTGAGGGCACCCCGGCCGCTGAGGGCACCCCGGCCGCTGAGGGCACCCCGGCCGCTGAGGGCACCGCGGCCCCTGCGGAGACTGCCTCGGCCGCGTCGCCCGCCCCAGTCCAGCCCGAGACCGCCAAACCGAAGCGCTCGCGCAAGGCCTGGCTCAGGCCGGCGCTGCGAGCCCTCACCGCGCAGGACGCCACGACCGCCGGGCAGGTCATCGTCGAGCTGATCCCGGCCCAGCGCGCGGCCGACGGGCGCTGGGTGTCCTACGATCTGGTGCTGGGCGAGGGAAACTGCGTGCTGGTCACCGTCGGCGATGCGGTCCAGATCGAGCGCCGCCCGGTGCCACGCGCGCTCACCGAGGTCGACTTCCGGCTCACCGGCGACGCGGCCAGCGTCGCCCGGCTCGTCACCGCGGGGCGTCTGCGGCGGGTGCTCCGCCGGCGTCTGCCCAAGGTCAGCGGGGATCGCGCCGCGGTCGCCTCGCTGCGCGCGCTGGGGCGCGCCCAGCTCGACCTGCGGGAGCTCCACGCGGCCGGCGTCCGGCTCGAGGCACCGCTGCTGCTCAGGCTCGTCGCGTCGATGGTCAAGCCGGGGTGGACCTACGACGACCGGTTCACGATCGGCCACGAGATTGGGGCCGGTGACGAGGCGACCACATACCTGAACGTCCGCGGCGGAGGTTCGCCCTCGGTGTCTTCCGCGCCGGCTTCTCCGGTCGCCACGACGATCGTCTGCTCGGCGGAGTCCCTGCTCCTGCTGCTGGCCGGTGAGCGACGGGGGGATGTCGAGCTCCGCGGGGACGAACAGCCACTCGCCCGGCTGCAGAGCTGGATCGAGCGCGCACAGAGCGGCTGAAACTTCGCTCGGCGCTCGCGCAGAGGGCCTCGGCGTCCGCTTCGGCGCCTATCCTCAACGGAGCCCGTATGAGTTCCGCCTGCGCCCACCTCCACGTCCACTCCGAGTACTCGCTGCTGGACGGGGCATGCCGGGTCGATGACCTCGCGGCGCGGGCGGCGGCGTTCGATCAGCCCGCGCTCGGACTGACCGACCACGGCGTCATGAACGGCTCGGTGGAGCTCTTCACGGCGTGTCGCAAGCACGGAATCAAGCCGATCCTGGGCTGCGAGATCTACGTTGTGGATGACCACGCCCGCCGCGCCCCGGGCCGCCTCGAGCGCTTTCACATGACCCTGCTGGCCTCGACGCCGGAGGGATATCGCAATCTGGTAAAGCTGTCCTCGGCCGGCTTCCTCGACGGCTACCAGCGCGGCAAGCCCTCGGTCGACATGGAGCAGATGGCCGCCCACTCCGAGGGGGTGATCGCCCTCACGGGCTGCCTGCAGTCGCGCTTCGCTCAGCACCTGCTCGCCGGTCACGACGCCGAGGCGCGCGCCTACGCCGACCAGCTGATGAACGTCTACGGGCCGGACAGCGTCTACTTCGAGGTGCAGAAGAACGGGCTCGCCGATCAGGAGCGGGCCAACGAGGGGATCGTCCGCATCGCCCGCGAGGTGGGCCGGCCGCTGGTCGGAACCGGTGACGTCCACTACCTCCGGCGCGAGGACTACCACCACCACGCCGCCCTGCTGTGCGTGCAGACCAAGTCGACGCTCAACCAGCCGAAGATCCGCTTCGAGACGAACGAGTTCTACCTGCGCTCGAACGACGAGATGGCCCAGGCCTTCGCCGAATGGCCCGAGGCGACCGCCACGACGCTCGAGATCGCCGAGCGCTGCGACGTCGAACTCGAGCTCGACCGGCAGCTGATCCCGCGCTATCCGACGCCGAACGGCGAGTCGGAGGCCGACTACCTGCGAATGCTGGTCCACGAGGGTCTCCGTGGCCGCTACGGCGACCCGCCCCCGGCGGAGGCGGTCAAGCGCGCGGAATACGAGCTCGGCGTGATCGACCGGATGGGCTTCAACGCCTACTTCCTGATCGTCTGGGACTTCGTCAAGTACGCCAAAGACAGCGGCATCGCCGTCGGCCCGGGCCGTGGCTCGGCGGCGGGCTCGCTCGTCGCGTACTCGCTGCAGATCACCGACGTCGATCCACTGCGCTACGACCTGCTCTTCGAGCGCTTCCTCAACCCGGAGCGGGTGTCGATGCCCGATATCGACATCGACTTCTCGGTCCGCGGCCGCGACCGCATGATCCGCTACGTGACCGAGAAGTACGGCAAGGAGTCCGTCGCCCAGATCGTCACCTTCGGCAAGATGAAGCCCCGTGCCGCCACCCGGGACGCCGCCCGCGTGCTCGGCCACGACTACGGCGTCGGCGACCGGCTGGCCAAGCTCATCCCCGAGCCGATCATGGGGCGCGCGCCCAGCTTTGAGGAGTGCCTGAAGGCCGGTCAGCCGCTGCGCGCCGAGACCGACCGCGACGGGACGGCGAAGCAGATCGTCGATGTCGCGCAGGGCCTCGAGGGAATCGTGCGCAACTCCTCGATCCATGCCGCGGCCGTGGTGATCGCGGACCGGCCCCTGACCGACATCGTGCCGCTCCAGATCGCTGATGCGGGCACCGATGAGAACGGCGAGCGCGCATTCCGCACGGTGACGCAGTTCTCGATGAAGCCCATCGAGCAGATCGGTCTGCTCAAGATGGACTTCCTCGGCCTGCGGAACCTGGACGTGATCGAGGACGCGCTGGACATCGTCGAGCGCTCAGCGGGAGAGCGTCCCGACATGGCGGCGCTGCCGCTCGATCACGCCCCGACTTACGAGATGCTGGCGCGCGGAGACTCGATCGGCGTCTTCCAGTTCGAGTCCGAAGGCATGCGCGAGGCCCTCAAGAAGGTGCGCCCAACCGAGTTCGACGACCTGGTCGCGCTCAACGCGTTGTACCGGCCCGGAGCGATGGACCAGATCCCGACGTACGCCCGGGGCAAGCGCGATCCCGAGTCGATCTCCTACGCCGACGATCGCCTGCGCCATATTCTCGAGCCGACCAAGGGCGTGATCCTGTACCAGGAGCAGGCCATGCAGGTCGCCAAGGACCTCGCGGGCTTCAGCGGCGCCAAGGCGGACGACCTACGCAAGGCGATCGGCAAGAAGAACCGCGAGGCGATGGCCAAGCTGAAGCCGGAGTTCTTCGCGGGCTGTCGGGCCTCCGGTACGGCCGAGCAGGTGATCGAGCTTCTGTGGGCCACGAACGAGCGCTCGGCCGACTACTCGTTCAACAAGTCGCACGCCGCCTGCTACGCGCTGATCTCCTACCGTACCGCGTGGCTGAAGGCCAACTACCCGGCCGAGTACATGGCGGCGCTGATCTCCTCGGTGATGGACACCAAGGACAAGGTGCCCTTCTTCGTCGCGCAGGCCGAGCAGATGGGCATCGCCATCCTGCCGCCGGACGTCAACCTCTCAGACCACGAGTTCGTGGTGGTCGACGGCAACATCCGCTTCGGCCTCGACGCCGTAAAGGGCGTGGGCTATCAGGCGGTCGAGGCGATCAAGCGCGCCCGTGAGGAGAGCGGCCCGTTCCGCGACCTGTGGGACTTCTGCAGTCGCGTCGACAACCGCACGGTCAACAAGAAGGCCATCGACGCCCTGATCAAGTGCGGTGCCTTCGGCTCGACCGGCGACTCGCGCAAGGGCATGCTCGCCGTGCTCGAGCAGGCCCAGGGTGCGGGCCAGAAAGCTCAGCAGGACGCGCTCATCGGCCAGGGCTCGATCTTCGACCTGGGTCCCGAGGCCGGGGACGGTGGGGGAACGCCGGCGCTGTCGAGCCCGAGCCATGCGCCGATCCCAGCGGGCGAGTTCGATCGCAACGAGCTGCTGGCCGCGGAGAAGGAGTCGATCGGACTGTTCATCTCGGAGCACCCGCTCAAGCAGGTGGGTCCGGCGCTGCGGGCGCGCGCCGATTGTGCGCTCGGCGAACTCGCGGCGCGGCGCGACGGCGACTGGGTGACCGTCGGTGGGATGATCACCGCGGCGCGACGGATCCGGACGCGCAAGGGCGACCCCATGATGTTCGTCACGCTCGGCGATCTGGAGACGGCCATCGAGGTCGTGGTCTTCGGCAAGGCGATGGCCGCCAACGAGGAGGCGCTCGAGACCGACTCGATCGTCCTCGTGCGGGGCAAGGTCGACCAGAAGGACCGCGACAAGACCTGCATCGTCGCCCAGCAGGTCGAGCTGTTCGCCCCGAGCGACGAGGAGGTTCAGGCGGCCACCGCGCAGGAGGCCAAGCCAGTCCTCGAGCCGAGTGCGCTGCGGCTGCACCTCGACGCCACCGTGCTGCCGGCCACCGTGCTCGGCGAGCTCAAGGACGTGCTGGCCGGATTCCCGGGCGATGCGGACGTCGTCATCGAGCTCAAGACGACGACAGGCCGGCGACGCCTCAAGCTGGGCCCGAGCTACCGCGTTTCACGCAGCGCGAGCCTCCACGCGGAGCTCGATGCGTTGCTCGGCGGCGCTCTTGTTGGGGCGGGAGCGCCCGCGCCGCTGCCGGCCGCCGACGCCGTGGCCTGAACACGAGAACTCTAATCGTCCAGGCGCTTAAGCCCGCTCGGTGTCGGGTAGGCGTAAGCCATGTCATTTACTGAACAGATCACCCTCGCCGCCACCGACTGAGGTATCACTCCAGCGTGCAGCGACATGTGGTCCTGCTCCGCGGGATAAACCTCGGCTCACAGCGACGCGTCGGTATGGTCGCCCTGCGAGAGCTGCTCGGTGGGCTCGGCTACGAGGACGTGCGCACGCTGCTTCAGAGCGGCAACGTCGTTCTCGGCAGCGGGGCTTCCGCCGAGCGGGTCGCCCGGCGCCTGGAAAAGGAGATCAGCGCCGGCTTCGGCTTTGATGTGGAGGTCGTGGTCAGAAGCCGCGACGAGCTGGCCGAGATCGTGGCGTGCGACCCGCTCGGGGGGATCGCCGAGGATCCCAAGCGCTACCAGGTCTACTTCCTCTCGGCCGAGCCCGACGCCGCGGCGATCGAGCGCGCGGCGGCGGCCGATCTCGCGCCCGAGCGCTTCGTCCACGTGGGGCGCGAGATCTACACCTGGCATCCCGAAGGTATCCAGCGCTCGAAGCTGGGCCCCCTGCTCGCGGCCGACCGGCTCGGGGTGACGGCGACGGCCCGCAACTGGAATACGGTGCTAAAGCTGCTCGAGATGGCGGATGCGTAATCCGCGTCCCTTGATCGGCGCGCCGTACATGGTCGTGTGTCAGCGGCCGGGGTAAGCGCTAGAGTCGAAGAGAATGGACGTCTCCTCAGCCGGACCCGCTGCGGCCGGCGCTGAATCGCCCGCCGCCACTACCGGTCCGCCCGCGACGAATGTCCGCCCGGTGTCGATGCCGCTCGTTGACCGCATCGCCAGTGGTGTGGTCACGGCTGTCCCACCGATCATGGTCGTCATCGGTCTGTGGTTCGGCTGGGCCGGGAACCTCTTCGCTTGGCAGGACATCCTGATCCTGGCCGTCACCTACGTGGTGATCGGCACCGGCGTGACCGTCGGGTTCCATCGCCTGCTCACACACCGCAGCTTCAAGACCTTCCGCATCGTCCGGGCGGGGTTCGCCGCGCTCGGCTCGGCGGCCGCCGAGGGTCCGGTCATCGACTGGGTTGCCACGCATCGCAAGCACCATCAGTTCTCCGACGTCGACGGCGATCCCCACAGCCCCCACACCAAGCATGGCTCGGGCTGGCTCGGCGCGTTGCGCGGTCTGGCCCACGCCCACATCGGCTGGGTGTTCAGCGACATGGAGGTGGCCGACGAGCAGCGTTACGCCAAGGACCTGCTGGCCGACCCGATGATCCGCTTCGTGGACCGCACCTTCGTGCTCTGGGTGATCGTGGGATTGGCTTTCCCGTTCGGTCTCGGTGTCGCGCTCACCGGCACTGTCGTGGGCGGGCTGACCGGGCTGATCTGGGGCGGCGCGGCCCGGATCTTCTTCCTGCACCACGCGACCTTCAGCATCAACTCGCTCTGCCACTTCTTCGGCCGGCGCGATTATGAGACCGGCGACGAGTCCCGCAACCTGGCCTGGCTGGCCATCCCGACGTGGGGCGAGGCGTGGCACAACAACCACCACGCCTTCCCGACCTCGTACCGCCACGGCCTGCGTCGCTGGCAGATCGATCCCTCGGCCGGCGTGATCCGCCTGATGGAGGTGACCGGGCTGGCCTGGGATGTTGTGCGGGTGAGCCCGGAACGCAAGACCAGAATCGCCGCGGTGCCGACGTCCTGACGGGACCTTGACGCTCGCGCGTACCGAGCCGCTTCGGCGGGAACTGCTCACGGCGCTGCCCCGGCGGCCCTTTGCGCTGCAATTCTGGGATGGCAGCGGGGTGCCGGCCACCGAGCGTGCGGCGCCGACATTCTTCGTTCGCTCCCCGCGGGCTCTGGCGCACGTGCTGCGGGCCCCGGGCGAGCTCGGCATCGGCCGGGCCTACGTCGCGGGGCTGCTCGAGGTGGACGATATCGATGCCGCACTGCGGATCGTCGACACCTGGGAGCCGCCGCCGCTGACGTTCAGACAGCAGGCCAGACTCGGCCTGGCGATCCTGCGGGGCTGTGGCCTCGTGCGCCCGCCACGCGCGCCGGCGTCCGAGCTCCGCCTGCGCGGCGAGCGCCACAGCCTGGCCCGCGATCGCCGCGCGGTCCGCCACCACTACGACGTCGGCAACGAGTTCTTCGCGCTGTTCCTCGATCAGTCGATGACCTACAGCTGTGCCTGCTTCTCGCGCGGCGCCACGACGCTCGAGGAGGCGCAGGAGACCAAGCTCGAGCTTGTGTGCACGAAGCTGCGCCTGAACGAGGGCGACCGGGTGCTCGACGTCGGCTGCGGGTGGGGGAGCTTCGCCCTGCACGCCGCGACCCGCCATGGCGCAAGCGTGGTGGGCGTCACGCTTTCAGAGCGCCAGGCCGAGCTCGGGCGCCGGCGGGCGCACGAGGCCGGCGTCGCTGATCGTGTCGAGATCCGGGTCGCGGACTATCGCGAGCTCGAGGAGGAGCCGTTCGATGCGATCGCCAGCATCGGCATGGTCGAGCACGTGGGGGAGGAGCGGATCGACCTATACGCGGGGCGGCTCGCCGGCCTGCTGCGACCCGGTGGCTGGTTGCTCAACCACGGCATCGCCAAGCTGCAGGACTTCGACACCAAGGACGAGGGGCCGTTCTCGGAGCGCTTCGTGTTTCCCGACGGCGTTCCGCTCCCGCTCTCGCGCATCGAGCTGGCGCTCGAGCGGGCCGGGCTCCTCACCACCCACGTGGAGGGCTTTCAGCCCGACTACGCCGAGACGCTCCGGCACTGGACGCGTCGCTACGACGAGCGCTATGAGGAAGCCGTGCGGATCGCCGGCGCCGAGCGGGCGCGCATCTGGCGGCTCTACCTGCGCGCCGCGCGCCAGGGCTTCGAGACGGGTTGGGCCTCGATCTATCAGGTGCTCGCCCAGCGGACCTGACTCACTGGCTCAGGGGGTGGCGATACCCCGCGCGTGATCGACGCCCGCGCCGTCGCCATCGATGCCGCTCTCGAAATCGGGTCGGCCGTCGTCGGCGAGCGGCTCGAGGATGAAGATCTCGACGGCGAGATCGGGCTCGATGTGGTTGGTCGACATGAAGGCAATCACCTTGCGACCGCTCAGCTCCTGCACGCGTTCGACGGCCTCGGTCTTCATCGTGTCCTGGTAGGCCCGGCGACCGTTCAGCACGATCTCATGCTTGCCGCCTTGCGCGAGCATCTGCTCACCCTTGGTCAGCGTCTGGCCCATCACGCAGACGATGACGTTGTTGGCGATCGTGGTCCGGGCACGCGTCGGCCCGCGCCCCGTGTAGCGGTGAAGCATGGCCACGAGCGCGTTCGAGATCTCGGCGCCCAGTAGCCCGTGCGCCGTGGTCGGGTTTTCGATGCTGGACATAGCCAGCCTCTCTGCCTCCTCTCTGGGACGTACGTCGCGCGCAGGGGAGAGTCGGCAGAGGACCGAACGGACGACGCTACCAACGATAGCGGCCCTCAGAGGTCCCGTCGCCTAAATATCCAGGCGGCCAGCGCGCCGACGAGCACCAGGTAGGCCAGGGACCAGAGATACAGCAGGGGTCCGCCGGCGTGTGAGGACCCGAACGGTCCGAGGTTGACCAGCAGCCCGGTGAAGCCCGACTGGTCGGCGCCCAGGGCGTGCAGGCCGGCCTGGTAGAGCGCCTCGAAGGGCAGCGCGAGCGCCAGGTCGTGGCCGGTCGTCTCGACTGCGCCTGAGCTGAGCGCGTTGCCGATCGTGGCCAGCAGTCCGGCCACGAGTCCGGCCCCGAAGACCATGAACATGGCGATCCCGTTGGCGGTCGCCGAGAGCACGGTCGAGCCCAGCAGCGAGAGCGCCACCAGGATGGTGACCGCGGCGGCCAACGCGAGGCCCGGTCCGACGATGCGGTCGGGCCAGCGGCCGCCGGCGGCGTGGACGAGGACGATCACGACTGTGTAGAGCAGGATCACGTAGGCCGCACAGACCCCGACCGCGCCGCCAAAGCGTCCGGCCAGGAGCTCGGTGCGGCCGAGCGGCCGTACGACGAGTGGCTGGAGCAGGCCTCGGTCGGCGTCGCCCCGGACGGCACCGAGGGTCAGGAAGACGCCGAGGACGGTGCCGAGGAACAGCGTGGCGAACATCCCCAGGCCGACGAGCGTGATCGTCACGAGACCGCGCGCATCGATCGTGCCCGTGTCCTCCCCCACGCGCAGGGAGTGCACGGCGTGGAACGCCTCGATCGTCGCGAAGGCGAACAGGGCCAGGAAGAGCAGGCTCAGCACGAGCACGACCACGAACACGCGCCGGCGCACGCTCTCCTGGAGCACGTGGCGGGCCAGCACGAGTGCCGCCATCAGCGCCCGGTCTCCTCGGCCGGCGATCCCGCCGGGGCGGGCGGCCCCTCCGGGGCGCCGCCGACGGCGTCCAGATACACGTCCTCGAGTGTGTTGCGCAGCAGCTTGACCTCGTAGATCGCCACGCCCGCCGCCACCAGCTCGCCGACGATCCGCGGCACATCCTCGCGGCGGGCGTCGGGGAACGTACGCACGCCGGCCGCGGTCGTGACCTCCAGCCCCCCAGCACGGGTGAGATCCGCCGGTGCGCCCGCGGCGGCGAGCCGCCCGCGCGAGAGGATCGCCACGCGGTCGCAGACCAGCTCGACCTCGGAGAGGAGGTGTGAGTTGAGCAGCACCGCTATCCCACGTCCGCGCAGATCTTCGAGCAGCTCACGCACGTCGCGGCGCCCGGCCGGATCGAGCGCGCTCGTGGGCTCGTCGAGCAGCAGCAGTTGGGGGCGCCCGATCAGCGCCTGCGCGATGCCCAGCCGCTGCTGCATGCCCTTGGACATCGCCTCCACGCGGCGCTCGGCCGCGTCGGTCAGCCCCACGAGCGCGAGCAGCTCGCCGCGCTCACGACGGCCGCCGTCGGAGCCGGCCAGCCGCTGGTGGAGCTCCAGGACCTCGGTGGCCCGGCACCAGCCCGGAAACCGGAACAGCTCGGCCAGGTAGCCGAGCGTCGCCCGCGCTGGGCGGGATCCGGCCGGTGAGCCGCAGACCTGGACCGACCCGGCGCTGGGCCGCACCAGCCCGCAGGCGATCTTCACGAGCGTCGACTTGCCCGCGCCGTTGGGGCCGAGCAGCCCGACGAGCTCGCCACGGGCGACCGTGAGCTCGACGCCGCCGAGCGCGACCACGTCCCGGTAGCGCTTCTGCAGCGCGGTGACCTCGAGCGCAGGCGGGGCCGCGGGGCGGTTCACGCCCGGCGCGCCGTCGCGCTGCGCCGAGCCCGGCCGCGTGCCGCGAGCCCGCGCTTGCGCAGGCGGCGGGCCAGGGCCACGTCCTCGGCGCGGACTCCGCTGCGATCGACCCCGGGCGTTTCGAGCACGCATGGGAGATCCTCGAAACGAGGCTCGGAGAGGAACACGGCGCAGCCCTTGTCCGCGAGCTCGCCCTCGCCGAGGTTGGCGTGTCGGTCGCGGTTGGAACCGAGCGGCTGCGTCGAGTCGTTGACGTGCAGCGATCGCAGCCGCTTGGGCCCAAGCGCCGCTTGACACTGCGCGAGCACGCCCTCGAGTGCCTCGGCGGTGCGGATCTCGTAGCCCGAGGCGAGCAGATGGCAGGAATCGAGGCATAGGCCGAGGCGCTGGTGACCGCCCGCAGCCTCGATCAGTGCCGCGAGTTCGTCGAACGAGCGCCCCAGTGTCCCGCCGGTGCCCGCGGTGTTCTCCAGGTGAAGCTCGCAGCCCTCGGTCTCGGCCAGGGCCTCGCGGATCACCTTCCCGGCGCGCTCGATCGCCTTGGCGACGTCTCCCGTCTTGGCCGATCCGGGATGGAGCACGACTCCGCTGGCGCCGATCGCCGCGCCGACGCTCAAGGACTGGATCAATGACGCGAGCGTCTTGCGCCTGATCTCCCGATCCTCCGACGCGCAGTTGAGCAGGTAGACGGCGTGGATCAGGACCGCGCCGATGCGCGTCGGGGCGATCGCTTCGCGGAAGGCGCCGAAGTCGTCATCCCCGTAGGCGGTGGGTCGCCACATGCGTGGCGACTGGTTGAAGATCTGGATCGAGCGGGCATCGCGCTCAACCCCACGGGCGACCGCGTTCGGGAGACCGCCCGCCTGTGAGACGTGGGCGCCGATTAGCATGGTGGTGGCTGTCTTGTCATGCGCGTTCGCTTCGCTCCATCCCCGACCGGGGCGCTCCACATCGGGGGCGCACGCACCGCCCTCTACAACTGGCTGCTCGCGCGCGGCCAAGGCGGCACGTTCGTGCTGCGAATCGAAGATACCGACCGCGAGCGCTCGACCCCGGAGAACGTCGAGCAGATCCTCGATGCCCTGAGCTGGCTGAGGCTCGACTTCGACGAGGGGCCGATCTTCCAGTCCGAGCGCGCCGAGCGCCACGCCGAGGCGCTGGGGCAGCTGCTCGAGAGCGGGAAGGCCTACCGCAGCACCGCCACCGCGGCCGATGTCGAGGCGTACAAGGAGCGCCACGGGCACGAGCGGGGATTCCGCGGCGAGCCCGAGGACGAGGGCGCGATCCGCCTGCGGGTGCCCGGCGAGGGCGAGACCGTCGTCGAGGACGTGATTCGCGGCGAGGCCCGTTTCGCCCACGAGCACATGGACGATCCGGTGATCGCCCGCGCGGACGGATCCGTGCTCTACAACTTCGCCGTGGCGATCGACGATCTCGACGCCGCCATCACGCACGTGGTGCGCGGCGAGGATCACCTCTCCAACACACCCAAGCAGCTGCTCGTCTTCGAGGCGCTGGGGGAGACCCCGCCGTGCTACGCCCATCTGCCCCTGCTCCACGGCCCCGACGGCAAGAAACTCTCAAAGCGCCGCGGCGCGGCCTCGGTGCAGGGACTGCGCGATGCCGGCTACCTGCCCGAGGCGGTGGCCAACTACACGGCGCTGCTGGGCGCCGGATTCTCCGCCGACGAGGAGTACTTCACGCTCGATGAGCTGGCCGAGCGCTTCCGGATCGAACGCGTGTCGAAGAACCCGGCGGTGTTCGACGAGCAGAAGCTCCGACACATGAACGGGAGGTACCTGCGCGAGCTCGGCCTGGACGAGCTCACCGCGCGGCTCGAGGCGTTCACCGGCCGCACCGGTCTGCGCGATGCGGTGTCGATCTCGGCCGAGAAGATCCAAACGCTGGCTGACTTCTGGCCGCTCGCCGGCTTCCTGTTCGATGGCCCGCGGGACGACCCGGCCGCCTTCGAGCGCACGATCTGCGCCGACGGCGGCCTTGAGACGCTCGAAGCCGCGCGCGCCGCGCTGGCGGCCACCGAGCCGTTCGACACCGAGAGTGTCGAGGCGGCCCTGCGCGGCGTGGTGGCCGACCGGGACATGAAGCCCGGCAAGGTGTTCCAGCCCGTGCGGGTCGCGATCGCCGGAGGGACGGTCTCACCAGGCATTTTTGAGAGCGTTGCGCTGCTGGGCCGCGATGAGACGCTGGCGCGCATCGACGGGGCGCTCGCCAGGGGTCGCGAGGCGTGCGCAAGCTAAACAAAACCCCCGGAACTGCCGATAGAGAGGCATTGGCGGGGAAGCTCGGAGGACCGAGTGAACCTGCCCCAACCCCGATCCCTCGCAAAAGGAAGAGTGATTCCCCGGTGGCCTCTCTCGCTGCCGTCGACACCGTCTCGAACGAGTCCTACGCCGGACGCCAGCGCCATCACAACGAGGGCCATGGTCGACGGCTGACGGCTGCGTTCGAAGCTCTGGAGGCGTTCCCGATGCTGGTCGAGTCGCGCAACCGCGTGATACGGCTGTTCGAGGCCGGCGACCCGCCGACCGCCGACGTCGTCTCGGCCGTGGAGTCTGACGTCGCACTGGCCGTAGCCGTGCTGCGGCTGGCCAACCGCGTGGACGGGCGGGCAACGGGGCGTGTCGAGAGCGCCGTGAAGGCGGTCGAGGTCCTCTCTCCGCGGTCCGTGCACGCCATCGCCAGCCGCGCGCGCACCTTCGACTTCTTCGAGCGGACGTCCGTGTGGCAGGGCGTCCCGGAGCGCTTCCGCCTGCATGCCGTGGCCACTCAGCGCGCCGCGGATCGCGTGGCCCGCGAGCTCGACTATGACCAGCGTGACCGTCTCATGGTCACCTCACTCCTGCATGACATCGGCAAGCTCGTGCTCGTACATGCCTATCCGGGCTACCCCCGACAGGTCCACGGCGAGGCCCGTACGCCCGAGGAGCGCATCCAGCGCGAGCGCCGCGAGCTCGGCGTTGACCACGCCCTTGTCGGCGGTGTGCTCGCCCGCCGCTGGGGCCTGCCGCCCTCGGTGGCCGGCGTCATCGAGCGCCACCACGCCGAGGATTGCGACGGCGAGGCCGCTCTCGTGCGCCTGGCCGACATGCTCGCCCACTACACACTTGGCGGGGCGGTGACGCCGGCTGAACTGCTCGCCGTGGCCCGCGTCGTCGGCATAAAGCCGGCCGAGCTCCGCGCGGTGATGTATGACCTGCCGCTGCCCACCGGCGGAGGCCGGCCCCGCCAGATCGACCCTTGCCCGATGTCCGGCCGGGAGATCGATGTCCTGCGCCGCCTGGCTCGCGGCATGGTCTACAAGCAGATCGCCACCGAGCTCGGACTCTCGACCAGTACCGTGCGCACCCACCTGCACAACGTCTACGGCAAGCTCGGAGCCATGGACCGCGCTCAGGCCGTGCTGATCGCCACCGAGCGCGGCTGGATCTGACGCGGCGCCGGGCGAACGGCGCGCAACTGCCATACGATCGGTCTGGCCGCCGATGATCTCGATCACGACAAAGTCGCCGTACGCCGTGAGCGCGCTGGTCGAGCTCCACCGGCACGGCAACAGCGGGCCGGTCCCGATAGCTGAGCTGGCCCGTCGCCGGGACATCCCGGTGCAGTTCCTGGAACAGCTCTTCGCGACGCTGCGGCGCTCCGGCGTGCTGCGCTCCCAGCGCGGGGTGAAGGGCGGCTACAGCTTCGGCCGGCCGGCCACGGAGATCACCGTGCTCGAGATCGTCGAGCTGCTCGACGGCGGACTCGGAGTCGACGCGACGGGGGTGTTCGCCGACGCCGCCCTGGCCGCGCGTGAGGTTCTGGGTGCGGCCACGATCGCCGATGTCGCCGAGCGCGAGGCGCGCGCAGCCGGTGCCCCGATGTACTACATCTAGAACGGCTGGCGATGACGGGCCAAGCAGTGGAGAATTCGACGAACAGCACCAGCTGTTGATCAGGCCGGCGAGCGCGAGCGGTTCGCGCGCCGACTATCTCTGCTCGTCTCGAACCGGCTCGGAGCTCATGACCGTGATCGTCGCGCTCCGCCGGATGCGAAAACCGAGCTCCTCGTAGATCCTGATCGCACTCGTGTTGGTGCTGAGGACGTGCAGGAATGGGCGGTGTGAGCGAAGCTCGATGCCGCCTATCAAGGCGCGTATGAGTCGAGAGGCCAGCCCGCGGCCGCGATGGGCGGGCATGGTGCAGACCCCGCTGATCTCGGTCCAGCCGTCGAAACGCAGGCGTTCGCCCGCCATCGCCACGAGCGCCCCGTCACAGCGGACGCCACGGTAGTCACCAAGCTCGATGGTCCTGTCGAGGAACGGCCCCGGCTCGGTCTCGGCCACGAGCTCGAGCATCTCGGGGACGTCGGCGGCGCCAAGCGAGACCGCCTCCGGGTAATCGAGCCCAGTGACACGCTCACCGATCATCTGCACCAGATCAAAGGCGCGGAGGGTCGTCCAACCCGGCGGCGCCCCAGCGCCGCTCTGGATGACCGCCGCGAAGGTTCCCGGGACAACGAGACTGGCGGCGTCTTCCCAGTCATCTGCCGACGGCTGCGACGGCAGACCAAGGAAGGGGGCCACATCGACCGGATATCGGAGCGCACGCCCGCACACCTGCGCAAAGCGCGCATGGGGTCCGGACAGGGCCGCGAAGACCGGATTGTCCAGGAGAGCTTCGTCGGTCGACAACATGCCGACTTCAGTATCACGGCGACGGCGACGCCGCCCGCCGTCGCCCCCGCTATAGAGTGGCTGGCGAAAACGGAGCGACTGGACCACGCGAGTCATGGGCGAACCGAAGTGCCATGCCTGAGTACGTCCTGGGTCATGACCGGGAAGGAGAGCGCGAGCGGCTGGCCCTGATGTCCCGGTTGCTCGACCCGATGCATCGCCGTCACGTCGAACTGCTGGGCATCGCAGCCGGGGAGCGGACGCTTGAAGTCGGGTGTGGTAACGGCTCGATCTCCGCCTGGCTCGCGGCGCGAATCGGTCGTGGAGGGCAAGCCGTGGCGGTGGATCTCGATCTGACGCTCGTCGACGAAGTCATGCCCAACCTCGAGCTCCGCCAGGCCGACATCGTCGCGGGACCGGTCGAACCGTTCGACTTTGATCTGGTAACAGCACGCGCCGTGCTGCACCACGTCGCAGACCCGCGGAGTGCGATCGCAAACCTCATCGCCAGTGTGCGCCCGGGTGGGGCGATCCTGCTGATCGAGCCGGATTTCCTGCCGGTGAGTGTCGCTGAACCAGCTGAGGTCAGAGCGTTCTGGGACGGGTGGCTGGCGTGGTCGCGCGAGGAGGGAATCGACTATACGATCGGTCGCCGGCTCCCGGCCACCTTGGCCGCACACGGCCTGGAGGGCATCGCGGCAACCGCCGAGACAGCGCTCTACAACGGCGGCTCGGCCTGGGCCCTGTACTGGCGGGAGACCGTCGTCGAGTTGCGCGGTCGGCTGCTGGCATCGGGCAGGATCAACGACGTGTCAATCGACACCTTCCTCGCCTACTGTGCCGATCCAGCGTGGTGGACCCAGACCATCGCTTTTACCGCCGTTCACGCCCGAACACCCACATCCAGGACGACGACCGACCAACAGCGCCGAGGCAAGGGGATTGGGCGGAGCACGTAGGCGACAGCGCCAGCGAGCGTCCCGCTGGCTGTCCCGGCGCAACGGCAACGAGAGGAAGAGCCAACGTGAGCATTCACACGCCGCGAGAAACGGTCAACTTGGCCGAGGGCGTCCGCATTCGGCGCGAGCCCCACGGAGCTGGCCGGTGCGGTTCTGAGCACCTCAGTCGGCACCCGCGGGTGCGGGTGCACCGTCCGGTCCCTGGGACTCGCTGACAGATTCGTCGAGACGAGCGTCAAGGGAGCATGAGGCGTCCGCTGTCAGCCCCCCGAACCGGCGTCTAGCGGCACAGCGCCGAATCCCAGCTCGTTTCCGTCAGGGTCGCGGTACAGAGCCTTGCGTACGCCGTTGGAGTATGTCTCGCGCTCGTCGGGCTCGAGCCCGCGGGCGGCGATCGCGGCCAGGTGGGCATCGAGATCGTCGAGCAAGATCGTCACCACGGAGTTGCCCGCGCCATCGGCATGCTCGACAACATAGACCGAGCGGTCCCCGGCAAGCGTCCATACTGCCTCAGTGGGGTGGGGGAGCAACGTCGGCTCCCCCAGCAACCGCTCGTACCACGGTCGGGCCGCTTGGAAGTCCCGCACGCGCAGCCCCGCGAAGAGGTGTAACGACATCGCCGCGAGTCTAGGTCACGCGTCCGACCAGCCCGTCGCCGCGCGGACGTCGCCCGGCGTGACGATCGAGACGAGGACACCACTCGAACAACGGTCCATCTGGGCGCAGGTCGCTCGAGCCGGAACACCGCGGTTTCCGAGGATGAGGCCCTGGGCGTCTCTACCGAAGGAGCTTCCATGCGTGGGATGGGAAGGCGATGTGGCGTTCGTTTCATCGCCGCTGTTGCCTGTGCGATCCTGGGATCGCTGGTCCCTGCCGGCGGCGCGATGGCAGATCCGAGCTCGCAAGACGGTGCGTTCGTGATCGGCGACCAGGCCGCTTCCGTTGGTGACCTGGTCACTTTCTGGGGCGCTCAGTGGTGGAAGGACGATGGTCTCAGCGCCGGTCCGGCACCGGCGTCGTTCAAGGGATTCGCCGATACCGCGACGGCGACGTGCGGACAGAGTTGGACGACTCGCCCCGGCGACAGCTCAGCACCGCCTGCCGCGGTCGAGGGCGTCGTGCCCATGGTTGTGTCCAGCCAGATCATCAAGTCTGCTGCGGTGATCTCCGGCGATACCGTCGCGGTCGTACTCGTCCGGGTCGATCCCGGCTACGAGCCAGATCCTGGACACCCCGGAACTGGGACGGTGATCGGCGTCGTTTGCAAGAGCGGCGGGATCAACGCCACATGAGAAGCTGGGGCCCCGGCCGGGCGAGCACCTGAGCCGCTTTCCCCGCTTCGCGGCACCCCGCGCGGGCGGCCGTCGCGGCGGCGGCGAGGTCAGCTTCGCGCAGCCACGATCGCGTCATCGGGGTCGGGGTAGTGGACCATCTCGATCACCTTGCCGTTGCGGAAGGTGGTGAGGTTGGCGCTCAGCGCCGCCGGCTCGCCGGGCACGGAAGGCGGTCGCATGATGACGAGGACTCTGTCGCCAGCGTCGATCACATTGACGAGCTCGCCGACCCCTCCGCGAGCGCGCGCCTGGCGCATGACCTCCAGCGCCTCTTCGCGGTTGGTGCACGAACCCTCTGCGGTCGGGTCCCCGCCGTGCCACGTCACGTCTGGGTCGAGCAGTTCGCCGATGACGTCGAGGTCGCCGCGCAGTGCCGCCTCGTAGCCGCGTCGAACCAGTTCGACATTGCTCTCAGACACGCCCCGATTCTCCCACGTCTACCGTCTCGCTAAGCCCGGTCGGCGACTCTGTCGGGAAAGCGATGCGCTTGCCCTCGCCCTGGGTGCTCGCTCGCCCATGTCGTGCTGGTACTGCACCGCCAGCAGGTGCTCCAGCATTTGACCTGCTTGTCCTGAAGGGCGTCCGACCCATCGACGGTGCCGCGCATCACTTCTCGGCAGAGCCTGCCGAGCTCGGGTCCCGGGACGCTCGGTGCACGCTTGGTTAGGGTGGGGCTTGAGGATCAGTCTCGGCCTCGCCGACGCTGAGCTGAGAGCGGCCGGATCCCGGCCTGAACACGAGGAGGGGCAAGTTGATCGCGCAGAACAGGATGTCGGCGGTCGTCGGCTCGACCGACCTGGAACGCAGCCGCGAGTTCTACGAGCAAAAAGTCGGCCTGACCCTGTCTCCCGAGACGGTCCCGAACCATCTGCTGTTCGAGGGTGGGGGCGGCACGACGCTGCTGGTCTACGGGCGCCCGTCGCCCAATCTGGCCGACCACACGCAGGTGCGCTTCTGGTGCGCGGACGTGGCCGCCGATGTGAGCGAGCTGGTCGGGCGCGGGGTGGAGTTCGACCTGGTCGAGTTCGGCGAGTTCAAGATGGTGGACCACGTGCTCACGACGCCGGTCGGCAGCTCAGCGTGGTTCAAAGACCCGGATGGCAACACAATCCAGCTCGTCCAGCCCGCCTAGTGTCGCCGCGCACCGACAGCGCTATGGACT
This sequence comes from uncultured Solirubrobacteraceae bacterium, assembly GCA_963725515.1. Taxonomy (GTDB): domain Bacteria; phylum Actinomycetota; class Thermoleophilia; order Solirubrobacterales; family Solirubrobacteraceae; genus Palsa-465. The sequence goes on along the minus strand of CAVRZB010000003.1, from coordinate 387,298 downwards.
ACGGCCAAACGCCGTTGGTCATGTGCACGACGTAGAAGCCCGTGCCGCCGTCGGTGTACCAGATGTCATGGCGGGCGACGTCGAAGGTGGGCTGTGACATGGCGTAATCACTCTCCGAATAACCCGTCTCGGTGTTGGGCGTGGTCGGCGCGACGAAATATCCGATCTCGGTCGGGTGGACCAGGTTGCTGATGTTGAACACCCGCAACCCGGAGGCGATGAACGAGCAGGCGACGATCGCGGGATTGACCCGGGTAGGGATGTTGCAGTAGTGGGCGGCGTAGCCCTGGGCTGGGCTGAGCGTGCCCGGGTCGTTGCCGGCGGCCTGATGATCAGCTGGCTGATCGACCTGCAGACGCAGGTTCGAGACGACGAACGGGTGGGCTTCGTCGGAGATGTCGATGATCCGGGCGGCGCCGACCGTGTCGCGGCTGGCCTGCGGGTTCAGCGTGCCCGCCGTGTACTCGTCGAACTCGAGCACGTAGGGATGGCCGTTCTCGGTGAACGGGATCGCGTTCTGCGGGATTGATGCGGAGTTCCATCTCAGGCGGCTGATCTCTCGGACCTGCGGGTTGGGCTCGCGGGCCTGGATCTGGCTGGTGTCCATGATCAGCATGTCGCCGCCGGTCGGATCGGCCACGTAGGCGCGGTTTCCGTCGTCGGACAGGGTCATGCCGTGGGCAACCAGGTTGCCCTGCCAGATGGCGTGCGGATGGGTGGGATCGCTTAGGTCGATGGCGGTCACCGAGGGCAGCGCGGTGGCGGTCGCGTAGAACGTCCGCCCATCAGGGGAGAAGCCGCTCTCGTGACCGAAGCGAGCCACCAGCGAGGTCGAGTCAAGCGTGGGGTGCAGGCAGTCGGAATGCACGTCGTAGATCGAGACCAGTCCGGGCCCGGTGGCCGGGTTGCCGTTGACCGCGGCGAGCAGGCCGCGGGTGCTGTTGAGGTTCAGCGACTCGTGCGGAGTCAACATCGGCAGCTGGGTCAGGGTGTCGGTCTGCACCGGGTGGGCGGGATCGGCCATGTTGAGGACCGCCACCCCGAGTGAGGCGCCGCCCGCGTTGATGGCGTTGGTGGGAAACAGCAGCGCCGTGTCGTAAAAGGCGCACACCTGGCCCTGCGCGTCCACGTAGCGGAAGGTCTTGAACCCGCCGGAGGTGCCCTGGTGGGAGACCTCCTGCATGTTGCACCACAGGCCGTTGACACCCGAGCCGGCAGGCACCCGGCCGTCCACACCCGGCTGGGGGCGGGAACCGGGTCCGCACGTGGCCGGTGTCGTGGCCACCAGTGGCGGCTCGGCGTTTTGCTGGACGGGGGCCTGGGCGGGCGTCTGGCCGACTCCGGGTCCGAGCACGCCGAGGTCATTGCTCCCACCGCCCAGAATCGGAAGGCTCAACGCACCGGCGACGGACAGGGCCGACATGACCACCACGACCAGCCCGACCGTGCTCAGCGCGATCGTGAGACGACGCCGACGTCCACCTGAGAACACCACTCCTCCTCTACACCGAAAACGGGCCGACTGGTTAGTCCTAGTCAGCCTGGGATATCTGGCGCGAGCGTTGACTCAACTGCCGGTGTGCGAGTCGTTCGCGCGAAACGATGGTCTGCGCGTACCGAAGCGACCAGCGCACCGACCGATTCCACAGGCGCGCATTGCGATAAGCGTTGATGAAGTCTCCCACGACTTCCCTTTTGCCCCGCCTGCGCGAGAGCAAAACCTCGGGCCGAGGTTTGGCGGCGGCGGGGGTGCCGGGTTAGAGTCGTCGGCGGGACATCGCTGATGAGAATTCATGCCCTGACGACCGGGATGGTGCGACTCAAGCGCTCGTTTCTGCATGCCAGCGACGGCTGGCGTCGGCAGCTCGACCTGTTTCTTCCGGGCGAGTGGGTTGATCCGGTCCCGATCCATTGCTGGGCGATCGAGCACGCGGGCCGGATATGGCTCGTCGATACCGGCGAGACGGCCGCCGTGCGCGATATCCCGTTCGCGCGCTTCGACGTGACTCCCGAGCAGGAGCTCCCCGGTGTGCTTGCTCGCGCGGGGCTGTCGCTCGCGGACATCGACACTGTGGTACTCACGCACATGCATGGCGATCACATCGACGGGGCCGTCCACGTCGGCGGACCGGTCTTGGTGCACGATCGCGAGCTGTCGTTCTCGCGGACCCGTGGTGCACGCTTCATGCAGCGGGTCCTCCGTCAACCGGTGCCGTCCGGTGTCGAGTTTCGGGGGGTGGCGCTCGATCAGGGTCCGTTCGGGGCATTCGAGGACAGCCGCGCGCTCAGTGACGACGGTCGCATAATTGCCGTGGCCACAGCCGGCCACACGCCGGGCCACATCTCGGTCGTCTGCGTCGATGACGACGGCCGTCACATCTTGCTTGCAGGCGACGCGACCGACACGGTCGAGCAACTGCGAGCGCTCAGACCGGACGCTGTCGCGCCCAAGCCCAAGGTCTCGATCGCCACGATGGCAACGATTCTCGCCCATGCGCGTGAGCACCCGACCGTCTACCTCCCGTCGCACGACGCGGAGTCGGTCATCCGCCTCAACGATCGAACGACGCTCTGAGGTGCTCGCCTCGCGCAGCCGCCCAGTCGGATTTGCGCCCTAATTCAAACCCGCACGCTTGACCATCGCGTCGACGGCCTCGACCGCCTCGGAGACGCGTCCGCAGACATGAACCTGGGGCTGGATCTGCCCGCGCAAAATGAGCCCATGGCCGCCGACGACGAACCCCGCAGAAGGCCATTCCTGCCGCACTTCAGCGATCGCACGCAGCATCCCGTCTGTCTGTCCGCGCATCGTTGAGCTCACGCAGATGACCTCAGCCTGATAGCGCCGGGCAGCGGCGCCAAGGGCATTCGCGGGCACGTCTGCGCCAAGCATGACAACGTCATAGCCCGCGCCGCGCAGGAGATTCGCCACCATGCGAAGGGCGACCACGTGCAGCTCGCCGGCAGGTGTGGCGAGCATGATCCGGCGTTCGCTCCGCGACTGCGTGACCCGCTGGACCTCGCGCTGCAGGGCCAGCACACGGACCGTGATCTCTGTGGCGATGTGCTCCTCGGCAACAGAAATCGTCCCTTGCTCCCAAAGCTCGCCCACGAGCCACAGCGCCGGGGCGATCAGCAGCTCATCGATCTCAGCCGTGTTCAGGTGGGCATCCATCGCCTCCCGGATCGCGATCTCGGCCGCGACCTCGTCTCCCGCTAGGAGCGCTGCAGCGTACGCGGCTGCCAGCTTTGTGATTTGACGCTCGTCCGAGTTGTTCTCTCGACGGTGGTCCATCTGCTCGCCCGCCGTCACCTTACACAGAGTCCTGGGCCATCCGACGCCCGCGCGCAAAGCAAGCGCTAGCGCCCCTTCGGCCGGATCTGAGTGAGGTTTCCGTCCGTGGTTGCGACCCAGACCGATGACTCTGCGACGGCGAGGGCAACCGGCGCGCTGGCGAACAGCACCGAGCCGGTCACGGGCCCGCCCGATTGCGTCGAGATCCGGTAGAGCGTCTGTGCCTGCCCGCTGGTCGCCCAGACGGAGGACTGGTGCTCGAGCGCGGCAATCGCGTCGAGTGACGGCGCCAGCGCATGGTCGGTGTTGACGTCCAGGAAACCGGGGCGGGGGTCGAAGCGGCTGACGTTGCCGGCTGAGTGCGCCGTCCAAACGCCCTGGTTGAGCGTGACCGATACGGGCCCCGGGCGCGTGTCAAACGTCGCCGTTGAACCGCTCCCGTCAAGGCTGACTCGCGTCAGACCGCGGGCTCTGCCGTTGACTGCCCAGATCCAACCTTCGCCCCAGCCAAGGCCTGTGACCGGTGGCGGGACCCGTGCTGGCTGTCCGGCGAGACCGCCGGCCGGTTCGACATGCACGACGGTTCCGCTGGGATCTGCAGCCCAGGCCGATCCGTCGCCGGGCTCGACAGTCAGCGCAGTTGGCGCGGAGCTCAGAGACGAGGTGGCGATCGCCTGGCCCGTGCGTTCGTTGAAGAGGGCGAGCGCGCCAGACGACGAGTTGCTGACCCAGACTCCAGCCGGTCCGGCGGCGATCAGGCCCGGGTGGCCACCCACCGCGAATCTCGTGACAGATCCGTCGGGGGCGATTCGAACGGCGGACCCGGTCTTGGGCAGCGATGCCCACACGTCGCCCACCTGGGTGATGGCAACGCCGCCGGCCGGACTGCCGAGAGCGATCGTCCGCAGCTTCGTCAGGCCCGGGCCGATCGTCGTCACCTCGCTGGACGGAGGGATACTCGCGCCTGCCGGCACGGCCGTTATGCCCCCCCGCGATCCGGAGGGCGGGGGCCGCGGGCTGCTCCCTCTGGTGGCCAACAGGGCTGCAACCACCCCTGCCGCCACGAGCAGCGCGACCGGCGCTGCCCACGACGCCGTGCGGCCTCGGCGTTCCGCCGGCGCAACCGCCCCGCCGTTGACGACGGTGCTCGCTGAGAAGGGCGTTGCGGCCGCGCCGGCTGGTCTCCGGGTGATCGTGATATCCCCTCTCGCGCCGTGACCCTCGGCCGGCTGAGGCAGAGCCTCCGAGAGCACGGTCCCTGCCGCGGTCGCCCGCTCCTGGGCGTTGAGCTCCTCGAGGACTTCACCAAGCGCCCGTGTCAGCACACCCGCTGAGGCAAAGCGATCCTCGGGACGCTTGGCCATCGCCTTCGTGACGATCGCCTCGAGTCGCTCCGGAACCGCCGGCACGATCGCCCGAACCGAGGGAACGGGGTCATTGACGTGGGCGAACACCCGCGCCACGTTGGTCGGACGGTCAAACGGCACCTGCCCGCTGAGCGCCTCGAAGAGCATGCACCCGAATGAGTAGATATCCGACGCCGAGTCGCCCTTTCCGCCCACGAAGCGCTCAGGGGCCACGTAATCGACCGTGCCCACGAACACGCCCGGGCTGGTCAGAGCCGACTTGCTCGCGCGGCGCCGCGCGATCCCGAAGTCGGTCAGGTAGACGTGCGCTTCATCCTGGTCAGTGCCGTCGGCGACCAGCACGTTGGCCGGCTTGACGTCGCGGTGTACGAGTCCCTGCTGGTGGGCGGCCCCAAGAGCCGAGGCGACCGGGCGCAGCAGCCGCACGGCGCGCCCCGGCGCCAGTGGCCCCGATGAATCGAGCATCGCGCGCAGATCAGTTCCCTCAACCCAGCGCATGATCAGATACAGCGTCCCGTCAGACTCGCCCGCCTCGTACACGGGGACGATGTTGGGGTGATCGATCGAGGCGGCGAGCTGCGCCTCACGCTTGAAGCGCTCGCGGAAGGAGGCGTCCTGCACGAGCTCAGGCGCGATCGCCTTCACCGCGACGGGGCGACCGAGGGCCAGCTGCGTTCCGCGGTAGACCACCCCCATTCCACCTCGCCCCGCAACGGCCTCGAGCCGGCAGCCGGCGAACGTGGACCCCGGACCGAGGCTTTCGGACATGATTCAGGCTGTTATACCGGCATTTCCCGGGGACAGCCTCACCACGCCGGGCTCGTGGCTCCCGTCATCGTCTCAAGTTGTGTTGCGCAGGACCGTGACGTCGGCGAATGGTGTGGAACCCGTCTCGACGGTGCCTACGCTGACGAGCGAGGGCTCGCCGTCGTGGAAGAGATCTGCGGCGATCGTCTGATACAGCAAAACCTCGTAGAAGGGGGTCTCTCCCTGGTGAGGTGGGAAGTCGTTCGGTGTCTGGAAGCTGCCGTCTCCGTTTCCGAGCAGCACACGGATCGCGGCCGTCGTGGGCTCGAGCGATGGGCCGGCCGTGTAGATGGTCTCCCCGGCGAGATCGAGTCGGCCGTCCTTGTTGAAATCGCCGACTGCGAGGGCCCCGGCGGGAGCGTTGGGGATCAACTCGGGCTGGGCGAGGTTACCTTGCGGGTCGCCCGCGAAGAAGTAGCCGGGGGAGCTCGAAGGTTCGAACGGCGATCTTGCGAAGTTGGCAGTTGCGATGACATCGGCGTTCCCGTCGCGGTTGAAGTCGGCGACGACGAGGTCGCCCGGACTTCCGCTCGGAACGTTGGTGTGACGGGGCGATCCGAAGCCGCCCGTGCCGTCGCCGAGCAGGATCGAGACGCCGGGGGAGGTCCTCGTGACCGCGAGCAGGTCGGGCTTGCCGTCGTGATTGAGGTCGGCGACGGCCAGCTTGGCCGGGTTCTCGGCGGCGTCGATGTCTGCCGAGGCGGCGAAATTCCCGCTGCCGTCGCCGAGGAGCGCCACGACGTGGTTCTGCGCGAGGGCCACGAGATCCAGCTTGCCGTCACGGTTGACGTCGCGCGCTATCAGCTGGTCGACCGTGCCATCCACCGGGATCTGGTGCGCGGCCGTGAACCCGCCGCTGCCATTTCCGCTGAGCAGCTCCATGCTGCCCTGACCGCCGACAACGAGATCGAGCTTGCCGTCAAGATTGAAGTCGCCGGCCACCAGCGGTGCAACGGCCGACTTGGTGAATCCGGCGGGTAGGCCGACGTTTGCCGGCGGCGCGAATCCGCCGTGGCCGTCGCCAAGGAAGATCAGGATCGGCCCCGACGGGCAACACTGCGGGAGGCCCGCGCCCACAACGGCCAGATCGGGGCTGCCGTCGCGGTTGAAGTCCCCGACCGCCACGGAGTCCGCGTTCCCCGGTGAGCCGAACGGATTGCTGAGCGTGAAGTCGACCGCGGGCGTGCCGGACGGCGTGCTGAAGGACACGGTTGCCCCACACACATCCGGCTTGATCTGTCCGTCACCGCCGCAGACCCGGTAGGCGTAGGACGCGCTCGGGCGCAGGGCCTTGACCTGCTCAGAGAAGGAGACATTGGACCCGTTGCCGGGCACGTGCGGGGGGATCGGGCCGCGCACGGGTGTCGTGAACTGGTCGGCGGTGCCGAGCAGCGCCGCATTTCGCGTGTACTGAAACTCAAAGTGCGCCGGCGTGCTGTCGGTATGACCGTGCGCGTTGAGTCGCGCCGCGGTGGCACCGACGTCACTCGCCGGATCGGTGTTTGCCGCGCATGCAGACATGACGGCACCGGCGAGGATCACGGACACCAGACTGCCGAGTCGTCGCATGGGCTCCTCTCAAACCGTAACGAAGGCACGTTAGCCGCCGCCTTCCTCGCACAAGCATCAAGGCTCTCGTCCATGCGCGGGCACGCCATCCGTAGGAGCATGCTCGATGGGCGTGGCGAACTACGTAGCTAGCCGCCTACTGCTCGAACGAGAACTGGGTGTCGGTGCGGGTGAGCTCGAAGACGCGCTGGACTGCGGGCGGGCCGCGGCGCAGTGAGAAGTCCTGCCCGCGATCACGCGCACGCTCCTGGGCCAGCAGCAAGGCGCGCAGGCCCGTGCTGTCCATGAACTCGAGCCCGCTCAGATCGACGGTGATCCCACTGACAGAGTCCACGTCCCGCAGCCCCTGCTCGATTAGGGGCGAGGTGGATAGGTCGAGCTCGCCCTGCAGCGACAGGACCAGGCGGCTCGCTTCGTGGCGGGTGGTGACGTTCATCTGACGGGGTCGTCGGGTGTCGACGCGCACATGGGGATCCCCTCACGTTGCAGGAACTCCGGGGCCCGCCGCCGATCGCCCGAACGACCGGAACCGTGCCGCGCTGTCTACAACTCCTGCCGACCCCCGGTCGGGCAGTCGCGTCACCAAATGTACTACCCGAGCGGGCCGCCCCCGCGGTTGGGTCTGGATCCACACATATCGCGGCGACGCCCCGATGCGGGGCCTAGAGATCGATCTCAACCCACGCCCAGCAGGCGTCCGAGCGTTCACTGGCCCAGCGGCTGGCCAGCAGCTCGATTACCTGTAGGCCGGGCCCTCTCCGACCTTGACCGGGGGGCGCCGGGGTTCGCGGTTGATGCGCCGAGCGGCCAGGTCCGCGGACCGAGATCCGTAGTCGATCGCCTCTCAGTCGGGCGCTCACGGACAGCGTGAGCGCCTCGTCACAGCCGGAGTGAAGGACCGCGTCGGTCACGAGCTCGGTCGCGACGAGCCGCGCGTCGTCCCGGACGCCATCGATGCCGGCGATCTCATCCAGCGCCGCCCGAACGGCTCGAGGGGCGTAGCGGTCGCAGGGTAGATCGAGGTTGAGCACGTCCGAAACGGTCTCATGCATACAAAGGGCGTACCCGTTCACGGGTTTACAAAGCCTGCCCGGGCGGTGCGCTGACCTCGGGCGCACCGCTGCGCAAACGGCCTCAGGCCCGCTGATACCGTTCGCAGTCCGTCATGGGTGCTGAGGACGAGACGTTCGCGGCTGGACACGAGGAGCGCCGGGCGCAGCATGAAGCGATCCGGTTGGTGCTCGAGCGCCACTTCGACGACATCGACGTCGCGGTGATCGCGACCGATCTGGCCGGCCTGGTCGTCTACTGGAACCACGAGGCCGAGCACCTCTACGGCTGGAGCGCCGAGGAGGTCATGGAGCGCCCGATTACCGAGCTTACGGTCGGACCGCAGGACGACGAGGTCGCCGAGCGGATCATGGACAGCGTCCGCAGCTCGGGGCGCTGGGAGGGGGATTTCATCGTGCATCGGAAGGACGGCAGCGCTTTCCTGGCGCGCGTCATCGACACCATCATCGAAGACGAAAACGGCCACGCCCTCGGCCTCGTCGGCGTGTCGGTCGACGTGTCCCACCGGGCGCCCAGGTTCGAGGATCTCTAGTCCCGCTTGCGGCTGCACGGCCCGCCGGCCGGCGGGGCGCCGGCCGGCGGGCCGGCGCCCCGTTCCATGGATCACTCGTCCCAGGCCTGCACGCCGACCTGGCCCGTGATCAATCCGTCTCGCACCGAGAGCACGGTCGCGCAGAGGACGTTGGTTCCGTCCGGGTAGCGGCAGGACTCGGTGAACGCGGCGCCGCCGCGATCCTTGACGGTGTGCTGGACGCGGTGTGTCATGTCGCGTCCGCAGACATCCTCGATCCAGGTCCGGATCTCGTTGCGGCCGCGTAGGATGCGCGGGGATCCCGGCTGGCTGACCCGGTCGGCGAGCGTCACCTCGGCGTCTGGTGCGTACATCGCGACCTGCGTCGCGGCGTCGCGCTCCTCGACCGCCCGCGTGAAGGCCTCGAGATCGAATGCGGTTGTAGTGCTCATGCTGCTCCTTTGGACGGGTGGTTTCGTGAGACCTTGCCCGGGCTCCGTTCCACCGGCGTCAATGCACCGTCAAACCGGGTTGGAAGGCCGGAGGTAGTCTTGATGCCGTGCTGCGCGTGCGCGTCTTTGGCCGCATGGTGGTGGAGTCAGACGGCGAGCCTGTGCCCGCGCCGGCCGCTCGGCGCGCGTGGTCGTTGCTCGCGTACCTGGCGCTCCACCCCGGCCCGCAGCCGCGGGGGGCGCTCGCGGCGCGCTTCTGGCCGGATGTTCTGGACGCGAGTGCCCGCGCCAGCCTGCGCAGCGCAGTGTGGTCTCTGCGGCGCGCGCTCGGTCCCGGTGGGGTGGATCTGCTGGTCGCCGACCGGGACAACGTCGGCCTGGCTCTCGACGCGCAGGTGTGGGTCGACGCCGTCGAGTTCGAGTCCCTCGTGCAGGCGGGACGGGATGTCGACGCCGTCACGCTGTGTCACGGCGAGCTGCTCGCCGACTTCGACGATGACTGGGTGCTGGGCGCGCGCGACGCCCATCGCGAGCGGCTCCTCGAGGTGCTCGAACGGCTGGCCGGCCAGTGTGAGACGGCGGCCGACGCCGCCGGTGCGGTCGAGTGGACCAGGGCGCAGGTGGCGGCCGATCCCCTGGGCGAGGAGGCACACCGCCGGCTGATCTCGCGGCTTGCCGCCTCGGGAGATCGAGCAGCGGCGCTCGTGGTCTACAGGACGCTGTCCGAACGACTCCGCCGCGAGCTGGCCGTGGCTCCGTCGGCGATGACGCGCGAGCTCGTACAGGAGCTCCGTGCCGAACCGACCGTCGCGCCGCGGCCCGTTCCCATGCAGCCCAGCATGCTGCCACTGATCGGGCGGGCGGAAGAGCTCGAGCAGATGCTCGCGGCCTGGGAAGCGGCGGCTCACGGCCACGGCCGCGTGCTCGTCCTGCGTGGCGAGGCCGGGATCGGAAAGACTCGCCTGGCCGGCGAGCTACTCATGCGCGCGCGGGGAAAGGGAGCCTGTCACGCGTCGTGTGCGGCGCTCGATCTGGGCGGGGCGGCGCCGTTCGGGCTGTGGGCCGAGCTGATCTCGGACCTGCTCCCGGACCTGCCGCCGCCGCCCCCCGACGCGGCATGGCCCGAGGACCTGGCCATGCTGGTGCCCGAGTTGCTCGCTCGTTTCGGTCGCTCCCCGGCGGATCGACGCACGGCCGCGCCGGACCTCGAGCGCGCGCGCCTCTTCGAGGCCACGGTGGCGCTGCTCGAGTGGGCGGCGCAACAGGGACCGCTGCTGCTGCTGATCGAGGACGTCCATATCGCCGATGCCTCGAGCCTCGAGTTGACGGGTTACGCCGCGCGCCGCATCGCGATGCTGCCCGTCATGTTCGTGCTCACGCGGCGAGAGCTCCCGCGCAGCGAGGCTGCGGATCGCCTCGAGCACGCGCTCCGCTCCCGGGGTTTGGTGCATGCGGAGCTCGCGCTCGGCCCGATGAGTCCCGCTTCGGTCGCCGACCTTGCCACCCAGGCGGCGACCCTGGGCCGGCAGGACATCGAGCGCGTGGTCGCGGCCGCTGAGGGCAACGCGCTGCTCGCGGTCGAGGCAGCCCGGGCGCTCTCGCGAGGCGAGCGAGAACCCTCGGCCGGGCTGCGCGGCGCGGTCCGTGGCGCATTCGGCTCTCTAGGCGACGACGCGCGGAGCTTCGCCGAATTCGCCGCCGTGGCCGCCCGCGACCTCGAGCCGGCCGAGATCGACGAGCTGCCGATCGATGACGCGCGCGAGGCCGCCGACACCGCACTGCTCAGCGATTTGTTCGTGGCTCGCGGGCAGCGAGTGGGCTTCCGTCATGCGCTGCTCCGGGACGCGGTCTACGCGGACCTTCCGGAGCTTCGCCGGATGTCGCTGCACGGCCGCTGGTCCGAGGCGCTGCTGCGCTGTGAACGCGCCGGCGGGGTGCGCCGCGCGGCCGAGGTGGCGCGCCATCTGCGCCTGGCCGGCCGTGATGCCGACGCCGTCGAGCAATTGGCGCGTGCGGCCGTCGACGCCCGGGCGGTGGCCGCGCTCCCCGCCGCCGCCGAGTACCTGCGCGAGGCGCTCTCGATGGCCCCGGGTCGAGCGGGGCTGCTGCTCGAGCTCGCGGAGGTCGAAGCCTGGCAGGGCCGGCGCCGCGAGGCCGAGGAGGCCTTCGCCCAGGCCCGCACGACCCTCGAGAACGCACCGGCGCTCGAACAGGCGCGCGCCCTGCTGCGCTCGGCGCGCTGGTATCACGGGCCGATCTGCATGCCGCAGCTCGTGCGGGAGCGCTGTCGCGCGGCCCTGGCCCAGCTCGACTCCGTCGGCGCCGAGGGCGCGCACGAGCGACGTGAGGCGCTAGCGGCGCTCGCCTGGGCGGAGGCCATCGCCGGCAGCGTCGACGACGCCGAGGAGCTGCTGGCCGAGCTGCACCGGATGACGGCCGGAGAGCCCCCCGATGACTTCTCCACCTACGACATCGGTCACGCCCGGGTTCCGGTCGCCATGCGGCGCGGGAGCTTCACCGAGGCCTACGCCCCGTCGATCGCCGCGGGCGAGGCGATCGCGCGCGCCGGACGTCCCGATCTGGCCTACGGCTGCTGGGCCAACGCGGCCGGTGCCGCAGCCGCCCAGGGGGATTACGAGCGGGCACTTGAGTTCCTGGATCGCTGCGCCAGCGCGGTGGGCGGCCACGGGATGCTGAGCCTCGAGCTGCAGATGCATGGGGTTCGCTCGTTCGTGCTGCGGCGGGTGGGTCGGCGCGCGGATGCGCTCGCCGCCACCGAGGCCGAGCGCGAGCTCGCCGACCGGCTCGGCGATCCGGCCCTGCTGGCCATGGCGGCGCACGATCGGGGGCACGTCGTGCTCGAGGACGGCGACTTCGAGCAGGCCGCCTCGCTGCTGTCGCTCGCGCTGGCCGGCCAGGCCCCGATCAGCCGGCCCCTGACGCGCTTGGCGCGCGCCGAGGCGCTGGCCCGGGCCGGACGACTCGGCGAGGCCGAGGCCGAGCTGCGGGAGATGGTGCTTGAACCGGTGCGGGCGAGCGATTTCCCTGAGACGCTCGTCCCGCGACTCGCACGCGTGCAGGGGCTGATCGCGGACCGGGCCGGCGACCACGAGCTGGCGGTGCGGCGCCTGAAGGAGGCGGTCGACGGCTGGCGAGGCCAGGTGAGCCGTCTCTCGCGTGGCGACAGCATGGCCGCTGTGCTGGCCGATCTCGGTCGCCCGGTGGTGGGGCTCGTCGAACCCGAACGCGAGCTCGAGCGCGCGATGCGCGAGCTCGAGCAGTTGACCGCCACGAAAAGAGGAGCCTCGCATGCCGTCCTTTCATGACAGCGCCGACGCCGATGCGCCGCCGGAGGAAGTCTGGAAACTCCTCTACGACCCGGCTCGGTTCCCCGACTGGTGGGCGGGGATCGGCACCGTGGAGACGGGCTCGGGCGGCGCCTACACGATGTACCCCGAGGGCTATCCGGACTTTCCCATGGCGCAGATGCTCAGCACCGAGCGCGACGCCCAGAGGGTCACGGTCTCCTGCCTGGTTTCCGACCTGCGCTTCGAGTGGCGCCTGGAGCCGCTGGCCGGCGGTGGGCGCACGCGCGTGAGCGTCGAGGTCGAGATACCGGATGCGGAAGCTCGGCGGCTTGAGGTGCAGAAGGACGCGATCCACGCCTCGCTCGGCAATCTCGCCGCCCTGGCTTGCGGCCGGTGACCGCGAGCGGCGCTCCGCACACGCTTTGACGGTGGTTTGACGGGTCGGTGACGGGCGCGCGCAAGGCTCGCCCCCGGAAACCACCAGCAAGAGGAGAGCCGCATGGCCACCCAGACGATCAACGAAGCGAAGCTGCAGGACTTCATGGGGCAGTTCGTCGGCGATCTCGGCGCCGCACTCAGCGTGGCCACCGTGATGATCGGGGACAAGCTCGGCCTGTACAAGGCGATGGCCGATGGCGAGCCCGTGACCCCGGCGGAGCTCGCGCAGCGCACGGGTACCGACGAACGCTACGTGCGCGAATGGCTCTCGAGCCAGGCAGCGAGCGGATACGTCGCCTACGACGCGACCGACGGATGCTTCTCGTTGCCGCCTGAGCAGGCGATGGCGCTGGCGCAGGACAACAGCCCGGCATTCATCCCCGGGGCGTTCCAGCTCGCGGCGGCGCTGATCAAGGACGAGCCGCGGATCGCCGAGGCGTTCAGGAGCGGCGAGGGTGTCGGCTGGCACGAGCACGACCACGATCTGTTCTGCGGTACCGAGCGGTTCTTCCGCCCCGGATACATCGCGAACCTGGTGCCGAGCTGGATTCCGGCGCTGGATGGCGTCGAGCAGAAGCTCGCCGCCGGCGCGCGCGTCGCGGACGTTGGCTGCGGCCATGGGGCCTCGACGCTGATCCTGGCCCAGGCGTACCCGCGCTCGGAGTTCGTCGGCTTCGACTATCACCCGGATTCGATCGACCGGGCCCGCACCGCAGCACGCGAGGTCGGCATCGATGACCGGGTCAGCTTTGAGGTGTCGAGCGCCAAGCAGTACCCCGGATCCGGCTACGACCTCGTGGCCATGTTCGACTGCCTGCACGACATGGGAGATCCGGCGGGCGCGGCCCGTCACGTGCTCGCGTCGCTCTCGGACGATGGCACCTGGCTGATCGTCGAACCGTTTGCCAACGACCGGCTCGAGGACAACCTCAACCCGGTGGGGCGTGTCTTCTACTCGGCGTCGACGATGGTCTGCACGCCCGCGTCACGCGACCAGGAGGTCGGGCTGGCGCTGGGAGCGCAGGCCGGCGAGGCTCGCCTGCGGGCCATCGTGCAGGAGGGTGGCTTTACGCATTTCCGCAGGGCCACCGAAACGCCGTTCAACCTCGTCCTGGAGGCTCGTCCCTGATGCTTGACCAAGCCCTCGCTCACCCCACGATTTTCGTCCGCGACCTGGAGCGCGCCCGCGCGTTCTACGAGAACCTGGGTCTGAAGGTCACGGCCGAGGCGTCGACCGGCCTCTTCATGACCGCCGGCGGGGGCACGATCTACCCGCTCATCCATCGCGCGGACGCCAGCGCGCCGAGTCACACGGTCGCGGCCTTCCAGGTCGATGAGCTTCCCCCGGTCGTGGCGGCGCTGCGCGGCCGGGGGCTGGTCTTCGAAGAGTACGACCTCCCGGGTCTCAAGACGACCGATGGCATCGCGGACATGGGTTCCTATCGCGCGGCCTGGTTCCGGGATCCCGACGGGAACTTCGTCGGGATCCATGAGCCACCACGGGGGTGAGCCTCCGATTCCGCCCGTGCCATCCCGTAGGGTGCTGACGCCAACCGCGAGAAAGGCCCCTCAGCTCGCGGCGCAGAAAAAGGCGAAGATCCTCGGCGAGGGCTGACATCGCGCCAGGATCAGCCTTCTCGTAGATTAGGTTGATATGGCGGCAGTGCCGAACAACATAGCTGCGCACGTCGGACGCACGCCGATGGTCGAATTGACGCGCATCGTGCCCGCCGAGGACGTCGAGCTGTTCGCCAAGCTCGAGGCGCTCAATCCTGGCGGCAGCGTCAAGGACCGGATTGGCGTCGCCATGATCGAGGCGGCCGAGCGGGAGGGGCTGATCGAGGCCGGCGTCACGACGATCGTCGAGGCCACGAGCGGCAACACCGGGATCGCGCTCGCCTTCGTGTGCGCGGCCAAGGGCTATGAGCTCGTGCTCACGCTGCCGCAGGGCATGAGCCGCGAGCGGGAGGGCCTGCTGCGGCTCTACGGTGCACGCGTCGAGCTGACCGAGTCAATGGGCGGCATGACCGAGGCCGTGCAGGCCGCGCGCGCGCTGGCCACCCGCCCCGACGTGTTCCTGCCCGATCAGTTCTCCAACCCGGCGAATCCCGAGATCCACCGTCGCACGACCGGCCCCGAGATCTGGGAGGCGCTCGACGGCAAGGTCGATGCGTTCGTGGCCGGCGTCGGCACGGGCGGCACGATCACCGGCGTCGGGGAGGTGCTCAAGCAGCGCAACCCGGCGTGCCTCGTCGTGGCGGTCGAGCCCGCGAGCTCGCCGGTGCTTTCCGGCGGCCCGCCCGGGCCCCACAAGATCCAGGGTATCGGCGCGGGCTTCGTGCCGCCGGTGCTCAACCTGGAGATCATCGACGAGATCATCACGGTGCCCGACGAGGACGCGATCGAGACCGCGCGCACGCTGGCGCGCCGCGAGGGTGTCCTGGCGGGCATCTCCTGCGGCGCGGCCGTCTGGGCCGCGCTTGAGCTGGCCGGGCGCCCTGAGCTGCGCGGCAAGCGGATCGTGACCATCCTGCCCGACTCCGGCGAGCGGTACGTCTCGACGCCCTTCTTCGCGCCCCAGGACTGAGGGTTCACGCCCCAACGCGGGGCCCTCAGGAGCTGACGCCGAGACGCCGCCCGAGGCACCACTGCTCCAGCTCCGGCCAGGGGCCGTAGCCGGCGTCCGAGTTGAGGTGCTCGCCGCCCGCAACGATTTCGGTGGTGATCCCGAGTGGCGCGCCGTAGACCTCCGCCGCGCCGCGTGCACAGTAGGGATCGTTGTCCGAGCAGATCAGGAGCGTCGCGCGCGCGGCGGTGCGAACCCGCTCGGGCTCGGCGCCCACGGGGAAGAAGGGCGCGATCTCGGCGAGCTCAGATGGCGGGCAGGGCGGCGCGATGAGGGCCACGCGATCCGGGCTGTGCTCGGCCCGGATCGAAGCGGTGTGCCGCAGCCAGAGGATCGAGCCGAGCGAATGCGCCAGTACGACCCGCTCGCCCGCGTCGCGCGCGAGCACCTCAAGCTCGGCGGCGAGCTCCGCCTCCCAGACCTCCGGGTGCGGGGCGTCTGGTTCTGTGAGCGCCGGGAAGCTGACCCACGCTCCATGCTCACGCAGGCGTCGCTCAAGCCAGACCTGCCAGTGTCCTTCACCGGATCCGGTCAGACCGTGCAGGAGGAGGAAGCGCCGCCGATCCACGCGGGGCAAGGTAGCGCGGCGCGACGAAGCGTGCCTGACGCGCAGGGCAGATCGCCTGCGCGGGCCGGCCGGAGGTGGTCGCTAGGCTTTGGGCATGCTCGGGCTCGGGGTTCTGGCACGCACCGCGGCGGAGATCCGCCGCGACGTAGCCGCTGCGCACAGTCGCGACCCGGCGGCTCGTGGCGTGGGCGCGCTGGAGATCCTCGCCACCTGGCCGGGCGTTCATGCGCTGCTCGCCCACCGCACGGCCCACGCCCTGCAAGGCGCCGGCGTGCCTGTGCTGCCGCGGGCGATCGCCTCGGTGGCACGCACGATCACGGGGATCGAGATCCATCCTGCCGCTCGCATCGGCCGCGGCTTCTTCATTGATCACGGCATGGGCGTCGTGATCGGCGAGACGGCCGAGATAGGGCACGACGTGACGCTCTACCAGGGCGTCACCCTGGGGGGCACTGGATTTGCCGCCGGCAAGCGCCACCCCACGGTTCAGGACAACGTCACGATCGGTTCGGGGGCCAAGCTGCTCGGCCCGATCACCGTCGGCCACGGCGCCAAGATCGGCGCCAACAGTGTGGTCATTCACGACGTGCCGCCCAACTCGACCGTGGTCGGAAACCCGGGGCATCCGGTGCGCGTCGAGGGGCGCCGCCCCGAGGGTCCGGATGCCGACTGGGTCCATCTGCCCGACCCGATCGCCGATGCCATCAAGGGGCTCTCGAGCCGCATCGCTGCGCTTGAGCAGGCCGTCGAGGAGCGCGCCCGGAACGCCCCCGAGAGCCCGGATGCGGAGGTGCGCTCGCTGCGTGCCGCCGGGGCGGCCTCGGAAGCCCGTAGTCGGGTCAACCCGGTCCTCGGACCCAATCCCGCTGGCGGCTGAGCGGCGCCGCTACGGCGTCCGCGCGCCGACGTGCTGCTCGGGACCGGCGGCGCGAACCGCGGCCTGATCGCCGGGGGAGAAGTCTGACGCCGGCTCGTCCGGGTCAGGCATGTTGCGGCGCGCCCTGACCAGGTAGAGCGGGCGGCCCTTGACCTCGTCATAGATACGCCCGACGTATTCGCCGATGATGCCCAGCGCGATCAGCTGGATACCGCCGAGCAGCAGCACGGCGATCGTGATCGCCCCGAATCCCGGCAGATAGGAGCCCAGGATGCGGAGCACGATCACGACCGGGATCGCCACGAAGGCGAGCGTCGAGATCAGGAAGCCGAGCAGCGTGGCCAGCTGCAGGGGCCGGTGCGAGAACGACGAGATCGCGTCGAGCGAGAAGCGCAGCATCTTCGAGAGGGTGTACTTGGTCTCGCCGGCGTAGCGCGCGTCGCGCGCATAGGGGACCGCCGCCTGCGTGTAGCCGACCCACACCGTCATGCCGCGCAGGAAGCGGTTGCGCTCACGCATCGAGAGCAGCGCGTCGAGCGCACGCCGCCCGAGCAGCCGGAAATCGCCGGCGTTGTGCTGCAGCTCGACCTGCGCGAGCTTGTCGAACAGCTTGTAGAACCAGCGGGCGGTGGAGAGCTTGAAGCGCGACTCGCCCTCGCGCTGCTCACGGACGGCGTAGACGACGTCGCAGCCCCGGCGCCAGTGGTCCAGCATCTCAGGGATCAGCTCCGGGGGATCCTGGAGGTCGGCGTCGAGCATCACGACGGCATCGCCCACGGCGTGATCGAGGCCGGCAGTCAGGGCCGTCTGGTGACCAAAGTTGCGTGAGAGATAGACGATTCTCACCCGGGAGTCGGCGGCCGCGATGCGGTCGAGGGCCTGGGGCGAGGAGTCGGTCGAGCCGTCGTCCACGAGCACGAGCTCGAACAGGATGCCCTCGAGCGAGCTGCAGACGCGCGAGTAGAACTCGTCGATCGTCGCTTCCTCGTTGTAGACGGGTGCGACGACGCTCAGCAGCTTGAGCGCGCGGTGCTCGGTCAGTCGCGGCGCAGCCTGTGGGCCGGCCGGTGGTTCGCCGTGCATCAGCTCATGGTAGGGGTCGGTGTCGAGGGTCATAGGCTCGGCGACAGACTTCCGTGGGGAATGTAACCCGCCAGCTGGATAGCCAGGACGACCCCGCTCATGATCAGAGCCGCCTTGGTCAGGCGGCGATCGGCGCCGAGCGCGGCGAGCGGGATGAGCCATGCCACGTACCACGGCAGCATCGAGCTGGCCGTGACGAGCAGCGCCAGCGTCGCCCAGCCCGCGCCGGCGATCCAGTCGAGTTCACCGCGCCAGACGCGTCGCAGCAGCCACGCGAACGTGCCCGCAAAGGCGACGGCGAGCAGGACGCCGATCACGCGACCGACCACGCCCAGATGCAGACGCTCGGTGATGAACCCGGGAATGCTGTGCCAATCGCCCGCGGACTGGCTCTGCTGGAGCGTGCCGAGCAGGTGCAGCGTCCCGGTACCGAAGAACGCGAAGCTGACCGCGGCGACGGCGACGGCAGCCATTGCGCCGCCGATCAGAAGGTCGCGGCGTCGGCGTACGCGCAGCCGGTCGCCGGCGAAGGCGAACGGCAAGAGCAGCCCGGCGGTCAGCTTGATGCCCGCGGCGGCGACCATCACCCCGCCGCCGCGACGCTCGCGGCCGCGGAGCACGGCGTAGACGCCGGCCATCGAGACGGCCAGCATCAGCAGGTCATTGTGACCGCCGCCGACGCCGTAGACGACGAGCAGCGGGTTCAGGCCGACGAGGGCCACCGCCTTGACGGGGTCGATCCCGCGCAGCCGGGCGCACTGCCAGACCAGGCCGATCAGAACGAGGCTCGAGAGCCCGGCGACCGCCTTGTAGGCGGCGACGCTGGCCGCGATGGGGAGGCCGCCCAGCGGGTACGTGAGTGCCGTGAAGAGGGGACCGTAGACGGTCGGGGTACCGACCCATTTTGCGCCGATGAACGGGTAGAGCGGATCGAGCGCGATGGCGTGGGGACCGTGCAGATACGGGTTGGCACCGTAGAGCGCCCACATGCGGCTGTAGGCGTTGTAGGAGAAGATGTCGGTCGAGAGCAGCGGCGGGGCCAGCAGCATGAGCGCATGCATGCCGGCGACCGTGGCCAGCACGACGCGCGGGGAGAGCGCTTCGGAGCCGCGCACGGCGAGCACATAGGCCCCGAACATGAGCGCGAGCACAAGCATCAGACCGCCGTGTCCGATACCCAGTCCGGTGCTCCCGAACGGGCCGGCCAGCCAGGTCGGCATCGGGCGCGCGGACTCGGGCAGCAGGTTGTCGGTCTGCGCGGCGGCGAGGGCGACGATCAGCCCGGTGATCAGCAGGCCGGAGAGCCCGATCAGCCCGGCGCGTGAGCCAGAGGCCTTGGAGCGGGCCCCTGCTCCTGTTGTGCTGAGCCCGAACGCACCGCTCTGGGGCGTAGCGCCGAGCGGCCCGCGTACGCTCATTCCACAAAGGATGCCTGCTCGGCGGGCGACTGCGGTTTGGGCAAGATTGCGATTGGGTTAGGAGCCTCACGGGCGCAAGCGCCAAGTCTCAGCCCGTGGGCGCGGCTGCCTGCTCCCGCCGAGCCCTGGCCACCGCTTCGGCCGCGCTCTTGCGCAGCCGGGGCACGAGCAGCATCGCCTCGATGGCGATGCGCGAGGACATCTTGCTCGCGCCTGCGGTCCGGTCGCGGAAGACAATCGGGATCTCCTCCACGCGGAAGCCCGCGAGCAGGGCGCGATAGGTGACCTCGATCTGGAAGACGTAGCCATCGGCGCGCACGCTGGGGAGATCTATCGCCTCGAGCACCTCCCGCCGGATGCACTTGAACCCGCCGGTCAGGTCGCGCACCTTCACGCGCAGAATCGCGCGGGCGTAGATCCCGCCGCCCCGGCTGATCATGCGGCGCACGAAACCCCAGTCGCGCACGCCGCCACCCGCCACGTAGCGCGAGCCGAGCACGACATCCGCCTCCTTGGAGGCCTCGAGCAGCGCCCCGAGGTAGATCGGGTCGTGCGAGAAGTCCGCGTCCATCTCGAAGACGACCTCGGCGCCCCCCGCGAGCGCACGCTGGAAGCCAGCCAGGTACGCGTTACCAAGCCCCGCTTTCTGCGTACGGTGTAGTACCTCCACGCACTCAAGCTCCTCGGCCGCCGAGTCGGCGATCGCGCCTGTGCCGTCAGGCGAGTTGTCATCGACGATCAGGATCCGGTGTTCACCGGGAGCGATCCGAGCGAGTTCATCCGCCGTCGCCCGGACGATGTTCTCGACATTCGACGCTTCGTTGTAAGTTGGGATGACGACCCAGACCGGTGCTGACATCGGTGCAGGAGGGTAGTGCCCAGCGCGGCGGGCGGGAGTAGCGGTGGGATCGGACTCGGCCTCCCTGCAGGCGACCGGGCCGGTAGGCATCATTGGCCGTGGATTCTTAGGGAACGACTTGGACGAACGTATATCCGCATTGACGACCAAGCCGCGTCCGCGGCCGTCGGGCCGGCCCCCGCGCAACCGCGCGCGGCGTAGCCTCGAGCCACACCACCGCCGCCGCCGCGCCGGGGCCGTGCTCGCGCTGGCCGCGCTCGTACTGATCATCGCCATCTCCGCGGGCTCGGGCGGGGGGCCGGTGGTGCACCACGTGGTGGCCAAGCCGACGGGCTTCTTCGGCTACATCCGCACCGCCGGCGGCGACGGCCCCAACTCGTTCGCCGCGCAGGAGCAGGCGGCCGAGAATGCCGCGATCGATCGCACACTGGCCTACACGCCGTACGTCAATGTGGCCGGGTCGCAGCACAAGGAGATCGCGCTCACCTTCGACGATGGGCCCGGCCCCTACACCCCGCGGGTGCTCGCTGCGCTGGCCCAGGCCAACATTCCGGCCACGTTCTTCCAGGTGGGCACGCTGCAGAAGTACTTCCATGACTCGACGAGCGCGATCGTCGCGCGCGGCTACACGATCGGCGACCACACCGAGAGTCACGCGCCGATGTCGAAGCTGAGTGCGGGCGATCAGAAGTCGCAGATCCTTCAGCAGATCTCCGCTATGGGCAACTTCGGGGCCCCGTTCCCGCGTCTGTTCCGGCCGCCCTACGGTCTGTGGAACTCGACCACGCTGCGGATTCTGCGGCAGAACCGCATGCTGATGATCCTCTGGACCGTCGATACCGAGGACTACAAGCAGCCCGGAGTGCAGTCGATCGTCAGCACCGTGTTGGGCGGCGCCCGCCCCGGGGCGATCGTGCTGATGCACGATGCGGGGGGCATCCGCACGGAGACGGCCGCGGCGCTGCCCCAGATCATCTCGACCCTGCAGGCCCGCGGATACAAGTTCGTCACCGTGCCCCGGCTCCTGCTGGACAACCCCGCGCCCGCGAATCAGCAGGTGACGGGACTAGCCGGCGGCGGGGGCTAGGGGATCTCGCCGGCTCGCGTCCGCGCCCGAGGGTCCTCCGCCCCGAGGCCCTCAGCGGCGGACGTAGGCGACGCGGTTCCAGCTCGGCTCGGGGCCGAGCTCGATCGGCTCGTTGTCGCGGTCGGGCTGGATGTAGATGAATCCGCTCGCGTCCTCATCGAAGGAGATGTCGAGCTCGCCCTCCTTGACCCGCTGATCGAGCCACGCGCTGCGGAAGATCAGACGCCGCAGCCAGTGAACGAGTGAGCGCTCGGACGGCCCGACCAGCTCGGGCCAGCAGTCGTTGACGTGCTCGCCCAGCGCGGAGGCGGGATCGGTCACCTCGCCGTTGACCACCAGGTTGATCAGGTCCTCGGCCTCGTCCTCTTCCACGCGACCGTCGATGAAGCCGAGCTTGCGCGCGGCCTGCTCGCAGCGTTCGCGAAAGTCACGTTCATTGAACGTGAAACGCAGCTCGCCATACTCGAGCACGAAGTCTTCCCCAGAGCTGTAATTCCCGCGGCGGTACATATAGAAGGCGTCGCCATCATATGGGGGAATCCTTTGGCTCCGCAGGGGCTGAATGCGATGTTGCAGCTCTGCCCGCAAATTGCTCAGATCCGGCCCGGGAAGAGGCGATTTATGGCTACCGGCCCTCGATCGGGCGGCGCGAGCGGCGCGGGGGCGATCTGTCCGCAATTTGCGTAGATCCTCGCGCCCGCGGAGGGTGATATGTGGCCGGCCGGCGCCTATGGCCGGTGATGGAGCAGCCCGGGGCCACGATCATCGTCGTCGAGGATCACGTCGCCACGCGCACGTTCCTGGCCGACAACCTAACCGCCGACGGGTTCGAGCTGCTTGAGGCCGGCAACGCGCAGGACGCACTGGCGCTGATGGCGAGCGCCCGCCCCGACCTCGCGCTCGTCGACCTCGGCCTACCGGACGCCGACGGGCTCGAGCTGGTGCGGACGGTACGCACAGCGGATCGGGCGGCCGGCGAGATCGACCCCGAGCTGCCGCTCCTGATCCTCTCGGGTCGAACCGGGGAGCTCGATCGGCTGCGGGCCTTCGACCGCGGGGTCGACGACTACCTTGGTAAGCCGTTCAGCTATCCGGAGCTGCGGATGCGGGTTGCTGCGCTGCTCCGGCGGACCGCGACCCGGCCGGGGCGTGGGCGGCTGCGCGCGGGGCCGCTCGAGGTCGATCCGATCTCGCGCCGCGTCGAGCTCGCCGGCCGCCGGGTAGTCCTCTCCAAGAAGGAGTTCGCGCTGCTCAGGGCGCTCGCCGAGGAGCCGACCCGCGTCTACACGCGCGACGAGCTGCTGACTGGGGTCTGGGGGTACCGCGCGAGCGGCAGGACCAGAACGCTCGACTCGCACGCTTCACGTCTGCGCAAGAAGCTCTCGATCGACGGCAACCGGTTCGTCGTCAACGTCTGGGGGGTCGGCTACCGGCTGATCGACGGGATCATCGAGTGAGCATCTCGCTGGCCATCGCCGGCTGGATGGCGGCCGTGGCGGCGGCTCTCGCGGCCTGGCACGCCGCTGCGGCGCGACGGGAGCGGGTCACGCGCGCCTGTCACGAATTGCGTGGGCCCCTGACCGCCGCGCGACTTGGGGTCGAGTCCGGTGTGCACCGCGGCGACCTGTCGATCGACCGCATGCGCGCCGTCGAGCAGGAGCTCGATCGGGCAGCGCTGGCCCTGGAGGACCTCGGCGAGGCGCTCGAGCGCCCGCGGCTCATGGGCCCCGACGGCGTGCCGGGCCGAGGGCCGGCGGGCCGCGCCCCGGCGGTCGCGAGCATCGACGCAGTCGTCGGCCGGTCGGTCGAGGCCTGGCGCCCGTTCGCGATGGCCCACGACGCCCCGCTGCGGATCAACCGCACGAGCACGGCCCTGGTGCAATGCGACCGTCGCCGACTTGCCCAGGCGGTCGGCAACCTGATCGCCAACGCGATCGAGCACGGGGGAGGCGCGGTCGACGTGCGCACGCGGGGCGACGGAGTCACCGTGCGGATCGAGGTCATCGACGACGGCCCCGGCCTCCCGGCGCCGGTCGTCCAGATCGTCCGTGCCGCGCGTCGCGGACGCGGCGTCCGCGGCCGAGGGCTGGCGATCGCGGCCCAGATCGCCGCCCAACATGGCGGCCGGCTCTCGTGCGCGCCGAGCGAGCGCGGCGCGCGGATGGTGCTCGAGCTGCCGAGGTGGGACGGCGCCACCGGGGTGTTAGACGACGAGGCGGACAAGCCCGACCCGGCCGGGTAGCGGCGCGACGGGGAGGGTGTGTGGCGTCCGGCCGCGCCCTGGACGTCCGGCGCCGAGGCGGTTCGCCTCGATGTTCTGCTCTGTGAGCGAAACGGACTCGACGTGGCGGCGCGCGCTCCGATGTCACGAGCTCCGCGGTCTGAGAGGGGGAGCCCCGCGCCAGATCCCTTTCCGTCCCGCTCGCGACAGCGCCGACCCCCCAGCCCTACCTTCAACCACCCACGCCATCCCACGCTCGGGCACACGCGCCGGACGGAAGCGGGGCGGATTCGCAAGCGTGCGCCCAGCTACGCGGATTGCAAGCAATCGTGCGTTTCGGGGCAGCAGATCCTCCCATTCCGTCCCACGCTCGATCGCCAGTGCTGGCGGGCGATTATGCGTGATCAAGCCTGCCGGGGAGGCCTCGGTGGGGGAGGAGGTGGCAGGAAGGTTGCATTGTGGGAGAGCGTGGGTTATTGTGGCGGCCGCATGCAGGACCCGGGTGGCAGGGCTCCTCCCACCCAGCCACCCGGGTTCGAACTTCGCTCATGCGAATGAGAACCCTTGCGATTCCGCGGAACCTTCGAACACGCGCTCGACGCGAAGCACCGTCTGACAGTGCCGGCCAAGTTCCGCGCCGCACTCGCGAGCGGGGTGGTTCTGGCGGCCTCGCCGGAGACGATTCCCGGCGCACCGCGTTCAATCGCGATCTGGACGCCGGAGGACTACGACGCATATACGACCGCGGCGCTCGCTGGGCTCAGCCCGATCTCGCCCGACGCCCGCGACCTGCAGCGCTTCTTCTACAACGCGTCCCACGACACCGAGCTTGACTCGGCGCACCGAGTGATGATCCCGACCTTCCTACGCGAGTACGCCAGCCTCGGCCAGAAGGTCATCGTGACTGGCTCGGGCCAGAGCCTCGAGGTCTGGGCAAGCGACGCGTACGCGCGCTACCGGGACGACGTCCAGACCCGTATCCCCGACATTGCGGCGAGCCTTGGCAACACTGCTTGACATGACACAGACGCACATCCCCGTCCTCGCGGGCGAGCTGATCGACCTTCTCGATCCGCGCCCCGGCGAGATCGCGGTCGATTGCACGGTCGGCGGGGGAGGACACGCGCGCCTCGTGGCCGAGCGGCTCGGACCCGCCGGGACGCTGATCGGCATCGATCGCGATCCGATGGCCGAGGCGCGCTTCGCCGAGCTCGCGGCCGAGGTGCCGTGTCATACGCGCTTCATCCGCGCGGACTTCGTCAGCGGGCTCGAGCAGCTCGATGAGGAGGGTCTGCGGGCCGACATCATCTACCTCGACCTCGGCATGTCCTCGATGCAGGTGGACACCTGGGCGCGGGGGTTCTCCTACTCCTACGACGCGCCGCTCGACATGCGCATGGACCCCGATCAGGATCTCACCGCCCAGGAGATCGTCAACACCTGGGACGACCGGCGCCTGGCCAGGCTCCTGCGCCGGTACGGCGAGGAGCGGTACGCCTCCCAGATCGCGCGGGCGATCGTACGCGCGCGCCGCTCGGGCGAGCTCGAGAGCACGCAACAGCTCGTCGACGTGATCAAATCGGCTGTCCCCGTGCCCGCCCAGTTCGCCGGCGGTCACCCGGCTCGCCGCACGTTCCAGGCCCTGCGGATCGCCGTCAACGACGAGCTGGGCCAGCTCGAAGCCGCGCTGCCAGCCGCGTGGGAGCTGCTCAACTCGGGCGGAAGGCTCGCGGCCATCTCATTCCATTCGCTGGAGGATCGGCTCGTCAAGCGCTACCTCGCCGCCCGCGCGCGTGGGTGCGTCTGTCCGCCCGACCTGCCGATCTGCGTCTGCGGGCACGAGCCCGAGGCCGAGCTTCTGACCCGGAGAGCCGTGGCGCCCACGCCGGGTGAGGTCGCCGACAACCCAAGGTCCAAGTCCGCGCACCTGCGCGCGGCGCGCAAATTGGAGGTACAGACGGCATGACGCCACCGGCAGCCACGACAGCGGGACGGGGAACCACGATCAAGCGCCCGAGCACCGGGAGCGCGTCCGGGGGCGGGCACCGCCGGAGGCTGTGGCGCGGCGCCGCGCCGAAGGCGCCGCGGCGCGTCTCGGGGCCTCAGCCGGCCCGCACGGCCGGCTCGACCGCCGCACCCGCGCGCCCTCGCCAGACTCCGACCCCAGCGCGCCCGCGCTCCGCGTCGCGCCGCCGTGCGCGGTCCGCCCGCACGGCGCCCCTCTCGCTGCGCGCGCTCGGCTTCGTTCAGAGCCTGCCCGACCGCGCGCTGGTCGACCGCCTCGTCCGCGGACGGGCCTGGATCCCGCTGCTCGGTGTGATGCTGGCCGGGATCGTCGCGATGCAGGTCGAGCTGCTCAAGCTCAACTCGACAATCGGACACGGGATCGACCGCAGCGCAACGCTCCAGAGCCAGAACGAGCAGCTGCGCGCCAGCGTCGCCGGGCTGGCCGACGACCAGCGGATCGAGGGCCTGGCGGCCAAGATGGGCATGATCATGCCCTCGCCCGACAACGTCGTCTTCGTTGCGCCGCGCGGCGGCACCGACGTGCAGCAGGCGCTCGGAGCGATGCGCGCGCCGGATGCCTCCGCGCAGGCGACCCTGCTGGCAGCGCAACCGTCCTCTATCCAGGGCTCCGGCAGCCAGAGCTCCTCGAGCAGTGGCTCGGGCGGCCAGAGCTCGTCGAGCAGTGGCTCTGGCAGCCAGAGCTCCTCGAGCAGTGGCTCGGGCGGCCAGAGCTCGTCGAGCAGTGGCTCTGGCAGCACGTCAGCCGCCGGGTCGGGCACGCTCGGCGTCAGTGGGGCCTCGAACTCCTCGGCGGCGCTCGCCTCGAGCTCGTCATCACCATCGGGATCCTCGACCGGCACCGGGAACTGAGGCCCCGGCGTGGCGACGATCGATCGTCGCATCGGACTGATCTTCGTCGCGTTTGTCGTGCTGCTCGTGCTTGCCGTCTCGCGGGCGGCCTACCTGGGCTCGTTCCGCGCCGGATCGCTCCAGCGGGCGGCGGTGACCCAGCAGGTAACCAACGTCAAGGTCCCGGCCGAGCGCGGGACGATCACCGATCGCAACGGCGTCGAGCTGGCGATCTCGCAAGCCGCGGACGACGTGACCGCGGATCCGCTGCTGATCAAGGATCCTCAGACGGTCGCGCAACAGCTGGCGCCGATGCTCGGCAAGCCGGTGGCCTCCGTGGCCTCGACGCTCTCGCGTCATCGCGGCTTCGTCTATCTCGCCCACCTGCTGCCGGCCGACAAGGCCAGCGCGATCAGCAAGTTCGCGCGCAAGCAGCAGATCGACGGGATCTCGCTGATCCCCGAGGTGACGCGGGTCTACCCGCGCTCGTGGGCGGCCTCGCAGGTGCTCGGTACGGTCGGCTGGGACGACCAAGGACTGAGCGGCCTGGAGTACCGCTACAACAAGGTGCTGCGCGGCAAGGACGGCGAGCGGCGCTTCGTCAACGACGCGATCGGCCAGCCGATCTCGATCAGCGATGTGCACGCGACCGTGCCGGGCAAGACCATCAGGCTGACGATCGACGCCGCGCTCCAGGATCAGGTCGAGCAGGTGCTGGCCGGCGTGGGCGCCCAGTATCAGCCCAAGGGCGCCACCGCGATCGCCATGGACCCCAACACCGGAGCGATCCTCGCACTGGCCAACTGGCCGCGCGTGAACGCCAACGACATCACCGGTGCGCCGGGCTACGCCAAGCAGAACCGTGCAGTCGGATTCACCTACGAGCCCGGCTCGACCTTCAAGGCGATCACCGTCTCGGGCGCGCTGCAGGACGGCGCCGTGACCCCCGACACGATGCTGCCGATCCCATCGGTGCTCCAGGTCGCCGATCGCCAGATCCACGACGCCGAGTCCCATGGCGACGAGACGCTCTCGGTGGCCAGCGTGCTCAGGGTCTCGAGCAACATCGGGGCCGACACGATCGGGATGCGGGACGGCTCAAAGCGGTTTGACTATTGGGTTCATCGCTTCGGCTTCGGCTCACACAGCGGCATCGATCTGCCGGGCGACGAGCGCGGCATCGTGTTGCCCTACGAGCGGTACTCGGGCTCCTCGATGGGCAACCTGCCGATGGGTCAGGGCGAGTCGGTGACCCCGATCCAGATGGCCGACGCATACGCGGCGATCGCCAACGGCGGCGTTCTGCTCAAGCCGCACATCGTGGCGTCGGTCGGCGACAAGCCGACCAACCCCCCGCGCGGCACGCGCATCATCTCTCCATCCGTGGCCGCGCAGATGCGCGACATGCTGCGTGGTGTCTATGCCGACGGCGGTACGGCGTCGGGGGCGGGCATCACCGGCTACGACCTCGCGGGCAAGACCGGCACGGCCAACGAGGTGGTCAACGGCGGCTATTCGAACGTCGACTACGCCGCCTCCTTCATTGGATTCGTGCCCGCCAGCGCCCCGAAGTTGCTCGTCGCGGTGATGGTCGACCGGCCACAGGGCGCGATCTTCGGCGGCGCGGTCGCCGCGCCCGCCTTCAAGAAGATCGTCGGCTGGGCCGTCCCCTATCTCGGACTCTCCCCGCGCTGAGGGCCCGACAGGGGCGTCGCGGCGCCGAACGTCCGCGAGAGCGCGGCCAGGCGATCGTCCCAGTGCCCGCCGACATCGGCCATCCACGAGACCGCATCGGAGAGCGGCGCGGGCGTGGCTCGATATTGGACCTCGCGCCCCGTGCGCTCCCGCTCCACGAGCCCGGCCTCGGATAGCGCGTTGAGGTGCTTGAGCACGGCCTGGCGCGAGATCGGCAGATCGGTCGCCAGCTGCGTGGCCGTCAGATCCGGCCGCTGGGCGATCTCCGCCAGCAGGAGACGGCGGGTGGGATCGGCCAGCGCGCCGAAGACCGCGTCTGTGCTGTCGCTCGACATATCCAGGCTAGGCGGCGACGAGCGCCGGGCCATAGGAGACATCGCCGCCAGCGCCGGGCAGACGGGTGCCGATCAAGTCGAGGATCTCCAGCGGGCGAGATTCCACGACGCGCACGAGTGTGCCCGCGCCACGCAGCGGCGTGAGTCGGATCTCGACGCGCGAGGCGGGCTCATCGCCGACCGCCCACCAGAAGGCGAGCCGGCCGCTGCCATTCTCCGAGCGCGGCGGGAGCACCTCCTCGACCCAGCCCTCGCGCACGACATCTCCCGAGCGAAAGCGCGCATCGCCACCGGGGCGCAGGTTCAGCTCGACGACCTCGTCGGCCAGCCACTGCTCGAGCAGCGCTGGGTCGGTGAGGGCGTCCCAGACCTCGGATGTCGGAGCCGCGAGATGCAGGTCACGCTCGATCTGCTGGTTCATGGCGAGACCTCCTGGGTCGAATTCGAATACGTGCAACCAAATGGTTGCGAGTCTGATAATGTGACGCAACCTTACAGTTGCACTATATCGGAGGTGCCCATGCCACTCGTACCCATGGTCGTGGAGCAGACCGCCCGCGGCGAGCGCTCGTTCGACATCTACTCGAGGTTGTTGAACGACCGCGTCGTGTTTCTCGGCGGCACGATCGACGAGGAGACCGCCAACCTGATCGTGGCGCAGCTCGTGCACCTCGAATCGGATGACCCCGACAAGGACATCCATCTGTACATCAACTCCCCGGGAGGGTCGATCTATGCCGGGCTGGCGATCTATGACGCCATGCAGTTCATCCGACCCGACGTGCAGACGATCTGCTACGGAATCGCGATGTCGATGGGCTCGCTGCTGCTCGCCGGCGGAGCCGCGGGGAAGCGCCTCACGCTGCCCAACAGCCGGATCCTGATTCATCAGCCTTCCGGAGGCTTCGAGGGCCAGAGCAGCGACATCGAGATCCACGCTCGCGAGGTGCTCGCCCTCCGGGCGAGGGTCGATGAGCTCTATGCCAAGCACACCGACCAGTCGGTCGAGCGAGTTCATGCCGACATGGATCGCGACCGGTTCTTCACCGGTGAGCAAGCGGCGGCCTACGGTCTGGTCGACCGGGTCATCGAACGGCGCGATCTCGGGGCCCGGGCCCGCGGGTTCGGGCAGAACGGAGGCTGAGGTCGGTCGGAACGGAGGCTGAGGTTCGGGCAGAACAGAGGCCGAGGGCAATGGCCGCGCCCTGAGGCGGCGGGACCTAAACTCGGGCGACGGTGGACGAGCACGGGCCGCGGGCAACTACTCGCGGCCCGGGGGTTCTTCGCGTCCCGACGGCGTCGACACGCGCGGCGTCCACCGATCGCACCGATGGCGGATCAAACGCACACAGTCAACCCCCCTACGGCCCCTGAGCCCGATGGCCTCGAGCCCGATGCCGGTGGCCTGTCTCGCCGCTCCGCCGTGAGCCTGGTAGTGCTGTTGATCGTGGTCGGCGTCCTCGCCCATGTACTCGGCCCGGGTGGCGGCCTCCCGCAGCCCTTCGCCCCCCGCGCGCTCCGATCCGTGACGCCTCACGCCGCGGGCGCCTTCCACGACTCCGTCGGCGTGAATACGCACGCCTTCGACCAGGACACGGCTTATGCCGCCTGGCCGCGGCTGGTGGCGGCGCTCGACGAGCTCGGCGTCAGGCACCTGCGCGACGGGGCGGTGGCGAATCCGGCTCCGCAATGGTCGGCGATCAACGAGCACTTCTACAGCGCGGTCGAGCTGGCGGCGAGCCACGGGATGCGGTTTGACCTCGGAATGGGAGAGCCCGGCTTCCAGGACGGCACGATCCAACAGCTGATCGGCGTGGTCGGGGGCCGCTTGCGCAACGCCGTAGAGGCGCTTGAAGAGCCGAACGAGTTCGATCATTTCTCGGGCTTGAGCGACTGGGCTTCGCCGTTGGCGTTCTATGACCGGGTGCTCTACACGGCGGTGAAGGCCAATCCGTCGCTGGCCTCGCTGCCGATCGTCGGTCCCTCACTTTCCGGCGACAGCGCGCCGGCGCAGCTCGGCGATCAGCACCAGTGGCTGGATCTGGGGAATATCCACCCGTACACGGGAGGGCTGGCTCCGAGTCCTTCGTACACGGCGGCGCAGCTGCGGAGGATCAGCACGGTCTCGGGCACCAAACCCGTGTGGGCGACCGAACTGGGGTATTACACGGCACGCAATGTCCCACGCGGGGCGCTTCAGCCGGTGTCCGAGGCCACCGCCGCGGTGTACCTGCTGCGCGAGTTCCTGGAGGACTTCAAGAGCGGCATCGCCCGCACCTACGCGTACGAGCTCGTCGACCTGAAGCCCGATCCGTCGGGCACGGACATTCAGCAGCACTTCGGTCTGCTGCGCAACGACTACACGCCGAAGCCGGCCTTCACCGCGTTGAAGAACCTGCTCGCGCTCGTGGGCCGGCAATCACCGGCCACCCTGACACCGCTCGAGCTGGGCATCCGCACCAGCTCCCGCGACCTGCGCCAGCTCGTGCTCCAGCAGGCCGACCATTCCTATCTCGTGATCCTGTGGCGCACGGCGAGCATCTGGGACACGGACAAACACCGGCCGCGGCATATCTCGGCCAGGCCGGTCACGCTCGAGGTTCCCCGGGCCCGGAGCGCCGCCAGCGCCGACCCAATCACCACCGGCTCGCTCACCCCGCTCGAGCTCACGGGCGGCCAGGTCCACCTCAGCCTCGGCGCCGATCCGATCGTCATCCGGTTCACGGCGCCCCTGGCGCGGTGACAACCGGCCGGTAGCGCCTCAGACCAGCAGCAGTTCGCCGTAGCGGGCCAGCATCCCCCGGAAGCTGTCCTCGCGCGCGTAGGCGCGCCTGGGGTCAGGCACGGACTCTCCGGCGTTCTCGCCGCGGGCGTTGTAGGCGGTCGAGTACACCCACGCCGCGTCGATCGTCTTGCGCTGCGCCGTGGTGAAGTCGCGGCCGCGCGCCGACTCGTAGGCGGCGACGAACGCCCGGAAGTCTCGCAGCGTCGGCATCCGGCGCTTCTGCTTGACCCCGAAGTCGATCGTCAGCGTGTGCGCGATCTGCCCGAGCATGGCGGCCTCGGGACCGACGGCGAGGCTCTCCCAGTCAAAGGTGGCGACGATCTTGGCTCGCTTGAAGCGCACGTGCTCAGAGCGCCAGTCACTGTGCGCGATGACGATCTCATCATCGGCGGCGGCCAGGGTGGCGCGTGCGGCACCGGCGAGCTCGTCGATCCACTCCGTTCCTCGGGCGCGCGCCGCCGAGGCGAAGGTGTGATCCTGGGCGCCCGGCCACAACTGGCCAGGGAGTGGTGTCGCGACGAGCGGCGGTCCGAGCCCGCCCAGTCCGACGAAGCCGCGGCACAGGTCCACCTGCTTGGCCAGGCACGCGGCCATCTCCCGGCGGATCCATGGGTGGTGGCCATTGGCCGGGGCGCCGCGGTCGAGCAGCTGTTCGACGACGGCAACCCCGCCGTGGAGCTCGGTCGCCTCGAGCACGGGCTCGGGACACGGGAAGCCGCTGGCGGCCAGGTGGGATTGCACCGTCTGTACCGCCGCGAAGCACGCCTCCGCACCAGGAGCCGGGCGCGCCACCTTGATCACGACACGCCGACCGTCGGTGAGCTTGACGCCGTGGACGCTGTGGACGCTCGTGGCAAAGAACTGGTAGTGCTCAATCGCTGCTCCCAGCGAGCGGATGCAGAACCGATCGACGCTCGCGGCGATGCGCTCCGGATCGTCGGTGCCGAACACCTCCTGCTCCAGCTGACGCCGCTCGCAGCGGGAGTAGGTGGCGGCGATCACCGACCCGAGGCGGGCGTCCGGCGGTGCTCGCATCGTGCCTGGAACGCGGACGCGGCCGGGGACGCGGATTCCGCGCGGTGTGCTGATCGCCGGTGCGTTCACAGCCGCGTGGGGCATCATGACCGTCTCCTGCAGGCCGTTGTTGCCGAACTTCGCCGGTATCCGGAGAGCGGGCATCAGGCGTCAGTGGGCAACGTCTCGATACGCGTCTGCGACCGCGCGGCGCCGCCACGCGGCCGTCCACCGTTAACCTGGCCGCCGGCCGGCTTGGGAGGACCGATGAACGATTCGGCGGCGCGCAGAACTTCCACCCAGCGGTCGCCCTGGAACGCCTCGATCGGGGAGTCCTCCTCAAGGCTCGGGTTGGAACCGAGCATCCACGCCCGAATCGTGTGGGGCTCCTCGCCACCCTGACGTAGCACCTCGATCACCCTGAACAGCCGGCGAAGGCGCGCGTCGGTCTCATCGCGTGGCTTGGATTCGTCCGCGGCCCAGCGGCCGACCTCTTTTGAGCTCTTGATCTGGACGGCGAATGCGACCTGGCGTTGGCCAAGGATCTGCTGGAGCTCGCTGGCTATGTCGGAGACGGGCGTGCGGGCCGAAACCCGATGGACCTCCTCCACCAGCGTCGTGTCGACGTCGCCTCCTCCGATCCGCGGCGGCGATGTCGCTCTTCTAATCCCCAAGGTCATATCCTTCTTTCCGGTCATATGGTGACGTGCTTTTTAGTAATTTGCCAGCAGCGGTGCCGGCAGCTTCAGGACCCGTGCGGCATGCGAGGAGGCAGCACGACACCAGCCAATAGACCTGCTGATTAGCAGGGCTTTTCCCACAAAACACCCCGAAATATCCGTATGTCGGAGTGACTATATGTGGTAAGAGACCATTAAATGACAGGCTTAACCGAACTCTTAATACTAAATAATGACTGCTCAATGACGTCCGAGTAGGAGAGAAAGACCTCCCACTCGGATCCTTCGAACTCGGCAGCGGCCGCCGGCAGGCGGCAGACAGGCCAGGCACCGCGGGGTCACGTGTCCGTCGGTGACGACGGGAGTGCGACCGCGCCCATGACGCGGCGTCGCCGGCCGTGGATGCCTGCGGCCAACCCGTCGGGCCGGCGAGCGTCACGCACCGGCAAGCACGTAAGCCAGCCGGATGTTCCATCATCATGGGCCGCTTGCCGCTCACGATCTTCATCGCGCACCCGTCTTCGCTGCTCACCGACAGCCGTCCCCACGGCGACGGGCTGATCGCCTGGGGCTACATCCAGGGACTGGCCGAACGTGGACACGAGCTGCACGTGGCCGCGGAGCGGGTAGACCTCCTGAGTGATGTGCCGGAGAACGTCCACGTCTACCGGCTTGGCGCGGCCGGCCGACCGGCGGCCCTGGCCCGACCGAGATACATGTGGCGGATGCGACGGCTCCTCCAGCAGCTTCGGAGGACCACGAACATCGACCTCGTCCACCAGCTCAACCCGGTGGACGTGGGTATGACGCTGTCAGTCTTCGACTCCTCGCTGCCCGTGGTCCTGGGTCCCTACTGGCCCGACTTCTGGCTCGGGTATTGGCAGGGGCCGAGTCCCTCGGTCGCGCGCGTTAAGCGGGTCGTTCGCCGGACGCAGCAGCGCTGTGCCACGACCGTCCTGCTCTCGACTCCGGCCGCCGCGCCCAAGCTCGAGGTGCCGCGGCACGGGGCTGTGCGCGTGCGCGAGCTCTCGCCCGGCATCGACGCACGGCAGTGGCTTCCCGCCGCGCGACCCGATGGGGCACAGGACGTTCTGTTCCTGGCCAGTCTTCACACCTACAAGGGGATCTTCGTTCTGCTCGAGGCGTTTGAGCGGCTTGCCGCTGACTTTCCCGCCGCCCGGCTGCTGATTGCCGGCAACGGCCCGGAGGAGGGCGAGGTGCGTAGGCGAATCAACGCCATGGTGGCCCGGGACAGAGTCAGCCTGCTTGGGCTTGTCGAGCGCGACCGCGTGATGTCCGTGATGCAGTCATGCGACCTCTACTGCCTGCCCTCGTACGGAGAGCCGTTTGGCATGAGCGCGCTCGAGGCCATGGCCTGCGGTAAGCCCGTCGTCGTCACCGACGCCGGCGGGCTGGGTCACATCGTCGACGAGGACGGCGGACGCAGAGTGCCCGCCGGGGACGCCGAGGCTCTGACAGCCGCTCTGGGCGAGATCCTCGTCGACCCCGGCCGACGGCGCGTGATGGGGGCCCACAACCGTCGCGTCATCGAGGAGCGCTTCGCCTGGCCGCACGTCATCGATCGCCTGGAAGACGTCTACCGTGAGGCCATCGAGCACGCGCCGGACGCCGGCAGCCGCCGTCTGCGGGCGGTGCGCGCTGCCAAGTCACGTGGCGAGCGAATGTGGGCGACGCTTCGTGCGGGCGCTTTACTGTCCTCGTGAGCACTTTCTCGCGCCCGGACGGATTCAGCCTGCGGCGGCCGACCGGGCGTCTCGACGACATGGGCCGGCGGCCGCGCGGCGACCTCACCTGGCTCGCGCTGTTCAGCCTGCCCGCCGCGGTGGTCTTGGCATGGCTGATAACCATCTCACTGCGCGCGGCGATCTCGTTCGTGATCGTCGCGCTGGTGGTTGGGCTGCACGAGCACGATCGTCGCTGGGGGATCTGTGCGCTGTTCGCCTTCTGGTTCCTGGCCCCGGAGCTTCGGCGGGTCCTCGACCTACTGACCGGCTATGCCGCCAGCGATCCACTTTCGGTGGCTCCGTTCCTGGCCACCGGGCTGCTCGGGGTGATCGAGCTCTATCGAGTCAAGCTGCCAGCGCACGTCCGCCGCGTGCTGCTGGTGGCCGCGGCGGGGATCTGCGTCGGACTGCCCTTCGGCCTGCTCCATGCGCGCTCCGGCATCTTCGCGTTCGTGGCCTACCTCTGCGGCCTGGCGGCGGCCGTGCTCGGCTACAACGACGGCACGGCGCTGCGCGCCAGCACGTTGCGGCGCATCCTCCTCTTCGGCGTCGTCCCGATCGCCGTCTACGCGATCGTCCTGCAACGCCTCAGCCCGCTGCCCCACTGGGAGCGAGCGTGGCTCGACGTAGTCAGCTTCAACAGCATCGGCGCCGACTCCCAGGGCCATCCTCGCCTGTTCGGCACGCTCAACGCGCCCGGGACGCTGGCGCCGCTGCTCGGACTGGCCCTGCTGGCCTTTCTCACCGTGCGCCCGCGCAGCAGTCGCACACGCAATCTTGCCCTGCTCGGCGGGTTCGTGCTCGCTGTCGCACTGGATCTGACCTTCGTGCGGTCTTCGTGGCTCGCGCTTCCGGTCGCCGCGCTCGCCTATGTGTTCGCCACCCGCGGTCGCAGCGCGCGGCTGGTCTTTAGCATCGCTGCGTTCATCGTGGTCGGCACGCTCCTGCTCGCGCCGGTCAATCCGACGGCCAGAGACGTGGTCACCCGCGCGAGCACGTTCGGCAGCCTCGGCAACGACACTTCGGTGGTTGATCGGTCGGCAACGCTGGGCGCGACATTCCCACGTGCGCTGCAGGCCCCGCTCGGTCACGGCCTGGGTACGGCCGGGCAGCCCTCGCAGCTGAACAGCTCCAATTCGGACCTCGCGGTCCCCGACAACGGCTATCTGTCGCTGATGTATCAAGTCGGGCCGATCGGATTCCTGCTCGTCATGGCGGCCATCGCGCTAATGGTGCGCGCCGCGTGGACCGCAGCTCGAGCCGGAGGACCTGACCAGGACCTGGCGGCGCTTCTGTTCTCGATGCTCGTCTTCATGCTCGTGGTGCTTGTCTCTGGCGACGCCTTCTATGGCCTCGGCGGCCTCACGCTGTGGTTCATCGGCGGTCAGGCGTTGGCCCTCGAGTCCCAAACCTCGACCGAACCGGGCGGCCGCCCGGCCGATCTGGCCAGCGCACGCTCGTAGACGGCCAGCATCTCCCGGGCATGCGTGTCGTCGCGAAACCCGGCGGCGACGGTGCGCGCGCGCTCGCCCATCCGGCGCAGGGCCGGACCGTCGCCCAACAGCGCCTGCGCGGCATCGGCCCACAGCTTGGGCTGATGCGGCGGCAGGATCCGGGCCGTGACCCCGTCCTCCAACACCTCGGGCGCACCGCCGACGCTGCTAACCAGCGCCGGGGTTCCCATGGCCATGCTCTCCATCACAACGAGTGCGAACGGCTCGTCCCACGAGGGCAGCAGCAGCAGGTCGAGGGCCCGGAGCACGGCGGGAACGTCGTCCCGATGGCCGACGAAGTGAACCGCCTCGGACACCGCGAGCTCATCCACCAGGCGGTGCAGCGCTCGCAGGTACGCCGGGTTGTCATAGCGCACGTGCTTGCCGACGAAGGCCACCCGGCCAACGATCACCAGGTGGGCGTCGAGTCCGCGTTGACGCAGCTCGGCCAATGAGCGAATCGCCGTGTCCTGCGCCTTCCACGGGGTGATCTGGGCGATCTGCCCGAGCAGCGGCGCCTCCGGCGCGATGCCGAGCTCCGCACGCAGCGGAGCGGGCCCGACCCGGTCGGGGTCGAAGCGCTCGAGGTCGATGCCGTTGTAGACGCGCACGGCCATCGGCCGCGCGAGCCCCTCGTTGAACTCGGCCGCTGTGTAGTCGGAGACGGCCGCGACGCCGCTGGCCGACCGTGCGAGGATGGCGCGCACCGAGCGGCCGAGGGCAGAGCTCGGCAGATGATCGTGCACGCGGACGACGAGCGGTGGCCCACCGAACTGACGGGCCAGCGCCCCGATCAGCCCGGCCCGGGGGGTGCTCGCGTGCACGATGTCCGCGTCAAACCGTCGTGCCGCGCGGGCGACGGTCACCCCCGCCGCGCCGAGGCGGGCGAATCCTCGAGGCGTGCGAAAGGGGTCCAGCCGGAAGCTGACCTCGACCGCGGCTATGGAGAGGCGCGGGATCCCGACCTGATCGACCTCCGCCGCGAAGGGGCCGCCCGGGGGGCAGGCCACGGCCAGCTCGTGATCGGGCGCCAGGCTGTTGATCAAGCGCATAAGGGCGGCCTCGGCGCCACTCCACGAGCCGGTGTGGGAGACGAACAAGATCCTCACTGGTTCCCTCCCGACGACGCCAGCGCTGGATCATTTGATCGAGCCTGCGGAGATTGCTCGTCGCCGGCACTCAGGGCGTTCAGCCGGTCGGCCAGGTATTGGCCCACCGCCGCCTCAGAGCAACGTCGGCGCCACCACTCGAGGGCGCGACCGTGCCACCGTGCGAGCTCCGCCGGATCGTTGAGCAGCGGCGAGATGAGACGCTCGAGTTCGCTCCAGCGCTCGAGTTGCAGCACCGGCGCGCCTTCATAGAACCAGGTGTGAGGAAGGTGCTCGGTGACGACGACGCAGCCGTAGCGGAGACCTTCGAACACGCGAAACGTCTCAAGCGAGGTCCCCCGCGGTGCCAGGCAGATCCTGGACTCCATGAGGCCGCGTGAATATTCCTCCGCCGAGGCGCTTGCCGAGGCCAGGAATCCGTCGGTGAGGCGGATGTCGACCCGCAGCGCGGGTCGCCGACGGCCCAGGTGCTCAATGGCTGTGAGCATCTCCTCGCGCGCGCGCAGCTTCGGCGAGCGCAGGCGACGGGGTGAGTCGTGGTGCTCGACGCTGCCGGCGAAGAAGATGTCTGTGCGGCGGTGCTCGAGCGGCGTCACGGGCAGGTCGAGTTGGTTGTAGGTGCCCAGCGGGATCGTGAACAGGCGATGCGGAACCGGCTCGTGCCGGATTCGTCGGCGGGCGATCCGCACGCCGTGGGCGGTGCCGCCGGGAAGCCAGCGCAGCCAGCGGTGGCCCCACTGGGCGACGGCGATGAGGCCCGCAGGACCGAGGCCGAGGCCACGCGACCCCAGCACCGGGCGGGAGCCGTAGCTCTTGAAGACGGCCCGCACACGGTCGGCGTATTTGGG
The DNA here is from genome assembly GCA_963725515.1 of uncultured Solirubrobacteraceae bacterium. Taxonomy (GTDB): domain Bacteria; phylum Actinomycetota; class Thermoleophilia; order Solirubrobacterales; family Solirubrobacteraceae; genus Palsa-465. The sequence continues at coordinate 349,181 of CAVRZB010000003.1, read as the reverse complement.
GATCCGGCCAGCCTCATCGCCAAGCACGATAGCCACGACCTGTTCGCCGTAGCCGGGCAGCCGATCGACGCTCCACGTGAGATAGATGTCGAGTCGGTCATCGGCGAGCCGCCTCTCCATCTCGGTGAGGACCGGAGCGAAGTAGCGCGTATCGGGACGCTCGGGTCGAGGACCGGCGTGAGGGTCCCACGGCAGTGGTTCGCGCCGCTCGGGGAGATCCAGGAAATACCTTGGCATCGGCGCGTACTATCGCGCACCGCCCACCGCGCACCGCGCACCGCGGACGGCCCGCACGCCGCTCAGCGCAGGATCAGGAAGCCGACGAGCAGGTCGTGTCGGCGCCGAGCCTCGCGGCGCGCGCTACTGACGATCCATCGTGCCGCGGACGGCGCGTTACTGTCGGTCAGGCGGCGCCGCCCCACGATCGCGACCGTGCTGCGGGAGTGGCGGACGCCGTGGCGTCCAGGCTGCCGCGTGACCGAGTAGAGCTGGACCGCGGCGACGGCCTTGTGGGGCGTGCAGGTGACCGTGCGGAGCAACACGCTGAGCCAGCGCAACGTTGGCTGGGTTGTCCGGGTCATGCGACTCGAGGGATCCCGGCAGCCGGCCGTGGCGGACGAGCCGCCCTGCCCGCGCGGGGCGCGGGCGGTGACGCGCGGATCCGCGGCGTGGAAGTGGGCTGCGGCAAGGACGCCGACCGACCCGTTTCCCGCGACGAGCGCGAGCGTGCCGAATGGGGCCTTGGCCGGGGGCTGCATCGCAGCGGATAAGACCGTGGGCTGGCTCACGGCGGAGAGGCTCGGGGCCTGGGTAGCGGTGCCCGTGGCCGGAGCCTTCGGTGTGACCCGAGGCCCTGAAGCCGGTGCCCCCGTGGAGCCGGTTCTGATCTGGATGACAACGGGGTCCGCTCCGAGGTTGAGATGGGTTCGGCCGCCCGCGAGCTCGAGTGGCAGGAGCGAGCCGGTGGTGATCGGGTCGGCGCGGGCGGCGCTCTGGGCTCGGGGAACCTTGAGCGTGACCGGCCTGGACGAGATATGCCGCGGCCGGCGTTTGCCCGTGTCCCAGATGCTCGCCGTGCGCCACAGGATCACGAGGTAGGAGTGGTCGGCCTGCTGGAGCACGAGCTGGCGCAGGTCGCGCGAGCCGCTTTGGATCTCGAGCCTGAGCGGAGTGAGGGTGGCTGGTGATTGCTGGCCCACCAGCGCAAGCAGGTTCTTCAGCGCCGTGAACGCAGGCTTGCGGGTGTAGTTGCTACGCAGCAGACCGAAATGCTGCTGGTAAGCGCTGCCTGACGGATCGGGGGTGTCGTCGATGAGCTCGTAGGCGTAGGTGCGGGCGATGCCGCTCTTGAAGTCCTCCAGGAACTCGCGCAGCAGGTACACCGCGGCGGTGGCCTCGGAGACCGGCTGAAGCGTGCCGTGGGGGGCTTTGAGCGCCGTGTAGTAGCCCAGTTCGGTCGCCCAGACGGGCTTATGGCCCGAGACTCTGCTGATCCTCCGCAGCTGCGCCGCCGTGTACGAAGGACTCGGAGCCAGCCCTCCCGTGTACGGATGGATGTTCCCGATGTCCAGCCACCGTTGCTGATCGCCCAGTTGCTTCGGCGCGCCATCGCCGACGAGCGAAGGTCCAACGACCGGCAATGGCGCCAACGACCGATTCGCCTTCACCGCCTTGTAGACCTTCGCGTCATACCTTGCCAACGGGGAGGCCCAGTGACGCAACCCTGAGAACTGATCGAATTCGTTGGGCTCCACGACGGCCTCAACCGCATTGCGTAGCGGACCGCTGAGGACGGACACCAGCTGGGGAATACTCCCGCCCCGGTATCCGGGCTGGCCCATCGTGAAGGCGAACCGCATGCCATGGCTCGCCGCCAGCTGGACGGCGTTTTGGAAGTAGTTGTTGAACCAACCCCATGACGGGTTGGGATTGCCGTACACGCCGTCGCTCAGATGCTTGACGCCGAGCTCGTCGAGCGCCGCCACCAGCCGCGGCCAGGCGCCGTAGGCCGTGTTGGAGAACGTGAGGTGGGTGTCGACCCCGACCGAGTTGTAGAACGCGGCGGCGCGAGCCGGGTTGGTCGCAGCCTCGGCGACAGGCGCGCTGCAGAGCAGGCAGGCGATCGTGGCGAGAAGAGCACGAGAGAAGCGGGGCACACTCGAGCCATCGACGCGATTGCCGTGAATCTAGAAAGAGGTGGGCCTGCGGCGGACGGACGGATGACCTCCGCCGCCTAAGCTTGGCGCGTGCCGGCCCGCCCTCCGCAGCGACTCGCCCTGGTCCACGATTACCTGCTCGTACTGCGCGGCGCCGAGCGAACCTTCGCCGCGATCTGCGATCTCTGGCCGGAGGCACCGATCATGACACTGCTCTACGACGAGCTGGGCACCGGGCGGCGGTTTGCCGGGCACCGAGTGACGACCTCGCGGCTTCAGCGCCTCGGCGCCCGCCAGGCGGACTTTCGCCGGCTGCTGCCGCTGCTTTCGATCGCCACGCGGCGGCTGCCGCTCGATGGCTTCGACTGCATCGTCAGCAGCAGCAGCGCGTTCGCGCACGGGGTCCGCAAGCGCCCGGGGGCCAAGCACGTCTGCTATTGCCACTCGCCCTTTCGTTACGCCTGGCACGAGCGATCACGAGCGCTGCTCGAGGTTCCCGCGCCGTTGCGCCCCGCGCTGGCGATGGTCCTGCGCCGTCACCGCGCGTTCGATCGGAGGGCGGCCCTCCAGGTCGACCAGTTCGTGGCCAACTCGCAGATGACCCGGGCGCGCATCGCCCGCTTCTGGGGCCGGGACTCGATCGTCGTGCATCCCCCGGTCGACGTCGAGCGCTTCGAGCTCGGGGAGGGCGGCGAGTACGCCCTGTGCGTCGGTGAGCTGGTGCGCCACAAGCGCACAGAGCTGGCCATCGAGGCGGCGGCCGCCGCCGGGCGGCCGCTGAAGGTTGTCGGCACGGGCCCGGAGCTCGAGCGGCTTCGCAGCGTCCACGGCGATCGAGCCGAGTTCCTGGGCCGCGTCGGCGACGAGCAGCTGGCCGACCTCTATGCCGGGGCCGCGGCGCTGGTCGTTCCCAACGTCGAGGAATTCGGGATCGCCGCCCTGGAGGCGCAGGCGTCCGGCCGGCCGGTGATCGCCATCGATGCCGGCGGGGTGCGCGAAACCGTTGTCCATGGCCACACCGGACTGCTCGTGGCGGCGGATGACCCTTCGGGGCTGGAGCGGGCGCTACGCGAGGACCTGTCCAGGTTTGATTCGCGCGCCATCCGGGCCCATGCCCAGAGCTTTTCGCGCGAGGCCTTCCAGGCTCGGATGCGGGACATCGTGGCCGCGACCTGCGGCCAATAGGGCTCCGATGTGGCCGTACGGCGCACGCGTGCTGTAGACATGCGGGCAAGATGGGGCCCTTGCTCAAGCCTTCGGAGGCTCCTGCGCGCTCATTGAGGCCCCGCGTGCGGTCGGAGGGCCTGGTGCGCGCGGGCGCGGTCACGTATCTGTTCTCGGCGATCGCGCTCGGGGCCAATTTGGTCAGCGGGATCGTGAGTGCCCGTGCCCTCGGCCCCAGTGGACGTGGCGTGACGGTCGGATTGAGCGCGGTCGTTCAGCTCCTCGGCTTCTTCTTCGCCATGGGTGCCGCCCAGAGCCTCAGCTACTTCATCGCCCGGCGAGCCGAGGACGGGCCGCGGCTGTTCACCACCTGGATCCTGATCCTGCTCCCGCTCTCACTGCTCGGCATCGTGGCCGGCGAACTCCTGCTGGGGGCGATCTTCTCGGCCCACAACAGCGAGGCCATCACCGTCGGCCGGTGGTTCATGTTCACCGTCGCGCTGGTCATCGCGCTCGAGTTCAACAGCGGCCTGCTGCTGGGCGCGCACGACTTCTTCTACTTCAACGCGCTGCGCCTCGCCCAGCCGGTGATGATGGCGGCGAGCTTTGTCGTGCTCTGGGCCCTGGGCGCCCTGACGGTGAGCACGGCGCTGATCGCGCCCACGGTCGGGACGGCGATCGTGCTCGTAGTCGGGATCGGCCGTTCGGTGCGGCGGGTCGGCGTGGGACCCCCCGACATGCGGCTCGGCCGTCGAGACGCTCTGGTACGGGCTGCGCGGGCACGGGCTCCTGATCGCCACAAATCTCAACGCGCGGCTTGATCTGGCCATTCTGCCGGCGTTTGTCGCCGCCTTCAGTGTCGGCCTCTATTCGGTGGCGACGAACGTGTCGCTGATCGTCTACCAGCTGTCGAACACGTTCGCGGCACTGGTGCTGCCGGCGGCGGCCCGCGATCCCGGGCGCGCCCGCCAGAAGGTCCTGGGATCCCTGTTCGCGACCCTGGCCATAGCGGCGCTCATGGCGCTCATCCTGGGGCTGTTCGCCGCGCCGGTGCTGGGCCTCGTCTACGGCCGCAGTTTTCGCCAGGCCGCACCCACGCTGCAGCTGCTCCTCCCCGGTGCCGTGCTGTTCGCCGGATCGTCCATCCTCAGCGCCGGCATCTATGCGGCTGGCCGACCGTTCACGACCACGCTGACGCAGCTGGCGGGCATGACCGTGACGGTGGTCGGCTTGGTGCTCTTCCTCCCCACGGGGGGTATCACCGCCGCAGCGATCGTCTCGACGACGGCGTATACGACCGTCTTCGTCTCCACGCTCGTCGCCTACAAGCTGATCAATGACCTGCCGTGGCGGTCGTTCCTGCCCACGCCGGCGCGCCTGAGAGATCTGACGGCGCCGCCCCCGGACCCGGCTTAGATTAGGACCGCGATGAGCCGGCGCGTGGGCATTCGTGTCCGGCCGATGGACGTCCGCTAAGGTGCGGATCGCACGATGGGTCACAGAGACACGCGCCCGGTCTCAGCTGGGGATTCGGATCAGCAGAGCCAGCGGACCCGTCATTCGCCGGGCGCCGTGCTCCGCTTCGTTGCTCAGGGCGTCTTCAACCTGCTCATCACCCACCTGCCGGGACACTGGCTGCGGCAGCTGTGGCTGCGTTCGCTCGGGGCCGAGATAGGGGAGGGGAGCATTCTCTTTCGGGGAACCACCGTGCTGGGCGCCGAGCACCTGCGGCTGGGTGAGCGCGTGCACGTCGGGTTCCGGGTCGTGCTCGATGCGCGTGGCGGTGTCATGGTGGCCAACGACGTGACGATCTCGTCCGACAGCCAGCTGCTGACCGCCAAGCACGACGTGCATTCGGTCGGCTTCGAGCGACAGGTCGCGCCGGTGATCATCGAGCGACACGCCTGGATCGCCACCCGGGCGATGGTCCTGGCCGGGGTCAGGGTCGGCGCCGGCGGCGTCGTGGCGGCTGGGGCCGTGGTGACCCGCGATGTCGCCCCGAGCACGATCGTAGCCGGTGTACCGGCCAAGCCGATCGGGCAGCGCGGCTCTGATCTGACGTATCGGCTTGTGGCCCGCCGCCCGCCGCTCTACTGACCGTTGGTGGGGCCGCCGATGTTGGCTGAACGCGACCTACCGACTCCTGTCCGCGTGTCTCGCTAACGTTAGGTTGCCCCGTGGCGTCCTTCGACCAGCAACCCGTATCCAGTACGCCCCGTGCCGGCCTCGCCGGCGGCGCGGGCGGCTCGGTGTTCGCCACCTTGCGGCGGCGATGGCTCATCATTCTCGTAACGACACTCCTGGTCACAGCAGCGGCGGCCGCCTTCGCTTACGTGGGGCGCAACAAGTACCAGTCCACCGCCGAGTTGCTCTTCACCCAGACCACGGGCCCGGACCTGAGCGCCGTCGGGATGGTTCAGGTGGCCATCAACGCCGACAAGCAGGCCCTCGATAGCGTGGCCTTCGTGAGCTCGCAGCGAGTTGTGCAGCTCACCGCCCGCGAGCTGCACATAAGCCCGGGTTCGGTGCAGAGCAACATCGCCGTGTCCGGCGGCAAGACCAACGACGTCGTGCAGGTGGACGCCAACGGTAAATCGCCCGCCAAGGCGGCCCGGCTGGCCAACGCCTACGTCGGATCGGCGGTGACCCTCGCGCGGATCGATCAGGCGCGGCGGGCGCGAGCCATCATAGCGGTGCTCAAGACCCAGCTGAACGCCATGAGCGCCGAGGACAGGGGCTACGTCGGATCGGCGACCACCCCGGGTGTTCTGATCCGCCAGCGGCTGCCGCAACTCGAGGCGCTCGCGACGGTCGGCAGTGGATCGCCGCAGGTCATACAGCCCGGCTATCTACCCACCGGTCGGAGCAGCAAGCCGGTCCAGACGATCGCCCTCGGCCTGCTCTTTGGGTTCCTGCTCGGTATCGGTCTGGCGCTCGTTCGCGAGCAGGCCGATCGGCGACTGCGGCATGCCGGCGACGTCTCGGCGGCCTTCGATGCTCCGGTGCTCGCGACCATCCCGCGCAATCGCAAGCTCGCCCGAGGAGCGCCGTACGCGAAGCTGCCGCCCGAGGTGACCCAGGCCTTCTCGATGCTCCACGCCAACCTTCGCTACGGTCAGAGCAGGCCCATGCGCAGCGTTCTGATCACCTCGTCGCGCGGTGGGCAGGGTAAGACCACGGTGGCCTGGAACCTGGCGCTGACCGCCGTCTCCTCGGGGCTCTCGGTGATATTCGTGGACGCCGACCTCCGTCGCTCCACGCTGGCCTCGGCCTATGGGCTGCATCCGTTTCCCGGCCTGACCGAGGTGCTGCGAGGCGACGTCTCGCTGGCCCATGCCCTGCAACGGGTGCCCCTGGCCCATCCGGGCGTCTCAGGCGATGCCCCGCGGAACGCGGCCTCGCAGAACGGTAGGGAGCCTCTGAGCGTGCTCGTGGCGGGCTCGGCGCCTCCGGACCCCTCGGAACTGCTGCAGTCCGAGCGCATGACCGAGCTTCTGAGCTCGCTGCCGCAGCGCTATGACCTGGTGATCATCGACACCCCGCCGATCGCTCAGGTCGCCGACGCGATCGCCTTCCTGCGGCGCGTCGATGCCGTGCTCGTCGTGGCGTCGATCAACTCGACACGCGGGCCAGAGGCCGGCCAGCTGCGCGGTCAGCTCGACGCATTGGACGCGCCCGTGGCCGGCATCGTCGCCAACGGTGCCCCGCGGGCCGGCGGCTACGCCTACGTGAGCGCTCAGAAGCAGCCCGCCTGAGCGCAGCGCGGGCTCGGGCCGGGTCGGTCAAAGCGCGGGGCCGCCTGAGCGCGGCGCTCGGCCAGCGGCGCCGCCTGAGCGCGCGCTGGTCATTCAGGCCTGTGCGCGAGCCCGGGTGTTCAGCCTGAGCCCGGGGCGTGGCTGCGCAGGCTGCGGCGGGCGCCGCCGAGCGCCGGGGCCGGAACTCAGGGACGGTTGGTCGGGTACTCGGCGCCGCGCCGGCTGAGAATCGCCGGAATCGTCCGCAGGATGATCTTCAGATCGAGCCACAGCGACCAGTTCGCGCAGTAGAGATAGTCCAGGGTGACCATGTCGCTGAAGGGCACCCGGCTCGAGCCGAGGATCTGCCACGGGCCCGTGATTCCCGGCGAGACATGATTGCGGCGCCGCTGCCAGCCGGTGAAGAGGCGGTCCTCCTCGGCGACCAAGGGCCGCGGCCCGACGATGCTCATATCGCCGCGCAGCACATTGAAGAGCTGCGGGAGCTCATCGAGCGATTGGCGCCGCAGGAAGCGGCCCAGCGAGGTTGTTCGCGGATCGTTGGCGATCTTGAACAACGGTGCCGCCTCGTTGTGCTCGAGCAGGTCCCGCTTGCGCTTGTCCGCGTTCAGCACCATGGTGCGGAACTTCATCATCTGGAAGGGCTCTCCATCCCGGCCGATCCTCGTCTGCCGGAAGATCACCGACCCGCGTGAGCTCAGCTTCACGGCGATTGCGATGGCCAGCAGAACCGGGCTGAGCGCCACGAGCATCAGACCCGAGACGATGAGATCGAAGGTGCGTTTCAGGGTCCGTGATGATCGGGTCAGGCCAAAGCGGTGCACGCTCAGGAGGGCCTGGCCGCCGATGTCGTCGAGCTCGGCCGACGAGCCCATGATCTCGAGCAGGGGCGGCAGAACAGCGACCTTGACGTCGCAGGCGCCGGCCAGCCGGACCACCCCCACGACATCCTCGCCGACCGCGTGATCGGAGACCACGGCCACGCGGTCGATGCAGAGCTGCTCGATCACCTCGGGCAGCTCATCGAGCGAACCGAGCACGGTGTCGCCATCGCCGCGGGGCTGTGGATCCCGGGCCACCCGCCCCACGACAATCGCGTTGAACGAAGGATTGCGGGCGAACTTGCGTTTGATCCGGGCGGTTGCCGCGGCGTCGCCGATCACCAGCACGCGCTCTGGGGAGCTGACCCGGGCGAGCGCGAAGCGCGCCGCGCCGCGGCACACGAGCAGCCCCGCGGTCAGTGCCCCCCAGATCAGCAGCGGCTGGGCACGGCCGTGGGCCCAGACCGATTCGGTCCCGGCGGCGATGACCGCGAAGATCGCGGCCACACTCAGCAGTTGCGGGACCTCATCGAGGGTCGACTTGTTGAGCACGTACTCGTCACGGTCGTAGAGGCCCGCGGTCTTGACCAGCAGATTGAGCAGCACGGGCAGCACCAGGACCCACGCCCTCAGGCTCGTGCTGTCGGTGGCCGACACCGTCAACACGGCCACGGCAACGGCCGTCACGTCGGCCACCACGAGTACGAGCCGCCCGAGAGCATCCCGTCGCCCCGTGCGTACGGAATGCCTCAGCTCCTCGATCGGCTGCTCCCCATCTGGCAGCGCCCGTGGAGCATGCGAAGTCAGACTCATGTCGTTTCTCGGCTTCCTTTCCGCCGCAATTCCGGAGCCCTCCCTACCAGAGTGCGTGATGCTTGAGCTTCGGTCCATCAAGACCCGCTCGTACCTGCGTGCTGCCATCATATTTCACGGCCTGAAGCTGCGCAGAGAGGGTAGCGAAATGTGACCCGCGGGCCCGTATCGGGCCGACCGCGCCTCGGTCTGACCCTACCTGCGCCCCTCGGCGAGGGCCATGCTAATGTCGGCGCCGTGAAGGGGCTGTCACAACGAATCCTGTTGCTCGCGCTCGGCCTTGCCCTGGTGCTCGCGCTCGCGGGTCCCGCCCAGGCCGCCAAGCGGAAAGTGCCGTTCGGGCTGTTCGGAACCGTCTTCGGTTCGGAACAGGCAGCAAGCGTCTCGGACCCGGTGCTCGATGGGCAAATGGCGCTGATGGCGCGCTCCGGGGTGGAATCGGTACGCATGCCCTTTGCCTGGAACGCGATGGAGCCCCAGCAGAACGTCTACCAGTGGGCGGCGACCGATCGGCTCGTGCTCGCCGCGGCCGCTCACCGGATCGCCCTTCTGCCTGACCTGAACTACACCCCGGTGTGGGCCTCCGATCACCCCTTCAGCCCAATCAGTTACCGCTATCAGCCGCGGTCACCGCAGACGTTCGCCGACTTCATGACCCAGGTGGTCAGGCGATACGGCCCCAATGGCTCGCTCTGGAAGCTTCACCCCGGAGTGCACCGTTTCCCCGTCCGCGAGTGGCAGATCTGGAACGAGCAGGCCTTCAACGTCTTCTGGGCCAGCACGCCCTGGCAGAAGACCTACACGCGCCTGCTGAAGGCGGGCTACACGGCGATCCATCACGCCGATCGCGGGGCCAAGGTCGTGGCCGGTTCGTTTGCCGCGATCACCAACTACAACCAGTGGCAGCAGGTGCGCGACTTCTATCGCGCCGGAGCCAGGCGCTATTTCGACGTCATCTCGGTGCACCCGTTCACGATCAACCCGACCTCGGTGAGCGACACGGTCAAAAGGATGCTCACGATCATCTCGAACGTTCGCGCGGTGATGAACCGCAACGGCGACCGCCACAAGCCGATCATCCTCACCGAGATGACGTGGCCGGGCGCCATCCCCAGCGTGCCGCCGGCGCGGCGGCTCGGGCTCGAGACGACCCAGCACGGCATGGCCCAGCGCCTGGCCGCCGCCTACCAGTACCTGGGCGACCACTACCGCCAGACCAATGTCACGCAGGCCTACTGGTTCGAGTGGGCCACGAGCTTCAACGCCAACGACCCCCAATCGGATGTCAGCTTCCGGTTCGCGGGCCTCAACCAATTCGCCAACGGCGTGTTCTCCACCCGGCCGGTGCTCACCACCTACGCCAATGTGGCGGCGCACTTCGAAGGTTGCCGGAAGTCCAGCAGCGGAAACTGCCGGTAAGAGATCCTGAGCCTAGGAAGGCGTGGGATCTGCGCCGGTAAGGCGTCAACAACAGGATTTGCAGCGCAAAACTGCGGGGCCGCTACTATCGCCCCGAGCGAATGATCCGCTGGAAGAGCACTTATAGACGCTCCGTGACCGACGCCGAGCGGCCGGTCGCAGAGGGAAGGTCTGAAGTGCCGGGGCCTCCAGCCCCGGGAGCGACGGCCGCGCCGGGGGCGACTTTGCCGCCGACCGAGCCGCCTGCGGCCGAGCCAGAGGCGGTGCCGCCGACCGAGCCGCCTGCGGCCACCCTGGAGGCGGTGCCGCCGACCGAGCCGCCTGCGGCCACCCTGGAGGCGGTGCCGCCGACCGAGCCGCCTGCGGCCACCCTGGAGGCGGTGCCGCCGACCGAGCCGCCTGCGGCCGAGCCAGAGGCGGTGCCGCCGACCGAGCCGCCTGCGGCCGAGCCAGAGGCGGTGCCGCCGATCGAGCCGCCTGCGGCCACCCTGGAGGCGGTGCCGCCGACCGAGCCGCCTGCGGCCGAGCCAGGGGCGGAGTCGCCGACCGAGCCGCCTGCGGCCGAGCCAGGGGCGGAGTCGCCGACCGAGCCGTCGCTGCAGGTCCCCGAGCCCCAGCACCCGCCGCACGCGGGCGGTTTCCCGCCGGAACTCGAATCGCAGGCGGTAGCTAATCCCGGGGGCTGGGTCTATGAGGTCGATCCCGGCTTCAGCGCCACGGATCCGGTCCCGCTCGCGCACATCGTCGGCGCGTGGAGGATCGGCGAAAACGGCGCAGCGACCGGCGAATTCGTTCCCAACGCTCAGTTCCTCGGGCCTCCGCCGCCCGGGCATCGTTCTCGGCGCCGGCTGCTCCTTCCGATCATCCTCGGCCTGATCGCGCTGCTCGCCATCGCCGCCGTGATCGTGCTCCTGGTCACGCAGAGCTCGGACAAGAAGTCGGCAGACGCGACTCCCAAGCCGGCGGCCGTGGCCACTTCCTCTGCGCCGACGGCGTCGACACCAGCCGCCGGGAGGGGTGCGTCCACTCCACAACCATCCACAACGCCTGCCCCGGTCCGCACGGCCCCCGCGTCCTCAGGCTCGCACGCGGTGCCGCCGGGTAAGCCAGGCCATCCCACCGCCCCGGCCGCCGTGCACCTCGAGGTGCTGGCCACTCAGCGCGTGTGGGTTTGCGTTCAGAACCATGCCGGAACGCTCCTGGTCAACGGACGCATCCTTCCGGCCGGCAGCTCGACGGATCAGTTCGTGTCCTCGGACTTCCGCATCTTCACCGGCAACGGCGGCGTCAGTTTCCGGATCAACGGCCGGGTCCATCAGGCCCCCGCCAACGTGGATCCGGTCGGGTACAGCATCACCAGTCGCGGCGTCACGCTGCTCCCGGGTCGTCTCACACCGCCCTGCGCCTGACCCGGCGTAAGACAAATGTCCACTTCGTGGTGGAAGGGGGCGAGGCGTGAGGACCAGCGGTCGAGGTAGTGGACATGACGATAGTGATGGCGGTTGTGGGCGGATACGTGGTCTTCCTGGTTCTCGTGGTCGGTCTAGGCCGAGCCGCGGCTCGAGGTGGTCACCTAGTGCTGGAACCGCCGGCTGAGAATGATCTGCTCGGCTCGGCGTCCGAGCCCAGCACCCCAGTCTCGCTCTCGACGCCGCGTGCCCGCTCGGCGCGTGCCGGCCAGCGCCACCGGCATACGGGTGCCGGCGCGAAGCTCGCCGGCTGAGACGGTTCATCCGCGCGCCGGTCAGGGCCGGCCCCGCCCACGCGCGGGCCTCGAGCTGCTGACCAGCACCTTCCGCGCGCGCAAGTACTCTCTCGTCGATGCGCCTGGTCGATGTAATCCCAGCCGCGCCGGCTTCCGCGCGGGACCTCGAGATCACCGATCTCGCCTACGACAACCGTCGTGTTGGCCCAGGGACGCTGTTCTTCTGCGTGCCCGGTTTCACCCGTGACGGCCACGATTTCGCCGCGGACGCGGTGCAACGTGGCGCGAGCGCGCTGGTCGTCGAGCGCGCGCTCGAGCTCGACGTCCCGCAGATCAGGACCGAGTCGGTGCGAGCCGCCATGGCGCCGGCCGCAGCCGCCTTCTACGCCGACCCCACGGCCAGCCTCGAGACCGTCGGGGTCACCGGTACGAATGGCAAGACGACCACCGCCTTTCTGATCCGGGCGCTGCTCGAGGCCGACAATCGTCCGACCGGGCTGCTCGGCACCGTCACGAGCATCATCGGCGCCCGGGAGCACGATGTTGTGCGCACGACGCCCGAGGCGATCGAGCTTCAGAAGACCTTCCGTCAGATGCTCGATGCCGGCGACCAGGCCTGCGTGATGGAGGTCTCGTCGCACGCGCTCGAGCTCCACCGCGCCGACGCGATCCATTTTGCCGCCGCGCTGTTCACCAACCTGACCCAGGACCACCTCGACTTCCACCCGACGATCGACGATTACTTCAAAGCCAAGCGGCTGCTCTTCACCGGCCCGAAATCACCCGGCGTCTCCGTCGTCAATATCGATGATCCCTACGGTGCCATGCTGGCCGACGAACTCCGCGATCCCGTCACGTTCGCCCTCGACGCGACCGCGACCTACACCGCGCTGCACGTGGAGACGGGCCTCTCGGGCTCGCGCTTTGACGTACGGGCGCCCGACCAGACGATCGCCCTGAGCTCGCCGCTGCGCGGCCGGTTCAACGTCTACAACGTCCTTGGGGCCTTCGCCGCCGCCGTGTCGCGCGGCGTCCCGATCGATCGTGCGGCGGCCGCGATCGAAACCGCCGGGCAGGTGCCGGGACGCTTTGAGACCGTGGACGAGGGCCAACCGTTCGCCGTGCTCGTCGACTACGCGCACACCCCCGATTCGCTCGAGAACGTGCTGAGCACCGCCCGCAACCTCACCCAGGGGCGCGTGCATGTCGTCTTCGGCTGTGGCGGAGACCGCGATCGCGGGAAACGCCCGCTGATGGGTCAGATCGCCACCCGGCTGGCGGACCGCGTCGTCGTGACCTCGGACAACCCCCGCTCCGAGGACCCGGAGGCGATCATCGCGGAGATCCTTGCCGGCGCGGGCGCGGATACAGCACACACAGTTGACCGTGAGCAGGCGATCGGTGAGGCGATCGTCGCCGCCGACCCCGGAGACGTGGTGGTCATTGCGGGCAAGGGCCATGAGCAGGGTCAGGAATTCGCCGGCGGTCAGAAGATCCCGTTTGACGATGTGACCGTCGCGCGTGCGATCCTCCGCGGGTCGCCGATCCCCGGCGCGCCCCGCGAATGAAGCACTGGACAGCCCAGCAGGTCGCCGACGCAGCCGGCGCGCGCCTCATCGCGCCGCCGCCGGGCGGCCACGGCCCGGACCGCGTGACGATCGACTCGCGCAATGCCGGGCCCGGTGCGCTGTTCGTCGGCCTGCAAGGCGCTCACGCCGACGGCGGCCGATTCGCGTCCCAGGCCCTGGCCGACGGGGCCTGGGGCGTGCTGAGCACGCCAGAGCATGCCGAGGCCGCGGCCTCGGCCTCACCCGGTGCCGTGCTCACCGCCGAGGACCCGCTGCGCGCCCTACAGCGCCTGGCCACCGCCCGGCGCCGGGACCTCAACGCCAAGGTCATCGGCGTGACGGGGTCGACCGGCAAGACGTCGACCAAGGACCTGCTGCTGGCCGTGCTTGCCCCGCATCGACGTACGTTCGCCTCACGCGCCAACTTCAACACCGAGATCGGCCTACCGCTCGAGATCCTGGCCGCCCCCGATGGGGCCGAGGTGCTCGTGCTGGAGATGGGGATGCGCGGCCAGGGTCAGATCGCCGAGCTGGCGCAGATCGCGGAACCCGACGTCGCCGTGATCGTGAGTATCGGCCCGGTTCATCTTGAGCTGCTCGGGACGCTCGAGGCGATCGCTGCCGCCAAGGCCGAGCTGATCGCCGCGCTCAGGCCCGGCGGAACGGCGGTCATCCCCGCGGGTGAAGCGCTGCTGGCGCCCCACGTCCGGGCCGATGTGCGCACTGTCACATTCGGAGCGGGGGGAGACGTCTCACTGCTGCAATCCGCCTCTGTCCCGGCCGGTGCCGGGGACCGCCTTCAGATCGACGCGGCGGGCACGCGGGTGAGCTTGGAAGTGCCGTTCACGCAGGCCCATCTGCGGGTCAACCTGCTGGCCGCGGTGGCCGCCGCACAGGCCGTGGGCGTCCAGCCCGAAGGGCGCATCGAACCGGTGCTCTCAGCCGGTCGCGGCCAGCGGATCAGCCTCCCCGAGAGCGTGACGGTCATCGACGACTGCTACAACGCGAACCCGATGTCGATGCGGGCCGCCCTTGACGATCTTGCCGCGACGGCTGCTGCTCGTGGTGCCGGCCGGCGCCTCGCCGTGCTCGGCGACATGCTCGAGCTCGGCCCTTGCGCCGCCGATTTCCATCGCGAGATCGGCGCCCACGCGCAGGCGAAGGGCGTGGACGTGCTGATCACCGTGGGGCCGCTCGCCGCGACGATGGCCGAGAGCTTCCAGGGTGAGACGCACACCACCCAGACTGCTACACAGGCCGCTGGGCTCGTCCCGGGCCTCATTCGCCCGGGCGATACCGTGCTGGTCAAGGCTTCGCGCGGGATTGGTCTCGAAGCCGTGACGGGCGCCCTGAGCGCCAAGGCCACCGCCTGATGGGCTCGATCTCCGGCCGCATCCTGATCGCGGGCACAACGTCGCTCCTGATGTGCCTGTTCCTCAGCCCCAAGTTCATCGACTTCCTCCGCCGGCGCGAGTTCGGCCAGAACATCCGCGAGGAGGGCCCCCAGGGGCACCAGTCCAAGGCCGGCACGCCGACGATGGGCGGGATCATCATCTTCACGGCAATTGCCGTGCCGTTCCTGATTCTCTCCAAGCGCAGCTGGGAGGCGATGGGCGTCTTCGGCGTCGCGATGGCCTGTGCGCTGCTCGGTTTCGCCGATGACTACACGAAGATCGTCAGGCGCCGCTCGCTGGGCCTGCGGGCCCGGACCAAGCTCGTGGTGACGATCGCGATCTCGATCGGGCTCTGGTACGTGGCGACGCAGAAGGTCCATCTCGGCGAGACGGTGAGACTGCGCTTCGTCGACGTGACCCTTGATCTCGGCCCCCTCTATCCGGTCTTCATCTACCTCGTCGTCGCCGGTACCACGAGCGCGGTCAATCTGACCGACGGCCTCGACGGCCTCGCCGCGGGCTGTGCAGCGATCGTGCTGCTGGCCTACATCGGGATCACGTTCATTACCACCGGCAAGGCGGATCTGGCCCTGCTCGCCGCGTGCCTGGTCGGCGGCTGCATCGGCTTTCTGTGGTTCAACAGCTTCCCGGCCAGCATCTTCATGGGCGACACCGGGTCGCTCGGCCTGGGCGGGGCGATCGCCGGCCTGGCCGTCATGACCAAGACCGAGGTCCTGCTCGTGCTGCTCGGGGGGATCTTCGTGATCGAGGCGCTGTCGGTCCTGATCCAGGTCTTCTCCTTCCAGACCTTCCGCAAGCGCGTGTTCCTGATGGCGCCGATTCATCACCACTTCGAGCTCAGGGCGTGGTCGGAAACGAAGATCATCCTGCGCTTCTGGATCGTCGCCTCGGCGTGCGCCGCGATCGGCTTCACGGTCTACCAGCTCAGCCTGCGCGGCTAGCGCCCGTGAAGCCTCGTCCGCCGCTCCCGCCCGGTCCCTACGTGGTGGTCGGTCTTGCCCGTTCCGGCATCGCGGCTGCGCTTGCCCTCAGTGCCCGCGGGGAGGAGGTGATCGGAATCGATGCGGGCACCCCCGATGTCGGAAGGCTTCGGGAGCGCGGCGTCGAAATTCACCTGGATGCGTCAGGCGACGCCCTTGCCGCCCGTGCCCGGACGCTCATCAAGAGCCCCGGAGTACCCCAGGACGCGCCACCGGTGGTGGCGGCGCGCGACCGTGGGCTGCCCGTGGTGGGCGAGCTCGAGCTGGCGTGGCGGCTCATCCCGAATGAGTTCGTCGCAGTGACCGGCACGAACGGTAAGACGACAACCACCGAATGGATCGGCCACGTCCACCGTGGGGCGGGCCTGCCGGTGGCCGTGGCCGGCAACGTCGGGACCGCCGTGAGCTCGCTGGTCGGGCAGCTCGAGCCCGAGGCAACGGTCGTCTGCGAGACCTCCTCGTTCCAGCTCGAGGACACCGAGTCGTTCTCGCCCGAGGCGGCGGTCATCCTCAACCTCGCGCCCGACCACCTCGACCGTCATCCGAGCTATGACGACTACGTGGCCGCGAAGCTGCGCGCGTTCGTGAACCAGGGTAACTACGACGTGGCCGTCGTCCCGGCGGACCTGCCGGTGCGGGACCTGGGCGGCTGTGCGCGACGGGTGAGCTTCGGGACCGTGCCGGGCGCGGAGATGTCCGACCGTGGTGGTCAGCTGTGGTGGGGTGATGAGCCGCTGATCCGCACGGACGAGATCTCGCTGGCCGGCGCGCACAACCGGGAGAACGCGATGGCGACGGCCGCCGTCTGCCTGGCGCGCGGCGTCGATGCCGACGCCGTCAGAGACGGGCTGCGAAGCTTCCGCGGCGTCGCCCACCGGCTCGAGCCGATCGTCACGCGCGACGGCGTCGCCTACGTGAATGACTCCAAGGCGACCAATGTGGCCAGCACGATCGTCGCGCTGCGCTCCTTCGCGGGGGGCGTTCACCTGATCCTCGGCGGCCGCGGGAAGAGCCAGGACTTCAGCCCGCTGGTGCCGCTCGCCGCCGAGCGCTGCGCGGCGGTCTACCTGATCGGTGAGTCCGCGCCCGAGCTCCGGGCCACGCTCGAGCCCGCCCACGTGGAGCTCCACGACACGGGCGACCTCGAGCGGGCTGTGCGGGCCGCCGCCGCGAGCGCGCGGCCCGGTGAGATCGTGCTCCTCTCACCGGCGTGCGCGAGCTACGACCAATACACGAGCTTCGAGGCGCGGGGCGAGCACTTCCGCTCGCTGGCGCTCGGCACCTCCCAGGGACAAGGGGTCTGATGGCCGACGCAGCAGGCGCACGACGCGCCGGCGCGCCCGCCGCCCGCCCGGCGGCGAGAAGCACGGCAGGACGCCGTCGTGCCCCCGCCCGTCAGGCGGCGCCCCCCCTGGAGCATCGGATCCTGCTCACCGCAACGCTCTGCCTGCTCGCCTTCGGCGCCGTGATGGTCTACAGCGCCTCCTCGCCGCGCGATCTGCTGAACGGCTCCGGCAACGGCGCGGGGGAGTTCATCCGCTACGTGATCTTCGGGGCCATCGGGCTGACGGGCATGCACGTGCTCTCGCGCCGCGGCCTCGCGCTGTTCAACCGTCGCGTGGTCAAACTGCTCCTGTTCGGTGCATTTGCCCTGCTGCTGCTCGTGATGGTGCCGGGCTTCGGCGTCCAGGTGAACGGGGCGCGCCGCTGGTTCGCGGCCGGGCCGATCCAGTTCCAGCCCTCGGAGCTGATGAAGATCGCGCTGGTGCTCTACGTCGCGCGCCACCTAGCCGAGAACCCGCGCCGCATGCGGAGCTTCAAGCAGGCCGTCGCGCCGATCGCCGTCGTCGCCGCGCCGGCCTGCCTGCTGATCGTCGTCGAGCCGGATCTGGGGACGACGCTGGTCGTGTCCTTCGCCGTCGTCTCGCTGATGATCGCGTCCGGGATGCCGATGCGCTACCTCGGGATGCTTGCCCTGATCGCCGGCTGCTTGTTCATGCTGTTGGTGCTCGCGCAGCCCTACCAGCAGGCCCGGCTGACATCGTTCCTGCATCCCTGGTCCTCGAAGTCCACGGCCGGCTTCCAGGCCGTCCAGGGACAGATCGCGCTTGGCTCGGGCGGATTGCTCGGCGTCGGTCTGGGTCGCTCGGTCCAGAAGGTCTTCTATCTGCCCGAGGCCCAGACCGACTTCATCCTCGCCGTGATCGGCGAGGAACTCGGTGTGCTCGGGATCTGCGGCGTCGTGTTCCTCTACGGGATGATCGCCTACGCCGGGCTGCGCACGGCGCGCCGGGCGGCGGGGCGGTATGCCAAGCTGCTGGCCACCGGCCTCACCTCGCTCATTCTTTGTCAGGGGATCCTCAACATCTTCGTCGTGCTCGGACTGGCCCCGCTGACGGGGGTGCCGCTGCCGTTCATCTCCTACGCCCCGACCAACCTCTGCGTGATGCTCGGTGCGGTCGGCCTGCTGCTCAACATCGCCCGCCCGGGAGGGGCGCGCCTGCAGGTCGTCGAGGCCTCGAGGCGTGAGAAATCCCCGGATCGTGATCGCCGCCGGCGGGACCGCGGGACACGTGGTTCCGGCTCTGGCGGTCGCCGACGCCCTGCGCGCTGAGGGTGCCGAGGTATCGTTCGTCGGCGGCGAGCGGGCGGAGGCCAAGCTGGTCCCCGCCGCGGGTTACGAGCTCCATCCGATCGCGGTCAGGGCCCTACCCCGCGGTCACCCCATCCGTGCGGCCCGGGTGGCAATTACCGACGCGGCCGCGGTCGGCGCGGCGAGACGCATCCTGCGCACCGTCGCTCCAGCCGCCGTCATGGGCGCCGGCGGCTACGTCGCCGGCCCCGTCGGCCTGGCCGCCGTCCTACGGCGAACTCCACTCGTGCTGGCCGAGGCCGACAGCCACCTGGGGCTGACCAACCGACTGCTCGCGCCGTTTGCCAAGCGCGTCTGCCTGGCCTTCCCGCTCGAGGGGCGCGACGGCCATCGGTATCTCGTCACCGGACGACCAGTTCCGCCGCCGGCCACCGATCGCGCCGCGGCCCGCGCGCGCTTCGGCATCGGTCCCGAGGAGACCTGCGTGCTCGTCTTCGGCGGCTCGCTCGGCGCGCGCTCGATCAACCAGGCCGCGATCGAAGCCTTCGCGGGCGCCCGGTTCCGGGTGCTCCATGCTGCGGGTGAGCGCGACCTGCCCGACCTCGGATCGCCCGGGCCCCACTACGACCTGCGGAGCTACATCGACAACTTCGGCGAGGCGCTGCTCGCCTGCGACCTGGTCGTGGCCAGGGCGGGAGGGTCGATCTTCGAGGTCGCGTCACACGGCCGCGCGGCCGTGCTCGTGCCCTATCCCCACGCCGCCGCCGACCATCAGACGAGCAACGCCCGCTACATGGAGCGCGCCGGTGCGGCGATCGTCATCCCCGACTCCGAGCTGACCCCGGCCCGGCTCGCGCAGGTGGTCGGCTCGCTGCTCTCCGACCCGAGCCGTCTGGCCGCAATGGGTCGCGCGGCGGCGGAGCTCGCCCGTCCGGAGGCCGCGGCCGAGATCGCCCGGGAGATCCTGGCCGCCGTGGGCTAGGGTGGCGTTGCCCGCCGGGCAACGCGCGCCTCACCCCAGAACGGGCAGCCGCCTCCGCCTGACCAGCCGGTCCATGCCGCGCTGGATCGCGTCCTCCACCTCGTCGTACTTCTCGGTCACGTAGTCGTCGTCGCGGGCACGCTCGGGATCTGAATCGAGCTCGATCGGCTCGCCGAAGGCGGTGCGGATCTTGGTCGGGAGCGGGATCTCGGGCAGCAGGGCAGGGGAGATGCCCCAGGGCGCCTGCAGCGCAATCGGGAACAGCTTCAGACGCGCGACCTTATCGAGCGCCAGCCAGCGGGCCAGACGGCGGCCGGTGGCCAGCACGGGCATCGCGTCCGGACCGCCGACGGTCGAGATCGGCACGATCGGCACGCCGCTCCTGATGGCCAGGCGCACGAAACCGCTCCGACCGGCCAGGGTGGCCTGGTCGCGCTTCGTCCAGTGGCGCAGTGAGTCGCGCTCGCCTCCCGGCCAGAGGACCACATCATGGCCCGCCGCGAGAGCCGACGCCATGCTGTCCGCGCGGGCCGGGATCACGCCCATGCGGCGGAAGTAGGCGCCCACGCCGGGCGTCGCCATCAGCGCATCGTGCGCCGTGCCGTGTAGCTGGCGCCGGCGGCCGAAATGACGCCACCATTGGATCCCGACCGTCCAGGCGTCCCAGACGAAGGGCGCGCCGGAGTGGATGCCGACGAGCAGGACGGGGGCCTCGGGAATGTTCTCCCAGCCCTCGACGTCCATCCGGAACCAGTAGTCCATGAGTGGGTTCCACAGGTACTTCTGGAGCTCCATAAACCCCCAGTCGGGGCCGTCGAGCGACCATTCACCGGCGCGTTCGGATACGAGCCCCGAGAGTCCGGATTGCTGCTCGCGGCGTTCCTCGGCCTTGGCGCGCGCCTGCTCAGCGTAGTGCGCGGCCTGCCTCTGCCGCTCGGCGTCGCGGAGCTTCCTCTGTGCCGCAGTGCGCTGTGAGCGCGTGTCATCGATGTGGCGCAGTTGTGCCACAGGTCTCTCTCCTCTGCCGTTTGCCTCTTCTTGGGCGTACCCGCGAGCGCTCGCGGGTACACGCGAAAATCGCGCTCAGCGGCCGCGCGGTCCGGTCAAGCCACGGCGGCGATCTGCGCCGGCGCCGCGGTGGCTCCCGCCGTTGCGGGCGAGGCGGCGTGCCCGGCCGATGCGGGCGTGGTCGCCGCCGTCGCAGGCGTGAGCTTCAGCCAGTCGGCGAAGTCCGAGGCCGGTAGCGGGCGGCTCAGGTGGTAGCCCTGTGCCAGGTCGCAGCCGAAGGCTGCCAGGCGCTCGAGCGTGGGGCGGTCCTCGACTCCCTCGGCGATCACCTTCAGGCCGAGGTCGTGGCCCAGGTTGATCGTCGAGCGCACGATGATCAGGTCGCTCTCGTCCGTGAGCATCGGCGAGACGAACGAGCGATCGATCTTGAGCTCGTCGATCGGCAGGCGCTTGAGGTTGGCCAACGAGGAGTAACCGGTCCCGAAGTCGTCGACCGAGAGCCGCACCCCGAGCGCGCTCAGCCGGGCGACGATCGCCGTCGCGCGTTCGGGGTCGGACATGATCATGCTCTCGGTGATCTCGAGCTCGAGCGCCTCGGGCGGCAGGCCGTAGCTCCGCAGCATCGCCTCGATCTCGCGCGGCAGGTCCCGGTCGAGCAGGTTGCGCACCGACAGGTTCACGGCGATCGACAGGTCTCGACCCGCGGCGCGCCACTCCGCGCATTGCCAGATCGAGCGCTCCAGCACGTGACGGGTGAGCGGGCCGATCAGGCCCGTCTGCTCGACGGCCGGGACGAAGGCGGCTGGAGCGAGCAGCCCGTGCTCGGGGTGCTCCCAGCGTACGAGCGCCTCGGCGCCGCTGACGCGCAGATCGTCCAGGTGCACCTTGGGCTGGTAGTGCACGACGACCTCGCCGGCGGAGAGCGCGCGGCGCACGTCGCTCAGGACGCTCAGACGCCGCACCGAGTGGTGGTCGTGCTCGGCGGCGTAGAACTTCCACCCGGTCTGGGTCTCCTTGGCCGTGTACATTGCGACGTCGGCGCGTCGAAGGAGCGCATTGGCGCTGCGCCCGTCGACCGGGAAGCGTGCGATGCCGACGCTGGCGCCGACCTCGAGCGACAGCTCATCGACGGTGAACGGCTCCTGCACGCAGGCCAGCAGGCGCCCCGCCAGCTCCTCGAGGAACTCGGGGTCCTCGCTGCGGACGCCCGGCAGGACGGCGAACTCATCGCCACCGAGGCGCGCGACCAGGCCCTCCGAGCCCACGCACTCGACGAGCCGGGGCCCGAGCTCGCGCAACAGATGGTCACCGTAGTGGTGACCGAGCGTGTCGTTGACCTCCTTGAAGCGGTCGAGATCCATGAGCATGACCGCGAAGCGCTCGTTGGCCGGGCCGGCGGCGGTGATCTCCTCCTCGATGCGGGCGTGAAGGCGCTCGCGGTTGGCCAGGCCGGTCAATTCGTCCGTGGTGGCCATGCGCTGGAGCTCGTCGCTGCGGTGCTTTGAGACGAGCAGCTCGCCGATCAGGTACTGGAAGACGAGCAGCACGAGGCCGAAGAGCACGATGCCGATCGTCCCGAGTGACACCGCGACGTAGACGGCGGCCATCGTGAGCAGCGCGGAGAAGAGCTCGGCGCTGAGCAGCGGCGCGAGCGCCTCGCGGGTCTTCTCGGTCAGCGAGGAGCCGTCGATGTAGCACTGGTAGCCGGCCACCATGAGGAAGTTGACGGCCAGCGCGACGACGAACGCGGCGAAGACGAGCAGGTAGTAGCCGATTTCGTGCGTCCCGACGTGCGTGATCGTGATCCCGGCGTGGAAGAACAGACCCCCGATCAGGGGGAACCAGGCGTAGGCGACGAGGTTGTTGAGGAAGTAGTGCGGAGCCTCGCGCCAGCGCAACGAGCCGATGGCGATCGAGACCACGCCAACCAGCGCCGCCGGTCCGCCGCCGAGCAGCACCGCGGCGAGCATGATCCCCAGGAAGCTCCCGGAGACCCTGAGCTTGGAAGAACCGGTCTCGACGCTCGTCAGATCACTGACCACGGTCAGCACGGCGATCACGGCCAGCGGGGCGAGGCTCCAGTGCGCCGAATCTGCGGTCAGGGTTGCGACGGCGGCGGCACCGGCGAGGGCGAGTAATTGCACGACGATCATCGACCTGCCGACGTGCCGTTTGAGCACCGGTTTTGCGCTCGTCAGTGTCCCGTCCGTGCCCACGTCACTGGTCTCTATCGGCATATGCGGGAGGAACTTCAGTTCCTACGACAAATGTCCGCTTGCAACGAACGGGCTAAACCGTTTGGCTCAGCTGCCGATGAATGGCGCCAAAGTCACAAAAGGTCGGGGGGCCCGCCTTGCACGCGAGCCCCCCAAGAATGTCATTAGCCGTGCCGGTAGCCCACGGATCCTCCTTTCGCGAGGGACGTGGAGACATTGCAACGAGCAGTTACGGGCACGCTGCGCCCGGGACTCTAGTCCCGGGCGTGAGCCTGCATGATTTCCTTCACGGAACCTTGCAAATAGCACAAAACCTGCCTACGAGCGGTGGTTCTCAAAGCTTGTTCCTCTGAGACGCCGGGCGCGCTCGCCCGAGGCCTGCAGCCGCGCTCGGTTCGGCCCGCTGACCAGTTAGCCTGGCCAGCGCCATGGACGACTGGTCTTCACGCAGGCTGCATTTCGTCGGCATCGGCGGCGCCGGCATGAGCGGGCTGGCCATCATCGCGCGCGGCCTCGGCGCCCAGGTCAGCGGTTCTGACCGCTCCGAGTCCTCGTACACCGCCCGGCTGCGCGAGCATGGGATAGAGCCGATCATCGGCCACGACGCGGCCAACCTGCCCGCGGGGGCGGAGGTCGTCTATTCGACCGCGATCCCGTCGCAGAATCCCGAGCGCGTGGCCGCCGCCGGCCGAGAGCTGCACCGCGCCGACCTGTTGGCCGAGATCTCGGCGCTCCGGCGCTGCTTGGCCATCACCGGCACCCACGGCAAGACAACCACGGCGAGCATGGCGGTGCACGCCCTGCGCGGCGTCGGCCTGGATCCCTCCTACCTCGTCGGCGGGGAGCTACGGGGCACGGGCAGCAACGCCGGGTGGGGCGCGGGTGACTGGATCGTCGTCGAGGCCGATGAGTCGGACCGCTCGCTGCTGAAGCTCACGCCCGAGGTGGCGCTGCTGACCAACGCGGAGCTCGATCATCACTCCACCTACGGCTCGCGGCTCGAGCTCGAGGAAACGTTTCGCACCTTCATGGTCCGCGCGTCGCGCGCGGTCGTGTGGGATCGCCCGGCCCTGCGCTCGCTCTGCCCGCCGGACGCGATCCCGTACGACGCGCGGGACGTGAGGCTCGGTCCGGACGGCTCGCGCTTCAGCTGGCACGGGCTCACCGTGCAGCTTTCGGTGCCGGGCGAGCACAACGCGATCAACGCCGCCGGTGCGCTCGAGGCCTGCATGCTGGCCGGGGCCGAACCGGCCGCAGCCGCCGCCGCGCTGGCCGATTTCAGCGGTGCGCGTCGGCGTTTTGACCGGCTCGGGCGAAGCCCCGGCGGTGCCGAGCTCTACGACGATTACGCCCATCACCCGACTGAGGTGGCTGCGACCGTGGCCGCCGGACGCACGCTCGCGCCGCGGCGCCTGGTCGCCGTCTTCCAGCCGCACCTCTACTCGCGCACGCGCGCCCTGGCGAATGCCTTCGGGCGCGCGCTGGCTGAGGCCGACCTGGTCGCCGTGCTCGACGTCTACCCGGCCCGTGAGCGGGCCGCGGACTTCCCGGGCGTCGACGGGCGCCTCGTCGCGGCGGCTGCCGCGGACGCCGGAGGAGGCCGCCAGGTGGCCTGGCTGCCCAGCTTCGAGATCGCCGAGCGGTTTCTCTCGGCCACGCTGCGCGAGGGCGATCTGTGCCTGCTGATGGGCGCCGGGGACATCGACGCGCTCGGCCGACGGCTGTTGACCGCGGCCTGACGCGCGCGCTCAGCCGGGCGAGCGCCGACGCCGCGCGTACTCTCTCGGGCGATGTTGCCTCCGCCACCGGGCGTCAAATCCAACTACCCGCTGTCGCGTCTGACCACGGTTCGCACCGGCGGCGCCGCCGACCATTACGCGCGGCCGGGAACGCTCGAGGGGCTCCAGCAGCTCGTGGCCTGGGCGGCGACGCAGGGTCTCGAGGTAGGGGTCGTCGGTTCGGGGTCGAACCTCCTGGTGGCGGACAAGGGCTTCCGCGGACTCGTGATCAAACTGGACCAGGAGCTGAGCGACATCGAGCTTGACGGGACGCGCATCCACTGCGGCGGGGGCGCGCGCCTGCCTGCTGTCTCGGCGCGCGCCGCGCAGGCCGGTCTGACCGGGATCGAGTTCGGGGTCAACATCCCCGGCACCGTCGGGGGCGCCGTGAGGATGAACGCCAACGCCTACGGCGGGGAGCTCGCCCGGGTGCTCGAATGGGTCGACATCGTGGGACCGCGGGGAATCGATCGCCGCCGCCCCGAGCAGCTCGGCTTCGCCTATCGGCGCTCGAACCTCGGTCGCCACGACATCGTGGCGCGGGCCTCGTTCCAGCTCGCGCCGGCGCCGCCGGCCGAGGTCAAGGCCACGCTGGCGGACATGCGCGCCCGGCGCCGGGCCGCTCAGCCCTCGGGCATCAAGACCTTCGGCTCGACCTTCAAGAACCCCGACGACCCGCGCGCCGAAGGCCGGACGGCGGGTCAGCTGCTCGACGCGGCAGGCTGCCGCGGGCTGCGGATCGGAGGGGCGAGCTTCTCCGAGAAGCACGCGAATTTCGTCGAAAATCACGGCGAGGCCACGACCGCCGACGTCGTGGCCCTGCTGGCCGCGGGCCGCAGACGGGTGCAGGAGCGCTTCGGCGTATCCCTCGAGGCGGAGGTCCAGACGCTCGGCGACGTCGGTCTGAAGGACGCCTGGGTTGAGCTCGGACCGCATGGGGGAGAGCCGTGATCGACTCCTTCGCCGCCCTGCGCGGGGCCCGCTCGATCCGGCTGCCGCGCTTGCGCCCCCGCGTGCTCATCATCCTGGCCCTGGTGCTGCTGCTGCTGCTTGGCGCGTGGCTCTGGGTGCGCGACTCGTCACTGGTCGCGGTCAACCGTGTGGCGGTCACCGGCGCGAGTGGTCCCGACGCGGCGCAGGTACGCCACGCGCTCAGGCTGGCGGCCCGCAACATGACGACGCTCGACGTGCACATGGACCAGCTGAACACCGCCGTGGCCCCCTTCCCGGTCGTCAAGGGTCTGCGCGTCACAACGCAGTTCCCACACGGCATGAAGATCCAGGTGATCGAGCAGATACCGGTCGCCGCGGTCGTGGTCGACGGCCGTCGGATCGCCGTCGCCGGCGACGGAACGCTGCTTCATGACCTGATGGCGCCGCCGAACCTGGCCATCGTCCCGCTGCGCGTGGCGCCGGGGGGAACGCGCCTGACCGACCACGACGCGCTGGCGGCCGTGCACATGCTCGCCGGCGCTCCCTACCAGCTGCTCGCTCGGGTCAGCCAGGTCACCCAGACCACGGAGCACGGTCTCGTGGCCACGGTGCGCAACGGGCCGAGCGTGTATTTCGGTGACGGCTCGGGGATCGACGCCAAGTGGACGGCGCTGGCCGCCGTGCTCGCCGATCCCAGCTCGGCGGGCGCCGTCTACGTCGACGTCAGCGACCCAGACCGGCCGGCCGCGGGCGGGGTCGGCCCGGCGACCAGCACCAGCAGCTCATCGAGCAGCGGTTCCTCGACCGGGGGCTGAGGCTGACTCTAAGGCTCGAGTAAAGCTTTACGGCTGCTTTTGGGCAACTCTCCCGGTATCGTCGAGAGTTGGCCGATCTGCAACGATCGTTGCGGGAAGCAGGAAAGCGTTGACTTCCCGCATCGGCAGGCCATAACGTGCGAAACTCCCGCTACGAGCGAGAGAGCAGCAAACGCTCAACGCTAACTCAAGGGTCGGACGGTTACCAATGGAAAGCGGCAGTTACCTAGCAGTCATCAAAGTGGTCGGCGTTGGCGGCGGCGGCACGAACGCCGTCAACCGGATGGTCGACGCGGGACTGCGAGGCGTCGAGTTCATCGCCACGAACACGGATGCTCAGGCACTGGCGATGTGCGATGCGGATATCAAGCTGAACATCGGCCACGAGCTCACCAAGGGCCTCGGCGCCGGCGCCAACCCCGACATCGGACAGGGCGCGGCCGCCGAGTCGCGCGATGAGATCAAGGAGGCGCTCAAGGGCGCGGACATGGTCTTCGTCACCGCCGGTGAGGGTGGCGGAACGGGCACGGGCGCCGCTCCGGTGATCGCCGACATCGCCAAGAACGAGATCGGCGCGCTGACCGTTGGCGTCGTGACGCGGCCGTTCTCGTTCGAGGGCACCCAGCGCGCGCGTCAGGCCCAGGACGGGATCCAGCGCCTGCGCGAGTACGTCGACACGCTGATCGTGATTCCCAACGAGAAGCTGCTGGCCATCGTCGAGCGCCGGACCACGATCCTCGACGCCTTCCGCGAGGCCGACAACGTCCTTCGCCAGGGCGTCCAGGGCATCACCGACCTGATCACGATCCCCGGCCTGATCAACCTCGACTTCGCCGATGTGCGCACGATCATGCACGACGCCGGCACGGCGCTGATGGGCATCGGCAACGCCGCGGGCGAGAACCGCGCCGCCGAGGCGGCCAAGATGGCGATCTCCTCGCCGCTGCTCGAGGAATCCGTGGAGGGCGCGATGGGCATCCTGCTCAACATCACCGGAGGCCACGACCTCGGGCTGTTCGAGGTCAACGAGGCGGCCGAGATCGTTCAGAGCGCCGCCGACGCCAACTCCAACATCATCTTCGGTGCCGTGATCGACGACTCGCTGGGCGATGAGGTCCGGGTGACGGTGATCGCCACGGGCTTCGACCACGGCCACGCGCGGCCCAACGCCGCCCGGGAGACGACCCGCCGCTCACGCCGCGACCGCGACGTGAGCCTCGATGATCGTCAGCGCTCCTCGCTGGAGATCAGCGACGACGACATCGACATCCCGTCGTTCCTGAAGTAGGGGCGGGGACCACAGTCGCCGGCGGCGCCCGTGCTGAGCGCCTGCCCGTAGGATCGCCGCCGTGCCGGCCAGCAGGGCCTCTCCGGGCGGTCAGCTAGCCTGATCGGGAGTGACGCCAGCCGCCGAGACCGCCCTTCGCCGCACCCCGATCCATGAGCGTCATGCCGCCGCGGGGGCCCGCCTCGTGCCGTTCGCCGGCTGGGAGATGCCCGTCCAGTATGTGGGCATCCGCGAGGAGCACCTGGCCGTGCGAACCGGCGTCGGCGTGTTCGACGTCTCGCACATGGGACAGGTCGAGGTTCGCGGGCCGGCCGCCCAGGCGCTGCTCCAGCGGGTGCTGTCCAACGACCTGCGCCGACTGCCCGAGGGGGGCGCGCAGTACAGCGTCATGTGCAGCGAGCAGGGAGGCGTGCTCGATGACCTGTTCGTCTACCGGTTGGCCGAGTGTCATTACCTGTGCGTCACCAACGCGGGGAACCACGAGCAAGACCTGGCCTGGATTCAGAAGCAGGCCGCGGATTACGACGCCGACGTGATCGACTGCGCTGGTGCCTACGCGATGCTGGCCGTCCAGGGGCCCAGTGCCCGGGCGCTCGTCAGAGGGCTGGCCGACGGGTCGCTCCCGGCCCGCATGCACTGCATGCAGCGCGAGATCGCCGGCGTGCCGATGCTGGTCTGTGGCACCGGCTACACCGGCGAGGACGGGGTGGAGTTGCTGCTCGACCCCCGGCATGCCCCCGCGGTCTGGGATGCGCTGGTGGCCGCCGGAGCGCAGCCCGCCGGCCTCGGCGCACGCGACACGCTGCGGCTCGAGGTGTGCTTTCACCTCTACGGCAACGATCTGAGCACTGCGCGCGGCCCGATCGAGGCCGGGCTGGGCTGGTGCTGTGCCGAGGCGACGGGCTTCATCGGCGCCGAGGCCGTGGCCAAGACGCGTGCCGAGGGTCCGGCCGAGCAGCTCGTGGCCTTCGTGATCGACGGTTCGGGCATCGCGCGCCAGGGGAATAAGGTGCTGGGCGGCGGCGAGGTCACCAGCGGGAGCTTTTCGCCTTCGCTGGAGCGCGGGATCGGAATGGCGTACGTTCCTGTGCCGCACGCGCAGCCGGGCGTGCGTCTGGAGATCGACGTGCGTGGGACCGTACGACCGGCGATCGTGGGACAAAAGCCCCTGTACCGAAAGGCAGATTGAGACGCATGGCGCAAGCGAGCTATCCGGACGACCTGCTGTACCACGCCGAGCACGACTGGGCACGTGTCGACGGCGACACGGCAACCCTGGGTATCACCTGGTTCGCCCAGGACGCGCTCGGCGAGGTCGTGTTCTTCGACGCGCCCAAGATCGGCGCTCAGGTCAGCAAGGACGACCCGTACACCGAGGTGGAATCCGTCAAGGCCGTCTCGGACGTGATCGCACCGCTGTCCGGCGAGATCGTCGAGGTCAACGGAGCGCTCGAGCAGAGTCCCGAGACGATCAACGAGGACCCCTACGGCGAGGGGTGGCTCGTGCGCATCAAGCTCGCCGATCCGTCAGAGACGCAAGCGCTGCTCGACGCCGCGGCCTACGAGGCGAGCCTGGCGTGAGCTCGTACGTCTCAGCCACCGAGGCCGAACGCCTCGAGATGCTGGCCGAGATCGGCGTGCAGTCGATCGAGGACCTGTTCGCGGACATCCCGCGGGACCTGCGCCTGGCCCAACCGCTCGCGCTCGATTCCGGGCTGGCCGAGCAGGAGGTGTTCGCCGAGCTGCGAGAGCTCGCGGCCCGCAACGTCTCCGCCGACGATGAGATCTCGTTCCTGGGTGGCGGCATGTACGACCACTACGTGCCCGCGCTTGTCGACTCGATCATCCAGCGCTCGGAGTTCCTGACCCCGTACACGCCCTACCAGCCCGAGATCTCCCAGGGCGGCCTGCAGGCCATGTTCGAATACCAGACGGCGATCGCCGAGCTCACCGGCCTGCCCGTCTCCAATGCCTCGGTGTACGAGGGCCCGAGCGCCGTCGGTGCGGCCGGCTACGTGGCCAAGCTCGCCAACGGCCGTGGCCGCTTCGTGGTCTCCGAAGGCGTCCATCCCCATGCTCGCGAGACGCTACGCACGCTTGCCCGTGGCTACGGGATGGAGGTCGTCGAGGCGCCGCTGCGCGACGGACGCACCGTGCTGCCCGAGCTCGATGCCGACGTCAGTGCCGTGATCGTCCAGCAGCCGAACTTCCTCGGCGCGGTCGAGGACCTCGAGTCGGTCGCCGCCACGGCGCACGAGGTGGGCGCGCTGGCCATCAGCTCGTGCGATCCGCTGGTCCTGGCGCTGCTGCGCTCGCCGGGCGAATGTGGCATCGACATCGCGGTCGGCGAGGGTCAGCCGCTCGGCAACCGGCTCGACTTCGGCGGTCCCTCGTTCGGCTTCTTCGCCGTCACCGAGGCCCTCATGCGGCGCATGCCGGGCCGGATCGCCGGCGAGACGCAGGACGTCGACGGCAAGCGCGGCTTCGTGCTCACGCTCCAGACCCGTGAGCAGCACATCCGCCGCGAGAAGGCGACCTCGAACATCTGCACCGCACAGGCCCTGAACGCGCTGGCCGGAGTCATCTACCTGAGCTGGCTCGGGCGCCGCGGAATCGTCGAGCTCGGCGAGCTGATGCTGCGCCGCACGGCCTATGCGCGCGAGCGGCTCGCGGCGATCGAGGGGATCGAGCTCCTGCACGGACAGCCCGTCGTGCGCGAGTTCGCGGTCACGCTCGACGCGCCCGTGGAGCGCGTGATCGCGCGCTGTCTCGAGCGCGGCGTCAACCCGGGTTATCCGCTCGGGGCGGACTACCCGGAGCACGCGGGCGGCCTGCTGGTGGCGATCACCGAGCTGCGCACGCGTGAGCACATCGACCTGCTCGCCTCTGCGCTCGAGGCGGCCCTCGCCGGCGAGCGGCGCGCGGAGCGCTCCGTGGAGGCGCACGCATGATCTGGGCCGCCGACGACCAGCTGACGATCTACGAGCGCTCGGCGCCCGGCCGCCGCGCCTTCGTGGCACCGGCGCTCGACGTGCCCGAGGTGCCGATCGATGAGTTGCTCGCGCCGGAGCTGAGGCGTTC
The DNA here is from genome assembly GCA_963725515.1 of uncultured Solirubrobacteraceae bacterium. Classification (GTDB taxonomy): domain Bacteria; phylum Actinomycetota; class Thermoleophilia; order Solirubrobacterales; family Solirubrobacteraceae; genus Palsa-465. Next base: position 318,691 of record CAVRZB010000003.1, on the reverse strand, counting down.
CGAGCCCCCGCGGCTGCCCGAGGTCTCGGAGCCCGAGATCGTGCGCCACTACAACCGGCTCTCGAAGCGGAACTTCGATCTCGACACGGGCTTCTATCCGCTCGGCTCCTGCACGATGAAGCACAACCCCAAGCTGCATGAGCGCGTGGCGGCGCTGCCCGGCCATGCCCGGCTTCACCCGCTTCAGGACCCGCGCCGTGCCCAAGGTGCGCTCGAGCTCATGTGGCGCCTGCAGGACGCCCTGGGTGAGATCGCCGGGCTGCCGCATGTGTCGCTGCAGCCCTCGGCGGGCTCGCACGGCGAGCTCGCCGGGGTGCTGCTGACCCGCGCCTACCACGAGGACCGCGGCGAGCTCCGCACCAAGGTGCTGACCCCGGACACGGCGCACGGCACAAATCCGGCCACGGTCACGATGGCCGGCTACGAGGTCGTCAAGGTCGGCACCGACGAGCGCGGCAACGTCGACGTGGAGGACCTGCGGGCCAAGGCCACCGAGGACGTGGCCTGCCTGATGCTCACCAATCCGAGCACGCTCGGGCTGTTCGAGCCCAACATCGTCGAGATCGCGCGGATCGTGCACGACGTGGGGGCGACGCTCTACTACGACGGCGCTAACCTGAACGCGATCATGGGCGTCTGCCGGCCGGGCGACATGGGCTTCGACATCGTTCACTTCAACCTGCACAAGTCGTTCACCCAGCCGCACGGCGGCGGCGGCCCGGGGTCCGGCCCGATCGCTGTCTCGGAGCGGATCGAGCAGTTCCTGCCGCGCCCGCAGGTGGTCCGGCGTGGCGCCCGCGGCAACGGCTCAGAACCCCACTACGAGCTCGACTTCAAGCGTCCGAAGTCGATCGGGCGGCTGCGTGGCTTCCAGGGCAACTATGGCGTCTTCGTGCGCTCTTACGCCTACATCCGCTCGCTGGGCGCCGCGGGCCTGCGCGAGGTCTCGGAGGTCGCCGTGCTGAACGCCAACTACCTGCTCGCCCGGCTGCGGCGCGAGGGCGTGCTCGAGTACCTGCCCGCGGCCTACGAGCGTCTCTGCATGCACGAGTTCGTGCTCTCCGGAGCGCCGATGAAGCGCGAGCTCGGGATCAAGACGCTCGACCTGGCCAAGCGGCTGCTCGATCACGGCGTCCATCCGCCGACGGTCTACTTCCCGCTGATCGTCGACGAGGCGCTGCTGATCGAGCCGACCGAGACCGAGACGCGCGAGACGCTCGACCGCTTCGCCCAGATCGTCGCCGAGATCCTGCGCGAGGCGCGCGAGGACCCGGAGATCGCGCGCAACGCCCCGTACACGACCCCCGTGCGGCGGCTCGACGAAGCGGCCGCCGCCAGGCGGCCGATCGTCCGTCAGGCGATGTGAGGGCGCGGCCCCGCGCCCGCCGATTGCGTGTCGCGCGTTCATAAGAGCGTCCTCAGAACGGTCGCTCGGCTATCGTTGTAAGGCCCGACCGAGGCTCGGACCGGCTCCGGCGCAGCGCCGACCCGCCTTCGGTCATATCTCATTTCGATAACAGCGAGCGTCCATTGCGAATTCTTGTCCTAGGCGGTGACGGCTACCTCGGCTGGCCGACCGCGATCCATCTTTCGGCCGCCGGTCACGAGGTGGCGGTGTCCGACAACTTCGTCCGTCGCCAGTACGACGAGGAGCTCGGCGTCGAGAGCCTGACCCCGATCACCACCCTCGAGGAGCGTGTGATCGCCTGGGAGGAGGTCTCCGGCAAGCGCCTGCGCTCCTACGTCGGCGACCTGTGCGACGCGCCCTTCGTGCACGGCATGGTCGAGGACTTCCGTCCACATGCCATCGTGCATTTCGGTCAGCAGCGCTCGGCCCCGTACTCGATGATCGACCAGGCGCACGCGGTCTACACGCAGACCAACAACGTGGTCGGAAACCTCAACCTGATCTACGCCATTGCCGACATCGATCGCGACATCCACCTCGTCAAGCTCGGCACGATGGGTGAGTACGGAACGCCGAACATCGATATCGAGGAGGGGTGGCTCGAGCTCGAGCACAAGGGCCGCCGCGATCGCGTCATGTTCCCCAAGCGCCCGGGGTCCTTCTACCACCTCTCGAAGGTTCACGACAGCCACAACATCGAGTTCGCATGCCGCATCTGGGGCCTGCGGGCCACCGACCTCAATCAGGGTGTGGTCTACGGTGTCGACACCGACACGACGAAGCTCGACCCGCGTCTGACGACCCGTTTCGACTACGACGGCGTGTTCGGCACGGTGCTGAACCGCATGTGTATCCAGGCCGTGCTCGGCCACCCGCTCACGGTCTACGGCACGGGCGGCCAGACGCGCGGCATCATCAACCTGATCGACACCGTCGAGTGCATTCGGATCAGCGCCGAGAATCCCGCTGAGGCCGGCGAGTACCGCGTGTTCAACCAGTTCACCGAGCAGCTCTCGGTGCGCCAGATCGCCGAGACGATCGCGGCCGAGTACCCCGGCACCTGCACGATCGAGGAGCTCGACAACCCGCGCGTGGAGGCCGAGGACCACTACTACAAGGCGATCCACACGCGGCTCGTCGATCTCGGCCTCAAGCCGACGCTGCTCAGCGCGACGCTGATCGACCATCTGTTCGAGATCGTCGAGCGTCACCGCGATCGCGTCGACCTGGGCGCGATCCTGCCCACCGTGCGCTGGCGGCAGACGTCGAGTGAACTGACCCGGGCCCCCTCCTAGTGGCGGCGGCGCCGCTCGGAGCCCTCGCCGGTCGCCGAGTCCTCGTCACCGGCGGGTCGGGCTTCATCGGGCGTCACGTCGTCGCGGCGCTGCACCGCGCCGGTGCTCATCCGCGCGTCGTGGACCTCGTGGCCCATCCGGAGCCGACGGTCGACATCGTGCGCGGCGACATTGCCGAGCCGAGCGTCGCCGAGGCCGCCGTTGCGGGCATGAGCGCGATCGTCCACCTGGCCGCCGTGACCTCGGTGCTCGGCTCGCTGCGCGATCCCGAGGGCACCTATCGGACCAATGTCGCGGGGACCCATACGGTGCTCGAGGCGGCCCGCAAGGCCGGCGTCGGCGCACTGGCCTTCGCCTCGACCAACGCCGTGGTCGGCGAGCTCCGCGGCGGACTGATCGACGAGTCGGCCGTGCCGCGCCCGCTGACCCCATACGGCGCGACCAAGGCCGCCGCGGAGATGCTGATGTCGTCGTACTCGGCGGCCTACGGCCTGCGCTGCGCGTGCCTGCGGCTGACCAACGTCTACGGCCTCGGCATGCAGGCCAAGGACAGCATCATCGCCCGGCTGATGCGGGCCATCCGTCTGGGCCAGGGCTTTGAGATCTACGGCGACGGCCGGCAGGTGCGCGACTACGTGAACGTCAGCGACGTCAGCGACGCGCTGCTGCGCGCACTGCTCGACGAGCGGTGGCAAGGCCCGATGGTGATCGGCACCGGAACCTCGCTTTCGGTGCTCGAGGTGGTGGAGGCCGTGCGTGAGGTGAGCGGTGCCGACTTCGAGGTCAGCCACGGGCCGGCCAAGCCCGGCGAGATGCGCGTCGTGGTGGTCGACAACTCGCGTGCCCGGGCAGCGGGCTGGAACCCGGAGTTCGATCTGGCCGGTGGGCTCAGGGGCGTGTGGGACGAGTGGTCGCACGCGGACCTGCGCGCCGCCGTGCCGGGGGCCAGATGACCTCGGCCGGAATAGAGCCGTCCGTCGACGAGGCGGCGCTGACCGGCCTGCGGCCCGAGGAGCGCGGTGCCGCGGCGGCGTTCCTCAGCCAGCATCCGGCGGGGGCCGGTGCGCCGCTGGCGGTGATCATTCCCGCCTTCAACGAGGCCCCGACGGTGGCCGAGGTGGTGGCTGAGATACCGCCCGAGGCCGCGGGCCTGGCCACCGAGGTGATCGTCGTCGTCGACGGCGCCCGGGACGAGACCGCGGCCGAGGCCGAGCGGGCCGGCGCGCTCGTGTGCGACGTCCCGGTCAACCGCGGGCAGGGGGCGGTGCTGCGGCTCGGCTACTGGCTGGCCCGCGTGCGCGGGGCGGCGGTGATCGCCACGATCGACGCCGACGGCCAGTACGAGCCGCTCGAGCTCGGGCGCGTCGTGGCGCCGATCGTCGAAGGCCGCGCGGAGTTCGTCACAGGCTCACGCAGACTGGGGACGGAGCTGACCACGGACGCCGTGCGCCACACCGGAGTGATCGTCTTCGGCGCGCTGATCAGCCTGATCGTCGGCCGGCGGATCACCGACCCGGCCTGCGGGATCCGGGCGATGCGCGCGGACGTGACGGCGGCCGTGACGCTTGAGGAACCCCAGTACCAGGCCTCGGAGCTGATGATCAGCGCCGCCCTCAACGGGTTTCGCCTGGCCGAGGTGCCGACGACGATGCGCGATCGCAAGTTGCATGCAACCGCCACCAAGAAGGGTGGCAACCTCGGCTATGGACTGCGGTTCGCCCGCGCGGCCGTGAGGACCTGGCGGCGTGATCGCAGGGCGGGGCGCACGCGGCTGCGCCCCGAGAAGATCCACAGTTCGTAGACGGCGAACTTGAGCACGAAGAGGATCACGAACACCGAAAGGTAGGACGCGGTGACGGTCGCCACACGCAAGCCGTGAGGGAGGTTCTGAACCTCGGATCTGGTCCAGGCCGTGGCCGTGGCGGCCGCCAGCAGGCTGAGGGCCGAGACGGCGATGTAGGCGATCACCTCGCGGCCGATCGCCGGGCGGCCTCGCTGCTGCCAGGTCCAGCGCCGGTTGAGCGACCAGTTGGGGATCGCGCCGGCCGTGAACGCGAGCACCGAGCAGGCTGTCGTACCGGCACCGAGCACGAACAGGAGCGCGAAGACGACCGCGCTCACACCGGCGGCGATCACGGACCCGATGGTGTATCTCGTCACGCGGCCGGCGAGCGCCGACCCACGCAGAGTCGTCAGCCGCTCCGGGAGCATTAACCCAACCTTAGCGCGGTGGAAGCCGCTTCCTTCCGAAACAAACGGCAACATGCAGGCATGCCCGGGCTATTCGAGCGGGCGGGAAGCATGACTCGAATGACCGGCGCCACCACCGCCGGCGGGCGGGGCACGTTTCCGGCCGAGCCGTTCGGCGGCCCAGGGGCTGCCGATTCCGCGCGCGCCTTTTCGCGCGTCGTGCGCCCGGCGACGCTGGCCATCTGCCTGATCACGGCGATCGCGGCCGCGCTCCGCCTGGCCGAGATCGACGATGTCGGGGCCAACCAGTTCTACGACGCGGCGATCCGCAGCATGTCGCTCTCGTGGCACAACTTCTTCTTCGGCGCCTTCGACCCCGGGGCCACGCTGGCGGTCGACAAACCGCCCATCGACCTCTGGCTCCAGGTGGCGAGCACGCAGCTGTTCGGCTGGAATGCGGTGGCCATCCGGCTCCCGGAGGTCATCGGCGGCACACTCGCCGTGCCGCTGCTCTACGACGCCCTGCGCCGCGTGACCGGGTCTCCGGCCGCACTCGGATCGGCGCTTGCGCTGGCGGTCATGCCGGTCTCGGTCGTCACCTCGCGCAGCGACACGATGGACTCCCTGATGATGCTGCTGGTGGTTGCGGCGCTGTGGCTCACCATCCGCGCGGCCCGGTCCGGATCTCGAGGACAGGTCGTGCTCGCCGGGGTCGCCCTGGGCCTGGCCTTCAACGTCAAGCTGTTCGAGGCCCTGATCGCCGTGCCTGCGCTACTGGCCTACTACGCGGCGGCCGCGCCCGTGTCGCGCATGCGCAAGCTCGGCGATCTGGCCTTGGCGGGGCTCGCGCTGGTCGCGGTCGGCCTGTCCTGGGCCACAGTGGTCGCGCTGGCCCCTGGGCGGCACCCGATCCCCGTCGGTTCGACCGACGGCACGGTCTGGAACGTGATCTTCGTCTTCAACGGCCTCGGCCGGGCCGGCGACCGGGTCGCCACAGGCGCCGGGGCGCCGGGTCTGCTGCGGCTGTTCCGGAGCTCCTGGTGGGAGTTCGACGTGCTGATCGGCTGCGTGGTCGTGCCCGCGCTGGCCCTGGGCGCCGCGGCGCTGATCTCGGCGGTCTCCACCCGCCTGCGCGGCCTGTCGGCGGCGTGGCGCGCGCCCGAGCGCGCGCTGGTCGTGATGATCGCCGTCTGGGTGACGATCGGCTTCGCCGTGTTCAGCTCGATGGGTACGCTCCATGCCCGCTACGTCGAAGCCTTCACGCCGGCGCTGGCCGCCGCGATCGGGTGCGGGGCGGCGGCGCTGTGCGGGCTCTACGGGCTCGATCGCGCCCGCCGCGCCCCGCCGCGCAGCGGCTGGATCGCGCTCGCGCTGGCGGCGGTCTGCGCCTACGCCTTCGCGATCGTGATCGCCCCGGTGGCCTGGGCGACCGTCGGCCTGTCGCTTCTCGCGCTGGGGGCGGTGTGGCTGGCCAGGATGCCGCGACGCTCACGGCGAGGTCTGCTGGCCAAATGTGGCGCGGGCGTGACCCTCGCCCTGGTCCTCGCGGCCGTGTCGCTCGTCCCGGTGCGCGAATCGATCATGCTCGTGCGTCAGGACGCCAGCGACTCTCGCGGTCTGACCAGCATCACCCCGGCGGTCACCCGCACGCTGTCCAACTATCTCGAGCCGCGGACCGCCGGGCTGCGCTACGAGGTGGCGGTCGATGAGCCGATTGCGCTTGCGCCGCTGATGATCCGCGACCGCCGGCCGATCCTGCCACTGACGAGCTTCAAGGGTCGGCTGGCCGTCAGGCTGCCGCAGCTGCTGGCCGCGATCCGCGCGGGTCAGGTGCGCTACGCGGTGGTCGGCAACTACGCCTGCACGACGAAGCGTCTTGGCTGGGCATCGTGCAGCCCGGCCTCGCTCTGGATTCGCACCCACGGCATCAACGTCAGCGCCCAGGCGGGTCTGGTCTCGACCTCGCGGCTCTACCTGCTGCCCGGCGTCTGAGCGCCCGGCCGGGCGGGCCCGGCCGCGCGGGTCAGCTTATATACGCGGCCATGAGTGCGACCGACGAGCTCTCCACCCACCTCGAGCGCGAGCTCGAGGCGCTGGTGGGCGTCTCCTCGCCCTCGGGCGACCTCGAAGGGGCCGAGGAGGCAATCGCGATCTGCTCGGCGCTGCTCCCCTCCGCGGCCCGGATCGAGCGCGTCCCGTGCTCGACTCGGGGCGGCGCGCCCGATCTTCTGGCCCGCGTTCCGGGCACAGGACGGCGCCGTGTGCTGCTGCTCGGCCACCTCGACACGGTGATCGACCACGCCGCCCACGCGCGCCTGCGGCGCGACGGGGGTCGCCTCTACGGGTCGGGAACGGCAGATATGAAGGGCGGCGTCGTGCTCGCGCTGACCGTGGCCCGCGAGCTCGCGCGCGAGCCGGCCACGTTCGCGGAGCTGGGGCTCCTGCTCGTGACCGACGAGGAGTGGCGCACCGCCCGCTTCGGCCACGTCGAGCGATTCGCCGGCTATGACGCGTGTCTGTGCTTCGAGGCCGGCGAGCATACCGCGGAGGGGGCCGCGGGTGTGGTCGTGCGCCGCAAGGCCGCAGGTACGCTGCGCGTGCGCGCGGCCGGCCGCGCCTCGCATTCGGGCAGCGCCCCGGATCGCGGCCGCAATGCGCTGCTCGCGCTGGCGGCCACGGCGACCAGCGTGGCCACGCTCCACGACCCGGCCGGGGATGCCCATCTGACGGTCGTGCCGACGCTCATGCGCTCGGGCGCGGCCCTCAATGTGGTCCCGGCCGACGGCGAGCTCGTCTTCGACATGCGGGCGGCCGGGCTGGAGGCGTTCGAGCGCGTGCGCGCGGCGGTGCCCCGGGAGCTGGCGGGCGTGGCGCTCGAGACGGAGATGATGCGCGAGTGGCCCGGGATGGACAGTCGCGAGGCGACGGCTGGGCTGCTGGCTCGGGCCTCGCAGCGGATGGGGGGGGCGATCGCCGGCGTGGCCCGGGGCGGGGCCAGCGACGCGAGCCATTTCGCGGCCTCGATCCCGCTGACCATCGACGGACTGGGGCCGCGCGGGGGCGGCGCGCACACGCCCGATGAGTTCGTGCTCAGCACTTCCCTCGGTGAGCGCGTCCGGGTCGCGCTGGCGGTTGCCCGTGAGGCGCTACGGCCTTGACCTATCCTCTGTCCATGCCGACTTCCACGGCCACCGTAAGGCCCAAGGGGGGCCTCCAGCGCGAGGGTATCGAGCTGCTGCTGGCGATCGTCGCGGTGATGTGGATCATCGAGGTGGTCAACACGCTCGACAACAACGGGCTCGACAGCGACGGCATCTATCCGCGCAACGTGGGCCGCCTGTGGGGGATCGTCACGGCGCCGTTCCTGCACGCGAGCTTCGGCCACCTGATCTCCAACACGATCCCGCTCGTCTTCCTGGGCCTGATCATCGCCCTGCGCGGCGCCGCCCGCCTGGCCATGGTGACGCTGATCGTGGGCCTGTTCGCCGGAATCGGCACATGGCTGATCGCCCCCGGCCATTCGGTCACCGTCGGGGCGAGCGGCATCGTCTTCGGCTACGCCACCTACCTCCTGACCCGGGGGCTGTTCGACCGCAGCGCGCTCGAGCTGCTGACCGGGGTGATCGTCGGGGTCATATGGGGCGGCGCGCTGCTCTCGAGTCTCGTTCCCCACTACGGGATCTCGTGGCAGGGGCACGCCTCGGGCGCGGTGGGCGGCGTGGTGGCCGCCTGGCTGCTGGCCGGTAACCGCGGGCCGGCTGGGGCCAAGGGGCCGGCGCAGACGCCGGACGCCGGCGCGATCGCGCCGTAGCGGCCCGTGGCGGCGCGACCCCGCTAGCCTGCCGCGACGATGCGCATCTTCTCCGGCATCCAGCCCACGGGGCGCAAGCACCTGGGCAACTACATCGGCGCGATCCAGCAGTACGTCGTCGGCCAGGACCGGGGCGAGGCGATCTACTGCGTCGTCGACCTGCACGCCACGAGCGTCCCCTACGAGCCCGCTCAGCTGCGCGCGTCGGTGTACGACACGGCGGCGACGCTGCTGGCCGCGGGGCTCGACCCCGGGCGCTGCATCTTCTTTCGCCAGAGCGACGTGCAGGAGCACACCGAGCTGTGCTGGCTCCTGTGCAGCGTCACGGCCTGGGGCGAGCTCAACCGCATGCACCAGTTCAAGGAGAAGTCGGGCGCGCAGCGCGACCTCGTCTCCGCCTCGCTGTTCCTGTACCCGGTCCTCCAGGCCGCCGACGTGCTCGCCTATCGCGCCCACGAGGTGCCGGTGGGCGACGACCAGCGCCAGCACATCGAGCTGATGCGCGACGTCGCGGTGCGCTTCAACGCCCGCTACGGCGAGACGCTGGTGGTGCCCGAGCACCGGATCCCGGAGATCGGCGCGCGGATCATGGATCTCCAGGCCCCCGAGCGCAAGATGTCCACTACCGGCGGCAGCCCGCAGGGCACGGTGCTGGTGCTCGACGAGCCCGGCACGATCGCCAAGAAGGTGCGTTCGTCGGTCACCGACTCCGGCTCCGAGGTGCGCCGTGCGCCGGATAAACCGGGGATCTCGAACCTGATCGAGATCCTGGCCGCGGTGCGCGGGATCACACCTGCCGCGGTCGAGCGTGAGTTCGACGGCTCGCGGTACGGTGCCTTAAAGCAGGCGGTGGCCGACGCCGTGGTCGAGTACCTGGCGCCGGTCCGCGAGCATTATGGCGAGCTCCGCGCCGACGAGCGGCGGCTCGAGGCCGTGCTGGCCGAGGGCGCCGAGAAGGCCCGGGCGATCGCCTCGGGGACGCTCAAGGACGTGCGCGCGGCGATGGGCGTCGGGCCGGTCCGGTAGCGTCGCTAACGTTCTGGCACCGTGCGAGTGATCGATCTCGAGCTGGACCTGGACGTGTTCGCGGGGCCGTTCGACCTGCTGCTCACGCTGATCCTGCGTGAGGAGGTCGATCTGCTCGAGGTCGACCTGGCCGAGATCGTGATCGAGTACATCGATCACCTCGAGCGCCGGGGCCAGCTCGAGCTCGAGGCGGCGACCGAGTTCCTCGTGCTGATCGCCGCGCTGCTCGAGCTGAAGTCGCGCCTGATGCTCCCCCGCGAGGAGGAGGACCCGATCGAGCTCGAGCCCGGTGAGGCCGCCGAGGAGCTGCTCGCCCGCCTGCTCGATGCCCACCGCTACCGGGGTGCCGCCCACGAGCTCGCCGAGCGCCTGGCCGCCCAGTCCGGCCATCGCTTCCGTTCGGCCCCGTTGCCGGCCTCGATCCGCCGGGCCTCGCTGGCTGACGCCGTCGCCGTGTACGACCGTCGCCTGCTGGCCGACGCGCTGGGCGGTCTGCTCGTGTTGCCCGCGCCGGTCGACGTTCGTCACCTGACGGTCCCCAGGGTGACTATGGCCGAGCGTCTCAGCCACCTGCGCGCGCTGCTGGCGCGGGGCCGCTTCAACTTCGAGCAGGCCGTGGAGCGCGCCGACCGCGTGACAATCGCCGTGACGCTGTTCGCGCTGCTCGAGCTCTACAAGCAGGGTGAGCTCACGTGGACGCAGGACGAGCCCTTCGGCGAGATAACCATCGACGCCCAGTCGCGCGTGCTGCGGGCGGCGGGATGAGCAGGGCAGCGCCATGACCGCCGAGCTCGAGCGCACGATCGAGGCGCTGCTCTTCCTGTCCGCCGAGCCGGTCGGATCCGACGCGCTGGCCGAGGCCACCGAGGCCGACCTCGACGAGGTCGTCACGGCGCTGCAGCGCCTGCGCGAGTACTACGACTTCGAGCGCCGCGGTCTCGTCCTGCGCGAGCTGGCCGGGGGCTTCGTGCTGTCCTCGCATCCCGATACCGAGCCCGCCGCCCGGCGCCTGCTCGCCCGCCCGCGCACCCCGCCGCTCTCGCCGGCCCAGGCCGAGACGCTGGCCATCATCGCCTACCTGCAGCCCGTCTCGCGTCCCGAGATCGCGCGGATCCGCGGCGTCAACGCCGAATCGGCCGCCTCAACGCTGCTTGAGCGCGGACTGATCGAGGAGGGCGGCCGCTCGCAGTTCGGCGCCGTCCTCTATCGCACGACCGACCTCTTCCTGCGCCTGTTCGGGCTGGGCTCCCTCGACGAGCTGCCCGACGTGAGCGAGTTCGACCCGTCGCCCGAGCTCGAGACCGAGCTCCGCGACCGGCTCATGCAGGCCGGCGAGGCGCGGGCAGGAACGGCCTAGGGCGAATCGACCCGCGCCGCGAGCTGTCCGCAGGCCGCGTCGATGTCGCGGCCTCGGGTCAGGCGCACGGTGGCCGGCAGGCCGTGGCGTTCGAGCTCCGCCTTGAAGGCGTCGATCGCCTTGGGGCTCGAGCCGTCGTAGACCGAGCCGGTCGGGTTGTAGGGGATCAGGTTGACCTTGAAGACGCGCGGGTCGAGCGTTTCGGCGAGCTGCTCGGCCTGGGCGTGCGAGTCGTTCACGCCGGCCAGCATCACGTACTCGACGAACACCTTGCGGCGCTTGCGCTCGTGGTAGGTGTGGCAGGCGGCCAGCACGTCGTCCAGCGGATAGCGGTCGTTGACCGGCATGATCTGGGAGCGCAGCGCCGGGTCGGCGGCGTGGAGCGAGAGCGCGAGGCGCACGGGCATGCGCTCCTCGGTCAGCCGCTCGATGCCGGGGATCCAGCCCACGGTCGAGATCGCCGTGCGGCGGTTGGTTATCCCGATCGATGGCAGGCGCTCGCAGGCCGCCAGCACCTGGTCGATGTTCATCATCGGCTCGCCCATGCCCATGAAGACGGCGTGGTCCACGGGGCCGAGCCGGCGGAAGTGGAGCACCTGATCGACGATCTCCGATTCGGTCAGGTTGCGCCCGAAGCGCATCTGAGCGGTGGCGCAGAACGTGCAGGTGAGCGGGCAGCCCGACTGCGAGGAGATGCAGACCGAGTGCCGTCCGTCCCGGTAGCGCATGAGCACGGCCTCGACCGGCCTCTCGTCGGCGGTGAGAAAGAGCGCCTTGACCGTCCCGTCGCGCGCGCGGGCCTCGTGCTCGAGCGCCAGGGTCGAGAAGGGGATGGCCCCGGTCAGCTTCTCTCGGAGGTCTCGCGGCAGATTCGTCATGTCCTGAAAACAGGCGGCGCCCTGCGCCGCCCATCCCCAGACCTGGCCACGCCGGTAGGCCGGCTGGCCGAGTTCCTTGAGCGTGCGGTCGAGCAGTTTGAGGTCCACGCTGACTATGGTGACAAGCCGTGAGGCTCGCCAAGCATCTCGCCTGGGCGGGGATCGCCTCGCGCCGGGCCGCCGAGGAGCTGATTCGCGCCGGACGCGTGACCGTGGACGGCGCGATCGTGTCCGATCCGGCCCGCGACGTCGGACCGGAGAACGACGTTCGCTTCGACGGCTCACGCGTCGGCGCGGCCGAGAGCCACATCGTCTATGCCGTCAACAAGCCCGCCGGCGTGGTCTCGACGGCCAGCGACCCCCAAGGCCGGCGCACGGTGGTCGCGCTCGTGCCCCAAGGCCGCCGCCTGTACCCGGTCGGACGGCTGGACATCGACACGACCGGCCTGATCCTGCTGACCAACGACGGCCAGCTCGCCCACCGTCTCACGCACCCGAGCTTCGAGGTGCCAAAGACCTATCGCGCCGTCCTCGGCGGCGGCCCGGTGCGCGACCGCGCGCTCCGGGCATTGCGCGCCGGCGTGCGGCTCGAGGACGGGATGACCTCGCCGGCCCGCGTGCGGCGGCTGGCCGAGGACAAGCTCGAGCTCACCATCCACGAGGGCCGCAAGCGCCAGGTGCGGCGGATGTGCGAGGCCGTAGGACATCCGGTGCGGAGCCTCGTCCGCGTGCGCTTCGGGCCGCTCGAGCTCGGCGACCTGCGCCCCGGGGCCCACCGGCGCTTGACGGCGGCCGAGATCGAGTCGCTCAACCGGGCCGCTGGACCAGGAACGCGTCGTGGCGCAGCGTCGTCGTAGTCAGCGCCCGCGAGACGATCCGCGGGGTGAGGCGGACGGGCCGGGATGAGCGCAGGCGCATGATCGAGAACTGGTTGGCGTGCAGGACGGGCCCGACCTGGGAGAAGCCGGCGAGCGGGAGCACGGGGGAGAGCTTTGACGGGATCAGGTTGCACGCTGCACCCCACCAGCAGGCGTTCTGCTGCGGCGAGCTCATGGCCACGACGTCGAGCTCGTCGACGACGATGCTGCGGTGGCCGACGTACTCGAGCTTCTTCAGATAGAGCGAGAGCGGCAGTCGATTGCCGTCCAGCTGGATCAGGATCGCGCGGCCGGCAGGCGCTCCGGGCGCGGGACCGGGTCCGGTGGCGTGGGCGACGAGCCGCCAGTCGGGCCGCTGGAGCATCTGATCGAGCGCCACGCCGATCGTGGCCACGGTGCCGATCACGCACAGCATTGCGGTGACCGCGATGCCGAGCAGCCCGGCGCGGCGTGCGCCCAGACCGGCGGCCACGACGAGCGCGAGCGGAATCCACAGGACGATGATGTTGCGCGTGATCATGTTGTCCACCCCGCCGGCGATCAGCAGCACGTTGAGCAGGGCGCCTGCTCCGGCCAGCCCGGCGGCCACGCGGGCGCCGTGCCGTTCGGGCGCGTCGCCGATACGGGCGAGCAGCACGAGGGAGAGCGCCACGGCGGCCAAGCTCAGCCATAGCAGCGGACGGTGGGCAGGGGCGCCCGTGCCGATCAGGAGCTGGCGCCCGACCTGGCTGAGGCGCCGGCTGATGGGGATCGCGGCGATCCAGCTCGCGTGACCAGTCCCGTTCTGACTGACGGCCAGGGGCACCAGCGCGAGGCCGCACAGGGCCACCAGCCCGACCCCGGCCTGGGCGGCGCGCACCCGGCGGTGGGCGACGAGCAGCCACAGCGCCTCGGGCACCACGATCAGCGCGGCGTAGTAATGGGTGCCCAGCGCTAGGGCCGAGGCGAGCACCCAGGCGCCCACCCGGCGCGTGCTCGGCCGCTCGAGCGCGTAGGCGAACGTGGCCACCGAGGCGGCCCCCAGCAGCACGAGCATCGAATAGGCGCGCGCCTCCTGCGAGTACCAGATCAGAAATGGGTTACAGGCCGCCAGTGCGGCGGCCACGACGCCGGTCCGCGGAGTGATGAGCTTGGCCGCGGCCACGTAGACGACCGGCACGGTGGCCACGCCGGCCACGGCGGACAGCGAGCGCAGCCCCGCCTCACCCGAACCGAAGATCCGCGACCAGACCCAGGCCACGCAGTAGTAGAGCGGCGGTGTCGACTCGTTGTGCGGCAACAGCTGCAGCATGCGGATCGGGGAGAGGTGCACGAGGAGCGCCGTGTTGCCTTCGTCGAACCAGAAGCCCTGGTGGGCCAGGCGGTAGAAGCGCAGCACCGCGGCCAGCACGGTCAGCCCGCCCACGAGCACAACCGGCCTGAGCAGCGTCCGCGCCGACGAGCCGCCCTCCGCCGCGGGCCGTTTCAGATCAGGGGCAACCGCGCCGACGCTCACGGGGTGCCAGGGTAGAGCAGGCGGCGGGCGGCGCGGCGCCGATGCCTTAACGAAATGCCAATGATTGAGTCGGGCGCTCCCAACGACTTGCCGGGCACTATTTCGTTGGGATGAAACGAGATCCGAGTCAGGGACGGCGCGGTGGTGCTGGCGCCCGGCGTCGTCGCGAGCGCCGTGACGCCCGATACGACCGTTGCCCTGCCGCGGTTCGGGCCGCTCGGCGAGCGGCTCAACCTGCGCCTGCCGCGCTTCGCGCTGCCGCCGCGCGCGGGCCAGTTCGCGCTCGGCACGCTGCTGCTGACGACCTTGCTGGTCGTCGTGTTCGCCACGGCGGCGCCCTCGATGCTCGTGCCATCGAGCCAGTATTCGTTCCCGCACTGGTTCTCCGGTCCCCTGCACGGTCTGTTCGGACATCTGTCCCAGGATCCGATGGGGCTGTCGATCGGCCTGAGCGCGGTGTTCGTCGCCATGGGGGTGGCGTACGGCGTGGCGCTCGCGGCCGTGCGCACGCTCTCCATGCGGACGATCGCGATCTGTGTCGTCGCGCTACACGCGCTGCTGCTGCTCACCCCGCCGCTCCCGCTCACCGACGTCTTCAACTACCTCGGCTACGCGCGGCTCGGTGCGCTTCATCACCTGAACCCCTATACGCACGTCATCGGGCAGGCCGCGCACGATCCGGTCTACCGTTTCACGAGCTGGCACAACCTGAGCAGCCCCTACGGGCCGGCGTTCACGGCCGCGACCTACCCGCTTGCCTTCCTGCCCCTGCCGCTGGCCTACTGGATCGTCAAGGTCGTGACCGTGATGGCCAGCCTCGGCGTGGTCGCGCTGGTCTGGCGCATCGCCCGGCAGCTCGGCCGCGACCCGCGCTTCGCGGTGCTGTTCGTGGCCGCCAACCCGGTGACGCTGCTGTATGCGGTCGGGGGCTTCCACAACGACGTCTTCATGCTCCTGCCGCTGCTCGCCTCGATCTCGCTGCTGCTCGACCGGCACGACCGCTCCGCCGGGGCAATGCTGATGCTGGCCGTGGCCGTCAAGTTCACGGGGATCATCCTGCTGCCCTTCCTGCTGATCGCCGCCCGGCCGTCACGACGGCGGATCCGGGTGCTGCTCGGCGTCGCGATGGCGGCCGTCCCGCTCGTGGCCGGGAGCATCGCCCTCTTCGGGCTCTCGCTTCCCAACCTCTCGGATCAGAGCACGCTCCTGACCGGCTTCAGCATCCCCAACCTGTTCGGCGTGCTGATCGGCGTCGGCGGAGGCATCCCGCTGCTGCTGAAGATCGCCAACGTGGCCTTGGTGCTGGTGATCGCGTGGCAGGTGCGCCGCCGCACCGATTGGCTCGTCGGCGCGGGCTGGGCGACCTTCGCGCTGATCGTCAGCCTGGCCTGGCTCGTGCCCTGGTACGTGACCTGGCTGCTGCCGCTGGCGGCGCTCGCCTCAAGCGTGCGGCTGCGCCGCGCCACGCTCGTGCTGACCGCCTATCTGGTGCTCGCGTTCATGCCGGCGACCGGGATCATCTTCAGCCATCTGCAGATCGACCCGATGAGCGGCCGCGCCGGTCAGGCCTCGCAGGTCCGCCAGCACCATCTCGAGCACTAGGCTGCAAGACATGCCGGTCCCGACGGCCTCCAGCGGCGCGCTCGCGCGTGCGGGTGCTCCGTGCCCAGAGGGCTCGCCGTGGCCGTAGCCACGCGCACACAGAGCTTCTCGCCCCCGCCTGAGGCGCCGCCGCGCGGCGCCCGCCTGGACCGCTTCGACCTGCTTGTGCTGGCCGCCTTCGCGGCGATGTCGATGTGGGTGCTCGGGCTCGACGTCTGGCAGGTGATCGTCAACGGGAAGACGTGGACGGGGGGCGACGGCATCTACGTCGTCGATCAGCTCCAGTACGTCTCCTGGATCAACGATGTCTCGCACCACCTGCTGGCCTCGAACCGGTTCGTGCTTCAGCCCACGCCGCACGACTACCTCCAGCCCGGGGTGGAGATCTCAGGGCTGCTCGCGGCGGTCGGGATCGTTCCCTGGCTGGCGCTGATCCTGTGGAAGCCGGTGGCGGTGGGCGGCGTCTTCTTCGCCGTTCGCAGCTTCACGCGCCGCTGCCTGGAGGGTCGGGACGCGCGGCGCGTGGCGCTCGTGCTGGGCTTGTTCTTCGCCTCCTTCAGCGTCATCTACGGCTCGTTCGGGGTCGTCGGCGACCTGCTGCCCGGCTTCCTGACCTGGGGCTACCCGTTCGCCCTGATCGCCGTCGCCGCGACCGTGTTCGGGCTGCTCGAGTACGACCGTGTCCGCGTCACAGGGCGGCGCATCTGGCTGCCCGGCCTGCTCGGGGCCGTGGCCAGTGCCCTTCACCCGTGGCAGGGCGAGGCGTACGCGCTGATCCTGATCGGCGCCGAGCTCGTGGGCTTCAGCGGCTGGGAGTCGCTGCGTACCCGGCTCAGGCCGCTGCTGATCACACTCGTGCTGACCGGACTGCCGCTGGTCTACTTCCTGATCCTCGGGCACAGCGACCCGTCGTGGGTGCGGGCCCGGGACGCGAGCAAGCACAGCTTCGCGCTGAGCACGATCGTGCTGGGGATCGCGCCGCTGCTGATTCCGGCCCTGTTCGCCTACCGGCGGCGGCCACGAAACTTCGTCGCGCTGACGGCGCGGGTCTGGCCGGTGGCCGCGCTGGTCATCTATCTGCTCTCGGCCACCGCCCTCAGCGCGACGCCGCTGCACGCCTTCGACGGCATCTCGATCCCGCTGGCGGTGCTGGCCGTCGAGGCGGTCCAGCACGGCGCCTGGCGCCGGGTGCCCAGACCGAGGCTGGTGGCCGTGCTCCTGGTCGCGATGCTCACGCTTCCCGCCACGGTGTGGGTGCTCAACAGCGCGCGCGAACTCGCGGCCCCGACGGTCGGCAACTCGAACTTCATCACCCACGACGAGCGGCGGGCGCTCGACTTCCTGGACCACGACGCGCTACCCGGGGGGGTGCTGACCCGCTTCTACCTCGGGACCACGATCCCGGCTGAGACGCAGCGCAGCACGTTCGTCGGGCACTGCCTGTGGTCGGAGCCCGACTGCACGGGCCGGGCCCGCGACGCCCAGGCACTGTTCGACGGCACGCTCGACGGCGCCCAGGCGCGTTCCTTCGTGCTCGCCACGGGCGCCCGCTTCGTGCTCGCCGATTGCCAGACCAGCGCCGATCTCACGCGCCTGCTCGCGCCGATCACGCGGCAGGTGCGGCGCTTCGGCTGCGCGAGCGTGTACGTGGTGGGTTAGGGGCCTGGGCCGGCGCCGGCCCATGCGTCGCGAGGCGGTCGCCCGTGGGCCTCTGGCAGAATCGCCGACCCATGCGGCTCTTCGCTCTAAGGGGCGCCAACAGCGTCGAGGCGAATGAGGCGCCGGCGATTCTCGAGGCCACCGACGCACTGATCCGCGAGCTCATGCAGCGCAATACTCTGTCCGCCGAGGCGATGGTGAGCTGCATCTTCACGCTCACCGACGACCTCGACGCCGAATTCCCGGCCGTTGCAGCGCGGCGCCTCGGCCTCGATCGCGTGCCCCTGTTGTGCGCCCGTGAAGTGGCCGTGCCGGGGTCGTTGCCGCGGGTGATCCGGGCGCTTGTGCACTATTACGCCGAGGACGATCACGAGCCGCGCCACGTCTACCTGGGCGACGCGCGTACGCTGCGGACGGACCTCGAGTCGGCGCAGTAGGCGCGGGCGCCTAACATTCGCGGCCGTGCCGATCGAGTTCGCAGAGCGCATCCGCAGGATCCCGGTCTATCCCCTGGCCTCGGGCTACGACCTAGGTGCCGAGGCGGCGATGCTCGCCTCCAACGAGTGCCCGTTCGGGCCCCTGCCGGCGGCGATCGAGGCGGCGACGGCCGCTCTGGCCGGCGCCAACCGGTACCCCGACCCATCGGCGATCGGGCTGCGGCGGGCCCTGGCCGACCGCTACGACGTGCCGCCGGGCCGGATCGCGCTCGGAAACGGCTCCTGCGACATCCTCCTAGCCGCCGGAGAGGCCCTGCTCGAGCCCGGGGCTGAGGTTGCGTACGCGTGGCCGTCGTTCTCGGTCTACCCGCACCTGGCCGCTGCCTCAGGCGCCCGGGCGATCCAGGTGCCCCTCGATGCCGATGAGCGTCACGACCTCGACGCGATCGCCGCCGAGATAACGGTGGCCACCCGCCTGGTGCTCGTCTGCAACCCCAACAACCCGACCTCGACCGCGCTCAGCCTCGAGGAGATCGCGGCCTTCATGGAGCGCGTGCCCCGGCACGTCTGCGTGATCCTCGATGAGGCCTACTGTGAGTTCGCGCTCGTGCTCGGCGACCCGTTCGCCTCGCTGGACCTGCTTCGGCGCTGGCCCAACCTCGTGCTGCTGAGGACGTTCTCCAAGATCTACGGGCTCGCAGCGCTGCGGGTCGGCTACGCACTCTGCGGCTCGGAGGACTTCCGGGTTGCGGTCGACCAGGTGCGCCAACCGTTCTATCTGAACGCCGCCGCCCAGGCCGCGGCCACCGAAGCGCTCAAGTACCAGGACGTGATCGCCGAACGCGTGGCCCACACGATTGCCGAGCGCACGGCGCTCGAGAATGGTCTGCGCGAGCTCGGCCTATCGGTGGCCGAATCGGAGACCAACTTCGTCTGGGTTCGCCTGCCCGATGCGGGCTCGGCCGCGGCGGCCGCCGAGGCCGAGGCAGCGATCGTGCGCGGTCTCGCCGGCCGCGGCGTGATCGTCCGGGCCGGCGCAGCGCTCGGCCACGCGGGCCGCCTGCGCGTGACGGTGGGTACGGCCTCGGAGAACATGCGCTTCGTGGGGGCGTTGGCGGAGCTGCTTTAGTCATTCCGTCCAGGGCGGGTTGATCGAGCTCTAGGGATTCCGTCCATGCTGAGTTGACCCCAGCTTTAGGGATTCCGTCCAGGGCGGGTTGATCGATTGCCAGGCGGCGCCTAGGATTCGCGCCCGCGCGGACGTAGCTCAGTGGTAGAGCGTCGGCTTTCCAAGCCGAAGGTCGTCGGGTTCGACTCCTGCCGTCCGCTTGGCAGGTTCAGCGCTCGAGCTCGCGCTGCAGCCACAGGATCGTCGGCAGCAGCGCGTCGGCCGTGTAGTCGAAGGCGTGACGCTCGCCGCTGAAGACGGTCAGGCGGACGGGCACGTGCAGGTGGTGGAGCAGGTTGCGCATCTCCCTCACGCCCTTCAGCGGCGTGACCTCATGCTCGCTGTTGAAGAGGTAGGTCGGCGGGGCGCTCCGGGTCACGTGGGTGACCGGCGAGGCCGTGGCGGCCCTCTGCAGGCATGCTCGGGATGTGCGGGGATCGCAGCCGAGGTAGCTGACCACGGGGGTGATCTGCGCCCGAGCGCTCTGACCGCCGGTGGGAAAGCGCAGATCCGGGGGCCCGGACCACGAGACGACGGTTTGCACGCGCTCGGTGCCGCGCGCGGTCAAGGCGAGCATCAGCGCCAAATTGGCGCCTGCGCTGGCGCCGAATACCCCGATGTGCCGTGAGGAGACCCCGTAGTGCCTGGCATGGCGGCGCAGCCACCGGACCGCCCGCTCGGCATCGCTCAGGGCGGCTGGGAAACGGTAGCCACAGAGCGGTTGCGAGCGCTTCCGCGTGCAGTCCAGCCTGTAGTCGACGGGTACTGCGACGAATCCTGAAGCCGCCAGCACCGTCGCGACGTCCGCGAACGCCGCCTTGTCGCCGTCGCTCCACCCGCCGCCGTGCAGGAGCACCACGGCGGGCCGCCGACGACCCTCCGCCGGCCGGTAGACGTCGAGCTTCAGCCGCACTCGCCCGATGCTCGCGTAGGTGACGTTCCTGGTGACCGAGATGGCGGGCGTCGAAGCCGCGGCCGACTGTGCGACGGCCACACCCGCGACCGCGAGACCTGCCAGAGCTGCATATCGCTTGAGCATCCGTTTCCCCCGGTTCGTGCGGAAACCCGCGCACAGCACCACGCATAACGACCAGCTGCCAAGCGCCGCCAACGCTGCCGAGATCGTGGGACGGCTTGGGCGATCACCGATCGCGGCTTCGACGTTACCGGGGAACGCCGCGGCGCACGTCGATCGCCGGGGGCGGGACGGGCGCGTGACGCAGCCGGTCGGGTGCGTCATGCGACGCGTGGTTCTTCTTCCACGCCGGCACGGCCAGGATCACGGTCAAGCTCACCGCTGCGAGCCGGACGCTGCTGCGCCGCTCCCGGCGGACCATGCTCACCATCCGTGTCGGCTTCACCCCGACGGGCGGCCGGGCAATCCTCGCCGGCCAGGTCATCGTGCTGCGGCGCTGGATCGCCGCACTCGACCCGTCGACCCTTCCCCCGAGCGTCCGCGTCTGCCACAATCCCCCGCAGACGCGCATGACCGAGCCCGGACTCACCTCCTGCAGCACCCTGAGCGCCCCGCTCGGCTACTCCTACGCGCGTTTCTACGCCTGGCGATTTAGCTAGGCGCTCGGCCTGCCGCGGGCGGTAATCGCCCCGGTGACCTCGCAGACCCCCGCGCCCGGCGCGGACTCTCGACGGTCGAGCGCCGCAGATCAACCGGACCCTGTCGGGGTCCAGCCCCGCGCCCGGTGGCGCGGTCCCCGAATCCCTAGAGTTCCTGAGCGTAGAAAGGACCAGCAGATGATGATTGTGATGAAACCGACGGCGACCGATGCAGAGGTCCAGGCCGTCATAGACCGGATCGAGAGCGTCGGCGCCCACACGCATCTGAGCCGCGGCGAAGAGGTGACCGTGATCGGCGCGGTCGGCGACCGCGAGCACGTGCAGCGACTCGAGCTCGAGGGCTCGCCCGGCGTTGACCGGGTGGTGCCGATCCTCAAGCCCTACAAGCTCGCCTCGACCCAGTTCAAGCACGGCGAGCGCAGTGTGCTGGACATCCTGGGACGCAAGGTCGGCGGGACGAACTTCGCCATGATCGCCGGGCCGTGCACGGTCGAGTCGCGTGAGCAGACGCTCGAGACCGCGCGCATCGTGCGCGACGCCGGCGGCACGCTGTTCCGCGGCGGCGCCTACAAGCCGCGCACCTCGCCGTACGCCTTCCAGGGCCTCGGCCAGGAGGGTCTGAGGCTGCTCCAGGAGGCCAAGGACGAAACCGGCCTGCCGATCGTCACCGAGCTGATGGACCTGCGCGATCTCGACCAGGTGCTCGAGGTCGCGGATGTGATCCAGATCGGCGCGCGCAACATGCAGAACTACTCGCTGCTGTCCGAGATCGGGCGCTCCGGCCGGCCGGCGCTGCTCAAGCGCGGCCTCTCGAGCACGCTCGAGGAGCTGCTCATGGCCGCCGAGTACATCCTCAAGGAGGGCAACACCTCGGTGATGCTCTGCGAGCGCGGGATCCGCACGTTCGAGACGGCCTACCGGTTCACGCTCGACCTGACGGCGGTCCCGGTCCTCAAGCAGATGACCCACCTGCCGGTGATCGTCGACCCGAGCCACGCCGCCGGTCGCCGCGACCTCGTGACTCCGCTGTCGCTGGCCGCCGCGGCCGTGGGCGCCGATGGGATCATCGTCGAGGTCCATCCGCGTCCCGAGGAGGCGATCTGCGACGGTCCGCAGGCGCTGATCGCGGACGAGTTCGCCGACTACGTCGAGCGGGTCCAGGCCGCGGCCGCGGTGGCGGGCAACGTGCTCTCGACCGCTTGAGCTCTGCGCCCGCCGACCCGGCCCCCGCGCCGCCACGCGTCGCCGTTCTCGGCGCGGGCCTGATCGGCGGGTCGATCGCGCTCGCGGCGCGCGAGCGCCTGGGCGCGACGGTGGCGGGCTTCGACAGCTCGCCGGCGGCGCTCGAGCTGGCGCTGGGACGCGGCGCGCTCGACACGGCGGCCCCGTCGATCGACGTGGCGGTCAGGGATGCCGACTACGTCTTCGTGGCCGTGCCCGTGGGTGGACTCCGGCCGGTTGTGGCGCAGGCGCTGAGCGCCGCGCCCCCCGGCGCCGTCGTCACCGACGTCGGTTCGACCAAGCGTGCCGTGGTCGGCGCTCAGGACGATCCGCGCTTCATCGGCGGCCACCCGCTGGCCGGGGCCGAGACGGCCGGGATCGAGCACGCCCGCGCCGACCTGTTCGAGCATGCGACCTGGTACCTGACCCCGACCCCGCGCACCTCGGGCGTCCTCTATGAGCGCCTCTACCGGCTGCTGCACGGCCTCGGCGCGCGCCCGACCGCGATCGATGCCGACACGCACGACACGATGCTGGCTGCCATCTCACACCTCCCGCACGTGCTGGCCAACGTGCTCGTTGCGCAGGCCGCCCACGTGCTCGAGTCCGGCGACGAAGCGCTGCCGGCCACGGGTCCGAGCTTCCGTGACGCCACGCGCGTCGCCGGCGCGCCGAGCACCATCTGGACCGACATCTACCTGTCAAACAGCGACGCGCTGGCGCTCGCACTCAATCAGACAATCGAGCGCCTGGAGGAGGTTCGCTCGGCGCTTGCCGCGGCCGACCCCGCGGCCATCACGGCCTGGAACGACGGCGCCGCCCGCGACCGCAGGCGGCTGCTCGAGGCGGGGCTCGCGGGCGGTCCGCAGGTTGAGCTGCGTGTCTCGGTACCCAACCGGCCGGGCGTGATCGCGGAACTGGCGCTCGAGCTTGGGCGGGCCGGCGTCAACATCACCGACATGGCCCTCTACCCGACGCCCGACATGAGCGAGGGTGTGGTCGCCTTCTGGCTCACCGGTGAGGACTCCGCGCAGCGCGCCGAGGACCTGGTCCAGGCCAAGCTCGGCTTTCCCGTGGCCCGCGCGTGAACGTCCGCTTCGAACCCTCCGGGCCGCTGCGTGGGAGCCTCAGGCCGCCGGCCGACAAGTCGGTCTCCCATCGTGCCGCGCTGGTTGCCGCGATGGCCACCGAGCCCGTGAGCATCCGCAACTACCTGCACGCCGAGGACACCAACTCGACCCTGGCCGCCGTGCAGCAGCTCGGCGCGATCGTCGAGCCGCGCGAGGATGAGCTGCTGATCCGCGGCGGAGGGCTGCGCAACGCCGCCGCGCCGTCGGGGGTGATCGACGTCGGCAACGCGGGCACGCTGATGCGGCTGCTGCCGGGCTGGCTGGCCTTCCAGGCCGGGTCGAGCTACACGCTCGACGGCGACGATTCGATCCGGCGCCGTCCGGTGGACCGGATCGCCAAGCCCCTGACCCTGATGGGCGCGCGCATCGACGCCCGTGAAGGGCGTTTCCCACCCTTCACGGTTCACGGCGAGCACCTGCAGGGGATCGACTATGAGCTCCCGGTGGCCAGCGCCCAGGTCAAGTCCTGCGTGCTCATCGCCGGGTTGATGACGACGCGGACCACCGTGCTCGAACCAACGCCCTCGCGTGACCACACCGAACGGCTGCTGCTGCGCGCCGGGGCCGCGGTCGAGCGCACGCCGCTCGGCGCCGGCGGCTTCAGCACCGCGGTCTCCAACGCCGACGAGCTCGAGCTCGACTCGATCGAGGTGCCCGGCGATCTGTCCTCGGCCGCCTTCCTGATCGCCGCGGGGGTGCTGGTGCGCGGCTCGCGCCTGCTGCTCGAGCGGGTCGGTGTGAACTGGACGCGGTCCGGCTTCATCCGGATCCTCGAGCGCATGGGGGCGATCGTGCTCGGCGACGTGGAGCCCGAGGGTGAGTTCAGCCTCGAGGAGCCGGTCGCCGATCTCGACGTGACTGCCGGTCCGCTCGAGGGCACGGTCGTAGAGCCGTCCGAGGTGCCGCTGGCCATCGACGAGCTGCCGCTCGTGGCGCTGCTTGGCTGCTTTGCGGAGGGTGAGACAGTGGTGCGCGGCGCCGCGGAGCTGCGGGTCAAGGAGTCCGACCGAATCGCCACCGTCGTCGAGGGTCTGCGCGGGCTCGGCGCCGAGATCGAGGCCACCGAGGACGGCTTCGTCGTACGCGGCACCGGCGCCCTTCGCGGCGGGCGCATCGAGGCCCACGGCGACCACCGCCTGGCCATGCTCGGGGCCGTGGCCGGCCTGGCCTCGCAGGAGGGGGTCGAGGTGCTCGGCATGGAGGCCGCGACCGTCTCCTACCCAGGCTTCACCAGCGACCTCGAGCAGCTTGCGGCGGGCGGATCGTGATCGTCGCCATCGACGGACCGGCCGGGGCGGGCAAGTCGACGGTCGCGCGGGCGGTCGCGCAGACGCTCGGCCACACGTACCTGGACTCCGGGGCGATGTATCGCTGCGTGGCCCTGGCCGCGGCCGAACGCAGCCGGCCACCGGCGGAGATCGCGCCCGAGCTGCGGATCGAGCTCGGCGACCGGGTCATCCTGGACGGACGCGACGTGACGGATCTGATCCGCACCCCCGAGGTCTCCGAGGGGGCCTCGCGCGCCGCCCAGGTGTCCGAGGTGCGGGCGGCGATGGTCACCGAGCAGCGCCGCATGATGGCCCGCGGCAATTGGGTCGCCGAGGGCCGCGACATCGGCACGGTCGTCGCCCCCGACGCCGCGGTCAAGGTATTTCTCGACGCCAGTCCCGAGGAGCGCGCGCGCCGGCGCGCCGCCGAGCTCGGCGCCGACGTCTCGACCGTACTGGCCGAACAGGCGATCCGCGATGAGCGGGACCGCGGCCGTGAGCATTCGCCGCTCGAGCCGGCACCGGGCGCGGTCGTGCTCGATACCACGGGGCTCTCGCTGCCGGAGGTTGTGGCGCGCGTCGTGGCGCTGGCCGCGGAGCATTGATCGAGCGCGCGACCCGCGCTGCCCTCATACTCGGAGCATGAAGATCGCCATCGTCGGCTACCCGAACGTCGGCAAGTCGTCACTGATCAACCGACTCACGCAGACGCGTGAGGCGGTCGTGCACGAGCGCCCGGGGGTCACGCGCGACCGCAAGGAGCTCCAGACGGAGTGGAACGGGCGCCGGTTCACGCTGATCGACACGGGCGGTGTGGACCTCGAGGACCGCGACGCGCTGGCCGCTCAGGTGCAGGACCAGGCGCGGGCGGCGCTCGCCGAGGCGGACGCCGTGATGCTGGTCGTCGACGCCAAGGCGGGGGTGCGCCCGGGGGATCTGGACCTCGCCGACACGCTGCGGCGCGCCAAGCTGCCGGTGATCGTCGCCGCGAACAAGATCGACACCGCGCGTGACCTGTCGCTGGCCGCCGAGTTCCACTCGCTGGGCCTGGGCGACCCGGTGGCCGTCTCCGCCGCCCAGGGTCTCGGGAGTGGCGACCTGCTCGACCGCATGGCGGCGCTGGCCCCGGAGACCGGTGTCGAGGCCGATGACGCCGATCCGCCGATTCGCCTCGCCGTGATCGGCCGGCCGAACGTCGGCAAGTCCTCGCTCGTGAACCGCTTCCTCGGCACCGAGCGCGTGATCGTCTCCGAGCTGGCCGGCACCACGCGCGACGCGATCGACCTGCCGCTGAAATTCGAGGACCGCGACCTGATCCTGGTCGACACCGCCGGACTGCGCCGTCAGTCCAAGGTCGGCGAGTCGATCGAGTACTACACCTCACTGCGCTCGCGGCGGGCCGCCGAGCGCGCCGACGTGGCGCTCGTGGTCTGCGACGCGACCGAGGGCATCACGGCGCAGGACCTGCGCGTCGCCGAGTTGGCCATGAAGAGCGGCTGCGCCACCGCGCTCGTGCTCAACAAATGGGACATCGCCGAGGACGTCGATCTCGATCACGAGCGCGCCCACGCCCACCGCAAGCTGCGGCTGCGCCCCCGGGTGCTCACCGCCAGCGCCAAGACGGGTCGCCACGTCGAGCGGCTGATGATCGAGGCCATGGCGCTCGCCGGCCGCTCGACCGGGCGGATCCCCACCTCACAGCTCAATCGCTTCATGGCCGAGGCCGTGGCGAACCGCCAGCCGCCCTCCCGGCGTGGCCACCGTCTCAAGCTGCTCTATATGACCCAGACCGGCGAACGCCCACCGCGCTTCGCGATTCAGGTCAACAGCCGCACGCACGTCACGCGCGACTACGCCTACTACCTGGAGAATCGGCTGCGCGAGCGCTACCGGCTCGAGGGGATTCCGCTGATCATCGATTTCGTCGAGCGCGGCCAGCGCCGCGGTGACGGCGCGCGCGCAGCGGCGGCGTGATTTATTCCCGGCGGTGTCGGTGACGACGTCTGCCCGGCCGCCGGTCCTCCGGGCCCTGCGCGACGTGCGCGTGCTCCCCGGGCTCGCCGTCGCGCGCTGGTACTGATCGCGGTTCTGGTGGCCGCGTTCGCCGGCGGCGGGAGTGGGGAGCAGGCGCCCGCGAGCGGCACCGCCGCGCTCGTGCCCGCCGACGCGCTGGCCTACGTCCATGTTTCGCTCGACGGCAGCCGGCCGGCGGTCAAGCGGGCGCTCAAATTGCTGCGGCGCTTCCCCGACGCGCCGTTGCTCCAGGCCGCGGTCCTCAAACGCCTCGGGTCGCTGGCGGCGACGAACCCCAGCGCCGGAGCGGTCGATTTCGCCACCGACATCAGGCCCTGGCTGGGTGCCGAGGCCGCCGTCTCGCTGCTCAACACGAGCACCTCCACGGCGGGCTCGCTGATCGTCCTCGACGTGCGCGACCAGGGCCGGGCGCGCAGCTTCCTCGGGCGGTTCGGCGCGGGCAGCTCCTCGAGCTACCGCTCGATCGGGATCACAGCGTATGCCGGCGGAACCGAGGCCGCGTTCGTGGGGCATTACCTGGTGATCGGCCAGGATCCCGCGGTCCGTGCCTCGATCGACGTGGCCGCCGGCCGGGTGCCCTCGCTGCAGCACGACTCGGCCTATCGGCGCGCCGCGGCGGGCCAGCCGGCCGCGCGCGTGCTCGACTTATACGCCTCCGTGGCCGGAGTGCGGCGCCTGCTGGCCCCCCAGGGCGGGATCATCGGTGCGCTCGGAGGCCTGCTCTACAAGCCCGCGCTGGCCGGCGTCTCGATCGCGCTCACGCCCCGCAGCGACGGCCTCGCCGTGCGTGTCCACAGCGCGCTCGAGCCGCGGCTGCTCGGGGCCGGGGCCGGCGGCGGGAACGCGGGCGCGTTCTCGCCGACCCTGCCGAGCGCGCTGCCCGCCGGAACGACGCTGATGCTCGATCTGACCAACCTCGACGGTGTGGCGCCGCGGCTGCTCGGCGCCACCGCGACCGGAGGGGTCGGTAACGGGCTGCTGCCGCTCCTGCGCCGGATCGGCATCGCCTTGCAGGCCGAGGGCGTGAACGTTCATCGCGACATCGTCGCGGCCTTCCACGGTGAGACCGTGGTGGCGCTCTCGCCCGGGACAGCGGGCGCGCGCCCGGCCCTGCTGATCGTTGCCCGGGCCTCCGACGAGCAGCGCACGCGCGCGGCGATGGCCGCGCTCCAGACGCCGTTCGCGCAGCTCTTCAGACCGCGCGGACCGGGTCAGGCGCCCGTTTTCACCGACCATCCGGTGGCGGGGATCACCGTGCACCAGCTGCTTCCGGCCAAGGGTCTCGAGCTCGACTACGCGGTCTTCGACCACAAGCTGGTCATTTCGACGACTCTCGGTGCGATCGCCGCGCTGCGCACGCATTCGCGCCCGCTGACCGCCGAGCCCGGGTATCGCGCGGTGCTCGCGACTGGCCCGTCCCGGGTGACATCGGTACTCTTTCTCGACTTCAGCCAGCTCCTCAGCCTCGGCGAGCAGACGGGACTGACACGCAGTGCGCAGTACACCGCCCTGCGACCGGACCTCCAAAAGGTCCGTGCTGTCGGTCTGAGCTCCACGAGCGGGGAGAACGATTCGACCGCGGAGCTGTTCCTCCAAATCCCATGAGCACGCCTAACGACAACGAGTACCTGTTCACTTCCGAATCCGTGACCGAGGGTCATCCGGACAAGATCGCCGACCAGATCTCAGACGGCGTTCTGGACGCCGTGCTGACCGACGATCCGACGGGGCGTGTGGCGTGCGAGACGCTCGTCAACACCGGCCTGGTCGTCGTCTCCGGCGAGATCACCACGGAGACCTACGTCGACATCCAGGACATCGCCCGGTCGACGGTCAAGAAGATCGGCTACGACAACGCCGAGTACGGCTTCGACTGCAACACCTGCGCGGTCATCAACGCGATCGACAAGCAGTCGCCCGACATCGCCCAGGGCGTCAACCAGGCCTACGAGGCCCGCACCGACCCGGGTGATGACGACGCCCTCGACATCGCCGGCGCCGGTGACCAGGGAATGATGTTCGGCTATGCGTCCAACGAGACCGACGAGCTGATGCCGCTGCCGATCTCGCTCGCACACAAGCTGGCCAAGCGCCTCGCCGACGTGCGCAAGGCGGAGATCATTCCCTACCTGCGGCCCGATGGGAAGACGCAGGTCACCGTGCGTTACGTCGACGGCAAGCCGGTCGAGATCGTCAAGCTCCTGATCTCGACCCAGCACCGCGATGGCGCCGAGTCGCTGATCAAGGAGGACCTCTGGGAGCACGTGATCGAGCCCGTGCTGCCCGACCACCTCTACGAGGAGGGTCAGCTCCGCAAGAGCCTGCTGGTCAACCCCACCGGCCGCTTCGTGATCGGCGGCCCGATGGGCGACTGCGGCCTCACCGGGCGCAAGATCATCGTCGACACCTACGGTGGCATGGCCCGTCACGGCGGCGGCGCCTTCTCGGGCAAGGACCCGTCGAAGGTCGACCGCTCGGCCGCCTACGCGGCCCGCTACGTGGCCAAGAACCTGGTCGCGGCCGGCCTGGCCGACCGCGCCGAGGTCCAGGTGGCCTACGCGATCGGTGTTGCGCACCCCGTGTCGGTGATGGTCGAGACGTTCGGCACCGAGAAGGTCAGCCGGGCCCGCATCCTCGAGCTCGTCAACGAGCATTTCGACCTGCGCCCCGGAGCCTTCCGCGACTACCTGCGCCTGCACCGCCCGATCTATCAGAAGACCGCGGCCTACGGCCACTTCGGCCGCGAGGACGCCGACTTCACCTGGGAGCGGACCGACAAGGCCGACGCGCTGCGCGCGGCGGCCGGCCTCGGCGCCGCCGTCGGCGCCTAACCGCAGCAGGTTTGTAGGGCGGCCGCCGTCGGGCCGGCGGGGCCGTTGAGGCCCCCCCGGCGGCCGGTGGCCCGGCGGCCGGTGGGCCGCCGCCGCCGTTGGGCCAGCGGCGGCCGTTGGGCCTGGGCGCGGCCGCCGCTGGCCCGGCGCGGCCGGTGGCCCGGCGCGGCCGTTGGCCCGGCGCGGCCGTTGACCCGGCGCGGCCGTTGCCCGCGGGGCGGTTTGACCCCCCATATCGTGACCTGACCGCTACGTCCGGAGTGGTTGGGCAACGAAAGCCGTGCCTGACACGGATTTCGTTACCCAACCGGTGTCCGGTCCCGGAGTGTGGAACGTTATGGGGGGCTGGTGGCCCGGGCCGCTAGACCCCCGCCGCGGTCTCCACGTCGTCGCCCGAGGTCCGTTCTCGGAGCGCTCGGTCAACTGTGCGGACGATCAGCTTGGGCTCGGAGACGCCGTGGAACGAGAAGTCGTATGCCGCGCTGGCCGCGGTGTCGAAGTTGACCGTCCCCACGCGCAGCAGCCGCTCGAGCGGGCTCTGGCTCGAGTTGACGTTCTGGACACGCTCGAGGCGCGTCTCGTGGAGCTCGTGGGACAGCAGCCCGCGCTCGATCGTCAGGCGCTGGTTGGTGATGCTGTAGGTGATGACGATCCGCCGCAGGAGCCCGGCGATCAGCGTGAACGCGAAGACGGCCACGACGACCAGGACCACCCAGCCCGCCTGCACGTGGCCGACCACGACGGCGGTCACGAGGCCCGCAAGGGCGCCCGCCAGCACGGCACCGACGAGGCCCTTCACATAGAACGCGAGAATCGCGCGCCATGAGGGATGGCCGTGGAAGAAGATCACTTCGCCGGGCTCTGGGTCCACCGCGAGGGAGAGTAGCGGCCGACAGGGGCCTGCGGGAGGTACGGGCCGCTCAGAGGCCCAGCAGCGCGCCGACCAGCGCGAGCGCGATCAGGGCCATGGCCAGCAACGAGACCAGCCCGGCGAGCGGACCGGGATCGACCCGCACCGGGCCCTCGCGTCGGTAGAGCGCGAAGGCGGCCACCACGGGGCTGCCGCCGAGCACGCACAACCAGGCCCAGCCACCGTGCCCGCTGCGCACGGCGGCCACCGGCCCGAGTGCCCGTGCGCTCGCATCCAGCGCCAGGCCGAAGGCGAGCAGGAAGCCCCCGCCCGGCAACACGATCAAGGCCACCACGAGATAGACCTCGGCGAGCACGACGGCCAGCGCGGCCAGCCCGAGCAGCAACTCGGTCGTTCGCGCTTCAGAGGGGCGCTCGCCCCGCCCCGCCGGAGCGCGGCGCGCCGGGACCGGCCGCGCGACCGGGGCCGGCGGACGGCGCGCCACCGCGGTCCGCGTGGGCGACCCGGACGGCAGGGGCCGCTCGCCCGCGGGACGGCGGAGTCGATCCTTGTGCGCGGCCACGAAACGCGCGCCGCGCTCGGTGGCGGCGGCATGCGACTGCCCGACGCGGCGAGACGGGGGCGCCGCGGCGGGCGCCTGGGAGCTGAACGCGGCCACCAGCGGTCCGACTGTCACGCCGGTGATCGACGGTCCTTCTCCGCGCTCGCCCGGCAGCGGCGTCTCGTGTCCTCGTTCGGGGGCCGGCCCGAGTTCGTCGATCAACCTCCGCAGTTGCGCATCGAGTTCGCTGCGCTCGTCCGGCAGCCGGCTTGGATCGAGCACCAGCAGCCGGAGCCCGCGCGGCGGCACGAGCTCGCGGCAGAGCGCCTGCTCCGGGGCGTCCGGCGGCCCGATCACCGCCACCAGCCGGTTGGCCGGGTAGTAGGCGTCCACGACCAGCCAGCCGTCCTGCGGGGCGTCCGGTGCCCGCAGCCACGAGAACCGATGCTGGCGCCGGCCGGGCTCGTGGAGCACCCGGTCGCAGGCGTGGAGCAGCGCCGCCGTGAGCAGCTCCGGCGCAGCCCCATTGTCGGTGTTGATCCCCTCCGCGGTCCCGTCGCGGGTCATCCCAGGCGCACTCTACCCTCAGCCCATGATCGCCCGCGTGGAGCCCCTGACCCGAACGCGTGCGGTGCGTGGGCCGTTCGATTACCGGCTCGGGGCGGGGCACGGCGAAATCGGCGTCGGGTCGCTGCTCGAGGTGCCCTTTGGCGGCCGACAGACGCTCGGCGTGGTTGTCGCGCTCGCCACTGAGTCCGAGCTCGCCCCCGAGCGCCTGGCCGAGCCGCGCGCCGTGCTGCCGACCACGCTGCCGGCAGACCTGGTCGCACTCGCCGGCTGGATGGCGGACGAGTACTGCTCGACGCCGGCGCGCGCGCTGTCGCTGGTGCTCGCGCCAGGGGCCGCCGGGGGCGTGCGCCCGCGCGAGCTGCTCTTCGCCGAGCTCACGGACGCCGGGCGTGCGGCTCTCGCCGGCGAGGAGCGGTTGACCACCAAGCAGCGCCAGATGCTCGAGCGACTCGAGCTCGAGGGCCCCCTGCCCGCGGCCGGCCTCGGCCATGAGGCGGCTCGTCGCCTGGCCGCCCGCAGTCTGGTGGAGCTGCGCCGCACGACCAGCCTGCGTCGTCCTGCCGGTCACACGGTCGGTGCGGTGAGTGCGAGCGCCCCGGTGCTCGCCGCAGAGCAGGCGGCGGCCCTCGGGCGTGTGCTCGAGGCACTCTCCGACGGTCACACGCCCGCGGGCCCGGCGCGCCTGCTGCTCCAGGGGGTGACGGGCTCGGGCAAGACCGAGGTCTACCTGCAGGCCGTCGCCGCGACGCTCGCCGCGGGGCGGGGAGCGATCGTGCTCGTGCCCGAGATCGGCCTCACGCCACAGGTGCTCGGGCGCTTTCGCGCGCGGCTCGGCGACGTCGTCGCAGTCATGCATTCGGGGCTCTCGCTCGGCGAGCGCAGCGACGAGTGGCGCCGCTTGCGCAGCGGCGAGGCGCGTGTGTGCGTGGGCCCCCGTTCCGCGGTCTTCGCGCCGATCGAGGACATCGGACTGATCGTCGTCGATGAGGAGCACGACAGCTCCTACAAGCACGAGGGCGACCCGCGCTACGACGCGCGCGCGGTGGCCGAACGCCGCGCCCGGGACCACGGTGCGGTGCTCCTGGCCGGCAGCGCCACGCCGCGGCCTGAGAGCATCGAGACGCTCGAGCGCGTGCGCCTCTCGCAGCGCATCGACGGCCGCGGGTTGCCGCCGGTCCAAGTGCTCGACATGCGCGGTCAGCACCATCCGCTGCACCCCGAGACCCGCATGGCGCTGGCGGACGTGCGCTCGGCGTCGCGCAAGGCGATCCTGCTCCTCAATCGCCGGGGCTGGTCCAACTTCCTCTCCTGCCGCTCCTGCGGTCACGTATGGATGTGCCCCGAGTGCGACGTCGCGCTCGTGCTCCACCGGGCCGAGGGCTTCGTCGCATGCCACCATTGCGGCCACCGCGAGCCGGTGCCCGAGCGCTGCGTGAACTGCGGCTCGAGCTCGGTCGCGCGGCACGGGGCGGGCACGGAGCGGATCGAGCACGACCTGCGCGAGGCGCTGGGCGATCCCGGTTTCCCGATCTTCCGCCTGGACGCCGACGCCGCCCAGGCCAAGGATCACGCCGCGCGCACGCTGGAGAGCTTTCACAGAGCGCCCTCGGGCGTGCTCGTCGGCACACAGATGGTGGCCAAGGGCCACGACTTCCCCGATGTGACACTGGGCGTGGTCCTCGACGCGGACCAGACGCTCCGCTTCCCCGATTTCCGTTCGGAGGAGCGCACCTTCGCGCTCGTCACTCAGCTCGCCGGCCGGGCCGGGAGGGGGGAGGGCGGCGGCCGGGTGCTCGTGCAGACACTCGCGCCGGAGGCTCGCCCGATCCGTTTCGCCGCACGGCACGACACCGACGGCTTCCTCGCCGACGAGCTCGTCCGGCGCCGGGTCCTGGCCTATCCGCCCTTCTCGTCCCTGATCAGGGTCGTGTGTTCCGCGCCGGAGGCTGCGGACGCTGTCGCGGCGGCGACGGCCCTGCATGAGCGGATCGCCCCCGCCGGGGCCACGGTGCTCGGGCCGGCGCCCCTCTTCCGGCTGCGCGGCCGGGCCCGCAGCCAGCTGGTCATCAAGGCCGGCGATCGCGCCGCGGCCGTGGCCGCGGTCGGGAGGGCGGTCGACTGGGTCGCCCGCTCCCGAGCCGCGCGCGGAGTGAGCATCAGCGTCGATGTGGACCCGCAGTAGCGCCCACGGCGGCCCTAAACTCTGAAGCTGTGGCTGACCAGCACGAGACGGACGAACACGAAGAGGAGCTCGAGCCCGAGCCCGAGCTTGACCCGGAGGTCCGAGCGCGCCGGGCCGCCGCGCTCGCGCAGGTGCGCAAGTTCGGTGATCCCGTGCTGCGCACCCGCGCCCGGCCGGTCGAGCGCTTCGACGGCGCGCTGCGCTCCGAGATCGAGCGCATGGGCGAGCTGATGAATGATGCGCTCGGCGTCGGGCTGGCCGCGACCCAGGTCGGCGTGCTCCATCGCGTGCTCGTCTACCGCGTCCAGCAGGAGGCGCCCGTGAACGCGCTCGTCAACCCCGAGCTCGAGTGGGCGGGCGACGAGGCCGAGATCATGGAGGAGGGCTGCCTCAGCCTGCCCGCCGTCCTGATCGACGTCGAGCGGCCGATTCACGTCCGCGTTCGAGGCCTCGACGAGCACGGCGAGCCGATCCTGATCGAGGCCAGCGGGCTCGAGGCGCGGGTGATCCAGCACGAGATGGACCACCTCGAGGGCGTGCTGATCCTCGATCGCGCCACGCGCGAGCAGCGCAAGGCGGCCATGCGCGCACTGCGCGAGTCGCAGCAGGCGGCCTGACGCGGGCCGCGTGCGGACCGTCTTCCTGGGTACCTCCGAGTTCGCCGCCGCGGTGCTCGAGCGGCTCGCGGGCTCGGCCCACGCGCCGGCGCTCGTGGTGAGCCGGCCCGATCGCCCTCGCGGTCGCGGGCGCCGGCTGACGGCCCCGCCGGTCGCCGCCGCGGCGTCCGCGCTCGGTATCCCGGCCATCCAGCCGGAATCGGTCAACGCCGAGCCCGCGCGTGAGCAGATCGCCGCCGCGAACCCCGAGGCGCTCGTCGTGTGCGCCTTCGGCGCGCTGATCAAGGAGCCGCTGCTCTCCGATCGCCCGATCCTGAACGTGCATCCCTCCTTGTTGCCGCGCTGGCGGGGTGCGGCCCCGGTCGAGCGCGCGATCATGGCCGGCGACGAGCACACAGGGGTCTCGATCATGCGTCTCACCGCTGGCCTGGACAGCGGCCCGGTGTGTCTTCGGGAGCAGGTACCGATCGGTCCGCGGGACACCTATGGCACGCTCGCCGAGCGCCTTCAGGCCGTCGGTGGCGAGCTGCTCGTCCGCGCGCTCGACGAGTCTCCCCCGTTCGTAGCGCAGGACGAAGCCGCTGCCACGTATGCCGAGAAGATCACGCCGGCGGACCGGCAGCTTGATCCCGCACTGCCCGCGGCCGACCTCGAACGGCGCGTGCGCGCGCTGACGCCCCACATCGGGGCCTATGTCGAGCTCGCCCAGGGCTCGCGTCTGGGCGTCTCGGAGGCGCGTGTGGCGGCGGGCGTGGCACCGCCGCCGGTGGGCACCCTGGCCCTCGATGGGCCCAGTCCGGTGCTCGGCTGTGTGGACGCGGGGCTCGAGCTGCTGGTCGTGCAGCCGCCCGGCAAGCGCCCGATGCCGGGCGCGGACTACCTTCGCGGACTGCGGTGAGCCCGGTGTCACCGGCCCGGGCGGTGGCCTTCGCCGTCGTGAGCCGGGTGTTCGAGCAGGGCGCCTATGCGGACCGTGCCTTCGCGGGCGAGGCCGCCGGGCTCGACCCCCGGGAGCGCTCGTTTGCGATGCAGCTCGCCTACGGCACGGTTCAGCGACGCGCCACCCTCGATCATGTGGCCGAGCGGCTGAGCGGGCGGGCCCCGGCACGGCTCGATACGCATGTGCTCGCCGCGCTGCATCTTGGCCTCTTCCAACTCCTCTTCCTCGACGGGGTGGCCGAGCACGCGGCGGTCAACGAATCGGTCGAGCTGGCCAAACGCGGGGGCGGACCCGGCTTCCGGCTCGTCAACGCGGTCATGCGGCGCTGCATTCGCGAAGGGGCCGAGATCGTGGCCGCGTTGGACGACGCGACCGCCGCGCACGCCGCGCTCCGTCACAGCGTCCCCGAGTGGCTGGCCGAGACGTGGTGGAGCGCGCTCGGACCTGAGGCCGCCCGGCGCGAGCTGGCCCAGGTCAACCGGCCGCCCGAGTCGGCGGTGCGGGCCAACACGCTCGTCAGCTCGCGCGAGGCGGTCGCCGCCGCGCTCCCGGTGCCGAGTCGGCCTGCGGCCGAGCTGCCCGAGGGCCTCGTGCTCGAGGCGCCGTTCGACGCCCACGGCTCGGAGCTCTGGCGCGACGGGGCGCTGATGCCCCAGGCGCGCGCCTCGATGCTCGTCGCCCGGATCCTCGCGCCCGACCCGGGCAACCGCGTGCTCGACCTGTGCGCGGCGCCCGGTGGCAAGACAACGCACCTGGCCGCGCTGATGAAGGATCGTGGCGAGGTCGTCGCCGTCGAACATCATCGCGGCCGGGCGGAGGCGCTGCTGCGGACCTGCGCCCGCATGCACACGACCTCGGTGCGCGCCGAGGTGGCGGACGCCGGCGCGCCGCGCGCGGGTGCCGGTTTTGACCGGGTCCTCGTCGACCCGCCGTGCAGCGGTCTCGGGACGCTCCAGGCGCGCCCGGACCTGCGCTGGCGCGCCGCTCCTGTCCGGATCGGCGAGCTCGCCTCACTGCAGGCCCGGATCCTGGCTGCAGGAGGCGGCGCCACGGCGCCGGGCGGGGCTCTCGTGTATTCCGTCTGCACGATCTCGCCCGCCGAGTCCGTCGAGGTGATCGACGATTTTCTGGCCGCGCACGCCGACTTCGAGCCCGAGGACCTGCAGTCCCAGCATCCGCAGTGGAGCCATCCGGACGCGCCCGACCATCTGCAGCTCCTGCCCGGCCGCGATGGAACCGATGGTTTCTTCATCGCCCGGCTGCGGCGGCGCTGATCGCCTCAGCCGGGCTCTCACCGGCCCAGTCACTACGCTTAGCCGATCGTGACCGACAGTTCCGTAAAGCTCGGTCCAGAGTGTCCAGCCTGCGGCGAGCCCTGGCTCCGCCCGACCGCCGTGCCCGGTCGCTACCGGTGCGTCTACTGCCTGCAGCGCTTCGAGCTGGTCTCCGTGTGCCCCAACTGCGGCGAGCATTCGACGATCGTCCGCATGTCCAGCACGGCGATCGTGTCGTGTAATCACTGCAAGGGCAGCATGCTCCAGGCGGTGTGAGCTTGGCGCGCGAGAACGCCGCCGAAACCGCCCGGCGCGGGCTGTTCGGCACGCTGCAGGTCGCGCCGTCGATCCTCTCCGCGGATTTCGCCCGCCTGGGGGCGCAGGTTGAGGAGATGCTCGCCGCCGGCGCGCGGGTGATCCACGTCGACATCATGGACGGCCATTTCGTCCCGCCGATCACGATGGGCCCGCTCGTCGTCGGCGCGCTGGCGGACCGGGTGCACGAGGCCGGCGGCGTGCTGGACGTGCACCTGATGATCGAGCGCCCCGAGCGCCAGGTCGAGGAGTTCGCGCGCGCCGGAGCCGACGGCATAACGGTGCACGTCGAGGCGACCGCGCACCTTCACTACACGCTCGCCACGATCCGCGAGGGCGGCTGCCGGGCCGGCGCGGCGGTGTGCCCGGCGACGCCGCCTGACGCGCTCGAGGAGGTGGCCGCCGAGGTCCTCGATCTGGCGCTGTGCATGAGCGTCAACCCGGGCTGGGGGGGACAGCGCTTCATCGAGTTCTCGGTCGGCAAGCTCGCACGGATGCGCGAGCGCCTGCCCGACCGAGTCGCGCTCGAGGTCGACGGCGGGGTCAACGAGCAGACCGCCCTGCGCTGCGTGACCGCGGGGGCCAACCTGCTCGTCGCCGGCTCGGCGATCTTCGGCCAGCCGGACCCAGCGGCTGCGTATGCGGCGTTGGCCGGGGCCGCAGCCGCGGCCTCCGGGCCGTGAGCGCCTCGCGTCTGGCGATCTCGCTACGGTCTTCGGCATGAAGCGCCCTGCCGTCCCCAGGACGATCGTCACCCTGCTCGTGCTCGCCGCGCTGGCGCTGGCCGGCTGCGGCAGTAGCTCTCCGTCCGGCACCGCGCCGGCGGCGTACGTGAAGTCGATCTGCACCTCGTTGACAGCATGGAGCACGGGCATCAAGGCGGCCGGCACCAAGCTGCAGGCGGCTGCGGCCGGGACCACGTCGCTCAGCAAGGGCAAGCAGCAGTACCAGGCCTTCGTCACGTCGTTGGTGAGCGTCACGGGGCGCACGGCGCACGAGCTGAAGGCCGCCGGGGTGCCCGCCATCAACAACGGCAAGTCAATCTCGGATGCTCTCGTGAACGCCTTCTCGCAGGCCCAGGCCGGCCTCACGAAGGCTCAAAGCCAGGCCGCGGCGATTCCGACCACCAACGCCAGCTCCTACCAGGCCGCGGCCACGGGCGTCACCGCTTCGATCAGGCAGACCCTGATGCAGATGTCAACCGTACGCCCGGAGAAGGATCCGCAACTGCACGCCGCAGCCGCCAAGGAGCCCGCGTGCCAGGCGCTCAAGAGCGCATGAGCGGCCCGGCCGAGAATCCGCCGCAGCGGCGGCACGTGACATCTATCGACAGCTTCATGTAGCCTGCCGCGCCTTGCTCAGGTCACGCAAGATATCTGCCGTCTTCTCGGTCCTCGCCGCCAGCGCCGCGTTCGTCGGCTGCGGCGGCAGTTCGTCCTCGGGTAAGAGCCCGGAGGCTTACGTAAAGGCCGTTTGCCAGGCCATCGGCCCGTTCCAGAAGGACGTGCAGGCCAAGAGCAGCGCGCTCGATGTCTCCAATCTGACCAGCCCCGCGGCCGGCAAGACGGCGCTCGAGGGCTTCATGTCCGCGGTCGTCGCCGACACCGAGCAGGCGGTCAACAAGCTGAAGGCCGCCGGCACGCCGAACATCAGCAACGGCAAGACGATTTCGACGGCCATCGTGAGCGCCTTCAACCAGCTCAAGACCGCGCTCCAGCAGGCTCAGTCGCAGACGAGCAGCCTGCCGACCAACAGCGCGGCCGCCTTCAAGGCCGCGGCCCAGACGCTCGGCGCGTCGATCCGCACCTCGGTCGGGGCGATCGGCGCGAGCCTCAGCGGCCTCAAGAGCCCGGCGCTCGAGAAGGCCGCCAAGAGCGTGCCCGAGTGCCAGTCGCTCGGTAGCTGAGTCCCTCTAGCCAAGCGATACCCGTGCCCGGGTCAGTGGCGGTGGCCCCGTGCCGGCCGCTGCGCGCCCTGCAGCCCTCAAGAGGTTCCCCTTACCGCGTGGGCCGTCCCGCCTGCCGGGGCACGCGCCTGACAGGGCCTCGGCGAGCCGCGGATGGCCGCACACGGAGCGTCCGCGGGGATCTGTGCACCCCGCTCAGCCCGAAGCGGCCGCGCCCGCCGCCCCCGCGGCCCCGCCGGCCCCAGCCGCGCCGACGGGCCCGGGCGCCCCGGCCGGGCGCCCGCGGCGGTAGAGCGCGTAGAGCAGCCCGGAGAGCACGAGCGTGGAGACGAAGTAGCCGACCTCGACGCGCGTGACCTCGTTGCTGATCGTGTGCGTCGCCACGATCACCACGAAGAGCACGGCGCTGACCATCCACGCCACGGCGGCCAGACGGGCACGGCTGCGGGCCAGCGCGGCCTGGTTGAGCGTCCCCGCGACGAGGTGAAAGCCCATGCCCAGGCCGACCACGGCCAAGCCGATGCGGTCGTAGTGAAAGCCCTTGTTGCCGAGCAGCGCGGTCATCACGAACGGACCGATCAGCAGCAGCCCGAGCGCCACCGCGCCGGCAAATCCCGCGATCGCCAGGATCGTCACCCGGATCGCGCGGTGGAACTCATCCGGGCTCTCGCGCGCCTCGAGACCGGCGAGGTGGGGGAGGATCGAGGTCTGGATCGCCTGGAAGAGCTGCAGCGGCGCGCGCACGATGAGCAGCACATCGAACACGAAGCCGGCCAGCGCCTTGCCCGAATCGCCGTTGACGATCAGCACGGCCGCGTTCATCAGCGTCTGCTCGGCGAGCATGATGCACACCACGGCGATGGCAAAGCCGCTGCCGTGCTTGAGCGACAGGTCGACCGCCGCCTCCTCGACCTGGGCGTGGGCAGGACCCTCGCCGGCGGCGTCGAGCACCTCGATCTCGGGCGAGCCGCGGCCGTGCCTGACGCGCGAGAAGGCGAACGGCAGCACGCACAGCGAGGCGAAGGGCGCGACCGCCATGCCCAGAGCGACCGCCCCCTGGCCTGAGCCGATGCCCACGGCGACCGCGAGCGCGAACAGGAAGCGCGAGGTCGACTCGAGGAACACCAGCCCGCCGTAGAGGGCGAAGCGCTGGTGGCCCGCCAGCCAGCCGCGGGCGAAGTAGCTCGCGGCATAGGCGAGCACGCCGACCACCAGGATCCAGTAGAGCGCGCTCGAGCCGTCGAACAGCTTGGTCTCGATCTCCGGCCGGAGGGCCAACGCGGCGATCAGGAAGAGGAGCGCGAAGCCCGCCTGGATCATCGCCGGGACACGGAGCGAATGGCCCTCGATACCGCGCGCGCGGCGATCGGCGATCGTGCGCGAGAGCAGCTGCTCGATCGGCCGGTAGATCACCGAGAGGATCACGAACATGACCGCCCAGCACAGCGATACGCGGCCGTAGGCCTGCTGGCTGAGGACGTGGCTCGCGGTCGCCAGATAGGCGAACGTGAAGATGCCCGTGGAGGCGATGCCGATCGTCAGGATGCGCGCGCCCGAGGCGTAGCCGGCGTTGGCCGACGGCTGCTGCGTGCCGTCGGCGGCCGGCCCCGGCCGCTCCTCGCTGGGCGGCTTGGGGGCGACCGTCCTTCCCGTCATCGGGCGACCCGGACCAGAAGCATCGTCCACGGGAACGGAGCGCGCGTTTGGATCACCTCGCCGTAGCGGCTGAGCATCGAGACGAATGATCGCTTCGACCAGTGGTTCAGGTGCCCAGGCGTGTTGCCCAGATCGCGCACGTACGCCCCGCGGGCGAGGTTCAGGCCCCGCCACAGCGGCTCACGCGGGACGGACACCAGCAGGTGGCGCCGCGCCACCCGCGCCATCTCGGCCACCGTGTGCTCCGGATCGGGTACGTGCTCCAGCACCTCGATCGCGCTCGACAGGTCGAACTCGTCATCATCGAAGGGCATGTGCTCGGCGCGCATCGTGCGGTACTCGAGGTTGGGCCGCTGCCGCTTGGCCCATTCGGCCTCCAGCTTGGGGTCGGCCAGATCGATGCCGACGATGCGCCGCTCGCCAAGCTCCTCAGCCCAGCGGTGGGTGAGCACGCCCTCGCCGCAACCCACGTCGAGCACCGATTCGGGCGCCGCCAGCGTGAACAGCTCCTCGAGCGTGTGCTCGAAGCCGGCCATCAGCCGCCGCACCACCGGATTGGTCGAGCCGTACTTGTCGTACGTGTTGCCGGTTGGTACCCCGTCGGCCGCCGTTGTGCCGCTCATACCTCGAGCGCCTCGCGATCGGAGGCGTCACCGCCCTGACCGGTGCCCCGGTCCGGGGTCTGACGCGGCGCCGCCGACTCGTAGTGCGAGGGCTTGATGCCGAGCTCGAGCTCGATCCGCCGCACACGCTCGAACGTCCGCTGCGAGAGCGTGCGCTGGGCGCCGAGCAGATCGCCGATCACGCCGAGGGCGGCCAGCAGCATCGCCGCGTTGAACAGCACGGCCCCGAGGATCAGTGACTGCACGTGGCCCTTGCCCTGGCCCTCGGCGAAGGCCACGACGAAGCGGACGAAGACGGCGAACGCGGCCAGCCCCATCACGGCGGCGCCGCCCCAGAAGACCCGCAGCGGTTCGTACTGCGAGTAGACGCGGAAGATCGACAGCGCGTTGCGGCGCACGTAGGCGCCCATCGAGGGGAACAGGCGCGACTCGCGGGTCTTGGGGTTGGTCCTGACCGGCACGTGGTCGACCGCGACCAGCAGCTTGCCCGCCTGGATGATCGTCTCGAGCGTGTAGGTGAACTTGGACACGACCTGCATCTGCAGGGCGGCCTCGCGGTTGTAGGCGCGGAAGCCGGATGTCGTGTCGGGCACCTCGGTCTCCGAGGCCTGGCGCACGACCCACGACC
This sequence comes from uncultured Solirubrobacteraceae bacterium, assembly GCA_963725515.1. Classification (GTDB taxonomy): domain Bacteria; phylum Actinomycetota; class Thermoleophilia; order Solirubrobacterales; family Solirubrobacteraceae; genus Palsa-465. The sequence goes on along the minus strand of CAVRZB010000003.1, from coordinate 277,305 downwards.
CGAGCCGCTGGAGCGCCTTCTTTAACGCCGAAAAGTGCTCGATCGTCTCGACCTGACGATCGCCCACGACCATATCGGCCTCGCCACGCAGGATCGGTGCGAGGAGCTTGGGGATGTCGTGGCCGTCGTACTGGTTGTCGGCGTCGGTGTTGACGATCACGTCGGCGCCCAGCTTCAGCCCGGCGTCGAGCCCGGCCTGGAAGGCGGCGGCGAGGCCCTTGTTGTTGGTCAGGCGCACCACGTGCTCGACGCCGTTGGCGCGCGCGACCTCGATCGTGCGATCGGTGGAGCCGTCGTCGATGATCAGCCACTCGACCGAGTCGAAACCGTCGACGTGGCGCGGCAGGTCGGCGAGCGTGAGGGGCAGCTGCCGCTCCTCGTTGTAACAGGGGATCTGGATGATGAGCTTCATGGCCTCGGCGTCGGCCGGGACGGAAAATCGCTGGCCGCTCAAGTTGATACTAGGCGCGCCCGACGACGAGCGCAGCACGATCTCCGCACCGCATGCTACGGATACCGCATCCAGATGGAAGCGGCCACGCTCATCCGGCCCGAGCCGGCCCCTGCGCTCACGGTCCGTCCCGCGCCCCACCAGCCCCGCCGTGAGTCGCCCAACCGCCCCGCCCCGCGCCGCGCCGGGTACTCACGCAGCCCGAGGCCCCACTCGGGGCGATCGCCTACTGCGCCGCGCTGCCCCGCCACGCCCGGCTCGAGTTCCCCATCACCCCTTTCTCGCCGGTGAACGGCCCGTGTCCTTCAACGTCGAGTGGTCGATCGACTACTACCTGCAGCCCTACGGGCGCCCCCGGGCCCGAGGTGAGCATCTACCGACTCACCGGAGGCGCCTGCGGCAGCTTCGTATCCTCCGGTTAGGAAATGTCGCTCACCACCGGCACCGATCAGCATCATCTGGCGCGCGCGATCGAGCTCGCCGAGTACGGCCGCGGACGAGTCAGCCCCAACCCGCTCGTGGGCGCCGTGATCGTGCGCGACGGCCAGGTGCTGGGGGAGGGCTACCACACCGCTCTCGGGGCCCCGCACGCCGAGGTGGAGGCCGTCAGCGCGGCCGGTGGTGACGTGAGCGGCGCGACCCTGTACGTGTCGCTGGAACCCTGCTGCCATCAGGGCAAGACGCCGCCCTGCACGGACACCATCCGTGAGGCCGGGATTGCTCGCGTCGTGGTGGCCTCGGATGACCCTAGCTCCCATGCCTCAGGCCGCGGACTCGGGATCCTGCGCGACGAGGGCATCGAGGTCGTGGTCGCCGCCGGCGAGCTGGCCGACCGCGCCCGGCTCCTGAACCAGCCGTTTCGCAAGCAGGCCCGCACCGGCCGCCCGTGGGTGCTGTTCAAGTCGGCCATGACCCTGGACGGCAAGGTGGCGACCCAGGCCGGGGACTCGCAATGGATCTCCGGCGAGTCGAGTCGCCTGCGCGCCCACCTCTGGCGGGCCGAGTGCGACGCCGTAGCCGTCGGCATCGGCACGGCGCTGGCCGACGATCCGCAGCTCACGGCGCGCATCGAAGGCGTCCATCGCCAGCCCCGGCGCGTGGTCTTCGATTCCCTGGCGCGCCTGCCACTCGAGTCAAAGCTCGTCGGCGACGCGCGCGACGTGCCGCTCAGCGTGGTCGTCTCGCGGGCTGCGCCGCGGGCCGCCACCGACGCGTTGGAGTCCCACGGCGCCGAGATCATCGTCGCCACCGGCGGCAACGAGACCGCGCGGATCGAATCGGCGCTCGAGCAGCTCTCCGCGTCCGACGTCGGGTCGGTGCTGCTCGAGGGCGGCCCGCACCTGGCGGGAACGTTCCTCGACGCTGGCGAGATCGACGAGATCCGCCTGTTCCTGGCTCCGCTCGTGCTGGGCGGACGCACCGCCCGCGATCCGCTCGAGGGCGAGGGGGTCGAGAAGATCGCCGAGGCGGTGCGTGCGCGGACCCTAGACTGCGAGCGTGTCGGGGAGGACCTGCTCGTCTCCGCGCGGCTCACGGAGTGGTGAGGCGCGATGTTCACCGGCATCGTCCAGTCCCTGGGCACAGTCGCGGCGCTTGAGCGCTCACCCGACGGCGTCGGCCTGCGCGTCCGCACCCCGCTTGCCCGCGAGCTCAGCGAGGGTGACTCGATCGCCGTCAACGGCGTCTGCCTGACCGCCACCGCGATCGAGGACGGCTCGTTCGCCGCCGCCGTGATGAACGAGACCTTGTCCAAGACCTCGCTGGCCTCGGCCGGCGACGGCACGGAGGTCAACCTCGAGCTGCCGCTGCGTGCCGTGGACCGCCTCGGGGGACACGTCGTGCAGGGGCACGTCGACGGCGTGGGGACGGTCGCCGCCGTGGCCGAGGACGGTTTCGCGCGCCGGATCGAGATCTCGGCCCCCGAGGAGGTCCTCCGCTATGTGGTGCAGAAGGGGTCGATCGCGGTCGACGGTGTGTCGCTGACCGTCGCAGAGCTCGGAGCGCGATCGTTTACCGTTTCACTCATACCCGAGACGCTGCAGCGAACGAATCTGGGCAGCGCAAGGCAAGGCACATTGGTGAACCTGGAGGTTGACGTGCTGGCTAAATACGTCGAGAGGCTTATGCGCCGATGAGCTCGACCAAGGCACCGTTCGCGACCATCGAGGAGGCGATCGAGGACATCCGTCAGGGCAGGATGGTCGTCGTCTGCGACGACGAGAACCGCGAGAACGAGGGTGATCTCACGATTGCCGCGCAATTCGTCACGCCCGAGTCGATCAACTTCATGGCCAAGGAGGGACGTGGCCTGATCTGCCTGGCGCTCACGCCCGACCGCTGTGACGAGCTGGGCCTCGACCTCATGGCGGCCAAGAACGAGTCAGCCTTCGAGACCGCCTTCACCGTTTCGATCGAGGCCCGCACCGGCGTCTCCACCGGGATCTCCGCCGCGGATCGCGCGCACACGATCCAGGTCGCCATCGACCCCGAGACGAGCCCCCGCGAGCTCGTCCAGCCGGGCCACGTGTTCCCGCTCAAGGCCAAGCCCGGCGGTGTGCTCGAGCGCGTCGGCCAGACCGAGGCGGCCGTCGACCTCGCGCGCCTCGCGGGCCTGAACCCTGCCGGCGTGATCTGCGAGATCATGAACGACGACGGGACCATGGCGCGCGTGCCGGACCTGGCGCCATACTGCGAACGCCACGGCCTGAAGATGATCACCGTCGCCGAGCTGGTGGCCTATCGCCGGCGCAAGGAGAAGCTCGTCGAGCGCGTCGTGGCCACCCGGCTCCCGACCAGCTTCGGCGAGTTCGTGGCCGTCGGCTACCGCTCGCTGGTCGACAACAAGCATCACGTCGCGCTGGTCAAGGGCGACGTCGCGGGGGCCGAGGACGTGCTCGTCCGGGTGCACTCCGAATGCCTCACCGGCGACGTCTTCCACTCGCTGCGTTGCGACTGCGGCGAGCAGCTCGAATCTGCACTGGCCATGATCGAGCGCGAGGGCCGCGGCGTGCTGCTCTATCTGAGCCAGGAGGGGCGCGGCATCGGCCTGCTCAACAAGCTGCGTGCCTACAAGCTCCAGGAGGAGGGCCTCGACACCGTCGACGCCAATCTCCGCCTCGGGCTGCCCGCCGACCTGCGCGACTACGGCATCGGCGCCCAGATCCTCGTCGACCTCGGCCTGACGAGCATCCGCATCCTGACTAACAATCCCAAGAAGATCTCCGGCCTCTCGGGCTACGGGCTGTCGGTCAGTGACCAGGTGCCGATCCAGCACGCGTCGAACCCACACAACGAGGCCTACCTGCGCGCCAAGCGAGATCGCCTTGGCCATACGCTCCACCATCAGGGTCTCGCGCTCGACGAGGAGATGCTCCACACCGAGAGCGAGCAGGACCGCCTGCGCAGCGATTCCCAGGGCGCGAAAAAGGCGTAGATGAGCGCCGGGCAACGCTTCGCGCTCTGCGTGGCGCGGTATTACACGGATCTGGCGGGCAAGCTCGAGGCCGGTGCGCGTGCTGCGCTGGAGGAGGCCGGCGTCACGGAGATCGAGGTCTTCGACGTGCCCGGCGCCTTCGAGCTCCCGCTGGCCGCGAAGTACGCCGCCGAAGCGGGCCGTTTCGATGCGATTGTCTGCCTCGGCGCCGTGATCCGCGGCGAGACCGACCACTACGACTGGGTGTGCGCCGAAGCTGCGCGGGGCATCCAGGGCGTGCAGCTCGCGACGGGCGTCCCCTGCGGCTTCGGGGTGCTGACCGTCGACTCATTCGAGCAAGCGCTCGAGCGGGTCACCGGCGGTTCCAAGCGCGACTCGGGTCGAGCGGCGGTGGAGGCCGTGCTGGCCTCGCTGGAGGTCAAGGAAAAGGTCGCGGGTCGGCGTGGACCGACCGGCTTCGCCTGAGCCCGAGCTACCGCTCGCCTTCGTAATAGTCGACGTGGGCCGACCGCGGGACCATCACATGGTCCTCGTCGCGGCCCGGCCAGACGCCGATCTTGTCGGAGTCGGGGTAGACCGCCACGGACGGCTCGCGACCGTTGGAGAACATGATCAGGCGCGCGGTCTCGGATTCGTTGTTGGTGACCTTGTGGGCGCCTGCCGGACCCGCGGGAAAGCAGATCGCATCGCCCGGCTCGGCGATCTCCTCGCCCTCGGGGTGGCGGATGGTCGGGCGGCCCGACAGGACGATCAGCCACTCCTCGACGAACTCGTAGTGGTAGGGGCACACGCTCTCGCCGCTCGGTACCTCGAAGACCTTGACGGCCAGGGCGCCCTGGCCGATGGCCTCGGAGACGCGGGCACAGCCGCTGCGGTAACCCGGCGGGTCATCCGCGTCGTGTGCGAGCGGACCCTTAAAGATGTTCATGCGGCGCATCGGGGGCGGGAGCTTAGTCGCCGCCGCCGCGGCTGTGGTGCCCGTGGGGCCCGACCGCCGCGCCGCCGCTTGCCGCGCCCGGGTTCGCGCCACCGGTCGACGTGCCCGCGGCCTGGCGCATGGCCAGCTGTAGCTCGTTCCGCACGACCCCAGTCTGGTTGGGGATCTGAAGTCGCCGGGCCAGGACCAGGATGGCCGCCTTGGGGTTGCCGGCCACGCGCAGCGTGTGACCGAGGTCATAGAGCGCGTAGGCGTAGGTCAGCCCGCCGGGACTGGCCGCCGCCACGGCGTGCTCGAGCACGCCGATCGCGGGCGCATAGTTGCCGCTCAGCATGAGCTGGTGGCCGCGGGCCTCGAGCGCCGTCGCGTCGCCGCCGGCCGGGGCCGCGGCGTGCGTGGTCACGGTCGGCCGCGCTGGGGTGGCCGTCGACGTGGTCGGGCTCGCCGCGCGGTGATGGGCCGGGGCGGTTGGGGTTCGCGTCGGGGGATGTGCAGCCACGGACTTGGCCGTGCTCTGCGAACGGGCGGCTCTCATGGTTCCCGACCCGCCATGATTGGCCGCCGCGGCGATCAGCCCGGCCGCGAACGCGACCGCGGCCAGCGCGCCGAGCGCTCCGGCCCGCCGGCGGTGGCGACCCAGGCCGCGCCGCATGGGGCCGCCGTCCGGGCGCCTCGAGTCGCCCGGACGGTTTTGCGGGGTCCAGGCCACGGTGGCTGAGCCTGCGGCGGCGCCGTCCGCGGCCCGCCCGGGCCGGGGCGCCCGCCGCGTCAGGGCGCGCTCGATTGCGTCGACCAGGGCTCCGGCCGTCGCCCAGCGCGCGCTCGCGTCTTTGGCCATCCCCTTGACCAGCACGCGATCGAGCGCCCCGGGGAGCTGGTTGTTGTGCCGGCTGGCCCGCGGCGGCTCGTCCTCGATGTGCTGGCGCGCCTGCGCCGCGAAGTGCTCAGCGGTAAAGGGGCGCGCGCCGACCAGCAGCTCGAAGGCCGCTACGGTCAGCGAATAGCGATCGCTCGCGGCGCTGGCCGACTGCCCGAGGGCCTGCTCGGGCGCTAGATACGCCGCGGTCCCGAAGAGCTGGCCGGTCGCCGTGATCGTGTCCTCGCTGAGCTGCCGGGCGATCCCGAAGTCCCCGATGTGCAGCACGCCGGCGCGATCGAGCAGCAGGTTGGCCGGCTTGATGTCGCGATGCACGACCCCCGCGCCGTGGGCGTAATCGAGTGCCTCGGCCGCCTCGCGCAGCCAGCACAGGGCCTCGGCGCGCGGAACCGGACCCTGGCGCAGCCGAGCCGCGACGGTGCCGCCATCCAGATACTCCATGACGATGAACGGACGCCCGTCGGCCTCCGCGACGTCGTAGATCGTCACCACGTTGCGGTGCCGGGAGAGCCTGGCCGCCGTCCGTGCCTCGCGCTTGAAGCGCGCGACCGAACGCTGGTCGTGCGCGAAGCGCTCGTCGAGCAGCTTGATGGCCACGCGCCGCCCGAGGACCGAATCCTCCGCGCACCACACCGATGCCATGCCGCCACGGGCCACGTGGTCGAGCACCACGTAGCGTTTGGGCAGATCCACGTTGCTGAGTCGATTTGCACGCAAGCCTCTTGCCATACCCATCCGAATCGGGATCTACCCATGAGCCGTCCGCTGCCGACGTCCGCGATCCGCGTATACTCGCCCGCCATGCCCAAGGTCTGTCACTCATGCGCAAAAGGCCCCGCTTTCGGCCACAGCCGCAGCCACTCGATGGTCGCCACCAAGCGACGCTTTGAGCCGAATCTGCAGCGAGTCCGGATCGACGACGGCGGGACGCCGCGTCGCGTTTACGTCTGCACTCGTTGCCTGAAGGCGGGCAAGGTCACCAAGGCTCGGTAGTGGCTCCGACCGCGAGCCACGGCTCGACGCCGTAACTCTCACGGCCCGGGTGTCTGATCCCAGCATCGTTCGCTTCCGCGTCCTGTTGGAGGCTGCCCTGGCCGCGCTCGAGGCCCGGCGCGAGGAGGTCAACGACCTGAACGTGTTCCCCGTCGCCGACGGGGACACGGGCGACAACATGGTCCTCACGCTGCGGGCCGTGCTGCAGGAGCTCGACCGGCTGGCCTCCGCTTCGGAGGACCGCACTATCGATGACATCGGCCGCGACGAGATCGTCGCCTCGGTGGCGCGGGCTGCCCTCCTCGGGGCGCGCGGGAACTCGGGCGTGATCCTGTCGCAGCTCATCCGGGGCGCTGCGGAGGAGCTGGCCAGCCGCCCGGGCGAGCTCGTCGATCCGGTGCTGATCGGCGCCGCGATGGCCCGCGCGGCCGATCAGGCCTACGGCTCTGTGCGCGACCCGGCTGAGGGCACGATCCTCACCGTGGTGCGTGAGATGGCCCACCGCGTCGCCACCGAGATCGCCCACATGCAGGACGCTCGCCTCGGCCCGGGATCCAGCGCCGAGGAGCAGAACGCGGTGATCGCCGAGGTCATCGGCCGGGCGCTGGAGGCCGGGGAGGATTCGGTCAAGCGCGGTCCGGACATGCTCCCGGTGCTGCGCGAGGCCGGGGTCGTCGACGCCGGGGGCTACGGGTTGACGGTGCTGTTCGCCGGGATCGTGGGCGCCCTGCGCGGCGGCGACGCGCCGGCCCTCGAGCATCACGCCGCGGCCCGCGTCACGCATCCCCAGCACATCTCGACCACCTACCGCTACTGCACGAACTTCGCCGTGACCGGCAACGACCTCGAGTCGCGCCACTTCATTCCCGAGCTCGAGCGGCTGGGCGACTCGGTGCTCGTGGTCGGCGACTCCACGACGCTCAAGGTCCATGTCCACACCGACGACCCGGACGCGGCCACGGCCCTCTTCGGCGGCGCCGGCTCCGTGTCGCATCTGGACGTCGCGGACATGCGCGAGCAGATCGAGCATCGCAGTGAGCGCCTCGCGGCACCGGTCGTCGGCGCGTCGTGCGGCGCCCTGGCCGTGGCCACGGGCAGCGGCATGCTCGCGCACTTCGAGAGCCTCGGCGTGCGCGTGCTCGACGGTGGCCCGACGCTCAATCCGTCGACCTACGACCTGCTCGCCGCGATCCATGCCATACCGGCCGAGGAGGTCGTGGTGCTGCCCAACAGCACGAACGTCGTGATGGCCGCCGAACGCGCCGCCGAGCTGTCCGACAAGGCGGTCCGGGTCGTGCCCGCCCGCTCGCAGCAGGCCGGTCTGGCCGCCGCGGTCAGCCTCGATCCGAACCGCGGCGCCGACGCCAACGCGGCCGCGATGCTCGCGGCGCTCGAGCACGTCCGCACCGGCGCGGTCGCGCCCGCGGCCCGGGACGACACCCGAGGTCGCTTTCGTGCCGGCGAGGCGGTCGGCTTCGTCGACGACGAGATCGTCGCGTGGGGATCGCCGCGCGAGACGCTGCGCGACGTGATGGGGCAGCTCGCCCAGAGCGCCGAGCTCATCACCTGCCTGAGCGGCGCCGACGCGCCGCTCGAGGAGGAGGCGGTGGCCGCGCTCTTCGACGGCGAGGTCGAGTTCGAGCTCTCGCATGGCGGCCAGCAGAGTTACTGGTGGCTGCTCTCGGCTGAGTAGCGGTGCGGCCGACCGCGGGCGAGGTCATCATGACCGGGGCCGCCGGAATGACCGCCACAGCCTTCGCCACGTCAAACCCGCTCGCCGCCGACGCGCTGCTCGCCGCGCCGGTTCGCTATCCGCGCCCCTCGTCGCTCGCCGTGGCCCTGCGGCTCGACGGCGCCAAGGCCGAGCGCGGCGCCGCCAATCTGGGCCTGGTCACCGTCGGCGACCTGCTCGAGCATCTCCCGCGCGATCGGCGCGAGGCGCGCGCCGTCGCCGAGCTCTCCCCTGGCGAGAGCGCCACGGTGGTCGTCGAGGTGACGCGTATCGCCTCGCGCAGCGTGCGCCGGCGCGGGATGCGCCCACTTGTGGAGGCCACGGTCCGCGACGAGACGGGGCCGATGAACGCGACCTTCTTCAACCAGCCCTGGCTCGTCCAGCGCTACCCGCCGGGTACGCGGCTGCTCCTGCACGGGAAGTTCGAGGGTCGCAGCCGCTTCCGCGTCCAGGCCCACGCCCCGACCGCCGAGGCCGCGACGGGGGTCGAGGCGATCGCGCACTATCCGGCCAGCGACGGGCTCTCCTCGACCCAGATCCACGCACTCGTGCGAGCCCACGCGGGCGCGCTCGGCGACGTGGTCGAGCCGCTCCCGGCCCGCCTGCGGGCCTCCGAGTCGCTCCCGGATCGCGCGGGCGCGCTGCGGGCCGCCCATTTCCCCGCCGCGCCCGAGGATCTCGAGCACGCACGGCGCCGGCTGGCCTTCGATGAGTTGCTGCTGCTCCAGCTCGGGCTGCTGCGCCGGCGTGCGCAACGGCGAGAGACGCGCGCTGCGCCCGAGTGCGCGGGCCAGCGCGAACTGACCGCGCGCTGGCTCGAGCAGATGCTCCCGTTCGCGCTGACCGGCGACCAGGAGCACGCGCTCGCCACGATCGACGCCGACCTGGCCCGCGAGCGGCCGATGCAGCGGCTGCTGATGGGCGAGGTCGGCTCCGGCAAGACGGTGGTCGCGCTCTACGCGCTGCTGCGCGCCGTCGAGCACGGCCTGCAGGGCGCGCTTGATGGCGCCCACCGAGGTGCTCGCCGAGCAGCACTTCGCCACGATCCAGATGCTCATGCCCGGCGAGGCCGTGCCCGCCGGCCTGCTCACCGGCTCGACCCCGGCCCGGCGGCGCGCCGACCTGACCGGGAAGCTGGCCAGCGGCGAGCTGTCGTTGCTCGTCGGCACCCACGCGCTGATCGAGCAGTCGGTGCAGTTCGCGCGCCTCGGGGTCGCGGTCGTCGACGAGCAGCACCGCTTTGGCGTGCGCCAGCGCGCGGCGCTCGATGCCAAGGGCGGGGACGGCCTCACCCCGCACGTGCTGCACATGACGGCCACGCCGATCCCGCGCACGCTCGCGCTGGCCGGCTACGGCGACCTCGACTTCACCCTGCTGCGCGAGCTGCCGCGCGGCCGGCGCCCGATCGAGACGTTCATCTGCGCCAGCGAGCGCGAGCGGGCGCGGGCCTACGACCGCCTGCGCGAGGAGCTCCGCGCGGGACGCCAGGCGTTCGTCGTCTGCCCGCTGGTGGAGGAATCGGAGCTTCTGCAGGCCCGCGCGGCGACCGCGGAGTACGAGCGCCTGGCCGGCGGCGAACTGCGCGACTTCAGGGTCGAGCTGCTCCACGGCCAGATGCCCAGCCGGGACAAGCACGCCGCGATGGCCGCCTTCGCCGCGGGCTCGGCCGACGTGCTTGTGGCCACCTCGGTGATCGAGGTCGGGATCGACGTGCCGAACGCGACCGTGATGCTCGTCGAGGACGCCGAGCGCTACGGCATCTCGCAGCTCCACCAGCTGCGCGGCCGGATAGGCCGCGGTGAGCATGCCTCGCTGTGCCTGCTTTTCGGGCCGAAGGAGTCGGCGCGTCTGCAGGCTCTGGCCGCGCACAGCGACGGCTTCCGCCTGGCCGAGATCGATCTCGAGCTGCGCGGCGAGGGCGAGCTCGGCGGAACGCGCCAGCACGGCTCTCAGCAGTTCCGCTTCGCAGAGCTGCCCGCCGACGCCGAACTGCTCGAGCGCGCCCGGGCCCACGCCGAGCGGATCGCCGCCCAGGACGGCGAGCTGGCCTGGCCTGAGCACGCGCTGCTGGCCGAGGCGCTCGTCGGCCTGCAGGGCGCCGAGGCGCTTGCGCCGATCCGGGCGTGAGCCGGCGCGGGTGAGTCCGTGCGCGTGATCGGCGGCAGGTACGGCGGCCGCACGCTGGTCGCGCCCCGCGGGCGCGGCACGCGCCCGACCGGCGACCGCGTGCGCGAGGCGTTGTTCTCGATCCTCGGCGACATATCGGGCGCGCGCGTGCTCGACCTGTTCGCCGGGTCCGGGGCCCTGGCGGTCGAGGCCCTTTCGCGCGGGGCGGCATCGGCGACGCTTATCGACAGCTCGGCGGGCGCGATCGAGGCGATCAGCCGCAACGTCAAGGCCCTCGAGCTCGGGGCCCGAGTGCAGCGGCGCGATGCGCTCGCCTTCCTCAGGGCGGCACGCGGAGCCGCGGAGCAATACGATCTGGTGTTCCTCGATCCCCCATACCGCAGCGCGAGCGGCCTTTCCGCCGAACTCTCCGTCGCGTTGGCCCCCGTCCTTGCGCCGGGTTGCCGCGTGGTCAGCGAGAGCGACCGACGGTCGGCCCTGGAGCTCGATCTTCCGCTCATCGACGAGCGCCGCTACGGCGACACCCTGATTCGAATTCATGGTCCCCGATAACCGCATCGCCGTCTGTCCCGGCTCCTACGACCCGGTCACCTTCGGCCATCTCGACGTGATCTCCCGCGCCGCGGCGATGTTCGAGCAGGTCATCGTCGCCGTCGTCAACCTTCCGATCCGCAAGGGCAAGACGCTGTTCGAGGCTGAGGAGCGCGTCAGCTTCGTCCAGAACGCCACCCGCGACCTCGAGAACGTCACCGTCGAGACCTTCAGCACGCTGGTCGTAGAGTTCGCCCACGCGCGCGGTGCCAAGGCGATCGTCAAGGGCCTGCGGGCGATCTCCGACTTCGAGTACGAGTTCGAGATGAACCAGCTCAACCGCCGCCAGGCCCCCGATATCGAGTCGGTCTACCTGATGGCCTCGCCGAAGTACAGCTTCCTGCGCTCGAGCGGCGTAAAGGAGCTCGCGACCTTCGGCGGCGACATCGACGACCTCGTTCCCGGTGAGGTCGCGGTGCGCCTGAAACAGGAGGTAAGCCGCGAGTCGGCCACCTCTCGATAGAGTTTCCTGCGCTAATCCGGGGTCCGGAGCTCGCCCCACCGAACGTAGCGCTTGCAGGAAGAGCCCCAACGCTGACGAAACAGAGGTTCGCGATGGACGTCCTGGTACTCATCGACAAGCTGGACGATCTCGTTCACAACGCCAAGCCGGTACCGCTGACCGACCAGGTCCGCGTGGACAAGGAAGAGATCTACGACATCCTCGATCAGATGCGCGCCACGATCCCCGAGGAGATCAAGCAGGCCCGCTGGATCGTCAAGGAACGCCAGGAGATGCTCGCCGAGGCCAAGCGCGAGGCTGAGAGGATCGTCAAGGAGGCCCGTGACCGCCAGGAGCGCCTGATCTCCGAGGAGGAGGTCACCAAGCAGGCCGAGCGCGCCGCCGAGGACATCATCGAGGACGCCCGCGGCCGCGAGCGCGAGATCCGTCTCGGTGCCGAGGACTACGCCGACGAGATCCTCAACACGCTCGAGGTCAACCTGTCCAAGTTCATCGCCGCGGTGCAACGCGGCCGCGACCGGCTCGCCGGCAAGGACGAGCCGGCCGAAGTCTCCTAGGGACTCGGGCGCGGCTCCGCGGGGCTCCCTGACGCCCGTTCTGCCGTGATCGAGGTTCTCGACACGGACGTCACCCAGCTCGAGGTCGACGCGATCGCCAACGCCGCCAACACGCGGCTGATGCACGGCGGCGGGGTGGCGGGAGCGATCTCGCGCGCCGGCGGTCCGAAGGTTCAGCGCGAGAGCGACGAGCGCGCTCCGATCGGCCTCGGCGAGGCGGTCGCGACGTCCGCCGGCGAGATGCCCGCACGCTGGGTCATCCACGCCGCGACGATGGACCTCGGCGGCCCCACCTCGGCCGAGATCATCCGCCGGGCCACCGCCTCGACCCTCGCCCTGGCCGACGAGTTGGGCGCGCGCTCGCTCGCGCTGGTCGCCTTCGGCACCGGCGTGGGCGGCTTTCCGCTGGACGAGGCCGCGCGCATCGAGGTCGAGGAGGTGCGGCGACACCTGGAGGGATCGGGGAGCGGCCTCGAGCGGGTCGTGTTCGCCGTGCGGGGCAGCGCCGCGCGCGAGGCGTTCGAGGCGGCGCTGGGTTAGGGGGTTTGGGCGGGTTTGGGGCGGGTCGGCGCGGGGGCTGCGGCCCGGGCCGGAGCTGGGGAACTGGGTTCGTGCGGGGGCTGCGGCCCGGGCCGGAGCTGGGGAACTGGGTTCGTGCGGGGGCTGCGGCCCGGGCCGGAGCTGGGGAACTGTCTGGGTTTTGTATGCATCAGCGGTACTTAATCCCGACAGTTCGCGCGGAGCGCGCCCTCGGACTGTCTGGATTTCCGACCACCCCTCGGACTAAGAACCCGCGAGTTCGCCTCGAAGCTAAAGCCCGCCCGCCCGCCGCTACCGCACCTTGAATCCCTGAAGGCCCTCGACGCGCTCCTCACGGACCTCGATCCGCTCGACCCGGGCCCGCGGGGGCCCTGTCCCCATGAAGCGTATGAGACGTTCCACCGCGTCGGCCGGCCCCTCGAGGATCGCCTCGACGGCGCCGTCCTCACGGTTGTGCACCCAGCCCGCGACCCCGGACGCCGAGGCCTGCTCGCGCGTGGCGTCGCGGAACCACACGCCCTGGACACGGCCGTGGGCGACGACGTGTCGCCTGATCCGGTCGGCGCTCGCGCCGGCCTCGCCTGGACCGACGTCTCCAGCTCGCGGCCGCTCCACGCGGTCCGGGCCGCCCGACATCAGCGTTCGAGGCGCCCCACGGCTTCCGCGAAACGCGAGCTGTCCCGCAGTGGCGGACCGTGTCCGAAGCAGACGACCGCCGGTTCCAGCGCCGCCAGCCTCCGTGCCGATTCGCGGTTGAGCCGCGGGTCGGGGCTGAAGGATGGAAACGGCTCGCGGAGACCGCCGGACAGCGTGAACGGGTTGTAGCCCCACATCACGTCGCCGCAGACGAGCACACGGTCGGACTCGCGCCAGTAGGACACGTGCCCGGGGGAGTGCCCAGGAGTGTCGAGAACCTTGAACCCCGCCACCTCGTCGCCCTCGCTGAGGGCACGCGAGACGCGATGTCGATGCGCGGCGGGAACCATCATGCCGCGGGGCCCGACCATCTTCCCGGCCTCTACTGCCGCAACGTCGGCGGCCCCGCACCACAACGGGATCTCCAACTCTTCGCAGATCGCGTGGCTCGCGCCGTAGTGATCGAAGTGGGCGTGGGTCAGAGCGTGCATGTGAATCGGCCGGTCCGCGATCTGCCGCAGGATGCGTCGCCGATCGAAACGCAACCCGGCGTCGATCAGCACATCGCCGAGCACATAGACGTTGATGTTGTTGGGCGGAAAGCCCGAGAGATGCCAGACTCCGTCGGCGAGCTCGATCATGCGCCGCGGATTGTAGGTTCGCCCGCGGCCCGCCGGCCCCCCGGCCACCGCGCGGCCCCCGGCCCCCCGCCCGCATCCGCCGACCCGCCCCTCCGTCCGACAACCGCCCGCATTCCGTCCGACACCCGCGCCATGCTGGACGGTCCAATGACCGCGGTATGGCTACTCATAGGGTTGGTCCTCGGCGCCGTCGCCGCGGTTCTGCTGCTGCGTGCCCGGCTGCGGGCTCTGGCCACCGAGGCGGCGCGCGCCAACGGCCTCGAGCAGGAGCTGTTCGGCGTGCGCAAGGACCTCGCGCACGAGCGGGCGCTGGCCGAGGAGCGTCTCGCGACCGTTCACGATGCTCAGGAACGCCTCTCGTCCTCGTTCAAGGTGTTGAGTGCGGAGGCGCTCCAGGCCAGCATGGCCCAGCTCACCGAGATGGCCCGCGCCCAGCTTCAGAACGCGCAGGTGCAGGCCAAGGGCGACCTCGAGCAGCGTCAGCAGGCGGTCGAGCAGTTGGTGGCCCCGCTCAAGGAGCAGCTCGGCCGCGTCGACGCGCAGCTCGTCAAGCTCGACCAGGAGCGTCGCGAGTCGCGCGGGCGCCTCGAGCAGCAGCTGCGCACGCTGACCGAGACGGGCGAGAAGCTGCGCTCGGAGACGGGCGCGCTCGTCACCGCGTTGCGCAAGCCCAACACCCGCGGCCAGTGGGGGCAGATGCAGCTGCGCAACGTCGTCGAGCTGGCCGGCATGGTCAAGCACTGCGACTTCGTCGAGCAGTCCTCGTTTGCCGGTGGCGACGACACCCAGTTGCGCCCCGACCTGGTGGTGAGCATGCCTGGTGGCAAGCACGTCGTCGTCGATGCCAAGGCGCCGCTCCAGGGAGTCCTGGACGCCTACGCCGCTCGTGATGAGGAGGAACGCGAGCGGCATCTGCGCGACCACGCGCGCCTCTTGCGCAAGCACGTGAAGATGCTGGCCGACAAGGCCTATTGGGAGGGGCTCGACTCGGCGCCCGACTTTGTCGTGCTTTTCCTGCCGGGCGAGCACCTCTATGGTGCGGCGCTCGACGCCGACCCGACGTTGATCGAGGATGCGATGCGCCGCCGCGTGCTGATCGCCACGCCGACCACGCTGCTGGCCATCCTGCGCGCGGTCGCCTACGGCTGGCAGCAGGAGCGGGTCGCCGAGTCCGCCCAGGTCATCTCCGACCTCGGCCGCGAGCTACACGCCCGTCTGGTCAAGCTCTCGACCCTGATCTCGACCCTGGGGCAGCGGCTCAACAGCACGGTCAAGGCCTACAACGAGACCGTCGGCTCCTACGAGTCGCGCGTGCTGCCGGGGGCGAGGCGCTTCGCCGAGCACGGGGCCGCTGCCGAGGGCCGCGAGCTGCCCCAGCTCGAGCCGGTCACCCTGAGCGCGCGCAGCGTGCACGTGGGCGACGACGACCCCGCCGAGCCGACCAAGGGCGACGGCGTGACCCAACTGCCGCTGCGCGAAGCCGGCTAGCGCCCCACGCGCGGGCGGCCGTTTGTCCACGCGCGCCCCGGCACCCCAAACGCCCCACCCCAAACGCCCGGCGCGCCCGAACCGCCCGAACCCCCCCCCCCCGAACCCCCCGAACCCCTTACTCCAGACTCTCCCGGTCGGCCCACCACTTGAGCAGGTCGAGGCGCTGGTGGGGGAGGGGCTCGGCGTTCGGCTTGTGGGCGCGGACGGTGTCGAGCGCGTCCAGGATGTCGACATGCTCGCGGACCGCGATCACACCGGCGGCGACGGCCGCTGAGCGCTGCATGCCGGCGCGGCAGTGCAGATATACGCGATGGCCGTCGTCAAGCCATTCGGCCACCTCGAGCACGGCCAGCTCGATGTGGTCCGGGGGCAGATCGCCGTGGTCGATGAGCTCGAGCCGGTACTCGTCGATTTTCGCCTCGGCCAGCGCTTCCTTGACCTCTTCGCGTGCTCCGGGCTCGTATTCCCCCTCGTGGACGAGGTTGAGGATGCG
Source organism: uncultured Solirubrobacteraceae bacterium (assembly GCA_963725515.1). Lineage (GTDB taxonomy): Bacteria > Actinomycetota > Thermoleophilia > Solirubrobacterales > Solirubrobacteraceae > Palsa-465. The sequence continues at coordinate 261,343 of CAVRZB010000003.1, read as the reverse complement.
CTCCGTGTTGGCCTCGCTGAGCAGCGCGACATCGCTTGCGTCGAGGGGATAGGCGCCGATCATGAGGTCGTTGTAGACCTCGGCGAACCCGAAGCTCTCGAACCATTTGGACACGGGTCAATGATCCCCATTCACCTCTCGGCAGGCGGTGCGGTCGCTCACCCTGCTTGGATACAGCGCGTGCCCAACCCGATCGCCGACGCCGCTCACGTGGCCCGCACGTTCGCGCAGGCCGGAGTTCTCCGTCCCTCGCGGCCGGACCGCTCGCTGCGCGCGCTGACCGCGCTGCTGAAGTGGGGCCCGACGCTGGCGGCCGGTTATGCGGGCTCGGCCGCCCGCTACCCGCAGGGCCGGGCGATCGTCGACGAGCTCGGCACGCTCACGTTCGAGGACGTCCAGCGGCGCACGAACGCGCTGGCGCATGGGCTCGCCGAGTACGGCATCAAGGCGGGCGACCGGATCGCCATCATGTGCCGCAACCACCGCGGCTTCATCGAGGCCAGCGTCGCCTGCTCCAAGCTGGGCGCCCATTCGCTTTACATGAACACGTCCTTCGCGGGCCCGCAGGTCCTGTCGGTGATCGAGCGCGAGAATCCCGCCGCGCTGATCTACGACGACGAGTTCGCGCCGATCGCCCAGCAGGCCACGGCCGCGCGCGCGGGCTTCATCGCCTGGCGCGATCGCTCCGCGCCCGTCCCGCACCCGTCCCTGGAGGACCTCATCGCCCGGTCCCCCGACACCGATCTCGCCCCGCCCGCCGACCCGGGCCGCACGGTCATTCTGACCTCGGGGACCACGGGCACGCCCAAGGGTGCCAACCGCGCGAGCCCCAGTTCTCTGTCGCCCGCAGCCGCCCTGCTCTCCCGCATTCCGCTCCAGGCCCGGCGAGCCCACGGTGATCGCCGCGCCACTGTTTCACGCCTGGGGCTTCGCGCACCTGTCGCTGGCCATGCTGCTGTCGGACACCGTCGTCCTGCAGCGCCGCTTCGACCCCGAGGGCACGCTGCGCACGATCGCCGAGCAGCGGGCGACGGCGCTCGTCGTGGTGCCGGTGATGCTCCAGCGCATGCTCGAGCTACCACTCGAGAAGCTCTCGGCCTACGACGTCTCTTCGTTGCGCGTGATCGCCGTCAGCGGCTCGGCGCTCCCCGGCCCGCTCGCCGGGCGCGTGATGGACGCCTTTGGCGAGAAGCTCTACAACCTCTACGGGTCGACCGAGGTCGCCTGGGCCACGATCGCCACACCAGAGGACCTTCGCGCGGCGCCCGGCACCGCCGGCCGGCCGCCCCGGGGGACGACGGTCAGGCTGCTCGACGAGCAGATGCACGAGGTTCCGACCGGCACCTCGGGGCGCATCTTCGTGGCCAACGAGATGCTCTTCGAGGGCTACACGGGCGGCGGCGACAAGGTTCGTCATGCCGGTCTCATGTCGACCGGCGACACGGGCCACTTCGACACCGCCGGCCGCCTGTTCGTCGAAGGCCGCGACGACGACATGATCGTCTCGGGCGGCGAGAATGTGTTTCCGGCCGAGGTCGAGGACCTGCTGGCCGGTGTGCCCGGCGTGCGCGAGGTCGCGGTGCTCGGCGTCCCGGATCCCGGCTTCGGCCAGCGCCTGCGCGCCGTCGTCGCGCTCGAGCCGGACGCTTCGGTGAGCGAGGACGAGCTGCGCGCGCACGTCAAGGCGAATCTCGCCGGATACAAGGTCCCGCGCGAGGTGGTGTTCGTCGACGAGCTGCCGCGCAACGCCACCGGCAAGGTGCTCCGGCGCGAGCTCGCGCACGGCGAGTAAGGACCAGGGGCGGCGCTACCCTCGACGGGTGCCGCTGCGCACCGACACCTTTGACCTGACCCCGCTGCGCCTGACCTCCGGCGAGGGCCGGAGGCTCGATCTCCACGTGAGCTTCGATCCGCTCGAGCTGGGCGCCGAAACGTATGTCGTGACGCCCGAGCTGGTGCCTGTGCGCCTCGACGTCTCGCGCACCACGGGGGAGGGCTATGCCCTGCGCCTGCGCTTCGAGGCCGGTCTCTCGGGTCCCTGCATGCGCTGCCTGGCGCCGGCCTCGCCGACGTTCGAGGTCGAGGCACGCGAGATTTCGCAACCGGGCGGGATCGAGGAGCTCGACTCGCCCTATCTCGAGGGCGGCGTGCTCGACGTCCGCGGCTGGGCTCGCGATGCGCTCGCGCTGGCGCTCCCCGCGCAGATCCTCTGCCGGCCCGAGTGCGCCGGCCTGTGCCCAGCGTGCGGCGCGGATCTCAACGTCGCCGGCCCCGAGCACATGCACGAGGCCGAGCCCGACCCACGCTGGGCCAAGCTCTCAGAGATTCGCTTCGACTGAGCGCGCTCCGGCCGCGGCGACGAGCGGCCCGGTGCGCGGCGGGACGCCGCGCGAGAGCACGATCGTCCAGTTCCGCGACGATCGGCGGCTGCTCGTGGAGGAGGTGATGGGCTATGAGGGCTTCTCGAGCAACGAGTCGATCCTCTACCACCTGCATTCGCCGTGCCGCCTGGGCCACATCGGTGCCTTCACGCCGATCGAGCGCGAGGAGTGGTTCCCGACGCGTATGTGCACCGGCTTGCCGACCTGAACGGCGTCGAGTCCGGCGGTGATCCGATCCGGCAGGATGCTCTTGATGTTCAACGCCGAGCTCGAGGTCTCGATCTGTCGCCCGACCGAGCCGAGCGCGGGCTTCTGCCGCAACGGGGAGGGCGACGAGGTGATCTACGTACACCGGGGAGGCGGCGTCCTGCGTTCGGTCTTCGGCCGTGTCCCCTTTCGCGAGCGCGACTATCTGGTCATCCCCCGTGGCACGACGCACAGCTGGGAGCTCGAGGGCGAGGAGCAGGAATGGCTCTGTTTCCACACGCCCGGCGAGCTCGAGACGCCGCAGCGCTACCGCAACCGCTACGGACAGCTGCTCGAGCACGCGCCGTTCTCCCAGCGGGACTTCCACGGCCCCGCTGAGCTCGAGACGTTCGATTCCGAGGGCGAGTTCGAGCTCACCGTGCGGGTCCGCGACGGCCTTCAGAGCCTGGTCCTCGACCGCCATCCCTTCGACGTGGTCGGCTGGGACGGATACGTCTGGCCGTATACGTTCAACGCCGATGACTTCGAGCCCCGGGCGGGGCGCTTTCACCTGCCGCCGCCCACCCACCAGACCTTCCAGGGGCCGGGCTTCGTGATCTGCACGTTCGCGCCTCGGCTGCTGGATTGGGATCCAGCGGCCGTGACCCTGCCCTACCACCACTCGAACATCCAGTCCGAAGAGGTCATGTTCTACGCCGCGGGCGATTACGCAGCCCGCATGGGCGTGGGCGTGGGCTGCGTGACGCTGCATCCGAGCGGTTTGCCCCACGGCCCGCAGCCGGGCGCGGTCGAGCGCGCGCTCGGGGCGCGACGCACGGACGAGCTGGCCATCATGTGGGACACCTTCAGACCGCTGCACCTGACGCCGCTCTGGCAGGCCCACGACATACCCGCCTATGCGTACTCGTGGAGCGAGCCGCCGCTGGCCGCCCGTGGCGTGCCGGCGTCGTCCTGAGGCCGCCGTGGCCTCTGCACTACACTCCTGCGCCCATGGCCGTCCCCAAGCAGAAGCAGTCGCACGCCCGCACCGCGCAGCGGCGGGCGCAGCACAAGATCACCGCGCCGACGCATAACGCGTGCCCGCAGTGCCACAGCCCGAGGCTCCCGCATCGCGTGTGTCCGGTCTGCGGCCACTACAAGGGCCGCGAAGTCGTCTCGCCGGATACGGGCACCGAGACCCTCTAGGTAGCAGCACGATGGTCACGGTCGCCGTCGATGCGGGCGGGGCTGACCTCGGCCCGTCCGAAGTAGCTGCGGGCGCCGCCCAGGCGGCGGCGGCCGGCGTTGCCGTGCTCCTCTTCGGCCCGGCCGCCGAGATCGGCGCCGTGCCCGACGGTGTCGAGGTGATCGACGCCCCGGTGTCGATCGCCAAGGCCGCCGATCCCGCCTTCGCCGTCCGCTCGACGCCCGAGGCCTCGATCGTGCAGGCGGCCCGGGCGGTCGCCGATGGGCGTGCGCAGGCGCTCGTCTCGGGAGGCTCGACCGGCTCGGCGCTGGCCGCCGGCCTGTTCAACATGCGCCGCGACCGCGGCATCTACCGGCCGGCGCTCGCGCTGCCCGTGCCGCTGCCGGGCACGCGCCCGGTGCTGCTGCTCGATGTCGGCGCCAACGTGACCTGCCGGCCCGAGCACCTGGTTCAGTTCGCGCACATGGGCTCGGCTTTCGCCCAGGCGGTGATGGGCATCGACGCGCCCCGGGTCGCGTTGCTCTCCAACGGCGAGGAGCCCAGCAAGGGCACGCCCGAGCTGATCGAGGTCCACGAGCAGCTCGCGGGCCCGGGCGGCACGGGCATGAACTTCGTCGGCAACATCGAGGGCACCCAGGTCACCGACGGCGCCGCCGACGTCGTCGTGATGGACGGCTTCACCGGCAACATCACCCTCAAGCTGATCGAGGGCGTGTCGGGACGCGTGCTGCGGGCGGTTCGCGAGGCGGCCATGAGCTCCACCCGCGCCAAGCTCGGTGGCCTGCTGCTCGCCCCGGCCGTCGGCCGGCTGCGGGCCGAGATCGACCCCGAGGGGCCCGGCGGGGCTTACATGCTCGGGCTGCGCCAGGTCGGCGTGGTCGCCCACGGCCGCTTCACCCACCGCGGTTTCGCTCGCGCCATCGAGGTCGCCGCCCACGCCGTCCAGGAGGACGTGATCGGGCGCACGCGCGCGGCGCTCGAGGCCGCGGGCGCCCTGCGGTCGTCCGAGCCCCCGGCTAGCTTGTCGAGCCGATGACCCGCGAGCAGGTCCTGACACTGATCCGCACGCATCTCGCCGACGAGCTCGAGCTGGATCCGAACGTGATTCAGGAATCGACCCGTTTCAGGGAGGACCTGGAAGCCGATTCGCTCGACCTCTACACCCTCGTGCAGGAGCTAGAGGACTCCTATGGGGTGAAGATGTCCGACGAGCAGGCGGCCAGGATCCTGACGGTCGGCCAGGCGGTCGACTTCGTGCTCGCGACCGGGGGCGCCGGCAGGCCGGCGCCCGTCGGCGACGGCGAGCAGGGATCCTGAGCTTGAGTGGGTGCACAGCGCTCTCTGCTCCACGCGCTGCTCGAGCAGTTGCCCGCCGAACTGGCGGGTCCGGCGTTCACGCATGCGTCCTGGACGGCGCGCCGCGCCGATTCCTACGAGCGCCTGGCCTTTCTCGGCGACAGCGTGCTCGCGCTGGCCGTGACCACGCACCTCTATCCGCGGCTCGAGGCGGACGTCTTCGGCGCGGGCCGACTCACGAAGATCCGCGCCCAGGCCGTCTCTGGCCGCTCGTGCCGGGCGGTGGCCGAGCGCCTGGGGATACCCGAGCGCCTGCGCGTCGCGGCGCCGAGTGGCACCGGTCAGAGTGTCGAGGCGCTGCTGGCCACCGAGCGCGTGCTGGCCTCGGTGATCGAGGCCGTGATCGGCGCGTGCTACCTGCAGTTCGGTTACGAGCGCACTGCGGAGGCGGTCGTCGAGGCCTTCACGCCGGAGATCGAGGACGCGCTCGAGAACCCCGTCGACTTCAAGTCGGCGCTCCAGGAGCGGCTCGCGCAGCGCGGGCAGCTCGTGGCCTACGACGTCGTGGCCGAGGCGGGACCGCCGCACGACCGCACGTTCTCGGTCAGCGCCTCGGTCGAGGGCGTGGAGGTCAGCCGCGGAGTCGGTCGGTCGAAGAAGGACGCCGAGCAGGAGGCCGCGCGGGCGGCGCTCGAGGCGATGGAGGAATGAGCGCGTGTTCCTGAAGTCGATCACCCTGAAGGGCTTCAAGTCATTCCCCGATCGCACGCGGCTCGATTTCGGCCCCGGCGTGAGCGTGATCGTGGGTCCCAACGGATCGGGCAAATCCAACGTCACCGACGCGGTTCTCTGGGCGCTGGGCGAGCAGTCGCCGCTGGCCGTGCGCGGCCAGTCGATGCAGGACGTCATCTTCGGCGGTGCTCCCGGCCGGCAGGCGGCGCGGAGTGCCGAGGTCGAGCTGGTCCTCGACGACAGCGACGGTGAGCTCGATCTGGGCGTGCCGGAGATCTCGATCGTGCGCAGACTCGACCGCACGGGGGAGGGCGAGTACCGGTTGGCCGGCGCCCGCTGCCGGCTGGTTGACGTGATCGAGCTGCTCTCCGACACCGGGTTGGGCAAGGAGATGCACTCGGTCATCTCGCAGGGCCGCGTGGAGGCGATCGTGACCTCCAAGCCGCGCGACCGGCGGCTGCTGATCGAGGAGGCCGCGGGGCTGGGCAAGCACCGCAAGCGCCGCCGCCGCGCGCAGCTCAAGCTCGAGCGGACCCAGGAGAACCTCGATCGCGCACTAGACGTCGAGCGCGAGGCGCGCTCGGGCCTGAAGCCGCTCAAGCGCCAGGCCGAGGCGGCCGAGCTCCACGCCCGGCTCGAGCGCCAGGTCACCGAGACGCGCTGGGAGCTCGCGCGCGACGAGCTCCGGGCCCAGCGGCTCGCGCTCACCGATGCAGAGGCCGCCGCCGCGGCCGCCCGCACCCGCCGCCGGGAGGTCGAGGAGCGGCTCCAGGCCGTGGCCCGCCGCCGCGAGGCGGCCGAGGAGGCACTGGCCGCGCGCAGCGCCCACCGTGAGGAGCTCTCGCGGCGTTCGTTCACCGCCCAGTCGGCCTCCGAGCGTGTCGCCTATCGAGCCGAATCCGCCCAGGGCCAGGCCCAGTCGATCGCCCAGCGTGCGCAGCGCGCCGCCGAGGTGCTCTCGCGGCTCGAGGCCGAGGCCACCACCGACGCGCCGGACCCGCAGGCCGACGCGCGGATCGCCACCCTGGAGCGGGAGCTCGCGGCCCTCGACCGCGACCGCGAGGCCGAGCTTGCCCGGCAGCTCGTCGAGCTCGAGCGCCAACGCGCGGAGGCCGAGGCCGAGGTGGAGCGCCGCGAGGCCGCCGTCGCGGATGCACTCACCGCACGCGAGGCTGCGGAGCGGGGCTCCGAGGCCGCGCGCAGCGCGCTCCGCGCTGCCGAACGCGAGGTTGAGGCCACGCGGCGTGAGGCGGCCAGGGTCGGCGGTCAGCTCGCCGCCGTCAATCAGTTCCTGCGCAGCCACGCCTTGGCCCCCGGCGGTTCGGCCGTGCTCGCCGACGAGCTCGAGGTGGAGCCCGGCTACGAGCTCGCCGTCGCCGCCGTGCTCGACGGGCGCCTCCGCGCCGCGGTGGTGACCGGACGCGACGCCGCGGGGGCGTTGCTCGATCGCGCCGGCGCCGAGGGTGGACGCGTGCTGATCGCCGACGGCCCGGCGCCACAGGCCCCCGAGGACCGCGCTTCCGCGCTGGCCCCGGCCTGGGCCGCCGAACCGCTGGCCGATCGCCTGCGCGGGCCGGAACATGTCCTTCGCTTGGCCCGCGCACTGCTCACCGACACCTGGGTCGTCGAATCGCTCGATCAGCTCGTCCCTGCCTTCGAGGGCGTCGCGGTGACCCGCTCGGGCCGCGTCTGGTCGCCGCGCTCGCGCGAGCTGCGCCAGGCGCCCGCGGTGGGCGAGGATCGCGTGCTCGCCGAGCGCAACCGGCGCGACGAGCTGGTCCGCGCCAGCGAGGCGGCCGTGCAGGCTGAGGTGGCGGCCGGTGCGGAGCTCGAGCGGGCGGCCGTGGCCGTATCGAGCGTCGACGACGCCCGTGAGGAGGCGTTCGCCGTCCACCGTGCGACGGTTCGGGCCCGCGACGAGGCGGCCGAGGAGGTCAGGCGCCTGCGCCGGCTGATCGAGGTGCGCCGCACCGCGCCCGACGAGGGCCCCGACGGCGCCCGCCGCGCCGGTCTGCTCTCCGAGCTGGCCTCCGAGCGGCGCCTGGCCGAGCACGCCGAGCGTCAGCGAGATGAGCGCGAGCGGCGCATCACGGGGCTGCGCCTGGAGATCGAGCGCGAACGAGAGCTGACACCGCTGATCGCCGCGCTGATCGCCGCTCTCGCCGCCGCCGCCGAGGCGATCGCCGAGCAGCGGACGCGCTTTGAGGCAGAGCTGACCGCCGACCGTGAGGCCGGCGAGCACGTCGCCGCAGAGCTCCGGGCCTGCGCCCAGGAGGAGGCCGGCCTCCACACCCGCCTCTCCGCGGAGAACGAGGCGCTCACCAGCGCCGAGGTGCGCGCGCAGCATGTGCGCGACCGAACCGCCGACGCGCAGGCCGAGCTACTCACGCTGGCCGCCCGGCTCGAGCTCGAGCCCGTGGCGGCCGAGACGCCCCTCACCGAGGAGGAGCGCCAGACCCTGAGCACGCGGCTCGAGCGCCTGGCCCGGCGCCGCGAGCAGCTCGGGCCCGTCAATCCCCTCGCCCAGGAGCAGTACGCCGAGGCTCTGGCCCACGTCGAGGAGCTCGAGCACCAGCGGACCGACCTCGAGCAGGCCCTGCGCGAGCTTCAGAAGCTGATCTCCGACACCGACCGCCAGATCCGCGAGACCTTCGAGGAGACCTTCGCCGCCGCGGCGAGCAACTTCGAGGAGCTGGCTGCGCAGCTCTTCCCGGGCGGCAGCGGTCGCCTGCGCCTCGTCTCGGAGCGCGAGGGCCCGGCCCGCGTACTCGGCGGCCAGGAGCCCCAGCCCGAGGCCGAGGCCGAGGACGATGACGGCGTGGGCGGCGAAGGCGGGTCCGGCGAGGATGACGAGCTCGAGGACCTGCTCGGCGTCGAGATCGAAATCACCCCGGCCGGCAAGTCGATGAAGCGTCTGACCCTGCTGTCCGGCGGCGAGAAGTCGATGACTGCGCTGGCCTTCCTGTTCTCGGTCTTCCTGGCTCGCCCGTGCCCGTTCTACATCCTCGACGAGGTCGAGGCGGCCCTCGACGATCTCAACATCACCCGCTTCCTCGACCTCCTTGCGCAGTACTCCACCCACGCTCAGTTCATCGTCGTCACCCACCAGAAGCGCACCATGGAGGCCGCCGATTCGCTCTACGGAGTGTCGATGGGCAGCGACGGGATCTCCAAGGTGGTCTCGAGGCACCTGCCGCGCGAGGTCGGGGCGGCGTAGTCCTCGCTATCGTCGCGCGCCGATGGCACGCGAATGGCAGGACCTCTTCACGGTCGACGGCGTCCCGGTCGGCGGCGGCGAGAACGGGTCCGGGGAGCAGACCGGCGAGCGCCGCGTGGGGCGCTTCCGGCGCCTGCGAGAGAACCTCCGCAAGACCCGTCAGGCGCTCACCAGCGAGATTCAGGCGACGCTGTTCGAGGAGCTCGACGACGGCACCTGGGAGCGGCTCGAGGAGGCGCTGATCTACGCCGACGTCGGGGCGCGCACCACCGCTCAGGTGGTCGGACAGCTTGAGCGCGAGGCCACGAGCGGCGAGGTCACGGGCGGCGAGGCGCTCACCGCCCGCCTGACCGAGCTACTCGCCGGGATGGCCCGCACTGGCGAGGACCGGATCGACATCACGCCGTCGCCCACCGTCATCCTGATGGTCGGCGTGAACGGAACGGGCAAGACGACCACGGTGGGCAAGCTCGCCTGGCACCTCCAGGAGCAGCTCGGACGGTCTGTCGTGATCGCGGCCGCCGATACGTTTCGGGCCGCTGCCGTCGAGCAGCTCGAGCTCTGGGCCGAGCGGGCAGGCACGGCCTTCGTCAAGGGGCCCGCGGACGCCGACCCGGGCTCGGTGGCCTACGACGCGATCGCGGTCGGGCGCCGCGAGGGCGCCGATGTGGTGATCATCGACACGGCCGGCCGGTTGCACACCCAGGACGATCTGATGGGCGAGCTCGCGAAGATCAGGCGCGTGATCGCCAAGCAGATCCCCGAGGCGCCGCACGAGACGCTGCTCACCGTGGACGCCACGACGGGTCAGAACGGCCTTCGCCAGGCCCGGCTGTTCGCCGAGGCGGTCGACGTCAGCGGCCTTGTCCTGACCAAGCTCGACGGCACGGCCAAGGGTGGGATCGCGCTGGCCATCGCCGCCGAGCTCGGGATTCCCGTCAAGCTCATCGGCGTGGGCGAGCAGCTCGAGGACCTGCGGCCCTTCGACGCCGCCGACTTCGCCCGGGCGCTCGTCCAATAGCCGCAGGAGATGACGCGCAGTGGCTCAGTTCCATTGGGATCCGGACGGCTATCTGGATCTGATGCGGGCCGAGGTGCCCGACTACGAGCGCCTGCAGCAGGAGACGGCGGTGGCCACGGGTCAGGGGGCGTCGCGGATCCTCGAGCTCGGGACCGGCACCGGAGAGACGGCCCGGCGGGTGCTCGAGCGACACCCGGCGGCGCGCCTGAGCGGAATTGATGCCAGCGCCGAGATGCTCGCCCGAGCGCGCACGTTGCTCCCGTCCGAGCGGATCGAGCTCAGCGTGGCCCGGCTCGAGGATCCGCCCCCGCCCGGGCCGTTCGAGCTCGTCTTCTCGGCGCTCGCGGTCCACCACCTCGACGGCGACGGCAAGGCCGCACTGTTCCGGCGTATCGCCGGCGTCCTCGCTCCCGGCGGCCGCTTCGTGCTCGGCGACGTGATCGTGCCCGAGGATCCCGCCGACGCGCTGACGCCGGTCGACGGCGAGTACGACCGGCCCAGTTCACTCGCCGATCAGCTCAGATGGCTCGAGGCAGCGGGCTTTCGGTCCCGTGTGGCCTGGGGGGCGCGCGATCTCGTGGTCGTGGTCGCCGTGCCGGCCGCCGCCGGCCGCATCCCCAGGCGATAAGCTCGATCACACATGACCGGTTGGGTCTTGTGGGCAATCGTCGCTTGTCTGTTCGCGATCGGCGAAATGCTCACCCTGGGCTTCTTCCTCGCGCCTTTCGCCGTCGGGGGGGCGTGCGCGGCGATCGTCGATGCGGCCGGCGCGGGCGGGCTCGCCTCGTGGGTCGCGTTTGTCGTGGTCTCGCTGCTCGCCCTCGGCGTGGTGCGGCCGATCGCCATGTCCCACCGGCGGGTGCCGCCGCGCATCCGCACGGGCTCGGCCGCGCTGCTCGGCAAGGAGGCACTCGTGGTCGAGCGGATCGCCAATCGCGAGGGTGTCGGATGCGTGAAGATCGACGGTGAGATCTGGACCGCGCGCGCCTACGACGATGATGACGTGATCGAACAGGGTGCGCGTGTACAGGTGATGGACATCAAAGGCGCCACGGCGCTTGTCACGGAATAGGGGTTTCACATGGCTGGTGCAATTGCCGCGGTCGTCGTTGTCATCTTCCTGATCGTCCTGTTCGCCAGGACCGTGCGGATCATTCCGCAGGCCCGGGCGGGGATCGTGGAGCGATTCGGACGCTACGACCGCACCCAGACGCCGGGACTGACGATTCTGATGCCGTTCATGGACCGGCTCAAGCCCCTGATCGACCTGCGCGAGCAGGTCGTCTCCTTCCCGCCCCAGCCGGTCATCACCGAGGACAACCTGGTGGTGCAGATCGACACGGTCCTCTACTTCAGCGTGACCGATCCGAAGGCGGCCACGTACGAGGTGGCCAACCCGCTCCAGGCCATCGAGCAGATCACGGTGACCACGCTACGCAACGTCGTCGGCTCGCTGACGCTCGAGGATGCGCTGACCAGCCGTGACCACGTCAACACTCAGCTCCGCGGCGTGCTCGACGAGGCGACGGGCAAGTGGGGCATCCGGGTGAACCGTGTCGAGATCAAGTCGATCGACCCATCCGTATCGATCCAGGAGGCGATGGAGAAGCAGATGCGCGCCGAGCGCGAGCGGCGGGCCACGATCCTCACCGCCGAGGGCGTCAAGCAGTCGCAGATCCTCACCGCGGAGGGGGAGAAGCAGGCCGCCGTGCTCAAGGCCGAGGGCGCCAAGCAGGCCGCCATCCTGCGAGCCGAGGGCGACGCCAAGGCGATCGACACCGTCTTCACGGCCATTCACGAGGGCAAGCCGGACCGCGAGCTCTTGAGCTATCAGTACCTGCAGATGCTCCCGCAGCTCGCGCAGGGCGACGCCAACAAGGTGTTCGTGATCCCGTCGGAGTTCTCCGACGCGTTCGGAGGGATCAGCAAGGCGCTGGCCGAGCGCTCGCACCGGGACGCCGGGGTGAACGGCCCGCCGCGTCCGGCGCAGATCCCGCGCGACCCGGCCTAGCCGCCGCCCCGCGCCGCAGCGACCCGCGTAGCCTTCAGGAATGTTCGATTCACTGGCCGACAAGCTCCAGTCGACGCTCACCGATGTGCGCGGACGCGGCACCCTGACCGAACAGGACGTCTCCGCGGCGATGCGGGAGATCCGCCTCGCGCTGCTCGAGGCAGACGTCAACTTCCAGGTCGTCAAGAGCTTCACCAACGCCGTCAAGGAGCGTGCGCTGGGCGCCGACGTGATCGGCAAGCTGAATCCGGGCCAGCAGGTCGTGAAGATAGTCAACGACGAGCTCACCGAGCTGATGGGCGGAGCGGCCCGCGAGCTCTCCTTCTCGCCCCGGCCCCCGACCGTCGTCGTGATGGCCGGCCTGCAGGGCTCGGGTAAGACGACCGCGACCGCCAAGCTCGCCCGCTATTTGCGGGAGCAGCACGGATCCTCGGTGGCCGTCGCCGCCTGCGACGTCTACCGCCCGGCGGCGGTCGAACAGCTGATCAAGGTGGGCGCTCAGGCGGGCGCCGACGTCTACGAGCAGGGCACGGACCGCGACCCGGTCAAGATCGCCGCCTGGGCGCGCGACCGGGCCCAGTCCGAGGGCAAAGACGTGCTGATCGTCGATACGAGCGGCCGTCTGCACGTCGACGAGGAGCTGATGGACGAGCTCGCGCGGATCAAGAAGGCGGTCAACCCCCACGACGTGCTGCTCGTGGTCGATGCGATGACCGGCCAGGACGCCGTCGCGGTGGCTGAGCAGTTCGCCAAGGTTGTCGCATTCGACGGAGTCGTGATGACCAAGCTCGACGGCGATGCCCGCGGCGGTGCGGCGCTCTCGGTCAAGGCGATCACCGGCAAGCCGATCCTGTTCGCCTCGACGGGCGAGAAGCTCGATCAGTTCGAGAAGTTCCACCCCGACCGGATGGCCCAGCGGATTCTCGGCATGGGCGACGTGATGACGTTGGTCGAGAAGGCCGAGGCGGCCTACGACGAGGAACAGGCCGCCGAGCTCGAGCGCAAGATCCGCAAGCAGGAGTTCGGCCTCGACGATTTCCTCGAGCAGATGCGCCAGGTGCGGCGCCTCGGCCCGCTCCAGTCGCTGCTCGGCATGATCCCGGGCATGGGCAGGGAACTGCGCGGCGTGAAGGTCGACGAGCGCGAGTTCGATCGGATCCAGGCGATCATCCTCTCGATGACCGTCGAGGAGCGCCGGCATCCCGAGCTGATCAAGGGCTCGCGGCGCCTGAGGATCGCCCGCGGGTCGGGCACCAACGTGCAGGCGGTCAAGCAGTTGATCAAGCAGTTCGACCAGATGCGCAAGGTTATGCGCCAGGTTTCGCAGGGCAAGATGCCCGACCTCGGGGCGCTGATGCGCCAAGCACGCTAACCTCATCCCGCCCTATGTCTGTGAGATTGAGACTGACCCGCGTTGGCGGGCGAAAGAATCCGATGTGGCGCGTGGTCGTGGCCGACCAACGTTCAAAGCGCGACGGTCGCGTGATCGAGACCGTCGGTCATTACAACGCCCAGACCGAGCCGTCCACGATCGTGCTCAACGATGAGCGGATCCGCGACTGGCTCGCCCGCGGCGCCCAGCCGACCGACACCGTGCGCAAGCTGCTGCGCATCCAGGGCATCGAGACGCCCACCAGCCGGTAGCAGCGGCGGGTTGGCTCGAGGCGCCGCCGCATGAAGGATCTGCTCGAGTACCTGGCCCGGTCGCTGGTCGACCATCCCGACGAGGTGCACGTCAACGAGGTCGTCGAGGAGGACGGCACGATTGTGCTCGAGCTGTCGGTCGCCGACGACGACTACGGCAGCGTCATCGGCCGCGGCGGACGCACCGCTGCGGCGCTGCGGACGCTGATCAAAGCCTCGGCGGTCAAGGAGCGTAGGCGCGTCTTCGTCGACATCGTCGACGACTGACGCCGCCCGAGCAGCGATGGATGCGCGCCGATGGCTGCGCGCCGGCGCCGTTGGCAGCCCCCACGGTCTCGACGGCAGCTTTCACGTTGTGCAGCCGGTCGCCGGCCTGCTCGTGGTCGGCGAGCAGATCCGGATCGGTGAGCGGGAGCTCGAGATCGAGCGCCGGGCGGGCACGGATCGTCGTCCGATCCTGCGGCTCGAGGGATGCTCGGTCCGCGACGACGCCGTCGCGCTGCGCGGCCAGGAGCTCTTCGTGCCCCGGCGGCGCGCGCCCGAGCTCGAGCCCGACGAGTGGTGGGCCGAGGACCTCGAGGGTTGCGCGGTCCGTGACGGCGACGCCGAGGTCGGCCGGGTGAGGCGCCTGCTGGCGCTGCCCTCCTGCGAGGTGCTCGAGGTCGAGCGTGCCGGCGGGGGAGCCGACCTGCTCGTCCCGCTGGTGCGGGATGCCGTGCGCGGTGTCGACATCGAGCGTCGCGCGATCGAGATCGATCTCGAGTTCCTGGGCGAGGTGCCCGGCTGATGGAGATCGACATCTTCACCCTGTTCCCGGAGGCCTTCTCGTGGTTCGAGGGGCAGCGGCACGTGGCCAACGCGGTCGCCCACGGCGCCCGCCTGGGCTACGTCAACTACCGCGATCACACGCCGCTGACCGGCGGTCAGGTTGACGACATGCCCTTCGGCGGCGGGGCAGGGATGGTGCTCCGCGTCGACGTGGTCGAGGCCGCCTTGCGAGCCCGCTACGGTACCGACCCGGCTTCGCTGCGCAGCCGGCGCCGCGTGATCGCGCTGACCCCCGGCGGCCGTGTGCTCGACGAGGAGCTCGTATCCGAGCTGGCCCGCGAACCCGCGCTGACCCTGCTGTCGGGCCGCTATGAGGGCTTTGACGAGCGCGTGCTCGAGCATCTGGTCGGCGATCGCCTGTCGATCGGGCGCTACGTGCTGGCCGGCGGCGAGCTCGCTGCGATGGTCGTGTGCGACGCCGTGCTGCGCAAGCTCCCCGGCGCGCTCGGCGACGAGCGCTCGGCGCTCGAGGAGTCCTTCAGCCAGGCGCTCGACGGTGCGCCCGAGTATCCGCACTACACCCGGCCCGCCGAGCACCGCGGCTGGCGTGTCCCCGATGTCCTGCTCTCGGGGCACCACGCGCGCATCCGAGAGTGGCGCCGCGATCAGAGTCGCCGACGCGGTGAGGACGAGGAACAGCGGTGAGCCGGGCCCGAGGAGAAATCTCGCGGCGGTCCATCTCGGAGCGGTCCGCTACCATGGAGCGCCCGCGTGGGGGTGGGCAGAGCCTGCCGCCCGCGGCGTCCACGGCTGGCTAGGCTGGGCAGCAGCCCTGCGGCCCGCCGTGAGACGCCTCTGATGCCATGAGTACTGTGATCGACAGCCTGGAGCGCGCTCAGCTCCGCCGAGTGCCGGTGTTCGACGCCGGTGATCGTCTGCGCGTCCATTTTCAGGTCATCGAGGGCACGCGGCGTCGCACGCAGGTCTTCGAAGGTGTGGTCATCAAGCGTCAGGGCCACGGCGCCCGGGAGACTTTCACGGTGCGCAAGCAGTCGTTCGGCGTGGGCGTGGAGCGCACGTTCCCGATGCACTCACCGAAGATCGAGCGCATCGAGGTCGCCGCCCGGGGCGACGTCCGGCGAGCCAAGCTCTATTACCTGCGCGACCGTGTCGGCAAGCGAGCCCGCGTCCGCGAGCGCCGCAACACCGGTCCCGAGGAGGTCATCGAGCGCGAGCTGCTCTACACGCAGCAGGCCGACGAACTCGAGCCCACGCCCGAGGACATCGTGGCCGAGGACGCCGCGGCCGAGGAGGAGGAGCTGCCGGTCGAGGAGACGGTGCCCGCCGAGGTCGCCACCGAGCCAAGCGCAGGGGACGCCGCTGTGCAGGCCGCCGCTGACGCCACGCCGGAGCCGGTCGCCGAGTCCAAGCCGGCCGCCGGCGCAGAGTCCTCCGGTAAGACCGGGGACTCCGCCGCCGAAGAGTAGGTGACAAAGACCAAGAAGTCGCTCGCGAGCTCGATCGTCGAGCTCGTGGTGATCGTTGCGACGGCCGTCCTCCTGGCGCTCGCAATTCAGGCCTTCGTAGTCAAGCCGTACCGCATTCCGAGCGGCTCGATGGAACCGACGTTGCACATCAACCAGCGGGTGCTGGTCAACCGCATCGGAACCCACCTCGGCTCCTCACCGAGCGTCGGGGACATCGTCGTGTTCCATCCTCCCAAGGACTACGGCAGCTGCGCGAACCCCGACCAGGGACAGAACGACACCGGCAGCAACGCCGCCCGGGCCTGCGACGTGGCGCAGAAGACCGCCTCGACCGAGACGTTCATCAAGCGCGTCGTCGGGCTGCCGGGTGACCACCTCTCGATCGTCGGCGGGCACGTGATCCGCAACGGAGTCCGTGAGCAGGACACCTACATCGATCAGTGCAACGGCACCGGGTCGTGCGACTTCCCGACCACGATCGTGGTCCCGGCGGGCGACTACTACATGATGGGCGACAACCGCGGGCAATCCGACGACAGCCGATTCTGGGGTCCCGTCCGGCGCTCGTGGATCATCGGCCGGGCCTTCTTCACCTACTGGCCCCCGGGCCGCGTAGGCTTCCTCTAGCCGATGCCGAGGGCCGGGAACAGCGGGAAGAGGTCGGGCGTCAAGTCGATCGTGGAGCTGATCGTCACGGTGCTCGTCGCCGTCGGGCTCGCCCTCCTGATCCAGGCCTTCGTCGTCAAGCCCTACCGGATCCCCAGTGGCTCGATGGAGCCGACGCTGCACATCAACCAGCGCGTGCTGACGAACCGGATGATCAACCACCCGAGCATCGGGGACATCGTCGTCTTTCATCCGCCCCGGGGCGCGGATCCCCAGCCGGCGATCTGCGGATCGAACAGCGAGGGCGACGGGCACGCCCAGCCCTGCGGGGTGCCGACTCCTCAGGAGTCGACCCAGACCTTCATCAAGCGCGTGGTCGGGGGGCCCGGGGACCGGATCGCCGTCGTCAACGGCCACGTGATCCGCAACGGCGTGCCGGAGAAGGACTCCTACATCGCGCCCTGCGGTGGCGCTCCCGGCTGCACGTTCGCCAAGCCGATCATGATTCCGCCCGGTCACTACTTCATGATGGGCGACAATCGTGGCTCCTCTGACGACAGTCGCTTCTGGGGACCTGTCCCAAACGCCTGGATCATCGGTGTCGCTTTCGCCACCTACTGGCCGCCCGACCGGATCGGGATCTTCTGAGGCTTCGCCGGCCGCCCGCCGGCGTTCCCGCCGCCCCGGTCGTCCCGGCCGCCGCCTGTTTCAGTTCGACCGCTCGCTCGGCATGCGCTTCGTCGCCGGGGCCGATGAGGCGGGCCGCGGATGCCTGGCCGGCCCGCTCGTCGCGGCCGGGGTGCTGTTCGACCAGACCCGCCTCGGCCGGGCGGAGATCCGCGCCCTGGGCGCTCTGAACGATTCAAAACAGCAGTCTCCGGCCGCACGCGCGGAGCTCTACCCCGTGATCATGCGCGTCGCCGCCCGGGTCGTGGTGATCTCGCGCTGTGCGCCCGGGATCGATGCCCGGGGCCTGCATGTCACCAACCTCGCCGCGCTCCGCGACGCCCTGGCTCGCGTCGCCTGCCCCGGAGCCATCTGCCTGAGCGACGGCTTCCCGGTCAAGGGCCTCGAGTACGAGCAGCGAGCCGTGATCGGCGGCGACGCCAAGAGCGCCGCCATCGCCGCGGCCTCGGTGATCGCCAAGGAGACCCGTGATCGCTACATGCGCCGTGTCGACGGCAAGCATCCGGGCTGGGACTTCGCCCAGCACGTCGGCTACGCCACGCCAGAGCACCGAGAGGCGATCGAACGGCTCGGAGTGTCTCCGCTGCACCGGCTCTCGTTCCAGTCGGCGGCCTACCAGCAGCTCAAGCTCGGCTAAGCGCGAGGCACCCGCGTGCGGCACCGAGCGCGGCCGCCCCGCATCCGTGCACGGCCTCGCGGCCTCACCACGCGCTAGAACGCCCCCTCGAGGTGCTCGAGCAGCACCAGCCGGCCGCCGTCGTCGAGGGTCACCCCGATCGCGTCGAAGCGAAGCTCGTCGGCGAAGGGCCGCTGCCGTCGCTCGATCAGCCAGCTGCCGGCCATCTTGCGCACCTGGGCCCGCTTGCGCGGCCGCAGCCCGTCGAACGGGCTGGCATCCGGACCGGTGGCCCGACGCGTCTTGACCTCGCAGAAGGCCAGCGTGTGCCCGTCGAAGGCGACGATGTCGAGCTCCCCCCACCGGGTCCGGTAGTTGCGCTCCACGATCTCGAAGCCCCGGCGTTCCAGGTGTTCGGCGGCGAGCTGTTCGCCGCGTCGCCCGATGTCTTGGCGCAGGTCCGCTGACACCGCCTCCAAGTTACGCCGAAAAACGTGACCTGTGGGTGGCGGGGCGTGTCAATTCTGTGCCGATTTGCAGCGATTTATGCGCAGACATTTGACACGCCGTGACCCACGCCTGACACGATCAGGCGTAGCTTGGAGCCATGCTCGCTCGCGTCGCGACGTTCACGATCGACGGGGTCGATCCGCGTCAGGTCTGGGTCGAGGTCGACATCCGCCCGGGCCTGCCCTCATTCACGATCGTGGGCCTCGGCGACGTCGCCGTGCGGGAATCGCGTGAGCGGATCCGCTCGGCCATCCTGAATTCGGGCTTCGACTTCCCCGCCCGTCGTATAACGGCGAACTTGGCGCCCGCCTTCATGCGCAAGGTGGGACCGGGCTTCGATGCCGCGCTGGCGATCGGCGTGCTGGCGGCCAGCGGCCAGGTCGACCGCGGGCGGCTGGGCGCCTTCGCCGTCTTCGGCGAGCTGTCGCTCGGCGGTGAGCTGCGCGACTCGCCGGGGGCCCTCGCGGTCGCCGAGGGGACGCGCAACGCCGGCATCGCGCGGCTCATGGTTCCCGCGCAGCGCGCCCGGGAGGCGGCGCTCGTCGATGGCGTCGACGTGGCGCCGGTGACAAGCCTGCGGGCGGCGGCCGACGTGCTCGGGGGAGCCGAGCCGCCGGCGGTCCCGCCGCCCTCCCATGCCGGGCGCGCCCCGGAGCCCGAGCCCGACCTTGCGGACGTGCGCGGCCATGTGGCGCCGCTGTTGGCCCTGGAGATCGCGGCCGCGGGTTCTCACAACCTGCTCTTCGAGGGGCCGCCGGGGACCGGCAAGACGATGCTCGCGCGGCGCATGCCCTCGATCCTGCCTCCGCTCGCGCGGGCCGAGGCGATCGAGGTGACACGGCTGCACAGCGTGGTCGGGATGCACGCCGACGGACTCGTGGCCGCGCGGCCGTTCCGCGCGCCCCACCACACGATCTCGGCGGCCGGCCTCGTGGGGGGCGGCTCGCCGCCCAGCCCGGGCGAGGCCACACTCGCTCATCACGGAGTCCTGTTCCTCGACGAGCTGTCCGAATTCCAGCGCTCGAGCCTCGATGCGCTCCGCCAGCCGCTCGAGGACGGCTGCGTGACGATCGTCCGGGGCCAGCGCGCGCTCGTCTTCCCGACCCGCTTCATGCTCGTCGCCGCCACCAACCCGTGTCCTTGCGGCTTCGCCGGCATGGGGGACAGGTGCGGCTGTGGAGAGGCCGATCTGCGGCGTCACCGGCGGCGGCTGAGCGGGCCGCTGCTCGACCGCATGGACCTGCTGGTCGAGGTCGAGCGACCGACGGGCATCGAGCTCCGAGCCGGGGCGACGACCTCGTCGGCCGCGGTCCGCGAGCGGGTCGCCGCGGCGCGCGAGCTTCAGCGCGTGCGGCTCGCGGGCAGTGGCGCGACGTGCAACGCCGAGCTCGATGGGCGGCTTGTCCGGCGCCACGTGCGGCTCGAGCCGGCGGCTGAGCTCGCGCTGGGGGAGGCCTACGAGCGCGGGGTTCTGAGCGCCCGCGGGCGCCACCGCGTGCTGCGCGTATCGCGGACGATCGCCGACCTCCGGCAGCATGGCGGCGTCACTGTCTCCGACGTGCTGACGGCGCTCAGCCTGCGTCACCGCGACCAGACCGGTGTGGCGGTCGCCGCGTGAGCGCCGACGCGATCTCCAGGGCGTGCGGGCGCTGCCTCGCGCGCCCCTGGCTGCTGGCCCGGTTGGCGGGTCACCTCGACGTCGTGCGCGGGCGCATCGACGAGGTTCTCGAGCTCGGCGACGCTGAGCTTCTCGACGCCGTGGGCGGCGAGGATCGAGCGGCGATCGGCGCCGAGCTCCTCGCCTTTGACCCGGCGCGGGCTCGTGAGCGAGCCGCGCGCGCCGGGCTCAACCTGGTCTGTCGCTGCGACCCGGGCTATCCCGAGAGCCTGATGGCGCTGCGCTCCGCGCCGGCCGTGCTCCACATCTCCTGCTCGGCCAGGCGGCTGGCCGAGCTGATGGCGGATCGGCCAGCGGCGATCGTCGGTTCGCGGCGCGCCTCCGACTACGGCCTTGAGGTCGCGGGGATGCTCGCCCGCGGGCTGGGCGGCGCCGGGGTGACCGTGATCAGCGGGATGGCGCTCGGCATCGACTCGGCCGCTCACGCCGGGGCTCTGCAGGCGGCCGGCGCGACCGTTGCCGTGCTGCCCTGTGGCGCCGACCGGCCATATCCGGCGAGCAAGGCCGCGCTCCGGCGGCGAATCGCCGAGTCCGGCGCGCTCGTGTCCGAGCTGGCCCCCGGGACCTCGGCCCGGCGCTGGATGTTCCCCGCCCGCAACCGATTGATCGCCGCCCTCGCTGAGATCACAATCGTCGTCGAAGCGGCGACGCGATCCGGGGCGCTGATCACGGCCGCCTACGCGCGGGCGCTGGGTCGTGCCGTGGGCGCAGTGCCGGGGCGGGTGGGCGCTCCCCGGGCCGTGGGGCCGAACGGGCTGCTGGCCCACACGCCGGCGCTCGTCATCACCTCGGCTCAGGACGTGCTCGACGTCGTGCACGGCCCGCAGATGCGCCTCGTGCCGGCCGCCGCTGGACGGCAGGCGATCTCGGGCCCTCTGCAGCGGCTGCTCGACTCGGTGGCGGACGGCATGGACACCCCGGCGGCGCTCGCCCGAGCCGGAGCGCCGATCGAGCGCGTGCTCGCCGACCTGGCCAAGCTCGAGCTCGCGGGCTACGTCCGCCGCGGCGTCGGCGGGCGGATCACGCCGATCCTGTGAGCCCGGACCGATGCCCGAGCGCGGCGATAATCACCGTTGCTGCGGCAAACGAGCAAGGAGTCCGCCCCACGTGAGCGGCAGGTCCGAAGAACTGACGTCCGCCGGCCCGCCGGTTTCCGGGATCCCACGCGTGCTCTCGATCGCGGGTTCGGACTCGGGCGGCGGCGCGGGGATTCAGGCGGATCTGAAGGCCTTTGCGGCCTGTCGCGTGCACGGGATGACGGCCGTCACGGCGATCACCGCGCAGAACACCAAAGGCGTCACGGCAATCCACAACATTCCCCCGGAGATGATCCTCGCCCAGGTCCGTGCGGTGGCGTCGGACATCGGCGTCGACGCGGTCAAGGTCGGGATGCTGGCCACCGTGGCGACGATCGAGGCGGTGGTCCGTGCGCTCGACGAGCTGCCGCCGGACACCCCGCTGGTGCTCGATCCGGTCATGGTCTCCGAGTCCGGCGCGCAACTGCTGCAGAACGACGCCCGCGGGGCGCTCGTCGAGCTGATGCTGCCGCGGGCGACGGTCGCAACGCCGAACATCCCCGAGGCGCTCGCGCTGGCCGGTGGGGCGCCCGCCGGTGGGGCGCCCGCCGGTGGGGCGCCCGCCGGAGCGCAGGCCCCGAGCGCGTCAGCCGGCCCCGACGCGCAGGTCCTGGCCCGCGCCGTCCACGCTCTCGGCCCGGTCGCGGTCGTGATCACGGGCGGGCATCGCGAGCGGGCGATCGACGTGTTCTTCGACGGCGAGACGCTGACCGAGATCCCGGGGGAGAGGTTCGCCAACGATGCCGCGCACGGCTCGGGCTGCACCCACTCGTCGGTGCTCGCGGCCGGGCTGGCCGCGGGCCTTTCACCGCTCGAGGCGGCGCGCCGAGCGAAAGAGCTCGCCTCGGCCGCGGTCAGGGACGGCCTGAGCGAGCTCGGCGCCGGCGCCGGACCGGTGGACGTGCTCGGATTGTGGCGGCAGGGCTGAGCCTGATCGGGACCGACGGGCTTTGACATAATCCTCGCCGTGCGTTTTCTGCGGATGAAGCCCGGGCATGGTGAGGTGCTCATCGCTGAGGGCGACGTCGAGGTGGCCGACGATGAGCAGCGGCTCGTGGAGGAGTTCCGGCGCCAGCTCGACGCCGGCCTGTGGGCCGCGGTGCCCGTCACGCAGAGTGGCGGCAGGCGCGAGGCGCAGATGGTCAGCTCGTTCCGTGATATCCCGCGCGACGCAGAGCGAGTGATCTTTTTCCCGCGGGCCGCGGGCGGAAGGTAGGCGGGCGGGCGCCGGTGCTGCTTGCGCTCGCCGCAACCGCGCTTGTTGCCCTCGCGCTCCTCTCCGACCTGATCCTGCCCCGGCTCGAGGAAGCGCTCGCCCGACACCGCGCGCGGCGCCGCCGCGCCCCGGCGATGCCCTACGACCCCGGGCGCGAGCGCCGCGCCGAGGCGCGCGCGCGGTCGCTGCTGCGCTCGTGTGTCAACGAGGAAGAGTGGGCTATGTACCGCGATCTGGGCTTCATCCGGGTGTGGGGCGCGACCGTCGACGGTCCGGAGGACGCCGGCGGGACCGGCGGAGCCCCGTATGCCTACCTGATCTATCCGCATCGCGCGATCGTCGCGTATCTGGCCCAGACGCATCGGCTGCTCAACGAGTACTGCGTGGCCTTCCCCGACGAAACGCGGCCCTACGGCAGCGCGCGCCTGCCCGACTCGGACGACGTGCTCGCCAAGTGGATGGCCCTTACGGGGGATGAGCGGCGGCTTATCGCCACCGCCAACATGCACCTGCCCGGTCGCCAGCTCGACCCGGCGCAGGTCAAGCGCGATCTCTGGCGGCTCTCTCAGTGGGAGCGCGCGCGGATCCGAGCCGCCGGCGGCCACGAGACCTCCGCAGGCATCGACGCCCCGCGCTGAGACGCTCCCGGCGCCCGGCCCGTGGGACGCGGTCGCTACAGTGCGGCGCGCGATGGCCGATTCCGCCCCGTTTGATCTCAAGCACCGCAGTCGCGCGCTCACCGACGGCCCCGAGCGGGCCGCGGCGCGCGCGTACCTCAAGGGCATCGGCTACGACGACGAGGCGCTCTCCAAGCCGCTCATCGCGGTGGCCAACACGTGGATCGAGACGATGCCGTGCAACTTCCATCTGCGTGCGCTGGGCGCCAAGGTAAAGGAGGGCATTCGCGCGGCCGGCGGGACGCCGATGGAGCTCAACACGATTGCCATCTCCGACGGAATCACGATGGGTACCGCCGGCATGCGGGCATCACTGGTCAGCCGCGAGGTGATCGCCGACTCGATCGAGCTCGTCTGTGACGCGCACATGTTCGACGCCGTGGTGGCGATCAGCGGCTGCGACAAGACCAGCCCGGCGACCGTCATGGCGCTCTGCCGGCTCGACGTCCCGAGCGTGATGATCTACGGCGGCTCGATCATGCCCGGTCACTACAAGGGTGAGCAGGTCACGATCCAGGAGGTCTTCGAGGCGGTCGGCGCGCATGCCGCCGGCCGGATCACCGATGAGGAGCTGACGGCGATCGAGGACGTCGCGTCGCCGGGCGCCGGCGCCTGTGGAGGCCAGTTCACGGCCAACACGATGGCCATGGCCTTCGAGGTGCTCGGCATCTCGCCGGCCGGTTTCTCCATGGTCCCGGCCACCGATCCCCACAAGCGCGACGTCGCGTTCGAGGCCGGCGAGCTCGTGCTCGACGTGCTGCGCCGGGGCCAGCGCCCGAGCGAGATCATCACGCGCGACTCGCTCGAGAACGCGATCGCCGCGATCGCCATGAGCGGCGGCTCTACCAACGGCGTCCTGCACCTGCTCGCGGTGGCCAAGGAGGCGGGCATCGAGCTCTCGATCGACGACTTCGACCGGATCAGCGAGCGCACGCCGCTGCTCTGCGACCTCAAGCCCGGCGGCCAGTACGTGGCCGTCGACCTCTACCGCGCCGGCGGCGTACCGGTCGTCATGAGGCGTCTGCAGGAGGCAGGGCTGCTGCACGAGGGCGCCCCGACTGTGACCGGCGCCACGGTCGGGCAGATCGCCGCCGGCGCGCGCGAGACCGACGGCCAGCGGGTGGTCAGGCCGCTGAGCGATCCGCTGAAGACGACGGGCGGCTTCGCCATCCTGCGCGGCAACATCGCCCCGGAGGGCTGTGTGGTCAAGCTAGCGGGACACGAGCGGCGCCTTCACTCAGGTCGGGCGCGCGTGTTCGAGTCCGAGGAAGAGGCCATGAAGGCCGTCACGGAGCGCACCATCGAACCCGGCGACGTGCTGGTGATCCGCAACGAGGGCCCAGCCGGCGGCCCCGGGATGCGCGAGATGCTCGCGGTCACGGCGGCACTGGTGGGGGAGGGCCTCGGCGAGGAGGTCGCGCTGCTGACCGACGGTCGCTTCTCCGGGGCCACGCACGGTCTGATGGCGGGACACGTGGCGCCGGAGGCGGCCCGTGGGGGACCGATCGCCGCAGTACGCGACGGTGACGTGATCACCCTCGACGTCGATGCCCGGCGGCTCGACGTCGATCTCTCCGACGAGGAGATCGCGGCCCGGGTCGAGGCCTACCAAGCGCCCCAGCGACCGTATCCCGGCGTCGCCCTGGCCAAGTACGCGCGCCTGGTCTCGAGCGCCTCCGAGGGTGCCGTCACGCGTTAGCGTGCGCGTGCTCGTCGAGCCGGCCGAACCCCTCTCACCGCCGGCGCTCCGGCGCCCTGCGAGAATCGGCCGATGACCGAGTCGCACCGCACCGAGTCGGAGGACGCGCCCCCCGATCAGGCCGGAGTAACGGTCGAGCTCTCACGGAGCGAGCTCGCGGGCGACAGCGTCCCGGCGCGCCGCAGCGACCTGCGCGAGCACCTGCCCGGCCTCGAGCCGGAACGCCAAATCACCGATTGGGGTCGCTCGGAGCGGGTCGAGGGGCTGGTCGACCGCACGATTTACGACTTCCTCTATCACTACTGGTTCAGGGTCGAGGTCGAGGGGATCGAGAACGTGGCCGACGACGGCGGGGCGCTACTCGTGTGCAACCACGCCGGAGCACTGCCTCCCGACGGGATCATGATCGCCAAGGCGCTGCGCGAGGAGCACCCCCGGCGTCGCGTCGTCCACCTCGCGCTCGAGCGCCCGTTCAGGCGACTGCCGGGAGCCGGCATGCTGATCGCCAAGGTGGGTGGTGTGCCCGCGCACCCCGCCAACATCCAGCGGCTCCTCTTCGACGAGCAGCAGCTCGTGCTGGCCTTTCCCGAGGGCAGCAGCGGGACCCGCAAACCGATCAGCGAGCGCTATCGCCTGCGCAAGTTCGGCGAGGGTGGCTTCGTGGCGGCCGCCATGCGGGCGCGGGTGCCGATCATTCCGATCGCCGTGCTGGGGGCCGAGGAGGCCCAGCCCGTGTTCGGCCGCCTCAACCCGCTGCGCCGCCTGCCCTACCTACCGCTGAGCACAGCGCTCCCGCTGCCGGCCAAGTTCCGGATCCGATTCCTGGAGCCGATCGCCACCGATGATCTGGGCGCGACGCCGTATGACGACGAGCGCCTGGTGCGCACCATGGCCCACGACGTGCGCGCGCTGATCCAGGAGAACCTGCTCGAGCTGGTCGCCGCGAGGCGCAGCGTATGGCTGGGCTGACCTCGCGCCCGATGGACTCTCGGCGCGTCCTCATCACCGGCATCTCGTCGACGTGGGGTGGCCGGGTCGCGCAGCTGCTGGAGCGCGAGCCGGGGGTGGAGGCGATCGTCGGCGTCGACACGACCGAGCCTCAGCACGAGCTCGAACGCACCGAGTTCGTGCGCGTAGACGCGAGCCACGCGCTGCTCGGCCGGATCGTTCGGGCCGCGGCGATCGACACCGTGGTCGATACCCGACTCGTCGTGGACTCGCTGACGGCCACCGCGCGTACTGCGCGGGAGGTCAACGTGAGCGGCACGCGGGGCATCCTCGAGGCCTGCGCCGACCCGAGATCTACGGTCCGCAAGCTCATCTTCAAGTCCTCGGCGCACTGGTACGGCTGCGAGGCCGACGATCCGGCCTTCTTCGCCGAGTCGATGCCCCGCACGCACAAGCCGCGCACGGCGATCGAGCGCGACGTGGTCGATGCCGAGGAGGCGGTGGCCGACTTCGCGGCCCGCAATCCGGAGATCGCCGTCAGCGTGCTGCGCTTCGCCAATGCGGTCGGGTCCGATCTCCGCACGGCGGATGTGGCGCTGCTCAGCCTGCCCGTCGTGCCGGCGGTGCTCGGCTTCGATCCGCGCTGGCAGCTGATTCACGAGGACGATGTGGTCGGGGCGCTGTTCCACGTGACGCGCCAACGGCTCCCCGGTACCTACAACGTGGCCGCCGACGGAGTGCTCGCGCTCTCGGAGATCGTGTCGCTGCTCGGCAAGCCGCTGTTGCCGGTCCTGCCGCCCTGGGGTCCGGCGTTCGCGGCCGGACAACTGCGCAGGCTCGGCGTCCCGCTCCCGGTCGAGCTCCTGCGCCAGCTGCGCTTCGGCCGTGGGCTGGACAACCGGCGCCTGAAGGCGACCGGATACGCCTATCGGTACACGACCAGGGAGGCGCTGCTCAAGCTCCGCGCCCAGCAGCGCTTGCGGCCCCTGCTCCGGGGCGGCGGCGATTCCTATCGCTACGAGCCCGAGGTCGAGGAGTTCCTGCGCTGGAGCCCGAGTGTGCGCTCGGCCGGCGCTGGTCCAGCGGGCCCCGCGGCCGGGGACGGCGCTGAGCGGGCGACGGCGCTCGCCGGGCCGCCGCTGGCCGCGTACGATGATCTGTCGGCCGACGAGGTGATCGGGCTGGCCTCCTCGCTCGAGCCCGAGGCGCTCTCGGAGCTACGCCGCTACGAGGCCGCCAACGCCGCCCGGGCGTCGGTCCTGGCGGCGCTCGACCGGGGCCTCGCCCGCCGGCGTCCGCCGGCCTGAGGGCCCCGGGCGAACGCTCCAGCGGCATCGACGCGGACCGTTTGAACTGAAAGCAGGCATTCGCCCGCGCACGGTGAAACTCTGCTTGCAGAAGCGCGAACAGATGGCCAAACCGCTTGCGCCGGGTTCCTCGATCGTTAGCATCACTTCCAGATGTCCCCGGTTTCATACCTCCGAACCGTGCAAGCTCCGGGGAGATTGGGGCGTAAGCGCACGGGTTCCCGGACCACGCAGCCCAAGCGGCGCGGGCCCGGGGCGTACATCGCTGCGGCACTTGTCGTGGTGGCTCTCGGCGCGGTCGCCGCGGGTGCCGTACTGCTGCTCTCGGGGCGGGCGACGCTCAGCGCGGACGCCGACGCGCTGGCCAAAATCGACATGCCGCTCGGTGGGGGGACGATCCAGAGCGTCACGGTCACGACCGGACCCCACGCCAGCCGCGTTCCGGTGACCGTGCGCGGCGACCGGATCTGGCCGACCGGCCTGATCCGTGCCAACGAGGTCGTCTCGATCGACGTGACGGTCAAACGGCCCGGCTGGACCAGCTGGCTCACGGGCTCGACCAAGCACCTGCACATGAACCTGCGCGCCCCGGCGGCCGCGCTCCGTACCCACTACCTGACGCTGCGGGCCGGTGCACCACTGACAATCTCCTTCAACCAGCCGATTCGGATGTTCGCCTACGGGTTGCCCGGTCACCTGCGCAGGCACACGCTGGCCCATGCGCGGAGCACGATCACCCTGCCGCGCATCGCCGATGCGGGCACGGTCGCCGTCGCGGCCGCTCCGCGCACGTGGGAGACCGCCGGCGCCACCACCGTGAGCTGGTTCCCCGCGGGGGCTGCGGCCAGCGCCGTGGCGTATCCGGCCCCCGGCTCGAAGATCCTGCCCAACACGGCGATCACCCTGACCTTCTCCAAGCCGGTCTCCTCGGCGCTCGGCGCGGCGCGGCCCCCGGTCTCACCCGCCACGCCCGGTGTCTGGCACACCGTGAACAGCCATACGCTCACCTTCCGGCCCGAGGGCACCGGCTACGGACTCGGCGCCAAGGTCAGCATCCCGCTCCCGGGCGGCGTGCGATTGGTCGGCGGCCAGCAGAGCGGTGCGGCCAGCACCGGCGTCTGGACGGTCCCGCCGGGCTCGCCGCTGCGCATGCAGCAGTTGCTGGCGATCCTCGGCTATCTGCCGCTGAAATTCGATTACTCCGGCGCGTCACCGGGACCCTCGCCGACCGAGCAGCTCGCCGCGGCGATCAATCCGCCGGCCGGCAGGTTCACCTGGAAGTACGCCGACATCCCGGCGCCCCTGCGGAGCTTCTGGCAGCCCGGCGCGTCCGGGGTGATGATGAAGGGCGCCCTGATGGCGTTCGAGAACGACCACGGGCTGACCACGGACGGCGTCGCCGGCCCGAACGTGTGGAAGGCGCTGATGGCCGCAGCGGTCGCCGGGCACCCGTCGAGCTTCGGCTACACGTTCGCCATGGTCAGCGTCAGCGCTCAGCACCTCGTTCTGTGGCACAACGGCAAGACCGTGCTGACCACGGCGGTCAACACCGGGATCGCCTCCGCACCCACGGCCACGGGCACCTACCCGGTCTACGAGCACATCTCCTCCGGCACGATGAGCGGCACCAACCCGGACGGCAGTCACTACAACGATCCGGGGATTCGCTACATCAGCTACTTCAACGGCGGTGATGCGCTCCACGCCTTCACCCGTGCGCAATATGGTTTCCCGCAGAGTCTCGGATGCGTCGAGATGCCGCTCGGGCCCGCCGGGGCGGTGTATCCGTACACCCCGATCGGGACCCTGGTCCACGTCGCCTAGTCCGGGCGCGGGGGCGCGGGCGGGAGCGCCCGCTCAGGGTGTCTGGCTGTTCGGCGTGCGCTCGGCCTGCGCGCCGGGGACGCCGATCTCGTCCAGCGGCACCTCCTCCCAGCCCTTGGTCAGCAGGGAGGCATGGTGGGGCTGGTGGCGAATAGCGAGAGCGCCGATGAACGCCTCCCGCCTGCTTCCGACCTTCTTTCGCAGCACGGCGTACCAGAGCGTCGAGGCGTCGCTCGGCCCCTGGATACGGTGCCAGGGGGGTCCGGGGACCGGGCCTGAGGCAATTCCGGCCTCTCTGAGCTGTCCGAGCGTGGCGACCTGACCCGTGTCGGTATCGATGAAGAACAGCCCCATCGCTGAGCAGGCTAGCCAGATCGGTGGTCCCTGGCGGGCCGCCCTGGACACCTTCGAGCAGGACCTCCGCCGTCGCGCGGTCGCCGAGAAGACGCGTACGGCCTACGCCATCGACACCTCGGAGCTCGCCCGCTGGGCTCAGGCCCGAGAGCTCGAGCCGGCGACGATCGACGTGCGAGCTCTGCGGCGCTACGCGGCGAGCCTTACCGAGCGCGGGCGCGCTCCGGCCACCGTGGCCCGGAAGCTGGCGGCGCTCCGGAGCTTCTTCCGCGCCCAGGTGGAGGCCGGCGCGCGCGCCGAGAACCCGGCCGACCTGCTCGGCTCGCCCAAGCGGGCAAACCGGCTCCCACGGGTCCTCAAGGCGGCAGAGGTCGCGGCGCTGCTCGACCGGATCCCCCAGACGACGCCGCTCGAGCTGCGCGATCGCGCCCTGTTCGAGCTCGCCTACTCCTCGGGGCTGCGAGCCGAGGAGCTCGTCACGCTCGACCTGGCCTCGCTGGACTTCGATGCGGAGACGGTTCGCGTGGAGGGCAAGGGCGGCCGGACCAGGATCGTGCCGGCCGGCGAGCACGCCATGCGCGCCATGGAGCGCTACCTGGCCCGCGGCCGCCCGGCGCTCGAGGTGCACCGCGGCGGGCCGTCGGAAACGGCGCTATTGCTCTCAAAATCGGGGCGGAGACTGGGCACTTCGGATGTGCGACGCCGACTGCGCACGTGGGCCAGGCAGGCCGCGACGCAAGCGCCGGCGCTGGCCGACGCTCATCCGCACGCGCTGCGGCACTCGTTCGCAACCCATCTGCTGGAGGGCGGCGCGGACCTCAGGGCGATCCAGGAGCTGCTCGGACACGCCAGCATCTCGACGACACAGGTCTACACTCGGGTAGAGTCCGCGCGGCTTAGGTCGGCTTATGCGCGCGCTCATCCGCGCGCCTAGGAAGAGTCAGGGGGAAGAGCTGGAGACCAACGTCAAAGCGATCGAGCTGCAGGACCTCTGGCGGCGCTACAAAACCTCGGGCGATGAGCGCGCCCGTGAGCGCCTCGTGGTCGCCTACTCGCCGCTGGTCAAGTACGTAGCCGGACGGATGAGCTCGGGGTTGCCCGCGCACGTCGAGGAGGCCGATCTGATCTCCTACGGGCTGGTCGGGCTGATCTCGGCGATCGGGCGGTTCGACCTCTCGCGCGAGATCAAGTTCGAGACGTACGCGATCCCCCGCATCCGTGGCGCCATCATCGACGAGCTGCGCTCGCTCGACTGGGTGCCGCGCTCGGTGCGCGCCCGCGCGCGCGAGTTCGAGCGCGTGAACACGAAGCTCGAGGCCCGGTTGCAGCGCGCCCCCACCGACGAGGAGATGGCCACGGAGCTCGAGCTGAGCGTCGAGGACTTCCAGGATGCCCTGCTGCAGATCTCCAACTCGACGATCGTGGCGCTCGATGAGCTGTGGTCCGTCTCGGACTCGACGGGCGATCAGGTGTCGCTGCTCGACACGCTGCCCGATCGGGCCGCACCCGATCCCGAGGCGCTCGTGGACCAGGGCGAGGTGCGCGACCGGATCGCTGATGCGATCGCCGCGCTGCCGGAGCGGGAGAAGCTCGTGGTCGCGCTCTACTACTACGAGAACCTGACCCTTCGAGAGATCGGCGAGGTCCTCGGGGTGACCGAATCACGCGTCTCCCAGCTGCACACCAAGGCCGTGCTGCGGCTGCGCTCCAAGCTCCAGACCGAACTCGAATAGACGCGCCACCCGTCAACGCCGCCGATTCACGATCCGCCGGCGGTTCCCAAGCGGTAGGTTTTCTTCTCCTGTAGCGAGCGAGAGGAGCTGAAGGCATGCACAAGGCCGCGGATCGCATTCGCAACGTGGCGCTCGTCGGCCACCGCGGTAGTGGCAAGACCTCGCTGCACGAGGCGCTGCTCTTCCAAGCTGGCGTGGTCAACCGGCTCGGCTCCGTGCTCGAGGGCACGACCGTGTCCGACACCGATGCCGACGAGAAGTCGCGCCAGATGTCGATCTCGGCCGCGCTGGCCTCGTTCGAGTGGCAGGACCGCAAGGTCAACCTGATCGACACCCCCGGCGACTCGAGCTTCGTCGCCGACGCGCTCGGCGCGCTGCGCGTCTGCGAGTCGGCCGTCTTCGTCGTCAACGCCGTGATGGGCGTGGAGGTCCACACCGCCCGGCTCTGGGAGCGGGCCGCCGAACTCGATCTCGCCCGCCTGGTGTTCGTGAACATGCTCGATCGCGAGCGCGCCGACTTCTTCCGTACGCTCGACTCGCTCAAGGCGGCCTTCGGACCGCACGTCGTGGCCACCGAGATCCCGATCGGTGCCGAACACGAGATCACCGGGCTGATCGACCTCGTGGACATGAAGGCCTACCGCTACGAGAACACGAGCCCGCCCACGCGCGAGAACTGCACCGAGATCCCGATCCCCGAGGAGCTCCAGGCCGAGGCCGAGGAATACCGCGAGAAGCTCATGGACGAGGTGGCCGAGAACTCCGACGCGCTCATGGAGCGCTACCTGGAGGGCGAGGAGATCTCCCACGAGGAGATCGTCACGGCACTCAAGGACGGGACCAATCACGGCGCGATCTTCCCCGTTACCTGCGGCGTGGCGACCCGCAACCTCGGCACCAATCGGCTGCTCGACGCGATCGTCGAGGACCTGCCCTCGCCGGTCAAGCACGGGGGCCTGCCGGTCGGGGAGATGACGCTCGAGCCCGTCGAGGACAAGGAGCTCTTCGCCTACGTCTTCAAGACCCGCGCGGATCCGTTCGCCGGGCGGATCAACCTGTTCCGCGTCTATCAGGGGACGCTCTCGCAGGACTCGCACGTGCTCAACACGCGTGCCCACGCCAAGGAGCGGATCGGCCAGCTGGTCACCTTCGAGGGCGGCCAGACCGGTCACGCGACGGAGTTCGGTCCCGGCGACATCGGCGCGGTCGCCAAGCTCAAGGAGACCAAGGCCGGGGATTGGCTGGCGGCCCGCGACGAGCCGATCAGCATGCCCAGCATCAAGCTGCCCGCGCCGGTGATGGCCTTCTCGGTCGAGCCGAAGAGCAAGGGCGACGAGGAGAAGGTGTTCACCGCCTTGCGCCGTCTCCAGGAGGAGGACCCGACGATCGACCTGCACCGCGACGCCCAGACCGGCGAACAGATCGTGGCCGGGCTCTCGCAGGTCCATGTCGAGGTGATCGTCGAGCGGCTGCGCTCGCGCTTCGGCGCCGAGGTCAAACTCAAGCCGCCGCGCGTTCCCTACCAGGAGACGATTCGCCGATCGGCCAAGGCGCACGGACGGCACAAGAAGCAGACCGGCGGCCGTGGCCAGTTCGGCGACTGCCACATCGAGATCGAGCCGCTGCACGACGGCGAGGACTTCGAGTTTGTCAACGCCATCAAGGGCGGGGTCATCCCGACGAGCTTCATCCCCGCGGTCGAGAAGGGGGTCGTCGAGGCGATGACGGACGGCGTCGTGGCCGGATATCCGGTCAAGGGCGTGCGGGTCCGCCTGTACGACGGCTCCTTCCACGCCGTCGACTCCTCGGAGATGGCCTTCAAGATCGCCGGCTCGCTGGCCATGAAGCAGGCCATGGAGCAGGCCGGCCCCGTGTTGCTCGAGCCGATCATGACGGTCACCGTGAGCGCCCCCGAGGATTCCGTCGGCGACGTGATCGGCGATCTCAATTCGCGTCGCGGCCGCCCACTGGGCATGGAGCCATCGAGCGCGGGGATGACCGAGGTCAAGGCCGAGGTGCCGATGTCCGAGATGCTCTCCTACGCGCCCGACCTGCGATCGATCACCGGCGGCCGCGGCGAGTTCACGATGGAGTTCCTGCGCTACGAGGAGGTCCCGGGCCACCTCTCGGCCAAGGTCGTCGACGAGGCGCGCGCTGACCACGAGGCCGTGCGGGCCTGACAGCAGGCGTTCAGGGAGGACGCCAGGGCACTGGTACCCTCGACAAGGAGTGAACACCAGGGACATTCGGACATCGAGCAAGCACGTGGCGTGCGACGTATGCGGCCGCACGCTGCTGCGTGGCGAGCGCGCCGAGACCTACGTGGGCGGCGGCAACCGCCGCTCGGTCTGCGAGTTGTGCACCACGCGGGCACTCAACGAGGGTTGGGTGCGCGAGGGGACGGTGCCCTCGTTCGAGGGTGCCGGAGCCGACCAGGACCGGCGTCGCTCGTTCCTTTCCCGGCTGCGCTCGCGGCTCGACACAGCCAACGGAGCCGAGCCGCCCGCCGCGCTCGAGGCCGAGCCCGAGGAACCGGGCTGGCCCGAGCCACCACGGCGCCGTGAGCCGGCGCGCGAGCCGCGTCACGTTCGCGCCGTCCCGACCAGCGCCGAGCACAAGGTCGCTTCGGCTGTGGAGCTGTTCAACGGCTCTGAGCACCGCCGCACCGTCGCCGGCGTGGGCCGCTCACTCGGGATCCCGAGCGTCTCGGTGCGGCCCTCGGCGGCCCGCGCGAGCGTGGTGAATGTGGTGGTGTCCTGGGAGCTGTGCTGGTACCGCTACGAGGTCGACCTGTCCGATGATCAACCCAGCGTTCGCCCGGCGGGGCAGGGTTACGAACTAGCCGAGCTCGATGGCACCGAGCGCGAGCCCAACGCGGTGGCAGACTCTGAGGGCGGCCTGTCGTTCGAGGGCTAGCCGAACGTTCGATGCTCCTTTTCCCGGCGCTCGGTTAGAGTCCCCGATCGTGATCTACTGCGTCGTCCCCGAGCCACTGGCCGAGAATCTGTTCGACAAGCTCACGCGCTATTACGAGAGCGACCCCAACGTGACGGTGATCGTCGACCGCCGGCGGTCCTCTCGCCGCGGGTACGCAGCAAGCGCGGGCGGCAAGCGCCAGGTGCGCGACCGGCGGCGCTCGCGGATTCCGGGCGAGCTGCCCGAGCTGGCCCAAGAGTGAGCGTGCCCAAGCTCGTCGTCCATGTGGACGGCGGCGCGCGCGGCAATCCCGGTCCGGCGGCGGTCGGCGTGGTCGTCTCCGACCCCGATGGGGCGGTGCTGGCCGAGCTCGGTGAGCGGATCGGCGTGGCCACCAACAACGTCGCTGAGTACCGCGCACTGTTGCGCGGGCTGGAGAAGGCACGCGAGCTCGGCGCGCGGGAGATCGAGATCGTCAACGATTCAGAGCTCGTGGCCCGCCAGCTGACCGGCGCCTACCGGGTCAAGCACGAGGCGATGAAACCGCTCTATCTGGAGGCCATGGCGGCGCTCCGGGCGTTCGACCGCTGGCGCGTCAGGACCGTGCCGCGGGCGCAGAACGAACGCGCCGACGCGCTGGTCAATCAGGCGCTCGACGCCTAGCGTCGGTGCCGGCGCCGCACGCCGCCCCGCGCCCGCTACCCTCTGGGGGGTGACCGACGCGCTGATCGAGCTCACGGCTGCGCTCGAAGAGACGGTGCTGCGCCTGCGATCGGGTGATCTTGACCCGGATGCGACGCTGGCTGCCGTGGAGGAGTGTGCGCGTCTGGCCGCCGAGGCCAGCGCTCAGATCGAGGGCCGTGCCCGCGCCGCGCTCGAGCCGCTGCCCGATCTCCCCGGCCAGCTTCCGCTTCCAGCGGCCTGAGCCCCCGCGCTTGGCTTCGATCGGGACCGCCAGTTACCCGGAGCACCTGCGCGCGCTCGTCGAGCGCTACCTCGAGGGTCTGCGCTTCTCCGGCGAGGCGGCCTCCTCGGGGCTCGAGCAGGCGATGCGCTACTCGCTGCTCGCGGGCGGCAAGCGCATACGCCCGGTGCTGGCGCTGGCCACGGCCCAAGCGCTCCGGCGCGACCCGGCCGAGCTGCTCCCCCTGGCCGCGGCGGTCGAGCTGATCCATACGTACTCGCTCATCCATGACGACCTGCCGGCGATGGACGATGACGACCTGCGGCGCGGGCGCCCCACGCTGCATCGCGCCTTCGGCGAGGATGTCGCCATCCTGGCCGGCGACGGGCTCTACGCGGAGGCGTTCAGCCTGCTGCTCACCGAGCAGGCCGGGGAACCGGCGAACGTGCTGGCCGCGGCCCGGCTGCTGGCCGAGGCCACGGGTGTCAAAGGGATGGTCGGTGGGCAGTACATAGACGTGGCTGGAACAGCACCGGCCGGTGGCCCGGGGCTGCGCCGCCTGCATGAGCTGAAGACCGGACGACTGATCGGTGCGAGTATCGAGTGCGTACTTCGAATAGAGGGCATGATCGAACCTGACACAATCACTGGATTCCGCACCTTCGCGACCGAACTGGGCGTGCTCTTCCAGATTGTCGACGACATCCTCGACGTCACCGGATCACAGGAGACGCTTGGCAAGCCGCAGGGAACCGACGAACGGCTGGGCAAGCGCACCTACGTGAGCGAGTTCGGTCTGAGTGGCGCGCGGAATTTGGCGAGCGAATCTCATACGCGCGCTCGTACCGCGCTCGCCGAGGCGTCTCCCTCGGGGGCCGCCGAGCTCGAGCGGATAACTGACTTCATCGCGACCCGAACCTTCTGATGACCGAACTTCTTCCCTCGATCAATGGT
The DNA here is from genome assembly GCA_963725515.1 of uncultured Solirubrobacteraceae bacterium. GTDB lineage: Bacteria > Actinomycetota > Thermoleophilia > Solirubrobacterales > Solirubrobacteraceae > Palsa-465. The sequence goes on along the minus strand of CAVRZB010000003.1, from coordinate 225,688 downwards.
CCGCAGGATCTTCACGATCTGACTGACGAACAGCTCCAGGGGGTGGCCCAGGAGGTGCGGGACCACATCATCGAGACCGTGGGTGAGATCGGCGGCCACTTCGGTGCCAATCTCGGAACCTGCGAGCTGGCCGTCGCGCTGCACTCGCTGCTCGACTCGCCGCGCGACAAGATCCTCTGGGATGTCGGCCATCAGGCCTATCCTCACAAGGTGATCACGGGCCGCCGCGATCAGCTGCACACGATCCGCAAGTACGGTGGCCTGACGCCGTTCTGCTCGATCGAGGAATCCGAGCACGACATCATGGGCGCCGGGCACGCGTCGACCTCGATCGGCTATGCCGTGGGCATCAAGGAGGCCATGCGGCGCGGCCATGGCGAAGACGCCCACGTGGTAGCGGTCGTCGGCGATGGTGCGATGACCGGTGGCGTGGCCTTCGAGGCCGTGCATCAGGCCGGCGGCGAGGGCACGCCGATCGTCGTCGTGCTCAACGACAACGGCATGTCGATCGCTCCCAACGTCGGGGCGCTCTCGCGCTATTTCAATCGCGTGCGCCTCAACCCGCGGCTCTGGCACGCCCGCGAGGGGGTCGAGGGCGGGCTCACCAAGCTACCCGTCGGCATCGGATCCGCCTTCGAGCGACTCGGCCCGCACCTGAAGGAGTCGATCAAGGCCTTCTGGGCTCCGGGACTGTGGTGGGAGGAGCTCGACTTCGCCTACATGGGCGTCATCGACGGTCACGACATGCGCGAGCTACGCTTCGCGCTGCGCGAGGCCCTGGCCGCCGAGCGTCCGGTCGTCGTGCACTGCGCGACGGTCAAGGGCAAGGGCTTCGCCCCGGCCGAGGAAGGTGGCCTCGAGGGCATGGAGCTGTGGCACGCGGCCAAGCCCAAGTCGATCGCCAATGGCGCCCCGGCGGCCCAGGCGGCCAAGCCCGCGGGCGCCAAGGCCGCGCCGCCGCAGTACACCCAGGTGTTCGGCCGCGCGTTGGCCGACGAGTGCAAGCGCGACGAGCGCGTGATCGGGATCACGGCCGCCATGAACTCGGGCACGGGCCTGAACATCCTCCAGAACGAGCTGCCCGACCGCTACTACGACGTGGGCATCGCCGAGCAGCAGGCGATCCTCTTCGCGGCCGGTCTGGCGCTTGAGGGCTGCAAGCCCGTGGCCGCGATCTACTCGACGTTCCTGCAGCGCGCCTACGACCAGATCGTCCACGACGTGTGTCTGCAGAAGCTGAACGTGGTGTTCGCCATGGACCGCGCCGGGCTGGTCGGCGACGACGGCCCCACCCACCACGGCGCGTTCGACATCGCCTACTTGCGCTGTCTGCCCGGCATCGTGTTGATGGCGCCGCGCGACGAGGCAATGCTCGTGCACATGCTCCGCACGGCGCTGCTCTACGACGACGGGCCGGTGGCACTTCGCTATCCCCGGGGCGAGTCCATGGGCGTGCCGCTCCCCGCCGAGCCGCAGGCGATCGAGATCGGCACCGGGGAGATCCTGCGCGAGGGCGAGCGCGTTGCGCTGCTGGGCTACGGCACCGGCGTGGCCAAGGCGGTGGAGGCGGCCGAGATTCTGGCCGAGCGCGGGATCTCGGCGACGGTTGCCGACGCCCGTTTCGCCAAGCCGATCGACGCGGGTCTCGCGGCCCAGCTCGCCGCCGAGCACGAGCTGCTGGTCACCGTGGAGGAGGGCGTGCTCGCCGGTGGCTTCGGTTCAGCCGTGTGGGAGACGCTCTCCGATGCCGGCCTGATGTCGCGGATCATGCGCGTCGGCCTGCCCGACCGCTACGTCACGCATGGCGCCCCAGCGCTCCTGCACGAGGAGATCGGCTACACGGGCGAGCGCATCGCCGAGCGCATCGAGGCCGCCGTGGCCGACCGCAGCCACCGACGCTCCACCTCGGCCCGCTGAGCGGCTTCGGGCCCGCTGAGCGGCTTCCGGCCCGCTGAGCGAATCCTCGGGCCCACTGAGCGGCTTCGGGCCCGCGGCGGCTCCGGGCGCGCGCGTCGGCTCGCTTCGGCCCGCGGGCACATCTTGAAAAGAAACGACCCGCCGAGTGGCGGGCCGTTTCCGAGAGGAGAGATGTATCTGCGTTTGATCGCTGGGAGGAAGTTCTTGTTCGACCTGACGGGCGGGGTCAGCCTGCCGTCGTGTAGCGCGTGCCCAGATGCAGCGCGGATTGGACCGCCACGAGGGCGGCAAGGAAAATGCCTGCGGCGTGCTCGCCGGCCAGCGCCAGCGCCAGCGCGGCGACGGCCGTGCCGACCAGGAAGACCTCATCGAAGCTGCGGTGCCAGCTGAGCGTTGATGAGTTGCGCGCCGTGAGGGGCAGCGACATGCCGATCAGCAGGGCACCGAGGACGAAGGAGATGATGATGCCCGCCGGCGCGAAGCCGAACACGGCCGGGGCGACCATCGTGGCGAGACCGGCGGCCAGTTCGATCGTGCCGTGCGTGGGGAGGCTCAGGTGCAGCTTGGAAGTCATCGGAACATATGTTCCCCCGAGTGCGGGTTCGCGACTGTGATTCGCATCACAGCTACCGTTCCATCTCCCGTGACCCGAGTTCGGCTCGACACCCTGCTCTCCGAAAGGGGAGTCTTCCCCTCGCGCACGCGTGCCGCGGCGTCGGTGCTCGCGGGCGACGTGCTGCTCCTGCCCGAGCGGCGGCGGGCCGAGAAGCCCGGACAGCTCGTGCCCGAGGACATCGAGCTCGAGGTTGCCACCCCACCCCAGTTCGTCTCGCGGGGCGGGATCAAGCTGGCCAACGCGCTCGACCAGCTCGAGCTCGAGGTCGCGGGCCTCCGGGCCCTCGATGTGGGGGCTTCCACGGGCGGGTTCACCGACTGCCTGCTCCAGCGTGGCGCGGCGCACGTGATCGCGCTCGATGTGGCCTACGGCGAGCTTGACTGGAGGCTGCGCGGCGAAGAGGGTGTAACCGTGATCGAGCGCCGGAACGCCCGCTCGCTCGAGCCCGACGACCTCCCGTACGCGCCCGATCTGATCGTGATCGACGTCTCGTTCATCTCGCTGGCCAAGGTGCTGCCCGCGGTGCTCGCCTGCGCGGCCCGACCGTTTGACTGCCTGGCGCTCGTCAAGCCGCAATTCGAGGTCGGTCGCGAGCGTGTCGGCAAGGGCGGCGTGGTGCGCGACCCGGCGGCGCGTCGGGCGGCGCTGCTCGAGGTGGGAACGGCCGCCCAGGCCCTGGGAGCCTCGGTACGCGGCTACGCGAGCTCGGGCCTACCCGGGCCGAAGGGCAATCTCGAGACGTTTATCTGGCTGTCGGAGCCCGGCCGTGCGGGTGAGGTGGATCTCGGGGCCGCCGTGCGCGAGGTCGAGCCATGAGCCCGGGGCCGATCAAGGTCGCGACCGTGTTCACGCACCGGCGGCCCGCCGAGACCGAGCCCGCCGTGCGCAGGCTGATCCAGATCGCCCAGGAGACGGGCGCGGTGCTGCGCTTCGACCCCAAGGAGACGCGTAAGCACAACCTCGAGCCCGCCCCGGGACTCGAGTTGAACGCGGCCGTCGAGACGGAGGTAGACGTCTGCTTCGCGCTGGGGGGCGACGGCACGATCCTCACGGCGCTGAGGACCTACGCGGGCACCGGCGTGCCGGCGTTCGCGGTCAACTACGGCGAGATCGGCTTCCTGGCCACGATCGACCGCGACGAGGTCGAGACGGGGATCAGGCGCGCCTTCGAGGGCGATTTCGAGATCCTCTCGCTGCCGGGGATCGAGGTCGAGGGTTCCGAGGGCAAGCAGCTGGCGATCAACGATGTCTCGCTGCATCGCAAGCCCGGCAACCGCGTCGCCGACCTGGCCTACGCAGTGGGCGCCGAGGAGATCGGCCGTGTCCGCTGCGACGGCCTCGTTGTCGCCACGCCCGCCGGGTCGACCGGCTACAACCTGGCCAACGGCGGCCCGGTCATGGCCTGGGGCGTCGCCGGCTTCGTCGTCTCCTTCATCGCCCCCCACTCGCTCACCGCCCGGGCGCTCGTCGTCGCGCCCGACGACGTGCTTTCGGTCCACAACCGCTCGCAGGAGGAGCCCGTCGACGTGAGCGTCGACGGACGTCCGATCGGCACGCTGGCCGCCGGCGACGGGATCGTCGCCCGCTTCGCCGACCGCCAGGGCACGCTGGCCCAGATCCCCGGCTCGACCTTCTACCACCGCCTGCGCGAGAAGTTCGGACGCCTCGCGACGCCGTAGGGGCGGGGGAGGGGGTCCCGAACCGGGGCCGGGAGAGCCGGGACCGCGAGCCGCGACGGCGAGCCAGCCTCAAGACGAGTTGCACCAGTTTGCGGTTTTTTGAATACGGGCATGCAAGAAGAGACGACCAAGCGAAAGCACTCGCGGCGTTGGGGCAGAGCCGCGCGTGAACGCGTGACGGGCTCGGGGCGGGGCGGCCCCGGGTCCGTCAGGCGCTCATGGCAGTCCGGATCGATGCTTGTTGTCCCTGATCGCGTCGCGGGCTACACGTGCCGCGGATCCGTCGGCCTCGGCTGGTACACCGTCACGCATGCTGCATGAGCTGCGAGTGGAGAACCTGCTGCTGCTCGAGCGGGCCGAGCTGTCGCTCGCCCCAGGTCTGAATGTGCTGACCGGCGAGACCGGCGCCGGCAAGACGCTGTTGGCACATGCTCTGGATCTGCTGCTCGGGGGCCGAGCGCGGCCGGGGATCGTGCGTCCCGGCGCGGACGAGGCCTACGTGGAGGGGGTCTTCGATCTCCCGCCGGGACTTGACGGGGAGCTCGCCGAGCGGATCCCCTCCGGCGCCGGCGAGCTCGTACTCGCGCGGCGTGTGTGGGCCGACGGGCGGACTCGCGCCTACGTCTGCGGGCGTTCGGCCACGGTCGGCGATCTGCGGGAGCTAGGCAGCCGCTTGCTGGCCTTCTACGGTCAGCACGAGCACCGCAAGCTGATGCTCGGCGCGGCCCAGCTCGACGTGCTCGACGCCCACTGCGGCGAGGTCCAGCTCGAGCTGCGGGCCAGGACTGTGGAGCTCCACGCCCACGTGCGTGAGCTCGACGCCCGGGCCGCCGAGCTGCGCGAGCTGGCCGGGGCCCGCGACCGCGAGCTCGACCTGCTGAGCTTCGAGATCCAGGAGATCGAGGCGGTCGATCCGAGCGCGGACGAGGAGGCCGAGCTGATCGCCGAGCGTGACCGGCTGCGCAACACCGAGGCGCTGCGCGGTGGGGCGGCCGGCGCGGCGGAGGCGATCGTCCCGGATGGTGGGGAAGGGGCGGCCGAGTTGATCGCGGCCGCCGCGCGCCAGCTCGAGCCCGTGGCCGAGCTCGACCCCGAGCTGCAGGCGCTCTCGGAGCGGCTCGAGACGCTGCGCTACGAGGCCGAGGACCTCGGCGGCGAGTTACGGCGCTACGCGCTGGAGATCGAGGGTTCGCCGGGACGGCTCGAGGAGATCGAGGACCGGCTCGCGGCGCTCGCCCGTCTGCAGCGCAAGCACGGTGGGTCGATCGCCTCGGTCCTCGCCCACGCCGAACGGTCGCGCGAGCGGCGGGCTGAGCTCGAGGGTGCGGACTCGGCGCTCGAGTCGGCCGAGGCTGAGCTCAGCGTGGCCCGTGACCGCCTCGGCGATCTCGCCTCGCAGCTGAGCGACGCGCGCCGGCAGGCCGCGCCCCAGCTCGCCGAGGCCGTACGGGCCCGGCTGGCCGAGCTCGCCATGGGCGACGCCAGCTTCGAGGTGCAGGTTCTGCCCCGCGCCGACGGCTGCGGTCCGCGCGGCGCCGACACGGTCGAGTTGACGATCTCTCCCAACGCCGGCGTGCCGGCCGGGCCGTTGCGCGAGATCGCCTCCGGCGGGGAGCTCTCGCGGGTGATGCTCGCCGTGCTGAGCGTCGCGCACTCGGGGCAGGCGGGGGCCGCTGCGCCGTTGCTCGTGTTCGACGAGATCGATGCCGGAATCGGCGGTCACACGGCCCGTGCCGTGGGCGAGCACCTGCGTGCGCTGGCCCGCGGCCGTCAGGTCCTCTGCATCACCCACCTTCCTCAGGTCGCGTCGCTGGCCGAACGGCACTTCCGGATCGAGAAGTCGCTCGCGGGCGAGGTCGGAACGACTACCGTGAGCGCCCTGGCCGGGGACGGCGTCGTGGGCGAGCTCGTACGCATGCTGGGCGCCGGCGAGGGTGACCGCGCGGCCAGCCAGCACGCCCGGGCCCTGCTGAAGGCCGCCTGAGCCCGACGCCCGATTCCGGGCCGGGGCGCCGCCGGATCCCGGATCCGTCCAGTCGCTACCCGCACAATGCGGAAAAGCAGCATCGTGGCCGTGCACCATGTCCGGTCTCATCGGTACGGTGCAGCCCGTCGCTAGACTGCTTTGAAAGGTTCCTGGATGGCTCTAGATCCCCGTCAAAACGCATCGCACGGGGCGTCCGTCTCGCCCGGCTCCACGGGCGAGACGCGCTTCATCTTCGTGACCGGTGGAGTGGTGTCGTCCCTGGGCAAGGGGATTGCCGCCTCGTCGATAGGCCGTCTGCTCGTCGCGCGCGGCATGAGCGTGCAGCTGCAGAAGTTCGACCCGTACATCAACGTGGATCCGGGGACCATGTCGCCGTATCAGCACGGCGAGGTGTTTGTGACCGAGGACGGCGCCGAGACCGACCTGGACCTCGGTCACTACGAGCGCTTCACGGACGCCAACACGAGCCGCGCTTCGAACGTCACGGCCGGTGGGATCTACAACACGGTCATCCGCCGCGAGCGGCGCGGCGACTATCTGGGCGCCACGGTCCAGGTCGTGCCGCACATAACCGACGAGATCAAGCACCGCGTTCGCCTGATGGCCGACTCGAGCGACGTCGACTTCGTCATCACCGAGATCGGTGGCACGGTCGGCGACATCGAGTCGCTGCCTTTCCTGGAGGCAATTCGCCAGTTCCCGGTCGACGTCGGTCGCCGACGCTGCATGTTCATCCACCTGACTCTGGTTCCGTACATCGGCCACGCCGGGGAGCTCAAGACCAAGCCGACGCAGCACTCGGTCAACGAGCTGCGGCGCATCGGTATTGCGCCTGACATGGTGGTGTGCCGCTCCGAGTCGGCGCTCTCGACCGATATCCGCCGCAAGATCGCCCTGTTCGCCAGTCTTCCCGTGGAGGCCGTCGTCTCCGCCCGCGACGTGGCCGACATCTATCAGGTACCGCTCGTCTTCCGCTCCGAGGGGGTGGACAACTTCATTCTCGAGGAGCACTTCGGGATAGAGGCGCCCGAGCCCGATCTGACCGGGTGGGAGTCGATCACGACGCGGGCCAGCGAGGCGCGGCGGAAAGTCAAGGTCTCGCTCGTCGGCAAGTACGTGCAGCTCGAGGATGCCTACCTCTCCGTCGTCGAGGCCCTGCGTCATTCGGGCGTTTACCACGGTTGCCGGGTCGAGATCGACTGGGTCGACTCCGAGCGCGTGCAGGAGCCCGAGGTCCTCGCCCGCCTCAAGGAGGCGGACGGGATACTGATCCCCGGTGGCTTCGGCGGGCGGGGAATCGAGGGCAAGATCCGCGCGGTTCAACTCGCCCGGGAGCACAAGATCCCCTATCTGGGGGTCTGCCTAGGCATGCAGGTGGCGGTGTGCGAGCTGGCCCGCAACGCGGCCGGCATGGCCGGCGCGAATTCCACCGAGTTCGACCTCGAGACGCCGTTCCCGGTCATCGACCTGCTGCCCGAGCAAAAGGAGATCGCCGACATGGGCGGCACGATGCGCCTGGGCGCCGACCCGGTCAAGCTCCATGAGGGCTCGCGGGCCCGCGAGCTATATGGCGAGCAGGTCATCTACGAGCGTCACCGCCATCGCTATGAGGTGAACAACCATCTGCGCAAGCGCCTGGAGGGCGCGGGCCTGGCTTTCTCGGGCACCTCTCCGGACGAGCGCCTGGTCGAGGTCATCGAGCTGCCGCGCGAGGAGCATCCGTTCTTCATCGCCTCGCAGTACCACCCGGAGTTCAAGTCGCGTCCCGAACGCCCGGCGCCGCTCTTCAGAGAGTTCGTCGGCGCCGCGCTCGCGCAGGCCCACCCCGCAGCTCGGAGTTCGGGCGACGACGTGAGCATCTCGCGCGCCGGCGCCTCGTGAGGCGCGCCGGAGACGCGGAACGGGCACGGCTGCACGAGACCTTCGCGGCCCTGTGCCGGATCGCGAGTCCGTCGGGCAATGAGCGGGCATGCGCCGATTGGGTGACCGGCGAGCTGCGCGAGATGGGGCTCGAGGTGCAGGAGGACAGCGCCGGGAGCGAGGTCGGCTCCGACAGCGGCAACCTGCTGGCCCGGATCCCGGGCACGTCCGGCCGGAGCGTTCTGCTCTGCGCCCACCTTGACACCGTGCCGCCGAGCGCGCCGATCGAGCCGGTCCTGCTCGACGGCGGCTGGGAGAACGCGCACGCGGGGATCCTCGGGGCCGACAACAAGGCCGCGGTGGCGGTCATGCTCGAGCTGGCGCGGCGGCTGACCCGAGCAGCCGAGCCCCCGGCCGTCGGAATCGAGCTGCTGTTCACGGTCTGCGAGGAGGTCGCGCTGCGGGGTGCGCGGGCCTTCGACGTGGGGCGCCTGTCGAGCGACTTCGGGTATGTCTTCGACCACGCATCGCCGATTGGTGAGCTCGTCCTGGCCTCGCCGACCTATCACCGCCTGACGGCGGACTTCCACGGTCGCGCGGCCCACGCCGGGATCCGGCCCGAGGATGGACGGAGCGCGATCGCCGCCGCCGCGAACGCGGTCGCCGCCATGCGCCTCGGCCGGCTCGACCCGGAGACGACGGCGAACGTCGGCACGATCGAGGGCGGTACGGCCGGCAACGTCGTGCCCGAGCACTGCGTCGTCGTGGCCGAGGCCCGCAGCCTCGACGAGGCCCGGGTGGAGGCCGTGGTGACGGAGATGGTCGACCACTTCAACGACGCCGCGGGCGCCGGCGAGTGCGACCTCGACCTGACGGTCGAGAAGCAGTTCAAGGGCTATCGCACTCGCCCCGGCGCTCCTCACATCGCGCTGGCCGAGCGGGCCCTCCGTGACTGCGGGTACGAGCCGAAGCGGATCGTGACCGGCGGCGGATCGGACGCCAACGCGTTCGAGTCGGCCGGATTCCCCTGTGCCAACCTGGCCAATGGAACCGAGCGCAACCACGAGCCCGGCGAGCGCGTGAGCGTCGTCGCACTCGAGGGCATGCTCGACGTGGCCATCGCCCTGGTCGCCGACGTGCCGGTCGAGGCGGCGGCGTGAGCAGCAGCTTCGAGCCGCTCGGCGGCGAGACGAAGTACGAAGGCCACATCGCGACGGTGAGCGTCGAGCGCTTCCGCCACGCGGACGGGGAGGAGGTCACGCGCGAGAAGGTCTGGCACCCCGGCGCCGTCGGCATCCTGGCCCACGACGATCTGCATGTGTGGCTGACGCGCCAGCCGCGCGAGGTCGTCGACGATGCGGCGTCGCTCGAGATCCCGGCCGGGAAGCTCGACGTACCGGGTGAGGAGCCACTCGCGACCGCCCAGCGCGAGCTCGCCGAGGAGATTGGCAAGCAGGCCGCGAGCTGGGCGGAGATCAAGGCCTTCTACACCAGCCCGGGGTTCAGCGACGAGCGGGTCTGGCTGTTTCTGGCCACCGACCTGTCCGAGGCGCCCGAGGCCGACCCGGAGGAGAACGAGCGCATCGAGGTCGTGCCGTGGCCGCTGGGCGATCTCGACGCTGCGATCGACGAATGCGAGGACTCGAAGTCGCTGATCGCCCTGCTCTGGCTGGCCCGTCGGCTCTGACGCCGATCGCCCTTGGCCCGGTGCCTCGGGGGTGATCGGTCTTGCAGGTCGTGTGGCAAACGGCGGCTCGGCAAGGACACGGGGTCGAAGCCGCGAACCATGCTGCGTGACCGCGATCAACGCGCCCGCCGAAGGCCGGCGGCTGACCGACCTGGTGCTCGACTTTCTCGCCTACCTCGAGCTCGAGCGCGGCCTGTCGCGCAACACGCTCGAGGCATATCGCTCCGACCTGCTCCAGTTCGGCGAGTTCCTGACACGACGCGGGCTCGACCCGCTGCGATGCGGACCCGCCGACCTGGCCGCGTTCATCTCGGAGCTCGCCGAGGGGCGTGAAGGCCGAAAGCCCGTCGCCTCGGCCACGCTGCAACGAAAGATCGCCTGCCTGCGGTCGTTCTACCGCCATCTGCGACGCGAGCAGACCATCGACCACGATCCGACGTCGGAGCTTCGCGGGCCGCGCCAGCGCGCGCGGCTGCCCAAGGTGCTCTCGCGCGACGAGGTCCAGTCGCTGCTCGCCCAGCCGCGCGGCAACTCGCCGGCGGCGCTGCGTGACCGAGCCCTCCTGGAGACGATGTACGCCTGCGGTCTTCGCGCCTCGGAGGCCATCGGCCTCGAGCTCTCAGAGCTCGACCTCGAGGCGGGCATCCTGCGGGCGCGCGGCAAGGGCTCAAAGGAGCGCATCGTGCCGATCGGCAGCAAGGCGATCGAGACCCTTCAGGCCTACCTCGAGAAGGGACGTCCCCGGTTGGTCGGGCTGAGCGACGAACCGCGCGTGTTCGTGAATCTGCGCGGTGGCGGGCTCTCGCGCCAGGGGTTGTACAAGATCGTCCAGCGCCACGCCCGGAGCGCCGGACTCGAGCAGCGCATGAGCCCGCACACCCTGCGGCACACCTTCGCCACCCATCTCCTGGCCGGCGGCTGCGACCTGCGCTCGCTCCAGGAGATGCTCGGACACGCGGATATCGGCACGACCCAGATCTACACCCATCTCTCGGCCGATCGGCTGCGCGACGTGTATTTCGACGCCCATCCCCGGGCGCAACTGCACGAGGACTAACGGGGCACGGGCGAAGATCCGCACCCCTGCGCGTGGCAGAATCGCGCCGTGGCCCGCCGCCCCGTGTTCTCAGCATTCGAGCGCCAGCCGCGGCGCCTCGCGGCGGCGACCGCGTGAGCCGGCGGGCGTTCGTGATCGTGCTCGATGCCTGCGGCGCCGGCGCGCTGCCGGACGCGGCCGATTACGGCGACGCGGGCACCAATACGCTCGCCCACCTGGCTCATGCCGTCGGCGGCCTCGAGCTGCCCACCCTGGGCGCGCTCGGCCTGGGCTCGATCCTCGAGCTCGAGGGCGTGCCCCCGTCCGCCACGCCCGTGCTGCACGGCCGCCTGGGGGCGCTCGGGCCGGGCAAGGACTCGACCGCGGGGCATCACGAGCTGATGGGCGTGGTCGCCCGCAGTGCGCCTCCGACCTATCCGCATGGCTTCCCGGACGATGTGGTCGCCGTGGTGCGCCGGATCAGCGGCCGCGGCGTGATCTGCAACCGCCCGTACAACGGCATCGGCGCGATCGAAGACTTCGGCGCCGAGCATCTGGAGACAGGCGCGCTGATCATCTACACGAGCGAGGATTCGGTGCTCCAGGTGGCGGCGCACGTCGACGTCGTACCCCCCGCGGAGCTGTATGAGATCTGTGCGCGCGTGCGCGGCGAGATGGTCGCCCCGCACGCCGTCGGCCGGGTGATCGCGCGCCCGTTCCGGGGCGCCCCAGGCGGCTTCGAACGCACCGACGGCCGCCACGACTTCGCGCTCGAGCCCACTGGCCCGAGCTACCTGCGGAAGCTCCAAACCGCCGGGGTGCCCGTGCACACGGTCGGCAAGGTGGGGGAGCTGTTCGCCGGCGTCGGCATCGACGTCCAGCACGCGGGGCCGACCAACGCGATCGCGCTGGATAGGACGTCCGAGCTGCTGGACGAGCTCGAGCAGGGTTTCGTCTTCACCAACCTGGTCGAGACCGACCAGGTTTACGGGCACCGCCACGACGTGGTCGGCTTTCACCGCGCGCTCCAACAGATCGACGGCTGCGTCGCGAGCTGGCTCGAGCGTCTGCGGGCGGAAGACCTGCTCGTGCTGACCGCCGATCACGGATGCGATCCGTCCTCGCCCCGAACCGATCACACCCGCGAGTACGCACCGCTGCTGGCCAGCTTTGCGGGCCACGGCGGGCGTCGCCACGACGGCCCGCTGGCGGACGTCGGCGCCAGCGTCCTGAGGTGGCTCACCGGCGACGAGACGCCCATGCTGCCGGGCCGCGCCTTCATCTAGAGACATGCCCGAGCTCCCCGAGGTAGAGACCATCCGCCGCCAGTTGGCCCCGCACGTCGAGGGGCGAACGATCAAGCACATCGAGGTGCTCGATCCGCGCTGGAGCGCACCGGAGCCCTCGCGGGCTGTGGAGGAGGCGCTGACGGGGCGCCTGATCGAGCGGCTCGGGCGCCGCGGCAAGTACCTGACGTGGGCGCTCTCGGGCGACCTTCACCTGCTCGTGCACCTGCGCATGACGGGCAACCTGCTCTTTGACCCCGGGCACGAGCCGCTCCACACGCGCGTCCGCATTCACCTCGACGAGGACCATCTGCTGCTCTACATCGACCCGCGTCGCTTCGGCACCGGGCACGTCGTCGGCGATCGCGCCGCCCGCGACGCCTATCTCGATGCGCGGCTCGGGATCGAGCCGCTGACGCCCGAGTTCACGCTCGAGCATCTGCGGCTGGTCGCGCGCGGCCGGCGGGCGCCGGTGAAGGCCTTCCTGCTCGACCAGCGCCGGGTCGCGGGCGTGGGCAACATCTACGCCGACGAGGCGCTCTTCCGGGCCGGCATCCACCCGCTGCGTCCCGCCGGGCGGCTGACCCCGCAGCAGCTGGCGCTGCTGCGCGAGGCCGTGGAGGATGCGCTCCGGGCCGGCATCGAGGCCAAGGGGGCGACGATCGACGACTTCCGTCACGTCGACGGCGCGCGCGGCTCCTTCCAGGATCGCTTTCTCGTGCATCTGCGCGAGGGGGAACCGTGCCCGCGCTGCGGAACGCCCGTGCGCAAGCTCGTGGTCGCGGGGCGGGGAACCTACGTGTGCGAACGCTGCCAGCCGCGCCCGCGCCCGCGTCGGGTCGTGGTCACCGGCGCCTAGATGACGCCGGGCCCGCGGCGCTAATTCTCCGCGACGGCCGCGAGCAACCCGGCGCGGTCGGCGGCGACGAGCTCGTTGAACCCGCCGATCGGCTCGCCGTCGATCATGATCTGGGGGAAGGTCATCATGCCCGTGCGACGGGCCAGTTCGACGCGGCCGTCCGGGTCCTTTGCCAGATTGACCTCCTCGAAGGCGATGCCACGGCGCTCGAGCAGTGCCTTCGCGTTGCGGCAATGGCCGCAGGGCTCAGTGGTGTAAACGGTGACCGATCTCATAACTTCACAAAGTATAGTGGGTCGGGTCAGGGCTGGTCGCGGACCTGGGAGGCACCCATGCCGGCCCCGCTGAAGACCGAGGCGGTCGTGCTGCGGTCGATCCGCTTCGGTGAGGCTGACCGCATTCTGCACCTGTACACGCCGCACCACGGCCGGCTCGCGGCGATCGCCAAGGGCGCCCGCCGCGCCAGCAGCCGCTTCGGGGCCCGGCTCGAGCCCTTCTTCCACATCCGCGCGGTTCTGCGCGAGGGCCGCGGCGATCTGATGACCGTGACCGGCGTCGACACGGTCACGGTGCACGCCGCGCTGCGGGACCATGCCGAGACGCTCGATTCGGCCGCGCGTGCGTGCGATGCGGTGGCGCGCATGTTCGAGACGTCGGACCCTCACCCGGAGGTGTTTCGGCTGCTCGGCAACGAGCTGGCGCTCCTGTGCTCGAGCCCGGCGCACGCCGGACCGGCCAACGGTCTGGCCTTCCGCATGAAGCTGCTGCTGGCCGCGGGCATCGTGCCGCAGCTCGCGGCGTGCGCGACCTGCGGCGAGCCCGAGCAGCTACGCAGCTTCTCGGCCGCCGCCGGCGGCGTCGTGTGCAGCGCCTGCGAGGGCTCGGCCTTCCCGCTCGACGAGGACGCCTACCGGTTTCTCGTGGGCGCGCTCGGGCAGCCGCTGGCTGAGGCGCCCGAGGCCACCGACCGGGCCCTCAGGCAGGCCGAGAGGGCGATCGGCGAGACCGCCGAGCATCATGGCCACGTTCGCCTGCGCCCGCTGCTGAACGCCGCGTAAGAGCTCAGGAGGCGTGGGCGCTGCGCCACTGAGCCGGCGCTCGTCGCCGCGGCGCCCACCCGGTCGAGGATCCGGAGCGTACGGCAGCTAACCGAGCCCCTAAGCAGGCGGCGGAGAGCGACGTCGGGGAGGCGATCGCGGCGACGATAACGACAACTTTGCAACACCACCGACGGACACGTCAGCGCACTGGCAGAATCGCTCGGGTGAGCGATCCGATCATGGCCAATTCCTCCGCGGCGTCCGACGGGCATCCCACGGGGCCGGTGGCCGCCGCCTTCGCAGCTCGTATTGCCGAGATCGAGGATCGTGAGCTCTCGCCGCTCGCCATGCGCTCGTATCCGGCTCAGCGTCTGCACCCCGAGCCCGGCTGCGGCCTGAGAACCCCATTTCAGCGTGACCGGGACCGGATCGTGCACTCCAAGTCCTTCAGGCGCCTGAAGTACAAGACCCAGGTCTTCGTGGCTCCCGAGGGCGACCACTACCGCACCCGGCTGACGCACACGCTGGAGGTCACGCAGGTCTCGCGCACGGTGGCGCGGGCCCTGCGCCTCAACGAGGACCTCGTCGAGGCAATCGGCCTGGGCCACGACCTCGGTCATCCACCCTTCGGGCATATCGGCGAGGACGCACTGCATCGCTGTCTGGCCGAGCGCTTCGGGCTGGGGTTCCTGCACTTCGAGCACTCGCTCCGGGTCGTGGACACACTCGAGCGCGACGGCGTCGGTCTGAACCTCACCGAGGCGGTGCGCGACGGGATCGCCAGGCATTCCGGGCGCGCCGATCCGCCGGCCACGCTCGAGGGCCGGATCGTGCGGCTCGTCGATCGCGTCGCCTACATCAACCACGACATCGACGACGCGCTGCGTGCCGGCGTGATCGAACCGCAGGACCTGCCGAGCGAGCCGATCGCCGTGCTGGGGCGGACCGGCTCGAGCCGCATCGACGCGCTCGTCCACGACCTGGTCGAGCATTCCGAGGCCGCCGGCGAGATCGTGCAGGGCCTTCGCGCCGGCGCGGCCATGGATGAGCTGCGCTCGTTCATGTTCGACCGCGTGTACCTCGGGCCCGAGGCCCGGCGCGAGCACGCCAAGATCGAGCTGGTCGTGCGCTCGCTGTTCGATCACTACTGCGCTCATCCCGAGCAGATCCCGGCGTCGATCCCCGACGGCGAGCTCTCGCGGCGGGTCACCGATCACATCGCCGGCATGACCGACCGTTTCTGCATTCGCACGTTCGAGGAGCTGAGCGTGCCGGTCGCCTTCGCCCCGTGACGCGCTATACGGCCGACTCTCGCGACCGCGTCCGCGACGCCGTCGACATGATCGCCCTGGTCTCGTCGCGCACGGACCTCAGACGGGCGGGGGTGAACAGCTACTTCGGGCTCTGCCCGTTCCACGACGAGCGCAGTGGCTCGTTTCACGTGCGCCCGGACGAGAAGCACTACCACTGCTTCGGCTGTCAGGAGTCGGGCGATCCGTTCGATTTCGTCATGCAGACCGAAGGTCTGGACTTCAAGGGGGCGCTCGAAGCGCTGGCCGACCGCTTCGGGGTGCGGCTGGAGACCGAGGACGAGGACCCCGAGGCCGCCTCGCGACGCCAGCGGCGTGAGCGGCTGCTCACACTGCTCGGGCGGGCCGCGACCTACTACTCGCGCTATCTGTGGGAGGCGCGCGAGGCGCAGGACGCCCGCCAATACCTGCACGGGCGCGGGCTCGAGGAGAAGACCCTGAGCGAGTTCCGCGTCGGGTACGCACCGAGCGCCTGGGACCGGATGCTCATGGCCTCTCGGAGCGCCGGATTCAGCGATGAGGATCTGCTCGCGGTCGGTCTCGTGCAGCGCTCGAAGACGCGGCCAGGGTCGGTGTACGACCGCTTCCGCGAGCGGATCATGTTCCCGCTCGCCGACGCCCGCGGTCGCGTACTCGGCTTCGGCGCGCGGGCGATGCGCGACAACCAGCAGCCGAAGTACCTCAACACCTCCGACGGGGAGATCTATCACAAGGGCCGTCAGCTCTTCGGCCTCGATCTTGCGCGCTCAGCCGCGGCGCGCTCGGGTCGCGCGATCCTGGTCGAGGGCTACACCGACGTGCTCGCGCTCCACCAGGCCGGGCTGCGCAACGCGGTCGGGATCATGGGCACCGCCCTGACCGAGGAACAGGTGCGGGAGCTCGAGCGCAACGTCCGCGTGCTCGAGCTGTGCCTCGATGCCGACCGGGCCGGCCAGGATGCGATGCTGCGCGCCGCGAGGATCGTAGCCGGGCGCAAGCTCGAGCTCCGCGTGGTGCCGATGCCCGAGGGCGCAGATCCGGCCGACCTCGTCCTGAGCGAGGGCGCCGACGCGCTCCGGGTACGGGTCGAGGGTTCCGTGCCGTTCGTCGTCTTCCATGTCGAGCGCATCCTCGAGCGCTCCGACACCCGCAGTGCCGAGGGCAAGGACCGGGCGCTCAGCGAGCTCACGCCGGTGCTGACCGAGGTGCCGGCAAGCGTCCTGCGCGACGAGCTCGTGCGCAAGATCGCGGGACGGCTCGAGCTCTCCGAGGGCCGCCTGGCCGCCCTGATGGTGAACGGCAGCACCCGCCCGCCCGCCGGCGCGATCGGGGAGTCCATGGGCGGCCCCGGCGTCCCCGTGCCGCTCGACCACACCGCCCGCGGCGAACGGATGTTCCTGATGCTGTGCATCGCCGTCCCGCACGCCGGCGCCGAGGCGCTGGCCTCGATCGACCCCGACGCGCTCTTCACCAGCGAATCGATGCGGCGCGCCGCACGCCATCTCACCGGGCGCACCGAGGCCCCGTTGGCCAATCTGCCGCCGGACGACGAGGCGCTGGCGCTCACGATCGCCGACCTGGTCGATCTGGCCGGCCGCACGCCCGACCCGAGTCTCGAGCGCCTGACGCACGCGAAGCTGGTGCTCGAGTTGGGGCGGATCGACCGCTCGATCCGCCGTGCCCGCGCCGACCGCGGGACCGAGTTCGGGCCACTGGCCCGCGAGCGCGAAGAGGTGCTGGCCGCGATCCGCGACCTGAGCGGTCGGATCGAGCGCGCGGGGTAGACGCGGGGCGCGGCGTGGCGCCGGCAGCGTGGCGCCGGCGCGGCCGTGGCGCGGCCGTGGCGCCGGCGCGGCCGTGGCGCGGCCGTGGCGTGGCGCGGCGCGGCGCGGCGCGGCGCGGCGCGGCCGTGGCGTACCCGGTGCTCGATTTTTCCCACCTGGCCATGAAAATCGATCACGCCCTCGGTCGGTCGTGGGTCACGCGCGCGGCCGGTCACGCGCTCCCCCGCGCCTGACATCATGCGTCGGCAATGGCCCGACCGACACCGGGCAGCGGCCCCACCGCCACGGCGCCCTCCCGATAGAGTAGGCGTCGTCGTCCGGATCCGGCGATACACCACGATCCGGGGTAACTCAATTGGCAGAGTACTCGGCTGTTAACCGAGGTGTTGTGGGTTCGAGTCCCACCCCCGGAGCTGGGCAGGTCCTGGGCCCGCCAGGCGCCCCCCGAAGATGAAGCTCTACATCTGTTACGGCGTGTTCAAGACCCCCCGGCCCGGGGGACATCCGTGCGCCAACGCCCATGAGGCGCTGGTCGAGGCGGGCTACGCCCCGGAGCTCATCCGGTCCTACGGGCTGGGGATACTGCCCTCGATCTTCAACCGCACCAGCGGCCGCCAGGAGGTCAAGCGGCTGACCGGCAACTACTGGGTTCCGGCCCTGGTCACCGACGACGGTACGGTCGTGCAGGGCTCGCACGAGATCGCGGCCTGGGCCAAGGCGAACCCGGCCGTGGCGGGCGCGCAGTGAGACCGCGGCTCGGGATCGCCGAGCTCGAGCGCTGGGTAGCCCATGGCGCGAGCTGGCGCGCCGTCGAGGTGACCGACGATCACGCGATCGTCGAGCTCTGCTCATGCCACGGCGAGGCGGTCGACCGGCTCGAGAGCCGCGACCCCGGGGTGATCGCCTTCGTGCGCGCTCAGGCGCCCGGCGACTGACCCGCCAGCTTCTCGACCAGCTCGGCCGCGCGCTCGGTGCCGTCGTGCGTGGCCGCCCAGACCGCGATCTCCTGGGCGCGTGCTCGCAGCGAGGGATCGCCGAGCGCGCGACGTAGCGCCAGGCGCAGCGTCGTCGGGCTGAGCAGCCGCCAGGGCAGGCGGATCCCGGCGCCCGCCCAGTCGAGGCGGGCGGCGTTCTCGTTCATGTCCCCCGCGTGCGGGACGGCCAGGACGGGCGCGCCGCAGGCGAGCGCCCGGGCCAGCGTGCCGTGCCCGGCGTGGCAGATCACGAGCGCAGAACGCGGGATCGTGCGCGCATAGGAGAGCCATTCCACGAGTCGCGCGTTGGCGGGCACGCGGACCGGCCCGGGCAGCGGCCGGCGGTTCCAGGTGGCGAGCACGCGCACGGGCTCCTCGCCCAGGCCGGCCAGTGCGGCCCGCAGCAGGCGGTGACGGGGGTCCTGGGCCGTGGACGGGGCGACCAGGACGAGCGGCTCTGTGCCCGGCGGGGGCGCGACGTCGTGAAACGGTGGCTCCCACATCAAGGGGCCCACGACATGGACTCCCGCACCCCAGGGCCGCGGATACTCGAGTTGGGGAAAGGTCCCGACCAGGCAGAGCCGCTCGCTGATGCCCCCGTAGAGGCGCTCGACGGGCGGCAGCCCGAGGCGCACCCGGGTTTCGTTGAGGTCGGCGCGCCCGCGGCCCAGGCCCGCCTCCACCGGGCGCTCCATGGCTCGCCACACGGCTCGCCCGGCCGCTGTGCGGGGGATGCGGGCCCCGAACGCGTAGGGCGGGAACCCCGCGGCCGGCGCGGGGTGGAGGTGGGGAATGAGCGTGGCCACCGGAACGCCCTCGAGTTCGCCCGCGAGGGCAGGGGCCAGCGTCAGGATGTCGTGCACGACGACGTCGGGCTCCGCCTGCACCACGGCGGGTCGCGTCTCCGCGGTCGCCAGCACGACGGCCTCGTAGGGCTTCAGCGGACGCTCGCGGGTGGGGAACACGGGGTACTCGGGGGCGGCGACGAAGCGCATCCCGGCCGCCTCAACGTGGCTCCGCCAGCGGGACCAGGTCTCGAAGGTGACCTCGTGCCCACGGGCGACCAGACGCTCGCCCAGGGCGAGCATCGGGAAGGCATGGCCGGGCTCGCCGAACGCCCCGAGGAAGAACCTCCGCGAGGCGGACGAGGCGGACGAGGCGGACGAGGCGGACGAGGCGGACGAGGCGGACGAGGCGGACGAGGCGGCCCGGCTCGGCAGTCCGCCGTTCAAGCCGCGAGCTCGGCGATCGCCCGCAACTGCGCGATCCGCTCCTCCACGGTGAACGCCATCGGCGTCACCATCAGCGTACCGACGCCGGCATCACGGAACGCGGCCAGGCGATCGCGCACCACGTCCCGAGGCCCGACGAGCGAGACCAGATCGATCAGGTCATCGGGGAGCGCGGCGCCGGCCTCATCCTTCTTGCCCTCCAGGTAGAGGTCCTGGACCTCTCGGGCGGCGTCAGCGAAGCCGTAGCGCTGCACGAGCTGGTTGTAGAAGTTCTGCTTGCGCGAACCCATGCCGCCGATGTAGAGGGCGAGGATGGGGCGCATGAGGTGGCGCGCCAGCTCGCGGTCCTCGGAGACGTAGGCGTTGACGGTAGGCGCCATGTCGAAACCCCCGAGTGAGCGGCCTGCACGCGCCGCGCCCTCCTCGAGCAGCGCGCGCAGGTCAGCGACGTGCTCGGGAGAGAAGAAGGTGGGGATCCAGCCGTCGGCGATCTCACCAGCGAGCGCGGTGTTCTTGGGGCCGATGGCCGCCAGATAGATCGGGATGCGCTCCTGCTGGGGGGCGATCATCAGCTTCAGCGCCTTGCCCGGGCCGTCGGGCAGGGGCAGCTCGATCGTCTCGCCGTGATACTCGAGCCGCTCTCGGGCCAGTGCCTTGCGCACGACCTCGACGTACTCGCGGGTGCGCTGAAGCTGGCGGGCGAAACGCTGGCCGTGCCAGCCCTCGGCGACCTGCGGGCCGGAGGACCCGATCCCCAGCACCATCCGGCCCTCAGAGAGCTCGTCGATCGTGGCCGCCGTCATCGCGGTCATCGCGGCACTGCGGGCGGGCATCTGGAAGATCGCCGACCCGAGCTTGATCCGGCTCGTGCGCGCGGCCAGCCAGGCCAGCACCGTGGCCGCGTCCGATCCGTAGGCCTCGGCGGCCCACACGGAGTCGTAGCCGAGGCTTTCGGCCTCCTGCACGACCTGCAACTGATCCTCGGGGCCCATGCCCAGTCCCCAATAGCCGACATGTACGCCAAGCTTCATCTGCAAGGTTCCTTTCACGTCAAGGAGATCGCTTGTGAGCTCTGACGACCGCACCTAGAGTCAAGCCCGTCTCCAGAGAGGCGTGGAACCCTATGCGAAGACGGCGTCGAGCGAACATCGAGGACCTGCGCGTGGCCATCGACTGCCTGCCCACCAGGACCCGGAAGGCCATGCTCGAGGGGATCCGGAGCAACGCGATCATCGTCGGCGGCTACACCGACGGGCGGGGTGGCGTGTGCCCGATGCTCGCCGCCCATCGCGCGGGCGGCCGCACGAACTTCATCTACTTCGCCAAGGCGTGGGATCGCTTTGCCAACGCCGAAAAGCGCGCGCGGCGGGCCACCGAGCGCGAACTGCTGATCCTCACCACGCACCTCGAGGCGAGCCTGCTCGACGAGGCCGGGCCGGGACCGGAGCTCGCGCAGGCGATCGCCGAGCACCGTGAGCTGCTCGGACGCCGAGCCGAGCCAGAGCCGCAGCTCGGGCGTCGTCCTGAGCGCACACCCCGCGCCGCGCGGACCTGGGCTCCGATCCGCATCTTCCGGCGCCGCGCCGCGCCGGCGCACGCGGCCGTCACCGACCGCGAGGGCGAGCTCGTCGGCCCGAGCTAGAGGACCTCGTCGGGCCGCTGGAAGATGATCTCCGGCACCACGCAGGCCGGCGAGAGCCGCAACAACATCCGCACGGCCTCGGCCACATCGTCGGGCTGGATCATGTCCTCGGCCGGGACGCTGCCCTTGACGAACTCGGTCATTGCCGTGTCGACGAAGCCCGGGCAGAGGGCGCACGACTTGATCCCCTCGCCCCCCAGCTCGCGGTTCATGGCCTGCGTGAAACCGACGACCCCGTGCTTGGTCGCCGAGTAGACGGACAACCAGGCCTGGCCGGACTTGCCGGCGATCGAGGCCGTGTTGACGACCAGCGCGTTGCGGTGCTCGGCGCCGGCTGAGCGCAGCAGGTCGTTGCACTCGCGGTAGAACAGCACGATCGAACGGAGGTTGACGGCGAGCTGGAGGTCCAGATGCTTGGTCTGGATGTCCGCCACGGGCGACCCGATCCCGACACCGGCGTTGTTGACGAGAACATCAAGACGCCCGAAGCGCTCACGATGGCGCTCGACGACCTCGCGCACGGTCTCCTCGGACCCCATGTTCCCGGCCACGTGCTGGATCTCCAGGCCGGCAGCGGCCAGGGCCTCGGCGGCGGCCCCGAGCTTCTCGGCGCGTCTGGCCGCGAGCGTCACGCCGTAACCCTCGTCGCCCAGCATGCGGGCGATCGCGAGCCCGATCCCGCTCGATCCACCCGTGATGATCGCTGCGCGCTGTGCCATGAGTCTTCCTCGATTCCGTGATCACGTGGCCCTGGTCGGCGCGTATCCAATCACGGCGCGGGTATCGCACCGCGGTCAGAGGCCGATGGGGATACGGGACCGATGTATTCCTGCCGATAAGAACCGAATGCAGACGGCGAGACACTCGTCGGCTAGACCCCGGCGGCGCGACCGCGCGCGGACGCTCGCCTACCTCTTCCTGTGCGGCGCCATCCTCGGGCTGGTCGCGGTCGCGTTCTTCCCCCTCCCGGCTGGAACCGACATCACGGGGACGCTCGTGACGATCGGCGTCACCTTCGCGGTCGGCGTGATCCTGTTCCTGGGCGCGAGGGCGCTGCCGGCGTGGTCGATCCCCGTCGCCCTGGCCGTCGGCACCGTCGTGATAAGCCTCGACATCTACTTCGCCGGCGAGATCCGCACCAACGACGAGATGTTCTATCTCTGGGTGGCCTTCTACGGCTTCTACTTCCTGCCCAAGCGGGTGGCCACCGCCGAGCTCATCCTGCTCGGGGCGTGTTACGCGATCGCCCTGATCCTCCGCCACGAGCCGGATGGGTCCACCCGCTGGATCATCACGATGGGCACGCTGGGCATGGCGGGCACGCTCACCGCGCGGCTCGTCGGCCAGATCGAGCGCTGGGTTGAGCGCTCTCGACAGCGCGAGGAGGCACTCAGCCGGGCCGAGGCCCGCTTCCGCTCGGCCTTCGACGACGCCGCGATCGGCATGGCGCTCGTCGATCTGCAGGGGCGATGGCTCCAGGTCAACGACGCGCTCGCCCGGCTGACCGGCTATCCCGTCGATCAGCTGGTCGGTATGAGCTTCCGCGAGCTCACGCCCGACGACGAGGTGCGCAACGACGAGCAGGCCCTCGGAGAGCTGGTCACCGGGCGCCGAAACGTGTACGTGACGGAGAAGCGCTATCGCCGGGCCGACGGTGGCGTCGTATGGATCTCCCTGAGCGTCTCGCTGGTGCGGGACCCCGAGGGCAACCCGCTGCACCTCATCTCGCAGATGCAGGACATCACGGACCGCAAGGCGGCCGAGCGCGAGCTAGCGGACCGCGCCCTGCACGACCCCCTCACCGGGCTCCCCAACCGGCTGCTCTTCCTCGACCGTGTCCAGGTCGCCCTCAGCCGGATCGAGCGCACGGGCCTGCCCCTTGCGGTGTTCTTCATCGATCTCGATCGCTTCAAGCTCGTGAACGACAGCCTCGGTCACTCGATCGGCGACCGCATGCTCGTCGAGGTCGCCTGGCGTCTGCAGCGGGCGCTGCGGCCGAATGACACCGTCTCGCGGTTCGGTGGCGACGAGTTCACGCTGCTGTGCGAGAACATCGATGAGCGGGCGGCCAACAGCGTCGCCGAGCGCATCGCCCGGAGCCTCATGGAGCCGTTCGTGATCGACGGCCGAGAGCTGTTCGCGACCGCCTCGATCGGGGCGAGCATCTGCCGGGACCACCACGTCGAGGCCGAGGCCATGCTGCGCGATGCCGACGTCGCCATGTACCGCGCCAAGGAGCAAGGGCGCTCGCATTTCGTGATCTTCGACGGCGGCATGCGCTCACGGGCCACGGAGCGGCTCGACCTCGAGAACGACCTTCGCCGGGCGCTCGGCCGCGACGAGCTGCGGGTTTTCTACCAGCCGCTCGTGGAGCTCGACTCGGGTCGGATATTCGGAGTGGAGGCGCTCGTGCGCTGGCAGCATCCGCACCGCGGGCTGCTCTCGCCTGGACAGTTCATCGCGCTGGCCGAGGAGAGCGGGCTGATCGTGCCGCTGGGCCAATGGGTGATGCACGAGGCCTGCGAGCAGGCGCGCCGCTGGAACGACGCCGGTCACGACCTCATCATGTCGGTCAACCTATCGCCGCGGCAGCTCGCGGACCCACAGCTCCCCATGGTCGTCTCGCACATTCTCAGCTCGACCGGCGTTCGGCCGGAGCAGGTTTGCCTCGAGATCACCGAGAGCGCCACTGTGGATAGCGGAACCGCCCCGCTGGTTGAGCTCAAGACTCTGGGCGTGAGCCTGGCGCTCGATGACTTCGGGACCGGCTTCTCCTCACTCAACCAGATTCGACGGTTGCCCCCGGTCGACACGCTCAAGATCGATCGCTCGTTCGTCGAGGACCTGGGCCGCGCCCCCGCCGATGTGGCCATCGTGGCCGCGGTCATCGGGATGGCGCGCGCACTCGATCTCAGCGTGATCGCCGAAGGGATCGAGGATGAGCAGCAGGCGCGTGCGCTGAGCGAGCTCGGTTGCCAGCGGGGACAGGGGTTCTACTTCGCCCGGCCGGCCGACCCGGCGGCGATCGATCAGCTGCTCGGCGCGGCCGCGCTGGGCGAGCTGCGCGTCTGATCACGGGCTGAGCGCGACCGCGGCCTCCGGCGTGGCGACACGGAAGCTGAAGCTCTCCTCCAGATAGAGCCGCACCACATCGACGTCGTGGCCCGCGTAGCCGATCGAGAGGTCCTGGCCGGACTCGAACAGGAAGTCACCGCCGCGCAGGCTCACCACGACCGCACCCTTGACGCCCGGGGCCCAGACGATCGGACCTTCGAGGATCTTGCGCAGATGCTCGAGCAGGGGATATCCACCGTGTTCGGCGGTCTCGACAACGCGCTGGTACTGCTCGCCCCCTAGGGCGAGCGCGTACGGGCCGCTGATGCCGTTGTGGAGCAGGCGTTCGACGGCGCCGGCCACGGGCCGGGGATAGCCGTCGGCGAGGTCGCCGAGCTGTCCGGCCTCGTGGGGTGAGGCCTCGGCGATCCCGGTGATCGACGCGTCGGCCCAGCCGTGGAACACGGCCACGTTCTCGGCCACGGCCACCTGATGGGCCGCCTTGTCGAGCGCGCCGAGATCGGCGTCCACCGCACCACGGTCGTGGTCGCGCAGCTCGACGAGCGGCACCTCGAAGTCCGCCCGCAGCTCGACGAGCGGAAGCACGCGACGCTGCAGCGCGGTCACGCCGCCGCAGGGCACGGACGTCACGGGGCTCGTGCGGCCGAGCGTGGTGGCCGCGTGATCCCAGCCGTGCGGTCCCGCGAAGTCAACGAGCTTGCGGGCGGCGACGGCGACGGTGAGCCGCTCGCGCGCCTCCTCGTCAAGCAGTTTCCAGCCGGAATCGCTGATCGGTGCCAGCGAGCGCAGGAGATGGTTCATCGTTCCGCTCCCCTCAGGCTGCCGATGCCCAGCGACTCGGAGCCGTCTTCGGTGTCGTCGTCGCCGCCCTCGGTGGCCCGAGCCTCGGCGTCCTCGCCGTGCTCGACGATATCGCCGGGGCGGAAGAGCACGCCCTCGGCGATGCTCCGCCAGACCGGCGTACGCCGCAGCAGGAACTCGAGGTCCATGCTGAAGTGCTTGAACTCCTCTCCCTGGGCGTCGCGCATGATGGCGAGCGCCTGGGGATCGGTCTCGACGGCCAGGCGTTGCTCATACCAGCCGATCGCTTCGGCCTCCTCGGTGAGCGAGGCGCAAAGACGCGCAAAGGTGCGTGTTGCCGCCGGCAGCTCGTCGGGCGGCTCGTGGTATTGGTCGAAGCCCATCGAATCTCCTTGCTCTGGCGTTGTCCTGTCGTGATTGAACCGCGATTGTTGTGACCTACCCCTGGCGGTATGCGTGCAGTCGCCACCGACCTGAGTAAGGTCGAACAGATCATCGCCTGATCCGACCTATGGAGGAAGCTGTGGCCAACGAACGACTCACGGCAGAGGAGCGCACCCGGGTGCTGGCCGATGGAGCGCGGATCCCGCTCCTGGGCCTGGGCGTCTGGCAGGTGCCCGACGGGCCGGTATGTGAGCAGGCGGTCCGCTGGGCTCTGGAGGTCGGTTACCGGCATATAGACACGGCCCAGGCCTACGGCAACGAGGCGAGCGTCGGTCGGGCACTGCGCGAAAGCGGCGTGCCCAGGGAGGACGTCTTCCTGACGACCAAGTTCTACCCGGCGCACTCGGACCCGGTGGCTGAGGCTGAACAGAGCCTGCGCCGGCTCGGCGTCGATCAGGTCGACCTCTACATCATCCACTGGCCCCAGAACGGCCCGACCTGGGCCTGGTCGGGCATGGAGCGCGCGCGCGAGAAGGGCTACGCGCGCTCGATCGGGGTCTCCAACTTCAGCGTCGGGGAGCTCGAGGCGGTCGAGGCGATCGCCTCGAGCCCGCCCATGGTCGACCAGGTCCAGTTCAGCCCCTTCGAGTATCGGCGCCGACTGCTCGCGGCGTGCGAGGAGCGGGAGATCACGGTCGAGGCATACAGCCCGCTCGGGACCGGGCGCCACCTGCAGAATCCAGTCGTGGCGCGCGTGGCCGAGCGGGTCGGCCGAACGCCGGCCCAGGTGCTGCTCCGCTGGTGCCTTCAGCGCGGAACGGTGGTGATCCCCAAGTCGACGCACCGGGAGCGAATCGAGGAGAACGCGCAGATCTTCGACTTCGTGCTCTCCGCCGAGGATCTGGCCACGCTCGATGGCCTCGACGGGACGGGCGGGACCGACGCGGCGCGCGAGCAGAAATGGTGGTGAGGCCAAAGCTGGCCCCGGCGTCTCGCGGCCGGCCGGCCCTGATCAGTCCCGGCGCAGCGTCCAGTAGAACTCGGCGCCGGCGGCGATCGGGCGGGCCACCCGACTGCACTCCGCGCGCGCCTGGGCGAGGTTCAGCCCGGTTATGGCCGCCACCTCCGCGCTGGCCAGCGGTGCGTCGGCCCAGGCCATCAGCTCCTCGACCGACTGCGGCTTGGGGCGCCGTTCGAGCTCGGGTGCGAGGTTGACGATCGCCGCCTCATAGGCCTCATAGGGGTTGAAGCCGGGCACGGCGAACGCCGCGCCGCCGTCGCTGCGGGCGATCTCGTAGCTGGGGGCCGTGTAGCGCCGTAGCGCCCGGGGCCCGCCGAGCTTGTCATCGAGCGCCCGGGCCGCCCGGGACGGCCGGCGCGAGGCCTCCACGTCGTCCTCCAGTGCCCGCTCGACCTCGGCGGTGGCGCACCAGGCCTCGAGTGTGTCCGGCGAAAGCCCCGCCGTGCGCGCCGCCTCGGCGATCAAGCGGGGTTCGTCGGCCAGGCCACCGGCCATGATCAGGGCACGGAGGCCGCGCAGCAACGGCTCCTCGGCGGCCGGTGCCCGCAGCCGGGCGGCGACGACGGCGCGGCAGGCGGCGTCAGATGAGAACGAGCGGGGATAGGGCGACGGCCGGATCGGCATGCCGTACGCGCCCTGCAGCCCCGGCGCACCCTCGGCCAGCCGCTCGGCCTCGCCGGGCTCGAGCGTGAGCACGATCATGGTGTTGCGCCAGTGCAACTGCTCGCCGAAGTGCCAGCGCAGCCGCAGCCGAACCGGCTCGGCCGAGAACGCGAATGGGCATACGGGATCGGTGTAATGCGTTATCTCGAGCTGCAAAGCGACGAGCGTAGCGTCGCACCCAGGCTCAGTTCTCGAACGTCCCGATGAGGCGGGCCTGCTCGATCACGTGGTCCTCGATCTGCTCGAGCAGCGCGCGACGCTCGAGACCCGGCTCGAGGTCGAGATCCTCATCGAGCGCGTAGACCCAGAAGTAGTAGTGATGGGTTCCGTGTCCAGGTGGCGGCGCCGGCCCGTTGTAGCGCTGCTCGCCCATCGAGTTGGTCCCGTTGCGCGCGTCGCCCCCGCCCTCGGGAAGTCCCCCGGCATCGCCTGCGATGCCGTAGGCCACCCAGTGGGTGAACCCGTCGACCAGCGGCGCGTCCGGATCGTGGACGACGACGGCGAACGCCCTCGTCCCGGAGGGCACACCGCTCCAGCCGAGCGCCGGCGCGACATCCTCGCCGGTGCTCGCGTGCCTGTCCGGGATGCGTGCGTGGGCATCGAACGCAGGCGAGGTGACCTTGAGATCTTGGACGTTCAGTTCTTGGCTCATGACTCTGGCCTACCCGCTCGGCGCTCGGGGCTACCAATCCTGGCAGGCTGGACGCGGGCCGGTCTGGCTCACACTACGCCCGCCGGCTCTCGCTCGGTCCACGGCAGGGCCGCTTCGACCGCGCCGGCGAGCCTGAGGATCGTGGCCTCGTCCCACGGGCCGCCGACGATCTGAACGCCGACGGGCAGGCCGTCCGCCGCCCAGTGCACGGGCAGTGAGATCGCCGGCAGCCCGGTTACGTTGGCGAAGGCCGCGAACGCGACCATGCCGATGACCGCCTCGGCGGGGGCCTCGGGCGCGGCGTGCGAGGCCTGCAGAACGGCTCCGACCGGGGGCGGCTTGATCGCCATCGTGGGGGTGATGAGCACGTCGAACTCGTTGATCCAGGGGTCGACAAGCGCCCGGCTCATCCGCTCGAGCTGCTTCATGGCAAAGACGTACTGCAGGCTCGTGAGCTCGCTCGCTGCGCGGTGCTGGAAGCCGATGTGAGGCTCGACCCGGTCCCAGTCGATCTCTTCGAGGTGCTCACCGAGCGAGGCCGCGACCATGGCGTTGAAGGGCGCGATCAGTTCCTCTGAGATCGTCGGCACCTCGACTGGCTCGATCTCGTGTCCGAGATCATCGAGCACCCTTGCGGTGCGCTGCGCCGCAGCGGTGCAGTCCGGATCGGTGGGCATGCCCCAGGGTCCGCGGTCCATGAGGCCGATCCGCAGCCGGCCGGCGTCGGTGCGGGCCTCCTCCAGGAACGGCCGTGCCGGCGCCGGAGCGTTGTACCAGGAGCGAGGATCTGGCCCGGAGAGGACGTCGAGGACGGCCCCGGCATCCGCGACGGTTCGGGTCACCGCGCCCTCGACGACCGCGCCCAGCCAGCTCTGCGAGAGGCGTGGCACGCGTCCGCGGCTCGGCTTCAGGCCGACCAGGCCGCAGCACGAGGCCGGGATCCGGATCGAGCCGCCGCCGTCGTTGGCGTGGGCCAGCGGGAACATTCCGGCCGCGGTGGCCGCGGCCGCACCGCCGCTCGAGCCGCCCGGGGTATACCGCGGATCCCAGGGATTGCGCGTCGGGCCGAAGCGCAGGTTCTCGGTCACGGTGATGTGTCCGAACTCGGGCGTGTTGGTGCGGCAGGCGAGCACGAAACCGGCCCGCATAAACGCGTCGACGCACAGTTCGGTGGGGCCCTCCCAGGGCTGCCCGGAACGTCCGCGTGACCCGTATCCGAGCGGCCAGCCGTGGACCTCGGTCAGATCCTTGATCGGAATCGGCACCCCCAGGAAGGGCGCGGCGTCCTCGCCGGCGTCGAGCCTCCGGTCGGCCTCGGCCGCGGCTGCGCGCGCGGCCTCGTCGTCGCGCCACACGATCGCGCCGAGCTCGTCGTCGCGCCGGTCGACCTCGGCCAGGCACGCGTCGAGCAGCTCTCGCGCCGAGAGCTCGCGACGGCGAAGGGCGGCGGCCAGGTCGATTGCCGAGGTACGGGTGAGGCTGGGCATGTCAGCTCCTTGGGGCGATGGCGCCCGTCGCTTGCCAGGCGACCTTCTACCACCAAAACCGATCGCCTGCGCTCGTCGTGCGGTCGGCAGCCCGTCCCGATCTGTGTCGGGTGCCCAGCCGAAGGGCTCATGTCCGGAGACTCGGTGGCCGATAGGTGATTGATCGAGGGCGTGTGGCCTGCGGCGTGCGCGCGCTCGTCTGCCGACCATGGCCGCTCTTTCCCGCTCTCCGATCGCCGAGTACCGAGGTCGCTTCACGCCGCGCCACGCGGCGCGGCTGCTGTGGCGGGCGGGGTTCGGACCCAGACCCGGCCAGGCGCAGCGGATGGCGGCGCTCGGCCTCGACGGCGCGGTGCGGTCGCTGACCCGGCCTCCGGGACCGGCCAAGCTGTCGGGTCCGCCGCCCCGCGATGATCACGGCCAGCCGCTCGACCCGATCAATGTCTGGGGTCACGACCACTGCTGGTGGCTCGACCGCATGGTGCGCTCCGACCAGCAGCTGGTCGGAGCGCATGACGCTCGTCTGGCACAGCTGGTTCGCCACCTCGATCGAGTCCTCCAGCGCGCAGCTGATGCTCGGCCAGAACCGCATGATGCGAGCCCATGCGCTCGGGAGCTTCCACGACCTGCTGGTGGCGGTGACCCGCGATCCGGCGATGCTGCTGTGGCTCTCGGGGACCTCGAACACGAAGTACAGCCCAAACGAGAACTACGCCCGAGAGGTGATGGAGCTGTTCACGCTCGGGGCCGACCGCGGCGCCTACTCACAACGCGACGTCCGTGAGCAGGCCCGCGCGCTGACCGGGTTCGCCAACGACTGGCGCGACTCCGGGCCGACGAACTTCCGCTTCGATCGCTCGCTGCACGACGGCGGGATCAAGACGATCTTCGGCCATCGCGGCCGCTTCAATTACCTGGATACGTGCCGGCTGTGCGTCCAGCACCCCCTGCACCCGTCGTTCTTCGTACAGAAGTTATGGGGCTACTTCGTAGGTGTGCCGGCGCCCGCCGGCGTCACTCGGGCGCTCGCGCGGACCTACGCCGCCGGCGGCTACGAGGTACGCCCGATCATCGAGGCCATCCTCCGCCATCCCCTCTTCCACGAGGGGCCGCGCATGGTCATCCCGCCCGCCGTCTACTGCGCCGGGTTGCTGCGGGCGCTGGGCCGCACGATCGAGACCGACTCGTGGTCCTGGATCTGCGAGCAGGCCGGGCAGCGACTCTTCCAGCCGCCCAACGTGGCGGGCTGGGACTACGCGCATTGGCTCGACACCTCGCGCTGGTCGGGCCGCTTCACCGCCGTGACGTATGCCATGCGCGGCCGGGTGCTGAATCCCGACAGTCACTCGTACTCCTCCCGGGAGAGCGCCTCGCAGGCCGTCGGCGCTGCCTTGCGCTACTGGGGCGACCCGCCGCTGTCCTCAGGGACGCGGGCCAACCTGCTGGCGTTCAGCCGCCGCAGCCAGCGCGGCATCACGGCTGACTGGGAGAGGGTCACCTACCGCGTACTGCGCCAGAACGCGCTCCGAGCGCTGATCCCGACGACCCCCGAATGGCAGACCTGCTGATGGAGCGCCCGACGCGAGCCTGCTGCGAGGGATTCACCCGCTCCGAGGCGATGCATCGTTCGCTGGCCGCGGGCCGGCCGGCGTCGGCGCGCGAATGGGACGCCCGGATGCCGATCCCCGCCGGCACAGGCATCGACCGGCGTCGCTTCCTGCTCGGCGCGGCCGGCGGCCTGCTCTCGGTGTACGGCGCGCAGCGGATCGGGTTGGGCGGTCGCGCGCTCGGCGAGGGGATCGCCCAGGCGGCCGGCGTCCAGAGCCCGAGCAGCCCGGTGCTCGTGTCCATCTTCCTGGCCGGCGGGATCGACGCGCTGTCACTGCTCGCGCCCGCCGGCGACCCGCTCTACCGCAAGCTCCGGCCGACGCTGGCCGTCCCGCCGCGCGCCGGTGCCCCCTTCTCGGAGGATCCTCGCCTGCGCTGGCATCCGGCCGCGGCGGGGTTCGCCAAGCTCCACGACGCCGGCAAGGTCACGGTGTTCCCGGGGATCGGCTACACGAGCCCCGACATGTCCCACTTCACCTCACGCCACTACTGGGAGGTGGGGGCGACGGAGACGGGGCTGAACACGGGTTGGCTCGGCCGCTACCTCGACGTGGCCGGGAGCCCGACCAACCCGCTGCAGGGCCTTTCGATGGACGGGCAGATGAACCCCACGCTGGCCACGGCGCAGAACCCGGTGGCCGCGATCGATCGGCCCGAGGACTTCTCGCTCTGGCTCGACGGCGTCTGGGGTGACGTGTTCAGCTGGACGCTCGATTCCGCATCGTCGCTCGGGCAGGCTCAGAGTCGCTCATCAGACCATGCCGTAGCCCAGGTCGCGCAGGCCGCCTCGGAGGTCGGCGTCGTCCGGCGCGCGCTCGCCCCGTTCCGCGACGCCAACGGCGATCCGGCCTACCACAGCCCGGTCCGCTACCCGAAGTCCGCCGACTCCGATCTCCCTGAGCGGTTGGCGGGTCTCTCAGCCATGATCGCCGCCGGGCTCCCGCTGCGCTGCGTCGCGCTAACCTCCGATTCCCAGTTCGACACCCATTCGGCGCAGGTGGCAACGTTCACGTCGGGTCTGTCCCTGATCGCCGATTCGATCGCCGCCTTCCAGGCCGACCTCGAGGCGCGCGGGATCGCCGATCGGGTGCTCGTCCACGTGTGGTCGGAGTTCGGGCGGCGCGCCGAGGAGAACGGTTCGGCCGGCACGGACCACGGCGCCGCCGGAACCTCGCTCCTGATCGGAACCCGTGCCACCGGCACGATGGTCGGCGAGTGGCCGGGTCTGACGCGCCTCGACGAAAACGGAAATCTGCGCGAGAACGTCGATTTCCGGGCTCTGTACTGCTCGCTGCTCGAGCAGTGGTTCAACCACGAAGCGGGCGCGGTCATTCCGGAAGCCGGTCGGTTCAAGCGCTACGCGGTGATCCGGTGAGTGCCCGTAGGCTGCTCACTGCACTCGGGCTCGCGGTGACGTTCGCGGCATTCGGGGTGGTGGGCGCCGTCGCTTCCGCGGCGACATCCCCGCGCCCAGCGCGACGACTTCCCGCGCGGATGCTCGTCTACGCCCAGGAATGGTCGCTGTGGCCTTCGCGGACGTCGCTCCCGGCGGGCCGCGTGGTCGTTCAGCTCTGGAACCGGGGCCAGGACGCTCACAACCTGCGGATCAGGCGTCTCGGCCGCCACGACCGCTTGATCGGTCACGCGCAGGCGCTCGCCACGACGCAGTCGGGATCGATCGGCGCGGCGAGCTGGCGCTTGGCCCCCGGGCACTATGAGCTCTACTGCTCGATGCCGGGGCATCTGGGCCGGGGCATGCACGTGAAGCTCGTTCTGCGGTAGGCCCGTGCGCGGCGTGGTCAGCCCCCGGACGGTCGGGTGGTCCGATCAACCGAAATCCGTGCGACCGCCGATGTGATCATCGATAGGGTCGTTGGCTCTTTGACCTTGATCATGGTTCCGCCCGGCTGGGGTGGCAGTGAAAGGCGTGGATCAACGACCCATGAAGCGAGTTCAGGAGCACCATGCGCGCGGTGGGGACGCACTCACCCCGAGTTGGTTGCGCGTGGAGCCGGTGGCGAGCCTTGCGGCCTGCCGGTCGGATTGGATCATCCTGGCGCAGGCGAGCGCCAACATCTTCTCCACCTGGGAGTGGGCCGATACGTGGTGGCGGCGCTTCGGTTCCGGCCGCGAGCTGTCGTTGGCCCGCGCCCAGGATGCGCGGGGCCGTTGCGTGGCCATCCTGCCGCTCCACAGCAGGCCCCGGCCCGGGCTCAGGGTGGCCCGGTTTCTCGGCTATGACGTCGCCGATCAACTCGGTCCGGTCTGCCACCCCTCCAGGGCGCTCGAGGTGGCGGCGGGCCTGAACGAGGCGAGCCGCGCCCAGGACATCCTGCTGGCCGAGCGGTTGCCGGGGAACCTCAACTGGGGGCGCCTCGGCGGAACCGCCATCCATCAGGAGCCTAGCCCGGTGATCGCGCTCGAGGCCGAAGGCGGATGGAACGCCTATCTGGGCGCCCGGAGCGCGAACTTCCGTCAGCAGGTCCGCCGCCGTGCGCGGCGCCTGACGCGCGCGCTCGAGGTCAGCTACCGGCTATGTGACGATCCGACTCGGCTGCGGGCCGACATGGACACGATGCTGGCCCTGCACACGGCGCGCTGGGGGTCCCGCTCAGGCGCGTTCGCCGGGGCGCGCGGCGCCTTTCATCGTGATTTCGCGACCGTCGCGCTTGAGCAAGGGTGGCTGCGATTGTGGTTGGCGGAGTCGCACGGCCAACCGGTCGCCGCATGGTATGGATTCCGGTTTGCGGGAGTTGAGAGCTTCTATCAATCCGGCCGCGATCCGGCCTGGGACGGCTACGCGGTCGGTGCGGGACTGCTCGAGCACACGATTCACGAGGCCTTCAGCGACGGCATGCGCGAATATCGCCTGCTTCGCGGTGACGAGCGCTACAAACGGCGCTACGCGACGAGCCTCGAGACCGTGCGCACGGTGGCTGTGCCACACAAGCTGCTCGGGCGTGGAATCGTATCCACGGTGCACCGGCTCGGCCGACGGCGCAACGGACGCCGGCTGCTGGCCTTCCTCGCGGGAGAGGTGTGAGGGGGTAGGCGGCCGATGACGATCGCGCTCGTGGGTTTGGGCGCCCTGGGGGCGGCCGTCGTGCAGGCCGGCACGGGGCTGGGGTTTGCGCTCGTGCTCGCGCCGGTTCTCTTTGCCCTGCTCTCGCCCGCTGGGGCGATGGTGACGGTCACGGCGCTGGGGCTCGAGCTGAACCTGCTCGTCCTGCTCGCGGAGCGCCGCCGCCCGAGCGTCTCCTGGCCCGAACTGGCCCCGATCCTGATCGGCTCGCTACCGGGGGCCGTGTGCGGCGTGCTGGTCCTGAGGTCGCTGTCTAGACCACCGCTCCAGATCGTCGTCGGGACAGCGGTGATCATCGCTGCGCTGTTGCGCGTGCGCGCCCGAAGGACGGACGCCGGGCCGGGGAGCGTGCCCGGGCGCCTGACGCTCGGTGCGCTCACGGGCGCGCTGACCACGTCCGCCGGCGTCAGCGGCCCGCCCCTGGCGCTCTGGCTGTCCGGGCGTGGCCTCACACCGGGGGAGGTGCGCGATGCTCTGAGCGCGCTGTTTCTGGCCATTGGGCTGGTTGCCGGCTTCGCGCTCCTGCCGGTGCTCGGGCGAGCGCATCTCGGCGCGGGGCTGCTCGTCGCCGGCTGCGCCTGCGTGATCGGCGGGCACGCGCTGGGCAGCCGTCTGTTCGCGCGCATCGGCGCGCCTCGCTTCGATCCGATCCTCCACGCCGTGATCCTGGCCACGGGGGCGGCGAGCGTGGTGGCCGGGACACTCGCGCTCTGAAACGGCGGGTAGG
Source organism: uncultured Solirubrobacteraceae bacterium (assembly GCA_963725515.1). Lineage (GTDB taxonomy): Bacteria > Actinomycetota > Thermoleophilia > Solirubrobacterales > Solirubrobacteraceae > Palsa-465. The sequence continues at coordinate 191,300 of CAVRZB010000003.1, read as the reverse complement.
GTCGAAGCATGGCGCTCACCAACTGGTCCGGCAACTACACCTACCGGGCCCAGCGGCTGCTGCGGCCCACGAGCCTGGAGGAGGCGCGCGAGATCGTCAGCTCCTCAGAGCGCATCCACGTCCTGGGCTCAGGCCACTCGTTCACAGCGATCGGCGACTCGGCCGAGCTGATGACGCTTGACGGCCTGGGCGCCCAGGTAGCCGTCGACCGCGCGGCCGGGACGGTCTCGCTCGGCGCCGCCACGCGCTATGGCGCCCTGGCCGTAGCGCTCGAAGACGAGCGCCTGGCGCTGGCCAATCTGGCCTCGCTGCCCCACATCTCCGTCGCCGGGGCCGTGAGCACGGCGACGCATGGATCCGGCGACGGCGTGGGGAATCTCGCCACCGCTGTCGCCGCCCTGGATCTGATCACCTCGGACGGCGAGCTGCTGCGGCTCTCCAGGGGCGACCCGGACTTCGAGGGCTACGTCGTCGGACTGGGAGCCCTTGGTGCGGTGACGCGCATCACACTCGACGTCGAGGCGGCCTACCAGGTGCGCCAGCGCGTCTTCGAGGCCCTGAGCTGGGACGCTCTGTTCGAGCACTTCGATGCCATCACCTCGAGCGGGTACAGCGTCAGCACCTTCACGCGCTGGGGACGCTCCGCCGAGCAGGTCTGGGTCAAGGAGCGCGTGGCCGATGGCCCCGAGTGCGCGGCCGACGATCTCTTCGGGGCGGCGCCGGCGACCGTCGAGCGGCACCCGATAATCGGTCTGGACCCCGTGAACTGCTCCCCGCAGCTGGGCGTGGCCGGCCCGTGGTATCGAGCGCCTGCCGCACTTTCGCATGGGCTTCACGCCGAGCAGCGGTGAGGAGATCCAGTCCGAATACCACGTGCCCCGCCGGCACGCGGTGTCCGCGATCGAGGCCGTGCGCGCGCTCGGCGACCAGGTGGCCCCCCTCCTGCAGGTTTCGGAGATCCGGACGATCGCCGCTGACGGTCTGTGGATGAGCCCCCAGCACGGCCGGGACACGGTCGCGATCCACTTCACCTGGCAACCTCGGCCTGAGGCCGTGAGGCGCGTGCTCGAGGAGATCGAGGTTGCGCTGGCGCCCTTCAGCGCGCGCCCGCACTGGGGCAAGCTCTTCCTGGCCGAGGCCGAGACGATCGTGTCGCGCTACGAGCGACACGCGGACTTCGTGGCGCTGGTGAAGCGCATAGACCGCCGGGGGGTGTTTCGAAACGAGTGGCTGCAGAGGCACGTGCTCGGGCCGAGCTAGGGGCCCGGAGGGAGCGCTGAAGCTCTGGACACTGCCCAACCGGGCCCGCGACTGCGCGGAGATCGAGCAGCTGACCGGTCGGCGGGCCGTCCCGATCCTTGTTGCTCGACGACGGGTCGACGGTCGTCGGGCCGGCGCGATCGTGCGCTGGGCTCGCGAACACGCCGCAGAGGCCTCCAGCGCCGGCCATTGACGCGGCTGAACCGTAAGGTTCCCTAGCTGATCCAGGCCGCGGGCGTGCTCGCCCGGGCCAGCCCGGGCAGACCGCGCTCGCGCGCCACCACAGCCGCCTCGGCTGGACCGCCGGCCGAGCGGGGGACCGCAGCGAGGTTTGTCGGCCGGCCCCTGAGCGCGCGGGCGAGAATGCTGACGCTCACCACGCCGGTCTGAGGCGGCAGGTTCGCCACCGTGACCGTGTGGGCCGTGACGGTCACCGTGACGTCGTTGAACACGGTGCGCCTGCCGAGCACGTTGAAGCTGGCGCTCGGGTATCCGGCCTCCCTAAGCGTGACCGAGCCGGAGCGCCGGCCTGTCGCGGGGACGAGCCGCAGCCCGGCTGGGAGCTTGAAGGTCATCGCGCTCGCGCCATAGCGCGCGGAGGCGGACAGCGTCGTCGTCTGACCAGGGCCGCCGCTCAGGCGCAGCGCCAGGTTGCACGGTGTCAGCTGCAGCTGGGCCTGGCCGCTCCGGCCGGCACTGCTCAGGAGCAGCGTGTGGACGCCGTCGGCGAAACCGGCGAGCCGGCGGGGACTGACGACCACCGTCCGGCCGCCACCCACGAATCGGCCGTCGATGTGAGCGTGCATCGGGACCGAGGAACTAAGCGTCAGGGGGGCCCACGGGGTCGAGGGGCTGCCGAAGCCCGCGAGCACCCTGTGGCCGCCCAGGCTCATCATGTGCGCGAGCCCGACGCTGCGGCACACCGCCTCGTCGGTGAACGCGCCGGCCTGACCGGTGAGTGACATCGGGATGACCGGCGCCGTCTGCGCCGAGTCTGCGGTCTGGGTGGCCACAGCATTGGTCGCGACCACGCGGCAGGCGAATTTGGAGCCGACGTCGGCGTCGAGCAGGGCGAGGTGATCGCTGTCGGCGCCGAGGAGCGGACGGCCGTTTCTCGACCACCCGTAGGCATAGGTCGTGCCTTCGGGGTATCCCGCCGCGCGGCATCCGAGCGTGCTGCCGGCGGCCGCGTTGCCGACGACGAGAGCCACGCCCACGGGCATGCTGACGCCCGTGCCGGAGAAGCCGACCGGCATGATCGAGCCCTGACCGTTGGTTACGAAGATGACCGAGGCTTCGCGATAGCCGGGGCCGTCGGGCGTGAAGGCAACCCTGAACTTGCAGGACGCGCCCGGAGCGACGATCTGTCCCGTGCAGCCGTCCGCCGTGATCGCCAGCACGGATGGCGTGCCGGTGACCATGAACGCCTGCTGAACCTGCATCGGCGCGTCGCCGTCGTTCGTCGCCGTGACGGTCTGGGAGACGGTGCGGCCCACCGCGACGGCACCGAACTCCGTCTGGACCGGCCCGATCAGCGTGTGCGGGCCGTTCAGAACGGTCACATTCAGCGGGACGAGCAGCGGCCCGCTGAGACTGTCGCTGTCCAGCTCGAGCTGGGCGTGGAATGTCCCCGCGCCATTCGGCGGGTTGAACCCGATCCCCATGCCGCAACTTGAGCCCGGCCCGTATTGCTGATTCGTGCAATTCTGACCCCAGGCGATGTAGAAGCGTGAGGCGTCGGGGCCGGTGATCGTCGCCGAGGTCGTCTGCGTGCCGGCATCGTTGGAGTTCTGGATGTTGATGTTCTGCTGCTGCGAGCCGTAGAACCACGGCTGCGGCGTGAAGTTCAGTGGGTTGGGACCGGCCGTGAGCGTGCCCGTGATGCCGTTCCCGGACAGTGGCACGTCGACCGTGCCGGAGTCATCAACGAGCTCAAGCGAGGCCGACTTGGGCCCCGTGCTGCTGGGGCCGAAGGTGACCTGCACGCTGCAGGACTGACCGGCGGGCAGCCAGGCGCTGGGGCAGGTGTCGGAGTTCGCGCGAAACGACGAGGCGTCCGGACCGATGAGTGCGTCCGTGCTGACGGTGACGGTGCCCGCGGTGTTGTTCGTGAAGGTGATCGTCTGATTCGGTCCGCCGCCGTTGTGGATGTCGGCGCTGCCGAAATCGAACGACGTGGGGGACGGTGAGAGGACGGACACGTCCGCGCCCGCGGGCGCGGGCGCGGCCCAGCCAAGCGCACACGCGGCCGCGAGTCCGCAGATACCGGCAACAAGCCGGCGCTTACGCCGCTTGGCGATGGCCATGGTCCAACCTCCAGGTAAGACCCTCTAGCGCGCCGGTCCGAGGTGCGGCCGCGCTCCGAGGTGTCCGAGATGAGAGGGATATCGGCGCCGCGGACGCTCGCGGGTGCAATTCCTCGTTCAGCCTGCCTGTCATGCTTAGCTCGCAGGTCTCGCTCCAACTCAGAGGAGGTGATCGAATGAGCGCCGCGGCGCCGCCGGGGAGGGCGGTGGACAAGCGCCTGGTGCTGATCGCCTGCATCCTCGGATCGGGCATCGTGTTCCTCGACAGCACGGTCGTGAACGTCGCGCTGCCGGCGATCCAGAAGAGCCTCGGGGGGAGCCTGGCCTCGCAGCAGTGGATCGTCGAGGGCTATCTGCTCACGCTGAGCTCGCTGCTGCTGGTCGGCGGCTCGCTCGACGACCTCTTCGAGCGACGCACGGTGTTCGCGACCGGCGTGGTGGGCTTTGGCGCCGCGTCGCTGGTCTGCGCGGCGGCGCCCTCGATCGGTGTCCTGATCGCCGCCCGACTCATCCAGGGAGTCACCGGCGCGCTGCTCGTGCCCAGCACGCTGGCCATCATCGTGGCCACCTTCGACGAGCGCGAGCGCGGCGCGGCCATCGGCTCATGGACCGCGTGGACCGGCGTCTCGACGGTGATCGGCCCGTTGGCCGGCGGCGCGCTGATAGACAGCGTCTCATGGCGCCTGATCTTCCTCCTGAACCTGCCGTTCGTGCTCGTGACCCTGTGGCTGACCTTCAGAGCGATTCCGCGCACCGAGTCTCAGCTGCCCCAGGCTCAGGTCGACTTCCTCGGCGCCACGCTGTGCGCGCTGGGGCTCGGGGGCCTGATCTTCGCCCTGATCGAGCAGTCGCGGCTGGGCTGGAGCGACCCTCTGGTGGCCGTCGCCGGCGTGGGCGGGGTCGCGACGCTGGTCGCGTTCGTGGCGTGGGAGAACCGTGCGCCCAATCCGATGCTTCCGCTCGGCCTGTTCCGCTCACGCAACTTCGCCGTCGGGAATCTGGCCACGCTGACGATCTACGCCGGGCTCGGGGGCGCACTGTTCTTCGTCGGCCTCTTCCTGCAGCAGGTGGCCGGTTACTCGGCGCTCGAGGCCGGGGCGTCGTTTCTGCCCCTGACCGTGCTGATGTTCACCCTGTCCCGGCGCTGGGGGGCGCTCGCCGACCGCTTCGGACCCAAGCTCTTCATGGGCTTCGGGCCGATCATCGCCGGTGGCGGCCTGTTTCTGCTGCTGCGCGTCGGCGTGCAGGCCGACTACCTGACCGAGGTGCTGCCGGCGCTGGTCGTCTTCGGCCTTGGGCTGTCGATGACGGTCGCGCCGCTCACCTCGGCCGTGCTCGGGGCCGTCGATGAGAAGCACGCCGGCGTGGCTTCGGGAGTCAACAATGCGACGGCGCGCGTGGCCGGCCTGCTGGCCATCGCGGTGCTGGGCGCGTTCGTGTCCTCACAGTTCACCAAGAGCGTGGATAAGGACCTGGCTGGCAAGCCACTCGGCTCCGTGGCCCGCTCGGCCGTGGCCGAGGCGAAGAATCGCTCATTGACGATCGCGCCCGCCGCCCGCGTGCCGCCACGGCAGCGCGTCGAGGTGAGGGCGGCGCTGGCCGACGGATCCGTGGCCGCATTTCGGTTGGGTCTCGGGATCGGCGCAGCGCTCGTGGTCATGGGCGGCGTGGCGTCACTGGTGGGGATTCAGAATCCGCGCCGGAAGGTGGCGTCGGAAGACTGCCCGGGTGGAGCCCTGGTCGGGGCCAGCGCAGATCTCGCCCACGCGCCGGAATCAGGCGAGTCGGTCATCGTGCCGGCCTGAGTCGCGCCCTCGTACGGGGGGCGGGCGATCCGTAGACTGCCCTGCGTCACGACGCGAGGAGAGAGGGGTTCATGACAGGTCTCACGGACACGCAGCGCGAGGTCCTCGCCACCTTATGCGACACGGTCGTGCCTTCGATCCTGCAGGAACGCGATCCCGACGGCTTCTTCGCCCGCCAGGCCAGCGACACCGCGGCCCCGGTGGCTCTCGAGGAGATGCTGGCGACGCTGCCCGATGACCAGCGGACCGGCCTGCTACAGCTGCTCGAGGCGCTGGCCGACCAGGGTTACCTGCGCGCATCGCGGCGCTCGCGCGAGCAGATCATGCGCAACATCGCCCTGATGGGCCCCGAGGCGGCGGCGGGCATCGGCGCGCTCAGCACGCTGACGCTGTTTCTGTACTACGGGCTGCCTGACGAGCGTGGGCAGAATCCCAACTGGAAGACATTCGGCTACCCCGGTCCGCTCAGTCCACCGCCGCAGGTCGAGAAGCCGCTCAGCCCGCTTGCGCCGGACGGGGACACGACGCTCGAGGCCGACGTGTGCATCGTCGGTTCAGGCGCCGGTGGCGGGGTCATGGCCGGCGTGCTCTCCGAGCGTGGACTGAAGGTGGTCGTGCTCGAGGCGGGTGGCTATTACGACGATGCCGACTTCACGCAGCTCGAGATCCCCGCCTACCAGAACCTCTTCTGGCGCGGCGGCCCGACGCCCACCGGGGACATGAACGTCTCGCTCCAAGCCGGCTCCTGCCTGGGTGGCGGCACCGTCATCAACTGGACAAACTCGCTGCGGACGACGCCTTGGGTGCGCGAGCAGTGGGAGCGCGAGTTCGGCCTCGAGGGCCTGGCTGGCTCGGCCTTCGATCGCCACCTGGACGCCGTGTGGGAGCGCCTCGGCGTCAACGACCGGTGCTCCGAGCTCAATGGGCCGCAGCAGCGGATGAAGGCGGGCGCCGAGCGCCTGGGCTGGCGTTTTGCCCTGGCCAACCGAAACACCGACGAGCAGCGCTACTCGTTCGAGACCGCCGGCTACATGGGCTTCGGCGATCAGAGCGGTGCCAAGCGGTCGACCACCAAGACCTACCTGCAGGATGCCTACGATCGCGGCGCGGTGCTCGTGACCCGCTGCTGGGCCGAGCGGATCCTCGTCGGCGGCGGCCGCGCCCGCGGTGTCGAGGCGACGTGGTCTGACCCTCAGACCGGCCGCTCCGCGGCGGTTGTGGTGCACGCCTCGCAGGTGATCGTCGCCTGCGGCTCGCTCGAGTCGCCGGCCCTGCTCCTGCGCTCGGGGATCGGCGGCCCGGCGGTCGGCGATCATCTGCGCCTGCATCCCTGTACGGCCACGATCGGCTACTACGGCGACGACCTCCAAGCCTGGCGCGGCGCGCCGCACGCGGGGCTGGTGCACGAGTTCGAGAACGTGGAGGAGGGCCACGGCTTCCTGATCGAGGGTGCGCAATACACGACGGCTGTCGCGTCGTCCGCGGTGCCGCTCGCCGACCCTGTACTGCACAAGCGGCTGATGTCGAACTTCCGCCATGGCGCGTCGTTCATCGCCCTGCTTCGTGACCGCGGGCACGGCCGGGTGACGATCGATCACTCGGGAATGGCGGTGCCCTGGTACTCGCTCACCGACGAGACCGACCTGCGCAACGCGCGCCTGGGCATCGACGCCCAGGTGCGGCTGCACGAGGCGGCCGGGGCCCAGCAGATACTCGCGGCCGCGGCGGGCGCCCCGATCTGGCGCTGGGGGGACGACCTCGATGCCTTCATCGAGCGCGTCAGCCGCATCCCGCTGGCGGCCGGCGGCTGGAAGCTGTTCGCGGCCCACCAGATGGGCAGCTGCCGCATGGGCACAGATCCGGCCACGAGCGTCGCCAACCCGTGGGGCGAGCTGCACGACACCGGCGGGGTGTGGATCGGCGATGCGAGCGCTTTCCCGACCTCCTCGGGGACCAACCCGATGATCACCAACATGGCGCTCGCGCACCGCAATGCCCAGGCGGTCGCCGCGGCGGCCCCGAGCACCACGGCCGCGACGGCCTAGACGACAACCCGAGCAGGAGACCCATATGGCGACCGCAACCGAGCAGAGTGTCAACGTCCGCGACCGGATCTACATCGGGGGCGAGTGGGTGCATTCCAGCGGCACGGGCAGTCTCGAGGTGGTCAACTCGAGCACCGAGGCCGTCATCGGCAGCGTTCCCGAGGGCACTCCCGAGGACATCGATCGAGCCGTGCGCGCAGCCCGCGAGGCTTTTGAGTCCTGGTCGCAGACCACGGTCGACGAGCGGGCGGAGTGGATGCAGCGAATCGCCACGGCACTCGGCGGCTGCATGGAGGAGATCGCTGCGCTCATCGCCCAGGAGGTCGGGATGCCGATCAAGCTCGCCCACATGATTCAGGCCGGGCTGCCGACGATGGATTTCGGCTCGATGCCCCAGGTCATGGCCGACACCGTGTGGGAGCGCGAGGTCGGCAACTCGCTGATAGTGCGTGAGCCCGTCGGTGTGGTCGGCGCGATCACCCCTTGGAACTACCCCCTGCACCAGATATCGGCCAAGGTCGCAGCGGCGCTGGCCGCGGGCTGCACGATCGTCGTCAAGCCCTCGGAGGTGGCGCCGCTCAACGCGTTCCGGCTGGCCGACATCATCGACGAGCTGGGGCTGCCGACTGGAGTCTTCAACCTCGTGACCGGACTCGGTCCCGTGGTCGGCGAGGCGATTTCGCGCCATCCGGGCATCGACATGGTCTCATTCACGGGGTCGACCGCCGCGGGACGCAAGGTGAGCGAGGCGGCGGCGGCGACGGTCAAGCGGGTCGCGCTCGAGCTCGGCGGCAAATCCGCCAACATCATCCTCGAGGATGCCGATCTTCAGGAGGCGATCACCGATGGAGTCTCGAAGTGCTTCCTGAACTCAGGCCAGACGTGCAGCGCGCTGACGCGCATGCTCGTACCTCGACGCCGGCTGGCCGAGGCCGAGCAGATCGCGGCCGCGGTCGCCGAGCACTTCAAGCCGGGCGATCCCTTCGCACCGGAGACGACGCTCGGGCCGCTCGTGTCCGGCACGCAGCAGGAGCGCGTGCGCGGCTACATCCGCAAGGGCAGCGAGGAGGGAGCCAAGCTCGTGACCGGTGGCGCCGAGTCGCCCGTGGGACTCGAGCGAGGATATTTCGTGCGGCCCACCGTGTTCTCCGAGGTAACCCCCGAGATGACGATCGCCCAGGAGGAGATCTTCGGTCCCGTGCTGGCGATCATGCCCTACGAGGACGAGAACGACGCGGTGCGGATCGCCAACGACAGCGTCTACGGGCTGGCCGGCGGCGTCTGGTCGGGCGACGACGAGCACGCACTGCGCGTGGCTCGCCGGCTGCGCACCGGACAGGTCGAGATCAACGGTGGCGCCTTCAACCCGCTCGCGCCCTTCGGCGGCTACAAGCAGTCGGGGCACGGGCGTGAGCTCGGCCATTTCGGGCTCGAGGAGTTCCTCCAGGTCAAGTCGCTGCAGCTCTAGATCAGAGCGCGCCGGCGATCAGGCCGATCGGCAGCCAGTCGGCCACCGCGGCCCGCACCGCCGGCGCATTGCGCAGGGCGTGATCGCCGGGCACGGTAACCACGGTCCGGTTCGGACCGGCCGGCGGCAGGCCGAACGGGTCACGGTCGCCCTGCACGATGAGCGTCGGCAGCCGCACGGCTTCGAGCTCGAGCAGCCTGCTCTTGGCGGGGTCGTCGGCGCGGCCCGGCGGGTGCAGCGGGAAGGCCAGACAGAGCACGGCTACCGCACCCACCACCCCCGCGGTGCGGCACGCCACGCGGGCGCCCGAGGAGCGGCCGCCGACCAGGATCGGGAGCCCGGCGAGCGTGTGCTCGCGCAACTCGGCGAGCGTCTCTGACCAGGCCGCGTCGAGCTGGCGCGCCGGCGCCGGCGAACGGCGCCCGGCCACCCGGTACGGCTGCTCGACAAGCGCCACGCTCAGGCCGGCAGCATGCGCCCCGCCCGTCGCGGCCACCAGATCGGGCGCGGTGATCCCGCCGCCCGCCCCGTGACCGAGCACCAGCGCGGCGCGCGGTTCCTTGACCGGGTGCAGGGTGACCCGGGCACGTCCGAAGCTTGTCTCGAGTTCCAGGATCGGCCGAGCGTAGCTCGCGGCGCGCGGGCCAGGGGCGCCCGATGCACTCCGGGTCGCGGCCGCGCTCCTCGGGCTCCTCGACGAACGGCCGCCGGCTTGGCACACTCGGCCCGTGCGCTCCCGACTGCTCGCTCTGGCCCTGCTCGCCGGGTTCGGCGTGCTCTACAAGGCGCGGCTGCGCAGGCCGATCCTCAATTGGGGCGCCAGCGACGCCGAGGCAGCCGCGCGGCTGCCCGGCGATGACCTCCTGGAAAGCGCGGACGGCGTCTCCACGCGGGCGATCGAGATCTTCGCTCCGGCGGCCGACGTGTGGCCCTGGTTGGCCCAGATGGGGCCGGCGCCGCGCGGCGGCGCCTACACCTACGACTGGCTCGAGAACCTGTTCGGGCTCAACATGCACAGCGTCGCTCGGGTGCTGCCCGAGTTCCAGCACCCGAAGGTCGGCGACACGATCGGCTTTGGGTCCAACCGCATGCGACTGGAGCGCGTCGAGCCCCGGCGCGCGATGGCCTGGCGCTCGGAGGATGGCAACTGGGTCTGGACTTTCGTGCTCGAGGGGCACAACGGCACGACCCGGCTCATCAGCCGCAACCGATTCCGGCTGCCCAACCTGGCCGCGCGGCTGGGCATGCTGCCCATGGAGCCGGGCTCACTGATCATGGAGCGCAAGATGCTCCTTGGCATCAAGGAGCGCGCCGAGCGGCTGGTCTCCGAGCGGGCCGAGAACTGATCGGGCCCGGCGCGAGGTCGAGCCACGCTGACCCGCGTTTCGCCTAGGCGTCCCTTGAGACCACGCGCAGGTCCTGCCCGCCGACGCGGACGACGTCGCCCGGAGAGAGCTGACGCCCCCGTCGTGCCTCGGGCTCGCCGTTGACCGAGACCGGTTCGGTCGCGAGCAGGGCCTTGACCTCCGAGCCAGTGTCGGTCAGGCCGGCGAGCTTCAGCAGCTGGCCGAGCCGGATCATCTGCCCGCGGATCTGCACCTCTTGAGCCATGTGCCGAGGCTACCGGGCTCGGCTTCGCGCGCCGAGTCAGTTGGCGGCTGCGTCAGACCCGGCGGGCGGCGGCCAGAAGCCGCTCGTCCTCGCCCGGCCGAGCGAGCAGGCTGAGTCCGACGGGCCGGCCGTCGGACTGCGCCAGCGGCAGGCTGACGGCCGGGGCGCCGGCGAGTGGGGCGAGGCAGGTCAGGCGCATCGTCCGCCGTCGCAGATCCTCCTTCTTGGCGCCCGGCAGGTCGGGCGGCGGAGCCGTGGTCGCGGTCGCCGGGAGCACCAGCGCCGCCCCGCACGGAAGCGCGCGCTCGAGCGCCTCGATCACCTCGCCGCGCGCGCCGCGCGCGGCCAGTGCGGCGCTTGGCGGCGTGGCCGCCGCGGCAGCGAACCGGGCGCCCACGCCGGGCCCGAAGGTCGGATGGCACTCGGTGATCCACTCGCCGTGCGCGCGCCAGGCTTCGACCATCTGCCGCCCCCGGAAGGCGTCGAGCCACTCGTCCAACCGATCACCTGCGAGCTCGGCCGAACTCACAGGGACGCCGAGCACGTCGGCAAGCTGCTCCGCAGCCAGCTTCACCGCGGCGGCCACCCGCGCGTCGGCCTCGGCCAGCAGGTCCGCGGCGAGCACCAGCCCCGCGGGAGGGTCGGCCGTGGCTGTGCCGAGTAGCGAGACGGTCGCCAGCTCGAGCAGCGGGCCACTTCGGGCCAGGAGTCCGCAGGTGTCGAAGGACGACGCCAACGGCACGACCCCGGCCAGCGGCACGCGACCGTGGGTGGGGCGCAGCCCGTACACGCCGCAGTAGGACGCGGGCACGCGGATCGAGCCCGCCGTGTCCGTGCCCAGGGCAATTTGCGCCGTCCCATCGGCGACCGCCGAGGCCGAACCGCAGGACGAGCCGCCGGGCAACCGGCCAGGTGCGGCCGGGTTGTGCGGTGTGCCGTAGTGGGCGTTCGTGCCCGACAGGCTGAAGGCGAGCTCATCGGTGTGGGCCTTGCCGACGACGTCGGCCCCGGCGCCGAGCAGACGGGAAACCGCGATGGCGTGCTCCCGCGCGGCCCCGGCGGCGGCCAGGAAATCGGGATTGCCGGCGCCGGTCGCCACACCCGCGACGTCGATCACGTCCTTGACCGCGAGTGTGATCGAGCCCAGCGGACCGCCGGCCCGACCGGAGGCCAGGATCTCCGGCCCGACGCGCAAGGGACCCACAAAGCGGACCGACATGACGCCGCACTATGAAGCAATGCCGCTCAGCTCACCGCGGGTTGGCCACCGCGTATATGGTCAGCGCATGGATCTCGAGCACAAGGTCGCGCTGGTCACCGGCGGCGCGAGCGGTCTGGGTCGCGCGACCTGCGAGGCGCTCGGTGCGGCTGGCGCTCAGGTGATGGTGGTGGATCTGGACCAGGTTGGTGCTGAGGCGGTCGCGGAGGCCGTCGGTGGAGAGTTCTTCGCTGCCGATGTCTCGTGCCCGGAGGACAATGAGGCGATGATCGCGGCCGCGGTCGAGCGCTTCGGCCGGCTCGACCTCGTGCACCTGAACGCCGGCCTGGCCACGGGGATCGGCGTGGATGAGAGCTTCGAGCTCGAGCGCTACCGCCGGGTCATGGGCGTCAACCTCGACGGCGTCGTGTTTGGCACCCACGCCGCCCTGCCGGCGTTCGACCGCGGTGGGCAGGGGGGCGCGATTGTGGCGACTGCGTCACTGGCCGGGCTGACCGGCGTTGCCGCCGATCCGTTGTATGCGGCCAACAAGCACGCCGTGGTCGGATTGGCGCGGTCGCTGGGGCCGGCGCTGATCGAGCGCGGGATCCGCTTCAACGCCGTCTGTCCGGGCTTTTCGCAGACGCCGATGATCGAGCCGATCCGCGGAGCCCTGGCCGACGCCGGCCTGCCCATCATTCCGGCCGAGCAGGTCGCCGCCGCCGTGCTCGAGCTGTTCGCAGGCGACATGACCGGAGAGTGCTGGTTCGTGCAGGCCGGGCGCGATCCGGCGGCGTTTGGGTTCCGCGGGATACCAGGGCCACGCGTCGCATGAGGGGCCGGGGCAGGATTGTGTGACGACGGAGGTGGCGCGTTGCGACTGACTCATCACAATCCGCCGGGCCTCCCGCGCAACCGGCTTTCGCCCATGCCGTGAGCGTCACCGGCGCCGCGCGAACGATCTACGTGGGCGGCCAGAACGCCGTCTCCGCCGACGGGTCGATCGTGGGCGAGGCCGTCGGCGAGCAGACCGCGCAGACGCTGGCCAACCTCGAGACGGTGCTCGCGGATGCCGGTGCGCGGATGGAGGACGTCGTCATGTGGTCGATCTCGCTCGTCGACCAGGCCTCGCTACCCGAGGCCTTCGGCGCCTTTCAGCAGTTCTGGGGCCGGCGGGCGCATCCTCCGGCGATAACCGTTGCGATCGTCTCGGGCTGGCCAATCCACGCTTCCTGGTCGAGATCAGCGCGATCGCGGTCAGCGAGCCGTAGCGCGGCGAGAGCGGTCAGCTGCGCGTCCGCGCGCGGCGTAGCGCAGCGAAGGAGGAGGCGATGGCCAGCACGAAGCAGCCCACGCCCACGCCGCGCAGGACGGTCCAACCTCGGTTCACGTTGTCGATCACGAGCGTCACCAGGGCAAAGCTCATGAGGACCACGGCCAGGAGATAGCGGTGGTAAGCGTTCACGTCATCAGCATCGGTGGGCCTGGTCGCCAGCTGAAGGTGCGGAGGGCTCAGGTGGCCGGGTGTCGGACACAGCCTTGCCGGGGCACGGCTTGCTCACGTGGAGCACGACGCCAAGGAGACGCTGATGAGGCCGGCGTCGATCCCGATGCGGTCGCACAGCCCGCGGATCAGGGCTTGCGCCCAGGCCAGGGCACCCTGTTCGTCCGCACGCCAGAACCTCAGCACAGACTGGTCTTCGCCCTCATTCAGGGCGAAGACCGGACGTGTGCGTGCCCGCATCCGATTCAGGAACTCCGCTCGCGCGTCCTCGCCGAGCGCCTGATCGAACCTCAGCAAGACGTCAATCTCTCCTACCCCCATTGGATTACCAGTCTATCTTCGGCTCAGGATCACACACGGCACTAGTCCTACTTCCGGCGGGCCCGAGGTGCGGCTCGGTGCGGGACGCGGTCTGATTCGTTGTGCTCGGGCCGCTTCGTGGCGGCTTGACTCCCGGACTCAGCGGGCGTAGCGTCGGCGTCGAGTTCACCCGGGCTCGAGTTCGGCTAACTGGAAGGCGGCGATGTCTGTGGGCCCTGATGTGGCCGGTCAGACCGTGGCGTTTCTGCTCGGTCGTCGGTTACTGCTCGGGGTGGTCGCCGCGCTCGCCTCGGCGGGGTGGCTGGCCGCTGCCTCGTGGGCTGCCTTGCCACCCGGGTGCGCTCAGTCCGGCCGTACCGTGACCTGCACCTATTCGTCCGGGTCGAACCCGTTCACGGTGCCTGCGGGCGTGACTTCGATCCATGTCGTCGCGGTCGGTGGGAGAGGCGGCGGCAACTCCGGTGGCTCGGGTGCGATGGTCAGCGGCGGCCTTCACGTGAGCGCGGGCAGCGTGCTCTACGCGGTCGTCGGCGCGAATGGGGGCGGCCGGACGCCGGGCGGTGCCGGCGGGGGGACCGGAGCCACTGACACCGACGGCATCTCCGACACCTATGGCGGCGACGGCGGCGGCGCCTCGGACGTGCGCTCCTCGGCGAACGATCTGGCCAGCCGGCTGCTCGTCGCGGCCGGGGGCGGGGGCGGGGGTGGCTTCGGTCTCGCCATGGTGGGCACGATGCCGTTCCTCACTCGGGGGAGCGGCGGAGGCGGTGCCGGCGGTGGCAATACCGGTGTTATGGGCACGTCCGGCGGTGGTGGCGGCGGTGGCGGTGGCAGCAGCAGCGGCGGCGCAGGCGGTGCGGCGGGCAGCACGTGCATCTCGATCTTCCCGCCTCCGGAATTCCCGGTGATCTGCGGATCCGGTGCTGCTGGCAGCGCCGGCGTTAGCGGCCGGGGCGGGGATGGCGGCGCCGGCGCGAACTTCGCGAGCAGCGACCCACCGGTCGTCTTCTCCGGCGGTGGTGGTGGCGGCGGCGGCGGCGGACTGTTCGGGGGCGGCGGCGGTGGCGGCGCGTTCGGCGCGGGCAATGGCGGCGGCGGAGGTTCGAACCTCGTTCCGGCGGGGGGCTCGCAGGCGGTTGACACGACGGGAACACCGCAGGTCGAGATCTCCTACACAATCCCCAGGGACCCGACGTCGACGAGCGTCCGCTGTTATCCGAGCACGCTCGCTCCGGGCGCCGTGACAGTCTGCCGGGCGACGGTCACCGACACGGCGGGCAGTGGAGAGCCGACCCCGACCGGGAGGGTCAGCTTCACGCAAAGCGGCACTGGCCGCCTCTACGGCAGTCCGTGCACCCTGTTGGGGAGCGGCGCATCGGCGGGTTGCGCGGTGCTCTTCACCGCCTTCGCGCGCGGCTGGCGGGCGATCATCGCGGGCTACGGCGGCGACGGCCAGCACGACGCGAGCACCGGCGCGACGTTGGTCTCGGTGGCCCTGCCGATGAGCACAAGCGGATGTCTGGTGTCCGGCTTCGGTCGGATCACCGCGGCGAACGGCGACCAGTCGACCTTCCGCGACCTGGCGGTGGCCTCACCGTCGCGCGGGGTCGAGCTCTTCAGTGACTACGGGCCGGCACGAAGGTTCCGGCTCGTCTCGACGAGCGTCCGCGCCGTCACCTGCAGCCCCGACGCGAGCCAAGCCAGCGTGTTCGGCTCCGCCACGATCGGGGCCGGCGGCCCGGTTCAATTCCGCATCGACATCGGACTCGCGGCCTGGGAGCATGGCCAGGACACCTACCGCATCCGCCTCGGCACCGGCTATGACTCCGGCGCGCAGGAGATCCGTCAAGCCGACCTCAGCATTCGCGTGCACGGCGCGGTGCACCGGCATCACGACGCCAACGTCAGTTGAGCGAACGGCCCGACAGGCCCGGTGCGATGTTGTACTCCGAGGACGGCAACACCGCCGAGATCTACGCGGGCGAACGGGTACCTTTCAGCACGTGAGCACGGAGACGTTGCTGCCCGGCCTGCCGGTCGTCCGCTCGGCTCAGCCGGCGGGGCCGGGCAAGCGCGAGCAACTTGTGCGGCGGGCGCGCCGTCTTGCTGTGTTGGGGCTCGGCTGGCACTTGGTGGAAGCGGCGGTCGCGATCGGCGCGGGCGTGGCCGCCGGTTCGGTGGCACTCGTCAGCTTCGGCGCGGACAGTCTCATCGAGGCGGCGGCCGGCGTAGTCGTCCTCTGGCTGATGGTGGGCACGCGGTCTGCCTCGGCCCGCGCTGAGCGTCTGGCCCAGCAACTGATTGCCGCTTCCTTCGTTGTCTTGGCCGTCTACGTCGGAGCGCAAGCCACCGGTGACCTACTTCTAGGCCACCATCCGAATCCGAGTTGGGTGGGCGTGGGGCTCGCAAGCGTGACGCTTGTAACGATGCCGCCGCTCGCGGCCGCGAAGCGGCGAGTCGGCGAGCAGCTCAGGTCCTCGGCGACCACAAGCGAGAGTCGGCAGACGGTCCTATGCGCCTACCTGTCCGCCACGCTGCTGGTTGGACTGCTTGCTAACGCCGTCGTCGGCTGGTGGTGGGCCGATCCGTTGGTGGCCCTCGGGATCGGCGCAGTCGCGCTCAATGAGGCTCGCGACGCCTGGCGCGGCCAAGCCTGCGACTGTTGTGCTTAGCCCGAGCTCTGCATCGGGCCTCCGGGCGCGCGGGTTCCCCGCCGCGCCCCGTGGGGCGTCAGGGAGGGGCAACCTCTTCCTGACTAGCGGTCCCGGATCGCAGCCACCCCGGTCCGGTCACAACCAAGTCCGGCGACGGGCCAACAGTTTGCAGCACGGCATTTGGGGCGCGGGCCCCGGCCCTCAGGCGAGTAGCCGGGGCCCGCTGCATCCCATATCGCGTGCATCCGCGATTTGCTTGATCGCCGTTACGTCGTATGCGACGCGAAGTAATCTAAGCCGTCGCTCGCGTTGTCTGCTCGGACTCGCCCAGAACGCGTCTGCGGCCTCGACCCAGGGCTGGTCCCTCCCGTGGTCGACCAGGCTGCTGTACCCGCGAACCGCTTGAATCAGCCGTTCTTGGAGGCGCAGGACGTGAGGCCGTAGGCATGCAACAGCTTCGATGAGTGAGCGAACGTCCCAGTGCTTGTGACCATCTGCACCGGATCTTGCTTGCCTCGGTCGATGTCCTGCTGCGCGGCGGCGAGCATTGCCGTCACCTGCGCCTCGTCGCTGCTCGGCGGAACCAGCGCCTTGAGTTCGTTGATCGTGCCCTGAATGCTCGGAATCACGATCGTGGTAGCCACCTGCGTCGCTTGAGCGTTCGTCGGCGGGGCGTTGGGGTTGAGGTGATGGGCCTTGGCATATGCGATGAATGCCTGCTGGCGCAGGATCTGCGTGCCCCGGCAAATCGCGTTGCCCTTCTTCAGGTATTCCGTCTTCGTGAGTGCCGGGGCCGCCGCCGCGCGGCTGGTGCTGCCGCTCGTACCAGCGCTGCTACTGCTGCTGCTTCCGCAACCGCCAACGACAAGCGACAGCCCGGCCAGCGCTAGTAGGGACCTATATCCACCAAGCACGTTGCTCACCGAGTCTCCTCTGGGTTCGCTATCGAGGCCAATCTCGCGGCCCGTGAGTCCAGCCCCGAGCCGAGAGCATCGAGAAGCTGGGGCCCAGGTCCTCGACGGATAGCGAGCATCGCACCCGACGCGCGGGGATGCAATGTTCGCGGGCGGCTGGCCGGCGCACGCGCGCACCACCGGCCTGAATCAATCGGGCGGCGGATCAACGGCTGTGGCGCCCAGGGGGCCGCGCGTACTTCCTGAGGAGGAGCGTGTATCGGGGTGCGGCGGGCGCCACGAAATGCCGCACCTGCAGGGGCGGGGCGAATGGCCCGACCAGGACTCGAACCTGGGACCGACGGATTATGAGTCCGCTGCTCTAACCAACTGAGCTATCGGGCCGCGTATGGGGCGAAGCTACCACCGGACCCGCGGTGCCGCTCCCGCATCCCGGGTGGGTCTTCGGATACTCTCCCGGCGCGATGCTTATTGCTGCGGATTCGACCGGCTTCACGCTCGCCCTGCTGGCGACCTTTCTCGGCATCGGCGTGATCGTGAACCTGCTGATCATCTATGCCGTTGCGCAGGTGATGAGCGAGCATCGCCAGAACCGCCGCAGCCAGGCACTGGACGATTAGCCGCCGGGCCTCGGGCTCGGCTGCCCTCATTCGCGGGCCGTCGCGGGTCGCCCGCGAGCGGCCTCGCGGCAGGCCTCATTCGAACTCACTGAAGGAACGGTCGGTGCGGGCGTCGAAACACAGGCCTGCCCATGACGAAAGCCTCCACTTCGACCGCCACCCCCGATGCGGCTCACGGCCACCAGGCCCTGTCCGCGTATATCCGCGCCCGCTTCGATGAGTTCTCCCGCTCCCAGAAGGATGTTGCCCAGTACATAGTCGACCACCTCGACGAGGCCGCATTCCAGACCGCGGAAGAGCTCGCGCGGCGCGCCTCGACCTCATCGAGCACGGTGGTGCGCTTCTCACAGGCGCTCGGCTTCGAAGGCTTCCCTGAGCTCCAGCAGGCGGCGCGCGACGAGTATCGCCGCCGCCCCGCAGGCGGCACCGAGGCCGTGGCCGCTGCGGCGCCGCTCTTCTCGCTCGACCACACCGAGTTCGAGGCGGCCCTCGCCGCCGACCACGTCAGTGTGGAGGACACGGCCCACAAGCTGTCGCGGGCCGACGTCGAGTCGGCGATCGATGCGATTGTCTCGGCCGAGAAGGTCCTGATCGCGGGCACCGACCAGATGGCCTTCTTCGCCAGCTATCTGCGGCATCTGCTGATGCTGCTCGACCTACGGGCCGAGATCGTGGCCAGCCCCTCCCAGGAGGCGCTCGGCCGGCTGAGCCGGATCGACGACCGTACGCTGGTGATCGGGTTGTCAGCCGGCCGGCCACACCCGCTGATCACGCGCACGATGAAGCTCGCCCGCCACCGCAAGGCGCCGACGCTCGCGATCACCGACGCGACGCTCTCCGAGGTGGCCCGGCTGGCCCGCATCCGCCTCTACTACTCGTCGAACACGCCGGCCTTCGTCCGCTCGCACACGGCGCTCCTGGCCCTGATCCAGGCGCTGGCCTACGGCGTGTACTCTCGCGACGCGCAGCAGTACGACGTGCGCATCAAGGCCTTTCGGTTGAAGTAGGCGGCGGGCCGGAGCGCCGCCGCCCATTCAGCGCCTGGACACCAGCAGCGACTGAAGCGCGCGCCCGACGCGGCCGCGCTCGTCGTACATCACGCTCTCGCTGAGGCCGATCCCTCCCTCGGAGATCCTGGTCGTGGCCTCGAGGCACACCCACTCGCCGACCGGCTCGCGCTCGACGTAAAGGGTCAGATCGGGGTTGATGAACAGGTACTCGTCCCAGCTGACGGGGGTGCTGATCCCGTTGCCGAAGTCGGCCGCCGCGGTCATGCGCTGCAGCGGCGTCGGCGCGGTCCCCCGCACGACCGGTAGCCGCAGGCGGAACCAGGCCGTGGACGGGCCAGGCGCGCGGAAGGTCCCGGACACGAAGCGGATCTCGACCCCGTCG
Source organism: uncultured Solirubrobacteraceae bacterium (assembly GCA_963725515.1). Classification (GTDB taxonomy): domain Bacteria; phylum Actinomycetota; class Thermoleophilia; order Solirubrobacterales; family Solirubrobacteraceae; genus Palsa-465. The sequence goes on along the minus strand of CAVRZB010000003.1, from coordinate 172,202 downwards.
AGGGCGAACAGTTCGTGGGTCTGGGGCGGGTAGTCGTTGGCGCGGCCGCCTTCGGGGGGCCGGGGGACCCGATCGCTGGCCAACGCCTCCCCGGGCACGTCCCGCGCTCGCTGAACGCTGAGCGCGCGGGCGCGAACCACCTCGACCTCGTCCGGTGTGATGATCGAGGCCTCCATCAGTTGCACGCGCCGTCCGGGCCGCACGACCTCGGCCCGCACGACCAGCTCTCCGAGCGGCACCGGCCGGACCAGCTCGTAAGTGATACGGGCGATCTCCAGCCCATCGACGGTTGGCAGTGCCTCGAACACGTGCGCGAGCAGTGACGCCGGCGCGCCACCGTGCTGGGCGTTCTCGTCCCAGGGGCCGCGGGCCACGCCAGTGGCCAGGTAGCGGCCGTCGCCCTGAGGGATGAAGATGGCCTCGGTCACGGCGGGGCGATCCTAGCGACCCGAAAACAGGGTCCAGGGTGCCGAACGGGCGCGCGCGGGGCCACCGGACGCCCAGTTACACTGAATGCCCAATGCCAGACCACGCCGAGACACCGCGCGACGAGGCCACCTTCACCGTCAAGGCCGGCTTGGCCGAGATGCTCAAGGGCGGCGTCATCATGGACGTCGTGACGGCCGAGCAGGCCAAGATCGCCGAGGACGCCGGCGCCGCGGCGGTGATGGCCCTCGAGCGCGTGCCCGCCGATATCCGTCGCGACGGTGGCGTGGCGCGCATGTCGGACCCCGAGATGATCCGCGGTATTCAGGAGGTCGTCGACATTCCCGTGATGGCCAAGGCCCGCATCGGTCATTTCGTCGAGGCCCAGGTGCTCGAGGCTCTGGAGGTCGACTACATCGACGAGTCCGAGGTCTTGACGCCGGCCGACGAGGCCAACCACATCGACAAATGGAACTTTCGGATCCCCTTCGTGTGCGGTGCGACCAACCTGGGCGAGGCGCTGCGCCGCATCGGCGAGGGTGCGGCGATGATTCGCTCGAAGGGCGAGGCGGGCACGGGGGACATCGTCGAGGCGGTCAGGCACCTGCGCTCGATCACCGGTGAGCTCAAGCGCCTCTCCGTGCTCGACCCGGCCGAGCTTGCCACCGCCGCCAAGGCGCTCGCGGCCCCAGTGAATCTCGTCCGCCAGGTCGCCGCTGAAGGACGCCTCCCGGTCGTCCTGTTCTGCGCCGGCGGCATCGCCACACCCGCCGACGCGGCGCTGGTCATGCAGCTGGGCGCCGAGGGAGTCTTCGTGGGCTCGGGAATCTTCAAGTCCGAGGATCCAGGACCCCGGGCGCGGGCGATCGTCGAGGCGACCACGCACTACCGCGACCCGGCTCGCGTCGCCGCCGCCTCGTCAGGTCTCGGCCAGCCGATGGTCAGCCTCGAGACCTCAAAGCTCGAGTCAGAGCAGCTTCTCTCGCCTCGCGGCTGGTAGCGCAGTGGGAGTGAAGGTAGGCGTACTCGCCATCCAGGGCGGATTCGACGCGCACGCCAAGGTGCTGCGCGGGCTCGGGGCCGAGCCGGTCGAGGTGCGGAGCGCGGCCGGCCTGGAGGGGCTCGACGCGCTCGTGCTTCCCGGCGGGGAGTCGTCGGTCATGACGCTCGGAATCGAGCGCGAGGGCCTGGCCGAGCCGCTGCGCGAGCTGGCCCGCTCGCAAATGCCCGTGCTCGGCACCTGCGCGGGCATGATCATGCTCGACCGCGATCATCTGGGCGTACTCGACGTATCCACCGAGCGCAACGCGTTCGGGCGCCAACTGCGCTCGTTCGAGACGGAACTCGACGTTGTGGGCATCGACGGCGGCCCGGTGCACGCCGTGTTCATCCGCGCACCCTGGGTGAGCTCGCTCGGGTCCGGCGTGGAGGTGCTGGCGGCCGTGGATGATCACCCCGTGGCGGTCAGGCAGGGAAACCTGGTCGCGGTGGCCTTTCATCCCGAGCTCGCGGGGGAGACGCGCCTGCATGCGCTGCTGCTCGCCGGCAACGGCGCCGGCCCATAACCTCGCCGGACTACGGTACGCCGGCCGGGGGGCGCTGCTGCTCGGAGTAGGAGCGGAAGGCGCGCTCGAACTCGGCCCAGTCCAGCGTGGGCACACCGTCGGGCTCGGGCGGTGGGTGCTCGTCGACCGGCTCGTCACCGCGCGGCGGATCCTCGGAGTCCGACCCGCGCGAGAGCCACGCGGCCAGCGCACAGGCGACGATCCCCGCCGCATAGACGAGCCCGGCGAGCGCCGGGTGGTGGGTCAGCGAGGCCACACCGCCGACCGCGTAGAGGATGAGCGCCGCGGCCACGAGCCGACGCAGATCCCCGGCGGGAACGGGCCGCCGCGGGGCGCTCGCGCAGGCGCTCATCACGATCGCGCCGGCGAGCGTCACGGCGAGTACGAGCTTCCACGCGACTGAGGGCGGCAAAACCATGCGGTAGCACCGATGATCGGCGACCGAGGGCCGGAAATCAAGACCGGCGTCCGAGGCTGGACGGCCTTCCCCAGCGGTGCTCAGACGACCAGGCCGTGGCGCAGCGTGTTCTCGGTGAACGCGCGCGGCTCGACGAACTGGAGTAGATAGTCCGGGCCGCCCGCCTTGCCCCCGGTGCCCGAGAGGCAGTTTCCGCCGAACGGCTGGCGGGCGACCATCGCGCCGGTGATAGTGCGGTTGACGTAGAGGTTGCCGACCGGCGAGCGTGCGCGCACGTAGTCGACGGTGGACGGATTGCGTGCGAAGAGCCCGCCGGTCAGCGCGAAGGGCAGGGCGTGCACGATCTCGCAGGCGTGCTCGATGTTACGGACGCGTTCGACCGCCAGCACAGGACCGGAGATCTCCTCGTTCAGGACCGCGGAGTCGGCCGGGAGGTCGGCCGCGACGCTTGGCGGACAGAACCAACCGCGTTCCGGAACCGCCCGCGGCGCGGTGAGAAGCGTGCCCTGTCGCGCGGCCATCGCGGCATAGCGATTCACACGCTCCTGCGCCGCCCGCTCGATCAGCGGGCGTCGAGTCGGGCCAGAGCGTCGGCGAGTCCCGCCCGGACGCTCGAGCGCCGCAGCTCGAGCACCGGCTCATTGGTGAACGGGGGGAGTGCTGCCATGGCCTGACCTTCGGCGGTGGCGCGCACAGGGGCACTGGGCCGGCACAGTCATTCGAATGCCGCTCCGAATTGTGCTGCCAGGAGCTCGACGACAGGATCGAGAGCGCGCGGCCGGGGAAGCGCGTCATGGCCGGAGTCAAGGCGGGCAAGCGCTAGGGTCGGCCGACTGTGCCCCTGCCACCGTTCCCAGTTCCGTTCGAAGTCGTGCGCGCCGGGCTCGGGGCGCGCCGGCGGCTACAGGATCTGCTCGACGCGCTGCTGCCCGCCGAGGGGGCGCTCTGGGATCACGCCGCGGGGCTCCAGCGCACGATGCTGGGGGGAGTGCTGGTCACGAGCGGGTTGGCCGACGCGCTTGGCGGGGACCGGCGCGAGCCGGCCGCTCTGGCCCGCGAACTCGACCTTGACCCGACGGTGACCTTCCGCGTTCTGCGGGCGGCGGCCGGAGCGCGGCTGGTTGCACTCGATCCGGCGAGAGGCGCGCGACTGACGCGCATCGGGGGACCGCTGCGCACCGATCATCCGCGCTCGATTGCGGCCTGGGTCGGCTATCTGGCCGCCTCCCAGAACCTCAGGGCCTACGAGCAGCTCGGTGCACAGCTGCGCGGCGGAGCCGAGCCGTCAGGCCATCGCCGGGCCTTCGGGAACTCGGTCTGGGAGCACTTCGGCGAGCACCCCGACGAGGGAGCACGCTTCGGCGAGGCGATGCGGCGGCTGACCGAGATCGACGTGCAGGCGCTGGCGCGCGCCTACCCGTGGCCACGGCGGGGCGTCATCTGCGACGTGGCCGGCGGGATCGGCACGCTGCTCGCGGCCATCCTGGCCCGGCGTCCCGGGGCGCGCGGAATGCTGATCGACGCGCCCGAGGTGCTGGCCGAAGCCGACAGCTTCCTCGCCGCGGGCGGGCTGGGGGGGCGCGTCGAGCGCCGTGGCGGCGATCTGTTCGGGACGCTCGATGCACGCGCCGACGTGTACATCCTCAAATGGATCCTCCACGACTGGAGCGACGCGGCCTGTCTCGAGATCCTGCGCCGCATCCGCGCGACCATGCCCTCGGGCGCTCGGCTGGTCGTGATCGACCAGCATCAGGAGCCCAAACGACCGAGCCCGGTGACCTCGCTCGTCGACCTGCACATGCTCGTCACCTGCGAGGGCGGCCGCGAGCGCTCGCCGGAGGAGGTTCACGAGCTCATGCGGGCGGTCGGTCTGGAACCCGGACGCATCAAGCACGCCGGCTTTCAGATGCTCGTCGAGGGCCGCGCGCGTTAGGGAGGCAACACTAAGACGGCCGCGGAAGCTCGTTTGGGTGGGTTATCATGCCGTGCAACGGAGTGACGCGCAGCGACGATTAGAGCGCGGGGCGGAACTCTCTGAGCGGTCGTCGTTGTGGCCAGAAGGAGGGGCGATCATGTCCCTGGAACCCATGCTCGTAGGCAGGCCTGTCCAACCGATCGAGCGCGACGGCACCTAGCAGGCTCAGGTCACGTTCATGGACCTGGGGAATCTCCCGCGCGCCACCGAGCGCCCGGTTGAGCTTGCTTCCGACGGCTGCGCATGAGGAACCCTCACCGCGCCGACCGAGGCATCGATGTCGATCACCAGCGAGCGATCGCCGTGATCGGCGCCGGGGAACGCGCCCCCCGTGCCCCTGCCGGTCAGCGGACAGCGGGCGACGCGCGCCCTGCCTTCTCGCGTCGCCCGCGCCCGCCTGACTCGGCTCTGTACGGCGCGGCGAGCAGCTCGTCGAGCGGAGTTCGGCTACCTGGGTGAGCTTGATCGGGGCTGGTTCTTGCGCCCTTCCGATAGAGTTCTCCCGCCGGCATCGGGAAACAGCCGGGTCCGAAAACATGCCGCTCAAGTGCCTCCGCGTCGGCGTGGGCGAAGGGGGACCATATGTCTGCATTGCTCAATCGCCGGTCGTTACGGCGGCTACCGTGAATCGACGGACAAGACTTGTCGCTGCTCTCGCGTCCGCTGCGCTGCTGGCGATGGCGGCTGCCGCCCCCGCACAAGCCGCCAAGCGGCGCGTGCCGTTCGGATTCTTCGGGGCGGTCGGACTGGATAGCAACGTTTCCGACACGACCCTGGAATCGCAGACGGCGCTTATGGCGCGCTCCGGCGTCGAGTCGGTACGGGTCGAATTTTGGTGGTTCGCGCTAGAGCCCCGGCCGAACGTGTTCGATTTCTCGAGCACTGACCGACTCGTCGCGAGTTACGCTCGTCACGGGCTCGCCATCCTGGCCCTTGTTGCAGGATCGCCCCCGTGGGCCTCTACGCAGCCTCCCAACAAAGCCGGGCCCTTCGACCCTCCCAACTCGAGCTGGGCGCCGAGGAGTCCGAAGCTGTTTGCGGCGGTCATGACGGCGCTCGTCCATCGCTATGGTCCGCATGGGACGTTCTGGAAGCTCCACCCTGGATTGCGCCGAGACCCTATTCGCCACTGGCAGATCTGGAACGAGCCGCACATCACCAGATATTGGAACTCGAGCGGGTGGTGGGCCGCCGCGTACACAGCGCTGCTTCGCGCCGCCTATCTGGCCATCCACCACGCCGACCGTGGCGCGACGGTCGTCGCGGGCTCTCTGGCCGCGACCCCGGGCTCGGCTCAATGGGACCAGGCGGAGGATCTGTATCGGGCGGGAGCGAAAGGCTATTTCGACGAGTTCGACATACACGCGTTCACGGTAGGTCTGGGGGTCCCGGTAAGCAAGAGCATGGTCGACATGCGTGGGATCTTTCAACACGTGCGCTACGTGATGGCGGTGCAAAACCGGGACGGCCGCAAGCCGCTCATCGACACCGAGCTGACGTGGCCGCCCGCCGTCGGATTCCTTCCGTCCACGCGATTGTCTGAACTAGATACAACCCCCCGCGGCGAACAGTTGCGTCTGACGGCGGCTTACAACTATCTCGCAACCAATATGGGGCAATCTCGCAACCAATATGGGACGAAGCAGACCGACGTGGTACAGGTCTACTGGTTGTCATGGGCTTCCCACTTCGACCCGAACGCCCCTGGCGATGACGCCGGATTTGACTTCGGGGGACTCGTGCGCGCCTTTCCCGACGGACGATTCGTCCCGCAGCCGGTGCTCCGTACCTATACCGGAGTCGCCGCTCGCTACGAAGGGTGCCGCAAGAGCAGCAACGCTCGGGTTTGCCACTGAATCCTGCGGATCCTCCGGCATCGGAAACGGTGGTGCGGGGCTCGCGTTGATGGGGTCGATGTTCGCTCCGGGAGTGGCCGGGGGCGGCACCACTTGATACCTGACGGTAACGGGTACCGGCGGGGATTTTTCCAACCTCAATATCAACGCGCAATGCGGCACGTCAGGTCGAGACCCCAGCGGAAAGCTGTCGGCACGCGTTTGGGATTCAACGTTTCCGGCCCAAGGTTGCTGTCCTGAACGTTCAGGATGGCGGTTGTAGGCGACCCGATGGTGCCAGCGCCCTGGTCAGGACCGATGACGTTCAAACACGTCACCGGTCGGTGTCGTTTCAGGGGCGGTGGTGGATAACGGAGGCAACGGCTTGGACACGATAAGCGCCCAGCCAGCTGGTCGGGTCCCTACCGATTGTTCGTTCTTCAACAACCCAAATCTCATGTCCACCTTGACAACCGGCCGTGCGACCGTCTTTGACGGGTGCAGCACACCCAGCGCGGAGTGCGGGGTCTCGCCGACGATGAAGCGGTGGGCCATGTGCTTGACCCCGCCGGCCGCGGCGGCGCGAGCGCTGCGCGACCCGCCCGGGTGTGCGCCACCCGCAGCGCCGCGGACACCGGTGGCGGCGGCTCGTCGAGCTCGTCGAGAAAGCCGCTGAGGTGACGGGCGAGCTCATCCAGCGAGCGGCACGCCGGAACCACGTCGACGAAACGGAACAGCGCCGTGCGCAGCTCGTCATCGCTCGAGGCGAGCTCGAGCGCGCGCGCCGAGTGCCTTGACCGGGTGGCGCGCCGAGGACGGAAAGGCGGCCACGATCTCGCCGCCCGTGGTTCGGATCTCGCGTTCGAGCGCCGCGGTCACTCTTTGGCCGGGGTGTGGACGGCGGCGGCGTGGAACGGCGGGGTCGCGCGCTCGAGCGCCTCCCAGCTCATGTCGTAGCGGCGCTCCTCCTCGTCTGCCCGGCCGCCGCCGCGCAGCCCAAAGAGGCGCTTTGCGTACAGCAGGTAGACCACGACGGCAACGTTGATGATGAAGCCGATGATCTTGAGCGCCGACAGGCGTCTGCTCAGCTCGTAGATCTCGAGCGGGAGCAGGATGGTCGTGGCCAGGAACGTCAGGTACTCGGCCCAGCGCTTGGTGTACCAGAGGCCGACCGCCTCGACGCCCTCGAGTAGCCCGTAGCCGAGCAGCCCGAAGCCGACCTCGCGGAGCGTTCCCGAGCGCAGCGAGAAGAGCTTGTCCAGCTCGTGCAGGAAACCGACGTGGCCTGAGGTTTGAACCGGGCCGCCGGCGACGCCGCCCTGCAGGTCGGTGAGCACGCGGTAGAACTTGTCGCGGAGGCTCGTCTCGTGCGAGGCGAAGGCGAGCACCGCGATGCCGAGCGTACCGAGGATGAAGAAGTGAAACGCGCGGTCGACGGCGATGATCCGCAGGACGATCTTGTCCCGCAGGGCCTTGCCGCGCAACGGGACCTCGATCTCGTCGCGGCTCGGTGGGTACTGCCGTCTGGGTGACTCGGGGGGTGGCAGCGCCAGCCAGCTGTCACAGCGCAGGCAGCGGTGCCATCGCGAGTCACCGTCCTCGCGCATGACGAGCCGGTCCTCGGGACGGACCTCGGCCGCATCGAGACCGACCAGCAGGTGACCGTTCCAGCCACAGGCGACGAGCTCCCAGTCGACCTTGTGCCGCGGCCTTCGCTCCGCGTCGGTTCCCGGTGCGCGTTGCATCGCCAAACCGTAGCGATCGAGTTCGAATTTCCTAGCGCAGGATGTTCACCGCGCGGGCGACGACCAACCCGACGGTCACCAGTGCCGTCAGCGCCTGCGCGCTCATGAGGACCTTGACCATCGGCGTCAGCGGCATCGCGTCGGTGGGGCTGAAGGCGGTGGCGTTGGTGAACGACACATACATGTAGTCGATCAGCTTGGGCTTCCAGCCTTCCCCCGCGAGGCGAGGGTCGCTCATCTGCGGGAAGAGGAAGTCCGGCGGACGGTCGGGGTTCAGCTGCCGCTCGATCGGGCCGCCGGCGTCGAGCTCCCAGTACCAGAGCCCGAAGAGCAGCACGTTGGTGATCCAGAGCACGCTTCCGGCCAGGATCAGCGGCCGGCCGCTGGCGGAGCGGATGCCGCCGTGCAGGAGCTCGTGGCAGAGCAGCACGAGCGACAGCACGTTGACCGCGCTGACCAGGGCGATCATGCCGATGGCCACGCGCCGCCGGACGGTCGAGTGTCGAATCCGGGGCCGCGGCGAGAGCAGCACGAGGCCGACGAGCAGGAGGGCCTCGAACGCGGGCAGCAACCACGTCGGTCCGAGCGTGAGCTTCTCGGGCAGGCTCAGATCGAGCAGCAGCGCGGCGGCCACGACGAGCTGAGCACCCCAGAAGGGGTTCGACCGTTGCAGGGCGGCGCCGGCCGACTTGACGCGCTGGCGAGAATCGCGGCTCTCCACGGCTTGGGATACTGCCAGCAGATGGTCCCCTGGGCAGGATCCGAGCGCCCGAGCGCCAAAGCGTGAAGATGCGCATCGCCCCCTGGTGCCTTGCCCTCGCGGCGTCGCTCCCGCTGGCCGCATGTGGCGGTTCGAGCAGTTCGTCCTCGAGCAGCTCGTCGTCGGTCACGTCGACCGTCACCTCGACCACGACGAGCACCGCGCCCACGAGCACGAGCGGATCGACTCCGGCGGTGATCACCACTCCCGCGGTCAACCGCCCGCCGCGCTGTCGCGCCGCCGTCCTGGCGCTGCGCTTCCTGGGCCAGCAGGGTGCCACGGGACATGGCGAGCTCGGCTTCGCCCTGCGCAACGTGGGCCGCTCGAGATGTCGCACGTTCGGCTTCCCCGGGATCCTGTTCCTCGGCCCCTCGGGTCAGGCGCTGCCCACCGTCACGATTCGCCGCACGCACGATCTCTTCGGCGCGGCGCCCGCCGTCCCGATCATCCTGGGCCGCGGCGCGAGCGCGTCCTTCCGCCTCGGCGTCACCCACGGCATCAAGTCGAGCGCCGGGTGTCGCACCGCCGCGGGCCTTCAGGTCATTCCGCCCGACGACACGGTCTCGATTCGGACGACGATCCCCAACGGGGCCTACGAGTGCACGCAGGCCACCGTGTCGCCGCTGCGCCCCGGGCGCTCGGCATACCCCTAGGTCGAGCGGGTGGCCGCGAAGCGCACGACACCGTCTGTCTCGAGCTCCTCTGCGCGCCCGTCGGCGACCAGCAGATCCATGTGTCCGAGTACCTCGGAGAGCGTCAGATAGGCCTGGGTCACGGCGATGTTTCCCCAGGTCGCGTTGGCGATCTCGTAGGCGCTCAGCGGACCCTCGGTGAGCAGGCGGAGCATCTTCGCGGCGCGCCGCTCGTGCATCCGAAAACGCTCGTCGATCAGCGAGACATGGTCGAGGATCGGCTCGCCGTGGCCGCCGAGCGTCAGCTCGGCGGGGAGCTCCCGAGTCGCTCGCATCGACTCGATGTAGCTCATCAGCGCCCGGGGGCGTCCGGGAGCGGCGTCCGGCGAGAGCGGCCTCGAGATGAGGGGATTGGATGAGATGTGGGCCAGGAGGTGGTCGCCGGCGAGCAGCAACCTGTGCTCCTCGTCCCAGAGAATCGTGTCTGTCGGGCTGTGACCGGGACGGTGGAGGATGCGGAAGCTCCGGTCGCGCAGCTCGAGCGTGTCGCCATCACGGAGCGAGCGCGTCACCTCGCCGCTCGAGCCGAAGGCCCGGAACGCCGAGCCGACCGAGCGCAGCGCCGTGGCCAAGTCCGCCGGCGTGCCGTGCGCGCGCATCAGCGCCTCGGCGAACTCGTCGTCGGCCGTCGCGCTCTGGGCGAAGTCGGCCAGGTAGGGACCCAGCAGATGCAGCGCGGCCACCTCGGCGCCCGAGCGCCGCGCGAGGATGTCCAACAACCCGAGGTGATCCATGTGCTGGTGGGTGATCACGATCAGCTCGAGATCCTCGATCGCGTGGCCATGCGCGGCCAGGGCCTGTTCGAGCTCGTCGAGCGATTTGCCCGAGTTGGGCCCCGTGTCAACCAGCGTCAGCGGCTCGTCTTCGATCAGGTAGCAGTTGACCCGTCCGACGAGGAACGGGGTGGGAATCGCCAGGCGGTGTATTCCGGCGCGGGCGGCGAGCGCGAGCCCGTCGGCTGCGCTCGAAGTCACGATCGGATCACGGCCAGAACCTCGTCCCGGCGGCGCTCCATGTCCGATTCCGAGACGAGCGATTCCAGGCACAGACGGAGCAGCGGCTCCGTGTTCGAGGCGCGCACGTTGAAGTGCCAGTCCTCGTAGTCGATCGAGATGCCGTCGAGGTGGCTCTGACGCGCATCGGAGTAGCGCTCGGCGAGCTCGGCGATCTTGGCGTGCGGGTCGGTGACCTCCGAGTTGATCTCACCGGAGATGAAGTAGTGCGAGCGGTATGGCTCGAGCAGTCCCGTGAGCGTGCTGCCCTGCTTGGAGAGCAGCTCGAGGATCAGCAGCGCGGGAATTGTTCCCGAATCGGCGCAGAAGAAGTCATGGAAGTAGTAGTGGCCGGATACCTCGCCGCCAAAGATCGCGCGCTCATCACGCATCCGGGTCTTGAAGAAGGCATGGCCGACGCGATTGATCAGCGCGCGCCCGCCATCGCGCTCCACGGTATCCGGCACCGCGCGGCTGGCGCGCACGTCGTAGAGGATCGTCGACCTCGGTTGCTTGGCGAGCATGGCGTCGGCCAGCAGCGCGGTCAGGAAGTCCCCAGCCACGAAATTGCCCTCGTCGTCGATGAAGAAGCAGCGGTCGGCATCGCCGTCCCAGGCGATCCCGAGCTGTGCCTTCTCCTGCACGACGCGCCGCATGATCAGCTCCCGGTTCTCCGGCAGCAGGGGATTGGGCTCGTGTTCGGGGAAGTTGCCGTCGGGCGTCCAGCCGGTTTCGACGAGGTCGAGGCCCAGGCCGCGCAGCAGCGGGCCCACCATCGGGCCGGCCATGCCGTTGCCTCCGTCGACGACGACCCGCAGGGGCTTGACGCTCGACGTGTCGATGAACCGCATGACGGTCTCCTGAAACTCCTCGTACAGCGAGACCTCCTCGACGCTGCCCCTACCGGGCGGGTCGCCGAGTCCCCCCTCGATCTTGACGCGGATGTCCTGGATGCCCTCGTCACCGGACAGGGCGATCGCCCCGCGCTTGACCAGCTTCGCTCCCGTGTACGCCTTGGGGTTGTGCGACGCCGTGCACATGAGGCCGCCGTCGAGGTCCCGGGACCCGACCAGGTAGTAGAGCATCTCGGTGCCGACCTGGCCGGCGTCGAGCACGTGCGCTCCCTCGCTGATCATCCCGTCGCGGTAGCGGGCCGCGAGCTCGGGCGCGGTCAGGCGCATGTCGCGGCCGAGGCCGAGGCGCAGCTCTGACGTCGGCTTGCCGGCCAGCTCCCCGATCACGCGGGTGAAGGCCCGTCCGATCAGCTCAGCCGTGTCGCCGTCGATGTCGCGGCCGTAGATGCCCCGGATGTCGTAGGCCTTGAAGATGTCCGGCGAAAGGGTGCTCATGGGTGCCGATCCTACCCCGTGGACTCTCATCGTCCCAGGACGGGGATGCTCCGGCTCTGAATCACGCGACCGCCGGCGCCGTTCCAGTGCAGCCGCAGCCGGCCGCTGCCCGGCAGGTGCACGCGCAGCGTGAAGAAGCCCGCCCGGCCCGCGGCGTGCCCGCTGGCGATCTGCCGGTAGGCGCCGGTGACGCCCCGCCACTGCACGCCGACTCGGGGCTTACCGGTCAGTCGCGCGAAGCGCAATTGTCCCCAGACGACCAGGTTCCCTGACCGGTCTGCCTGCAGGGAAGGCAGCCAGAGCGGCAGTCGGCGCACCTCGAGCGCGGGGAACGAACTGATGCGCGCGTTGCGTGAGGCGATGTAGGTCGCCTGGTCGAGCGAGCCGGGGGACAGCCTGGTCCTGTGTGGGCCGGGGCCGTAGGCGGTCACGTACAGGGTGGGCGGGTGCTGCTGGCCGTAGTCGTGGAAGATGCGCTCGAGGCCTCCGGACAATCGCGCCAGACTGGACAGCGTGACAACATCCGGGTCGCTCGGCTGGGCCGCCGGCCCGACCGCGGGGTCATCTGCGTGCACGGCGAAGCCGCGAGCTTCGAAGAGCCCCGGATTGTCGATCACGAAGGTCAGGGGATCGACCTTGGGCGGGCAGCCGATGGCGAGCGCCGGCGGGCCGTGCAACGGACGGCCGGCCGCGTCGACGCAGTACAGCGCGCGCAGGAAGACCATCGGCGCCATCGGCGCGAGCGTTCGCTGCGTGTGGCCGCCGGAGCCCGCGAGCTCGCCGATCACTAGGGTGTCGGGACCGATCGGATGCCCGGTCGCCCCGAGCGCCGCCGCGGCCTCGTTGAGGTAGGCGCGGTAGGTCATGGGCGAGCTCGGGATCTGGGCGCCCGAGACCGACCGCCACTGCGGGGCCAGCGCGGCGGGCCGGTTGGGCTCGTCCCAGACCGACCAGCGGGTGATGCGCGGCAGCGGGCCCGCGTCGGCCAGTCCAGCCCGTGTCGCGGAGGCCGCCTGCTCGCCGGCAGCCGGTGTGTAGGCCCCGCTGTAGCGCCGCCCGAGCGCGACGACGAACAGGCCGAACTCGCGCGGCAGCGGCAGATAGTGATCCGCGCCTCGCGTCCCCACAGGGGCGTTCGTGGCCCACAGCGGCGCCGGGCCGGTCACGTCGAAGTCGACCGCCATGCGCTGGGCGCGGGCCAGACGCACGAGACGGTCGTAGGCCACCCAGCCGGAGGCCGGATATGCCGCCGGATCCGTGGCGTCGAAGCCCGGCCGCGCGCGGCTCCGGGGCGAGGGCGCGATCTTCGACCAGTTGACCCCAACCCGGAGGTGCTCGATCCCGAATTCGGACAGGACGCCGAGCAGCCGCCGCACGGCCGGGGTCGGGGCGGCCAGGAGCTGGCGGTCTTCCTGGAAGGTCGACTGCTGGTTCTCGGCCCCCGCCGGCCTCGAGGAGTGGCTCACCAGCACGACAGCGAGGACCACGGCGACCAGCGCCACAGGGACGAGTACGAGCGCCCGGGACGGACGCCAGGATCCTGCCTTGGGGGCGGACTCGTGGGCCGGCGCCGGGGCGGCCGGCTGGCCGGCCGGAGGCGCCCCGGCAGGCACGGGTGCCTCGGGCGCGGAGCCACGTGGCCGCTCGAGGAGCAGCGAGAATCCCCCGAGGCGGAAGGCGGCCTCGCGGAGCGAGTGCGCGGCCGCCGCCGCCCAGGCCGGATCCCAGCCGCGCCGACGAGCGATCACCAGCACACCGACGGCCAGCACGACCAGTACGAGAGCGATGCCGAGCGCGATCAGCGGCGCCGGCGGCCCGGCGCCGATCGGAACGGTGACGCTCTGCGGGTTGGGGACGGCCGGGGGGCGAGCGGGGGCCCCGCTCGGGGTTGCGAGGATCGCAATGGTCGCGACCGCGAGCGCACAGCGCATTCGACTCCTCACCTCGCGCGATCTTAGTGACAACTACCAGCGGAAAGCGACGGTCGGGCGCCGTCCTGAGGCACGCTCGGCCGAGCGTCCATAATCCCCCGCCGTGATCAGGAGCGTCGTAATTCTGTGCGGCGGGCGAGGAACGCGCTTGCAGGAGCACACCCGCTCGATCCCCAAGCCGCTCGTCGAGATCGGCGGGCGGCCGATCCTCTGGCACGTGATGCAGATCTATTTGGCCCAGGGTTTCCGTCGCTTCCTGCTGCTCACCGGCTACAAGGGGGAGCAGGTCAGCGACTTCGCCGCGGGCGAGCGATGGCCCGCCGGCACCGAGGTCAGGTGTGTGGCCACCGGCGAGGAGACACCGACCGGCGGCCGCATCCACCTGGCCGTCGCCGAGCTTGACGGCGACCCGTTCTGCGTGACCTACGCGGACGGCGTGGCCGACGTCGATCTGCGGGCGCTCGTGGCGTATCACGAGCGGCACGGAGCGGCGGCGACGATGACCGTCGTGCGGCCCGAGCTCCAATTCGGGGTTGCCGAGTTAGATGGTGACGACCTGGTGTGCGGATTCGTGGAGAAGCCGCGCAGCGAGCACTGGGTCAACGGCGGCTTCTTCTGCTTTCAGCCCCAGCTCTTCGCCGAGCTCGATGCCGACAGCGTGCTCGAGCGTGAGCCGCTCGCCCGACTGGCCGCGCGCGGCCAGCTGCGGGCCTACCGTCACGAGGGGTTCTGGGATTGCCTGGACACCTACAAGGACGCCGTCGTTCTGAATGACCTCTGGGCGCAGGGGAGGGCACCATGGAAGCTGTGGACCTGACCGGCCACTCCGTCCTCGTCACCGGGGGCTACGGCCTGCTCGGCGCCTGGCTGGTTGGCGAGCTGCTCGCCCGCGGCGCCGGCGTGACCGTTGTGCGGCGCGATGAGCCCACGCAATCGGCGCTGGGGGCCCTGGGGCTGACCGACCGCGTGAACGTGGTCTCGGGCGACATCTGCGCCGATGGGCTCGTCTCCCGTGCGCTGACCGAGTACGAGGTCGACAGCGTTTTTCACCTGGCGGCGCAGACGCTGGTGGGCACGGCCAACCGCGCTCCGCTGTCGACCTTCGAAACCAACATCCGGGGCACGTGGCTGTTGCTCGAGGCCTGCCGGGCGCACGGCGTGGAGCGAACCGTGGTGGCCTCCTCGGACAAGGCCTACGGTCGGCACGCCGAGCTTCCCTACCGCGAGCACTTCGCGCTGCAGCCGACCTATCCCTATGACGTCTCCAAGGCGGCGGCCGATCTGCTCGCGCGGTCCTACTGGCATTCATTCGGGCTGCCGGTGGCGGTGACGCGCTTCGCGAACCTCTACGGAGGGGGCGACACCAATGCCTCGCGGCTCGTGCCCGAGGCCGTCACCGCGGCCTTGGCCGGTCGCCGGCCGATAGTGCGCTCGGACGGCTCGCCAGAGCGCGATTTTCTCTATGTGGAAGATGCGGTGGCGGCCTACCTGGCGATCTGGGAGGCGCTCGGCCGCGGTGCCGGACGCGGTGAGGCGTTCAACGCCGGAGGCGGCCGGCCGCACAGGGTAGGGGACGTCGTGGCGCTGATCTGCCGGCTGGCCGGCGCGGAGCTCGCGCCGGACGTCCGTGGGCGCGGCGTGCCCGCGGGCGAGATCGATCGCCAGTGGGTCGACCACACGAAGCTCACCAAGCTGACGGGGTGGCAGCCCTTGGTGGCTCTGGAGGAGGGCCTGCGGCGCACGATCGACTGGTACCGATGCGCAGGCTCGCCCTAGCCGCCGTCGCGAGCCCGGTCGTCCTGCTGAGCGCCTGCGTGGGCACGGTTCCCAGCCCCTACCGCAAACTGCTGGTCCGCGTCTGCCCGCCGCCCGCGGCGAGCGCGCCCGCACTGAGGAACGTGCGCACGGCGACCGTGCCCGTGCCCGGGGGGCCGACCTCACTGGTGGTGAGCCCCGGCGGTCGCTGGTCGTTCGTCACGCTGCCCGGGGCCGTGGCCGTCATGTCGAACGCTCATCTCGCGCCCCGGCTCGTACGCCGGATCACGCTCCCAGCGCTCGGCGGCGATGCGCCGCACGGGCTGGCCCTCGCGGATCGCGGGCGCTACCTGCTGGCCGGTACGGGAGGAGGTGCGGTGGTCATCGATGCCCATCGGGCCGAGCACGGTGGCCGGGCCGTGCTCGGATTCCTGCGCGGCCCCGTGCCCGTCGGCCAGCAGGGAGATGCGGGCGCGGGAGCGGTGGTCGCCTCGCGGGCCGGGCGTTACGTCTTCGTGGCGCGTGAGCGCGCCGGCGGCGTTGCCGTATTCGACCTGTCCCGCGCGCTAGCCGGCCGTCTGCGCCGGTCGGGCCTCGTCGGTGTG
Source organism: uncultured Solirubrobacteraceae bacterium (assembly GCA_963725515.1). Taxonomy (GTDB): domain Bacteria; phylum Actinomycetota; class Thermoleophilia; order Solirubrobacterales; family Solirubrobacteraceae; genus Palsa-465. The sequence continues at coordinate 156,154 of CAVRZB010000003.1, read as the reverse complement.
ATTCCCGTCGGTGCTGGGCCGTCGGCCATGGCCCTCTCGCCCTCAGGCCGGCGTCTGTACGTCACGAGCGTCGCCGCCGCATCCACGCCCGGCCTCACGCCGCCCGTCGTTGGCGCGGGCGTGGAGCAGCCCGGTGCGTTGCAGGTCATCGACACGGCGGTGGCCGAGCAGCGCCCGCGGCGGGCGGTGCTGAGCACGGTGGCCGCGGGATGTGAGCCCGTCGACGTCTCCGTGTCTGCGGACGGACGGACCGTATGGGTGGCGACGCTGTCCGACCACGCGGTGATCGGGTTCGCATCGGGCCGTCTGGTGCCCAGGCCGGACCGCGCGCGCATTGCCCTGCTCAGGCTGGGCGCGGCCCCGACCGGCGTGTTGCCGTTCGCGCGCGGCCGCCGGCTGCTCGTCGCCTACTCGGGCCGCTCCGGGGCGGGCGGCGCCGCCGGGGTGACCGTGATCGACACCGAGAGTGCGCTCGCGGGGCGCCTCGCGGTGCTCGGATCGCTCCCCACCGGGGCCGATCCGCGGCGTCTGGCGCTCGTGCCCGGTCGCCGTCGGGCGCTTGTGACCGACTACGGCTCCTCGGAGATCGAGGCGATCGATCTCAGGACCGTGCCCTGAGCCGGCGATGGGTGCCCCACCCCGGCGCCGGTCACGTCACAGCCGACCAACAGCTCAGGGAGCTACGACGATCGTGCCGTTCATCCCCGGGTGGATCGTGCAGCGGTAGGAGATCGTCCCGGCCTTGGTCAGCTTCAGCTTGAACGTGCCTCCGTTGCCGAAGGTCTGCGAGGAGGTGAAGCTCGGCCCGCTTACATAGGTCACGTTGTGGCTGACCTGATCATTGTTGGTCCAGGTGACGGTGTCGCCGACCTTGGCGTGGGCGCTCACGGGGCTGAAGGCGATGTTCTGCATCGACACGGCCACGCCGGAGCCGCTCGCGCCACCGGCCGCCGGTGTGCTGGCCGCCGGTGTGCTGGCCGATGTCGCCGGTGCGGAGCTGGACGTGCTCGACGAGCTCGAGCTCGAGCTCGAGCCGCACGCGGCCAGGGCGAGCGCCAGGAGAGGTAGAACCAGGACGGAGAGGCGTTTCATTCGGCGGTCCTCCAATGGAAAGTTGCAGATCGGGTCATCTCCAAGCCAGACGCGCCGGGCGCCGAGAACCTTCCCGGGGGCCGGACTCACGGCGCCCGACAGCCTACTCCGTAGAATCGATGGTCATGTCGGGTCACTCCAAATGGCATTCGATCAAGCACAAGAAGGCGATCGTCGACGCGCGCCGCGGGCAGCACTTCACGAAGCTCGCGCGCGCGGTGACCGTGGCGGCTCGCGAGGGAGGGGGGGACCCGGACGGTAATCCCGCGCTGGCCCTGGCCATCCAGAAGGCCCGCGACGCCTCGATGCCTAAGGACAACATCGAGCGGGCGATCGCCAAGGGAACCGGGGCTGGCGTCGACGCCGACCAGATCGAGACCGTGGTCTACGAGGGCTATGGGCCCGGGGGCGTCGCTCTGCTGATCGAGGCGCTGACCGATAACCGCAACCGGACCGGCGCCGACGTTCGCCACGCGCTGAGCAAGCACGGTGGCAGCCTCGGCGAGCCCGGCTCCGTCTCCTACCTGTTCGACAAGCAGGCCGTTGTCGTCGTGGACGCTGAGCACTATGACGAGGACGACCTGATGCCGGCGATCGACGCCGGCGCACAGGACATCGCTCTCGACGACGACGTCTACGAGGTGCTGTCGGAGCCCGCCGCACTGACGGCCGTGCGGGCGGCCCTGCAGGAGGCGGGCGTGGAGATCGAGAGCGCCGACGTCACCCAGCGCCCGAAGGTGCGCGTGCCGGTCGGGGAGGCCGACGCCCAGCGCCTGATGAAGCTCATCGACGCGCTCGAGGAGTTCGACGACGTGGGCGCCGTGCACGCCAATTTCGACGTCGACGCCGCGGTTCTGGAGCGGATCGCCGGCTGAGCTCGTAGAGGGGGACGGCGCCGTCGCGCGCGTCGGTCGCTACCCTTCGCCGCCGTCATGCGCATTCACCCAAGATTTCCCACCGCCGTCGCCGGCGCCGCCCTCACCCTCGGCCTGGCCGCCTGTGGCAGCTCCAAGGCCCCGGGCGTCGTCCAGGCGCCCTCCGGCGGGCTGACCCAGGAGGCGAGCACCACCCCAACGGCCACGACGCCGACCACCAGCACGCCGACGACGAGCACGGCCGCCTCGACCCCGGTCCCCCCGCAGCTGTCCAAGAAGCCGGTGGTGGTCGTGCCCAAGGGCCCGGCTCCGACGCACCTGGTCAAGACCGACATCATCAAGGGCACGGGCGCGACGGCCGCGCCGGGCAAGACGATCGTCGTCAACTACGTCGGCACGCTCTACAAGACCGGCAAGCAGTTCGACGCCTCGTGGGACCGCAACCAGCCGTTCAGCACGGCGCTGGCCAACGGCAGCGTGATTCCCGGCTGGGTCCAGGGCATCGCCGGCATGAAGGTCGGCGGCCGGCGTGAGCTCATCATTCCTCCGGCGCTCGCCTACGGCTCCTCAGGTCAGGGGACTATCCCTCCGAACTCGACGCTCGTCTTCGTCGTCGACCTGCTCTCTGTAAGTTAGCCGCGCCCCGGGCATCGGCCCGGTCGGCCTCGGCGTCAGGGTGCTCGAGCGGGGCGTCAGCGCGGTCGAGCAGGCGCGCCCGATGCAGCGGGATGGGCTCGCTGACGCCCTTGATGCGGTGCCGGCCGGCGTAGGACCAGGCGAAGTCATCGGCCGCGGCGCGGTACACGTCCTCGGTGCACAGGACGCTGCCCGGGCGTGCGAGTCCGGTGACGCGGCTGGCGATATTCACCGGATGGCCGTACCAATCGCCGGCGCGCTGAAGGGCCGAGCCGCTCGCCAGGCCGGTGCGCAGCGCGGGCAGGTCGGCCTCCTCGACGGCCTGGACGAGCGCGAGCGCGGCGGCGATCATCGGCTTCGGCTCCGGGCTGACGAACATCGCGGCGTCGCCGATCGTCTTGACCAGCCGCACCGGCTCGGCCGCGACGTCGGCGGCGAGCTCGGCCAGCCGGCCCGCGAGCGAGCCCAGCTCCTCGGCGGCGAGCTGGCCGCCGAGCGCCGTGAAACCCACCAGGTCCGCGAAGCAGACCACGACCTGCTGGTTGGTCTCGGGGCTCCCGGCCTCGCGCTGCGCGCGGCCCAGCATCGCGCGGCGGGTGTTCTCACGCAGATGAGCGCTGAGCGCCGCGGCCAGGATCGGCTCGGTGGCGGGTGTCAGCTCGGTGGCCATGGCCTCGTAGCGCAGCGCGACGTCGAGCTCGCTGTCGCCAGGCTCCAGGAAGGTCTGCGCGAACATCGCCGTGATCGTGGCAGCAAAGCGGGACATGCCCTCGCCGAGCACGCGCGTTGACTCGAGCAGTCCTTCCTCGGGCAGGCCGGCGTCGATCAGCAGCTTGAGGGCCTGTGCGGCCCGGACGTCGTCGTCGCTGAACACGGGGTCATCGGGCCGAGCCTCGGGCAGGCCGAGGGCTCGGCGCACGCGGAGCGGCCATTGCACCGCGATCCCGGCCTGCTCGGCGACTTCGCGCGCGGTGTGATGGCCGCCCAGCGCGCGTTCAAGCGGCAGCAGCGCGAGCCGGTCCTCGCGCACGGCCTGCTCCAGCTCCTGGGCCTCGGCGCCCCCTTCCGCGAGCCGCGCGAGCAGCCTCCGTCGCGCCTCCCGCTCCTCACCCTCGAGACCTTCCAGCAGCTCGTTCTCGTCGTAATTCACGCTCGCAATACTTGCTGAAAACGTCTGCGCGGGGCGATTCGGCTAGCATCATTCGCCCTCGCGGAACGGTCGCGTCGGCCAGGTGCCTCTCCGAGTCCCGACCGGATCCGCTCCACAGCTTCCCCCCGATCCCAGGCAAGTACATGCTCTCGATACTGATGCCGGTCTACAACGAGATCGAACGCGTTGAGCGCGCGATCAACGAAGTCCTCGACACCGAGCTGCCGTCGGATTTCGAGCTGATAATCGTCGACGATGGCTCCACCGACGGTACCCGTGAGCTGCTGCGCAACGGCGCCTGGGGCGATCGCGTGCGGCTGTTCGAGCACGAGCTGAATCAGGGCAAGGGCGCCGCCGTCCGAACCGCGCTGACCCACGCCCGAGGCGAGTTCTCCGCGATCTTCGACGCCGACCTCGAGTACGACCCGAGCGACCTTGGGCTACTGATGCCGCCGCTGCTCGACGGCCGCGCCAACGCCTCGTTCGGCGTTCGGGCCTTCGACGGCTACACGAGTCATTCGTTCCTGTTCGTGCTCGGCAACAAGGGTGTCACGCTGGCCTGCAACATCCTCTTCAACGTCTATCTGCACGACATCATGACCTGCCACAAGATGATCCGGACCGAGATCTTCCGCGCGCTGCCCCTGCGCTCGCCAGGTTTCGCGATCGAGCCTGAGATCACGGCCCGCCTCGTGCAGCACGGCGAGCGGATCTATGAGGTCCCGGTCCACTACCGGGCTCGGGCCACCGAAGAGGGCAAGAAGCTCACCGCGCTCGACGGGTTCCGTGTGCTCGGAACCCTGATTCGCTGCCGGTTCGTGCCGGGCGCGTAGGGCCCCGCCTCACCGCCTGCGCTTGACCGCGGCGGCGATCTGGGGCGTGGCCGCGTACGCCGCCGCCACCTGGGCGAAGGCCGGCTTCGGGTTGCCGGCCAGGTCGATCAGTCCCTTGTAGAAGAAGGGCGGGTTGGGGAACGGGTTGCCACCGGACCAGCCGGGACGGCAGACGAAGTCCTGGAGTGCCCAGTAGATCGCGCCCGCGAGCCAGGGCTTGCTGGCGAAGACGCCGAGGTGGAACAGCGCCGAGTTGGCCTGGAAGGCATACGTACCGCGCTGCTCGACCGGACCGTCGGCGCTTGCCTCGAAGCCGAACTCCGAGACGAACAGGGCCTTCTTCGGGTAGCAGTTGCGAAACTCGTCAAGGTACGCCGAGAGGCTGTCGCGATCCGCTGTGCTGCCGGCCGCGACGCTGTACCAGCCGAAGTAGTCGTTGAAGCCGACCACGTCGAGCGGCCCGTACGCCCCCTGGCAGCCCACTCCCGGCCACGCGCTGACGGCCATGCCGGTCGGTCGCGTCGGGTCGAGCGACCGGGCGAGCTTGACCGCCCCGGCGACGTAGGAGCGCTCCGACGCCGTGGCCGGGCTCGGCAACTCGTTGCCCACGCTCCACAGGAGCACCGAGGGGTGGTTCTGGTTCGTGAGAATGTTGTTTCGCAGCACGCTGTTCGCGTGCGCGACCCAGGTCGGGTCGTTGAGGTACTGACTGTCCACCTGGTAGACGGGGATCTCGCTCCAGAGCAGCACGCCGTAGCGGTCGGCAAGCTCCTCGATCTCGGGGTTCAGCGGGTAGTGCGAGCGGATGAGCTTCGCGCCCACCTGCTGCGCCCAAGCGAAGAGCCGCTGCAGGTGCGCGGTGTCGAGCGCGGCGCCGAGCTGCAGGTCGGCCTCGTGCAACCCGACGCCACGGAGGCTGAGCTGGCGTCCGTTGACGGTCAGGCGGCCGTCCGGGGTTACGGCGATGGTGCGGATGCCGTTCCAGGTGACGTAGCCGCCGAGCCGGCGCCCGTGCGGGCCCGACAGCGTGAGCGCCGCGCGGTAGAGATTCGGGCTGTCCGGGGCCCACAGCCGCGGATGAAGGATGCGGGCCGTGGCGCTCGCCGTCAGCGTTCCGTGGGCGGAAATGGTGTGAGCGCCGAAATCGAGCCGGGCGCCCCCGTAGGAGCCCCGCAGGTGAACCGGCTGTGCCGTCCCGGTGAGATTGCGCAGCACTATCTTGGTGTCGATCGTCGCCGCGCAGGTGGGGCAGGGGAGCAGCGGACGGACCTGCACCTGGGCGAGATCGACGCTGTTGACCGCCCGCAGATAGACCTCACGCAGGATGCCGCCGTAGTTCCACCAGCCGCCCACCGGCGTGACGCCGTCCGAATAGAAGCCGCCCGGCGGTAGGTCCGAGGCCAGATGGTGGTCGTCGACCCGGACCACGAGGCGGTTCACCCCGCCCGTGCGCAGACGGGAGAGGTCGAGCTCGAAGGGTTCGTAGCCGCCCGCGTGCGACCCGACCAGACGGCCGTTCAGCCAGATCTGGGCGCGGTAGTTGACCGACTCGAAGCGGATGATCCAGTGCCGCGAAGCGTTGGGTGTCCCGCGCGGGAAGGCGGCCGGAAGCCGAAAGTCCTTCCGATACCAGCCGACCGAGCCGACCATGCTCGCCCGCGATAGGTCGCCGGCGTTGTAGGCGTTGGGGACGTTCAGAGGCGCCCAGCCGTTGGTCGATGCCGTGTCGCGCCAGAACGCCTGCGCGACGCCCGCGGCCGATGGATCCGCGCGATAGAGCCAGGTTCCGGCGAGCAGATACCGATCGGTGGAGCCATCCCGGTACATGGCCTGCTTGCCCGGCGTGTCGGCCTGGTACACGGGACCCTGAGCCCGCGCGGCAGCGGTGGCGCCCAGGGCGAGCAGGAGGGTGAGAGTCAGAACGGGGAGACGCACGGTGAGAACAGCGCGCCGGCCGTCGCGCTCTTTTGAGGTGGACCGATGTTAGTAGTGGTCCCTGCGCCGGCGCCCCGATAGGCCGGCGGCTCCCGTCGAGTTGCCGCCTGCGGGGACGGCTACAATCGCGCGCCCATGCCCGATCGCGAGCACGCGGAGGGCCAGAATCGAGAGCCAGCGGGTGGCCATGCGGTCGTCGAGACGCCCCCGCGCCCTAGCGATACTGAGTCCCGCAGCGCCACCGGCGCCGAGAAACAGGCCAGGCCCTGGAGCGGCTGGGCGTCCTCGTCCGTGTTCCTGGCCATCGTCGGCTGCGTCGTGCTCGCCGCGCTGTCTGCGGCCGTACTGCCGACGGTCCCGAGCTACGATCCCTGGGCGTGGATCGTGTGGGGTCGCGAGATCGTCGATCCCCACCTCAGCTTTGCGACCGGCGGTGGGCCCTCGTGGAAGCCGCTGCCGGTCTTCTTCACGACCGTCTACGGCCTGTTTGGGGGCGCGGCTCCGACCCTCTGGGTGATCACCGCGCGGGCCGGCGGGCTGCTGGCCCTCGTGGCCGCGTACCGGCTCGGGACGCGCCTGGCGGGATGGATCGCCGGCGTGGTCGCCGTGCTCGGGCTGCTGCTGACCCAGGACTGGCTCTATTACATGTTCCGAGGCACCTCCGAACCGATGCTCGTGGCCGCGTCGCTGTGGGCGATCGAGCGACACCTGGCCGGCCGCCGGGGTCAGGCCTTCACTCTGCTGGTGGCGGCGGCGCTGATCCGTCCCGAGGCGTGGCCGTTCCTCGGTCTCTACGCGCTCTGGCTGTGGTTCAAGGAACCGCGCCTGCGGCTGCTGCTCGTGGGCGGGATCGCCGCGGTGCCGCTGTTCTGGTTCGTCCCGCCGTGGATTGGTTCGGGACAGCCGTTCCTGGCCGCCTCGCACGCCAAGGCCTACAACGGCCATCTCGGCAACCACCCGTCGCTCGAGGCGCTCCGCCGGGCCGGTGATCTCCAGATCCTGCCGGTGCTGATCGCCGCCGCTGTGGGCGTCGCAATCGCCTGGTTCAAGGATCGTGACCGGGTCGTCGTCGGACTGGCCGTCGCCGCGCTGGCCTGGGTGGTGCTGGTGGTCGCGATGGTCGTCGCGGGCTACCCAGGCCTCGAGCGCTTCTTCCTGCCGGCGGCCGGCATCTTCTGCGTGCTGGCCGGCGTCGGGGTCGCCCGCGTGGCCGGGTTGGCCGGCGGCGGTCTCGCCACCGTCGGGATTGCGGCGCTGCTCGTGGCCGTTTCCATTCCGCTGGCCACGAGCCGCATCGACACCGCCCGGGCGCAGAAGGGCATCGCCGACCGGGCGGTCAAGCGCCTCGATGAGCTCTCGGCGTCCGTGCGCGCGGTCGGCGGCCCCGGACGCGTTTTCCCGTGTCGTTCGAGCTTCACGGCGGTCAACCACGGTGTGCAGACCGCGCTGGCCTGGAAACTCCATGTAACGCTTGGACGCGTGGGCACCACGCTGCGCCATCAGGGCCTCAACTTCGTCGGCCCGCACGACTCGATCGACGGCGGGCCGGCGCCGGTGAGGTTCAAGCCTCACCAGGAGCAGCTGATCGCGCGCGCCGGAAGCTGGCGTGTCTATCGGGTGACGCGCCCGGGCGCGTCCGTACGCTGCGTTGGCGGTTGAGCCCGCGCACCATTCTGGGCCGCGCGCGTCTCGAGCGCGTGGCTGTGCTCGAGGTAGACGATCAGGATCTCGGTGACCGCCGGGTCGAATTGCGAGCCGGTGCAGCGCACCAGCTCGTCGATCGCGTGCTGGTGTGACCGGGCGCGTCGGTAGGGCCGGTCCGAGGTGATCGCGTGATACGTGTCCGCCGCGAGGATCACACGGCTGCCGAGCGGAATCTGCTCGCCGGTCAGACCATCGGGATAACCGCCCCCGTCCCAGCGCTCGTGCTCGTGACGCACGATGCGGGCCACAGCACCGAGCCCCGGGAGCACGCGCAGGATGCGCTCGCCGATCACCGGATGCTGGCGCATGAGCTTCCACTCCTCGGCGCTCAGCGGCCCGGGCTTGTGCAGCACCTCGTCGGGTATCGCCACCTTGCCGATGTCGTGCAGCAGCGCCGCCGACTTGACGCGCTCGACCTCGGTACCGGTCAGCCCGAGTTCGCGCGCGACCACGCCGGCCATCTCGATCAGCGCCTTGGAGTGCTCGCCGGTATAGCGATCACGTTCCAGCAGCGCCACGGCGAGCGCCTCCATGGCCTCGCGGTGCGGCGTGGCCGCGGGCGGCTCGTGCTGGTCGAGCAGGGAGGACGCCAGTACGGCTCGGCCGCCGCCTGCGGACTGGGCCAGCCCGCAGGCCATGCGCGCGTCGGCGATCAGGGCCTCGGCGCTGGCTGCGCCCTCGAGCGAGGCGACGCCGACCGAACCCCCGGCCCCCCAGATCGAGCCCTCGCCGAAGTGTTCAAGCGCCACCAGCAGCCGCTCGAGCGCCGGTAGCGCACCCTGAGCGCTGGTCTCGGGCAGGAGCAGGCCGAACTCGGCCGGGCCGGTGCGGCCGATCAGGTCGTGGGTCCGCATCGAGCCGGCGAGCCGTTTGGCGACGCCGGCCAGCAGCTCGTCGGCGGCCTCGAAGCCGTGGCGTCGCTCGAGCGCGGCGAAGTCGTCGACGGCCAGCAGAGCGACCGTGAGGCTGCGTCGATAGCGCCGCGCGCGCTGCACCTCCTGCGCTAGCCGCGCCCGGAAGCCGTGGGGGCTGAGCAGGCCCGTGACCACGTCGAGCCGCAGGCCGCGCGCGCGTTCCTGCTCGAGCTCGGCGATCCGTTCGCGCAGCCGGGTCACCTCATCAAGCAGCTCATCCGGGTGTCCGTTCCCGAACATATGGCCTGAATATCGGCAGCTGGGCGGAATCTCTACAGAGTGCGACCGGGAGGCGTCCGGTCAGCTACGGAGAATGTCTGTTCGCATGATCGTTCTCGGAATCGACCCAGGCACGGCCAGCACCGGGTATGGCCTGGTGCAGAGCCAGGGCTCCCGCCTGCGCTCCCTCGGAGAGGGCGTGATCGAGACCCGCGCCGGCGTCGCCCTCGAGCGGCGCCTGGCCGACATCCACACGCGTGTGGGCGAGCTGCTCGACGAACACAGCCCGGATTCGATGGCGATCGAGGAGCTCTACTTCGGCGCCAATGTGCGGACGGCCTTTGCCGTCGGTCAGGCCCGCGGCGTCGTGCTGCTCGCCGCCGGTCAGCGCGGCATCCCGTCTCGGTCCTACACCCCCCAGCAGGTCAAGGGCGCCGTCTGCGGGCACGGAGGCGCGGGCAAGGACCAGGTGGGGCGGATGGTCGCGCGCCTGCTCGGCCTGGCTGCGCCCCCAAAGCCCGACCACGCCGCCGACGCCCTGGCCGTGGCTATATGTGATGCCAACCGCGCACCCTTGGCCCGCGCCGTGGCCGCCTCGCAGCGCCGGGTGGTGGCGCGCTGATGATCGCGCTCGTCGCCGGTACGGTCGCGGTGCGGCGCGGCGACCATGTGGTGATCGACGCGGGTGGCGTCGGCTACCGGCTGGCCGTCTCGAGTGAGACGCTCCGGCACGTGCCCGCGGTGGGCAACGCGACGATGCTGCACGCTCACCTGGTCGTGCGCGACGACGCCCTGGCGCTGTACGGATTCGCGACCGAGGAGGAACGCGAGCTCTTTCTGATGCTCCTCGGCGTGCAGTCCGTGGGGCCCAAGGTGGCGCTGGCGGTGCTCTCGGGCGGCCCGCCGCGCGATCTTCTGGCTGCCCTGGCGGCCGGTGACGGCGCGCGGCTGCAGGCCGTGCCCGGGGTCGGCAAGCGCACGGCCGAGCGGATCATCGTCGAGCTGCGCGAGAAGGTCGGCGTCAGCGTGCCCACCGATTCGATCACCGTCACCCGCAGTGATGACCCACGGGCGGTGGCGCGCGAGGGCCTGCTCGGGCTCGGCTACAGCGCCGTCGAGGCCGATGAGCTGCTCGACGGCGCGTCGGGCGAGCGTGCCGAGGACCTGATCGCCGACGCGCTGAGGACTGCACGCCGATGAGCACGGCGCGCATCCAGACGCCCGAGGAGCTGCCGGATGACGAGCTCGACCGCTCGCTGCGGCCGCGACGGCTCGAGGATTTCGTCGGTCAGGAGCCGCTCAAGGACCAGCTCGCGGTCTCGATCGCCGCGGCCTCGACGCGCGGGGAGGCCCTCGATCACGTGCTGCTCGCCGGACCGCCCGGACTGGGCAAGACCTCGCTCGCGCAGATCGTCGCCGCCGAGCTCGATGTGCCGTTCGTGCAGACCGCGGGCCCGGCCCTCGAGCGCAAGGGCGATATCGCCGCCTTCCTGACTGCGCTGGAGCCGCGCGCGGTGTTCTTCGTCGATGAGATCCACCGCCTGCCGCGGGCGCTCGAGGAGACCTTCTACCCGGCGATGGAGGACGGCTGCCTGCCGATCACCGTCGGCCAGGGCGCGGGGGCGCGCGTGGTGACGCTCGACCTGCCGCCGTTCACGCTGATCGGCGCCACGACGCGCACCGGTCTGCTGACCACGCCGCTGCGCGACCGTTTCGGGATCCAGCACCGGCTCGAGCACTATGGTGCGCAGGATCTCGCCCGCATCGTCCGGCGCAGCGCGCGTTTGCTCGACGTGGCGATCGAGGATGGGGGCGCGGTCGCGGTGGCCGAGCGCAGCCGCGGCACCCCGCGCGTGGCCAACCGGCTGCTCAAGCGCGTGCGCGACTACGCCGAGGTGCGCAGCGGCGGCGTAGTCACGGCCGAGGTCGCGGCCGCGGCGCTCGACCTCCTGCAGGTCGACCACGAGGGCCTCGACCGGCTCGATCGCGAAATCCTGCGCTCGATCTGCGAGAAGTTCGGCGGGGGTCCGGTCGGGCTCTCCACGCTGGCCGTGGCGGTCGGCGAGGAGCAGGACACGATCGAGGATGTGTACGAGCCCTACCTGCTGCAACGCGGGCTCATCGAGCGCACGTCCAGGGGCCGCACCGCGACCCGGCGGGCCTACGAGCACCTGTGCCTGGAACCGCCAGGTCCGCTGGCGCTGCTTTAGCTCTCTATCCTCAGAGGCCGATGGCCCACGAGCACTACTTCATATGCCCCCATTGCGGGGCGCGGTCGATGGCCGGAGATCGCCAAGCCGGCTTCCGGCGCGAGGCCCGCGGCTGCGACAAATGCGGCTTCTCCTACCTGTTTGAGCTGCTCGACGATTACTACCCGGCGCCGAACGCCGCCTTCTTCGCCTGCGACGGCGAGGGGAAGATCGTCGATTGCGGCAAGGGCTCCTTCGAGCTCACCGGCCTGAAGACCGAGCAGGTGATCGGGCGCCCGGTCAACGACGTGCTGGGGCTGCGCTTCGCCGACGGGACCGACCACGTGGGCACCGCGCTCGAATGGGAGGTCCGCGTCAAGGCCAAGCCGGTCGAGGTCAACGCCGAGGGCGACCTGCCGGCCGCGGCGGTGGCCGATCTCTTTCCAGCCTATGACGACGAAGAAGGCGGCGTCCTGCTCGTGCTGACGCCGACGAACCACCGCTGAGGTGCCATGAGCGACCGCCAGCGCAACGGCTTCATCCTGCTGCTCGTCGCGGGCCTGCTGGCCGCCTCGCTGTTCGCCATCGCCACCCAGAAGACGCGCCTCGGCCTGGACCTCAAGGGCGGTGTCGAGCTGACCTACCAGGGCCTGCCGACCAGGCAGACGCCCACGGTCACTCAGGAGGCGCTCCAGCGCGCGGTCGACATCATGCGCGAGCGCATCGACCAGCTCGGCGTCTCCGAGCCCGAGATCCAGACTCTGGGTGGCAACGAGATCGACGTGGGACTGCCGGCCGTCAAGGACTTCGCGCGCGCCGAGAAGCAGGTCGGCACCACGGCCCAGCTGGCCTTCTACGACTGGGAGGCCAACGTCCTGACGCCCAACGGCAAGACCGCGGCCAGTCAGCTCCAGGCCCAGGACCCGACCGCGCTCACCCTCAGCCAGGGCAGCGGCAGCCCACCCGGCAATCCCGGCAGCGGCAGCGTGCCGCTCTACGACGCGGTCAAGCTCGCCTCGACACAGCCGTCGGCGAGCGGCTCGGTGCGGCTCGGTCCCGAGTACTACATGTTCGGCGCGCCGGGCAGCCAGGCCTGCGCCACGGCGGCCAAGCAGCAGGGAAAGACGCCCACGCCGGGCGTGCACTGCCTGCTCTCCGGCCCCGACGACAACCGCCAGGATCTGCTCTCGGGCCTGCCCACCGGCGTATCCGCCTCCGAGGCTCAGGAGCTCGTCGTGCCACAGGGCACGATCGTCGTGCAGGCCGCGGACTCGACGGCCGGCAAGACGACCAACTTCAACGATCCGAGCGCGCAGTTCTTCGTGCTCAAGGACCGCGCGTCGCTGCTCGGTTCGGACATCTCCAATCCCCAGCAGAGCACCGACCAGGGCGGCAGCCCCGACGTCACGTTCGGCTTCAACGGCTCCGGCGGAGGGAAGTTCCAGTCCGTCACCCGTTCGATCGCCCAGCGCGGCCAGCTCGTGAGCGGCCTCGGCCAGACGCTCCGCCAGCATTTCGCGGTGGCGCTCGACCGCAAGCTCGTCACGGTGCCGCAGATCGACTACAAGCAGTACCCCGACGGCATCACCGGTGACCAAGGGGCGGACATCACGGGCGGCTTCACGGTCACCTCGGCGTCCGACCTGGCCAACCTGCTGCGCCTGGGCGCGCTGCCGATCCAGCTCAAGCTGATCTCCGAGTCACAGGTCTCGGCGACGCTCGGTAAGCAGGCGCTGCACCAGGGCCTGATCGCCGGTCTCGCCGGCCTGATCGTGGTGGCGATCTTCCTGATCGCCTTCTACCGCGTGCTCGGCGTGATCGCCACGGCAGCGCTGCTCGTCTACGCGATCTACTTCTACGCGCTGATCAAGCTGATCCCGATCACGCTGACGCTGCCCGGGATCGCCGGTCTGATCCTGACGATCGGCGTGGCGGCCGACGCGAACATCGTGATCTTCGAGCGTGTCAAGGAGGAGGTCCGGGCCGGCCGCTCGATCCGCCAGGCCATCATCACCGGTTACAAGAAGGGCCTGACGGCGATCATCGACGCCAACGTGGTCACGATCATGACCGCGTTCATCCTCTTCGTGCTCGCCACCGCGGGCGTCAAGGGCTTCGCCTTCACCCTGGGCATCGGGACGATCGTGTCGCTGTTCACGGCCGTGATGGCCACGCAGGCCATCCTCATGACGATGGGCAAGTCGCGCGTGCTCTCACGCCCGTCGGCGCTCGGCGCCAAGGACGGCGGGCGCAGGTGGCACTTCGACTTCATGGGCGCCTCGAAGTACTTCTTCTCGATGTCCGGCGTGATCCTGCTCATCGGTGCGCTCTCGATCGGCGGCAAGGGCCTCAACCTGGGCATCGACTTCACCTCCGGCACGCGGATTACCGCCGGGCTCTCGCAACCGGCCAGTGAAGCCCAGCTGCGCTCGGTACTCAGCGCCAGCGGCGCGCCCGACGCGCAGGTCCAGAGGGTCGCCGGCGACAAGGCGCTGGGCAAGAACGGCTTCCAGATCTCAGCCAAGCAGCTCGAGCCGGCGAAGGTCCAGCAGGTGCGCAGCGTGCTCGAGTCCCGCTACGGAGTGACCGCGTTCAACAGCACGTCGGTTGGGCCGACGTTCGGAAAGACGGTCGCCAACAGCGCGGTGATCGCGATCATCGCCTCGCTGTTCGTGATCTCGGCGTACATAGCCCTGCGGTTCGAGTGGAAGTTCGCCATTCCGGTGTTGATCGCCCTGATGCACGATCTGCTGATCACGGCCGGTGTGTACTCGCTGACGGGCCGGGAGGTGACGACCTCGACCGTGGCCGCGTTGCTGACCATCCTGGGCTATTCGCTCTACGACACGATCATCGTGTTCGACCGCGTGCGCGAGAACATTCCCCGCATGCCGCGGGCGGCGTTCTCGCAGATCGTCAACCGCTCGATGTCCGAGGTGCTGACCCGGTCGCTGGCCACCACGAGCTGCACACTGATGCCGATCCTGGCGCTGCTCTTCTTTGGTGGGGCGACGCTCAAGGACTTCGCCTTCGCGCTGCTCATCGGCGTCGCCTCGGGCGCCTACTCCTCGATCTTCATCGCCTCGCCGGTGCTCACGCACTGGAAGGAGCGCGAGCCGCAGTTCCGCGCGCGGCGCCGGCGCATTGTGGCCGAGCTCGGCATGGTGCCGCCGTACGCGGTCGGGGCCACGGACGTCGACCCGACGCCCAGGCGCGCCCGCCCGACGGGCCGCCTGACCACCCCCTCGCCGGAGACAGTCTCGGCCGCCGAGTTCGAGGAGATGAAGCGCGACCTCGAGATCGAGCGCACGCCGCCGCCCCGTCCGGGCTCGACGCGGTCGGTCACCAAGCGCGTAGCTCACAAGCCCGAGACCGAGCAGGCGCGCCGCCCGGCTCCTGCGACGACGCCCACGCCCCAGAAGCCGGTGCCGAAGGCCGGGGGCGACGGCGCCACCGAACCGGTCCAGCCGGCGCCCGACGTGGCCGAGAACGACGGCGTCTCGCCGGTCCAGAAGCCCAAGCCCTCAAAGCCGCGCTCGCGCAACCGCCGTCACGGGAGGCGTCGCTGATGGGGATGCTGGCCTGGGTCATGATGGGCCTCGCGCTCTGGCATTTCACGATCTGGCTCCCGGACCGTTACTGGGGCGGGATCGTCGGCGCCTTCCTCGGCGCGCTGATCGGCGCCGTCCTGTTCGGCCTGCTGGTCAACGGCTTCAGCATCCCCGGTCGGCACGCGACCCACATCTCGACCGCGCTCGAGGCGATCCCGGGCGCGCTGATCGGCATGGCACTCGTCTACATGGAGGGCATACGGCGCGAGCACGGCGGGCCGAGCGCCGATACCGGCCTGACCTAGCCCGAGGGTTCAATCGGCGGCGAGGCGCACCATCAGGGCGCGCGTCGCGCTGATCACGCGCTCGCGATCGTGCGTCATCACGAAGTCGAAGCGCCGCGCGTCGTCCGGGCCGGTGTCGCCGAGGTCGCGGGCTACGAAGGCGGCGGCGAAGTAGGGTCCGATGGCGCACACGTTCCATTCGCCGCGCAGCGGCTCTGAGCGCAGCAGCGACGCGCCACGGACGCCCGCCTCGGGTGCCCCCTCGAGGCCCACTCCGAGTGCGCCGACCAGGGCCGAGCGCTCGGCGAGTCGGCGGTACCGGGCCCGCGTGGCGGGCCCGAAGAAGCGCGCCTCCTGGAAGCTTGAGAGCAGCACGAGGCCCTCGCCCTCGCTGGCCGCCTGGAGCTCGATGCCCGTGGCCATGGCCAGCAGGAGCTCCTTGGTGCCACGCCGGACGGGCAGCTGGGTCGAGAGCGTCTCAAACGGCGTCTTGGCGCTGCGCACGTCCGGCGGGCGTGCCTCGAGCACCGCTGAGTAGATCGGCTCGGCGGCCTCCGGCGGGAGCGGGCACGGATGGCCGAAGAGCCAGCCCTGGCCGAGCTCGGCGCCGAGCGCAAGTGCGTTGTCGCGGTGCTCCATCGTCTCGATGCCCTCGGCCAGTACGCGGGCCCCGGAGCGCTCGGCGTGGGCGTGCACGGCGGTCGCGGTCCGGGCGGTCCGGATGAGCGTGCGCGTCTGGGTGACGCCGAGGTCGAGCTTGACCACCTCGGGGTCGACGAACGGCAGCAGCGCCAGCGAGCGGAAGTCAACCCCGACCCCATCGAGGGCGAGCAGCGCGCCGAGGTCGCGCAGGCGCGCCGTGGCGGCGAGCAACGATGCCGGGGCGCCCGTCAGCGACTTGGCGGTGATCTCCAGCACGAAGGTGAGCCGGCTGCGCGCGATCTCGATGATCTCGGCCAGCCATTCGGGCGTCGGGCGGGTCAGCGAGCTCGGCTCGATGTTGATGTAGACGGCGCGGCTCGGGTGAACCTGCGCGATCAGGGCGGCGCGCAGCGCGACGGCCAGGCAGGCCCAGTCGAGCTCGACCTCGAGCGCCGCCTCACCGGCGGCCTTGAAGAGGGCACCGGGGTTCTCGAGCGCCGAGCCCTCGGGACCGCGCACGAGCGCCTCGTAGCCCACGACCTCGTTCGAGCGCAGATCCACGATCGGCTGGAACACCGTGCGCAGCAGCCGGCGCTCGATGATCTCCGAGACGCTGCTCTCGGCCAGCATTCCGGCCGTCGGGGGGCCGACTGAGGTAGTTCCTTCCACGAGTTCCTTATCGGCGTCTTACGCGCAGGCCTGAACCGCGGATCCCGGGCCTCGTGCAAAGGGCCAGTGTTTGTGAAGGTTGGGCAGGTTCTGCGCGCGGCCCGCGCCGGGTCCGATGCCGACGGTCGCAAATCTCCGGCGGTGCGCTACGGGATCGTGCCGGCGCCCGCTCACCCCGGCCGATCTGTCGGGACCGGCGCCTACGCTGAGCGCATGCCAGAGGCAGCGCTGAGAGCCACGCCCACCTTTGCGGCCAAGGCATTGCGGCCGCTGCAGGCGCCCGCCGCCGGGGCCGCGGCCCGCCCCCAAGCCCGCCTCGAGGTGCCCGCCTATGAGTTTGCCGCGGCCCTGGCCCTCGAGCGCGACCTCGGGGTAAGCCACGTCCTCGGCCAGATCCTGGCCCGCCGCGGGTTCTCCGACGCCGCCGGCGCGCGGGCGTTCCTGGCCGCCGCCGACGAGCACGACCCGGCTGAGTTCACGGGCATCGACGCTGCGGCTGAGCTCATCACCGGGCACGTACGGGACCGCGGCCTGATCACGGTGCACGGCGACTACGACGTCGACGGCGTGTGCGCCACGGCGATCCTCGTGCGTGCCCTGCGCTCGCTGGGCGCCGAGGTGAACTGGTTCCTGCCCGGCCGCGTCGAGGACGGCTACGGAGTCTCGGGCGAGACGGTGACGCGGCTGGCCTCTCGCGGGACGACGCTGCTCGTCACGGTCGACTGTGGCATCACGGCGGTGGAGGAGGTCGCGGCGGCGCGCTCGCTCGGACTCGATGTGGTGGTGAGCGACCACCACGCGCCGCGCGCCGACGGCCGGTTGCCGGACGCACCGATCGTGCATCCGGGCGTCGGCGGCTACCCGTGTCCGCATCTGTGCGGCGCGGGCGTCGCTTTCAAGCTCGCGCAGGCGCTTGGCGCGCCGTCGCTCGAGGCCGAACTCGAGCTCGTGGCCCTGGCTACGGTGGCCGACCTGGTACCGCTGCAGGGCGAGAATCGGCGCTTCGTACGCGCCGGCCTGAGAGGGCTGGCCAACACCGCGCGGCCCGGGCTGCGGGCCCTGATGCGGGTCGCCCAGGCCGATCCGAGCGGCCTCAGCACCCACACGCTCGGCTTCAGGCTCGCCCCCCGGATCAACGCCGCCGGCCGGATGCGCCGCGCCGACGCGGCACTCGAGCTGCTGATGACCGGCGACGAGCAACGGGCCACCGAGATCGCGGCCGAGCTCGATGGGCTCAACGGTGAGCGGCGAGCGGTCGAGCAGCGCATCCTGTGGGAGGCCGAGGCCCAGGTCGCGGAGCTCGGAGACCGCAGCGCATACGTGCTCGCCGGGGCCGGCTGGCATCCCGGCGTGATCGGCATCGTGGCCTCACGGATCGTGGAAGCGCACCACCGGCCGGCGATCCTGA
Source organism: uncultured Solirubrobacteraceae bacterium (assembly GCA_963725515.1). GTDB lineage: Bacteria > Actinomycetota > Thermoleophilia > Solirubrobacterales > Solirubrobacteraceae > Palsa-465. The sequence goes on along the minus strand of CAVRZB010000003.1, from coordinate 138,053 downwards.
TCGCCTTCGGTGAGGGCGAGCCGGAGACCGCCCAGGCCGTGGGCACGGGCTCGGGCCGCAGCATCCCTGGTTTCGATCTGCTCGGCGCGCTGCACAGCGCTGCCGGCGAGATGATCCGCTACGGAGGCCACCGTGCCGCCGCTGGGCTGACCATCGAGCGGGGCCGGGTGGAGGCATTCAGGCGCGCGCTCGAGACGCACGCCGAGGCCACGCTGACGCCCGAGCTGCTGCAGCCCGTCGAGCGCATCGACGCCGTGGTCTCGGGCGACGGACTCGGGCTGGCCGCCGCCGAGGAGCTCGCGCTGCTCGAGCCGTGCGGAATGGGTAACCCCGGCCCGCGCCTGCTCGTTCCCGGTGCGCGCTTCCTCGATGCGCGCCCGATGGGGGAGGGCCGGCACGCCCGCTTCACCGTGCGCTCCGGCGGAGCGAGCGCCCGCGCCGTGGCCTTCGGCTGCGAGGGACGCCTGCCCGGCGGGGATGACGTTCCCCTGAACGCCACCTTCCGCCTCGAGCGGAACGTCTGGAAGGGGGCGCTCGAACCCCGCCTCGTCCTGCGTCAGGCCCAGGCCTGTGCTCCAGAGCCCATCGAGGTGGTCGGCGAGCGCGAAGATTTTCTGGCCGCCGTGATCACCGAGCTCGATGCACCGCTCGATGCCGAGCCGTCCGCGCCGCCGGCGCCCGTGCTCGAGATGGTCCCCGGGGCGGCCTCCTACGAGCCCGCCGGGGCCGCCCGGACGGTCATCGACCGGCGCGGCGAGAGCCCGCTGGCCGTGCTGGCCGACGCCGTCGCCGCGGGAGGGTCGGTGCTCGCCGTGTGCGCCGACGTGGAGCGGAGGATCGAGGGGCTTCGTGCCCGCGCGGGCGGGTTCTCGCTTGTCGCCTATCACGCGCTTGGGCATCAGCCTGAGCTCGCCCGGCGCTTCCGCCACGTCGTGGCGCTGGATCCGCCCGCCGGAGCAATCGCGGCCGGTCTGCTCCGCCGCGGCTCGGCCGCCGACTTCGCCCACCTTGCCTGGGGCGAGGCTGAGCTACGCTTTGCACAGCAGATGAATGAGCTGGAGTACGGACTCCGCGCTTCGCTCGTCGCCCTGTACCGCGGCCTGAGGCAGCGGGGAGGGGTGGCCGGTGAGGAGCTCGAGCAACTGCTCCGCGGTGACGGTCAGCCCGGCAGGCCAGCGCGTCTCGCCGGCCGGTTGATCAGGGTCCTCGCAGAGTTGGAGCTCGTCAGCCTCGACCGGGAACTGCTCACCCTGGCCCTGGAGGGGTCGGCGCCGACGGCGCTCGAACGCTCCTCGGCCTACCGGGTGTACAAACGGCGATTCGAGGATGGAAGACGATTCCTGAGCAGCGCAAAAGTCAGACCAAGCGCATGAGCCGCGGCGGGAGCCGGGCGAAGGCGGCTGCCGCACGTGCCAAGAAGACTCAGGACGCGGCAAACCAGGGCGCCCAGGCTGCGGGCGGCGCGACCGGCGGCGCACCCGCGCGGGCCGCCAGCGGACGCGACGGCGCCGGCCGCCGCTCGACGGCAGCCGCCGGCCCGCCCGCTACCGGAGAGCGCAACGGCGGCTCGGCCACGCTCGTGGCGGCCAACCGACCGCCGGTCGACCGGGTCGAGCATCCCGAGTCGCACTCAGCCGTTCAGCACGCCCAGCTCACGCCCGCCGAGCGAAGGCTGCTCGGCGACCTGTTCGCGATCGTCGAGGAACACGCCGATCAGGCGGCCGTGGTCGTCGACCGCGAGCGCGTCGAGGAGGCCTTCGTCTACGCGTGCGTCCATCACGCCGACCAGCTGCGCAAGTCGGGCGAGGACTTCATCATTCATCCGGTCGGCGTGGCCAAGATCTGCGCGGGCATGCGGCTCGACACCGAGACGCTGTGCGCGGCGCTGCTCCACGACACGGTCGAGGACACGAGCGCCTCGCTCGAGGAGGTCGCGGCCGCGTTCGGCGAGGAGATCGCCGGACTCGTCGACGGGGTGACCAAGCTGACCGGGCTGACCTTCCAGTCGCGCGACGAGGCTCAGGCCGAGAACTACCGCAAGATGATGGTGGCGATGGCCACGGACATCCGGGTCATCCTGATCAAGCTCGCCGATCGCCTGCACAACATGCGCACGATCGCCGCGATGCCGAAGCAGAAGCAGATGGACAAGGCACGCGAAACGCTCGACATCTACGCGCCGATCGCGCACCGCCTCGGGATCCACGCGATCAAGTGGGAGCTCGAGGACCTGGCCTTCCAGACCCTGCACCCCCGCAAATACAACGAGATCAAGGGCCTCGTCGCCCAGCAGCGCGCCGAGCGCGAGCGCTACGTGAACCAGGCCGGGGAGTACCTCTCCAAGGAGCTCGGCGTGCTGGGCATCGAGGCCGAGATCTCGGGCCGGGCCAAGCACTTCTACTCGATCTACTCGAAGATGACCAAGAAGGGGCGCGAGTTCAACGAGATCTACGACCTCACGGCGATGCGGGTGATCGTCAACTCGGTCAAGGACACCTACGGTGCCGTCGGCGTGATCCACTCGCTGTGGAAGCCCCTGCCGGGGCGCTTCAAGGATTTCATCGCGATGCCGAAGTTCAACGCCTACCAGTCGCTGCACACCACGGTGATCGGACCCGAGGGCCGGCCCCTGGAGATCCAGATCCGCACGCGCGAGATGCACGACCTGGCCGAGTTCGGCATCGCCGCGCACTGGATGTACAAGGACGCCGGGCCGAACGCCAAGCGTGCGCCGGGGACGCGCGAGTCCGATGGCAAGCTCAAGTGGTTGCGCTCACTGCTCGACTGGCAGCAGGAGCTCGCCGACCCGCGCGAGTTCATGGAGACGCTCAAGGTCGACCTCTTCGAGGACGAGGTCTTCGTGTTCACGCCCAAGGGCGAGGTCAAGTCGCTGGCCTCCGGCGCGACGCCGCTCGACTTCGCCTACGAGATCCACACCGATGTCGGCCACCGTTGCGTCGGCTCCAAGGTCAACGGCAAGATCGTGCCGCTCTCCTACGTGCTGCGCTCCGGGGACATCGTCGAGGTGCTGACCTCCAAGCGCGAGCGCGGACCCTCGCGCGACTGGCTCGCCCTGGTCAAGACGACGCGCGCGCGCAACAAGATCAAGGCCTGGTTCAAGGCCGAGTCGCGCAAGGACACCGAGCACACCGGCCGCGAGCTGCTGCAGGAGCACCTGAAGAAGCAGGGCCTGCCGGCGCAGAAGCTGGTCGGCTCGCCGCTGCTCGCGGACGTGATTCGCGAGATGGGCTTCCGCAAGGCTGATGATTTCTACATCGCCCTTGGTGGCGCCAAGATCTCGCCCAAGGTCGTCGTCAACAAGGTCATGCAGCGTCTCAAGCAGGGTGAGGCGGCGGAATCCGAGCCCACGGCCGCCGATGACCTGCTCCAGACCCGCCGACGCCGCTCGCGCCCGACGACCTCCTCCTCGCGCTTCGGGATCTCCGTGGACGGCATCGACGAGGTCATGCTGCGGCTGGCCAAGTGCTGCCGGCCCGTTCCCGGTGACCCGATCGTCGGTTACATCTCGCTCGGCCGCGGGATCACGATCCATCGCGAGGACTGCCCCAACGTGGTCGTGCTCAAGAAGGACCCGGAGCGCTTCACCGAGGTGGCCTGGGACGGGGACGCCGAGACGTCCTTCCGGGTCGAGATCGAGGTCAACGGCTGGGACCGCCACCGCCTGCTCGAGGACATGTCGAGGACGTTCGCCGAGGGCGGCGTCAACATCCTCGAGGCCCGTTGCACGGTCAACCACCCGATGATCAAGAACCGCTTCGTGGTCGAGGTGGGGGACACGCGCGCCCTGGACCAGACGATCACCCGCCTGCGCAACATCGACGCGGTGTTCGACGCCTATCGCGTGACGCCCGGGGCGGGTTAGTGGCGCTGGTCCGCGGGCTCAGGGCCCCGGCGGGATGCTGAGGCTGCGCCGCGGCGCGGCGATCGCGGCCGTGGGCGGTGCGCTCGCGGGCGTGACCGGTGCGCTCGCGGGCGTCGCGGTCCTAGCGGGGCTCGCCGGCGCAGCCGGCGTGGCTATGGCGGGCGCCGTGCCGGCCAAGGACCGGTTCAGCGGCCGCATCACCTCCGCGACCGGGTACTGGCGCCCAGACCACGGCCGGGTTTACATAGAACTCAGCTTGGCCGCGTCGTCCAAGCAGACGCGGCGCATGACATTGAGCGTTCGCGGCGCCGCGTGCGGGCGGACCCGCCACTGCCTGGACCTCTCCGGGAGGCTGGCCGGATCCATCACCCGCCGGTTCGTCCCGATCGCCGACATCGGCGCCTCGGAGACCGTGCGCGGCGCGGGCGGCCTGAAGCCGCTGGGCCAGACGTCGCTCAGCGGCACGATCGGGGGCACGGGAATGATCGCCCGAGGCCGCGAAACGATGACCCTGACGCTCGCGACCAGCCGGGGCACGCTAACAATCCAGGCGACCAGCCCGGTCGTGCCGGGTTTCACAGTGGCTTAGAGGGCCGCGGACGATGCGGGGTCCCGGCGCGCGGCCGGGGCCCACGCCGAACTGTCTGGATTTAGGCCCCATATGCGGTACTTAATCCAGACAGTTCGATCTTGCTCGGGGACGGGAACGCGATCACTCGCGCCCCGCGCTTTCGCGCCCGTCGCGCCCGTCACGCCCGTCGCCCCCCGCCCGCCCGTCGCCCCCCGCCCGCCCCGCACGCCCGTCGTTTCCCGGTCGCCCGTCACGCCGTGCCACCTGGACCAGCTGAGCTCGGGCCACGGGCAGCTTTGTGAGTACGACGGCGTGGCCCGTGGGCAGCGTCTTGATCTCGTTGGGGTGGATCACGAAGCGCTCGACCTGGCGGCGCGTGCCGCGCCCGGTGTCGTGGCGGGGCAGCAGGCTGGCCGCTGAGGTCTGGAAGGTGTGCTCCCAGCCCGATTCCGTCCCGGCCATCTGGGCGATCGTCTGCGCCGAGGCCGGCACGTCCTGGCGGTGGGCGATCTTGACGGCGGTGTTGCCGAGCACCTGGTCGCGCAGACCGCGGGCGGCGCGATCGAGGTCGGCGAGCTCCTGCGTGGCCAGAAGGACGCTGACCCCGGCCTCGCGGCCCCGGGCCAGCAGCGCGACCACGTTGTCGGCGCCGAGCGCCGAGAATTCGTCGATGCCGACCAGCGCGGCGGCTGCACCCGTCTGGGTCAGGCGGTGCCCGACCGCGGTGATCAGGTCCTGCACGACCAGCGTCCCAATTTGGCCTGCGAGCTTGCCGTAGGTGCTCGAGTTGAGGCTGAAGAGCACCACCGCGTCGCCGGCGAGCGCGCGCCGCACGTCGACCGCCCGGTGCGGATCCGCCACCGGCTCGAGAAACCTGCCGCTGTTGGACTCACTGATCAGCGCCAGGCGCGTCCCGAGACCGCGGATCGCGCTCACCTGGTCCGGCGCCAGCGACGCGAGATAGTCCTGCACGCGCTCGACCAGCGGACCGGGGGCGGCCCGGAGCGCACGGGACAGTCGCCGCGGCTCCATCAGTCCGACGACCTCGCGCAGCGTCGGCGGGAGCTCGCCGCGCCCCGAGATCAGCACCTGGAGCACCGTCTGCACGTAGCGTTCGGCGGCCCGCTGGTAGTGCGGCTCGGTGAAGCGCTCGGTGGCGATCAGCTTGTCCTTGAGCTCGGTCGCGTTTCCATACTGGAGCGGATTCCAGTGGTGGGGCCCGTCCGGAGTCCAGAGCCGGAACGGTCGGCCGACCGACGCGGCGGACTCGGCCAGCATCTGCGCGAACGCCGGGGAGCCCTTGAGATCGATGGCCAGTACGGGCAGGCCGCGCTCGAGGTGTGCCGTCAGGAGCCTGAGCAGCGTGGTCGACTTTCCGGCTCCGCTGGCGCCGAGGATGAGGGCATGCGCCGAGAGCTGACGGTCGCTGAGGCGCACCTGGCCGCCACGCGCGTCGGAGCCCAGCACCACGGCATCGACCGCCTCAGCGGTCGTCGCTGTCCGCTTCCGCAGGGCCGCCGCGTGGCGGAGCGCCCGTGCCGCCGCTTCCAATCCAATCGCCGTGCCCACGGCCGCGAGCGCCACCGTCATGGGGGGCGCGAGCACCAGCACCGCAGCCAGGGCCAGCAGCCAGTACCTCATCGCGCCGCCTCGGTGTCTCCGCGCCCGGCATCCGTGGACCGAGGTACCGACGCCCCGCGCGCTGCGCGACGCTCGGCCGGCGCGCGCCCGCCGCTGGCCGGCTCCGGGCCCCTCCACCTGAGCCGCTGGACATGGATGAGCGGGCTGACGCCGACGCGCGCGGCGCTCGAGCGGATCCCGCGCGCCACGGAGTCATCCGCGCACAGGTAGAGCACCGCGTCGATCCGTGGATCGGCGGCATAACCGGCGAGAATGCCCTCTCTGCGGGCGCGGCCCTTGCCGCTCAGCTCGAGCTCGATGGCGATCCGGTGCCCCGACGCGTCGACGAGCACCAGGTCCGGATAGTGCAGCCGGGGCCGCCCACCGGCGCCGACCCCGCCGAGCCGTACTCCGTGCGGGCGATCGCCCAGCGTGCCCTCCGAGTGCCGTGTGCCGTCCTCGGAGCGCATGCGCCTTTCCGAGACGAGCGCGGCGGGCTCTCCGAACGTGCCGCTCTCGGCCGCCAGCCAGAGCCAGGCCACGCCGACGTCGTGCCGGTAGCCGCGCAGATCGAGTCGCGGCGCCGGGAGCCGGCTGTCGATCGCCGCGAGCCCCGACCGCGTGGTCTGGTAGCAGCCCGGCTCACGATCGAACACGGTGGCCCGCGACACGAAGCCGGCCCTGGCGAGCTGGGCCAGCCGGCTGTAGGCGGCCCCGGGCGAGGTCCCCAGCAGCGCTCGGACGTGGCTGGCGAGCACCAGCCGGTGCTCCGCCACGAAGCCGAGCAGGGCACGGTCGCGCTCGGTGATGCGCATCTCCTACCGAGCTTCCGGCGCCACTGTTTCACCCCCTCCTCGCCGGCATGTCGCCGGCCTGGTCCAGGCGATCCGGACTACTGGCCCGGGTGCGGCAGCGAGCTCGTGTCGACGGCCTCGAAGTCGCGCCCCCGCAGCGTCCCGAGCAGGTGCAGACCGTCGTTGTTCCAGCCGCGATCGGGCGCGCCCGAGATGTACCACGGAGAACCGTTGTCGGCCAGGATCATCCCGTAGCGCTTGAGCGCGGTGGCGACGATGCGGGCCTGGCGGGGGAGATGCGAGATGTTGACGCTTGCCCGCAGCCGCACGCGGAGGCCCATGGGCGGCAGTGAAGGGTCGTTGGAACTCGAGGCGTAGTGGCGGGCGGGGTAGACGAACTGCATGCGCGTCTGCGCGGCGGTGAAGCGCAGCGCGTGGTCGATCGAACCGTGCGCGACCTCGTCGTAGCGGACCAATCCGGGCAGAATTGGCAGTCCGGCGGCATCGGCCGACGTCCAGCCCCTGGGCCGGAGCCGGTCGGAGCGCAGGTTGAAGATCGCGCCCGAGCCCGCCCGCCACCGGGATCCGCCGCGGGCGGGGTAGGCGGCGTAGAGCTCGTAGTCGCGGCACGCGTCGCGGTCGACGACGATCACGTGCCGGTCGCCCTGGGACTGCGCGCCGCCCTCGATCGGAACGCCGCGAGGAAGTGGATAGAGGTGTCCGTCGGACTCGCTGGCGTACTGGAAGCTGACGGGTAGCCGCCGGGCGTGCTTGGACACGGTGATGTAGGGAATCCCGATCGGGCCTCCGTTGTATCGGCCGGATCCAAAGTCAGGATGGACCGGGCTGCTCAGCCCGATGCTCCGGATCAGCGTCGCCGAGTTGCGCGCGACCGGCAGGCGGTCGACACGCTGGTTCCACGGGTTGTCAGCTGGAAAGACCGGGCACGAACGAGCGCCGGGGAGGGGATGGGCGCCGGCGAAGTTGCCGAACACAGCCATCGCGCCGACCGCGGCCGACGCGACGACGAGTCCCAGGACGGTCAGGGGCCTGCTCACCGGCCGGAGACTACGAGACCACGGCGATCCCCCGCGGCGTGACGCTGAAGACGGCCTCATCGACCTCGCCGATGTAGTCGCCGTCGACCTGCAGCGGGAGTGGGCGCCCGTTGAGCGAGCTCACGCGCAGGTTGTGGAGGCCGTCGAAGTGGCGTACGCGGCGGTGGCGCGCGACCCGGGCGCGCCTTGACAGCGCGCGCCAGATGATCGTCGGGACGTCGACCGGGCTGGCCCGCTCGAGCACCACCGCCGAAAGATCGCCGCTCTCGAGGTCAGCCCCCTCGCCCAGGTGGACGGGCAGGTTGCCGAAGAAGGTGTAGGGCGCCGCGTTCTGGATGATCGCCGTGACCCCGTGCGAGCGCTGCTCGCCGGACTCGACCTCGATGCGCGGCTGACGCATCATGTAGCGCCGCGTGAACGTCTGTATCCCGGTCCACGTGTAGTACCACTCGCCGAGCTGGGCCTTCAGCCGCGGATGGGCATCCACGCGCTCGACGACACTGGCGTCGAGTCCGACGCCGGCCGAGAATACGAAGTGGCGCTCGTTGACGCGGGCCAGATCCACACGCCTGGGCCGCCAGTCGTCGGCGATGCGCAGCAGGTGTTCGGTCGCATCGACGACGTCCGTCGGGATGCCGAGCATCCGGCAGTAGACGTTCGTCCGTCCACCGGGTAGGCACGAGAGCGGAGTGTCGGATCCCGCCAGACCGTTGGCCGCCTCGTTGACCGTGCCGTCGCCCCCGAAGGCGACCACGACGTCGTAGCCCTCCTGGGCGGCCTCGCGGCAGAGCTCGGTGGCGTGATTCCGGGCCTCGGTGTCGATCGCGTCGACCTCGTAGCGACCGCGAAGGGCATAGACGACGAGATTCTTGAGCCGGTCGGAAACTGTCGTCGCGTACGGATTGACGATCATCAGCATCCGCTTGCTCGGCGCCGAGGCGTCGAACGACACCTCGAGGCGCCCCAGGGGATCGGTTGACGTCGCACCCATGCCGATTGGCTCAACACCGGTGCGTGAGCATGGTTACGCCGGCGGCCGCTTGCCGATCCGTTCGCGGCCTGGATATACTCTCCGCCACATAGCAGTACGCATCCAGAGGGGTGGAGGGAAATGGCCCTACGAAACCCCGGCAACCTCCCGAAAGGGCACGGTGCCAATTCCATCAGGCTCCAACAACAAGGCCTGGGAGATGTGGACAGGGCGGTTTCACAAGGACCTCCGACCACAGACCCCGGCGGAGGTTTTTTCACATATGCCGCCAGAGTCGCTTCGCTGTAAAGAATGCAAGACCACCTACGCGCTTGAGGCGCGCTACGTGTGCGAGCGGTGCTTTGGGCCGCTCGAGGTCGCGTACGCCGACCGTGAGGGCCTCGACCCGCAGGCCCTGAAACGCCGCATCCAGGCCGGACCTCACTCGATCTGGCGCTATGCCGACTTCCTGCCGTTGTCGGCGCCTCCGCGCGGGACCCTGCCGGCCGGCTGGACGCCGTTGCTGCGCACCGACCGGCTGGCCGAGCGCCTCGGCCTGCGTGAGCTCTGGATCAAGAACGACGCGGCCAACCCGACGCACTCCTTCAAGGATCGTGTTGTGGCGGTCGCGCTGGCTCGGGCCAAGGAGCTCGGTTTCCAGACGATCGCCTGCGCGTCCACGGGCAACCTCGCCAACGCTGTGGCCGCGCACGCGGCGGCCGCGGGACTCGAGAGCTACGTGTTCATCCCCTCGGACCTCGAGGAGCAGAAGGTGCTGGCCACGGGCATCTACGGCACGAATCTGGTCTCGGTGCGTGGCACCTACGATGACGTCAACCGTCTGTGCACCGAGCTGTCAGGAGAACACGACTGGGCGTTCGTGAACATCAACATGCGCCCCTACTACGCCGAGGGATCAAAGACGCTGTCGTTCGAGATCGCCGAGCAGCTCGGCTTCGAGTTGCCCGATCGCATCGTCGCGCCGATCGCCTCGGGCTCGCTGTTCACGAAGATCGCGCGGGGGTTCGAGGAGTGGCTCGAGGTTGGGCTACTGGACGGAGCGCTGCCCACCTTCAACGGCGCCCAGGCCACCGGCTGCTCACCCGTCGCCACCGCGTTCCAGACGGGCGAGGATTACTGCAAGCCCGTCAAGCCGGACACGATCGCCAAGTCGCTGGCGATCGGCAACCCTGCCGATGGTCCCTACGCGCTCGATCTCGCGCGGCGCACCGGCGGCTCGATCGACTCCGTCTCCGATGATGAGATCCGCGCCGGCATCAAGCTGCTGGCGGAGACGACCGGCATCTTCACCGAGACCGCCGGCGGGGTCACGGTGGCCGTGCTCGCCAAGCTGGCCGAGCGAGGCGACATCGATCCCGGCGAGCGAGTCGTCGCCGTGATCACCGGCGAGGGTCTGAAGACGCTCGACTGCGCACGCGGCACATTCGAGACCTGGGAGATCGATCCGACGCTCGAGGCGTTCGAGCGAGCGAGCGCGAAGAGCGCGGTGGCGGTATAACGCACGGCGATGGCGGTCACGGTCAAGATCCCCACCCAGCTCCGCGAGGCCACCGGCGGTGAGTCGGTGGCGGCTGTCGACGGTGACACGGTCGGCGAGGTGCTAGACGCGCTCTACGAGCGCTACGGCGAGCTGCGCAGCCGGATTGCCGAAGACGGTGGGCTGCGGCGCTTCGTCAACGTGTACGTGGGTGGCGAGGACATCCGCTTCCTGGACGGGCTCGACACGGAGGTCGCCGACGGCGACGAGGTCACGATCCTCCCGGCGGTGGCCGGGGGCTGACCAGGCCCCCGGCGTCCACCGGATGCGCAGAGGTTGGCGCCGACCCCGCGCCGACCTCTGATCTGGGCGCCCCCAGCGCCGTCGACTCCATCTCCGACGGCCATTCCCAGCGGCTTGAAGTATCTGGCCGCGACGTTGCGACGACCACGGATTGCGCACGCTCCGAATGTGAAATGTTCACATTCCGCCGGCGCGGCGCAGGGCCTCCAGATCCGCGATGACGATCGCCCGCCGGCGCGTCTCGATCCATCCGAGCGCGCGCATCGCGGACAGTGCCTTGCTGACCGCCTCGCGCGAGGAGGCGGTCCACGCGGCGAGCTCCTCATGGCTGAGCGAGACCTCCTGCGTTGAACCGCTCGGCGCGGCGGGTTCAGCGAGGTCGAGCAGCCGCCGGGCGACGCGACCGAAGACGTCGTAGGCCGCGTACTCGAGGCGCTGACGATCGGCGTCCCGGAGCCGCGCCGTGATCAGGCGGAGCAACACGAGCGCGATCGCCGGCCGACGCGCGAGCAGGTCCGTGAAGGCCTGTCCGGAGACGCTCACCACCTCGACCGCGTCCAGAGCCGTGACGGTGGCCGAACGCTCGCCGCCGTCGACGGCCGAGAGCTCGCCGAGCAACTCGCGCGGTCCGCGCACGCCGAGCACCACCTCCTGGCCGCCGGGAGTCAGGGAGGAGATCTTCACGCGCCCTGAGCGCACCACCATGACCCTGCCCGCCTCATCGCCGGCATGGAAGAGCACCACGCCGCGGGCGAACCGGCGTGGCGAGGCGAGGGCGAGGAAAGCCTCGCCGTCCTCCGGGGCAAGCTCGTCGAGGAAGGCCATGCTCAGGTCAGCGCGGACCCTACCTGGGCGGGCCCCCCGGTACGCCGCGGCGTCCGTGACGGCGCTCAGACCGCTTCGGCCGGGGTGCTTTCGGCCGGCGTGCTCGAGGTGAGCCCGACCGGGCAGCTGACGCCGGTGCCGCCCAGGCCACAGTAGCCGTTTGGCACCTTGTGCAGGTACTGCTGGTGGTAGTCCTCGGCGTAGTAGAACTCGCCGGCCTTGGCGATCTCGGTGGTGATCTCGGGGTAACCGGCCGCGCTCAGTTGCTTGGCGTAGGCCGCGCGCGAGGCCTCGGCGGCGTCGCGCTGCTTCTCGGTGGTCCACAGGATCGCCGAGCGGTATTGCGAGCCGACGTCGTTGCCCTGGCGCATACCCTGGGTCGGGTCGTGGTTCTCCCAGAACAGGCGCAGGATCTCCTCGTAGCTCGTGACCGACGGATCGAACACGACTAGCACGGCCTCGGTATGTCCGGTGCGGCCGCTGCAGACCTCTTCGTAGCTCGGATTCGGCGTGAAGCCGCCCGCGTAGCCGACGGCGGTCGTGTAGACGCCGGGGGCCTGCCAGAAGACGCGCTCGGCGCCCCAGAAGCACCCCATGCCGAAGATCGCCTGCTCGAGACCGTCGGGGAACGGAGGCTGGATCGGGGTTCCCAGCACCGCGTGGCGGGACGGGACGGGCATGGCGCGGTCGCGCCCGGGAAGCGCGTCGGCAGGGTCGACGATGGTCGACTTAGGGCGGAAGGAGAACATGCCAAAAGGATACGCGCCCTCGGTTAACAGCTGAGAAACACGTATCGTCGCGCGCACGTGATCAGCTTCGGTCAGCTCACCTTGATCGTGCTCGCTGGGCTGTGTGGGCCGTTGCTCGCCGGTTCCCGCCGCGTCGTGGTGCCCGTGGTGGTCGGCGAGCTGCTCGCCGGGGTGTTGCTCGGGAAGACCGGCCTCGGGCTCATCAAGACGAACAACTCGACCGTCGCCTTCCTCGGCAATGTCGGCTTCGCCGTGCTGATGATGGTGGCGGGCATGCATGTGCCATTGCGCAACCGCAACCTGATCGGCTCGCTGGGTCGGGGCGCGGTCGCCGTCGCGGCCAGCGCCGTTTTCGCCACCGGCGGGGGCCTGCTGATCGCCCACGCCCTTGGCCTCGGACACCCCGCGGTCTGGGCGATCCTGCTCGCCACCGGGTCGGCGGCCATCGTCCTGCCGGCGCTCGCCGAGGCGGGGATCGGGGCCGACCGGGCCCTCCTGGCCATGGCCTGGGCGACGGTTGCGGACGTGGCGACGATCGTCGCGGTCCCGCTCGTTCTGAACCCGTCCAAGGCGGTGCGGGCTGGTCTCGGGGCGCTGGCTGTGGTGGCCGGCGCCGGGTTGGTGCTCGTGCTCGCGCGCGTGCTGGCGCGCCAGCACGCGGTGCACTCGCTGCGTCGGCTGTCTCGCTCGCGGGCCTGGGCTCTGGACCTGCGGGTGTCGCTGCTCGCGCTGTTCGCGCTCTGTGCCCTGGCCGAATGGGTTGGCACGAGCATCATGATCGCCGGCTTTGCCGCCGGTTTGATCGTCGCCGTCGAGGGTGGACCGCATCGCCTCTCCGACCAGGTTGCGGGGGTTGCGGGCGGATTTCTCGTGCCCGTCTTCTTCGTCGTCCTGGGTGCAAGCCTCGACGTGCGGGCGCTCGTGCAGAGCCCGACCGAGCTCGAGCTCGCCGGCGCACTGATCGTCGGTATCGCGGTCGTCCACCTGCTCGCAGGACTGGTCGTCCGGGCCCCGCTCTGGACCTCGCTGCTCGTGTGTGCGCAGCTGGGCGTCCCCGCGGCAGTGGTCAAGCTCGGGCTGGCCGACGGCGTCCTGAAGGCCGGGGAGGGTGCGGCCGTCATCAGCGCGGCGCTGGTCAGCCTCGGGCTCTGCGGAGCGGGCGCGGCGATCGCCAGCCGGGCGATCGCCAAAGCCGAGCCGGGCACGCCGACCGGCACGCCGCCACTCGATCCGGCCCGCGCCTGAGCGACCGCGGGCGCACCACTCCCTGGGCCGCGGAGTCGCGACTTCAGCTGCTGATCAGGACCGGCGTGCCCGGCGGGACGTGGTCGAGCAGCCAGCGGCCGTCATCGAGCGAGACGCGCACGCATCCGTGCGAGACTGAGTAGCCGATGCTCGACGTGTCCGGCGTCGAGTGGATCGCCACGCGATTGCCGCCCGACCAGTCTGCGATCGCGTGCGGAGCGTAGGCGGAGAGTGCGAGGATGCAGCACCCGTATGGGCCCTGGGGGTCACCGGTGCGCAGCAGGTCGGTCACCGCGAAGCGGCCCGTGGGAGTCGGCGCGCTCGGCCGGCCGACCGCCGCGTCGTAGCGGTGGATCGCCTGACCCTTGTACACGACGGTTACCTTGTGAGCTGAGAGCGACACGCGGAGCTCGAGGGCGACGCGTGTGAGGGTGGTGGCCGACTGGGCGATCCAGCCGAGGTGACCGTTGCCGGCCTGCGGCGAGATGACGCCGAGCCAGCCGGGCTGATGGGCGACGACCCACAGCGCGGTGGGGGAGTTGAAGGTCGTCCGGGTCGAGACCCGGGCAAAGCTGTGCCCGTTGGGCGATGAGCGCATCGCCGTCGCGCGGGTCACGTAGGCGACCACCGCGCCGGTGCCGGCCGGAAGCCCGGATGTCCTCGTGGGGCTGGGGGGCGGTTTGACGGGCGTGTACTTGGACCCGCTCTTGGCGGCGCTGGCCGAGCCCGAGCCGAGCGAGATCCCGATCACGATCGGGACGGCGGCCAGCACCACGAGACCGATGGTCAGGGCAGCGCGCGTTGTGCGGCCCGCGAGCGATCCGCCTCCTGCGGCGGACGGCGGCTCGGATGGCGCGTTCTGGCTGTCTGGCAAGTTCGCCCCTCGACTGCCCGGCAAGTTCACCCCTTCAGTATCGGCTCCGGCTGGAGAAACTGCACAGGTTCTCCTGTCCCAAGGATACGGTCTGTGCCCCGCGTCGCCACCGGAAGGCGGTGCGGCGTGGGCGTCGTGGAGAGCGGTGCCGACGTGTCCTGGTCCCGCAGTTGGGCAATCAACGCCCCAACCTGACGGCCACGGGAGTAGCATTGGTGACAGGCCGCTCCCTACTCGGTCCCCTCGGGGGTCGGGAGTGTTTTGCCGCCAGGCTCAACACGTAAGTCCTGGGGCTTTCAATGAAGTCAGGGGGAGCGCGACCACAGCTTCGAGCGGGCCATCAGCCCGCTCGTGCTGTTTCTGGGGACGTCTTGGCCTGGACCCAGCGCCCCGCACCTAGTCGACGGGCTGCCCGTTGGCCGTCAGTTTCACATCGATGTTGCCGCGGGTGGCGTTGGAGTAGGGGCAGACCTTGTGCGCTCCGGCCACGAGGCGGGCCGCCTGGTCGGCATCGCTCACGCCGGGCAGCGTGACGTCGAGCTCGACGCCGAGCTTGAAGCCGCGCTCCTCGGTGGGGGTCAGGGTCACGCGGCTCGCTACCGAGACATCATCGACCTCGACCCGCTCACGGCGCGCGATGACCGAGAGCGCGCTCTCGAAGCAGGACGCAAAGCCGACGGCGAACAGCTGCTCGGGATTCGTTCCGCCGCCCTCGCCGCCCATATCCGATGGGATGCGCAGCTGGACGTCGAGTGCGCCGTCGCTCGTCACACCATGTCCTTGGAGGCGGCCGCCGGTGACCGTCGCCTCAGCGGTGTAGAGAACCTTCGCCATCTTGCACCTCTCGCGTCGCGTTCGATTCCGACCCTGAACGCTACCCGGCGCCCCGCGGCGGCAATCGGGGGCGCGAGTTCGATCTCGCCGCTCGTCAACGCCGCCGATTATCCGTCGGGATTACCGCCGCGGCCTCAGCGCCCACAGGTTGCCGCCCCAGTCCCCGAAGTACACCGCGCCGTCGGCCACGCTCGGCGCGGCGAAGATCGAGGCGCCGCGGGCGTGCCCCCAGAGCTGGTGCCCGTCGCTTAGCCGGAATGCCCGCAGCACCCCGTTACGGCCGGTGCCGATGTAGACGACGCCTTCGGCGATCGTCGGCGGACCGCCGGCGTCCGGGGCGTCGAAGCCCCGCTGCCAGCTCTGCGCGAAGCGGCAACGCGCCGTGAGCACGAAGGATTGGACGCCGGCGTGGAGCGACCCGCCGGGCGGCGACGTCGGGCTGACGAGCACCAATCGCCGCGTCTTGGGGTCGAAGGCCGGCATCCCGTAGAGCGGGATCGTCGCCGCGGTCGAGTCGGCCACGCGGATGCTCTGGCGCGGGCCGCGCGAGATGTCGTCCGTGTCGTAGACGTAGAGATGGCCGTCTTTGTTGATCGCCACGGCCTCGTCGGGGCAGCCACGGGCGTGGATGAGGACGGGTACGGTGCCAAAATCCCGGTCGCCGATCTGGAAGGGATGCCGGAGCGGATAGTTGTGCTGCTCGACCGCCAGTTTCGGGCTCAGGCGCACGACGTTCTCGGCGTAGCCGGCGTTCTCGTGCGCCGTGCCGAGCGCGTTACCCGAGGCGATGAACACGTCGCCCGTCCGCCCGTCGATGGACAGGCCACCCCAACCCCAGACGCCGCCGCCGTAGGCGTGCGTCTTGCCCGTCGTCACCCAGCGGATGATGTGCCGCGGGTTGGAGAGGTCGATCGCCCGGACGCCACCTTGGTAGTTGCCTCGGTCACAGAGTGAGGCGATCGGGACGTAGAGCCGGCCGTGCGAGAGCGCGAGGGCGCCCCAGACGAAATCGCCGCCGCCGGGATGCACGCGCACGGGCCAGCCACGCACCGTGCGGCCGGAGTCGAGCCTCAGCGCCCAGGCGCGGCCGCTCACGTCGACCGCGTACACCCGGCCCGCCTTAGCGTCGGCGACCATCGTCCCGGTGATCCCGAACACGCCGTCCGGGCTGGCCTGGCAGCTCGGTGTCAGGTGATAGTGGACGAGTCGGCGCGACCAGAGGATCCGGCCCGTGACTGCGTCGACGGCGGCGACCTGGCCGTGCTCGGTGCCGGCCAGCACGATGTTGTGCCGATGCCGCCCCGCGCGGACGGCATTCAGCACCAACGCCTGACCCGTGATGGCCCCGTGCAGGTGGGCCACCCAGGCCGTGCGCAGGCGGGTCGCCGCGCCCGGCGAGATTCCGACGTGCCCCGGGCTCGCGCTCGTACGCGCGTTGCCGTAGCCGTAGGTGGTCAGCTCGAGAGCGCGCGCGGGACCCGCCGCCACGACGAGCGAGAGCAGGCCGGCCAGACCGGCGAGCGTGGCCGGCCGGACGCGGGCCGGCCTCTGCTGAAACCCACGGTCAGGTACATTCGCCGGCGACTTCTTTGTGGCGATTTCGTGACGGAGCCGTGAGAGCATCGCGGCAGTGTAAGAGTTTGCTCAGACAATCACCCCATTTCGCTTCGTCGCCGGCCGCGCCGCCCGCGTCACCTCTTGTCAACCGCCTGCCATCCGTCG
The DNA here is from genome assembly GCA_963725515.1 of uncultured Solirubrobacteraceae bacterium. GTDB lineage: Bacteria > Actinomycetota > Thermoleophilia > Solirubrobacterales > Solirubrobacteraceae > Palsa-465. The sequence goes on along the minus strand of CAVRZB010000003.1, from coordinate 121,107 downwards.
GGCTCGTTATGTTGCCGCTGTGAGAGGGTTCAGCTGGTTGCCCGCGCGGCTGCGCTCGCGGCGGCTTTCCCTAGGGGTCGTTGCCGTGATCTGCCTCGCGGTGGCGATTGCCGCCGTGGAACAGCAGCAGCTCGGCTGGAACGAGCTCTCGCACTTCTCACAGGTGCGGGCGCTTGATCGGGGCACCCCGATCATCGACCGCTACCAGCGCGAGACCGGTGACAAGGCCTACTACCACGGTCACTATCTGTCCGACAAGGCGCCTGGACTCGGCCTGGTCACGCTGCCCGTGTACCACGTGGCCCGAGTCACGGGAGCGCTGCAGACGGGTGGGCGGGGCGCGAGAGCCACGGTTCACCTGCTGGTCCTGTTCGGATGCGTGCTGCCCTGCACGATCATCATGCTGCTGGCCCTCTGGCTGGTTGAACGGCGGGATCCCGGCAACGGCGCCGTCGTCGCGATCCTGCTCGGAATCTCGACGCTGCTGTTGCCGTTCGCGACGCTCTTCTTCTCCCACGTGCTGGCGGCGTGTCTCGGCTTCGCGGCCTTCTGTCTGCTCTGGCGAGAACGCGAGCGGGGGGGTGGTCTGGGGCTGATCGTCGCGGCCGGAGGTCTGGCCGGCTTCGCCGTCACCACCGAGTATCCGACCGCGGTGCTCGTCGGGCTGCTCGGTCTCTATGTGGCCTGGCGGCCGTCCCCGGTGAAGCCCGTGCTGGCCTACGGCGGGGGTGTGCTCATCGGGGTCCTGCCGCTGTTGCTCTACGACTGGTGGGCCTTTGGCGGGCCGACGCACCTGTCCTATTCCTACGTCGCGGCCAACTCCAGCGGCGTCCTCGGGCTCGGTGCGCCGAGCCTCCGCAACGCCGTGAAGCTGCTGGTCGCCGATCGCGGGCTGCTGCTCGTCACCCCGGTCGTGGCTGCGGGCCTGGCCGGGATCGCCATCCTGTGGCACGAGCGCCGGCGTTCCGACGCACTGATACCGGCCGCCGTTGTCGCGGCCTACTTCGGCTACAACGCGTGTTACTACCTGCCGTTCGGCGGCGGCGTCCCGGGACCACGCTTCCTGATCACCATCCTCCCGTTCCTCGCGGTGCCGCTCGCCGCCAGCTACCGCAAGGCACCGATCACCACGCTTGCGCTCGGTGCCGTGTCGGCCGCCCTGATGGTCGTGGCCACGCTCACCGGCCCGATCCTCGATACGGCGAAGTCGACGCACACGTGGTGGGTGCGACTCTCCCTGGGCCACTTCCGCACCCCGGTGGCCACCGTGGTTGTGTTCGGCGTCTTCGCCGTGCTGGCCATCATGATCGCCGCCCGTGCCACCAAGCGGCCGCGGATCACCCGCATGGATCTCGAGCTCGCCCTGCTGGCCATCGGCAGCTGGCTGGCGGTCTCCCGGGCCGGACCGGCGCTCTTGGCCAGCGATCTGGCCCACAACGATGCCTGGGGGCTGATCGCCCTGATCGTGCTCGGGTTGGCCCTGGCGGCGATCATCACCCGTCTGGCCCTGGGGAGCCGCTGGGCGCTGCTGGCGGGCATCCCGCTCGTGGCCCTGGTCGTGCGACCACTCGACCACACGACGCTGGCCTTCTGTCTGGCGGCGGTTTCGATCGCGCTGCTCTTCATCCTGGCCCGTCCTCCGCGCCGACGAATGGTGCTCTGAAGGTACGATCGCACTCGTGCGCAGACGGGTGCTGTTGGTCGTAAACCGGGTCAGGCTATGGGTCTGGGCGCCGGCGGTTGTCGTCGCGTCGGTCGCCGCCCCGGTGGCGGGGGCCGCGGTCGCCGGCCGCTACACCGGCAGAACGGATCAGGGCAAGAGCATCTCGCTCTCGTTGTCGAGTACCAGCCTGGGGTTCGCGGGGCCGGGCGGGACCGTGCAGGGGATCACGCTCAAGCTCATCGACACGTGCCCGGACGGGCGCCTGCTCAACGTGAACATCGGCAGCCAGTACTTCCCCGGGCTCGCCGTGGACAAGTCGGGTCGCTTCTCAGGCGTGATTCACCCGCCGAGTTCGCCTGATCAGCCCACAATGGTCCAGGGCAGATTCAGCGGCAGGCAGGCCACGGGCTCGATCAGCGACACGACCATCAGCGCGAGCGAGCGGGCGTACTGCTACGGGATCACCACGTTCACGGTGAGCCTGCCGGGCAGTCCTCGACCGCAGGCCTGCGGCAGCATGCGTCTCGTCCGGATCACGGGTCGTATCGACGCCACCGGCATCAGCTGCCACGGCGCTCGGATCGTCTTCAGGGCCGTGGAGCAAGCGCGTCTGCCGCCCGATGTGGCGGCCACGCCCAATGCGCATTGGAGCAGGCCCTACAACGCCAATACGCCCTACGGGCGCTACTCCTGCCGCCGGGAGCCACGCCGGCTTGGGGGCAGCGAGCACGCCATTCGCTGCTCGCGCGGATCGGCGCACGTGAACTGGACCACAGTCCACAATTAGGAGCGCCGGCGGCGGGTGTTCGTTGGCTGACAAACGACGCCTGATCGCATATCGTTTCGCGGGTGACCGAAGCTGTCACGCTCGCTCGCCTCTGGATCGATGCGTATGCCGCATATCGCGATGAGGATCTGATCGGGCTCGCGCACCCGCAGATCACCTTGCGACCACGCCGGGGGCAGGGTGCGCGTGACTACCACGGGCTGGACGGCGTGCGTTGCTGGCTCTCGGACGTCGGCACGTCGCGCCCCGAGCTCAGCCTGGTTTCCGTCGAGGAGCTCGAGGACGGCCAGGTGATCGCGGTGACCGTGCTCGAGGGCGTCGATGTGATCGCCCTGTTCGAAATCCGCGACGAAAAGATCTGCTGCGTGTCGGTCTACCTATCTGACCTCGACACCGTGCGGCACCTTGGCATCATCCGCGGGCCGTCGCCGGCGCAGCGCCCGGCTCGCGCCACTGCACACGGCTGAGCGAGCGAGGCTCCTGAACAGGGACTCCAGGATCGCTGCATGAAGTCCTTGTCGAGCAGCTGACCTGAGTTCAGGGTCAGGGTGGCGCCCGAGTAGTACCGGCGACCCGCGCAGGTGCGGGTGCTGAAGAGACGGATCGCGACCAGGGCGCTGTGCGTCGGCGCCTGCGCGCAGTTCGGCGTGCAGCCGTGGTATTCGGCGTTTCCGCTGCCGGTGGCCTCCGGGCCGCCCCAGGATGTCCACTGGACGCCGGAGACGAACAGTGTCCCGTCTGCGGTGAGTTGAAGTGAGGACGGTCTCTGCATCGGGTCCCCGACGACCCCCTGGAAGTACACGGCGCCTGGGGCGGCCGTTGTCGTCGTGGCGGTTGTGAGCACCGGTGCTGCCGTGCTGGTGGCCGTCGTCGCGACGGTTGGCGTGGACGACGGGGGAACGAACGTCGTCACCGTCTTGGATGACGTTCCGCAGGACGCGAGCGCAAGCGAGGCCATGACGATGAGTGCTGGGGCCACTCTCACGGTGCGATCATATGCTGCGGTTGGATCGCGACGAATGGAATCTGAGGAACTCTCCAAGATTGCTGTGCAGCGAGCCGGCGAGCTCGCGCAGCGCCTCATCGCGGAGGCGGCGGCGCAGCTGGGCCTCGACCTCGCGGCCGACGATCAGCTGGGCTTCCGGATCATGTCGGACCTCGCCGGGCGCATGTATGCGACGGGCTCGCGTGACGCCATGGCCGAGACGACCGCCCAGTTCATCGAGCAGCTGCCACCGAACCTGAACGTCACGATCGGGTCCGTCACGGTCGTTCCCGAGGGGCCGCTCGGGGCCTTCGATCCGGTCTGGTACCGCGAACGCTGACCGTCGGAGGCTCAGCCCCCTGAGGTTCAGCGCTTGCCACCGCGCGCTCCGAGCGGTGTGAACCGCCGAGCGAATCCGAGCCCCGCCAACCCGCAACGTATGATTTGGGGGGGGGCGGTCAACTCCTTGAGGGGGCGAGGGGGATCGAGGCGGGCGGCCGCCTCGATACCGACAAAGCGAGGAACGGGGACGACGCCACGAATCACCGCGACGCACGTGCAGCGCTTCTGATCGCCGCCGGGCTATACGTCGTCGGTGCCTCGCTGACGGCGACGACGGTCCTACTTCCTCACGTCAGCTCCGCCGCGGCCGTGGTGGCGATTGCAGCCACCGCTCTGCTTACGGCGGGCGGCCTCATCCTGGCTGCTAGTCGCCGGCGCGGCGGACTCGAGCTGGCCTGGGCAGCCGACCTGTGGGGGATCGTCCTGATTGCAGTCTTGTGCGCGGCCACCGGTGGCGCGAGCAGCCCCTTCGGGTTGCTGTACCTGTTCGCGATCGGTCATGCCGCAGCCTTTCAGCCGCGCGGGCGGTTCGTGTTCGCCTGCGTCGTCTCGTTGCTGGCGTTCCTCGCGCCGGTGGTCTACTCGCACGTCTCAGCGGTTTTCGCGGCCGTTGCCGTCGTCGGCGTGGCCTCGGTGCTGCTCGCGGCCGAGGTGATCCATCTGGCCCTGGCTCGGGTACGAGACCAGCGCCGCCGGATGGAGTTCCTGATCGACGCCAGCGCAAAACTCGATGCCTCGCTGGACCCCGAGGAAACGCTCCGGAAGATCGCCGAGGCGTCCGTGCCCGAGTTGGCTGAGCTCTGCGTGATCGATCTGCCGGATGGTCGTGGCTCGATCGGCACCACGGTGGCCGCCGCGGCGGATCCGGCTGTTGCGCGAGGTGTCGAGCGGCTGCGCGAGACCGCCCCTCTGGACATGGCTGGCACGCATCCCGTGGTGCAGGTGCTGCGCACGGGAGCGCCGTCGGTCATTGACGACCTGACAGATCGGACAGCTCTGCGAGAGGCCGCTCAGAGCGATGAGCATGAGCGATTCATGCGCGAGGTCGGCTATCGCTCGGCGGCCGTGTTTCCGATGGTCGCACGCGGTCGCACGCATGGCGCGATCTCGTTTCTCCATGTGCGCGCGGACGCGCGCTATGGGCCCACCGAACTGGCCGTACTGGAGGATTTCACCGCTCGCGCAGCGATGGCCTTCGACAATGCGCGCCTGTACGCCGAGCGGGCTCATGTCGCGCAGACACTGCAACGGAGTCTGGTGCCGACCGCGCTCTCCGTGATCCCCGGCCTGGAGCTGGCCAGTTGCTTCCGCCCGATGGGCGCCGGCAACGAGGTGGGCGGCGACTTCTACGACGCCTTCGGGGCCGAGGAGGGCCATTGGCTGGTGGTCGGCGACGTCTGCGGCAAGGGTGCCGACGCCGCGGCCCTGACCGGCTTCCTGCGCCACACCATCGCCGCCTATGCCCGCAGCAGCACGAGCCCAGCGCACGTCCTCTCCGAGGTCAATCGAGCCATGCTCGACCAGGATTTCGACAGCCGCTTCGCGACGGTCATCCTGGCTCGTGTCGCACCGCCCAATCCGTATGTCGTGGTCACGATCGCAGCCGCAGGCCACCCGGCTGCGGTGATCGCCCGAAGTGGTGGAGAGGTCGCGGAGTTCGGCGAGTTCGGCGAGTTGCTGGGCGTCTTTCCTGACCCGGCAATCCGAGAGGCCTCGACCGTCTTGGCGCCCGGGGACGCACTGGCCCTCTACACGGATGGGCTACTGGATGCACACGCGCCCGACCACACCCTCACCGTGCGTGAGGTGATCGGGCAGCTCAAACGCAGCTCACCCAGATCAGCCCAGGAGACCGTCCATGCGCTGCTTGGGTTGATCGACGGCCACGAGGACGTGCGCGACGACATCGCCATCCTGTCCGCACGCGTCAAGCCGGCTGAGGTCGACCCAGCGCTGAGCGCGGACGCGAACCCAAGCCTGGGGCGGGGCGGACAGGAGGCCCCGTCGCCTTAACGGTTGCCTACTCGCTCCGCACCGATTGGGCGTGCAAGGCCTGCGCGGCGGTGCGCAAGAGCAGGATCGCGGCGCCGCTCAGCCCGAAGAACCCGAGCGACCACAGCGCATCCCGGACCCCCTTGTCCGCGGCCAGGGAGCCGGCCGCCAGCACCGCGCCTGACGCGATCGCGCCCGCGCTACCGACGGCGGCGACGAGCAGGCGGTTCAGCCAGTCGTCGACGATCGCTCGATCCCCACCCGCATAGCGCTCGGTCCGCATCAGCAAACGCCCTGAGCGCCACTCGGTGGCGAGCGCCTCGGCATGCTCGGGCAGCGTGCGGAGCGCCGGGAGGGCATGCACCAGTTCCTTGCGCAGCAGCTCCTCGGCGGTCCCGAGGTCGGCGCGCCGCTCGGACTTCACGAGTTGCTCGGCCTCGGCCGGCAGGTCGAAGCTCGGGTCGATCGTCTTGAGAGTGCCCTCGAGGGTCAGCATCGTGCGCGACAGGAGCAGCATCGCGCCCGGCGGTCGCAGCCCGTGGCGCTCCATTACGTCCATCACCCCGGTCATCGCCGCCGGGCTGATGCCCCCGAACTCGACCTCTCCGAGCAGCAGCGCCAGGTCGCGCTCGAGCTGGCGCATGTCACTCTGATCGTCTCCGACCAGGTGACGCACGGCGCGAGCGATCACGGAGGCGTCGTGCAGCGTGAACCCGAGCGCGATGCCCTCGAGTGCCTCACGCGTGACCGGGTCGACGCGTCCCACCGCGCCGAAATCGAGCAGCCAGAGGGTGCCCTCGGAGTCGATCAGAACGTTCCCAGGATGGGGGTCGGCATGGTAGTAGCCGTCCTGCAGGATCTGGCCGAGCATCGAGGCCATCAACCGCCGGGCGAGCTCGGGTCGGGGAACCGGTGCGCTATCGACGGCCGAGTCGTCGGAAATCGAGCGGCCTACCACCTCGTCCATCACCAGCAGACGACCGCTCGTGAGAGTGGCATAGACGGCGGGGATCTCCACGCCGGTGTCGCCGGCCCGGCTTTCGCGGAGGCGGGTGCCGGCGAGGGCCTCCTGACCGTAGTCAAGCTCTGCTTCGATGCTCTTGATCAGCTCGTCGGCCAGATCCTGCACGCCGATCCGCCGGGCTGCCTCCACCCGGCGGTCGATCTGCCGCGAGACGAACGACAGCACCGCCGAGTCGCGCCTGACCAGCTCGTCGATTCCGGGCCGCTGGACCTTCACGATCACTGCGCGTCCGTCGTGGAGTCGTGCTCGATGCGTCTGACCGATCGAGGCCGCGGCCAGCGGCTCCGGGTCGAAATCGGCGAACGCCTGCTCAACCGGTTCGCCGAGCTCCTCCACCATCACGGCGACGATCTCGTCGCTGGGCACGCGGGCGACGTCGGAGTGCAGGCTCGCGAGCTCGCTCGTCAGCGCGTCGGGCAGCAGGTCGGTGCGCGTGGCCGCGATCTGTCCGAACTTGACGAACATTCCCCCCGAGCGCTCGAGCACCAGGCGAATGCGACGGGCGAGATCGGGAGAGGCCAGGGCGGCCGGCGTCCGGTAGCGGACGTGGAGGAGATTCTCGCTCCGGGCATAGCCGAGTATCTCCCGAAAGCGGCCAAGCGGGGCCACCACCGACCGCACTGCCCGCACCGGATGCCTCAGCGAGCCTTGTCGTGGCCGCTGTCTCGGGGGCGCCCGAGTGATGAGATCGATCACGATCGCGACGGGCAGCGCCGCCAGCACGCCGAAGAACACGACGACCGGGATGACCACCAGCGGGTGAGGGTGCTTTTGACCCAGCGCGACGGCTCCCGCGATCAAACCTGCCAGCCACCCGATCGCGGCCGCCAGCGAGCTGCGCCACCGCCCGATCCGCACGCCCAGGACGCGGCGCGCGATTACGCTGATCGCGGCGATCCAGAACGGCAGGATGAGCAGGTAGCCCAGCCCGAGGTTGATGGTGATCGAGGCGATCGGTTGCTCCGCGAAATCTCACCGCATGCCGCGCTCCGGCGGCCGACGGCTTTGGCGCCCACGCTCGGTCGCGCAACGCGCGACAACGATCCACTTGTAGCCGAGCCGAGACGCGATGTCAACGCCCGCAGGAAGCGGTGATTCACGTGGTTTCTGGTGAGGCGCACCCGGCAAGATTCGAGCACTCGCCATTACCCGATCCTCATACAGCCGTGATCGGCGCTTGATCTCGATGACGAACACTGAGACGTAATCCCACGAGCATCAACCCGACAGCGAGGCGTATGACCACATCCCAGGGCGAAACCACGAGGCTCAACCAGTCGGCGTTCGCATCCGCACGCCGAGTCCCTGCCCGCAAGTCCCGAGGCTGTCCACCGCACACGTGGGACTGCCCTGTGCTCACCAAGCTCGACCCGTCGGCGATCGCCTGGACCTGCTCGAGCTGCGGCGCGATCGTGAACGCACCGGTGGGCGTACCGGCACCTGTTGCACAGCACCGGTAGCTATGCGCGCATGATCGGAGAAGCCGGCGGCAGCGTATCGGCACGCAGAGCTGTGGCCGGCGTCTGGCAGGGAAGAACTGTGGGTCGCCGAGTGGCTCGCAGTTGCCGTCGCAGAGACGAGCCCGTGACCGCCGTGTCCAGCGGATAGTGCCGTGAGCTGGAGGCAGTCGGAGCGGCGCTGCTGCGCCGGCATCGCCGGCCGGGTTGGCGTACACCCAGGCTTCTGACCGTCGGGGGACGGGGCCGGCGCCCTGGCCGGCGGAGGTGCAGCTACGGGTGATCGTGCCCGTCGTGTTGCGCACGATCGAGCCAGGGCTGGTGGTCCGTTAAGGCCAACCGGCCCGGTGAAGGTTTGCCGTTCGGGGCAAACCGGCGGGGTGCGCGGCAACTAGGATCGCGAGACGGCCGGGTCGCGGACTCGGACGCGCGGGAAAGATGCGCCCCCGTTCTTCCCGCAGAGAAAGGGGGTGGGGCACGGAAGGAATCCTGGCCCCACCCCCAACATTCCCGCTCGACCGCTACCGCCCAATCAAGTTGAGTCTGATCAGCTCGCCCTCGAACGCGTGCGCGAGCACCGCGTGGCCGGTGTCGTTGGCGTGACGGCCGTTGTGCATCAGTGCCTTGGCGATGTCCGCTCCGAATGTGCACATGTGCGTCCACTGGCAGATCAGGTCTACGTTGAGCGGCAGCGTCTGGCCGGCAAACGAGACGTGACGCCTGAAGTTGGACGTGTGGAAGGCCCGTTGGCCGTCGACGATTCTCAGGCCGTATCGCCGGTAGATCCGCCGCAGCACGCCATTGGCCTGGTTAACGAGCTTGAGGCTCTCGCGCGCAAGGACGTGGCCGCCCGCGGCCCCTTCGAGCCAGAAAGCCAGGTAAGGGTCGTAATAGGTCATACCGAGGAATGGCACGGCCCCGCCCGCCGAGCGCAACTGCGCCAGGATCTGCGACAGGTTCGTCTTCATCCGCTGCAGGGCCGCCTCAAAGCACGGCACGGTGATCGAACTGCCCGAGACGCAATTGCCGATGTCGTCGCCACCGATATCGATGGTCACGAACGCGACTTGGCCGCGATGCGTGCTCAGGAAAGCCTTCGCGTCGCCTAGCTGATTGCCGGTCGTGTAGTTGTGGCACAGCCCACCGCTGATCATGCGCGTGGTCGAGTCGCCGCCGCAGCCTAGATTCTTGAGTGAAAGGCCAGGCCTCGACCGTTTCGAGAACGCGAACACATCGTCGACGTAACCGTGACCCGGGGTCGCGCCGCCGCCGGTTGCCAGGGAATCGCCGAGCGCAACGTAGTAGCGGGTCGGCGAACTGCTTGGCGCGCCGGCGGCGGCTCCAGCCACGCTCCCGAAAGCGAGCGAGCAGGCCACGACAGCTGTGCACACGCCGAGGAGCGCCGCCCATACTCGAGATCTGGTCTCCTTCATCACTCAGCCTCCACGCTCGCACTGGTCTCTGATACCGCCGGAAACCCGCGTGGCCCGCAGGAGTTTCGCTTCTGGCGGCTTGAACGTCCCCTGCCGGGGCGGAGGTGGGAGGGCCCGGAGGTCTTGACGGAGCCGCTCTGCTATCCGTTGCCCCGGGCCGGAGGACGAAGCGGTCCCGGTTGAGTTCGCCGCCGCCTCGGGCCCGCGAACCGCGCTGCGGACAGGCTGCGGAGAGCCTTGTGCCCGCGGCGAGAGTCTGGGATGCTGGCGCACCGTGAGGTTGATGGCTGTCCGATTCAGCCGCTTCCGCTGGGGGCTTCGGTTGTCCGCGCTGATCGCGGCGGTCGTGATCGTGGTAACGCTGCTGCCGGTCAGTGAGGCCGCCGCCAAGGGTTATAGGGCCGGGTACTACGCGGGTCGGACCTCGCAGGGGAAGGCGATCAGCTTCGTGGTCGCCAACGGCGAGGTGAGCTACCTGTTGTCGCAGCTGATCGACAACTGCAAGCCGGGTAGGTGGTATGTGACTCTCTATCCCAAACCAGCTCGTATCGACGCTCGCGGCCATTGGTTCCGCCGCGCTCCCGGGGCCTTTCCGACGGTGTATCACGGCCAGATCGGTGCCAGGACGGCGAGCGGGACGATCGACGATCTGAGCCAGAACAACGCAGGTCGGCGGTGCCGCGGTCACGTCAGCTTCCACGCCTCGCGTACCGCTCCGGCGCACATCGGGACTGCGACCGTGGGTGGGCGCGGCACCGATGTGCTCCTCAAGCTGGCCGTACCGGCGGGGTCCACCGGGGGCGCGATCGTGCCTTACACCAACTTGGCTTTGCTCGTCTACGGGTCCAACAGCGGCTGCCCCAGCAGCTACCGGGCGGCGGATGCACAGGCCCGTGCAGCCCAGTCCGACGGGTTCATCGGTCTCATCTCCGACGCATACGTGTCCGCGGACTACGGGTTTGCCCTTACCAAGAGCTACACCCACGGCACGTTCACCTTCGACGTATCCGCCAACACGCCTCTGCCGACGCCCACCGGCGGGAGTCCGTTCTCGACCGTGTGCGCGATGCTCTACAGCGGCACACCGGCCACGCTCACGCCGTCACACAACGTGGCCCTCGCCACCGTTCACGGCCGTCTGATCCCTGGCCCGGGAGTTCCGAACACCCAGCCCTGAACGGGCGTGGGCGTTCATCAACACCCGCAGCGTCGAACCTCGCGCGCGGCAGATCGTGTATCTACCTCGACAAATGCGAGCGAGAGCCGGGCAACCTGAGGTTGTCCGGCGCGAGGCTGCTCGGGCGGGAAAAGCCAGTGCTGGCAGCCCCTCCTGCGACGCGCCCGGCAAGATTCGAACTTGCGACCTCTCGCTCCGGAGGACAACACAGCCAGCGCCTGGATTGGCGGCGGCGTCAGGAGCAACAAGGGATCGGAGTGATCCGGCCGCGGTGCAATAGCGGCGGATCAGCGTCGATATGCGCCGATACGGGAACAAATCCGGGGCTTGTACCGATTCTGCAGGACACCCCCCGGTTTCCACGAGGATTTGCTCCCGCCGCGCGCTGGCATCACCAGACCCGCGCGCACGGCAGGGCCGATTTTCGGCGGCTGATCTGCGGCAGAAGGCTGGGAGGTGGGACACCTCACCCAGCCCCTGTAAGCGTTCGACGATTTCCGGCGCTCTCCAGGCGACGACTTTCCTCCGCAACGGCGCTGGACGAGAGGTCTTTCGTCAGTGACGCCGGATCGTGATGGTCTTGGTGATGGTGGGGTGGCGGTTTGTTGGTTCGCCGAGCAGATCGGCGACGGCGACGTTGATGCTGTCGATCACGGCGAAGCGGAGAACCAACGTGACGGGGCCTCTGCCCCGCAGCCAGCGCGAAGGGAGCGGCAGATGGAGCCGTGTGTACGGCCGCGAGATCTGACTTTCGGTGGTGTAGAACGATGCGATCTGTGTGAGCCGTCGACCGTGGCGTACCGACACCTTGATGGTCATGTTGGCGGCGCGGGTCATGTGGACCAGGACCGGCAGCCCGTGCCGCGCGACCGCCGCGAGGGTCGCGGATTGCGGCCGGACATTCAACGAGAACGGTCGCCCTGTGGGTCCGACCGGCCACGCCCGGGCAGCGCGGGCGGCACGTGCCGACGCCGACCCGGTGCCAATGCCGTGGCACACAGTCGTGCCACTGTCGACGACGGAACCGTCGAGGCGCTTGAAGGCCCAGTCGTAGCTCGTGGCATGGAGCGTGAGCACCAGCACGCCGAAATCGCTCGCGTCGGAGGCCTGCATATTCGGCTCTGCCGAGACGATTGTCATCAGGTTCTCGCCACCCGTCCCGACAACGAACTCACGAACGCCGTTGGTCGTCGCCGTCCCGGTCGGGTCCTGCTGGGTGTAGCGCTCGTAGACGTGATCGTGGCCGCTGAGCACGATGTCGGCGTGGGCGTTGTAGAGCGCGTTGAACAGCGGGCCCGTACCTGGGCTGTCGCCCGCCCAGCTGGAGGAGAAGCGCGGGTGGTGCCAGTACGCGAGCGTGCAGGCCGCCGGGTGAGCCGCCAAGTCTGACTGCAACCACGCCGTCTGGGCCGAGGTCGTTTGCCCTTGAACGACGTCGCCGCAGCCCGCGTCGCTGCAGCCAGAGTCAAGCGAAACTAGATGCCACGTACCCAGGTCGTAGGAGTAGTAAGGCGCGGAAGCGGTGGAGCCGTGCGTCGCGGTGCCGAAGTAGCTGAAGTAGCCCGCCGCGGTCGAGCTCACCGTGTACTCGTGATTGCCCGGATCGGGAAAGACGATCGGGTTGAAGATCCCCCAGGTCGCGCCATACGCGCCGGCACCCGTGTACTCGCTCAGCAGACTGGCGTTGTACTGATTGTCGCCGAGCGTCAGCACCGCATCGGGGCCCTGCGCGGAGGCGAGATTCGCCGTTGCTCCCTGCTGGCAGTTGTTGGTCGTGTCGCCAGGCGCACACGCGATGTCGCCGACCGCGACCACCACCGGATCGTGGGACAGTCCGATGACAGCGCTCGCGGCGGAGGTGGCCGCGGTGAAGCCGCCACCGTTGGTCGCGGTGACTACCACGCGGATCCGCGAGCCGACGTCGCCCGAGCCGAGCGGATACGTGGACACGTCCGTGCCGACGTTCTGGCATGAGTTGCCGCTCGCATCGCAGCGTTCCCACTGGTAACCGAAGGACAGCGGTGGCGTTCCCGTCCACGAGCCCTGAGTCGCCGAGAGCGACTGGCCGGCCCTCGTCGTGCCCGTTATCGACGGCTGCCCTGTGTTGCCCGGCTTCAGGGCCGCCACGACCGCCGTCTGCGCCGAGGCCGCCGATACAGCGTCATTGGCGTCGGTGCCCGTGACCACGACGCGGATCGTCGAGCCAACATCACTCGGTGAAAGCGGGTACGTGGTCGCATTCGCGCCGACGTTCTGGCACGAGCCGCCACCCGTATCGCAGCGCTCCCACTGGTAGGCGAACGAGATCGAGCCATTCCACGTCCAGATGCCTGGACTCGCGGTCAGCGTCGAGCCGTCCAGCGTGGAGCCGGAGATCGTGGGCGGCGAAGTTAGACGTGTAGTCGCGGGTGGTGGCGGTGGCGGTGGTGGCGGTGGTGGCGGTGGCGGTGGCGGCGGTGGCGGCGGCGGTGGCGGGACATTTCCACCGCCAAGGGCACCGAGCCGCGTGCACGTACCCTGGTGATCCTTTGCCCTCTGTGTGTAGAGCTTCGACTGAGCCAGGTCCCTCGTCTTGTCATGACCCTTAGCCCGACGAGCGAGCAACGAGAGGTTGCGCGCTTGTTGAGTATCAGAGATGAAATAGCCCGATCTGAGCAAGGTCCCTGGCGTCCAGTTCTTGCCCACCTTCCCGCATACAAATGCCCCCGTTCGCTTGACTTTCGTCTTTGCCAGCTTTACTGCGCCAGGCGGGTCACCGAGGTGCAGACAGGTTGGTTCGCGGTCTCTGGCACGCTGGCCGTAGGTCTTCGAGAGAGCGAGATATCGGGATCGCGTGCGTCCCTTCGCGCGACCTGCCAATGCGAGGTAGTTACGGGCCTCCTGCGCGTCAGAAATGACGTACCCGGACGCGAGAACCGCTCCCGGCATCCACTTTGTTCCTCGCTTCCCGCAAACAACAGCACCCACGCGCTTGACGTTCGCCCTAGCCAGCTTTACTGCGCCCGGAGGGTTCCGGTACTTCGCAGTCGAGGCTATGGAAGCTGCCGAATAGGCAAAGCCTGTCAGCGCCAGTAAAGCGGCAACGACTATCGGTGCACGGTGCCGCACAGCCCAGCCTGGATTGCGCGGCCCGGAACCATTAGGAGCAGCAGCCTGTTTGGGCGCTGGTGCGACGGTGTTCATTGAAATCGTCCCCCTGCGGCAACGATAGCGCGCGTTGTAACCGATCCTGGCAGGCTTGCGAGCCCCGATCCTGCAGTAGCCGCGTGAGTGTGACGGCACGGCCGGGTTTGAGGGGTGAGTGGCGGTTGGCGAGGCGTTGGATGTGCGGCTGGTTGCGGCGCGTCTTCCGCGGGAACGCCGGTGGTGTGTTCGGCGCGGTTTCGGGCAGCGGTGATCGCGGCCGGCGGCCGGGAGGTCTGCTGGGAGGGTGGGTGGCGGTGCGGCTGGTGTTCAGCCGGTCGCGGCGGGGAGCGTGTTGAGCTTCTCGAACGCGGCCTTGAGCGCTTCGGTCCAGGGCCAGGCTGCCGGGAGGTGCAGCTTGCCGCGCTCACCGCGCGCCGCGCGGAGCTTAGGTACCGCGTACGCAAGACGGCTGGACACGAACTTCCTAATCAGCACCACGGTTCACGCTGCCCAGCCGACGGTCCGGCCCCATCGGTCAACCTGCTCGCGCGCGGCGAGCCCCTTGGACCTCTCGACCTTGGCATAGCTCGACGGGCTGCTGGTTTCGCGCCAGGCCCGTCCGGCTGGCACGATTCTGTAAGCGAGCCATCTGAGCGCGAGTGCATTCGGATGGGAGCTACCTGCACGCTGAGTTCGCCGTGGCGTAGGTCGCTTTAACCACGCCTCCTCCGGCCTCGACGTGGGACGCTCCGACCTAGGAGCGGCCTGCAGAACCGGCTGAAGGTTTCGCCGCACGAAACGCACACCTGACGCCGCAACTGGATGCACACACGCGCACCTCCGTTTCGTAGCAAGTCGAAGCACACTGACTCCGGCTCATTCCGCGGGACGGTCGCCTGTCTTAACATCAGCGCTGGACTTGGGGATTGCCCTGCGGTTACGGTGCGACGGTGTCAGGCCAGATGCTCGCTGCCGCACGCGACGCGTTGGAGCAAGCCGGTCTTGCAGCCTTCGTGGCCGACCGGGCTGGCGCGATTGTCGGTGTGACTGATGATCTGCTGCTGATCTTCGGGGCGGGTGTTGAGCGGCCTGAGATTCCGCTCGGCTCCCATTCGTTCTCCGAGGGGTGGGTGTCGTTTCAGGAGCGCGCGCCGGGCGGTCCGACGCTTGCGAGTCAGCGTGATGTCTTTCGAGCGATGGCCCCGGGGTTGGCGGCGGATCTAGGAGGTGTCGAGGCGCTGCGTGCGGTGATCGACCCTCGGCTGCACGACCTGCTCGAAGGTCTGGAGCCGAAAGCGGCGAGCGATTTCTGGTCTGGGCGCGTGGAGGTCAACTTCGGGGACCGGACGACGCCGATCGATCTCTTCACGTTTCGACTGCGCGATGAACACGGACAGCACGCCGGCTGGGTCACGATCTCCAAACCCGGCATCAGCGGCGTCGTGCTCGCGTATCTGGCGACTGGAGACGCGCAGCTCTTCGAGCGCATGCTCCGGCTCTTGCAGCCCGCACGGCGCCCAACGGCGCTCCTGTTTGCCGATCTAGCGTCCTCCTCGGCGCTCAGCCGCAGACTGTCCAGCCGCGACTACTTCACGCTGATCAGACGGCTGGCATCGCGTGCTGATCGATCAGCGGTGCGGGCTGGCGGCATCGTCGGCAAGCACGTCGGCGACGGGATCACTGCCTTCTTCCTCGCTGAAACCTACGGGTCGGAGTCAGCGGCAGCGCGCGCCTGTATCGAGGCCGCGCGCACGATGCATCGGGACGCCGCTGAGGCAGGCGACGCGAAGCCAGCTCGCCGAGGAGCAGGTATCTCTGCGGATCGGTCTGCATTGGGGCTCAACGGTATACATCGGTCGGCTGCTGACGACTGGCCGAACCGAGATCACCGCGCTCGGCGACGAGGTCAACGAAGCGGCCCGAATCGAGGCCTGCGCCACAGAGGGACGGACGCTAGCGTCCAAACAACTCCTCGAACGGCTCGATCCCAGCGACGCCGACGCGCTGGGGCTCGACGCTCAGCACGTGCACTACGTGCCGCTCGGAGAGCTGGCGAATGCCCCGGAGAAGGCGCGGAGAGACGCGCCCGCAGTCG
The DNA here is from genome assembly GCA_963725515.1 of uncultured Solirubrobacteraceae bacterium. Taxonomy (GTDB): domain Bacteria; phylum Actinomycetota; class Thermoleophilia; order Solirubrobacterales; family Solirubrobacteraceae; genus Palsa-465. The sequence continues at coordinate 105,026 of CAVRZB010000003.1, read as the reverse complement.
CCATCACGGAGCTGTGATCGCCGGAACGCGCGCTGGCGTCAACGACAGCGCGTTCGCTACCTCACGGCACCATTTCGCGGACCGGTCGAAACAAAGACCGGGCTGCGAAACGTGAGCCGTAAGCGCGGCGCTAATCCGCACGCCGGACGCTTAGCTGGTCTAGGTGCAGCCGCTGACAGCCGGGGTTTGGCACAGAAAGGCGGTGGGGAGGCGTTAGACGTCGTCCAAGTAGAAGGGTTCTTCCATGTGCCAGATCTTGATCATCGCCGATGAGAAGTTCGACAACGGTGGTGGGCTGAGCAGGCACAAGCGGGTCATGCACTCGGAGCGGGTCAACGCCGAGGATTTCGAGTCTGATCACTTCCAGGCGCAGCTCGTGGAGCGGACCGGCTGGGCGGTGACGGACGCTCACGAAGTCGAGGCAACGACCCTAGCGCGCGCTAGGGGTAAGGGTCGCTTTCCGTTTGCCGCCAGGGTTGACAACGGACTGACGGGGCTTATAGCGTGATCCGTTAGGTTCCAGATCCGATCGGATCGCGGCCAATCGACGCGCGTCATCGGGGACAGCGCGGAAAGGTTCATGTATGCGCTCGTTTGCTTCGCAGCGGATTCGCGGCGCTACCGCCATCGGGGTACTCCTGCTGGTAGGGGCGGCAACCGCGCTCGCTGCATCCAAGCCGTCGTCCACCGCAACGATCACGGTCAAGGCTTCGGTGGCTTTCAAGCCGAACCAGTACCTGCAGCTGAACGACCACTACTCGCCGGGCACGATCACCATCGCCTCGGGCGGAACGGTCACGCTCAAGAACACCGACACCGAGGCCCACTCGTTGTCGCTGGTCAAGAAGTCAGACGTGCCGAGGACCGTGAACCAAGTCAATAACTGCCCGGTTTGCGGCCCGATCTTTCAGGCCCACGGCATCAACCCGAACGGCCCGCCCGTAAACGGGCCGCCGCCCCATCCTGCCGTCAACGTCGGCGCGCCAGGCTTCAACACACCCGGAGACTCGACCCTCGTCGGACCCAAGGGCCGTCGGCTGGGCAAGGTGACGTTCAAGGTCACCGCCAAGCGCGGCACGACGCTTTACTTCATCTGCATCTTCCATCCCTGGATGCAGGGGAAGCTAGTCGTCAGGTAGAGCCGGACATGAGGAGCTCGCGGCGACGGAACCGGACGCGCGGGTCGGTGGGCCGAGAGGCGCGGCGTGATGGCACGCGGCTATCACGCTCGTTCCGAACGCGGTCCTCAAATCGGAACAAATCCGATCGATCACCACGACTCGGACGGGACATCGGCGCTCGCCATCGGAACCATATCGTCGTGAAAGCAGGCAGAAACCAGTAGCGCGCCCGGCAAGATTCGAACTTGCGACCTCTCGCTCCGGAGGCGAGCGCTCTATCCACTGAGCTACGGGCGCCGGTGGCCCTTAGCGGGCCGGTCGGAGCTTAGAGCCTCTGGCCGCCGCCCGGTGGGCCACACCGGGTCGGATAGATCCGCGCGTGGAGATCGGGATCATCTCGGACACGCACATGCCGCTCGGCCGGCGCGGCTTACCGTGTGAGCTTCGAGCTGGTCGAGCTCGACTGACAGACTGACACCGGTATGGATCTCTCGATCTTCTTCGCGGGCACCGCCGGCTCGATTCCGACCGCGCGGCGCGGCCTGCCCGCCGTGCTCGTGCGCCGCGGGGGGGACCGGATCCTGTTCGATTGTGGCGAGGGTACGCAGCGGCAGCTCACGAGCTCGGTCGGGCTGACCGAGCTGAGCGAGATCTTCCTTACGCACTTTCACGCCGACCACTGGCTCGGGCTGCCCGGCATGCTGAAGACGTTCGATCTGCGGGGCCGCGAGCGCCCGCTGCCGATCCATGGCCCGCCCGGACTGCGCTCGCTGGTCACCATGGCCCTGCGCGTCGCCGGCAACGTGCGCTTCGAGCTCGAGTTGATCGAGCTCGAGGCCGGCGACGTGCTCGACCGTGACGGCTACCGAATCGCGCCGTTTCCCGTCCGCCACCGCGGCACCGCGTTCGGATACGCGTTCTTCGAGGACGAGCGCCCCGGGATGTTCGACCCCGACGTCGCGATCAGGCTCGGCTTGACCCCGGGGCCCGACTTCGGGCGCGTGCAGCGGGGCGAGACGGTCAACGGGGTCGCGCCGGCGCAGGTCCTCGGTGAACCCCGCGCGGGGCGCAAGTTCGTGATCTCCGGCGACACGACGCCATGTGAGACGCTCCAGATCGCCGCCCACGGCGCCGATGTGTTGATCCACGAGGCGACCTTCGCCGAGGAGGAGGCCGACCGAGCCGCGGAGACCGGCCACTCGACGGCCGGGCAGGCAGCGGCGATCGCGCACGACGCGCAGGTCAGGATGCTCGCCCTGACGCACTTCACCACCCGGTATCCGGTCTCCGTGCTCCGCGACGAGGCCAGGGCGATCTTCCCGCCCACAGTGCTGCCGCGCGACTTCGACACGATCGAGATCCCGTTCCCCGAACGCGGAGGCCCCGAGCTCGTGCGCTGGTCAGACCGGGCGCCGGGGGTCCCGGCCACCGACACGCCGGAGGTGCCAGCCGCCGGCGCCCCGGAGGTGCCAGCCGCCGACGCCCCGGCATGAGGCCGGGAGGCATCGAGCGGATCGAGACGGCGCGCATGGCCGCCGAGCGTCTGCAGCCCGAACACGCCGCCGAGCTGACCGCGCTGATGGTCGATCCACGCGTGGCGCGCACGCTTTCGCCGCACGAGGGCCCGCGCAACGAGGCACAGGTGCGCGAGATCGTCGCCCGGCAGGCCGGCGCCTGGGAGCGCGACGGCTTTGGCATGTGGCTGCTGCGCGACAGGGCGGGTGGGCAAGTGCTCGGACGCGGTGGCCTGCAGCACACTCGCGCCACCGGCCCCGACGAGGTCGAGGTGGGGTGGGCCCTCATCCCCGAGCGCTGGGGCCGGGGGCTGGCGACCGAGCTCGCGCTGGCCTCGCTCGCCGTGGCCTATGACGATCTCGATCTGGACAGCGTGATCGCCTACACATTGGCTGGCAATCGGGCTTCACGACGGGTGATGGAGAAGGCCGGCTTCGAGTACGAGCGCGACTTCGAGCATGTGTCGCTACCGCACGTGGTGTACCGGCATCGCGCCGCCGAGGGTTTCCACCGAACCCCCTGATACGCTGCAACACGTTCGCCCCTTTAACCCGATCCAGCGAGATCAGGAAGGAGCACCTTGCCGGCCACGACGGTCGTCCTCGACCGCGATGACATGCGCCGCACGCTCGTGCGGATCGCCCACGAGATCGTCGAGAAGAACCCCGACGGCGCTGTCGCACTGGTGGGCATTCACCGTCGTGGGGCGATCCTCGGGCAGCGACTGCACGCGCTGACCAGTGAGCTGCTCAACACCGACGTGCCGCTCGGCGACGTCGACATCTCCTTCTATCGCGACGACCTGAACATTCGCCCCGGCGGCCCGGTGGTCCACTCGACCCATCTCGAGTTCCCGGTCGACGGGCGCACGATCGTGATCGTCGACGACGTTCTCTACACCGGTCGCACCGTGCGGGCGGCGATCGACGAGATCTTCGACTACGGGCGACCCGCGCGCATGCAGCTGGCCACGCTCGTCGACCGCGGGCACCGCGAGCTGCCGATCCGCCCGGACTACGTCGGCAAGAACCTTCCGACCTCGCATGATCAGCGCGTCAACGTGCGCGTACAGGAGGTCGACGGCCGCGACGAGGTCACGATCGGACCGGCCAAGCAACCCGACCAGGTGGCGGCATGAAGTCGCGTCACCTGATCTCGATCGAGGACCTCGACCGCCCGGATATCGAGCGCATCCTGGACCGGGCCGAGTCGTTCGCCGAGGTCTCGGGCCGGGAGATCAAGAAGGTCCCGGCGCTGCGAGGACGCACGGTGGTCAACCTCTTCTACGAGGCCAGCACGCGCACGAGCTCGTCGTTCGAGCTGGCCGCCAAGCGGCTGAGCGCCGACGTTGTGAGCGTGCGCTCGAGCGGCTCGTCGGTCGACAAGGGAGAGTCGCTGAAGGACACCGTGCAGACGCTCTCCGCCTACGACCCGGCGGCGATCGTCATCCGCTCGCCGCAGGCCGGCGCGGCCAAGCTCGTGGCGGGCTGGACGCCGGCGGCGGTGATCAACGCCGGCGACGGCAAGCACGAGCACCCGACCCAGGCGCTGCTCGACGTCTTCACGCTGCGCCGGCGGCTCGGCCGGCTCGACGGCACGCGGATCTGGATCGTCGGCGACGTCCTGCACTCGCGGGTCGCGCGCTCCAACATCCTGGCCTTCGGCCGCATGGGCGCGCGGGTCACCGTGTGCGGCCCGCCGACGCTCATCCCGCGCGGGATCGAGGCGCTCGGCTGCGAATGCACACCGACACTCGAGCACCTGCACGAGGCCGACGTGGTCTACGTGCTGCGGATGCAGCACGAGCGCATGCACGAGTCCTTCGTGCCCTCGCTGCGCGAGTACGCGGCGCGCTATCAGATCAGCGTCGGGCGCCTCAAGCCAGGTCAGCTGCTCATGCACCCGGGCCCGGTCAATCGCGGCGTGGAGCTCTCGGCCGACGCGATCGACTCGCCCCAGGCGCTGATCGGTGAGCAGGTGAAGGCCGGCGTCGCCGTGCGCATGGCGGTGCTCTACGAGCTGCTGGTCGATTCCCCGATGCTGGTGGCGGTGGCATGAGCGCCGAGCATCTGCGCATGTTCAAGCGCGACGCCGCCCCGGCCGAGGTGCTCATCCGCGCCGCCCACGTGCTCGACCCGCGAACTGGCCTCGACGAACCGCGCGACGTGCTGGTCAGGCAGGGCCAGATCGCCGAGCTCGGGGCGCCCGGAGGGCTCGAGGCGCCACCCGGCGGCGAGACCGTGGACGCGACCGGACAGCACCTGTTCCCGGCGTTCGTCGATGCGCACGTCCATCTGCGCACCCCCGGTCAGGAGTACAAGGAGGACATCGACAGCGGCACCGCGGCGGCGGCGGCCGGCGGCTTCTGCGCGGTGATCGCGATGCCCAACACTGCGCCCGTGGTCGACGACGCCTCGGTGCTGCGCGCGCTGACGGGGACCGCGCGTCGCGAGGCGCGCGTCGAGGTCGGCTTCCTGGCCTCGATAACCCGGGGCCTGGACGGCGACGAGCTCACCGAGATGGCCGAGCTCCGCGACGCCGGCGCGCTCGGCTTCACCGACGACGGCCGGCCGGTGGTCTCGGCCGGGATGCTCCGCAAGGCGCTTCAGTACCAGCGCCTGTGCGGCGGGGTGATCGCGCTGCACGAGGAGGACCCGGCGCTCTCGGCCGCCGGGGTCATGCACGAGGGCAGCGTGTCGGCGCGCCTTGGCATGGCCGGGATCCCCTCGGTCTCGGAGTCGACGATGGTCGCCCGCGACGCCGCGCTGGCCCTGTACGAGGACGCGCGCGTGCACTTCCAGCACCTCTCGTGCGTCGAGTCGGTGAGCGCGCTGATGCAGGCCAAGGAGGTCGGCGCGCGGGTTTCGGCCGAGGTCTGCCCACACCACCTGACGATGACCGACGACGTCGTGCGCACGCTCGACAGCCGCTTCAAGATGAATCCGCCGCTGCGCGAGGCCGCCGACCGCCGCGCGCTCGTGGAGGCCCTGCGCGACGGCGTGATCGAATGCGTGGCCACCGATCACGCCCCCCACGCCCGGCACGAGAAGGAGGTCCCGTTCGAGCAGGCGCCGATGGGCACGACCGGCCTCGAGACGGCGTTCGCTGCGCTTTACACCGAGCTCGTGATGCCCGGCGAGCTCGAGCTCGGGACGCTGATCGAGCGCATGAGCGCCGGTGGCGCGCTCTACGGGCTGCCGCTCCCGAGGATCGAACCGGGTGAGCGCGCCAACCTCTGCCTCGTCGAGCTCGGCGCCAGGTTCGAGGTCGGGGCGACCGGCTACGCCAGCAAGTCGGCCAACTGCTGCTTCCACGGGCGCACGCTCCACGGACGCGTGGCGCTGACCATCGCCGCGGGCGCGATCGCCCATCGGGAGCGGATGCTCACCGAGGCCGGACGTGACCCCAGCGAGCGGGCCTTTCTGACCTCATGATCCAGGAGAGCACCGCCTACGTGCTGCTCGAGGACGGGACGCGCTTTGACGGCCTGGCCTGCGCTGCCGACGCGCACGCCGTCGGCGAGATCGTCTTCACGACCTCGATGTCGGGCTATCAGGAGGCGATGAGCGACCCCAGCTACGCGGGTCAGCTGATCGCCTTCACGTACCCCCACATCGGCAACTACGGCGTCTCCGCGGACGCGATGGAATCCGACCGGATCCACGCCCGGGCGGCCATCATGCGCGCGGCGATCGACCGCGAGGACGCCCCGGGGGCCGAGCGTGGCTGGCTGGCGTGGCTGGACGACTGCGGGATCCCGGCGATCACCGACGTCGACACGCGCGCACTGGTGCGCCACATCCGCGACCTCGGGGCCATGCGCGGCGGGGTGTTCCCGGCCCGCGTCCCGGAGGCCCAGGCGCGCGAGCTGATCGCGGCCGAGCCGTCGATGGACGGCCGCGACCTGGCCCGCGAGGTGACGCCGCCCGAGCTGCAGGTGCTCGAGGGCTTCGGCCCCGGACCGCGGATCGCCATGATCGACACGGGCGTCAAGCTCTCGATCGTGCGCAACCTGCGCGAGCGGGGGGTCACGCTCGAGCTCCATCCCTGCACAGTGAGCGCCGCCGAGCTCCTCGCCGGCGATCCTGACGCGGTCTTCCTGGCCAACGGGCCCGGCGATCCGGCGGCGCTTCAGTACGTCGTCGAGACCGTCCGCCAGCTGGTCGGGAAACGGCCCGTCTACGGGATCTGTCTCGGCCACCAGCTGCTCTGCCAGGCGGTCGGCCTGGAGACCTACAAGCTGCCCTTCGGGCACCACGGCGCGAACCACCCGGTCAAGGACCTGACCACCGGCCGGACCGAGATCACAAGCCAAAACCACGGTTTCGCCGTGCTCGGACCGGGCGGCGCGCGGACGATCGAGGACGATCAGCCCGTCCGCTGGGAGACCGATTTCGGGGTGGCCGAGCTGACGCACATCAACCTCTACGACCGCACGGTCGAGGGCCTCGTGCTGCGCGACGTGCCCGGTGCGACCGTCCAGTACCACCCCGAGGCCGGACCCGGCCCGCACGACGCGCTCTACCTGTTCGACCGCTTCGTCGACGAGATCAAGGCCGCGGCCTGATGCCCCGCCGCGGCGACATCCACAAGATCATGCTCATCGGCTCGGGGCCGATCGTCATCGGTCAGGCGGCCGAATTCGACTACTCGGGCACACAGGCTTGCCGGGTGCTGATGGAGGAGGGGTACGAGGTCGTGCTCGTCAACTCCAACCCGGCGACGATCATGACCGACCCCGAGGTCGCCACGGCGACCTATATCGAGCCGCTCCTGCCCGGACCCGTGGCCCAGGTCATCGCGCGCGAGAAGCCCGACGCCCTGCTGCCCACGCTGGGCGGCCAGACGGCGCTCAACCTCGCCAAGGCCCTGCACGAGGACGGCACGCTCGCGCGTCACGGCGTCGAGCTGATCGGCGCCGACTACGAGGCCATAGACCGCGCCGAGGATCGCGAGCGCTTCCGCGAGACGATGACCGCAGCCGGCCTGCGCGTGCCGCGTTCGACGATCGCCCATTCGCTCGAGGATGCCCGCGGAGCGATCGCCGACATCGGTCTGCCGTTCATCGTGCGGCCCGCCTTCACGCTCGGCGGGCGGGGCGGGGGAGTGGTGCGTCACGAGGCCGAGCTCGAGACGGTGGTCGGTCGCGGCCTGGCGGCGTCGCCGATCTCCCAGGTCCTGCTCGAGGAGTCGGTGCTCGGCTGGGGCGAGTTCGAGCTCGAGGTGATGCGCGACAGCTCGGACAACGTGGTCATCGTGTGCTCGATCGAGAACCTCGACCCGATGGGCGTGCACACCGGCGACAGCGTGTGCGTGGCTCCGCAACAGACGCTCACCGACAAGCAGTATCAGACGCTGCGCGATCAGGCGATCGCGGTAATCCGGGCCGTAGGCGTCGAGACGGGCGGCTCGAACGTGCAGTTCGCGGTCAACTCGAGGACCGACGAGATCGTGGTCATCGAGATGAACCCCCGCGTCAGCCGCTCGAGCGCGCTGGCCTCCAAGGCGACGGGCTTCCCGATCGCCAAGATCGCCGCGCGACTCGCCGTCGGCTACACGCTGCAGGAGATCCCCAACGACATCACCCGCGCGACCCCGGCGAGCTTCGAGCCGACGATCGACTACTGCGTCGTGAAGTGGCCGCGCTTCGCCTTCGAGAAGTTCCCGGGCGCCGAGGCTGGCCTGACCACGCACATGAAGTCGGTCGGCGAGGCGATGGCGATCGGCCGCACGTTCCAGCAGGCCTTCGGCAAGGCGCTGCGCTCGCGCGAGCTCGACCTCAAGCCGCGCTCGCCGGAGGATCCGCAGGCGCTGCTGCAGGCACTGGGGGAGCCGGGGCCCGAGCGCTTCGACCACGTGCTCGAGGCGCTGCGCCGCGGCGTGGCGATCGAGGAGCTCGAGGCGCGCACGCACATCGACCCGTGGTTCCTGCACGAGCTCGCCGAGCTGGCCGCCGACCCGCTGGCGCCGTTCGCCGGCCAGCGCACTTTCAAGTCGGTCGACACGTGCGCAGCCGAGTTCGCCGCCCGGACGCCCTATTACTACTCCGGCTGGGAGCGCCCGAGCGCGTCCGGGGCCGCGCACGAGGTCGAGCGGGGCACGCGCCCGAGCGTCGTGATCCTGGGCTCGGGCCCGAATCGAATCGGCCAGGGCATCGAGTTCGACTACTGCTGCGTGCACGCCGCCGAGACCGTACGTGCCTCGGGCCGCGACGCCGTGATGGTCAACTGCAACCCCGAGACGGTCTCCACCGACTACGACACGTCCGACCGCCTGTATTTCGAACCGCTGACCCTCGAGGACGTGATCGGGGTGTGCGAGATCGAGCAGCCCGAGGGGGTCGTGGTGCAATTCGGCGGCCAGACGCCGCTGAAGCTCGCGGCGGGACTCGATGCGGCCGGGATCCGCATCCTGGGCACGAGCATCGAAGCGATCGACCTGGCCGAGGACCGTTCCCGGTTCGGACCGCTGCTCGACGAGCTCGGCTACCGCGCGCCACCGTACGCGACCGCGAATTCCGCCGCCGAGGCGCTCGAGCGGGCACCGGGCGTGGGCTTCCCGCTGCTCGTGCGCCCGAGCTACGTGCTCGGCGGCCGGGCGATGGAGATCGTCTACGACGTCGTGGGGCTGCGAGACTATCTCGAGCGTGTGGGCGCCGAGGGCGAGCGCGAGATCTACCTCGACCGCTTCCTCGAGGACTCGATCGAGATCGACGTCGACGCGATCAGCGACGGCACCGACGTTTGGATTGCCGGGATCATGCAGCACGTCGAGGAGGCCGGGATCCACTCCGGCGATTCGGCCTGCGTGCTCCCGCCGCACGCGCTCGGCGAGGAGATGCTCGGTCAGGTGCGTGAGCACACCACGGGAATCGCGCTGGCGCTCGGGGTGGTCGGGCTGATGAACGTGCAGTTCGCGATCCACAACGACGAGCTGTACGTGATCGAGGCCAACCCCCGCGCCTCGCGGACGGTGCCGTTCGTCTCCAAGGCCATCGGCCTGCCGCTGGCCAAGCTGGCCTGCCGTGTGCTGCTCGGAGAGCGGATCGCCGACCTCGATCTGCCCGCCGACCCGACGAACGGTCACGTGTGTGTGAAGGAGGTCGTGCTGCCGTTCGATCGCTTCGCCGGCGCTGACTCGCTGCTCGGCCCGGAGATGCGCTCTACGGGCGAGGTGATGGGCATCGCCTCGGACTTCCCGACCGCCTTCGCCAAGGCGCAGGCAGCCGCGGGCGCCAAGCTGCCGCTGACCGGCACCGTGTTCATCACAGTGGCCGACGGTGACAAGGCGGCGGCCACCGGGATTGCCACGTCGCTGCACGACCTGGGCTTCAAGATCGTGGCCACGCGCGGAACGGCGGCGGCGCTACGGCGCATGGGCGTGCCGGCCTCGCCGATCAACAAGATCGGCGAGGGCTCGCCGCATGTCGTCGACGCGATCGAGCGCAGCGAGGTCGATCTGGTCATCAACACGCCGGTGGGCACGGGCGCGCGCGCCGACGGCTGGGAGATCCGCAGCGCCGCGGTGGCGCGCGGTATCCCGTGCATCACGACAATGGCGGGCGGGATGGCCGCGGCGCGCGCGATCGCCTCCGCCCACCGGGGCGAGCCCGACGTCTTCTCGCTCCAGGAGATCCACGGTCAGAGGCTGCGGGCGGGCTCGGGTGGTGCCGAGCGCCCGAGCGCGATCACGTGAGCCGGCGAACGATCGCGCCCTTCGGCCGGCGGAGCGTGCCGATCACCGGGCGCGAGCGCCACGGCCCCTATGCGGTCCTGCGCTGCGCCGACCGGGACGGGCCCGCGCCGCGCCCGGGCCAGTTCTACATGCTGGCCGCCGCGGCCCGGTGGGGTGGAGGAGAGGGGGAGCGCCCCTTCCTGCCACGCGCGTTCAGCGTGCTTCGCGCCTGTCCGCTGGCCGCGGGCCAGACGGGTGCCGCCGCCGGGGCGGGCGCCGAGCTCCAGTTCCTGCTCGAGGATGTGGGCCCAGGGACCAAGCGGCTCTGCGAGCTCGGCGAAGGGGATGAGCTGGCCATCGTGGGGCCGCTGGGGATCGGCTTCGAGGCGCCGTCGGACGGCCGGCGGGCGCTGCTCGTCGGCGGCGGGGTGGGCATTGCGCCGCTGGCCATCTGGCAGGACGAGCTCGGCCGGGAGACGACCGTGCTGCTCGGCTTCCGCGACGCAGGCCGCGCACGCGGCGCGGCGCTCTTCACCGGCGCGCGGGTGGCCAGCGACGACGGCAGCGCCGGGCACCACGGGTTGGTCACCGAGCTGCTCGAGCGCGAGCTCGAGGCCGATCCGCACGCCACCGTCTTCGCGTGCGGACCGCCGGCGATGCTCGAGTCCGTGCGCCTCCTGTGCGCCGCGCGCGACGTCCCGGCGCAGCTGGCGCTCGAGTCGGGGATGGCGTGCGGTTTCGGGGCCTGCTTCGGCTGTGTGGTGCCGACGCGCCGCGGCTACATCCGCCTGTGCGTGGACGGGCCTGTGCTCGACGCCGGTGAGCTGGACACCGCGCTCGTGCCCGGGGCGGGCCATTGAGCGTCGAGTTCTGCGGGCTCGAGCTCGCCCATCCGATCATCAACGGCTCGGGAACCTTCGACGCGATCGCCGCACGGCGCGCATTCGGCGACACGCTCACCGAGCAGTTCCCGTTCGCGGCGTTCGTCTCGAAGACGGTCACGCTGGCCCCGCGCGAGGGGAATCCGCCACCGCGGCTGTGGGAGCTCGGCGCGGGGCTGATCAACTCGATCGGTCTGCCCAACAAGGGGCTCGCGGGCTACCTTCGGCACGACCTCCCCGAGCTCGCACGGCTGCCCGTGCCGCTGATCGTCAACGTGATGGGCTTCACGCGCGAGGAGGTTGCGACGCTCGTGGCGCGCTTCGCCGAGCGCGAGGAGGTGGCCGCGCTCGAGCTGAATGTCTCCTGCCCCAACGTCGAGACCGGTCTCGTGATGGGCGCCGAGCCGGCCGAGGTCGCGGCGCTGCTCGAACTCGTTCGACCGCTGACCGAGAAGCCGATGATCGTCAAGCTGACGCCGAACGCCACCGATGTCGCGGCGGTCGCTCGGGCCGCGGAGGACGCCGGGGCAAGTGCCGTGTCGCTGATCAACACGATCCGCGGCATGGCCTTCGACCCTGGAACGGGCGCGCCCTGGCTGGGGGGCGTGACCGGCGGCGTCTCGGGTCCGGCGGTCCGAGCGCCCGCGCTGGCGCAGGTCCACGCGGTGCGGGCGGCCGTGGCGATCCCGATCGTGGGCATGGGCGGCGTCCAGAGTGGTCGTGATGCCCTGGATCTGATGCGCGCGGGCGCAACTCTGGTCGCCGTCGGTACCGAGAGCTTCCGCGACCCGCTGGCCGGGGCACGCGTGGCCGCGGAACTCAGCGCGGACCTTGCAAACAGCGAGAATTCATGGGCCAAACCACCGAATAGTGGCTAACCTCACATAAAACCCCCTGCAAAACCAGGGTATTGCCGCAACCAGGCTCGACATACCTAAAGCTCAGCTTGAGGTCGAATCGAATTGGGGCCATTCGGCTTGAACGCCCCGCCTGAAGATGTAGACTCGCCGCCCATGCCGCCGGTCAGTGAATCGTTCTCCAAGCCCTTGGCTGCGCCCGAACGCTCTCTCGTGCAGCGCATGGAGGCCCTGCAGCGGGCGAACGACATCCGCAGCCGGCGAGCGCAGCTCAAGCGCGATCTGAAGGCCGGCAGGCAGCCGATTCACGAGTTGCTGCTCGAGCCGCCCGAGTATCTCGAGACCGCGAAGGTCTTCGACCTCCTGCTGGCGGTCCCCAAGTACGGCCGCGTGAAGGTGAACCGGATCCTCACGCAGTGCAGGATCTCGCCGAGCAAGACGATCGGCGGCCTGTCTCAGCGCCAGCGCTCTGAGCTGGTCACGCTGATGCGTCGCTAGGCGCAGCACTCTCCCTCACCGCGTGGCCAGGGTGTTCGTCATCACCGGGCCCTCCGGGGTCGGCAAGGGCACGCTGATTCGCGGCCTGCTCGATCGTGTGCCCGAGCTCGAGCTGTCGGTTTCGGCCACGACGCGGGGTCCGCGGCCGGGGGAACAGGCCGGCGTCGACTACCACTTCCTGACCGACGCACAGTTCGACGAGCGGCTGGCCGCGGATGACTTCGTCGAGCACGCGAGCTATTCCGGCAACCGCTACGGGACGCTTCACTCCGAGCTCGACCGCCGAGTGAGCGCGGGCGTGCCGGTGGTGCTGGAGATCGAGGTCCAGGGCGCCCGCCAGGTGCGCGAAGCGCTTCCGGACGCCGTCCAGGTGTTCATCGCTCCACCCTCGCTCGATGCGCTGCGCACCCGGCTGATCGGGCGGGGCACCGACGATTCGGCCCAGGTCGACGAGCGCATGCGGACCGCCGAGCGCGAGCTCGAGGCCCAGCGCGAATTCGGCTACGTCGTGGTCAACGACCGGCTCGAACAGGCCACCGCGGACCTGGAGCGAATAGTGCGCGGGGTGCTCGGCTAGGCGGCGGCGGCCCAGGGGCGCGCCGGGCTCCCATCGCCCGCTACTCTAGATATCCCCCAACGAAGGACTGAGTCTCTTGATCTCACCCCGCATCGACAAGTTGCTGGAAAACGTCGACTCCGATTACGCGAGTGTGCTCGTGGCGGCCAAGCGTGCGCGTCAGATCAACTCGTACTACCACAACCTCGGTGAGGGTACGTTCGACGAGTTTCCGCCGCCGATGGTCGACACCCGCTCCAAGAACTACCTGACGATCGCCCTCGAGGAAGTCGCTCAGGGCAAGATCAAGTACCACTACCGCTAGGAGCGTCCGCGTGGCCCGGTTGCTCATCGGCGTGAGCGGCGGGATCGCGGCCTACAAGGCGCTCGAGACCGCGCGCCTGGCCATCAAGGCCGGGCACAGCGTGCGCGTGGTGCAGACGCCGACGAGCGAACGCTTCGTCGGCCGGGCCTCGTTCGAGGGCATCACCGGTGCCCCCGTCCTGGTCTCGGAGTTCGAGTCCGATCCGGCGCGCGGGAGCTATCCCGGCGAGGCGCCACCCGATCGCGCGCCGATCAGCCACCTGGCGCTGATCGAGCGGGCCGAGCTCTTCCTGATCGCCCCGGCGAGCGCCAACACGATCGCCAAGCTGGCCGCCGGGGCGGCGGACAACCTGCTGAGCACCGCGGCGCTGGCGGCGGCCTGCCCGGTGGCGGTGGCGCCGGCCATGAACAACCGCATGTATCTGCACCCGGCGACGCAGGCCAACCTGCGGGTGCTGGAGGACCGAGGCGTGACCGTGATCCCCCCCGGCGAGGGCGAGCTGGCCTCGCACGGCGAGCACGGGATCGGGCGCCTGGCCGAGCCGCCCGAGCTGCTGGCCGCGGTGGAGCGGCTCCTGTCCGATAGCGCTGGCGGGCGCCCCGTGGACGGGGCTGAAAGTGCTCGTCACCGCGGGCGGCACGCGCGAGCCGATCGACAGCGTGCGCTACATCGGTAACCGCTCCTCCGGCCGGATGGGCGTCGCGCTGGCGGCGGCGGCTCTGCAGCGCGGCGCGCAGGTCACGCTGGTCGCCGCCAACATCGCGCTCGAGGCGCCGCCCGGCGCAAGGACGATCGCCGTCCAGACTGCGGCCGAGCTGAAGGCCGCCTGCGAGGCCGAGTTCCCGGCGGCCGACGTGCTCCTGATGGCCGCCGCGGTCGCGGACTTCCGACCCACGGCTCCCAGTCCGCACAAGCTCAAGAAGGATGCCGGCCCACCCCCGGCGATCGAGCTCGAGCCCACCGATGACGTGCTGAGCGGTCTCGCCGGTCGCAGGCGTCCAGGCCAGACGCTGGTCGGATTCGCCGCCGAGCACGGTCAGGACGCGCTGGCCTACGGACGCGGGAAGCTCGAGCGCAAGCGCCTCGACGCGGTGGTCGTAAACGACATATCGCGCCGCGACATCGGCTTCGATGCGCGCGAGAACGAGGTCCTGATCCTCTCCGCGCGCGGCGAGCGGTACGTACCTCGGGCGAGCAAGGGGCAGGTTGCCGAGTCGGTGCTCGACGAGGTCGAGCGCCTGAGGGCCGAGCCAAGGGATGCCGATGGAGCCCAACGAGCTGCCGCCGGTACTGCCGCAGCAGTCTGAGGCCGCGGCCGCGGTCGCGCGTCGCATCGCCACCAACGTGGCCAGCGCGGTTCAGGTCCCGAGCGACGTCCTGGATCACGTGCTGACCGCGCTGCTCGCCGAGGGTCACGTGCTCGTCGAGGACTACCCGGGCGTCGGCAAGACCGCGCTGGCGCGCGCCATCGCACGTTCCATCGACTGCCAGTTCGCGCGCGTGCAGTGCACCTCCGACCTGCTGCCCGCCGACGTCGTCGGCACGAACGTCTACGACCAGCGCGAGCAGCGCTTCGAGTTCCGGCCGGGGCCCGTGTTCGCGAACGTGGTCCTGGTCGACGAGATCAACCGCGCCTCGCCCAAGACGCAGTCCGGTCTGCTCGAGTGCATGCAGGAGCGACGGGTGACCGTCGACGTGCACACGCACGAGCTGGCGCGGCCGTTTCTCGTGCTGGCGACCCAGAATCCGATCGAATACGAGGGCACCTACCCGCTGCCCGAGGCCCAGGTCGACCGCTTCATGGTGCAGGTCTCACTGGGCTATCCGGGGCCCAGGGCCGAGGCCGCGATGCTGGCCGCGCACGAGGGCGGCGACCGCGTGCTGACGCTCGCCCCGGTGGTCACCGCGGGCGACGTGCTGGCCGCCCAGGAGGCGGCGATGTGCGTGCGGGCCGCCGAGCCGCTGCGCGAATACGTGGTGCGGCTCCTGTGGCGTACGCGCGAGGATCCCCGGGTCGACCTCGGGGCCAGTCCGCGCGCGGGCCTGATGCTGCTGCGCGCCGCCAAGTCCCGGGCGATGATGCAGGGGCGCGATCACGCGCTGCCCGATGACGTGCAGGCGCTCGCGGAACCCGTGCTGGCTCACCGTCTCGTGCTCTCGCCGGAGACGCCTCGCAGCGCCGCGCGCGAGGTCATCCACGACGCGGTCGCGGACGTCAGAGCGCTGTGAGGCGGGCGGTCAGCATCACGCTGGCCGGCCTCGCCCTGACGCTGATCGCGTTCACCTTCGCAACCGCGCCCCTGTTCGTGCCGGGCATCGGCCTCATGCTGCTCGGGCTCGGGGCGACGGGCTGGGTGGCGCTGGCGGCCGGCGGCGCCAGCATCGAGCGGCGTCTTGAGCGTCGCCGCGTGATCGAGGGTGAGCCGCTGGAGGCGACGCTTCAGGTGAGCGCGCCGCGCTTCGCGCTCACGGTCGCCGAGCTGATCGAGCCGCTCGGCGCGCTGCGCATGCCGCTCGAGACGGTCGCGGGGCGCGCCAGCACGCGGGTGGTCGTGCGCTTGGCGCGTCGCGGTCGCCATCGCGTCGCGCCGCCGTCGCTGGCCATCCACGATCCGCTCGAGCTCGCCCGTCGGGTGATCACCGCCCCGGGCGGCGAGAGCGAGATCCTCGTGTTGCCGCGCACCTACACGGTGCGCTCCATGAACGCCGCGGGCGGCGGCCGGGGAAGCGAGGCTTCGGGCACCCGCAGCGATGCCCTCGCGGCCGTCGACCTCGACGGTCTCGTGCCCTACCGGCCCGGCACCTCGGCCGCCCGCATCCACTGGCCCGCGCTGGCCCGCGGCGCCGGTCTGCTCGAGCGGCAGCTGCGCGCCGAGACCGATACGCGGCCGCTTGTCGTCCTCGACGGGCGCGGCCCGGCGGACTCCGAAGCGCTTGACCGTGCCGTGCGGGCCGCCGCGTCACTGGTGCTCGAGCACGCGCGGGGGGGAGGCTGTGGGCTGCTGCTGCCGGGAGACCGCCGGCCGAGCACGGTCGCGCCCGACCTGGCCGCCTGGCCGAGCGCCCATGCCCGGCTCGCCGTCGTGAGCGGTGGCGCGGGCTGCCCGGCGCCGGCCCTCGGCTCCGCTCGCTCGCGGATCGGTCCAGTGTTCTACGTGACCGCCGGGTCGATCGATCGGCTTCCTGTGGCAGCCAGCTCGATCGCCCGCGGGACGGCGGTGCTGGTCCTGCCCGCGACCGCGGACGCGCCCGCGGGCCCGGCCGGGCGCCCTCTGCGCCCGAGCTTTGAGGTCGCCGGCTGTCTCGGTTACGTGACCCGGGCGTCGGAGCGCAAGCGCCCGCGGGGCCGGGCGCCGGCGCCCCGCGCCGCCGGAGCGCCGCGGTGAGCGCCGCGGCTGACACCGTCGCCGTCCTCGGTCCCGCGGGCCGCCGGACGCCCGCGCGCGCGGGCACCGCCGCGCAGCGCTCGCGGCCCGTGGTCCGGCTGAGTGCCTTCGCGGCGCTGGCCGTCTACGGCGCGCTGCGCTGGTCCGTGCTGCTCACGCCGCGCCCGAGCGGCCGCCTGCTCGGCGTGGTCGCGCTGGCGCTGCTGGCGGCGGGCGGGCTGCCGCCGCTGATCAGGCGAGGACGGGCCGGGCGGGCGCTCGCCGTGGTGTCCATGCTGGCCATCGTGATCGTCACGCTCCTGCTCTGCGGCATCCCGTTCTCGCTCATCCGCCACGGTCACCTCGGTGCGCTGGCCGACGGGATCGGCCAAGGGCTCTCCGCGCTCCCGCGGGTGACGGTGCCCTACGTCGGCGTCAACGACTGGGCGCGGGTCCTGATCATGCTCGGCGCGGCCGTGCTGATCCTCGATGCCGGGCTGATGCTGGGCTGCACCCCGGCGGCACTGGGCGACGCGCGGCGGGCCGCCGCCGCGATGCCGCTGATCGCACTCGCCGTCGTGCCCTCGACCCTGATGCGGCCGTCGGTCCCCTATCTGCACGGGCTGGTGCTGCTCGTGCTGCTCGCCGCGCTCGTCTGGGGCGAGCGGTTGCGCCGGGGCAGCGTGGGCACGGCGATGGTCATCACGGCCGCGGCGGGCGGGCTCGCGTTGGCCGCGGCACCGCTGCTCGACACCCACCACCCCTGGGTCAACCCCGAGGGGCTGGCCGGCGCCTTCTCGCCCGCCAACGTCGAGAGCTTCGACTGGTCACAGCACTACGGTCCGCTGAACTGGCCGCGCACCGGGCGCGAGATCCTCGACGTCAAGGCAGCGCGGGCGGACTACTGGAAGGCCGAGAACCTCGACCATTTCGACGGCACGGGCTGGGTGCCGGGGTCGGCCGAGATCGCCGGCCCACTGCCCGCGCCGGCCGCGAGCGCCGTCGCGCGCTGGTCGCAGACGCTGCGCGTGACGCTGCGCGGCGTGCAGACCTCGGACATCGTGGCGGCCGGTTTCGCCGCCCCGCCGCAGCACGTGCCGACGTCGGTGCTGCTCGGTGACAGCCCGGGGACCTGGACCACGAGCGTCAACCTCGGGCCCGGCGATTCATATCTCGTCTCCACGTATTCGCCGCGACCGAGCGCCGCCGAGCTCAGTGCCGCCTCGCGCCTGCCGTATCCCGACGAGGCGCTCTCGGGGTACCGCGCGATCACGCTGCCGGTCACCGTCGGGAGGCCCGTGCAGCCGCAGGTCGTCTTTCAGCGCTTTCACGCCAGTCCGGCCGCGCACGACGCCGCCAACGACGCGACGCCGGAAGCGTCGCTGATGAGCGACTCGCCGTACGCCGGAGCCTATGCGCTGGCCCGGCAGCTGGCCCGCGCCTCGAGCACGCCGTATGCCTTCGTGCAGAACGTCGAGCGCTATCTGGCCCGCGGGTTCACCTACAGCGAGACCGCGCCCAAACGCCCGTATCCGCTCGAGGCCTTCCTGTTCGAGGACAAGCGCGGCTACTGCCAGCAGTTCTCCGGCGCGATGGCGCTGCTCCTGCGCATGGGCGGCGTGCCTGCGCGCGTGGCCGCCGGCTTCGCCCCCGGAAGCTACGACCCGGCGACGCATCAATGGGTGGCCACCGACCTCGACGCCCACGCCTGGGTCGAGGTCTGGTTCCCGACCGTCGGCTGGGTGCGCTTTGACCCGACCCCGGCCGTGGCGCCCGCGCTGGCCGGGCTGAGCGGCGGCAGCGCACTGACCGGCGGCCTGCCTAAGGGCCGCCGTGCGACCCCGCTGCCGCGGCGCCGTGTCGAGGTGCCCGCCGGGGGTTCCGCGCCGCGACGGCGCGTCGCGGCCGGCTCATCGCTCGCGCCGGCCGCGGTGATCGGCGTGGTGATCGGGGCGCTCGCCCTGCTGCTCGGGCTCGGCATGCTTCTCCGAGGTGGACCGCGGAGTGTCGAGGAGCTCGTGGCCGAGCTCGAGCGCGCGCTGGCCCGCTCGGGACGGCCGCTTGCCCCGGGAGCCACGCTGGTCCAACTCGAGCGGCGGTTTCGGGGCTCGCCGGCCGCCTCGAACTACGTCCGGGCGCTGCGCGAGGCACGCTACGCCGGTGCCGGTGAGGCGCCCACGCGCGCCGGACGCCGGGCGCTGCGGGCGCGGCTCGCCGAGGGGCTGGGGGCGCTCGGGCGCCTGCGCGCCTGGTGGGCGCTGCCGCCGCGTCGCAGCGGCCCGGCGCTCTCGGACGCGCCTGAGCCGCCGGTAAACTAAGGGGTCCATGGACGACGTCTACGAGCTCTACCGGCGAGGCAGCGAGCTGCTCGAGGCCGGTGACCACCACTCGGCCACGATCGCGCTGACCCGCGCGCGGAACCTGGCGCCCGACAAGACGTCGATCCGCGAGGCGCTGGGGCGCGCGCTGTTCCACGTGCAGCGCTACGAGCTCGCCGCGGCCGAATTCCAGGCCGTCATCGATCGCGCGCCGACCAATGACTACGCCCTCTTCTGCCTGGGCCGCTCGCTGCAGTTGCTCGGGCGTCACGCCGAGGCCCGCAAGCCGCTCGCGCTGGCCGCGTCGCTGCGCCCCAAGCGAAGCGACTACCGCATATACCGGGACCAGGCCAGGGCCCGGGCGGCGACTGCAGGCTCCTAGGTCACCTCATCCCGCGGGTGCTGCCCACAGGGCACCAAACCGCTGCAGCAAGACGGTCGCAGTGCTAATCTGGGCGCACAGCTTTCGCGCCGGACGAGCCCGGCGGATGTACCGAAAGTGGGCGCACGCCCGCTTTTTTTTATGACTTTTGTGACGGAGGAGACAGTGGCCAAAACACTTCAGACCGAGATCGAGGCACGGCTTTCGCGGGCCGAGCCCGAGGTCGAGGTGCTGCTCGCCGAGGTCGTCTCGAGGTCGACCCTACGCCTCTTCATCGATCACCCGGAGGGCGTCACGCTCGCGCTGTGCGAACGCGTCTCCGCCCAGCTCGGGGACTACCGCGAGCGGTACTCGCTCGAGGTCTCCTCGCCCGGGCAGGATCGACCGCTGACCAAACCGCAACACTTCGCCCGCTTCCTGGGGAGGCGCGCACGAGTGCGGCTGCGCGAGGCGCGGGCACCGACGGCGCAGCCGATGGTCGGCCACAAGAGCCTGACCGGCGAGCTCGTCGGCGCATCAGACAGGGACGTCACGATCGCCGCGGAGGACGGCGTGGTGACGATCCCCTACGACCAGATCACCCGCTCCAACCTCGTCCCGGGAGAGTAACCCCATGTCCAAGGAGATCGTGGAAGCAGTCAGGGGCCTTGCCGCCGAGAAGAACATCTCCAGCGAGAAGTTGATGGAGGCGCTCGAGGACGCGCTGCTCTCCGCCTACAAGAAGACTCCCGGCTCGGCGCCCTACGCGCGTGTTGTCATGGACCGCGACAGCGGCGACTTCATCGTCTGGGAGCTCAAGATCCCGCCGGAGCTCGAGGAGCAGCTGCTCGTCGAGTCGGCCTCGGATCTGGAGCCGACCGTCGATCCCGAGACCGGCGAGATGCGCGAGCCCGCGGAGCCCGAGATCGATCTGGAGAAGCTCAAGGAGTATGAGGATCAGATCGAGACCGAGGACGTGACGCCGCACGACTTCGGGCGCATCGCCGCGCAGACGGCCAAGCAGGTCATCCTGCAGCGCATCCGCGAGGCCGAGCGCGACATGATGTTCGAGGAGTACCGCGACCGCGTCGGCGAGCTCATCACCGGCATCGTCCAGCAGTCCGACTCGCGCTACACGCTCGTGCAGCTGCGTGAGCGTGTCGAGGCACTGCTGCCCAAGTCCGAGCAGGTCGACGGGGAGCGCTACGACCATTCGCAGCGCATCAAGGCCGTGATCAAGGACGTGTCGAACTCGACCAAGGGGCCGAGCATCATCGTCTCGCGCCGTGACCCCGAGCTGATCAAGTCGCTGTTCGAGCTCGAGGTCCCGGAGATTGCCGATGGTCTGGTCGAGATCACCGGCGTGGCCCGCGAGCCCGGCTACCGGTCCAAGATTGCCGTCGTCTCGCACGTCGACGGCGTCGATCCGGTCGGGGCCTGTGTCGGCCCGCGCGGCTCGCGCGTGCGCATGGTGGTCTCGGAGCTGCGCGGCGAGAAGATCGACATCATTCCCTACAACGAGGAGCCCGCCCGGTTCGTGGCCAAGGCACTCTCGCCCGCACGCGTGCGCGAGGTCCTCGTCGACGACGCCAACAAGCAGGCCACCGTGATCGTGCCCGACGACCAGCTCTCGCTGGCCATCGGCCGCGAGGGCCAGAACGCGCGTCTTGCCGCCCGGCTGACGGGCTGGCGGATCGACATCCGCTCGGAGACCGAGTTCGCCGCCGAGGAGGCCGAGCACGGCTACGAGGAGGAGGAGACCCAGGGTCGCTGCGCGGCGATCCTCACCAACGGCCGGCGCTGTCCGAATGCCGCGCTGCCGGGGTCCCGCTACTGCGGAATCGAGGCACACCAGGCGCTCGCCGGGAAGGACACCGATCAGGTCGAGGGCTCGCCCGACGGCGAGGACGAGGCTGAGCTGACCGAGGTCGCCGAGTCCGCCGCAGTGGCCGATCCGAACGAGGTCGCCAACACTGCCGATGTGGCCGATTCGACCGAGGTGGCTGGTTCCGAGCCGGCCTCCGGTGCGACCTCGTAGGGCGACCTACACTAGGACGTCGATGAAGAAACGCGTACACGAGATTGCCAAGGAACGAGGGCTGCCGGCCAAGACCGTGCTCGAACAGCTGAAGGCTGCGGGCGTCGACGTCAAGGCCGCTTCCTCAAGCGTCGACGAACAGGTCGCCGTACGCGCCCTCGGCCCCGTGCCCGGCGCTCCGGCGCCCAAGCCCAAGGCTCCGGCCGCGGCGAAGAAGTCGGCTCCGGCCGCGGGCAAGAAGTCGGTTCCGGCCGCGGGCAAGTCGGCCAAGGCGCCGGCCGCCGACCCGGCTCCCGCCGCCACTGCGCCGCCCGTCGCCGCTGCGGCCGCCCAGGCCCCCGCGGCGGCCGCACCCGCCGCTCAGGCTGCGGCCGCCGCAGCTCCCGTGGCCACGGACGCCGCAGCCGCCGCAGATGCGCCGGCCGCGGGCAACGGCGGTTCGGGTGCACGCGGTGAGGATCTGAGCAAGCAGGGCGACGCCCACAAGCGCCCCACGCGTGACTCGCTACAGGGCGAGCGGGCCCCCGGCTCGGGCGGCGGTCGCCGCCGCGTGGTGATCGACTCCCAGGCCTCGCGTCGCGCGCCGGGAGGCGGCCCGCAGTCCAACCAGCCGCCCCGGCGCCAGCGCCGCGGGCGCCGTCGCCGGGGCGTGTACGACGAGGAGGCCGAGTCGCGCCCGTCGCGCACGGCGCTGGCCGAGCCCGACACGACGCGCATCAACTCCGGCTCGACGGTCAAGGATGTCGCTGAGTACCTCGACGTGCCGGTGCCGGAGATCATGAAGAAGCTGATGGCGCTGGGCGAGATGAAGACGCTCACGCAGACGCTCTCGGACGAGTCGATCCTGGTGCTCGCGAGCGAGCTCGGCAAGGAGGTCGAGATCGTCCACTCCGAGGACGAGGAGGTCGCCGAGCCGGTGTTCGACGACGCCGCGAAGGATCTCGTCGAGCGGCCGCCGGTCGTCACGATCATGGGCCACGTCGACCACGGCAAGACTTCGCTGCTCGACGCCATCCGCCAGACCGAGGTGGCGGCGGGCGAGGCGGGCGGCATAACCCAGCACATCGGCGCCTACCAGATCCACCACGGTGAGAAGACGGTCACCTTCCTCGACACGCCTGGCCACGAGGCCTTCACGGCGATGCGCGCCCGGGGGGCCAAGGTCACGGACATCGCGGTCATCGTGGTTGCCGCCGACGACGGCGTGAAGCCCCAGACGCAGGAGGCCGTCGACCACGCCAAGGACGCGGGCGTGCCGATGCTCGTCGCGGTCAACAAGGTCGACAAGGAGGGCGCGCAGCCCGACCGTGTGCGCACCGAGATGACCGCGCTGGGCCTGCAGCCCGTCGAATGGGGCGGCGACACCGAATTCGTCAACGTTTCGGCCAAGACCAAGGAGGGCCTCGACGACCTCGTCGAAACGATTTTGGTGATGGCCGAGGTCGAGGAGCTCCGCTCCAACCCCAACGTGGCCGCCTCCGGCACGGTGGTCGAGTCCAAGCTCGATCCCGGCCGCGGACCCGTGGTGACCATCCTGATCGGCCGCGGGACCCTCGAGGTCGGCGACGCAATCGTCGCCGGGGCTCACTGGGGCCGCGTGCGGGCGATGAACGACTTCCTCGGCAACCGGGTCAGCCAGGCCTTCCCGGGCGAACCGGTCGAGATCCTGGGCTTCGACGGTGTTCCGGAGGCCGGCGAGCACGTGCGCGTGGTCGACCACGAGCGCCGCGCCCGTCAGTTGGCCGGAGAGCGCGCCACGCGGCTGAAGACCGAGTCACTGGCCCGTCGTGCCGGCAAGCGGATCTCGCTGGAGAGCATCTTCAAGGCCGGCCTGCAGGAGCTGAATCTGGTCCTGAAGGCCGATGTGGCCGGATCGCTCGAGGCGATCGAGGACGAGATTGCCAAGCTGCCGCAGGACGAGGTCTCGGTCAACGTGGTGCGCCGCGCCGTCGGCGCGGTGACCGAATCCGACGTGATGCTGGCCGCCGCCTCGGACGCCGTGATCTTGTCCTTCAACGTCCGCCCGGTGGGCGACGCGCGCGCGGTCGCCGAACGCGAGGGTGTGGAGATCCGTCACTACTCGGTCATCTACCGCGCGATCGAGGAGCTTCGCAGCGCCATGCAGGGCATGCTCGCGCCCGAGGAGGTCGAGGAGGCGCTCGGTTCGGCCGAGGTGCGCCAGACGTTCCGCGCCTCGCGCGTCGGCACGATCGCCGGCTCACACGTCACCGAGGGCAAGATCACCCGCGGCTCGAAGGTCCGCCTGGTGCGTGACGGCACCGTCGTCTACGACGGCGAGATCGCCAGCCTGCGGCGCTTCAACGACGACGCCCGCGAGGTGGCGAGCGGCTTTGACTGCGGCATCGTGCTGCGCGACTTCGCCGACGTCAAGCCGGGCGACGTGCTCGAGACGTACGCGACGCGGCAGGTCGAGCGCGAGCTCGCCTAGAGGCCCTCGTGACTCGTGCCCGCGGTGGGGGCCGCTAGCTTGCGATGGCTTCGACCGGCTTCGTTGCGGTGCTGGTGATCGATCTGCATTTTCCCGAGGCCGGAAGCCTGAAGGGCAAGCGCCACGAGCTGTCCTCGGTCAAGGCGCTGCTGCAGCGGCGTTTCGGCGTGGCCGTGGCAGAGACCGGTCATCAGGACCTCTGGCAACGGGCGACACTGACCGCCGCGCTCACGGGCGGATCGTTCTCGACCCTGTCCGGTGCCGCCGACAACGTCGAGCGCTGGCTGCTCGGGCGCTTTCCGGACGGTGTGCGGATCGAGCGGCTCCTCGCCTCGGTCGAGGATCTACGTGGCTGAGGTGGGTCATGGGTCGGTGCAAGAGGCTTTCGGGCTAGGATGAGCGGCTCCCGGATGAGGCGCGTCGACGAGGCCGTGCGGGCGGTGCTCAGCGACGCCATTGCCAAGCAGTTGCAAGACCCGCGCGTTGGATTCGTGACCGTCACCGGCGTAAAGACCAGCCCCGACCTCCGCCACTCGCGCGTGTACGTGAGCGTGCTCGGAGACGATGCGGCTCGCGAGGCGAGCCTCGACGGTCTGCGCTCGGCGCACGGCTTCCTGCAGCACCTGGTGGCCTCCGAGCTGCGGCTCAAGCACACGCCCACCCTGAGCTTCGAGTACGACGGTTCGGTCGATCGGGGCATGCGGATCACCGAGCTCCTCGACGAGGTCGAGATCCTGGACGAGGTCACGCCCGAGGACGAAGGCGGTCGGCGATGAGTACCAACGGCGACCGCTCGAGCCGTGATGCGGTGCTCGAGGAGCTCCGCACCGCGCAGAAGCTGATCGTGGTAACCCACGAGAACCCCGACGGCGATGCGCTGGGCTCGCTCGTGGCCATGCAGGAAATACTGACCACGCTGGGCAAGGACAGCGTGATGTTCGTGGGCGAGAACGAGTTTCCGCTGCCCTACGAGTACCGCTTCTTCTCGCTCGACGGCCTGGTCAGCACGCCGCCCGCGGACATCGACGAGCGGACGATCGTCTTCCTCGACTGCGGCAACCTCGACCGCAACCCGGCGGACGCCCTGCAGCGTCCGGGCGCGCGGATACTCAACGTCGATCATCACCACGACAACACCCTCTTCGGCACGGTCAACCATGTCGTCCCCAAGGCCTCGTGCACGGCCGAGATCGTCTGGGACCTCGAGAAGGGGCTCGGCGTCGTGCCGACGCCGACGATCGCCGAGGCGCTCTACGTCGGCCTGATCACCGACACGGGCCGCTTCATGTACGAGAACACCGGTACCTGCGCCCATGTGATGGCCGCCGAGCTGATCGACGCCGGGGTCGACGTGCACAAGATCTACCGGCGCGTCTACGAGGGCGTGCCGTTCGGCAAGCTGGCCCTGCTGGCGCGCGGATTGGCCAATGTCGAGCGCTACGACCACGGCCGCCTGACGCTGACCTCGCTGACCGAGCAGGACTTCCTCGAATCGGGCGCCGAGGAAAGCTACTCGGAGGGCGTCATCGACCACCTGCGCGCGGTCAACGGCACCGTGGTCGCGGCGCTCGTGCGCGACAAGCTCTCGAGCGGCGGTCACGAGCGCCTGCGCAAGGTCTCTCTGCGCGCCGGGGACGAGCGCATCGACGTCTCGGCGATCGCCCGTGCGCAGGGCGGCGGTGGCCACAAGCAGGCCGCGGGCTTCACCACCGGGCTCTCCCGCGAGGAGCTCGTCGAGTTCCTGCGCGCGCAGATCGCCGCGCAGATCTGACGTGGCCGAACACCGGAGCGACGCCGCCGGCGTCATCCTCTACGACAAGCCCGCCGGCATCACCTCGCACGACGTGGTCGCGCGCGTGCGCCGCGGTCTCGGACGGAGTGTGAAGGTCGGCCATGCCGGCACGCTCGACCCGTTCGCCACCGGCCTGCTGCTCGTCCTGACCGGCCAGGCCACGCGCGCGCAGCGCTTCCTGATGGCGCTTCCCAAGACGTATGAGGCGACGGCCCGGTTCGGGGCCGTCTCGGACACGGGCGATCCGGAGGGCGAGATCGTCGAGACCGGTGTCGTACCGCAGGGCGAGCTCGCGTTGCCCACCGGGCGCCTGCGCCAGCGGCCGCCGGCCTATTCGGCGGTCAAGGTGGGCGGCCGCCGCGCCTACTCGCTCGCCCGCAGCGGCGAGCCGGTGGAGCTCGCCGAGCGGGAGATCGAGGTCGTCCGCTTCGAGGAGCTGTGGCGCTTCGGCGATCGGCGCGGGTTCACGATCGAATGCTCGTCGGGCACCTACGTGCGCAGGCTGATCTCGGAGCTCGGCGATGCCTACTGCGAGGAGCTGCGCCGGACGCGGATCGGAGATTTCGATGTCGCGGACGCCGATCCCGAGCGCACCGTCCCGCTGAACGAGGCGCTCGGATTCCTACCCGAGGCCCGTCTCGACGCCGAGGCGGCGCGCCGGGCTGGGCACGGCGTCGCGGTGCCCGGCCAGGCCACGGGCACGGTCCGTCTGACCGACGGCGAGGGTCTGATCGCGCTGGCTGAGCGTCTGCCGGGCCAGGACCTGCTCAAGCCGATCGTCGGTTTCCGGGGTTGAGCAGGTGTGGACGGGATAGGCTGCACGCCTCCGAGGGTGATCGGCAGACCCAGGGGAGCGGCATGGACTCGAAATCAAGGCGGGGGCTGGGCGCGCTCATCGCGGCGACGGCTTTGCTGGCGGGCTGCGGCGGGAGCTCCGGGCTGTCCCGGGCCCGGCTCGTCGCCAAGGCCAACGCGATCTGCGCCTCGACGCAGGCGGCGGCCCGCGCCGTGCCCTCGCCCGCCAATCTGGCCGACCAGACCGCCGCCGCGGGCTATTTCGACAAGATCGCGCCGCTGACCGACAAGGAGACCCACGATCTCGCGGCGCTCAAGGCCGACGGGGCGGCGGCCAAGGACTGGAACGCCTTCATCGCCGCCCAGACCCAGGCCAACGCGCTCCTTCAGACCCTCAAGGCCAAGGCCGACGCCAAGGACCCCTCCGGCCTGCAGGACCTGAGCAAGGTGACCACGGTGGGGGACCGGGTCCTCGCGACGGCCTCCAAGCTCGGCGCCGTGACCTGCGCCAGGTGACGACGGCGTCCCGGGCCCCGCGCGGCCGGCGGCGTCGCGCGCCGTGTGACCACGGCGTCCCGCGCCGCGCGGCGAGAGGACACTAGGCTTCCGCGTCGATGCGGATCACGAAGCTCGACGCTGCGGTGCCCCGGTCACGTCGTGTCGCCGTCGGTGAGTTCGACGGCGTTCATCTCGGGCACCGCGAGGTCATCGCGGGCAGCGACACGGTGCTCACCTTCGATCCGCATCCGCTCCAGGTCGTCCGCCCGGAGGCGGCGCCCAAGCTGCTCACGAGCCTCGAGACCAAGGCGGAGCTGATCGCCGCCCTCGGTGTCGAGGAGCTCGTCCTCGTGCCCTTCGACGACGGGTTCGCGCATCAGAGCCCGCAGGAGTTCATCGACGACGTGCTGGTCGGGCGCCTGGACGCGACGCACGTCTCGGTGGGGGAGAACTTCGCCTTCGGCCACCGGGCGGCCGGCGATCCCGCGATGCTGTCGGCCGACCCGCGATTCGAGACGCGTGTCGTGCCACTGGTCGAGATCGACGGCGAGATCATCTCCTCGAGCCATATTCGCGCGCTCGTGCTGGCCGGGGACGTCGCCGGGGCGACGCGCTTCCTGGGGGCGCCGTTCCAGCTGCGCGGCGAGGTCGTCCATGGTGACGAGCGGGGACGCACGCTGGGCTTCCCGACCGCCAACGTGGTTCCCGACGAGGCCCTCGTCTGCCCGGGCCACGGCGTATACGCCGCGCGCGCCAACGACCACTGTGCCGCGGTCAACGTCGGCGTGCGGCCCACCTTCGGGACCGGGCGGGGCGTGCTGGTCGAGGCCTTCCTGCTCGACCAGGACATCGACCTCTACGGGCAGCAGCTGAGGGTCGAGTTTCTCGAGCGCCTACGCGGCGAGCGGCGCTTCGCCTCGAAGGAGGAGCTGATCGAGCACATGCACCGCGACGTCGCCCGCACGCGGGAGATCTGCGGGGGCTGACCAGCTGCTACCCTCAGCCGCCGCATGACGCTGACCCAGGAACGCAAGCAGGAGCTCACCGAGAAGTACGGCAAGAACGCGGCCGACACCGGCGCCACCGAGGTCCAGATCGCGCTGCTCACCGAGCGGATCAACGAGCTTACGGACCACCTGCGCACGCACAAGAAGGACCACCATTCCCGCCGCGGGCTGCTGATGCTGGTGGGCCGCCGCCGTCGCTTCCTGAATTATCTGCAGCGCTCCGATCTCGAGCGCTACCGCGGGCTCGTGCGCGAGCTCGGCCTGCGCAAGTGAGCGCCGAGCCGGGCGCCAGCGTCGTCGGCGCCGGCACGCCCGTGCCCGAGTTCAGGCTCCGCCGCGAGGACGGCAGCGACTTCACGCGCGCCGACCTGGAGGGCCAGACGACCGTCTTGGTCTTCTACCCCTTCGCCTTCAGCCCGGTGTGCACCGACCAGTTCAACCTCTACGAGGAAGTGCTCGACGACTTCAGGGAGCGCGGCGCGACGCTCTACGGCGTCTCGTGCGATGCGGCCCAGGCCCAGACGGCCTTTCGTGAGCATCTCGGCGTCAGCATCGAGCAGCTCTCGGACTTCGAGCCCAAGGGTGAGGTGTGCCGCGCCTTCGGCGTCTATCACCCCGGCGGCTTCGCCCAGCGGGCACTGGTCATCATCGGGCCCGACGGCGTCGTGAGGTGGAGCTATCAGGCACCGTCGCCCGGGGATCTGCCCGGCGCCAACCTGATCTTCGACGGCCTGGCCGCATAGGCCCGCGAGGGGCGGGCGGGGCGATGCACGAACTCGGCTCGGCGCCCGTGCCGGCTGTCTCGGCGGACGACCACGTGCGGGGCCCGGCGGGGGCCGCTTCGCTGGTGATCGAGTACGCGGACTTCGAGTGCCCGTTCTGTGCGCTGGTGAGCACGCGGCTCGCCGACCGGCCCCTGCGACGGGTCTTCCGGCACTTCCCCGTGCGCTCGTCTCATCCGCGCGCCTGGGCCGCGGCGTGCGCGGCCGAGGCCGCCGGCCTCCAGGGCAGCTTCTGGGAGATGCACGACTCCCTGTTCGCCGACCAGGGCCGGCTCGAGGACCCACACCTCTGGACGCGGGCGTCCGAGCTCGGGCTCGAACTCGAGCGCTTCGACGCCGACCGGCGAAGCGACGCCGTGGTGGCCCGCGTCAAGCGCGACTTTCGCTCCGGAGTGCGGGCCGGCGTGGTGACGACGCCGACCCTGTTCGCCGGCGGCCGGGTCCTGAAGGGCGCGATCGCCGAGGCGGAGCTCGATCGGCTGGTGGGGTAGGGGCTCTCTGGCTTCGTAGCGGCCGAGCGGGCCTGACGCGACACGGGCCTTGGGTCGGTGCACCGTGCGCGCTCGTGCCCCACGCCTCCTAGGCGCCGGTCGGTGGGCCCAAGGGGATGCAGGCCGCATAACGCGACGCACCTCCCCGGGGGACAGGGGTGTGTCGCGCCGTGCGCGCCCTGACGCGCGTTCTGCGACACACGCCGAAAACCAGCCCACGTGTGTCGCGCCGTGCGCGCGCTGCGGACCGGGCGCCTGGGGCCCGGCCCGAAACGGCTGCACGACGACGAGCCCAACGCAAACCCAACCCCCCGAGCCGCCGCGCCCCGGATAACCGACTACCATCACCTCTGTTCGGAACTAAAGAGAGAATCGAGAAGCACTTCGCCGACCGAAGGGCGAAGCTAGAAGGGAATTACATATGTCAGACGCCGTTACGCGCGTGTCCGTCGAGATCGCCGGTAAGGAGATCTCGTTCGAGACAGGCAAACTGGCCAAGCAGGCCTCCGGCGCCGTAGTCGTCCGTTCGGGCGACACCATGGTCCTCAGTACCGCCACCGCGGGCAACCTCCGCGACGTGGACTTCCTCCCTCTGACGGTCGACGTCGAGGAGCGGATGTACGCCGCGGGCAAGATCCCCGGCTCATTCTTCAAGCGCGAGGGTCGCGCGGGGGAGAAGGCGACGCTCACCGCGCGCCTGATCGACCGACCGATCCGACCGCTCTTCCCCAAGGGCTGGCGTTATGAGACCCAGCTCGTCGCACTACCGATCTCGGTCGACCACGAGCATCCGTACGACATTCTCGCCATGAACGGTGCATCGGCGGCCCTGATGGTCTCCCACATCCCGTTCCCGACGCCCGTCGGCGCGGTGCGGATCGGCAAGGTGGACGGCAACTTCGTCGTCAACCCCGACGAGGAGGCGCTGCTCGAGGGCGCCGACCTCGACCTGATCGTCGCCGGCACCGATGAGGCCATCCTGATGGTCGAAGCGGGCGCCAACGAGATCCCCGAAGCCGAGATCCTCGACGCACTCGACATCGCCCACGACGCGATCAAGAAGCTCGTCGCGGCGCAGCGCGAGCTGGCCGAGAAGGCCGGCAAGCCCAAGATCGAGGTTGAGATCCCGCAGGTCGACCCCGAGCTCTACGAGCAGGTCAAGGCCTCACACGGCGAGGCCCTGGCCGCGGCCACGCAGGTCGAGGACAAGCTCGAGCGCCAGGACGCCACCAAGGCGGTCGAGGAGCAGATCCTCTCGCAGTACGCGGGAGATCCCGAGTCCGACGGTCACAGCGAGCGCCGCTCCGCGGTCCAGCGGGCCTTCGACAAGCTCGAGAAGACGCTCATCCGCGAGCGCATCGCGGTGCAGAAGAAGCGCCCCGACGGTCGCGGCTCGGACGAGATCAGGCCGATCTCGATCGACGTCTCGGTCGCTCCGCGCACGCACGGCTCGGCGCTGTTCACGCGCGGCCAGACGCAGGCGCTGAGCGTGGTCGCCCTCGGCACCACGCGCGAGGAGATGCGGCTCGACACGCTCGGCCTGGAGACCTCCAAGCGCTACTTCCATCACTACAACTTCCCGCCGTTCTCGGTCGGGGAGGCCGGCTTCATGCGCGGCCCCAAGCGCCGCGACATCGGTCACGGCGCGCTCGCCGAGCGGGCGCTGGTGCCGATGATCCCGGACCAGGAGCAGTTCCCCTACACGATCCGCGTGGTCTCGGACATCCTCGAGTCCAACGGCTCGAGCTCGATGGCCAGCGTGTGCGGGTCCTCGCTCTCGCTGATGGACGCCGGTGTGCCGCTGATCCGGCCCGTCGCCGGTATCGCGATGGGCCTCATCAAGGAGGGCGATGACGTCATCATCCTCACCGACATCGCGGGCGTGGAGGACCACCTGGGCGACATGGACTTCAAGGTCGCCGGGACCGAGCAGGGCATCACCGCTCTGCAGATGGACATCAAGATCACCGGTGTGACCTTCGAGATCATGCGCGAGGCGCTCGCCCAGGCCAAGGTGGCCCGCGAGTTCATTCTCGGCGAGATGCGCAACGTGATCGACGAGCCGCGCCGCGAGCTCTCCAAGCACGCGCCGCGGATCTCGACGATCAAGATCGACCCAGAGAAGATCGGCCTGCTGATCGGCAAGGGCGGCGAGACGATCCGCTCGCTCCAGGAGGAGTTCGAGTCCCAGATCGACGTCAACGACGAGGGTCAGGTGCTGGTCTATGCGGCCAACGGCGAGCGCGGCGACGCGCTGGTCGACCGGATCCGCTCGATGACCAAGGAGGTCGAGGTCGGCGACGCGTTCGCCGGCAAGGTCGTCAAGACGACCACGTTCGGCGCCTTCGTCGAGCTCGCCAAGGGCACCGACGGCCTGCTGCACATCTCAAACGTCGCCCCTGGGCGCCGAATCGACACGGTCGAGGAGGTCCTCAACAAGGGCGACGAGATCGACGTGCTCGTCGTCGAGGTCGATCGCGAGCGCGGCCGCATCGGCCTGCGCCTCGCCGAGGACCCGGACGTGGCCGGCAAGAGCAAGGAAGAGCTGGCCAGCGTTACCAGCGGCGACGGTGGCCCCCGGCGTGAGCGCGGCGGTGACCGTGGCGATCGCGGCGGGCGTGATCGCGGGCGCGGCCCGCGTGACCGAGACCGCGGCGGACGCGACGGTGGCGACCGCGGCCGGGTTCGCGATCGCGATCCCGAGCGCGGCTGACCCGCAGCGCCGTCCGTGGTCGAAGAACACAGGCTGACCACACTGCAGTCCGGCGTACGGATCGTGACGGAGGCCATGCCCTCCGTCCGGTCCGTCTCGCTCGGGTTCTGGATCGGCACGGGCTCGCGCGCCGAGTCCGACGAGCAGGCCGGTCTCTCGCACCTGCTCGAGCACCTGCTCTTCAAGGGCACCGCCCGCTACGGGTCGCTCGAGATCGATCAGATCTTCGACGGTATGGGCGCGGAGCTGAACGCCGGCACCGGCAAGGAGACCACCTCGGTCTACGCGCGGGTGATCGACGAGCACCTGGAGACCGCCTTCGACGTGATGTCCGACATGGTCTTCGCCCCGGCCTTCAAGGAGGTCGACTCCGAGCGCGCGGTGATCCTCGAAGAGATCGCCATGTACGAGGACGAGCCCCAGGAGAAGGTCTTCGACGTCCTTGGCGAAGCCGTATTCCCCGGCCACCCACTGGGGCGCGCGATCATCGGCCGGGCCGAGGTCGTGGCGGAGACGCCGGTGCCGCAGATTGCGGGCTTCCACGCCGAGCGCTACGTGCCGGCGAACGTCGTCATCGCGGCCGCAGGCTCGCTCGATCACGAGCGGCTGGTGGAGCTGGCCGCCGAGCGCGTCCCGGCCGGCAACGCATACGGGCCGCTGCCGATCACGCCGGCGCCGGCAGCGCTCACACCCCAGCGCCGCTTCGAGCGCAAGGACACCGAGCAGTACCACGTCTGCGTCGGCGGCCCCGGGCTCTCCCGCCATGATGAGCGGCGCTTCGCCTGGCGCGTGCTCGACACGATCTTCGGCGGCACGTCGTCCTCACGCCTCTTTCAGGAGATCCGCGAGCGCCGCGGTCTGGCCTACTCAGTCTATTCGTTCACGAGCGCCTATCAGGACTCGGGCCAGTCGGGGCTCTACATCGGCACCCGCGCCGACAACGTGGTCCAGGCGCTCGAGGTGATCGGCACCGAGATCGAGCGCATGCGCGAGCAGCCCGCCAGCCCGGACGAGCTCACCCGCGCCAAGGAGAACCTCAAGGGTCGCGTCGTGCTCGCGCTCGAGTCGACCGGTGCGCGCATGAGCCGCCTCGGCTCCGAGGTGCTGGCGGGCGCACCGCTGCTTCCGATCGACGAGGTCATCCGGCGGATCGACGCGGTCTCGATCGACGACCTGGCCGAGCTCGCCGACGAGCTCTGGGCCCCCGAGCACCTCTCGGCCGCCGGCATCGGTCCCGACGAGGCCCGCTTCGAGGAAGGGCTCGCGGCCAGCGGATCGGCCGCGAAGCCTCCGCCGGCCGGGACGCGGGCGTGATCAGGGTCGCCGTCGCCGGGGCGGCGGGACGCATGGGCGAGACCGTCTGCCGCGCGGTCGAGGACGCGCCCGACATGGAGCTGGTCGCGCGGGCCGACCCGGCCATGGATGTGAGCGTCGCCGAGGCGCTGGCCGCCCAACCCGACGTGCTGGTCGACTTCACGGTCCCGGAGACCGCGGTGCCCAACGCGCGCGCGGCCCTCGACGCGGGCGTGCACGTGGTGATCGGCACGACCGGCTTCGACATCGAGCAGCTGCGCGATCTCTCCGGGGCCAACGTGTTCATCGCCCCGAACTTCGCCATCGGCGCGGTGCTGATGATGCAGTTCGCCGCTCAGGCGGCCAAGCACATGGCCCGCGCCGAGATCATCGAGCTTCACCACGACAGCAAGCTCGACCGGCCGAGCGGCACCGCGGCCCGCACGGCCGCACTGATGGCCGCCGAGATGCCCGACGTCCCGATCCATTCGGTCAGGCTGCCCGGGCTCGTGGCCCATCAGGAGGTCATCCTCGGCGATATCGGGCAGACGCTCACCATCCGTCACGATTCGATCGACCGCGTGTCGTTCATGCCCGGCGTGCTACTGGCCATACGCCGCGTCGGCTCACTGCCCGAGTCGCCCGTAATCGGACTGGAAAACCTTCTTTAGAACGGAGTCCGGTCCGGCTCCCGCCGCGAGCCTAACCGATACGGTTGCGCGACACCTAGTCACTGGAGAGACGCTCCCCGATGCCCATCGCCCCGCCCCGCTACGCCCGCCGCCTGACCGTCCTGGCTCTCGCCACCGCCACCGCGCTCACCGCGGCAGCGCCGGCGTCGGCGGCCTACGATCCCAGCAACCCCATGCAGCACGCGCAGTACGTGAAGGCGTTCACGCTGGCCGCGCAGGGCTACGAGTACGGCATCCCGCTGCTCAACATGGATCGGACCTTCCGCACGAGCACGAGCGTCAATGTGCCCAACGGCCGGGGTGGCGGCGCGGTCAACCAGTTCAGCCACTTCACCAAGCTGGCCGACGCCAAGGACCGCACAGTCGTGGCGCCCAACAGCGACACGCTCTACTCGATGGCCTGGCTGGATCTGAGCCGCGGGCCGCTCGTCGTGCACACGGCCAAGGGCACCAAGCGCTTCCACGTGCTGGAGATGCTCAGCCCGTACGAGGAGAACTTCGCCAACATCGGCTCACCGCCGCATGGCTACGGCGACGGTGACTACCTGGTCGCGCCGCGGGGCTGGAAGGGTCATGCGCCCAGGGGCCTGACCACGATCACCTCGCCCTACAGCCGCGTGTGGATCATCGGGCGCACGATCGTCTACGGCCAGGCCGACGTCAAGAACGTGCGCCGCATCCAGGCCACGTACCGGATCGTCCCGCTGGCCAGGTGGAACCCCAAGAAGCCCTATGCGTACACGCCGCCCCGGCCCAGGCACGCGGACCGCACGATCAATGACGCGCACGTCCCGGGCACCGGCGCGGGCGAGGACGCCGCGATCTTCTTCGATGCGCTGGGCGACCAGCTCAAGCGCTTCCCGCCGCCCCGGGCTGACGCGCCAATTCTGGCCGAGCTCCGGACGCTGGGTATCGGCCCGGGTCTGCACCCGGTGGCCGGCCACAAGCTGACCGACGCACAGCTGCAGGCGCTGCGTGACGCCGTCACCCAAGGGCCGGCCAAGATGACCTCGAACTTCGTCGCCAAGTACCAGCAGACGTTCGACGCCCAGAACGGGTGGCTGGCCACGAGGACCGGGAGGTACGGCACCGATTACGCGACCCGAGCGGTGGTCGACAAGGTCGGGCTCGGCGCTCCGCTGCCGTGGGTGTCGGTGTACCCGATCGCCCTGTTCGACCATACGCGCGCGCCGCTGACCGGCGTGCGGCGCTACGTCGCCCACTTCACGCCTCAGACTTCGCATCCACCGGTGAAGTTCTTCTGGTCGATGACCCTGTACGACAGCGACGGCTTCTTCGTCGACAACGTCAAGAACCGCTACCTGGTCAACGACCGCAGCAAGCTGCACTACAACGGCGATGGCTCACTGGACATCTACATCCAGCCGACGATGCCCACCGACGCGACGCAGGCCAGGAACTGGCTGCCCTCGCCGCCGGCGTCGAGCGCGACGCGCGGGTTCCGGCTGCTGATGCGCCTGTACGGCCTCTCGGACAGCGGCATCCAGGGTGTGGTCAGCGGCAAGGGCTGGCACGGGCCGTCCGTGCTGCCCTGCGCAGCCGACGGTACGACGACGGCCGGCATCGCCTGCGCGAAGTAGCCGGGGCGGCCTCGCCCCGCCAACGGGCGCGCTGGCTACGAGCGGCGGGTGTTCAGAGGCGCGCTCTGCGCGCCCGTGATTTCACGCCTGCCGGCCCCGCGCGCCAGGCTATCGACGATTACACGGAATGATGTTACGTCCGCGCCGATCGCGGTTATTACACGGCTTGTAGCGTCTAACGAGAGGCCGGAGGGTAGGACAATGCCCGAGAAGGGCGCGAGACCGCACGTTCCCGCACTGCAGCGCCGGATTCTGCGCGCGCTGGGAACGCTGAGCACCCCGTTGCTCCCCGACGACTATCTGGAGCTCATCAACCCGCTTTGGTCAACGCGCGAATTGCGTGGCCGGGTGGAGGTCATCAGGCCCGAGACCCCGGACGCGGCCACCGTGGTGATCAAGCCGGGCTACCGCTGGCGTGGCCACAAGCCCGGCCAGTACCTGCGCATCGGGCTCGACATCCGCGGCAGCCGCCACTGGCGGGCCTACTCGCTGACCTCTGATCCCGACCGCCGCGACGGGCGCATCAGCATCACGGTCAAGAACGTCGACGAGGGGCAGGTCTCGCCGTATCTCGTGCGTCACGGGCGCCCGGGAACGCTGGTCGCGCTCGGGGGTGTCGAGGGCGACTTCGTGCTGCCCGACGAGGTCCCGGACCGGCTGCTCTTCGTGAGCGCCGGCAGCGGCATCACGCCGATCATGAGCATGTTGCGCCACCTGGCCGCCTCTGACGCGCTCAAGGATGTCGTGCTCGTGCATTCGGCGCGTACGCCCGAGGAGGTGATCTTCGGCCGGCAGCTGCGCAGCCTGTCCGGCGAGCACGAGGGCTTCCGCCTGCACGAGCGTCACACCGCCGCCGAGGGTCGCATCACGCCTGCCGAGCTCGGTGAGCTGTGCCGGGATTGGGCCGAGCGCGAGGCGTTCGTCTCGGGTCCGGCCGGCATGCTCGACGCCCTGATCGAGCACTGGGAGCGGGAGGGCGAGATCGGGCGGCTGCACCTCGAGCGCTTCCAGCCCAAGATCGGCGGTGGCGAGGAGGGCGAGGGTGGCGCGATCAGGTTCCTCAAAAGCGGCTGCGAGACCGAGTCCGACGGCCGCATGCCGATCCTCGTCGCCGGCGAGGAAGCGGGGCTCGAGCTGCCCTACGGCTGTCGCGAGGGCATCTGCCACACGTGCGTGGGGGAGCTGCGCTCCGGGCGCGTGCGGGATCTGCGCAACGGAAGCGTGTACGGCCAGGACGGTGAGATGGTGCGCACCTGCATAAGCGCACCGGAGGGACCGATCGAGATCGATCTTTAGGAGAGCGGAGAACATGGCAACAAGCACCCACGACGGCATGGGCAACGGCAGGGTCAAGCTCGCGCAGCCCCAGAACCCCCTGCATCGCCTGACGCCTGAGCAGATCGAGCAGATCGGCCGCGAGCTGGACGAGCTCCATGAGCAGGTCAAGGCCGACCTGGGCGAGCGTGACTCGACCTACATCCGCTCGATCATCGCGCTCCAGCGCCGTCTCGCGCTGTTGGGTCGCGCGCTGCTGTTCGCCTCGCGCCGGCGGATTCCCTGGGTGGCCGGTACGAGCGCGCTCGGGCTGGCCAAGATCCTCGAGAACATGGAGATCGGTCACAACGTCCTGCACGGCCAGTGGGACTGGATGAACGACCCGATCATCAACTCCTCGGCCTGGGACTGGGACACGGCCTCGACGGCCGAGGCGTGGAAGCACTCGCACAACTTCGTCCATCACACCTACACGAACATTCTCGGCAAGGACAAGGATCTCGGCTACGAGATCATGCGGATCGATCCGGCCCAGCCCTGGCACCCGGTCTACCTGCTTCAGCCGATCTACAACGTCCTGCTCATGCTGGCGTTCGAGTGGGGGGTGGCCTTCCACGACATGGACTTCGAAGCGATCCGTCGCGGCGAGAAGAGCAAGGAGCAGATGCTCGAGGACCTCAGGGGGATCTTCGGCAAGGCTCGTCTGCAGGTGACCAAGGACTACATCGCCTGGCCGCTGGTCAGCGGCCTGGTGGCCGCGGGCGCCGAGCTGGCCGCGATCGCCGTGTCCGACCGCGTGCGCGAGCGCCGCTGCGGCGCACCGCGGGCGGCCGCCGAGCAGGCCATGGGCACGCTCGGGCGCAAAGGCCGGGGTAGCGTGCTGCGCCGGCTGGTGGCGCGCCGCTCCTTCCGCGAGCCGTTCAAACGCACCGCGAGCGCGAACTTCACGGCCAACCTGATCCGCAACGTGTGGGCCTACACGATCATCTTCTGCGGCCACTTCCCCGATCAGACGTACACCTTCACCCAGGAGGAGACCGCCGATGAGTCGCGTGGCGCCTGGTACGTGCGTCAACTGGTGGGCGCGGCCAACATCGACGGTGGCCCGATCTTCCATGTGGTCAGCGGCAACCTCGGGTACCAGGTCGAGCACCATCTGTTCCCCGACCTGCCGAGCACCCGCTACGGCGAGATCGCCCCGCGCGTGCGCCGCCTGTGCAAGCACTACGGACTGCCCTACAACAGCGGCCCGTTCCACAGGCAGCTCGGCATGGTCCAGCGCACGATCCTGCGGCTGGCCCTCCCCGGCGGCGCCGCCCGGCCCAAGCCCGGTCCCTATGCGGGTCCTGAGCTGCGCGGAGCCGGCGAGCACGAGGACGACGAGCTGGCCGCGGCGGCCTGAGCCCCGTGCTCACCTAGACTGAGCGGGTGCCCGACCTGCCCGACCCGAGCGACCTGGTTCGGGGCCTCGACGCGCTGCGCAGCGCGCTGGGCGCCCCAGGGAACGTGGGGGACTCGCTGCCGCGCGCGGTCGAGCGGGCCGGCGAGGTCACCGCGGCGCTCCACCGCCTCTCCGATGAGGTCGCCAAGCTCAACGCCCACGTCGAGCGGGCCCTGCCACTGCTCGAGTCCTTCGAGCAGCATGCGCAGCGCACGGTGCCGGTGATCGAGTCGCTCCAGCAGGCGGAAACCGGCCTGCTGTCGCTGCGGCGCACGATGCGCCGCGCCGCGCGCGACGGCACCACGGAGTCCGACACCGATGTCGAGCCGGGCGCGGGGGGGCAGCGCAAGCGCCGGACCGAGGACGACGAGCACCCAAAGCGGGACGATTGAGCGATAATCGCTCCATGTCCGCTGGTCTCGGAGCCATCCTGACGGCGATGGTGACGCCGTTTGACGCGAATCTGCGCGTCGACGAGGAGGCGGCCGTGGCCTTGATGCACCACCTGGTCGACCACGGCTCGGACGGGCTTGTCATCTGCGGCACGACTGGCGAGGCGGCGACGCTCACCGACGAGGAGCATCTCGGACTGATCGAGCTGGCCGTCGGTGAGATGCGCGGCCGGTGCTCGATCATCGCCGGCGTCGGCTCGAACGACACGCGTCATGCCATCGGGCTGACCGAGCGGGCGACAGAGCTCGGCGCCGACGCCATGCTGTCGGTCACCCCCTACTACAACCGGCCCAATCGCCGGGGTATCGTGCGTCACTTCGAGGAGGTCGCCAAGGCCACCGATAAGCCGATCGTGCTCTACAACATCCCCACGCGCACGGGAACCGACATGCCCAACGACCTGCTGGCCGAGCTGGCCCAGATCGAGCATGTCGACGCGGTCAAGCAGGCCAACAACGACAACCTCGCACTGGTCGAGGGACTCGAGCTCTATGCCGGCAACGACGACACCCTCTGCCGCACGCTCGAGCTGGGGGGCGCCGGCGGCATCCTCGTGGCCAGCCACATCGTCGGTGAGCAGATGCGGCGCATGGTCGACGAGCCCGCACGTCGCGCGGACATCGACGCCGGGTTGAGGGACGTCTACGGCGCCCTGTCGGTGACCAGCAACCCGATCCCGGTCAAGGCGGCGCTCAACCTGCTCGGGATCAACGTCGGCGGCCTGCGTCTGCCGATGGTGGCCGCCGACGAGCGCGAGCTCGCCACGGTCCGCTCGATGCTCGAGCACCACGGCCTGTTGCACACCCAGCCTGCCACGGCGTGAGCGGGACGCTGCGCGTCCTGCCGCTCGGCGGCCTGGGCGAGATCGGCAAGAACATGACCGTCGTGGAGTACGACGGTCGGATCGTCGTCGTCGACACGGGGCTGCGCTTTCCCACGACCGACATGCTCGGCATCGATCTCGTGCTGCCCGACTTCACCTACCTGCGTGAGCGTGCCGAGGACATCGAGGCGATCGTGATCACCCACGGCCACGAGGATCACCTCGGTGCGCTGCCCTGGGTGCTGCGCGAGCTCGGCAACCAGCACGCCCCGGTCGTCTACGGCGGTCGCCTGACCAACGCGATGGCCCGCTCGAAGCTCGACGAGCACAAGCTCCGTGATGCCGAGCTCGAGGATCTCGAGCCCGGCGACGAGGTGTCGCTCGGGCCGTTCACGCTCGAGCTCGTCCACATGACCCATTCGATCCCCGACGCCTCCGCGGTGGCCCTGACCACCGAGCTCGGCACGGTGCTGTTGACCGGCGATTACAAGTTCGACCAGACGCCCGTCGACGGTGTCCCGGCCGACGTCTCGCGGCTCGCCGAGCTCGGGCGCGAGGGCCTGCTGCTGCTCTGCGGTGACTCGACCAACGCCGACCGGCAGGGGTTCTCGCCCTCGGAGCGACTCGTCGGCCCCCACCTCGAGGAGGTCTTCGCGCGGGCCGAGGGGCGGATCATCGTCACGAGCTTCGCCTCGAACATCCACCGTGTGCAGCAGGTGGTGGACGCCGCCTCGGCGCTCGGGCGCAAGGTCGCGCTGGTCGGCCGCTCGATGCGCAAGAACGTCAACATCGGCCGTTCGCTGGGCCACATCGAGGTGCCCGACGGGCTGCTCATCCAGCCTCAGGAGGTGGAGGACTGGCCGGATCACAAGGTGGTGGTGATCTCGACCGGCTCACAGGGCGAGCCGCTCTCGGCCCTGCGTCGCATGGCCCATAACGACCACCGCATGATCAAGCTCCACCGGGGCGACACGGTTGTCTTCTCGGCCACACCGATCCCCGGCAACGAGCGCGCCGTCAACGAGACGGTCGACCGGCTCTATCACATCGGCTGCGACGTGATCACGCCACGGGACGCGCCGATCCACGCCTCGGGCCACGGGTACGCCGAGGAGCTCAAGCTGATGCTCAACCTCACGCGTCCGCGCTACGTGATGCCGATCCACGGCGACCACAAGCGGATCCACCTGCACGCCCAGCTCGCCGACGCCGTGGGGATCGATCCCGACGACGTGTTCAGTGGCGAGAACGGCCTGCCGCTCGAGATCGATGAGCGCGGGGCCCGCTTCGTCGAGCCGGTGCAATCGGGCATGATCTTCGTGGACGGCGTCGACATCGGCGACCCGGCCGATGTCGCGCTGCGCGACCGCCGGATGCTCTCGGCCGACGGCATCTTCATCGTCGTCGCGACCGTCTCGGAGCAGGACGGCAAATCGGTCGCGCCGCCGGAGGTCATCTTCCGCGGCGTGCCCTTCATCGAGCAGGCCGACGAGCTCGTGGAGGACATCCGGGCCGAGGTCGAGCGCTCGCTCGAGCAGGCCGCCCGCGACGGCGTGCACGAGATCGACCTGCTCCAGCAGGAGCTCCACGACGACCTCGCGGCCTTCGTCTATGACCGGCTGCGACGGCGCCCGATGGTGCTGCCCGTGGTGGTCGAGGTCTGAGCGACCGTCTCGTCGCCGGCCTGCGGCTCGGGATCCTCACCGTCTGAGACGGCGGGCAGGCGGATCACGAACCGCGTGCCCGACGCCCGCTGCGCGTCGAGCTCCACCGTGCCGCCGTGTGACTCGGCTACGGCGTTGACGATCGCCAACCCGAGCCCCGACCCCCGGCCGCCGTCCCCGCCGCCGCGCACGAAGCGCTCGAACACGCGCTGGCGCAGCTCGGCGGGGATCCCCGGCCCGTCGTCCTGCACGATCAGCACGGCCTGACCGTCCTGCGGCCGCGTCAGGGCATGGATGCGCGTGCCGGGCGGGGTGTGGCGCACGGCGTTCTCGATCAGGTTGAGCGACCAGGCGGTGCAGCTCGTCGCGCGCGCCTGGACGACGACGGGAGCCGGGCTCGACCGACAGCTCGTGATCGCCGGCCACCGGCTCGAGCTCGCCCGCGGCCTCGATCAGCACCTCGGCGAGGTCGATCGGACGGTGGGGCTGCACGCGGCGCGGCGTCGGCCCGCGCGAGCAGCAGCAGGTCGCCGACCAGGCGCCGCATGCGGCGCGTGGAGCGCAGCGCGGCCTGCGCCGTCTCGGCCTGCTCGCCGTCGAGCTCCTCGGCGAGCAGCTCGAGGTTGGCCAGCACGCTGGTGAGCGGCGTGCGCAGCTCGTGCGAGGCGTCGGCCACGAACTCGCGCTGGCGGTCGAGCGTGGCCTCCGTCTCGCCACGCGCGGCGTCGAGCGCCTGCGAGCATTCCCTCCAAGGTCACGGCCAGCTCGGCGACCTCGTCGTCGGCCTCGGGGTGGGGCAGGCGCCGGCTCGGGTCGCGCGTGCGCTCGATCTCGCGCGCGGCGTCGGTCAGCTCGGCGACCGGGCGCATCGCCCGCTGCGCCATGGCCAGGCCGGCCAGCAGGGCGAGAATCGTCCCGCCGAGCACGCCGAGGATGAGGAAGACGCGCACGCGCGCCGAGGTGTGGTCGACGTCCGAGAGCGGCCGGGCGTAGAGCAGGAACCATTCACCGACCGGCTGGGAGTGGATCACGCGCAGCTCGGTCCGGTAGCCGAACTGCTCCGAGGGGGTGCGCGTCGGCATCGTGAAGGCGGGCTGCGTAGACGGCGGCTGCGCGGTCTTGACGGCGGGACCGTGCACGAGGTGCGTCAGGAGCAGACCGGGATCCCGTTCTCGTTGAACACCCGGATCTGAGCGTGCTCGGCGCGCGCGTAGACGCTCAGCTCGAGGTGCTGGTTGCAGTCCGTGAGGCCCGTCTTGGCGTCGTAGGACGGATGCACCTGCGGCACGAGCTGGTCGATCGCCGAGCGCACCTCGTCGTTGAACTGGCCGCGCACCTGGCGCGTCGTCAGCACGCCGACGATGCCCGCGAACCCGCACAGGATCACGAACGTCAGCGCCGCCGATCCGCCGGCGAGCCGCCACCTGATCGGCAGCGACCTATACGCGGAGAACGTAGCCCGCGCCGCGGATCGTGTGGAGGAGCCTAGGCTCGCCACCGGCTTCAAGCTTCCTCCGCAGGTTCGATACGAACACCTCGATCGTATTCGTCATCGAGAACGGGTCATACCCCCAGACCTCGTCGAGCAGGCGCTGGCGTGAGATCACGATGCGCTCGTTGCGCATCAGGTACTCGAGCAGCTCGAACTCGCGCTGGGTCAGGTCGATCGTGCGCTCGCCGCGCACCACCTCGTGCGTATCGGGGTTGAGTTTCAGGTCGCCCACGGTCAGCGTGGCCTGGCCACGTGGCGGGCGCCGGCGCAGCAGGGCCCGCAGCCGCGCCAGCAGCTCCTGGCGCTCGAAGGGCTTGACCAGATAGTCGTCGGCGCCGGCGTCGAGACCCTCGACGCGCGCCTCGACCGCGTCGCGCGCGGTGAGCACGAGGATGGGCACGTCGTCGGACTCGCGCAGCGTCTTGGCCACCTCGATCCCGTCCATGCGGGGCAGGCCGAGATCGAGGATCACCAGGTCGGGCAGAAAGCCGTGCGCCACGTCCAGCGCCGTGACGCCGTCGCCCGCGAGTCGTACCTCGTAGCCCTCCATGCGCAGCGACCGCTGCAGGACCTGAGCGATGCCGTCGTCGTCCTCGACGACGAGCACGCGCGGGGGACGCTCGAAATCGGCCATTACCTGGGGGATGGTACGGCCGCGGGGGAGGCCAGACGGAGATCTTTAGTGCGGCTTGATACGCGCCCCGGCCGGTCCGCAGGGCCATGGGCTCCTTTCCGGCGGCAGGGACGGCCGCCCCGGCGTCGAAGCAGAAACCCTCGAATATGGCCGCCCGCAAGAAGCGCAAGCCGAAAGCCGCCCCGAAGCGCGCTCAGCGCTCGCTGCTCGCGAGCCGACCCTCGCTGCCCGTCCTGAACCTCGAGGCTCACCACCTCGACATCATCGGCCTGGCCCTGATCGCCGTGGGCGTCTTCCTGGCCGGCGTGGCCTACCTCCACTGGAGCGGTGGCGCCGTCGGCGAGGGGGCGGTCAAGGGCGCGCGGTTCATCTTCGGCGCGCTCGGCTACGCCGTGCCCGTGGCGCTCGTCGTTGGTGGCGCCCTCGTGCTGGCGCGCGAGCTGCGCCCGCCCGCGCGGCCGATGCGCACCGGAGTCCTCTGCCTGGTGGCCGCTCTCACGCTGATGCTGGCCGCCGGCACGCTCGGGATCGGACCCGGGCGCCTGAGCGGGCCGCGCTTCTGGCACGCGGCGGCCTTCGAGCGCCGAGGTGGCGTCATCGGCCAGTCGGAGTTCTGGGTCTCCTCGCACCTCGTCTCGACGCTCGGCGCGCACATCCTGGGCGTCTTCCTGCTTGCCGCGGGACTGATCCTGGTCACCGGCGCGACGCTCGCGGGCATCA
The DNA here is from genome assembly GCA_963725515.1 of uncultured Solirubrobacteraceae bacterium. Lineage (GTDB taxonomy): Bacteria > Actinomycetota > Thermoleophilia > Solirubrobacterales > Solirubrobacteraceae > Palsa-465. The sequence continues at coordinate 60,902 of CAVRZB010000003.1, read as the reverse complement.
TCCGCTCGACCGGGGTCGGCGTGGCGGAGACCAGCCGCGCGCTGCGCCGCTCGACCGAGGAGCTGCCGCGACCGTGTCACGACGCCCGGCGACCGTCGCCGGCGGCGCGCGCGCCCGCATGCTGGCGCCGGACTCCGAGCTCGACGACGTGCTGCCACCCGAACCCGGCGCCACCGAGCTCATCGTGCGCGCCACCCACGTGGAGGCACCGCCGATCACCGACGAACACGACAGCGTCGAGCTCGACGACGAGGAGGAAACCGAGGACTTCGCCCTGGCCGAGCCCGATGAGGACGGCGCCGAGGTTGTCCCGCGGCCCGTCGACCCGGACGATCTGACACCCCAGGGCCGCTACCGGGCCTCGGTCACCGACGACCCGGATTTCGTCTGGCGGGTGCCTCCGCCGCGCTTCCTGACCCGCTCCACCGGCGAGGCGGCCAAGCCCGACACCGCCGGGCAGGAACAGATCGCGCGCACGCTGCTCGAGACGCTCGGGCACTTCGGCATCGAGGCGAAAGTGATCGGCAAGGTGACCGGCCCCCACATCACCCGCTACGAGCTCCGCCTGGCGCCGGGAATCAAGGTCGGCAAGGTGGCGCAGCTCAAGGACGACCTGGCCTACGCGCTGGCCGCCACCGACATCCGCATCCTTGCTCCCATCCCCGGTAAGCAGGCCGTCGGCGTGGAGGTTCCGAACGCCCGGCGCCGGATCGTGCATCTCGGCGACGTGTTCCAGAGCGCGCCCCCCGACTGGTCGCCGCTCACGGTCTGGCTGGGCAAGGACATCGCCGGGCGCGCGATCGGCGCCGACCTGGCCAAGATGCCCCACCTGCTCGTGGCCGGCACGACCGGCGCCGGCAAGTCGGCGTGCGTGAACGCCATGCTCTCGAGCATCCTGCTGCGCGCCACGCCGCACGAGGTCCGGCTCGTGCTCGTCGACCCCAAGCAGGTCGAGCTCAACCATTATGAGTCGATCCCGCACCTGCTGACGCCCGTCATCACCAGCCCGCGCATGGCGGCCAACGCGCTTCAGAACCTGGTCAAGGAGATGGAGCAGCGCTACGGGATCATGTCGCTGGCGCGGACCCGCTCGCTGCCCGAGCTCAACCGGGCGCGCGAGAAGCGCGGCGAGCCGCCGCTGCCCTACATCCTGTGCGTGATCGACGAGCTCGCCGACCTGATGATGGTCGCCCCGGCCGACGTGGAGGACTCGATCATCCGCCTGGCCCAGAAGGCTCGCGCGGTCGGTATCCACCTCGTGCTGGCCACCCAGTCGCCGCGCGTCGACGTGATCACCGGCATGATCAAGGCCAACGTGCCCTCGCGAATCGCCTTCGCCGTCTCCAGCCAGACCGACTCGCGCGTGATCCTCGATCACAACGGCGCCGAGTCGCTCCTGGGCCAAGGGGACATGCTCTTCTCGCCGGTGGGCTCGGGCAAGCTGCAGCGCATTCAGGGCGCCTATATCGATGAGGAGCAGATCCTCGAGCTCACCGACGCCTGGCGCAAGCAGGGCGAGCCCGAGTTCCACGCAGAGCTTCTCGAGGAGGCGCCCTCGGAGGACGCCGGCGGCGAGGACGACGATGTCCTTCACCCCGACGAGGACCCGCTGCTCGAGGAGGCGATCTCGCTGGTCGCGCAGATGGGCACGGCCTCGACCTCGATGCTCCAGCGGCGGCTGCGGCTCGGCTACACGCGCGCCGGGCGGCTGATCGACATGCTCGAGCGGCGCGGGATCATCTCCGGCTACGAGGGTTCAAAGCCCCGTCAGGTCCTGATCACCGAGGCCGACGTCCCGCGCATCCTCGTGCACCTGGCCGAGGGGGCTCCCGGGAGTTCTCCCGCGCCCTCGGAGGCCTCGATGAGCTCGGCCCCGAGCACGCCGGATGCGGAATTCTGAGCGCTCGGGCGCAGGCGCGCCGGGGGACCGGATTTATACGCACTTTATTCCTGCTGGCGGCGCACTTCATGACGTCGGCTCCTCGGTAGCCTTCGGCTCGTGGCTGACATTGGCTCGACGCTCCGCGAAGCCCGCATGCGGGCGCGCATCGACATCAGCGAGGTCGAGATCAAGACCAAGATCCGCGCCAAATACCTGCGCGCGATCGAGAACGAGGAATGGGATCTGCTCCCGGGCCAGATCTACGTCAAGTCCTTTCTGCGCACCTACGGCGACTTCCTGGGCCTCGACAGCCGCATGCTCGTCGACGAGTTCAAGCGCCGCTACGAGCGCCCCTCGGACGCCGAGCCGCGGCCCATAGCGGCGCTCGGCCGCGAGCGCGAGCGCGCTGCCAAGGGACCCCTGATACCGCCCTGGGCGGTGATCGGGATCGTGCTCGCCGGACTGCTCGTCGTGCTCTACTTCGTCGGGCGCAACAACAGCAAGCCCGCCGCGCCGACCACCAGCGTCAGCAAACCCCACCACGCGCCGGCTCATCACCACGCCGCCCCGGTCCACACCACGCCGCCCCGGCCGACGACGGCCAAGCTCGAGCTGGCGCCGACGGGCCAGGTCTACGTCTGCCTGGTCGACGGTACTGGCAAGAAGCTCATCCCGGGCACCGTGTACGCGACCGGCCAGCGGATTCCGACCGAGACCGGGCCCAAGCTGCTGCTGACCCTGGGCAATGCCTCGGTGAAGATGAAGGTGAACGGGCATCCTGTGACTGTGACCCCGTCCGCAAACGCCATCCGCTTCCTGATCGGCCCAACGGGACAGCGGCTCATCGCCCTGACGGCCAAACCGACCTGCGTATGAGTGCCCGCGCGGGCATCCTGGTCACGGGCACCGAGGTGCTGACGGGCATCATCTCCGACCGTAACGGGCCCTGGCTCTCCGAGCGGCTGCGCGAGATCGGCGTCGACGCCGCCCAGATCCAGATCGTCGGCGACCGCCCGGACGACCTGCTTGCCGCGCTTCACTTCATGGCCGAACAGGGTATGGCCCTGATCGTCACGAGCGGAGGCCTCGGTCCGACGGCCGATGACCTGACGGCCGAGATCGTGGGGCGCTTCGCGGGCCGTGAGATGGTGCTCGATGAGGCGCTCGAGGCCCGCATCGCCGAGATCCTGCGACCGATGATGAGCCGCTGGCCCGGGCTCGACCTCGAGGCAATCCGGGTGTCCAACCGCAAGCAGGCGGTGGTCCCCCAGGGCGCCACCGTGCTCGAGCCCGTCGGCACGGCGCCGGGTCTGGTCGTGCCGCCCGCCGGCGGGGCCGGACCGACGGTGGTCGTCCTGCCCGGGCCGCCCCGTGAGCTTCAGCCGATGTGGGAGACCGCTCGCTCGACGGACGCGTTCAGCGCGGCGGTGGCCGGGGCCACGACCTACCGGCAGGGGATCGTGCGCCTGTTCGGGATCCCCGAGTCCGAGATCGCCAACACGCTGCGCGCGGCGGAGGCCGACGGACTGTCGCTCGATGCGCTCGAGATCACGACCTGCTTGCGCCGCGGCGAGATCGAGATCGCCACGCGCTACGAGCCCCGGCCGAGTCCGAGTACGCGAACTTCGTCGAATTCGTCCGCTCGCGCCACTCCGACACGCTGTTCTCCGAGGACGGCTCGACCGTCGACGAGCAGGTCGCGGCGCTGCTCCGTGACCGCACCGTGGCGGTTGCGGAGTCCTGCACGGGCGGCCTGCTCTCGGCCCGCCTGACCGAACGGCCCGGGTCCTCGGCATATTTCCGGGGCGGGGTGGTGGCCTATTCGAACGAGGCCAAGACGGAGCTCGCCAACGTGCCCGCAGAGCTGATCGAGCGCCATGGCGCCGTGTCGGCCGAGGTCGCCGAGGCGCTGGCCGCCGGGGCGATCGCCCGCTTCGGCGCAGATGTCGGTGTCGGCCTGACCGGAATCGCCGGACCGGACGGGGGCACTGAGGAGAAGCCGGTCGGAACCGTCTGCTTCTGCGTGCGGTCGGTCGACGGCGAGATGATCGCGCGCAGCGTCAGGCTTCCGGGCGGTCGCGTCGATATCCGCGACCGCTCGTGCACGGTCTCGATGCACCTGCTCAGGCGCCTGCTGCGCGGCGAGGCCGACGTGCCGCTTCCCGGGCCCGGGGCGGACACCGGGGCCGGGGCGGCCCGGAGTTGAGCGAGGGCCGCGCGCGGCTGTTCGTCGCGCTGGAGCTGCCGGCCGCCGCCCGGACTGCCCTGGTGGGCTTCAGGGACGCGGCCGTGAGCGCGATCGCCGGCCTGCGCCTGATCGAGGCTGATGCCCTTCACCTGACCCTCTGCTTCCTCGGCTCGCGCGCGCTCGAGGAGGTCGCCCCGATTGCCCGCGCCTGTGCCTCGGTGGCGCAGACCGGGCCGTCCGGGCTGGCCCTCGCCGAGGCGATCTGGCTGCCCGTGCGCCGGCCGAGCGTGGTCGCGGTCACGATCGCCGACCCACAGGGCCGGCTGCGAGCGCTCCAGGCCGCCCTGGCGCGGGCGCTCACCGCCGGCGGGTGGTACGAGGCCGAGGAACGGGCATATCTGCCCCACGTGACCGTCGCCCGGGTGCGCCGCGGACCTCGTGTCCGCCCGATCGAGCTGCCGCCACCCGCGCCCGTGGCTCTGGACGGCGCTCCCGTGACGCTGTTCCGCTCGCGCCTGGGGGGGACGGGGTCGCGCTACGAGGCGTTGGCCTAGCCCGCGCCGTTCTGGCCTCCGGCACGCTCGCCTAGGCACCCGTGCGGTTCTCCGGCGTGGGGAGCGGTGCGTTCGCGGGCAGCCCGTGGCGCTGGTACTCCTCGTAGAGCTCCGCCCAGGCCTCGGTCGGCTGCCTGCCCGGGGGCGTGGTCGGCTGACCGGCGATCAACCGCTCGAGCTCGCCGAGGCACACGTCCCATCCGGCCGCGTCGCGCGCTGCCTTCTCGTGCGTGTCGAGCACGACGCTGAACAGCAGCCGGCAGGCTGCGCCGCCATCTCGGGGCTCGAGCTGCCGGTGGCAGGCATGCTCAGTCCTCCTCGGGGGTGGGGGTGGTTGATGGCTGGCTCGTTCGCGTGCCGCCCGCCTACCTGTCGAGATGACGACCGAGCGCGTCGAGCCGGGCGTCCCAAAGGGCTCGATAGGGCGCGAGCCAGGCATCGAGCTCGACGAGCGGGCCCGGTTCGATCTCGTACACACGCCGCTGGGCCTCGACGCGGACGCGGACCAGCCCCGCATCACGCAGGACACGCAGATGCTTGGACGTCCCCGGTTGCGTGAGCCCGAGTGCCTGCACGAGCTCCCCGACCGGCCGCGGCCGCTCGAGCAGCAGTTCGAGCGCGGCCCGCCGGTGGGGATCGGCCAGGGCAGACCAGGTAGATGACATTCGCGGAATATAACCAAGCAGATATATATGTCAACCGCGCGGTCGCGCCCGGATCCCTCAACCCTGGCGTCCTCGGCCCGCCCTAGGCTGCTGCGGTCGTGTTCGAGCAGTTGGACTTCCTCTATCTGCCCAGCCGCGACGTGGCGGCCGATGTCGAGCACTTCACAGAGGCGCTCGGTGCCGAGCTCGTGTTCGCGATCGAGGCGTTCGATACGCGCGTGGCGATGGTGCGGCTGAATCAGGATCCCCCGGCGCTGCTGCTCGCCGGACACCTGGAGGGTGAGCAACCGGTGCTCGTCTACCGCGTGTCCGATCTGGAACAGAGCATCGCCGAGCTCCACGCTCGCGGCGTCCGCATCGCGGCGCGCTTCGAAATCCCCCACGGCCCGGGGGCCGAGCTGGTCACTCCGGGGCCTCAACGGCTCGCGATCTATGCGCTCACCCGACCGGAAACGCCGGCCCGCCTGGTGGGTCGGCGCGACTTCTGAGCGGGCCGGGGCGGATGTCGTCCGCGTCGCCGTTCATTCTTTTGACACTCCTGCGCAGGTCCTGCGACGAAAGCGTCTTGTTCGGTTACAGGCACCGGCTCTACGGTGCTTTTCCGTCCGCCACTCGCCGTACCGTGGTCGGTTCAAGCGCATGAGACAAGGAGCCACACCCAGATGAGCGAGCACGAGAAGGCCGGCGCCAGGGCCGGTGCGACCTCGGATCCCAAGTCCGACGCCAAGCGACAGGCGGCTCTGCAGGGTGCCCTGACCCAGATCGAGCGCCAGTTCGGGAAGGGCACGGTCATGCGCATGGGCGATCCCGGCGCCCGGGTGGCTTGCGACGCGATCCCGACCGGTGCGCTCTCCCTCGATCTTGCGCTGGGCATCGGGGGTGTTCCGCGCGGGCGCATCATCGAGATCTTCGGCCCGGAGTCGTCCGGTAAGACGACGCTCGTCTACCACATCATCGCCGAGGCGCAGAAGCTCGGCGGCGTATGCGCGTTCGTGGACGCGGAGCACGCGATGGATCCGATGTACGCCCAGCGGATCGGGGTTGACATCGATGAGCTGCTCGTCTCGCAGCCCGATTTCGGCGAGCAGGCGCTGGAGATCGTCGACATGCTCATCCGCTCGGGCGCGGTCGACCTCGTCGCGGTCGACTCGGTGGCGGCCCTCACGCCGCGGGCCGAGCTCGAGGGCCAGATGGGCGACCAGTCCGTGGGCCTTCAGGCGCGCATGATGTCGCAGGCAATGCGCAAGCTCGCCGGTGGCCTCAACCGGACGCAGACCCTGTGCGTGTTCACCAACCAGATTCGCGAGAAGGTGGGGGTGATGTTCGGTAGTCCGGAGACCCAGCCCGGCGGCCGGGCGCTCAAGTTCTATTCCTCCCAGCGGCTGGACATCCGGCGCATCGAGACACTCAAGGACGGCACCGAGGCGGTCGGCAACCGGGTGCGCGTCAAGGTCGTCAAGAACAAGGTGGCGGCGCCGTTCAAGCAGGCCGAGTTCGACATCGAGTTCGGCAGGGGCATCTCCACCTCGGGCTGCCTGCTCGACTACGGCATCGAGCACAACATCGTGACCAAATCCGGATCGTTCTTCTCCTACGGCGAGGAGCGCCTCGGTCAGGGCCGCGGTAACGCCAAGGCGTTTCTCGACGAGCACCCTGAGACCGCGCGGGAGATCGAGGACAAGATCTATGCGGCGCTCGGTCTCAGCCGTGGCGAGCTGGTCAAGCCGATCGAGCCGCGCGACGGGCCGCCCCTGGCGGCCGTCGAGTCAGCAGACGACCGGGCGGCATAGGCAATGGCGGAGTCCGCCGAGGGCTCCCGTCCTGTCTCTCGCGAGGACCGCGAGCAACGGGCGCTGGCCGCGGCCTACGGCTACGTCAATCGCCGTGAGCGTACCGTCGGCGAGGTCCGCCGCTATCTCCAGGGCAAGGACTTCGACGAGCAGACGGTCGCCATGGTGGTCGAGGAACTGACCGAGCTCGGGACGCTCGACGATGCCCGCTTCGCCCGCGTGTTCGCCGAGGACAAGCGCGAGCTCGAGCAGTGGGGCGCCGAGCGCATCAGACAGGGCCTTCTGGCGCGCGGGATCGAGCGTGGACTGATTGACGAGTTCGCGCTCCACCCCGCCGCGGCCGCGCCCGAATCAGAACGCGCCATGGCGTTGCTCCGCCGGCGGTTCCCCGCGCCCCCGAGTGACCGGCGCGAGCGCGAGCGGGCGCTCGGGGTCCTGCTGCGCAAGGGATACGAGACCGAGACGGCGCTCGACGCCGTGCGCAGCTACGCGGGCGCCGGCGAGTGATGGCGGATCGCGGACCTCGGTTCGCTACGGTCGAGCGTCCGCAACCCGGAAACAGGAGGTCGCCGATGTCCTGGGCACGCCGTTCGTCGATTTCGCGAGTGCTGACCGCCGCTGTGCTGACGCTGGCGCTGGCGCTGGCGTCGGTGGCCGCGGCGAGCGTCAGGTCCCTCTCGTTCAGCGGCGTCACCAAGCAGAAGCTGAGGATCACCTTCGCCGTGGCCAAGGGCAGCGTTTCGCGGTTCTCGTTTCATATCAACGACACCTGTCCCGACAAGCACATGCTCAAGGTGACCATCGGACCTGCGTACTTCGCCACCCTGAAGCTCGACGCCAAGGGTCGCTTCTCGGCTTCGGTACACCCGCCGCACGCGCCGAACGAGCCAACCTCGATCAAGGGCACGATCAAGGGCAGGTCCGCGACCGGCTTGATCACGGATACCACGCTGAGCACCAGAGAGCACAAGCTCTGTCACGGCCGCACGACGTTCAGCGCCACGGCCAAGTAGCGCGTTTGCGCCGCGTCCGCCCCGGTATTACGATGCAGGGAGCGAACGAATGGCCGCGAGGCCACTGAAAATACGAGCAAACTTCTGAATTACTGGATTCTGGTAACAGTGCTGACGGCGATTATCAACGGGCCGCCCGGCCTGAAGACATTCATCCCACTACCTGCTTGCTAGCTGTCGCCTGAGGGACGGCCATGGCCGCCCCGTACCGGCATCCATTCCGTGCGCCTCGCATGGCCGCTCGGTCGCTCCCACGAAACTGAATGTTGAGGTCGGTCCGGAACCGGGCCGAGGAGAGGAACGACCATGGCAATCATCGGAGCCGCAGCGCTCATCGCGGTGGGCATTGTGATTGCTGCGCTCGTCTATGGGCGCAATCACCGCTCTGCACCGACCGCAGCCGCGGCCGACGCCACCGTGCTGGAGACCGAGTTGCGCGAGCGCCGGATCGATCTGGCGCGTCGCGAGGAGAGTCTCAGCGCGCGTGAGATCGAGCTCGAGCGCGTCCGCGAGGAGCTGTCCCGCAGCCGCCAGGAGCACTCGCGCGAGCTCGAGCGGGTCTCCGGACTCTCGGCCACGCAGGCCAAGACGCTGCTCCTAAAGGAGGTCGAGGATCAGGCGCGCCACGATGCCGCTCGGCGTCTGCGCCAGATCGAGGAGGAGACCAAGCGCGAGGCGGAGCGCCGCGTGCGCAACATCCTCTCCGTCTGTATGCAGCGTCTCGCCGCCGGGCACGCCGCCGAGACGACCGTCTCGGTCGTGCAGCTGTCGGCCGATGACATGAAGGGCCGCATCATTGGGCGGGAGGGACGGAACATCCGCGCCCTGGAGAACCTCACCGGTGTCGACTTCATCATCGACGACACCCCCGGGGCCGTCGTTCTCTCGGGCTTCGATGGGGTGCGACGCGAGATCGCCCGCATCACCCTGGAGAAGCTCCTCCAGGACGGTCGCATTCATCCCGCGCGGATCGAGGAGATGTACTACCAGGCCAAATCGGAGCTCGACGCTCGCATCATCGAGCTCGGCGAGCAGGGCGTGCTCGACGCCGGGGTCCAGGGGATCGATCCTGACCTGGTCAAGTTGCTCGGCCGGCTCCGGTTCCGCACGAGCTACGGCCAGAATGTGCTCGCCCACTCGGTCGAGGTCGCTCAGCTCGCGGCGATGATGGCCGAGGAGCTCGGTGCGAGTCCCAAGACCGCCCGCCGCGCTGCACTGCTGCACGACATCGGCAAGGCGGTGACGCACGAGATCGAGGGACCCCATGCGCTCGTAGGTGGAGACCTGGCCCGTCGCCACGGGGAATCCGAGGCGGTGGCCCACGCCATGGAGGCCCATCACAACGAGGTCGAGCCGCAGACGATCGAGGCGGTGATCGTGCAGGCCGCCGACGCCCTCTCCGGCGCCCGTCCAGGAGCGCGTGGCGAGTCGCTCGAGCAGTACGTCAAACGCCTGCGGGACCTCGAGCACATAGCCACGCGACACCCCGGCGTGGACAAGGTCTACGCCATGCAGGCTGGGCGCGAGATACGCGTGATGGTGGCCCCGGGGGCGATCGACGATGACGCCGCAACGCTGCTCTCGCACGCCATCGCACGCGAGATCGAGAAGGAGCTCGAGTACCCGGGCCAGATCAAGGTCACCGTGATCAGGGAATCGCGCGCGGTCGAGTACGCGCGTTAGGCCGAGGCGCCGGGCGCCGGGGCCTCGCCGGTGGATCAGGCGTCCGGCGGCGGCGACGTCATTGGCTAGGACCTCGGGCTTGAGGTCCAAAGTGCCCCAACGCGTCTCCGGCCACGCCATTCGCGTAAAAACGGTGTAGCCTGTTGTCTCCGGTTGGCAGTGATTCCCCGCTGAATTGCGCCACCGTGAGGCGTAGCTGCGGTTGCGTCGTCGGGTTGGGGCATTCCCGTCTAAAGGAGTAGCAGAATGGCAAAGCGCGTTCTCGTGGTCGTGATGGCCGCCACGGCGATCTCGATTCCCACCGTCGCTGGGGCGGCCGGGAGTACGACCAAGCACAAGCACAAGCACAGGGGCAGGGACCACGCGGTCTGGGGGCAGGTCACGCTCGCCAACATCGACCCGCCGGGCGCCATCAACATCACCGGCTCACAGACATATGCCGGGACGATTGAAGGCAAGGTGGGCGGCGTGCCGGTAAGCGGAGCCATCCGCGGCAGGAACAGGTACAGGGTGGTCGGTACCGGTGTCAGATTCACCGGCAGGCTGACCATTTTCTTGCCCCAGGGAAGTTGGAAGGGAACGCTGGAGGGGCGGGGCGTTGTGGCCTCCGCCGGCAGCACGTCTCTGCGCGGCACTGTCACGATCACCAGCGGCGACGGCATCTACCGGGGTGCCGCGGGCAGCTTCGCCTTCAAGGGGACTGCGAAGAGCTTCGACGGTGACGGCGACGAGCTTATCGCCAGCTTGAAGACCGCTGGCAAACTGAGGTACTAGCCGGCGCTGGGGCGGGGACGGCGGTTCGCCGTCCCCGCCCCAGACCGTTCCACAATCGGTCTGAAGGCGAAGGAGCGGCCAGGTGGTGGCGGATCACGGCTGCCTGCCGATCACACCTGCCCGGAGCTGGCGATGCCGGGGTGCACGATGATCACGGTGTCGAGGACGGTACGGCGCTCGCTCGCCCGCGGGCAAGGACGAACCGCTCTCCCGCTTCACCGCCAGTCTGGCCGGCGCGCGCGATTCCGAGTGCCCGTCGCTGGGGATGGCATCATGGGCGACATTCGACCGGGTGTTCACATGCGTAAGCGATACCACGTCACAACCTTCGGCTGCCAGATGAACGAACACGACTCGGAGCGCATGCAGGGCATGCTCGAGTCGCTCGGCTACGAGCAGGCGCCCACGCAGGACAGCGCCGACGTGATCCTGTTCAACACCTGCTCGATCCGTGAGGCGGCCGACAACCGCTTCCTGGCCCATCTCGGCCATGCCAAGCGGCTGAAGGCGCAGGACCCCGAGCGGATCGTCGGCGTCGGTGGCTGCTGGGCCCAATCGGTCAAGGAGGAGGTCTTTGCCCGCTTCCCCTTCGTCGACGTCGCCTTCGGGCCGGGTCAGGTGCACAAGCTCGCCGAGTTCCTGACCAGCGATTCCCTGACCGCCCAGGGCTTCTTCGAATTCGAGGGCTTCACGGGACGCCTGCCGGCCCGGCGCGCGCGTGAGTTCCAGGGTTGGGTCCAGATCAGCGTCGGCTGCAACTGCGTCTGCTCCTACTGCATCGTTCCCTCCACGCGCGGGCGGGAGGTGAGCCGGCCGGCGGGCGAACTCGTGACCGAGGTCGAGCAGCTCGCCGCCGACGGCGTGCGCGAGATCACCCTGCTCGGGCAGAACGTCAATTCCTATGGCCGTGACCTGCCACGCGCCGAGCGGGCGACCTTCGCCGAGCTCCTGCTGCGCATCGACCGCGTGCCGGGCGTAAGACGCGTGCGCTACACCAGCCCGCACCCCAAGGACATGCGCGAGGATGTGATCCGCGCCCACGCCGAGCTCGGTTCGCTTTGCGAGCACATCCACCTGCCGCTCCAGTCGGGGTCAAGCGCGGTGCTCAAGCGCATGCGCCGCACATACACCCGCGAGCGGTACCTAGATCGCGTCGCGCTGATCCGCGAGCTCGTGCCGGACTGCTCGCTGAGCACCGACATCATCGTCGGCTTCCCGGGCGAGACCGAGCACGACTTCGCCCAGACGCTGGAGGTCGCCGAGCGGGTCGGCTACGACAGCGCCTTCACCTTCATCTTCTCGCCCCGTCGTGGGACCGATGCCGCCGAGCTGCCGGACCAGCTGCCCCACGAGCTCAAGGTCGAGCGGCTCGAGCGCCTGGTCGAGGTGATCCAGCGCCGCGCGCGGGAGCGCGCCGAGCGCTTCGTCGGGCGCACGCTCGAGGTGCTCGTGGAGGGCCCATCGCGCACCGACCCGAGCCGGCTGCGCGGCCGTTCCCGCCACAACAAGGTGGTCAACTTCGACGGCCTGGCCGCGCCCGGTGAGCTCGTCGAGGTCGAGATCACGGCCGCCACCAGCCAGACGCTGTCGGGTGTGCAGTCGCTCCTGGCCAGCCGGGCCTGAGGCGCGCCGAAGGCGGGGGAGAGGCACCGCTCCGCCGGGCCTGAGGGCCTCGCCGGGCGCCAGCCCGGGGACCCCGGCGGCCGGAAGGGGCGGAACCCTGGAGTTCCGTCCTGGCGTGATGCGAACATACGTTCGATGCGGTGGCAGAACCTTTCCCTCGAGGCCGACGAACAGGCCCAGTTGCCCGGCTACCGCGAGCCCGCGGTCGTGCGGCGCTTCGATGCACCCGAGGCGCTCAAGACGAACTTCTACGAGGTAAGGGCCAAATCGATCCTCAACCGCGTGCCGAAGGCCTCCCGAATGCCGTTCCGCTGGACCATCAATCCCTATCGGGGATGCAGCCATGCGTGCGTCTACTGCCTGAGCGGCGACACGCAGATCCTGACCGCTGCGAATCGCCCCCGCTCATTGCGCGACCTCGAAGTGGGCGACGCGATCTATGGCACGGCGCGTGCGGGTCGCTACCGCCGGTTCGTGAGAACCGAGGTCCTGGCCAAGTGGTCGAGCATCAAGCCCGCCTATGTGGTCGAACTCCAGGACGGAACCGAACTCGTCGCCAGCGGGGAGCACCGTCTCCTGACCCGGCGAGGCTGGAAGCACGTGATCGGCGCGGAGCACGGACTCCTGCAGCGTCCTCATCTGACGGTCGGGGCGAGCCTGGTCGGTCCCGGGAACCCTGCGGCCGCGGCAGAGGGGCGCGTGCTCAAGGCCGCCGCATCGCTGAACGTCAGGGCAATCCGGCCGACCGGGATGGTGGTGCGGATGTACGACATCACGACCGGCACCGGGGACTTCATCGCCAACGGAGTCGTGAGCCACAACTGCTTCGCCCGCCCGACGCACAAGTACCTCGACTTCAACGCCGGGCGCGACTTCGAGCAGGAGATCGTGGTCAAGGTCAACGCGCCGGAGCTCCTGAGGGCTGAGCTGGGCCGCCGGTCGTGGCAGGGCGAGCACGTTGCTCTGGGCACGAACACGGACCCGTATCAGTGGGTGGAGGGACGCTACCGACTCATGCCGGCGATCTGGGAGGCGCTGCGCGACGCGGCGAATCCGTGCTCGATCCTGACCAAGTCGCCTCTGCTACTGCGCGATCTCGCCCTGATGCGGGAGATCAATGAGCGCACGAGCTTCAGCGCCGCGTTGTCGGTGCCGACGCTCGACGAGAAGGCTTGGCGCGCGACGGAGCCGCACACGCCGCACCCGCGCGCCCGGTTGGAGGCAGCGGCGGAGCTCACGCGGGCCGGAATCCGCACCGGGCTCCTGATCGCGCCGCTCATGCCCGGCGTGAACGACAGCCCCGAGCAGGTGGAGGCGATCCTCGAGCTGGCCGCCGAGGCCGGCGTGTCGAGCGTCAGCGGCGTGGCCCTGCACCTGCGGGGCGATGTGCGGGATGTGTTCTTCGAGTGGTTGTCGGCGCAGCGGCCGGATTTAGTCGCCCGTTACGAGCGGCTCTACAAACTGGGGGCGTATGCCCCGAGGCAAGAGCGCCGACGACTCGCGCGGCTCATCCGAGGGCCCGCCCGCGCCCCCGAGGACCGCGGGGGGGCGCTCCCTGATGGCCGCTTCACCGGGCGCACGGGGACCAGCGCGCGTGATCCCGCGCCCGGTCGCGGAGCCGTGGCGGCAGCTGAGCCTCAGCCTGAGGTCCAGGGCTGGGAGCGAGAACAACCGCAGCAGCGGCTATTCTGAAATACAGCGCGTCAACGGCCTTGTGTGACCCCTGTCACCGCCAGTCTGCGCAACCATGCCGCCGCTCCGGTGGTAGGTGAGTAACAGGTGCTTGGCCGCCACCGCGGCCGGGTTCGACACGATGAGATTCCGACCGACCAAATCCACACGCGAGGACTCGAGGCTCGACCGCATGTTCGAGACGCGCAGCCACGCCTGGGAGGCGGTCGGCCTGGCTCGTCAGGTCAGCCAGCAGGCCGTACGGCGCGCGCGTCGCCAGGCGGTGGTGATCGTCGCGCTGCTGGCCGGTGTGCTGCTCGCCTACGCCAACCGCAAGAGCCTCTTCGGTCATAACCTCGACACCGAGGTCAGGGTGGCGACTGTGATCGCGCTGGTTGGGCTCGGCTGGGCGTTCGCCCGCGACATCGGCAAGGCCGCGGCGCCGACATTCTTCCGACGCATGGACCCGGGCACCGCCGGGACCGTGGGCTTCCTCGTGCGCCTCGCGACCATGGCCGTGACGCTGTTCGCCGCCCTGCGCATCGGTGGGCTGAACCCGCAGACGCTCGCCGTGGGCGGCGCCTTCACCGCGGTGGTTCTCGGTCTTGCCGCCCAGCAGACGCTCGGCAACCTGATCGCCGGCATGGTCCTGCTCAGTGCGCGCCCGTTCCGGGTCGGGGAGCGGGTTCGCCTGCAGGCCGGTCCGCTCGGCGGCACGGCGGAGGGCATCGTGAGCTCGCTCGGCCTGCTCTACACGACCCTGGCCCGCGGTGAGGACCGGATCATGGTCCCCAACAACGTCGTGCTGGCCTCGGCCGTGGTGCCGCTGCGGGAGCCAGAGTCCGTTGATGTGAGGGTCCGCTTGAGAGCCGGGATCCGGCCCTCGCAGGTGCAGCTGATCCTCGATGAGGGCATCTCGACCCAGACGCGGTCCAAGCCGCGCGTGCTGCTCGAGGAGATCGACGGCGAGGACGTCGTCGTGCGCGTGCAGGCCACGCCCGAGCGCTCGAACGACGGGGCTCGGCTGGCCGATGAGATCATCGCCGGCCTTTCCGGCGTGACCGGCGAGCATCACGTGATGCAGAATTCCTGAGCTCGGCCGTAGACAGCTCCCGCTGCGGCCGCAGGACGCATCGCCCCGAACTAGCGCTTGTCGCTCTGCCCCTCGCCGATCGCCGCGGAGATCTTCGCGCCGCCCATGAGCCGGCTGGCCTTGGCCGCGGTCTGGGGCGCGACGCCGGACAGCGCCGCCCCGATGCGCAGCCCGACCGGGGCGACGTCCACCTCGGCGCGATTGCTCTCGATCGCGCGGATCACGCCATCGGCGACCTGCTCGGGCGAGCGCGTGCCCACCCCGCGCGGCAGCGTGGCCCCGGAGTCGGCGAACATCCCCGCGCCCCGGACGAAGCCCGGCAGCACGACCGAGACGCCCACGCCGGCGCTGCGCAGGTCCTCCCGCAGGCAGAGCGCAAAGCCGCGCAGACCGAACTTGGTGGCCGAGTAAAGCGAGGATCCGGGGGCGGCGGACTTGCCGGCCAGTGAGGAGATGTAGACCAGATGTCCGTGCCCGCGGGCCACCATCTGCGGGGCGATCGCGCGCGTCAGCGCGATCGGAGCGCGCAGGTTGACCTCGAGCGCACGGTCGATCTGCTCCTCGGTGTATTCGAGCAGCGGCCCACTGGCCGGGAGCGCGGCATTGAAGACCACGATGTCGAGCTCGCCGGCCTCGGCCGCTAGCCGGTCCACGTCCTCGCGCTTGGCCAGGTCGGCGGCGAGCACGCGCGCGCCGAGCTCGGTGGCCAGCGGTTGCAGCATCTCGGTCCGCCGTCCGGTGAGCACGAGCTGCGCGCCGCGGGTGGCGAAGGCGCGCGCGATCGCATGCCCGATGCCGCCCGTAGCTCCGGTGAGTAGGACGTTACGGCCGGTGAGAAGACCGTTGCCGCCGGCGGGGCTCACCCGGCGGCAGTGTAGATACTGCGCCGATGCAACGCGCGCAGGTCATCGCCCTGTTCGGCCCCACGGGGGTCGGCAAGACCGCGATCGCCATCGCGCTGGCCGACCGGCTACGCGCCCGCGGCGAGCGGCCGGTGGCGGTGTCCTGCGACGCGCTCCAGGTCTACTCGGGCCTCGAGACGCTGACCGGCGTGGCCACGGACAGCGAGCGTTCCCGCCTCGAACACCGCCTGATCTCGTTCCTGCCCGTGGACGCGACGTTCAGCGCCGGCCAGTACGCGGAGCTCGCGCACGCCCAGATCGACGATCTGCTCGCGAGCGGGCAGCGCCCGATCGTCGTCGGCGGCACCGGGCTCTACCTGCGCGCCGCCCTGACCGAGCTCAGCCTGCGACCACCGCCGCTCGAGGGTGTGCGTGAGCGCTGGGAGGCCGAGCTCGCCGCGCGCGGGATCGCCGCGCTCTACGCCGTGCTGTCCAACCGCGCTCCTGACGCTGCGGCGCGCATCGATGCAGGCGACCGGCAGCGCATCGTGCGCGCGCTCGAGCTGCTCGACGCGGGCGAACTCGAGACGCCCGAGCGCGAGTCCGAGCTCTGGACCGATGAAGTCCGGCGACCGACGCTCCTGGTCGGGCTGTTGATGGACCGTGAGCGGCTCTACGAGCGGATCGACGCCCGTGTCGGCCAGATGGTCGCCGACGGCGCCCAAGAGGAGGTCAGGCGGGCCAATGTCGCGGGGGCGTCGGTCACGGCGCGCAAGGCACTCGGATTCGAGGAACTGCTGGCGGACGATGTCGGCGCGATGCGCCGCCGCACCCGCAACTACGCGAAGCGGCAGCTGACCTGGATGCGCAAGCTGGCCGGGGTCAACCAGATCGACGTCACGGGACGCTCCGACGGGCAGGTGGCCGCTCAGGTGCTCTCCTTGTGGGACGGCGACCCCGGAGATGCGGAGCACCCGTCCTAGCCTCGCCCGGGGCCGGCCGCCTAGACTGGCGCCGCGTGGAATTCGAAAAGTGGCAGGCGCTCGGTAACGACTATCTGATCGTCGAGCGCGACGAGCTCCCGTTTGAGCTGACGCCAGGGCGCATCCGGGCGATCTGCGCCGGGCACACGGGCCTGTTCGCCGATGGCATCCTCGTCCTCTCACCACCCGACGAGCCGGGATTCGTGGCGCGGCTGCAGATCTTCAATCCCGACGGATCGGAGGCCGAGCTCTCCGGGAACGGAGCCCGGGAGGCGATCCTCTACCTACGCCGCCGGGGCTGGGCCAAGGCCGACACCTTCTCGATTCAGACCGCGGCCGGCGAGATCCGTCCCCGGATCATCTCCGAGACGACCTGCACGGTCGACATGGGCCGCGCGCGGCTGCGATCGGTCGACTACCCCGCGGGCTCGGAGGACGGCAGCGGCGGGCTCGACGCCGGCGGTCACAGCTGGAAATTCCAGCACGTGCAGATCGGCAACCCGCAGTGCGCGATCGCCGTCGGGGACGTCGCGACGCTGGACGCGCTCGATCTGCCCGCGATCGGGCCGGCGATCGAGCGTCACGAGCTCTTTCCGAACCGCACGAACGTGTCCTGGTACGCCGAAATCGCCCCGGGGAGGATTCGCGCGCGGATCTTCGAGCGCGGCGTGGGGGAGACGCTCTCAAGCGGCACGGGTGCGACCGGGGCGGCGATCGCCTACGTTCTGCGGGGCGGCGACTCTCCGGTCACGGTCATCCTCGACGGCGGCGAGCTCGAGGTGGAGGTCGGGGAGGACCTGCACGTGAACCTGACCGGCTGGGCGGTGCCCGTGTTCCGGGGCACGCTGAGCGATGACTTCGTGAAGGAGCTGAATGAGACCGAGTAGCCGACTCGAGCAGATCCCGCCGTACCTGTTCGCCGAGCTCGAGCGCAAGATCGCGGCCAAGAGGGCGGAGGGAGTCGACGTGATCAGCCTGGGGATCGGCGATCCCGACACGCCGACGTACGCGCCGATCGTGGCGGCCGCCCAGCGAGCCGTCGCGGATCCGAGCACGCACACCTACCCCTCCAACCGCGGCCGGCCCGAGTTCCGCGAGGCCGTGGCGGCCTTCTACGCGCGGCGCTTCGGCGTTGAGCTCGACCGCGAGACCGAGGTGATGCCGGCGATCGGCGCCAAGGAATGCATCTTCAACCTCAACCTGGCCTTTCTCGATCCCGGTGATGTGGCCCTGGCCGCCGACCCCGGTTACCCGGTCTACACCGGCGGCCCGCTCCTGGTCGGCGCCGAGCCGGTGCTCATGCCCCTGCTGTCCGAACGGGATTTCGCACCCGACCTCGAGGCGATTCCCGAGCAGGCGCTCGAGCGGGCGCGGCTGATGTTCCTCAACTACCCGAACAACCCCACCGGCGCCGTCGTTCCCGACGGGCTCTTCGAACGCGTCGTGGAGCTGGCCACGCAGCACGACTTCCTCGTCGTGCACGACAACGCCTACAGCGAGACCACCTACGACGGCTACGTCGCGCCGTCGTTCCTGAGCACGCTCGGGGCCAAAGAGGTCGGCGTCGAGGTCTTCTCGCTCTCCAAGGGCTACAACATGACCGGCTGGCGCTGCGCGGCGATCGTCGGCAACGCCGACGCCATCACGCAGTACTGGCGCCTGAAGTCGAACGTGGATTCGGGGCTCTTCGACGCGATCCAGCTCGCCGGCGCCGCCGCGCTCGCCCCCGGGGTCGATCGCGACGTCAAGGCGATGAACGAGGTCTACCGCCGCCGACGCGACCTTGTCTGCGCCGCGCTGGCCACGGCGGGCGTGCACGTCACGCCTCCGAGGGGCACGATCTACGTCTGGGCGCCGGTTCCGGAGGGCTTCGAGTCGGCCGCGGCCTACTGCGAGCACGTGCTCGAGGAGGCGGCCGTGGTGATCTCACCCGGCGGGGCGTATGGGCCGAACGGCGAGGGTTTCTTCCGGATCTCCCTGACCACGCCCGACGATCGGCTCACCGAGGCGGTCCAGCGGATCCGCTCGCTCCAGGGCTGACGCGACGCGTCGCCCGGGCTGGCGGTAACAGCTCATTCGTGACAGGGTTCGCCGCGCAACGACCAGAGGACAAGCGGAGGCGCACGTATGCAGATCACAAGGCCAGGCCGGCGGGTGTCGGCTCTGATGGCGCTGCCGGTGCTCGGAATCTCGCTGGCCGCCTGCGGCACGACCGTCGACCCGGCCTCGGGCGAGAAGCTCATCCGGGACTTCGCCAAGCAGAACCAGGCGACCGTCAAGTCCGTGAGCTGCCCGTCCGGCGTCAAGCCCAAGGACGGCACCACGTTCACCTGCAAGGTCGACCTGAGCGAGAACAGCACCGGCAAGGAGCACAAGGGCACGATCACCGTGCACATCACCGGCGGCGGCAAGAAGGTCGAGATCACGGGTTCGCAGGACATCCACGTGAGTTAGGGCCCGACACGGGGCGGATGGCCATCTGGCGCCCCCGGCGCGGCTACCATGGTCTTGGTGCAAAGGAGCCGCCACGGGCGCAAACAGGAATCCCACAACCACCGCAACGGCGACACGCCGACGGGGCGCGCGCGCCAGCGGGCGTATCTGATCGCCGCGCTCCCCGAGGGTGACGTCGAGCAGCTGGCGGAGTTGCGCGAGCTGTTGCGCACGGCCGGGGTGGCCGGCGTCGGGGAGCTCGTTCAGCGCCGCGAGCAACCCCACCCGAACACCTATCTCGGGCCGGGGAAGATCGCTGAGCTGAAGGCCGACCTGGGCCGGGCCGACGCCAACCTGGTGGCCGTCGACGACGAGCTCTCGCCGCGTCAGGAGCGGAACCTGGAGACCGCGCTCGGCGTGCCTGTGATCGACCGCACGGCGATCATCCTCGACATCTTCTCGGCCCACGCGCACAGCGCCGAGGGCAAGCTCCAGGTCGAGCTCGCGCAGCTCGAGTACAACCTGGCGCGTATGCGCGGACTGTGGTCGCACCTCGAGCGGCTCGGCGGCGGGATCGGTACCCGGGGACCCGGCGAGACGCAGATCGAGACCGACCGCCGCCTGGCGCGTGACCGGATCGCCGCGCTGCGGCGCAAGCTCGCCCACGTTCGCTCGAGCCGCTCGGTGATGCGCGCCGAGCGCGAGCGCGCCCACATTCCCTCGGTCGCGCTCGCCGGCTACACCAACGCCGGCAAGTCGACGCTGCTGAACGCGCTCACCGGCGCCCATGCGGGCGTCCGGGACCGGCTCTTCCACACCCTGGACCCGACCACGCGGGTGCTGCGCACCGGCGGGCACGACTATCTGCTCACCGACACGGTCGGCTTCATCCGCAAACTCCCCCACCAGCTCGTCGACGCCTTCGGTGCGACGCTCGAGGAGACCCGCCTGGCTGACCTGATCCTGCACGTGGTCGACGCCTCGGCGCCCGAGGAGGAGCTCGCCGAAATGACCGCGGCCGTCGATGAGGTCCTCAACGAGATCGGCGCCGACCAGGCGCCGCGTGTGCTCGTGCTCGACAAGATCGATCTCGTCGACGCCGACCGGCGCCAGGAGCTCGAGCTCGAGCGCCCTGACTCGGTCTCGGTCTCGGCCGTCACGGGCGAGGGCCTCGACGCGCTCCGGGAGCGCATCGAGGACGAGTTCGCGCGCACGCTCGAGCCGGTCGAGCTGCTGGTCCCGTATGACGAGGGCAGCACGCTCGCCGAGCTCCACGATCTCGCCGGCGACCTGATTCGCGAGGACACCCCGGACGGCGTGCGCGTCCTGGCTCGCTTGCCCGCCGGCGTCGCTCCGCGCTATGCGCGCCTGACGCCCAGCGGCCGCCCGGCATGACCCTGAACATCCGCCGCCTTGATCCCCGCGCGAGGTTGCCCACACGGGCCTATGAGGGCGACGCCGGGCTCGACCTCTACGCGCTCGATGCCGTGCTGCTCGAACCGGGCGAGCGCGCGGCGGTGCCCACGGGGATCGCGGTCGAGATCCCAACCGGCCGCGCCGGCCTGGTGCTGCCGCGGTCGGGGTTGGCCGCCCGTCACGGCGTGGCGCTGGTCAATGCGCCTGGACTGATCGACGCCGGCTACCGCGGGGAGATCCGCGTCCTGCTTCTGAACACCGATCGCCGGGCCCGCTTCGAGTTGGCCGCCGGACAGCGGATCGCCCAGCTCGTGCTCGTGCGGATCGAGACCCCCGCGGTCGTCGAGGTGCAGGCGCTGGCCGGCTCGCAACGTGGCGCCGGCGGCTTCGGCTCGAGCGGCGGCTAGCTCGAGGGCGGCACGAGGCCGTGCGCCTGCAGGAAGCGCTTGGCCACGGCGATCGGGTCCTGGTGATAGACGTCGACGTCGGCGTTGAGCGCCCGCATCGTGGGGAGCGTGAGCAGCGCGCTGACGGCGTTGATCGTCGAGGCGAAGGCCGGGCCCTCGTCGGCCAGCACCTTGGCGGGCACGACCGGCACGACGTTACCCCAGCCGAAGAGCCGCTTGGGGTCGGCGAGCAGCGCGTACTGACCGCTCAGCAGCTCGGGATCGGTGCTCATCACGTCGGCGGCCTGCACCGAGCCGTCGCTCAGCCGCTGGTACTGCTCGCCGATCTCGAGCGGCTTGAACGCACCCGGGTAGACGCCGTAGGTCTGGCCCAGGCCGGCCAGGCCCATGGCGGCGGTCTTGAACTGGGGTGGGGCGCCGAGCGTGATCATGCCGGCGATCGGGGCCAGATCGCCGATGCTCCGCAGGTTGTTCTGCTGCGCATATCCCGCGGTCACGCCGATGCCGTCGACATTGCTGAAGGGAGTGGGGGCCAGGAGATCGAGCCCATGGGCCAGCGCGTAGGCCCGGGCCGCCTGGTAAGCCGAGCGCTCGGTGGCGTACCTGCGCTGATCGCCGGCCACCGAGCCGATCCATGTGCCCAGGTACTCGGGATACATCGCGAGCCGACCGCTCTGCAGGGCCTGGATCGTGACCTCGGTGGGCCCGATGTTGCGATTGATCACGGTTGAGTACCCCTGCGCGGCCAGCGCCTGGCTGTAGAGCTCGCCGAGCACGAACTGTTCGGTGAAGTTCTTGTCGCCGATCGTGACCAGCGGCTTGCCGGCGCCTGGGAGCGCGGGCGCGGTGGCCGTGGCCGACGAGAAGCCGCCGGCGCTCTTCGAGGCCGAGCTGCTCTGGCTGCTCGAGCCACATGCCGCCGCCCCGAGGGCGAGCGCCGCGGCCAGTGCGCCTGCGGGGACGAGCCGGCGAAGGCGGCGCTTGACGCGTGCTCCAGGGCGGGCAGCGACGAACATCGGTGGCTAGACGCCCGCGGCGTGTCTGGCTTCGGCGTGCGCCGCGAGCTCGAGCTCGTCGGGCAACGGGGCGAGCGGCTCGGGCAGCGCCAGCGCGGTGGCGATCAGCCAGTCGGCGAACCAGGCGTTCTTAGGCAGCAGCGGTCCGTGCAGGTAGGTGCCGATCACGTTGGCCCGGCGCACGCCCTCCGAGCCGTCTTCGTCGTTGTTGCCGTGGCCCTTCAGGACGCGCCCGAGTGCTTGCGTGTCCGGCCCGAGCCGCGTGCGGCCGGCGTGATTCTCGAAACCGGCCAGGACGTGGCGCTCGCCCGGTTCGAGCTCGACCTCGATGGCCACATTGCCGATCAGGCGCGGGCCCTCGGAGCGCACGGTGCGCAGGTCGACGAGGCCGACACCCGGGAGCACGTCCTCGCCCAGCTCGTAGGAGTGTCCGAGCAGCTGGTAGCCGCCGCAGACCGCGAGGATCACCGCGTCGCGCTCGGCGGCGGCGTGGAGCGCGTCGCGTTTGGAGTCATGGAGGTCCTGGGCGCACAGGGCCTGGTCGCGATCCTGCCCACCGCCGATGTAGAACATGTCGGCCGAGTCGGGATCGAGCGGCTCGCCGAGGCCGGCCGAGTGAAGCGTGAAGCCGATGCCGCGCCAGCGACAGCGACGCTCGAGCAGCAGCAGGTTCCCGCGGTCGGCGTAGATGTTCATCAGGTCGGGATACAGCGCGCAGACGCGGAGCTCAGGCACCGACGATCACCACCTGGCTGCCGACGTAGTCCGCGGTGGCCGAGATCTCGGCCCGGCTGGCCGAGGTGAAGCCCGCGCGCAGCGCCTCGGCCTCGAGCTCAGCCGCGGCAAGCCGGTCGAGCCGGATCTCGTTGGGCGCCACCGTGCGCTCTCCGCGCGCGTCGACGATCTCGCGGCGGCGGGCGAGCACGTAGCCGTCGCCCTCCTCGCGCACGGCCACGGGCTGGCTGGCGTAGAGCACTCCGTCGCGCTCGAGCACGTCGGGCATCGGAGCGGGCCCCCCGTCGAGCACCTCGTAGGTCTCGAGTTCAGCGGAGAGGGCCACGGCCAGCGCCCCGCCGGGCTGTAGATGCGCGAGCGCGCAGCGCAGAAACGCCCCCCGGCCCTCCGTGCCCCCGAGCAGCTGAATCGTCTGCATCGGCATCACGCACAGCGCAAAGCGGCGCCCGAGCGCGAACGAGCGAGCGTCGGCGAGCACGACGTCGAGCTCGAGCCCCGCGGCTCGTCGGCGGAGCTCGGCCACGAGCTCGGGATCGCGGTCGAGCGCGGTCACCCGATGGCCCCGCCGGGCCAGGTCCAGTGCGGTGCGCCCCGTACCCGCACCGACGTCGAGCACAGGGTCGCCATGGCGCTCGGCCAGCGAGCGCCAGAGCGCCAGGTCCTCGGCGTATCCGCCGCACTCGATGTCATGCCAGATGAAACTCACGCCGGAAGCATGTCCTCCCAGAAGCGCTGGGCGTGGCCGCGCTGGGCGAGCTCTTCGCGCAGGGCCAGCAGCGCGGTGTAGGTCGGCAGCGCGAACAGCTGGCGTTCGCAGCCGGTGGTCGCGAGCGCGCGATCCAGGGCGGTCGCGAGGTCGGGGACGACCTCGAGCCGGTCCTCGGCGATGCCGGCGTACTTGAGCCGCAGGGCGAGCTCCGCGGCGCGAGTCCCCGAGCAGGTGACGTGGCGCGCGTGTGGCGTGAGGATCTCGAAGTCGGCGTCCCAGACCCACGAGATGTCGTGACCGTCGGCGGTGTTGTCGTTCAGGACCGCGAGCAGGTCGAGCGTCCCGGGCTCGAGCGCGAGCGTGCGCAGGATCTCGTTGGCACCGGCGGGGTTCTTGACCAGCAGGATCGAGAGCTCGACGTCGCCGACCTCGATCCGCTCGGCGCGGCCGAAGGCCGCCGTGACGCTCTCGAGCCCGGCCACCACGACCTCGAGCGAGATGCCGAGCTCCAGGCACAGCGTGGCCGCCCCGAGGGCGTTGTAGACGTTGTAGAGGCCAGGCAGGGGGATTCTTACGCGCGCGGAGCCGTAGGGCGTGCGCAGATCGAAGCTCGCCCCGCGGGTCCCGTCGAGCTCGATGCGCTCGGCCGCGACCGAGGGCTCGGGGCGGCGCTGGCCGCAGTTCGGGCAGCTGTAGCGGCCGAGATGTCCGAGATAGATCGCCTCGTAGACATAGGCGGCTCCGCAGCGCCGGCAGTGCTTGGAATCCGAGGCGTGCTGCATCTCCGGGATCGCCATCGCCGGGTCCTCGACGCCGAAGAAGCTGACCCCCTCACGCTGGCGGCCGAGGTCGGCGATCAGGGGATCGTCCGCGTTCAGCACGAGGCTAGAGTGCTCCGGAAGCGCCGTGACCACCGCCGCCCAGCGGTCGGCGATCGTCTCGAGCTCGCCATAGCGATCGAGCTGATCGCGAAACAGATTCGAGAGCAGCACCGCGCGCGGCTCGAGTTCGGCGGTGAGACGGTCGAGCCAGAATTCGTCGACCTCGAACAATCCGAGCTCGCCGTCGATTCCGCCGCGCGGCCGGGCTGCGGCCAGCAGCGTCGAGGCCACGCCGCCGGCCATGTTGGCTCCGGCGCGATTGTGGACCAACGAGATCCCGGCCGCTTCGAGGATCGAAGCGGTCATCGCCGCGGTGGTGGTCTTCCCATTGGTCGCCGAGATGACCACCGAGCCGCGCGCCAGCCGCTCGGCCAGGGCCGCGATGGCGTGCGGTTCAAGGCGCATCAGCACTTTGCCGGGCAGACTCGTACCGCCACCCCGGCCGGCGCGGCGTGCCAAGGCCCCGACGGCTCGCGCGGCGGCGAGCTTCGGCGCCAGGCTGTGCGAGGGACGGGCGCTCATGCCGGGACGATCACGCGGATCGCCGCGGGTAGGACCCGGATCGTGGCCGGAAGTTCGCCGATCGGGTCGCCGTCCGCGTACATCGTGAAGGGGCGATCGGCGCTCACATGCACCTCGGCACCGCGCAGGACCGCGACGCCCGGCTGCTTTATGTGCTCGCCCTTGAAGACGGTCGGCAGCAGCCGCAGGAACCGCAGCCGCGGGGTATCGGCGGTCATCACGACGTCGAACAGGCCGTCGTCGAGCGCGGCGTCCGGCGCGAGGTACATGCCGCCGCCGTAGGCCTTGGAGTTGGCCACCGCGACCGTGTAGCCGGTCATCTTGACCGGCGAGCCGCCGTCGATGGTCACCTCGAAGCGCGCCGGATGCCAGCCCATCAGCGCGCGTAGGGCGCCGTAGGCGTAGACCAGGCTGCCGCCGATCAGGCGGGTCTCGTTGGCGATCCGGTTGGCCTCGGAATCGAAACCCACACTGGCGATCCCGATGAAGGTGCGCTCGCCGACCGCGCCGAGGTCGAGCGACCGCACGACGCCCGTGCGTAGGACCTCGCAGGCGGCGACCGGATCCTTGGGGATCCCCAGCACGCGGGCAAAGTCGTTTCCGCGTCCACCCGGCAGGACGCCGAGGACGCCCTGACCGCCGGCCAGCGCTCCGGCGACCGCTCCGACGATGCCATCACCGCCGAAGGCCACGGCCGTCTCACCGGCCGCCGCCGCCTCGCGGGCCAGATCGGCGGCGTGCTCGAGGCTGCGCGTGGTCTCCGTGTGGAACTCGAAGCCGCCGTCGCCCAGCGCGGCCTCGACACCGGCCAGCGCCTTGCCCGCCCGGCCGCCGCCGGCGGCGGGGTTGACGATCACCATCAGCTTCATGCCGTCACCAGAGCGTGGAGATCCTCGGCGATGGCGATCGGCGCGGGCTCGGTGGCGGCCTCGGCCTCGGCTTGGGAGGTCACGCCGGTGAGGACGATCGCGGCATCGAGGCCGGCGGCACCGGCGCCCTCGAGGTCCGCGTCGAGACGATCGCCGATCACGAGCGAGCGCCCGGGGCCGAGCCGGTCAAGGGCGGTCAGGAAGAGCTGCGGATCGGGTTTGCCGATCACCCGCGCGCGGCGCTGGGTGGCGTACTCGAGCGCCGCGACGATCGTGCCCGAGCCGGGCCACGGCCCGTCGGGCATCGGGAAGGTGCGGTCCCGGTCGGCGGCGAGCAGCTCGGCGCCACGCATCAGCGCCTGCACGGCGTGGCGGAGCTCGCTGTAGTTGAACTCCTCGTGCCCGGCGACCACCACGACCTCGGCGTCGGCCTCCATCCCGGATCCGTTGAGGATGTGGAGCCCGGCGTCGCTCACGTGGCGGAAGATGGCCGGTGAGCCGATCACGTAGGCGCCCGTGCCGGCGCGCCGGTCCGCCAGCACGAACTGGATTGCGGCGCCCGAGGTCACGACCTCCTCGAGTGAGGCCCGCAGGCCGAGCGACCAAAGTTTGCGCACGAAATCCTCAGGTGAGCGGCGAGAGTCATTGGTGAGAAAGGCCACGTTCTTCCCGGCGGCTCGGAGCTCCCCGACGGCCTCGGGCGCGCCGCGCGTGCAGCTGTCGCCGATCCACACGCAGCCGTCGAGATCGATCAGCACGTGGTCGTAGCGGGACAGAAGGGGGGAGAGGGGCATGCAGGCGGATTATCGCGGTGTGGTGTGCCATCCTTGCGCGCCGTGCGCAGAGGGCATCTGATCTTGCTCGCCCTGATCGTCCTTGTCGGCGCTCTGTCCGGCTGCGGGAGCAGCTCTGGCTCCAGTAGCTCGAGTTCCGCTACGAGCGCTCAGCCGACCGCCGCAGCCGGTACGCCGCGCACCCCGGCCGCCGCCGGATGCCGCACGGTCGCGGCCCCGTCACCGAAAGGGCCCCAGCACCTCAGCGCGCCCGGCTTGAAGCTCGATCCGGCCAAGACCTACACGGTCACCGTGGTCACCAACTGCGGGACGTTTGCCTTCACGCTCGACGTCAAGCAGTCACCCAAGACCTCGGCGTCCTTCTACTCGCTGGTCAAGCGCGGCTTCTTCGACGGGCTGACGTTCCACCGCGTGGCGGCCGGCTTCGTGATCCAGGGCGGAGATCCCAACGGCGACGGCTCGGGCGGTCCCGGCTACACGGTGGTGGAGCCCCCGCCACACGGCACCGAGTACGTCAGGGGCGACGTGGCGATGGCCAAGACCTCGTCCGACCCCGCCGGCGCCTCGGGCAGCCAGTTCTTCGTCGTCACTGCGCCCAATGTCAGCCAGTCCGCGGGTCTGACTTCCGACTACGCGCTGCTCGGCAAGGTGGTCTCGGGACAGACCGTGGTCGACGCGATCGGTGCGCTGCCCACCAACCCTCCGCAGGACGGCACGCCGACGCCGACCGTGGTCATGTCGAGGGTGACCGTCGCGGCCTCCTAGCCAGGGTCCGCGACGTCCGGTCCGGGCCGTCCGCAGGCTCAGAACAGGGCTTCCTGGGCCTCTGGAAGCGGCGGCTCGAGACACTCGGGCCCGTCGTAGCGGGCGTCGTTGACGGCAAAGCCGACCTCGCGCAGCGCGGTCTGGGCAGGCCTCAGGCCCGTGAGCAGAACGGGCAAAGCATCCACCGGCGTGGCCGCGTCGAGCCAATGCGCCTCGTCCTCCGGGCGGAGGATCACCGGCATCCGGTCGTGCAGCGGCTCGAGGGCCGAATTGGCGGCAGTCGTGAGGATCGTGCACGTGCGCAGGGTGCGTTCGTCCGGGCCGTGCCAGATCGACCACAGGCCGGCGAAGGCGAACGGGCCATCGCCACGGCACGTTATGTGAAACGGCTGCTTGGGGCCGGAGGGGGAGGGGCGCCACTCGTAGAAGCCGTCGGCCACGATCAGGCAGCGGAAGCGCTCGAAGGCCCGTCGGTAGGCCGGGCGCTCGCGCACCGTCTCCACGCGGGCATTGATCATCCTCAGTCCGGTGTCAGGTTTCTCGGCCCACGACGGCACGAGGCCCCAGCGCAGAAGCTCGCCGCGCGCTTCGCCCTCCTTGCTCGTTGTCACCGCGAGCACGTCGTCGCCCGGCGCGATGTTGTAGCGACGGCGGATCTCGATCGATTCCGAGATCGCCGGGAAGCGCGCACGGACGTCGGCCGGATTCGGCGTCGCAAGCGTGTAGCGACCGCACATCGGCGCTCAGCTCGCGCGGCTCAGCGTGGGCGGGCCGACGCCTGGTCGGCGCGTTCGGACTGCGCGCGCTTCTGGCGTCTGCGCCCGTAGTAGGCCAGGCCGCCGAGCACGATCGCGACGAGCACAATCGTGTAGAAGATCGACAGGTCGGTGGCCAGGCCGCCGAAGGGCAGCGCCACGAGCTTCACGATCCCAAAGCCGATCAGGAGGATGGCCACGATCAGCGCGAGCACGATCAGGATGCCGCGCACACGGGCCAGCATCCCCGCGCTGGCCGGCGGCGCGACGAGGCCCATGAACTTCAGCCCGCGCAGCTGCCGCGAGGTCGGCGGTGCCACGCCGAGGCGCTCGGCCGCCACCTTGAGGTCATCGGCGCGCCGCTCGGCCAGAGCCAGTGACGCGTCGGCCATGCGGCGCAGCTGAAGCCGTTCCTGAGGACGCGCGGAGGCCAGCGCGCGCTGGAAGTGCGCGCGGGCCGCCTTGGCGTCGTAGCGCTCCGCCGCCCGCGCACCGAGGATCGCCTGAGCCGCGGCCTTGTAGCGTGTCTCGGCCTCGAGCTCCTCGTCGGAGCGGTGCTCCATCTGTTGCATCGCGGCGAGCTGACTGCGCTGCTCGACCCGCATGGTGCGCTGCTGTTTGGCCATCCCGCATGCAGTGTAATAGCCACCGTCGCGGCGAAGGCCTCAAGGACGGTCCCGTAGCGGGCCGCTCAGCGGTGCGGCGGTATCACGTACATGCGCTGATTGGTCATGTACTGGCCGCTCGTCGCCGAGCTGGCCGGCGGATTGCGATACACGTCGATGTGATGCCCGGTGACCGCCCCGCCGGTGTCCTGCGCGGTGAACCAGCCGCCATGGCCGTCGTGGGCGTAAGCCGGCACGTAGACCTCGCTGCCCAGCGGAATGACGCTCGGATCGACGGCGATCGACTGGTAGAAGTGCAGCGGGAGCGAGGCTCCGGGGGCGAAGCTCACGTGGGGCAGGGGGACATAACGGTGACCGCGGCCGTTGTACCAGCCGCCCTTGTGCAGCGGGAACGTGACCGCGCCCGAGCGGTTCCTCCAGAAGCCACCGGAGCGCCAGAAGGGCGAGCCGCCGGACCAGCCGGCGCTGGCGTCGGTCGAGCGCCCGGCGGCGGTCACCCAGCCGCCGTCTCCCAGCGCGTCGATGTGGTACATGCGGCCGTCCAGACCGAGCCCTTCGCCTTCCATCGATACGCCCATGGCTGAGTAGAGCCAGTCGATGCGGTGCCTGGAGCTGAGTCCGGGCACGCTGACCAGAGCGCCCACGAACCACGATTCGGGCGCCGGCCAGTACTCGGTGATCGTCACGCTGCCCATCCACTTGCCGTGGATCAGCCTGCGCGGTGCCTTCCTGACCTTTGGCGCGACCTTCGGCTTGGGCTTCGGGTCAAGGCCGCCGATCGGCGCGCCGCCCGAGCCACCCGGAACCACGGTGCGGCTCACGGTACCGGCGGTACCGAGTCCGGCGCCGCCGCCGGACGCGCTCGCACCGGCCGCGGCGACCAGCAGGGCCACGCTCGTCACGAGCGCGGCGCCGGCGATTTTGGGTCGGAGACGGGCGATTCGGGTCAATGAAGAGCCCCGGCTGGATCGAGGGAGGCTACCTCGATAGTCGGCAAACGCCGTCGATTGCTTGATCGTGGTCTACATAAGCCCCATTATCGAGCATTGAAGGGTCGAGCTTTGGGCGTCCAGGCCCGCGCCTATAGTCCCCCCAAGGTGGCCATCCGAAGCCCTCGGCGAAGCCTCGTCGTCTTTCTTACGCTCGCCGGGCTGGCGTTCGGGTCGCTCGGATGCGGCGGCAGCGCATCGAGCACGAGTAGCGCTGCGGCGAGCGCACCCACCAGCTGGGCCACACAGACCGAGCAGCTCTGCCGCGAGAAGCTCGCGGCGATCGCCGGGCTCGGCTACGTGCACATCACCGACGCCGGAATCGCCCGGCTGGGCCTGCCGGCCGTCAAGCGCAAGCTCGACCACTACCTCGCCCGGCTGCTCGCCGTCCTCTCGGACTTCGCGCGGCGTCAGGGCCGGCTCAGCCCTCCACCGTCGGTCCGCGCGCCGATGGCGGTGGCGACGAAGGTAGACCTTCAGTCTCAGGCGGCGACGCTTCGCCTGCGGCGCGATGTGGCACGCGCCGGCAGCGCGAGCGCGCTGGCCGCCGCCTTTCGGGTCTGGATCGCGAGCTCGGAGCGTCTCGCGGCGCGCGGCGACGAGCTCGCCCGGCAGCTCGACCTGCCGGACTGCCGGTCCGGCCGCGCCACGACGTCGTCCTGACCAGCGGAGCCTCTACCGCCCGGTCACCCAAGGGCACCGGCGAACCCACCGTCGATCGTCACTCCCGGCACCGGCGCGTTATGACAACCGGTGAGGCCCCCATGCGGGGCCTCAGCGCGACCGGGCTCGGGCAGCGGCCGCTCCACGATCTCGAACGGGCCGCCGCGCCTGCAAATCTGGACCATTCTCATGTTCGCCCACAGCGTTCTCCTCGTGCCGTCGGGGTCGTCTGATCAGCTTAGGGCCGCAACTTTGACGACCGATGGGTATTAGAGAGCCTGTAAACAGCGGGAGGAGTCTGGGTATGAAACGCCGTCTGAAAGTAGTTGTGGGCGCCCTGGTGGCGGTCCTGGTCGTGGCCGGCGTGGCGCTGGCCGCTTCGACTCCTGCCGTCGTCACCGGGTCGGCGACGAGCGCGACGGATACGACGGTTCACCTGCATGGCACGGTCAACCCCGAGGGCAGCGGCACGACGTACAGCTTCCAGTGGGGACTCTCGAACCTCTACGGCACGAACAGCCCCTCCCATTCGGCTGGCAGCGGCACGAAGGCCGTGGCCGTGGGGACGACGCCTACCGGCCTGATCCCAGGCACCGTCTACCACTTCCGGCTCGTGGCCAGCAACCGCTTTGGCGTCTCGCTCGGCGCCGACCATAAGTTCAAGACCACCGGCCATCCCCCAGCGATCGTGGTCACCGGCCCCACCTTCGGCTTGCCCACGACGTCGTCGGCGACTCTTACGGGTGAGATCAACCCGAATGGCCAGGCGACGATCTGGGAGTTCGAGTACGACGTCCCGGGACGGGCTGCGTTGACGTTCCAGCAGACCGTGCCGGCCTCCACGGCGACGCAGGCCGTGCAGGTCGTGCTCGGTGGTCTGGCAGCGGGGACGACGTTCCATTACCAGCTGCTGGCCGGGCACACCCTCAACAGCCTGCGATCGGGCGGTCAACAGACGTTCACGACCCTGCCCTCCCCCCGGCCCGTGCCGGGTGTGGCAGTCAAGACGACTCCTGCGCGGGCGCAGCACAAGCCGTATCTGTTCTCCACGAGTGGCAAGCTGACGCCGGCGGCCTCCCTGCCGTCGCCTGTGGCCTGCGGCTCGGGCGGCACCGTGGCCGTCCGGTTCTTCATCGGACGCCACTCGTATGCGCTGCGCACGGCCAACCTGAAGCCCGACTGTAGCTTCTTCGCCCAGACGCTGTTTCACCGGCTGATCGGTAAGGGAGCGCACTCGACGCGCCTGCGCATCGAGGTTCGCTTCCGGGGCAATCCGTACTTGGATTCGAGCAAGACGCAAGTGCAGCGCGTGCACCTCGGCTAGCTTCTAAACATCGGTTGTCGGCGCGCCGACATCGGCGCGCCGGCCGCCAAAACTCCGCTGCGCCGAGTGGGTTGTCAGGAGAAAGCCATCCTCGACCCAAGGAGGCAGGGATGAAGAAGGTCATGCTCGTCTGCATGGCGGCGGCGCTCATCGCCGTACCGACAACCGTTGCACTCGGAGCCGTCGGTTCGCCCTCGGTGACGACCGGCGACGCCAGCTCGATCACCGATACCTCGGGCACCGTGCACGGCACGGTCAACCCTGAGGGGCAGTCAACGCAGTACGCGTTCCAGTACGGCACGACCAGCAAGTACGGACACGAGTCCGCGCTGACCTCGGCCGGTTCCGGCACCGCCGATCAGTCGGTCTCCACGACGATCGGATCGCTCCTCCCCGGCACGACCTACCATTATCGGACGATCGCGATCAGCTCCGGCGGCACCTCGACCGGCAGCGACCAGACGTTCAAGACGACCGGCACCGCTCCGGTCCACAAGACCCCACCGACGGTGACCACAGGCACCTCGAGCGCGATCACCGCAGGCGGTGCGACCGTCTCCGGGACGGTCAACCCGAACGGACTCGCGGCGACCTACTACTTCGAGTTCGGCAACACATCGGCGTACGGGTTCCAGACCTCGCCGGTCAGTGCCGGGAGCCTCAGCACCGCCAAGTCGGTGTCCGGCATCCTCTCCGGTCTTGCCCCCAACCAGACCTACCACTACCGGTTGGTCGCGGTCAATGCGGGTGGCACGACGCTCGGCGCCGACGCGCAGTTCAAGACCAACAACACACCCCCCAGCGCGTCGCGCCTCAAGCAGTTCGGGCAGACCGGCTTCGTGTCGCCGTCCGGCATGGGTGGCGTGCTCGTGGGCTGCATCGGCCAGACGCAGTGCCAGGGCAGCCTGACGCTGTCGCGGGGCGGCGTCAGTCTCGCCCACCGCTCCATGTTCTTCATCGGCGCCAACGACGGCGGGGTGGTTCACATCCAGTTGAACGGCCAGGGCCAGTCGCAGCTCGGGCATGGCCATCACCTGCGCGTGAACGTCACGCTCACCCAGCAGGGCGGTCAGACCGTCGCGGGCATCATCACGCTCGTTCGGTTCTCCTGACGGTCTGACGGGCCCGTGCCGCCGATCCTCGAAGGCGGTGCGGGCTCGTCGGCCGGGGCGCGCGGGCGATCGTCAAGCCGGCCGGTCGCGCAGCCGGTAGACGAGCCGCAGGCCCGACCAGGCGGCGTCGATCGCGCAGACCTTGTTGTCGACCAGTCCCGCGGCCAGACCGAGTTCGCGGATATCGCGCTCGCCGAGATCGGCCTGCAGGCCCGACGCCCGCTTCGGCCAGGCGATCCACAGGCCGCCCGCGGGCGCCAGCGCGGCGCGCAGCGCCGGCAGCCGCCGCTCGAGTTCCTCCCGGTGGACGAAGAACGCGACCACTACGTCGAGCGGACCCCGGGCGCGGCGGCGGACGGTGACGCCCGCCGGGAGTTCGCCGAGGGTGTGCTCGAAACCGTCCGGCGCGCGCAGCAGCGCGACGCGCGAGCCGGGCTTGATCCCGAGCTTGGTGGGCAGCGGCGTGCCCGAGTAGCCGGCCGCAACGGGGGTCAAGGCGCCTGACCGCCGACGCGTCCATCGAAAGCCTGCGCGCTGACTTCGGCGATCACCTTGGACAGCCTGCTTCCCTGCCAGGCCAGGGGTGAGTTCCCCGGCTCGTCGAGCACCAGGCGGGCACCGGGAATGGCCTCCGCGTAGGCCTCCCCCACGGCCTGCGGATGCCCGGGATCGGCCTCATCCCCGCTCGCCACGACGGCAGCCGGGGCCGAGATGGCGCTCAGGTCGGCGAGCTCCCCGAACGGCCGCGATCGCGGCACGACCTCGAGCGCGTCGGCGACGGCGTCCGGGTGCTCGTGCTGGGCCAGGCGCTGGCGGATCACCTTGAGAACCGTCTCGCGCCACGCCGGCGGGACCTGAGGGTCGCCGTAGGCGGCGACAAAGCCCTCGACGCCGCCCGTCCGCAGGCCCTCGGCGAGCGCGTCCCAACGGGCGAGCCGCGCTGCGTCCTCGTTGTCGTCCGGCTCATACGCCGGTGTTATGACGACCAGGCCGCCCACCCGGCCCGGGGCCTCGAGGGCGAGCTTGAGCAAGGTATGGCCCCCCATCGACGCGCCGGCCAGGACCGCCCGCTCGATTCCCAGCGCATCGAGGATCGCCAGCGCATCGGCAGCGAGCTCGTCGTAGCCGTAGGCGCGCGGATCCGGTGCCGCCGATGAGCGGCCGTGCCCGCGGGCGTCATAGGCGATCACCCGGTGGCCGGAGCGAGCGAGCGCTGTGGACCCCATGACCACATAGCGGTGGGTGGCCGTGAGCCCGTGCAGGAGCAGCACCGGCAACCCGGCGCCCGCGTCCTGCACGGCGAGCTCGACTTCACCCCTGCGGATCAGATGTTCAGGCATGCGGCGCCATTTCTAGAGGATTGCCGAGCTTTGCGGCTGAGTACCATCTTGGAAGATGGACGTCTCCGAACAGGATTTCCAGACCCAGGTCATCGAGCGCTCGCGTGAGCTCCCCGTGGTGGTCGACTTCTGGGCCGAGTGGTGCGGCCCCTGCCGCCAGCTCGGGCCGGTGCTCGAGCAGTCGGTCGCGGCCCGTGCCGGCCAGGTCGAGCTGGCCAAGCTGGACACGGATGCCAATCCGGGCCTCGCGCGCGCCTACGGAATCCAGGGCATTCCTGCGGTCAAGGCGTTCCGCGACGGCGAGGTGGTCGCGGAGTTCGTCGGCGCCCAGCCGCCGGCCGCCGTCGAGCGGTTTCTGGACTCCCTCGTGCCCTCGGAGGCCGACACGCTCGTCGAACAGGGCGACGAGGCTTCGCTTCGACAGGCGCTCGAGCTCGAGCCCTCGCGCGCCGACGCCGCCGTCCCGCTGGCCAGGATCCTCCACGACCGCGGCGAGAACGACGAGGCCCTCGCGCTGCTGAAGGGCGTGCCCTCGAATTTCACCGCCGACGGGCTGGCGGCGCGCATCCGGCTCGAGAATGGCGATCAGGTCGGGATTCAGGACGCCTTTGCGGCACTCGACGCCGGGGACACCGAGCGTGCCCTCGACCTGCTGCTCGAGGCGTTGCCCTCCTCCGATGGCGCGCGCGACGACGTCCGGCGCGTGATCGTCGGCGTGCTCGACGAGCTCGGCGTCGAGAACCCGGTGGCGCGGGACGCGCGCCGGCGACTCGCGACCGCGTTGTACTAGCGCCGCTAGAAGGTCAGCGAGAGCTGGTCTGAGAGATCGGCCGCGGCGGGCACGAGTCCGGCCACGCGCACGCCGATCAGGCGCACCGGGCGCGACGGTGCGAAGCGGCGCAGAAGCTCGAGCGCCACGGGCTCGACTCGCTCGACACTCTGCACGGGCGCGCTCAGAGTGCGACTGCGCGTGTGCGTGGTGAAATCGTCCAGCCGGACCTTGATGCCCACGGTGCGCCCACCCCGTCCCTGATCGACCAGCGCCGCGCACAGGCGGCCCGTGAGGCGCGCCAGGGCCTGCTCAAGCTCGCCTCGGTCGGCGATGTCGCGGTCAAAGGTCACCTCGCGTGACTCGGAGACCACCTTGCGCTCCTGGGTCACCACGGCGGAGTCCTCGAAACGGGCTCGTCGCACGAGCTCGAGGGCCATGCGTGGGCCGAAATACGGCCGCAGGCTGCTCGGCGGCGTCCGCGCCAGCTCCGCCAGCGTTCTGATTTCCAGGCCGCGCAGCCGCTCGGCCGTCTTGGGCCCGATGCCGGGCACGAGGCCGGGCGCCGAGGTTCCGAAGCGCTCGCACGCCTGCTCGCGGGTCAGCACGACAAACCCGCGGGGCTTCTCCGAGTCCGAGGCCACCTTGGCCACGAGCTTGCTCGGACCGATGCCCACCGAGCAGCCCAGCCCCGTGTGGTCGGCGATCTCGCTCACGATGCGCCGCATCGCGGCGTGGGGCGCCGGCAGGCCACTGAGCTCCAGATAGGCCTCGTCGAGCCCGATCACCTCGACGGTCTCGACGTGGCTGCGGACGATTCCCATCACCGTGCTCGAGGCCTCGCGGTAGTAGGCGAAGTCGGGAGGCAGGAAGATGCCGTCGGGACATAGCCGCCGCGCCCGTGCGGCCGGCATGGCGGAGCCGACCCCGAAGCGGCGCGCCTCGTAGGAGGCCGTCGTGACCACGGCACGCGGTCCCGTACCCGCGACGACCACCGGCAGGCCGCGCAGCTCCGGGCGCCGGCGCAGCTCCACGGACACGTAGAAGGCGTCCATGTCGAGATGTGCGACGCAGCGCGCGGCCATGAGCCCGAGGGTACGCCGCGAATCAGACGGCCTCGGCGCCCCGCCGGGCGTGTCAGGCGGCCCGGGCCTTTCTGACCGGTGCCGGGTTCGCGGTGCTCGGATTCGTGCTGGCCTTCGTGCTGATCCGCCGCGAGGATTCCAGGCGCCACGTCGAGGCGGCGCTGGCCGAGAACCGGCCTGACGGCGGCGCAGCCCCCGCGCCCTCGGCACGCCGATTTGGCGTCGCGGAGCGCGGGGGCCGGCCGACCGGCTCAAAGCTCGAAGTGTGGACTACTTCGAGGACCAGACGGTGTCAACGCCGCCGAACCCGAGCGCGCCGGCCGTGTTCTGGTTGAGATCCCACTCCCGTCCGCCTACGAACGGACCGCGATCATCGACCGTGGCCGTGACCGTCCGTCCGCCGTAGCGGAAGGTGACCTTGGTGCCGCACGGCAGAGACTTGTGTGCGACGCCATAGCCGGCGTGGAATCCGCATGCGGTCGCGCCACCGTCGTTGTACCACGACGCGACGCTCGGGCGGAGGAACCGCAGCATGCTGGCGTGCGTGGCCACGCCGCCGTTATAGCCGTCGCCGGCAAAGCGCACGCGGACAACCTGACCGTTCCCACCTACGTGGTAGCGCAGGTCGAAGCGGCCATTCGAGCGGGTCCGGGCTCTGGCCAGCGTGCGCCAGCCACGGCCCGAGCCACCCTCGAGCGTCACGATCCGCCCCGCCGTGCGAGGCTCGAGCGCGCCGCTGATATGCAGGGCGTGGCCCTTGAGAGCACCCGAACCGACAGGTGCCTGAAGGACGGCGGCCACGGCGAGCGGGCGAACCGAGCTCGGCGGAACCGTCACGCCAGCGGCCGCTCCCGCCCGCGCTGACGAACCGGAATCCGGGACGACGCGCAGGGCGCCGGACTGGCGCGGCGCGGCGACGATCCGGAAGCGACCGTTGGAATGCACGATCGCCGCACCGACTGCGCGCCACGCACGACCGGGGGAAGCGAGCTCCAGTAGGAGCTTGTGCCCGCCCTCCGAGCGAGGTGCCAAGCCGCTGGCGACGACCGACTGGCCATAGGTGATGTGCTGATGGTTCAGCGTGACCTGGAGTGCGCTCTGGGCATCTGCCGACCCGACGGTGAGCGCAGCCGCCGAGGTGGGTATTGCGAGTATCAACACGCCGGCGATCCATCGGACCGGGCGCGATCGGCGCACGTTCAATGCTGGCCTCATATCGGGGCCTCCTGTTACTGAGTGACGACCGGGCGCCTGCGGGGTTAGCTGTCGGGCTCGCAACCGCGTCCAGCACACGTCTCGCGTGGGCTGACGACGTTCGCTACGGATGCACCCGGTGTTTGGGCCGGGCAGCCGATTCGCCCCGGCCGGGTGGAAGAAATCACACCCGGCAGTGGGTCCCCCGCTCGTCCCCGCACCGGGCAGGGATGATTCGGCAGGTCGAAATTACGACTCTATGAGCGTACACATGTTCGCCCAAATGTGTGTGCAGCGGGTCACAGACGTTCTTGGGGCCGGACTGCAGGCCGGACCGCCGTTCACCGTGCGCGCCCGTCCGGGATGCAAGAATCCAGCTGTGGCGAACTCGGACAGGTTGACGGGCCTAGACAGCTCGTTCCTACACCTCGAACGCGACGCCGCGCATATGCACGTGGCTGGATGCTCGGTGTTCGAAGGTCCCGCGCCCGAGTACGAGGAGCTGCTCGAGGCAATCTCGTCGCGCCTGCACCTCGTTCCGCGCTACCGCCAGCGCCTGGCCTTGGTCCCCTTCGACCAGGGGCGCCCCGTGTGGGTCGACGATCCCCATTTCAATCCACGCTTCCACGTGCGTCACACCGCCCTGCCGCGTCCGGGCGCCGAGGACGAGCTCAAGCGACTGGCCGGGCGCATCTTCTCCCAGGCGCTGGACCGCTCAAAGCCGCTCTGGGAGCTCTGGCTCGTCGAGGGGCTCGACGACGACCGCTTCGCGCTGCTCTCCAAGACCCATCACGCGCTCGTCGACGGCGTCTCGGGCGTCGACATCGCCACGGTCCTGTTCGATTCCTCGCCCGAGCCCATGCCCGTGGCGCCGCCCGACCACGAGTGGGTCCCGCGGCCGCTGCCCACCGACGCTCAGCTGCTCGCCGACGCGCTGCTCGAGCGCGCCACGGTGCCTGCGGAGATCGCCCGCGGGATGCGGGCCGTGCTGCGTGGCCCCCGCCAGGTGGCGAGCCGTCTCGGCGATGCGCTCGTCGGCGTGGGCGCGATGGCCTGGGCCGGCCTGAACCCGGCCCCCGAGAGCCCGTTCAACGTCCCGATCGGCCCCCACCGACGGTTCACCTGGGTCAACGACGAGCTCGGGCACTTCAAGGCGATCAAGAACTCCCTCGGCGGGACGGTCAACGATGCCGTGCTGACGGTCGTGGCCGGTGGACTGGGGCGTTATCTGCGCCTGCACGGGCACCCGACAAACGATCTCGTGCTCAAGGCGATGGTGCCGGTCTCGATCCGAGCCGACATCGAGCGCGGCGCGCTCGGCAACAAGGTCGCGGCGATGTGGGCGCCGCTGCCCGTCGGCGTGCTCGACCCGGTGCAGCGGCTCCTCCAGATCCGCCACGAGATGGATCAGCTCAAGGATTCGGGGCAGGCGGTGGGCGCCCAGGTGCTGACCCAGCTCTCGGGCTTTGCGCCGCCCACGATCATGGCCCAGGCGGCGCGGCTGCAGGCCCGTCAGCGGTTCTTCAACCTCGTGGTCACGAACGTCCCCGGCCCGCAGTTCCCGCTCTACGTTCTCGGACGGCGCCTGGAGTCGATCTACCCGATGGTCCCGCTGGCGGAGAATCAGGCCCTCGGAATCGCCATCATGAGCTACGACGGCCAACTCAACTTCGGGCTCAACGCCGACTTCGACGCGCTCACGGACATCGAGGTTCTGGCCGATGAGCTGCGCGCCTCGATCGAGGAGCTGTCCGCCGCCGCAGGCGCGCCGTCGGACGCCGACGGACGGCAGCAGGCGCAGGATCGGGTCGCGACGACCGAGTGAGACTGCGCAGGTCCAGCGGGGGCGCCGATGCCGCGACCCCGCTCGAGCGTGTGGCGATCGGGCTGGCCTCGCTCGCCCTGTCGATCGGGCTGATCGCCGTGCTCTCCGGGTTCTTCGCCTCGCACGACCCGGCGGGCGTCACGGCCGCCACCACCGGGCCGGGCCAGCGATTCCCCGATCAGGGCCACACGCATCTCGCGCCCGGCGAGCTGCGCCCGGTCTATGACTCCGACCCGCCGACGAGCGGCCCGCACATCCCCGTCGTGCCGACGGCCAACGGCGTGGCGCTGAGCACCGACGAGCTGCTCGAGGCGCTCGAGCTCGGCGACGTCGTCTTGACCTATGGGACGCCCTCCCCCCCACCGGCGCTGACCGCGCTGGCCAGGTCGGTGGCGCCGTTCACGCCCGCGCTGGCCGCGGCCGGACAGACCGTGATCCTCGCTCCCCGACCGCGCAGCGCCGGCGTCTACGGGCTGGCCTGGACGCACATGATCCACACCCAGAGCGCCACCGATCCGGCGCTGCGCGACTTCGCCGAGTTCTGGCTCGGCAAGGGCGCCTCGCGCACCGGCTGAGCCAGGCGTCGTCGATAACCTCAGAGTCTCGCCAACCCCCCGTAAACACTGGGGATTCGGGCGATTTGCTCACGAGGTGCTAACGAGCGCCGCGGCGACCCGCTCAGCCGCCAACTCGTCCGACTGCGGCAGCAAGTGCGCGTACGTGTCAAGGATCGTCTTCGGGTCATCGCCTAGCCTGGCCGCGACGATGTGAACCGGGACGCCCGCCGTCAGCGCCAACGTCGCCGCCGTGTGCCTGAGCGTGTGCAACGACCCGGTCGGGATGCCCGCCGCCTTCCGATGCTTGCCGAACCACTCCGTAAGCCGCTGCGGGTTCACGAACCCGCCCAGCGCGTTAGCGAACACAAGGTCACGGTCCGCGTAGGACGGGCCGGCGAAGTCACGCTCAAGCAACTGCGTCTGTTGCTGCGCGCGCAGCGCCTCAACCGTTTCCGCGTCGGCGCCACCGTGCGCCGTGACCTGGCGGACTTCGGCGGGCCGAACGTGCACCCGCCGAGCGTCGGCACGAGCTGCCGCTCAATCGAGAGCCGTGCTCCGTCAAGGTCAAGCGCGCGCCACGTCACCCCCGCGAGCTCGCCGCGGCGCATCCCAGTCGTAGCCGCCAACCGCCACAACGCGAACAGACGGTCATCCTGTACGTGGTCGAGGAAGCGGCGAAGCTCACCCGCCGTCCAGGCCGTCGCGCGCGAACGGCCCCTCGCGGGCGGGTCCGCCATCCGGGCCACGTTGCGGGGAACACGCCCCCAGCGTTCGGCGTCACGTAGCGCGCGTCCGATGACCGCGTGCGCGAGCCGGCGTGTCGACACGGACAACCCCGCCTGCTCAAGCGTGGCGTACATCGCGTTCAGGTGACCGCCTGAGAGCGCCTGTAAGCGCACGTGGCCGACGTTCGGGACCAGGTAGAGCCGGGTGATCATGCGGTACTGCGTGACGCTCAGCGGGCGCAGCGTGCCCTCGACCGCCGGGAGCCACTCGCCGTTCAGGAACTCGGTGACCGTCATCCTCGCGGGCGTGCTGTAGGTGCCGCCGCCGATGCGCGCGAGCTGCTCGGTCAGGAAGGCTTGCGCGTCCCGGCGGGTCGGGAAGCCTCCCTTGGATCGCTGGCGGCGAGCGCCGTCCGGTGACGGCTCGTCGTAGACGACGGTCCAGGTGGTTCCGCGCTTATGGATGCTGCCGCGTGTCATGCCATCAACTATACAGACTGTCAGTCAAATCCAAACGGGTATACAGATAGTATCTACGCGGTTATACATTTAGTATGCTTAGGACGTGGCGTCCGCAGATCGTAGTACGCTGCCGGATCAATGTCAGTCATGAGCCGTGAGAAAACCACCCCAGGCGAGCACATTCGCGGACTGCGCGAAGACCAGGGGCGGTCACTGCTCAGCGTCGCCAAACAGGCTGGCATCGACCCCGCGCAGCTATTTCGCGTCGAACGCAACACAGCAGGCCTGAGCGTCGAAAGACTCCACCGCCTACTCGAAGTACTCGACCCCATCGCCGCGCGCATCCTCGAGCCGTACGTGCGCGACGATGACGGCGACTGACCATCGCCTGACCTACACCGTCGAAGAAGCCGCCGACCTACTCGGCGTCGCGCGCGGCACCGCCTACACCAATCTCGTGCAGCCGTCAACCAACATCGCTAGGCATGCCGGCGGTCGGGCCACGCTCCGCAGGCCCGCCGTCCTAGGATCGGTTAGCGCCCTCGTCGCGGCCGTGCTGATCAGCAGCACCGCCGATATCAACACTCTTGATTGGCTCTTGGTCATCGACGGGTTCGTCGCAGCGAGCTGGTGGGCGCTCTCCATGCACCGCCAGCCCGACGCGCTCCAGGTGCTCTCACTCGGCGCGCTGCTGCTGGCAATCGCGACGTTTGCTCTCAACGGAGGCTGTCGCGTAACTCTCGGCTGGTCGAGGCGGTTCTGGCGCTTCGGCGGGAGCGTCGCTTGGTCGGTTGATGCGATGGTTCGGGAATGCTGCGGTGTTTCACGCCGGCATGGCTGCCAGCTGGTGCTTGTGGAGCTTCATCAGGTTGTGGGTGGCGGTGATCAGGCGCCATTCGGTCCGGCAGGCGGCTCTTCCTCGGCGGTGGAACCGATGGATCTGTCGGTTGTGTTTGGTGTTGCCGAACACGGGCTCGATCAGCTGGGCTCTGAGCTTGTAGAGCGCGCTCCCGTCCTCGCTCGCGATCACCGCTCGCATGAAGGCGTAGAGCCCGCCATCCCACCCTGGTCGTCTCGGTCCCTTTCGGAGGCCGCCGTCGGGGGTGACCAGCGCCGTGACACCGTCGGCCATCGCGCGCTCCATCTGCTCCTGATGCCAGTAGCCGGCGTCCGCAACGACAACCGCCGGCTGGTCCGTCACCCCAGCCTGGGCCAGCTCGGCACGGGTAGCGTTGAGCATCGGCTCCAGGTGCCCAAAGTCTGGGGAGGCGACCATCACGTCCGCGGCGAGGACGACCTGATGCTCGTTGACTGCGGCCTGAGCGGTGTACCCCTGGATCCATCCCTGGGTCACCTTCTGAATCCGGGAATCCAGATCGGTCGTGTTGATCCTTTCCTCGGGAGTATCTGGCGGTGCGTATGGCTTTGGTCGGGCGCCGAGCCGCCGGCCCAACGAATCGCGACCCACGACGCGCTGACGCTCGAAGGCCGCGTTCGCGCGCTGCTCGACCCAAAGCTGCTCCTCCAGCCGCCGCTTGGCTTCCTTGAGCCGCTTCGGCCGCGGCCCCGGGATCGGCCGAGCCTCCCTGGAGCGCTGCTCATCAAGTTCGCGCGGCGCCTCACGCAACCATCCGCGCCGCCCTGCGCGTGTCGCGATCTCCGGCGGTAGCTCATCGCCGCGCCGCTCGCCGTAGAGCTCATCCTCGGCCGCGTCAGTCTGCTTGGCCTCCTCGATGATCTCCCGGGCGATCTGCTCGTAGTCCATCACCGCGTGCCGGTTCGCGTTCGCCGCGATCTTCGTCCCGTCGATCGCGACGACTCCGGCCTCCGCCAGCCCGGCCTTCGCGCACAGCGTGAGCACCGACCCGAACAGCTCCCCGAGCACGAGCTCGTGACGCTCAACGAACCGCGCGATCGTCGCGTGATCGGGCTTCTCCATCATCGCGATCACCCGATAGGCGATGTCTTCCTGGCATGCCCGCTCGATCTTCCGCGCGGATCGCGTGCCGCGCGCGTACGCGTAGAGCAACAGGGCAACCATCATCGCCGGGTCATACGCTTTCCGACCCATCCCGTCACGCCGGTACGCGTCATAGAACGCCGCCAAATTCATGCCCGCCACAGCGTCAAGGACGAACCACGCGAAGTGCCCTTCCGGCAGCCAGTCCCTGATATCCGGCGGCATCAAGAACGACTGCTCACGATCACTACCGATGAAGTTCTGCGCCATCTCGCAATCGTCTTAACCCGCCCGGACGGCATCACGAGTTACGCGACAGCCTCCACGGCACGCAATGGCAGCTGGTGACGTGGCAGGTACTTGCCGTGTCAGTCGCGGCCGCGGCTGCCTTTCGACGCTGGCGCCCAGGTCACTCGCGCCGCTGGCGCCGAGCGACTGGACGAGTCGTGCTCGTAGTCGGACTCGCGCTCGGCGGCCTCGCGCTGCTCACTGCATTCGTACCGGCGCTACCTGAGCCGTCCGGACCGCACAGCGTCGGTAGCGAGATCTTCCGCTGGACCGACAACCAGCGTCCCGAGACGCTCACCGCCAACCCGTCAGACCACCGGCAGGTCATCGCCCAAGCGTGGTACCCGACCGACACCTCGACCGGTCCGGCAGTCCCGTACTTCGAGGCGCAGCGCCACCTCCCGGGGTCGATCGGCGGACTCCCCTCATTCATGTTCGCCTCCTTCGGGCGCGTCGCGACCCATGCAACCCTCGGCACGCCGATCAGCCGTGCTCAGCGAACCTGGCCCGTGCTGCTGCTCTCGCCCGGGCTGTCAGTCCCCCGCGAGCAGTACACCGCGCTGTCCGCCGACCTCGCAAGCCTCGGCTACGTGGTCATCGCCCTCAGCGCCCCCTACGAATCGGCCGTCTCAGTGCTCGCCCGAGGGCGCGTCGTCGGGCAGACCACACACCCCGACGTGACGGGCCCCCCGCCGCACCCCGCGATCCAGCGGCTGATCAACATCCGCGGCGCAGACGCCAGCTTCGTGCTCGACCAACTCCAGCGACTGACGCAACTCGACCCACGCTCGCCGCTGGCCGGCCACCTCGACCTACAACACGTCGGGATCATCGGCCACTCGATCGGGGGTGCAACCGCCGTGCAGGTCATCGCCACCGACCCGCGGTTCAAAG
The DNA here is from genome assembly GCA_963725515.1 of uncultured Solirubrobacteraceae bacterium. Taxonomy (GTDB): domain Bacteria; phylum Actinomycetota; class Thermoleophilia; order Solirubrobacterales; family Solirubrobacteraceae; genus Palsa-465. Next base: position 17,026 of record CAVRZB010000003.1, on the reverse strand, counting down.
TGGCCGTCAACCTCGACGGCAAACTCTTCGGCTCGCAGAGCGCCGCCCACCTCAACCGGCCGCTGCTGTGGATCCAATCCGACGGCCCCCAGACCACGGAATACACGCAAGGACGCGACCGGCTCCTGAGCCGTCTCCGTGACGGCGGGTCCCTCGTGACGATCCTCGGAAGCGTCCACACGGGATTCACCGACGCCCCGGCCTACCTGACAGCACTCGGACGCTCCGTGGTCGGCCCCGCAACCGGCATCGGCTCGATCTCGCTCGCCGGCATGACCTCGATGACCGGCGACACGATCTCCGCCTTCGTCGGACCCGCCCTCGGCGTCAACAATGGGCCTAGGATGCCCCTTCACCCGACCGTTCGCATGGACCGACTGATCACTCCCCGGAGTCCCCGATGACCTCCTCACGGGTCGGAACGCTGGCCTGGGCTGAGCGCACGGGCGGGATCCTCAGCCGACGCGAGCGCATCGGGCTGCTCGGCGATGCGGCCCGTCTGCAGATGCGGATCCTGCCAGCGCAGACGCTAGCTCTGCTGGGCCGCACGAACCCGCGGGGTTTCAGCGTCGACCCGGACCGCTTGCGCGTTCCGGACACGATGATCGCCCGCGAAGCTGAAGCGCTCTGCTCCGAGGTCTCGACGCAAGCGCTGCTCAACCACTGTCTGCGCAGCTACGCCTGGGGCACGATCCTGGCCGACCGAGACGGACTGGAACACGACCCCGAGCTGTTCTACGTGACCTGTCTGCTACACGACCTCGGCGTCACCGACCGCTACCGCGACACCGTCGCCGGCCAGGCCTGTTTCGCGGCCACAGCGGCCACCGTCGCCCGGGACTGGAGCCGGGAGCACGGCTGGCCAGAGCCTCGCTGCGCGGCCCTGGCCGACGCGATCTGTCAGCACCTCAACCCAGAGGTGCGTCCCGAACACGGGATCGAAGCTCATCTCATGCAGGCGGGTGCAGGCTTCGATGTCGTCGGCATGCGCCACTGGGAGGTGGCCACCCCCAGCGTCCAAGCCGTGCTCGCCCGTCACCCCCGGCTCGGCTTCAAGAAGTCGTTCGGCAGCGCGATGTGCGCCCAAGCCGATCAGCACCACGGCACGAGGACCCACTTCCTCTATCGCTACATGCAGTTCGGAGCCCGCATCAAGCGCGCTCCCTACGACGACTGACCGAAGCCCTCAACCAGGGTGTTGCCCTGATGTCGCGCAACCCGCGCCCGGTCAAGCTGACAGACGAGCCTTGTTCCAGAACGTCCGACTCACGACCGGAGCCCCACATGTCCCACACACATCCCCGCAAGTCCGTCCGCCAACGCTTCGCGGACCTTCACGACCATGGCAAGAACCCCAGCCACCCCCACAACGACAGCGAACACCACGGCCACAGCGACGGCTCCGGCCATGGGCACCGCCGCCACACTGACGGCGCTACTGGCCTTACGCCCGCGCATCGCGCGCATGCACGTCCGGGCGCTGGGAGGCTGCTGCTCCTCGTCTGTGTCGCCCAACTGATGGTCATCCTCGACATCACGGCCGTAAACGTCGCACTGCCCCAGCTTGCCGACGGCCTGCACATCAACAGTTCAGACATCGGCTGGACCATCACCAGCTACTCGCTGATTTTCGGCAGCCTGCTCCTCCTCGGCGGTCGAGCTGCCGACCTCATCGGCCGCAAGCGCATGTTCCTGACCGGCCTGGGCATCTTCACCGCCGCATCGGTCGCCTCGGCAATGGCCGCCAGCGCGACAGCGTTGTTCGCTGCCCGGGCCGGCCAAGGGCTAGGCGCGGCGATGCTCTCGCCCGCCGCCCTCTCGATCATCATGGCCACCTTCACCGAAGGCCATGAACGCGCCCGTGCACTGGGTGCCTGGGGCGCAGTCGGTGGCGCAGGCGCCGCAGTCGGCGTGCTCCTCGGCGGTGCGCTCACATCGCTCATCGGCTGGCAAGCGATCTTCGTGATCAACATCCCTGTCGGCCTCGCCCTCGCCCTAACGGCAATCAAGATCGTCCCGGCCGACGCCGCCCGACCCCAACTGCGAGGACTCGACCTTCGCGGCGCGGTCCTGGCCACTGGGAGCCTCGGGGCGATCGTCTTCTCACTCTCACAGGCGACCAGCGCCGGCTGGACGTCGCTGCAGACCCTCGGAATCGGCGGAGCCGGCATCCTCGGCCTTGTCGCCTTCGCTCTGGTCGAGATGCACACGACGCAGCCGCTGCTGCAGATCCAGCGCCTCGCCGATCGCGGCGTCGGCGGCGGCTTCGTAATGATGCTGGCCGCCTCGGCCGTGCTCTTCGGAACCTTCCTGCTCTCGTCGCTGTACATGCAGAACGTCCTCGGCGCCGGGCGCCATGGAGACCGGCCTGGCCTTCCTGCCCCTCGCCATCGCGATCGCCGCCGGCGTGCACGCTGGAAGTCATGCCGTCACCCACGCCGGCGTTCGCACCCCGATGGCGTTTGGCTTCGCGGTCGCCGCCGCCGGGATGCTCCTGCTTTCGGGCGTCGGCGTCGGAGGCAGCTATCTCGCCGACGTCCTCCCCGGAATGATCGTCGCCGGCCTCGGGCTGGGCCTGATCCTCGTCAGCGTCTCGGTGTCCGTGATGACCGGCGCCCCCGAGCACCACACAGGCATGCTCTCCGGCCTCAACACAACCGGGCACGAGATCGGCGGCACGATCGGCATCGCCATCCTCGTCACCGTCGCGATGGGCATCGGCGGAGGCGCGACAAGCTCAGCCACGAAACTGGCCTCAGGCATCAGCGATGCCTTCCTCGCTGCAGGGGCGATCGCCGGAGCGGCAAGCCTGATCGCCCTGCTGATCCTGCCCGCCGCGGCAACCTTTCTGCCCAAGCTACGGCTCGCCCCACGCGTCGCAATCCACTAGGAGCACCATGACCGACCAGCACACCCGGGAACCGCCGCCCAAGAGCGCGACGAACTCCTCGCGGATAGTGTCAGGCTCAACCGGGAGGGAACACCGAGTCCGGAGACGGCCCGGGAGAACCTGATGAAGGCGATCGTCCAAATGCGGTACGGCTCACCTGATGTCCTGCAGCTCAGGGACATGGACAAGCCTGCCGCAGACGACGATGAGGTGCTGATACGGGTGCACGCAGCGGGCGTCAACATCGGCGACTGGCATCTCCTGACGGGCGTCCCGCGCGTCATGCGCTTGGTGTCCGGCCTGCTCAAGCCGAGGCGCGACGTCCCGGGACTCGACGTAGCCGGGGCAGGTTGAGGTCACCGGCAAGAACGTCAAGCGGTTTCTACCCGGCGATGAGGTCTTCGGTTGGTGCAAGGGCGCCTTCGCCGAGTATGCGCTTGCTGCGGAGAGCAACCTCCTATCCAAGCCGGCCAACCTCACCTTCGAGCAAGCGGCGGCCGTCGGAGACTCCGCCTTCACCGCCCTCGCTGCCGTACGCGACCAAGGGAAGGTGCAACCCGGGCACAGGGTGCTGATCAACGGTGCGTCGGGCGGCGTCGGGACGTTCGCCGTCCAGATCGCGAAGGCGTTCGGAGCGCACGTGACCAGTGTCTGCAGCACCAGGAACGTCGACATGGTCCGATCAATTGGCGCGGACGAGGTCATCGACTATACGAAGGCGGACTTCACGCAAACCGGGCAGGACTACGACGTGATGCTCGATCTCGTCGGGAACCGTTCATTGTCGGACTGCAGGCGAGCGCTAACCCCGCGGGGAACCTACGTCTTGGTCGGCGTGAGGGACATGGGCCGTTGGTTCGGACTCGGCCGTCAGACCAAGGCGCTCTTGCTATCGCCGTTCGTGCCTCAGCGGCTGCGCATCTTCATTGTGAGGCACAACGGAGAGGACTTGGCTGTTCTGAAGGAGCTCGTCGAAGCCGGACAGGTCACGCCGGTCATTGACAGGCGTTACACCTTGAGTGAGGTCCCTAAAGCTCTCCGATTCCAGGGAGAAGGACACTCCCGGGGAAAGATCGTTATCGCCGTGTGACGCGAGAAGCGCCAACCGGCCGGTGCACCATCGGGCAGGAGGCAGCAGGTCCAGTCCGCGTCCGCGGCTGCCGGGCGCCGGTCAGGCAGGAGCGAGCGACGAGATCTCGCACCTGTAGGGACCGTCGGAAGCGAGCCCCGCTTCCGTCTCACCGAGGCAGTCATCAGCGACCGCTAGCCAGCGCTCATTGCGCGGTCTGCAGAGCGATGACATCGCCGGCGGCCGAGACCCGCTCTCGCGACTTTGGATGCCCTGCGAGTACCTCGAGTTTGCCCTGCATCGCACTTTACTCAGTCTCCCGCGCTGGGCCTCGAGAGAGACGTGTTCCTCGCCACCAGCGAGTCCGACGGCGTCGTCGGCCCGTCTGTAGTCGCAACGACTGGTCCGGAGTATCGTGTCCTCATGAAAGCGGGGCCGGCGCGATCCGGCGCCGCCCGAGCGTTGCGGAGTGCGCAAATCTCAGGAGCAGGTCTCCGCCCTTTGTGGCAGCCAGACCTGAGATGCGCGGACTGCAGGAAAGAGCCCGGCGAGCCCTAGGCAATCAATGTCCCGGCGCTGGCGCCGAAGCCCGGCGGTGACGAGATCCGGGCTCTGCGGATCCTTTGGTCGAGTCCTGCATCCGTGCCACCTCGGGTATGTGGCCCGCTCGTGGTATTCAGACGCCCGGCGGGAGCCCTAGCAACAGCCGTCCTCGCTGCAGCCCCCGGCCGGCTCGAACCCGATCGGTGTGCAGTCGGCGCAGACCTCCCCAGCCCACGCCTGACGGCCCTCGCGCAGCGCAACGACGGCGATCCCCAGCCCGGCGATCGGGTCAAGCCACCACCAGCCAACAGAAGCGTTGGCAAGGATGCTGACCAGTACCGCGGCGGCGCTGATCGCGCACAACCACGACTGCGCCGCGTCTCCGGCAGTCGCCGCCGAGCCAAGCTGTCGAGCGACGCCGCCTTTCGCCCGGGCAAGCAACGGCATGAACACGATCGCCCCGGCCGTCACCGCGACCCCGAGCCAGCTCACGTCGGGGTGAGTCCCGCCCACGAGCGTGTCGATCGCGTCGAAAGTCAAGTACAGCGCGAGCGACGCGAAACAGACAGCGATGAGCTGCTGCGCGCGGCGCTCGGGTGCCTCGGAGCCGGCACGGCTGCCCGTGTAGAGCCACAGGATGGTGCTCGCGGAGGTCAGCTCGATCAGCGAGTCGAGACCGAACCCCAGCAGCGCGACCGATCCCGCGACCACCGCAGTGACAAGCGCCACCCCTGCCTCCACAGTCATCCATCCGATACTCAGCATCGAAAGCATCCGCGCACGACGGACGAGCCTCGAGCGGGTCGTGCGGTCGGGGCGGATGTTCGCCAACGAAGGAGCCTGCGAGCTCACCCCGGACACGCTAGCGTCGCCGCGGGCGCGCTGTCGATCGTGAAGCACCGCAGACTGGCCTCGCGCTCACAGCACCCGGCTGGCAACGCGTGGTCTGGCGCGCCCGAAGAGAAGGCTCATGGGTCGGTGCTGACCGTCGAAAGCGACGATACTGGCGAGGTGGGGGTCTATGAGAATCAGGTCGTTCCTCGCTTCACTGACCTGGTCATGCGCCGCCGCGAGCTCACGCCCATCCGTGCTCGCGTCGTCGCGTCGCTTGAAGGCGACGTGCTCGAGGTCGGATTCGGCTCCGGTCTGAACGTCCCCCACTATCCGCCCGCCGTCACGCAAGTCCGAGCGGTTGACCCGGCGACCATCGGGCGCAAGCTTGCAGCCAAGCGGGTTGCGGCGAGCAGCGTGCCGGTGGAGTACGTCGACCTTGACGGGCAAGACCTATCTCTAGCGTCGGGCAGCATCGACCACGTGCTCACGACCTGGACGCTGTGCAGCATCCCCGACGTCGATCGCGCTCTCAGCGAGATCCGCCGCGTGCTGCGTCCCGGTGGCTCGTTCCACTTCGTGGAGCACGGCCGCTCGCCCGACCGCAACGTCGCGGGCTGGCAGGACCGGCTGACCCGATCCAGCGGCGGGTGGCAGGAGGCTGCCACCTCAACCGGCCCATAGACCAACTGGTGCTCAACTCAGGACTCGAGATCACGCGACTTGAGAACTACTACGCGAATGGTCCCAGACCGTTCGGCTACATGTTCGAAGGCGTCGCCACCAAATCCTGACCCAGACGTGCAGCCTGGGGGTAGGTGCAGCATTCACGTGCACGGTCGCTCGCACAAAGACCCGCTCTTGATCTGCCGCGGGACTCGCAACTGATCTCTCCGGAGACCCGGATTGCGCGGGGGTGCAGGGCGCTGCGGTCCCCGCCCCCCGGCGCCCGGGACGATCGTAACGGTGCCGGCGCCGGCCGACGCCCCGTACGACGCCCGATGCGGTCGTCCGCAACGTCGTCGGCCGGCGATCGTGTTCGTGGCGGAGCGATGGTCCCGTTGCCAGCCAGCGTGGCGACCCAGACGTCGCCCAAGCGCTCGCTCGCTGCGCGCCGGCCGGAGGACGAGAGGGATGGTCGGACCAGCGGCGGGCCGATGTACGCCTGTGCCTCGAATGCAGCAGTGCGGCTACGCGTGGCCGGTGCTCGCCGTCGCCGCCGCTGGTCATCCAAGACGGCGGTATGTCAGGGGCCTCACGCGGGGGTATGTGGGAAACCCACGATGGCGCCGCGCCCGGACGCTCCTAGCATCGGTGCCATGGCCAAGTACGAGTTGCACGAAGATGCGGCAAGGGTGTCCATCGAGGTCTCCGGGGTCGATGGGGAGCGCCAGGAGCGCGAGCTGCTTGAGGCCTTCGACGAGTGTCGCGGTGGTCGCTGCACGTGCCCGACAGACCAGTACGACAAGCTGGCGTCAATGCAGGTCGAGCACGGCGACAGGGCGATCACGCTCAAGCTGGAGCCCAAGCCAGGCGCCCGGTTCGATACCACGGAGTTGCAGACCTGCCTGGAACACACGATTGGCAAGGCCAGGGGCCCCCAGTAGCCGTCGCTCGGGGCGAGCGCGTCGCCGCGGCCGCGCCAGACGCAAGCAACGCCCAACACCGGGTCGCGTAAGCTCGGCGTGGGTGCGCCACACCTTGTTGCTGCCGCTGGTGCTCGTGCCCATGCTGGTCGGGTGCGCCTCAGGCGCGTCCAAGGCGCCGCATCGGGCCGCCGCGCTGGTGAGCATCGCGGGCGAGGTCGGAACCCTCCCAGCGCCCAGCCGGACCGTGGCCGGACCACGGCTCGTGCTGCCCAAGAAGACGCTCACGGTCCCCGGCCGGTTCCCGCTCGGCTCGGTCGTGCGCTCTACATCCCGTTTCGCAACGACGGCCGCGAGCCGCTCGTCGTCCGCAGCATTAAGAGACCGGCCGGTCTAGTGGAGGTACACGTGCCCGCTGATGTCCTGTCGGATTGCTCGGATCCGCGACGAGCGGCGTGTGATCCGGCGCCTCACCTGGATGAGGCCCGCTGCAGGCGGCGCTCATCGGTCTATGTGAAGATGATCTGGCCGCCGGCGGCGAGGCCGTAGAACTCGCCGACGGTGATGATGTCCTGCACCTGGGGGATGAAGTCGTCCTTGGTCGAGGCCGAACAGGTCGACGGACGCTTTGCAGGCGTAGAGGCCGGCGCCGGAGTCGGCGATCATCTCGATGAACTCGGGGATCGGAGGGATGTCGAGCTTCTCCATCTCGCGCCGCGAGCTTGTGCGTGACGAATGACGACATGCCGGGGAAACCGCCGGCCCAGGTGGCGAGGTGCAGGCCGGGGTTGCCGACGGTGGCGACCTTGACGTGCTCGTGCTTGGCCTTGTTGATCGCGTCCATCCCGAAGAACGTGAAGAACAGGTTGGCGTCGATCCCTTCCATGCGGGCGCCGTTGGCCATGATCAGACCGGGGTAGATCCCCTCGAGCGATCCCTTGGAGATGATGATCGAGACCTTCTCGATCGTCTGCAGGCTTCGGACTGCTGGCGGACTCGGTGTGTTCGAGTAGATCGGTCATCGTCGTCTCGCTTTCTAGATGCAGCCGCGGGGCTTGGGGATCCCGGCGATCTTGGCGGCGAGCTTCGCGGGGCCTTTGGGGAACAGTTGGTAGAGCTCCTTGATCGGCACGCCGGACACCTTGCCGAGGGTGCGGATCGACGGGGCCGAACCGTTCTCCAGGTAGGCGTTGCGCATGAACCGGATCACGATCCAGTGGCGATCGGTCAGCTCGTCGATGCCGTTCTCGCGGGCGATGTCGTCGGCCATCTCCTCGGTCCACTGCTCGGGGTCGGCGAAGAATCCCTCGGCATCGCGCTCCACCGGCACGCCGGTGAGGGTTGAGGGTGTCATCGTGGTGCTCCTTGTTCGGCGATCGAGATCGGTGTCTTTCCCGGCCAGCTGAAGCTGTGAGCTGATGCCCGGGCATGTCACGGCCGGGCAGCAGCACGTGCCAGTAGATCGACTGGAACGCGAGCTTGGCGAGGTGGTTGAGCCGCGACTCCTTCAGCAGCGGCAGCGGTCCGACGTGCGGCTCGGGGAACCGGCCGGGCAGCGGCTCGACGTCGTAGTTGAAGTCGATCAGCAGCGCCTTGTGAAAGCCGGTCTCGATGAAGCAGTTGGCGTGGCCGTCGAACGATCCGGTGAGCTCCCGGCCGTCCAGGAAGCGACCGATGTTCTCGATCAGCGTCTCGGCCTCGAAGTGCGTCACGGACCCGGCCTTGGAGGTGGGGACGTTCGTCGCGTCACCGATCGCGAACACGTTCGGGGCGCCGCTTGGACTGCAGAGTCGCGTTGTCGGTGGTCACGAACCCGAGCTCGTCGCCGAGGCCCGGCGAGCGCGCGACGAACGCGGCGCCGCCGTGCAACGGGATCGTCACGAGCAGGTCGAACGGGATCTCGCGCTCGTCCCAGCTGACCAGCCGCCCGCTCTCGCCGTCGACCTGGCCGGTCGCGAACTCGGTCTCGAGGATCGACGCCCTTCTCTGCGAGCAGGCCGGCGAGCCGGTCGGACGCGATCGGCTTGGTGAACGCGCCGTCGAGCGGCGTGGCGTAGACGAGCTCGACGTCGTCGCGGACACCGCGCTCGCGCAGGTACCAGTCGGCCAGGAAGCAGAACTCCAGCGGCGCGACCGGGCACTTGATCGGCATGTCGATCATGTTCACGACGAGCCGGCCACGGTCGAAGGTGCCGCAGAGCGTCGCGCAGAGCGGTCGCGCCCTCGAGCGTGTAGAAGGTGAAGACCGTCTCCTCCCAGCCCGGACCGGTCGAGGCCCTCGGTCTCCTCGGGCAGCAGCGCCGCGCCGGTGGCGACGACGAGCACGTCGTAGCCGATCGTCTCGCCGTCGGCGAGGTGCACGACGTTGTCGGCCGTCTCGACCCGGTCGACCTCGGCGACCCGGAACTCGATGCCGTCGTGCAGCTGCGCGTGACGCGGCCGGACGATCTCGCCGGGCTCGGCCAGGCCGAACGGGACGAACAGCAGGCCCGGCTGATAGACGTGGCGGTCGTCACGGTCGATCACCGTGATCTCGGCGCAGTCGCCGTAGATCCGGCGCAGGCGGTTCGCGGTCAGCGTGCCGCCGGTGCCGCCGCCGAGGATGACGATGCGATGGCGCATGCCAAACGATCGTCGCTGGTCACCACCGTCTGCTCATCCGTGCAAACCCACAGTCGCGATGAGGCCTGAGACTACGCCGGGCGCTCACCGCTGGGCACCTGCCTTCTCGCGACGATGCCGAGATGCCGGGCGAGGAACTCTCTCTGCTCGTCGTGCATGTTCTCGGGCAGGGTCGTGAACCACGCGCATTCGGATCGCAGATCGCGCTCGTCGAGGCATCTCGGCGATCGCGTGGGTGCGCGCGGAACGCCAGGCCGACCGGTGAATCGAGCCCGTTGTTGTAGTGGCTGGGGTATTCGATGTAGCCGAGCAGCTCCCCGACGCTCACGGTCAAGCCCGAGCTCGTCCCGCGCGACGCGCCTCACCGCCTCGGTGACCGGCTCGCCGAATCGCACGGTCCCGCCGGGGAGATGCCAGAGCCCCTTGCACGGGCCGAAGTCTCGGAGCGCCAGCAGGACCCCACGATCGCTGGAGGCGATCACGACCTCGACGGTCAGACGCGGAACTCTGCTGAAGATCCAGTCGAACTCGTCTTGAGGCAGCGGCCCTGTCAACGGGCGGCGGGGCGCTCGATCGGCAGGCCGGCGGCCTGCCAGGCGGGCCAGCCGCCGGCAACCTCGGCCGCGCCGCGCCACGCGGTGAGCTTCGAGCGGTTTGCGTGCTGGCAGAGGTAGATCGTGTTCGCCGCACCGGGCCAGGCGATGTGCCGGGTCAACGAGACCCGCCGCACGCCGGGCGGCCATCCGTAGCGGCGCCGTTCGAGCTCGGTCCGCAGATCAAGCAGCTGAGCTTCGCCGCGCGCGACCTGTTCCCAGGCCCGCTCGGGTGCGATGCTGCGGATGCGCCGGACGGATCTCACGTCGTCGGCGACCTATTGCCCAGGGGCGCGCTGAAGCAGCGCGTCGAGCTCGTCGAGCTGCCGGCGTACGCCGCCGCAGACCTGTTCGCAGAGCTCGAACACGCCTTCGTCCGCGATCGAGTAGCGGGCGTGGTTGCCGTCCTTGGTGCGGGTGACCATGCCGGCGTTGTGCAGGATCCCGAGGTGCTTTGAGATGTTCTGCTGGCTGGCGCCGAGCGCCGCTTGGAGCTCGCCGACGGTGGCGTCGCCGTCGCGCAGCCGGTCGAGGAGCTTGATCCGCATCGGCTCGGCGAGCACCCGGAAGCGCTGCGCGATCAGGTCCACGAGCGGATCCGCGAGCGGGTGCTGGAATGATGGCTGGTCTGGCATCGCTCAATCCTACCACAAGCACACAGTTGTGTAGATGGTACGGTGGTGGGATGATCGCGGAACTCCCTCGGCTTGCACGACGCGCCCATCCCGAGCGCGTCCCGCGCGCGGTCGACGGCGAGCCGGGGATCGTTCGCCGTTGACGCGACCTGGGGCGTGATCCAGCCGATCAGCCTCGCTCCCGGTGTCCGGACGGTCGGGGAGCTCGAGGTGATCGAGCACCTGCGCGCCGGGCGGCCGATCCTCGACTGCCGGCTACCCGAGTACGTCGAGCGGGGCACGATTCCCGGGGCGGTCAACATCCCGCACGGCGAGATTGCCGAGCGGATCGCGGAGCTCGATCCCGTCGAGCCGACGGTCGTGTTCTGCAACGGACCCGCAGTGCACCGCGACCGCGCAGGCGATCGAGGCGCTGCTTGCGGCCGGGTGGCCGGCCGAGCGGCTGCTGTATTACCGCGGCGGGATCCACGACTGGGTGACGCTCGGCCTCCCCCTCGCCGAGCTCGCGAGCTGAACAGCCCGCGCCGGCACGACATCGGCGCCGCGCCCCACCGCCTTGGCAGCGTCGCCGAGCGAGGCGAACCGATGGACCATCCACAACTACACCGGCGTGGAGTTGACACCGAGCGCGAGACGCGCTATCGCTGCTCATTCACAAACGTACAGTTGTGTAGATGCACAGTCCTGATCGAAACCCCCTTACGACGCAGCTCGACCGACCGCCCGACCGCGATCCGGCGACGCATGGCGGCGTAGGGCAAGGAGAGAGTCATGTCCAGTTCTGAGCGCAAGCGTGTCGTGATCATCGGATCGAGCTTCGCGGGGTTGACCGCGGCGTTCGAGCTGCAAGAAGAAGGTGGGCGATCGCCACGAGATCGTCGTGCTCGATCCGCGCCCGGATTTCACGTTCATCCCGTCGCTGATCTGGCTGCCGTTCGGCGGCCGCCAGGCGAAGGACGTGACCTTCCCGCTCGCGCCCGTGTATGCCCGCAAGGGGATCCGGTTCATCAACGAGGCGGCCGAGAAGATCGACCCCGACCGCGCATACGGTGACGACGAGCTCCGGCGAGGAGCTCGCCTATGACCGGCTGTTCATCGGCACCGGTCCGCGGCTCGCGTTCGAGAAGGTCCCCGGCCTCGGACCGCACGACGGGCACACGCAATCGGTCTGCAACCTCGAGCACGCCCTCCTCGCCCGCGATGAGTGGGAGCGGTTCCTGCAGAACCCCGGTCCGGTCGTGATCGGCACCGCCCAGGGCGGCTCGTGCTTCGGCGCCTCCTACGAGTTCATGTTCAACGCGCACCACCAGATCAAGAAGGCCGGCCTGCAGGACGTCGCGCCGGTCACGTTCATCACCGCCGAACCGTTCCTCGGTCACTTCGGGCTCGGTGGCGTCGGCAACTCCCAGCAGATGATCAACCGCTTCTTCGACCAGCTCGGGATCGACGGTCGGCCGAACACCGTGATCAAGGAAGCCCGCGACGGCGAGATCGAGCTCGACGACGGCACCGTCCTCCCGGCCGCCTACTCGATGATCGTCCCGCCGTTCACCGGCGTCGACGCCGTTCGCAGCACCGAGGGGCTCGGCAACCCGATGGGGTTCATCCCCGTCGACGAGCAGTTCCGCCATACCCAGTTCCCCGACATCTTCGCCGCCGGCGTCGCGATCGCGATCGCCCCGCCGGAGCCGACGCCGGTCCCGCCGGGGTTCCGAAGACCGGCCAGATGACCGAGACGATGGCCAAGGTCGCCGCGCACAACATCGCCGCCGACCTCGACGGAACAGACCGGCACCTGCTCCCGATCGGCGACCTCGACGCGATGTGCATCCTCGACGCCGGCAACAACGGCGTGATCTTCAAAGCCAGCCACGTGCTCGCCACCAACGGCGCAGCGACAAGCACGCCCACGTGATGGCCGGACCCCAGGCGCACTGGGCGAAGGTCGCCTTCGAGCACGTCTTCATCGGCAGCCGCAAACGCGGCGTCCTCGCCCTCTAGATCCCCAAACCGCAAGCAGAAACCATGAGCAACATCGAAACCCTCACCCAACACACGCATCACCGACGCGCTCCGGCAGCCCGGAATCCTCGTGATCGACTTCTGGGCGCCGTGGTGCGGACCGTGCCGCACGATGGCGCCGCAGTTCGAACGCGCCGCGCAACTGCGGCCCGATTATCGCTTCGCGAAGGTCAACGTCGACGAGCAGCCGACCGTCGCGAGCGCCTTCCAGATCCGCTCGATCCCGACGCTCGTCGTGATCAGCGACGGCGAGGTCGATCGGCGCCTACCCGGCGTCGTCGGCGCCGAGCAGCTGGTCGGCGCGCTTGACCAGCTCGCACCGACACCCGAACCCGAGACCGTGCTCCAGGAAGGAGCAGCCCGATGAACAGCCAATCCCAATCCCCGTCGCGCTGGCCGCTGGAGCGCGTGCTGTTCGCGCTCGCCGGCACGATGACCCTGGTCGCGGCGGCGCTCGGCGCGTTCGTCTCGAAATGGTTCCTGCTGCTGGCGGTCCTCGTCGGCGTGAACCAGTGGCTCTACGTCCTGTTCGGCGCCTGTCCGGCGTCGATCGTGCTGCGCCGCACCTGCCGGCTGCGCTCGGCGATCTACCCCAACCCCACTGACAACCGCGAGCACGCGTCCGCGCCGCACGGCTCGTGAGGAGGTGACGGTCTGATGGCCGTACTCGACACGAAGACGCCGCCGTCGGACGCAGCCGGTCCGGATCGGCACTGCTGTGAAGGTCGGTCCGATCGGCCGTCTCGGCCACTACACCGCGACCCACTTCCGGGTCGTTCTGATCGCCTGGCTGCTGATCGCGGTCGTGCTCGGGTTCTTCGCCCCGCGCGTCGAGACCGCGCTCTCGGGCGCCGGGTGGGAGACCACCGGCTCGCAGTCGGTCCAGGCGCGACAGTTGATCGACAAGAACTTCAAGGGCCTGTCCAGCTACGGGCTGATGACCGTCCTCTACTCGCCGACCAAGACCGTCAGCAACCCGTCGTTCCAGGCCGCTGTCGCGAACGTCGAGCGGACGCTGCGCGCCGACGCGCGCGGTCAGCACCGTGATCCCGCCGGCCGCGGGCGTGTCGATCTCCCGCGACGGGCACACCGCGATCGTGCAGGCCGGCGCCGCGCGCGATTCCAACGCGATGGTCGTCGCGGCGGACCGCCTGAAGGGCAAGCTCTCCGCGCTGTCCGCCGCCGGCGTGCAGGTGCATCTGACCGGCGCCTCGGCGATGTGGTCTGACTTCAACGCCGCGAACCGCTCGGCGATGCTGAAGTCCGAGGTGATCTCGTGGCCGGTGACGCTGCTGATCCTGCTGCTCGCGTTCGGGTCGCTCGTCGCGGCCGGTCTGCCGTTGATGCTGACGATGGTCGGGCTGATGGCCGCGGCCGGATCGCTGTACCTGGCGACGAAGCTCATGCCGGTCTCGATCTGGGCGATGAACTTCGCGCTGATGTTCGCGCTCGCGCTCGGGATCGACTACGCCCTGTTCATCGTGCACCGCTTCCGCGGCGCGTTCTTCGGCTCACAAGCTCTCGGCCGAGGAGGCCACCGCGGTGACGATGGACACCGCCGGCAAGGCCGTCCTGTTCAGCGGCGTCACCGTGCTGATCTCGCTCTCGGCGGTGATGCTCGTCCCGAGCCCCGCGTTCCGGTCGATGAGCCTCGGGATCATGCTCGCGGTCATCTTCGTGCTCGCCGCGACGCTGACGCTGCTGCCGGCCGTGCTCGCGAAGCTCGGCCCGAGGGTCGACAAGCTCTCGCTGCCGTGGGCGCACTCCGGCGAGCACCGCTCGGCCAGGTTCGCCGCGTGGGGCGAGCGGCTGTGGAAGCGGCCGCTCGCCTACGGCGCGATCGCGCTCGCGATCCTCGTCGCGCTGGCGATCCCGGTCACGCAGCTGAAGACCGCGATGCCGTCGATCAAGGTCGTCCCGACCTCCGACAGCTCACGGATCGGCTACCAGCAGGTGCAGGCCGCGATGGGACCCGGCTCCACCGGCCCGCTGCAGATCGTCGCGTCCGCCGAACGCGGCCACGCAGGCCGTCCAGATCGCCCAGCAGCGATCCGGGCGTCGCGGCGGTGATGCCGGCGCAGACCAGCGGCGGCTACGCGCTGATCACGGCGATCCCCAAGCAGGACCCGTCCAACCCGGCCGTCGGCCAGACGATCGACCGCCTCCGCGCAGCGCTCCCGTCGGGATCGTTGATCGGTGGCGCGGTCGCCGAGAACCACGACCTCCAGAACGCGCTGTCGGCCAAGACCCCGCTCGTGATCGGCGTCGTGCTCGGAGCTCGGGTTCCTGCTGCTGCTGATCGCACTGCAGGCGCCGCTGCTCGCCGCCGTCGGCGTGCTCACCAACCTGCTCGCGACCGGCGCCGCGTTCGGCGTCGCGAAGCTCGTCTTCCAGAACGGCGACCTGCACTCGCTGCTGGG
The DNA here is from genome assembly GCA_963725515.1 of uncultured Solirubrobacteraceae bacterium. Taxonomy (GTDB): domain Bacteria; phylum Actinomycetota; class Thermoleophilia; order Solirubrobacterales; family Solirubrobacteraceae; genus Palsa-465. The sequence goes on along the minus strand of CAVRZB010000003.1, from coordinate 1,815 downwards.
CTTCCAGCCGCAGGGGTTCCTCGACGCGTGGGGGCCGGTGTTCTTCTTCGCGATGATCTTCGCGATCTCGATGGACTACACCGTGTTCCTGCTCTCCAGCGCCAAGGAGCACTGGGACCGCACCCACGACCCCAAGGAAGCGATGGTCGGCGGGCTCGCGCACTCCGGCCGCGTGATCTTCGCCGCCGGCGCGGTGATGGTCGCCGTGTTCCTCACCTTCGCGCTCTCCGGGCCGCTGCCGCCCAAGGAGATGGGAATCATCCTCGGCGTCGCCGTGCTCCTCGACGCGGCGCTGGTCCGGCTGCTGCTGCTGCCGGTGCTGCTGCGGCTGATGGGCAAGTGGGCGTGGTACCTCCCGCGCTGGGCGCGCCGCGTGCTCCCCGAGGTCTCCTTCGGACACGCATGAGCGACCGGCGCCAGGCAACGACGTTCACTCCGGCTTGGGCGCGTTTCGCGCCCAGGCCGGAGCTCTCACCCTCAACCACCGTGCTCGCGACGAGCACTGACCGGTCTGGAGGCTTGATGCTGTTCTCTCGCTCGAAGTCGCTCACTCCAAGCGACGCCGCGGCCGCACTGGCCCGCGGCGAGCTTCAGCTGATCGACGTCCGCGAACCCTCCGAGCTGAGCGAAGCCCGCGTCAAGGGCGCGCGGCATATCCCGCTCGGACAGCTCCCCGCCAAGCTCGGCGAGCTCGACCGCGACCGCCCCGTCGCCGTTCCTGTGCCGGTCCGGGCAGCCGCAGCGCGATCGCCACCCGCTCCGCCACGAAGGCCGGGCTTGACGCCGCCAACGTCAAGGGCGGCATCACCGCGTGGACGCGAGCCGGGCTGCCCACGAGCTCCAAGCAACCGCGGAGAGGTCGATGATCTTCCGTCAGCTCATCCACGACGACCTCGGCTGCGCGTCCCGGCCACGCAATCACGCTGCGGCCCGGTCGCCCGCTCCCACGCGACACCTCGCACCCAGGAGGTCGCCGGTTCGAGTCCCCCGGCCAGCTCCACCTCCCAGAAAGCCGCTCTATCGAGCGGCTTTCTGTAGTTTGATGAGCGCTGATGCCCTTAGGATCCCACCGAGGAGCACCGCTCGTGCATCGCGGTCCACGCCGACACCGTGGCGCGCACCGTGCCGGTCGTCGCGTAGCACTTGGCGGTCGGCGTCGCTGACGCCCGGGGGTGCCCGCCGTCGGCATTCGTCAGCGGTCGCTGGGCCCGAGCAGCCCGTGCTCCGTGGCGAACAGGCTCGCGCCGACCCGGCTGGACGCGCCGATCTTCATGTAGATGCTGCTGATGTGGTGGCCGACCGTCTTTCTGCGAGATCACCAGGTCCTCGGCGATCTGCTTGGTCTTGTGGCCGCGGGCGACGAGCTTGAGGACCTCGATCTCACGTGCGGTCAGGCCGGCGGCCTGCGCCGGCCGTCGCGTGACCTTGTGGCCGGCGGCCTGCAGGACGGCGTCGGCCGCGGCGGCGTCGATCTTGCCGGCGCGCACCTCGGCGCGCAGTTGCGCGCCGGCCTCGGCGGCCGGGCGTGCGGCGCGGTAGGCGCGCGGCTCGGTCAGCGCGCGGTAGACATCGGCGGCGGCGAGGATCTTCGCGGCGGGCGAGAGCGCGTCGCCGCGCAGCCCCCGCGGGTAGCCACTGCCGTCGATGCGCTCCTGGTGCGCCGAGGCCAGCGGGGCAAGCGCGGAGAGCGTAGGCGAGGACGAGAGGATGCGCTCGGTCATGTACGGCTGAAGGCGGATGCGCTCTCGCTCGCTGGCGCTGAGCGGTCCCTCCTTGTCCCAGATGCCGTTTGAGATGCCGAGCCGGCCGAGGTCG